>NZ_LMUE01000003.1:106808-499100 GCF_009766065.1 Dyella sp. S184 | reverse complement strand
ACCTCCTGGCCGAAACATGCCAGAAAGTTCTACTTCTGTGGCGTCTACCTAGCGGGGGAGCTTACGCCACCCCTTGATGGCTCGGTCCGCGTGCGGTCCTGCGTGCAACACGGGTGCCGACGGTCGCCACGATCGCTGTGGGTAGATACGAGGGCAAGAAAACAGCAGGCACGAAAAAAGCGCCTAAACATCAAGCGCTTGATTCATATACATGGTGGCCGAGGACGGAATCGAACCGCCGACACGGGGATTTTCAATCCCCTGCTCTACCAACTGAGCTACTCGGCCAAATCTGGACAACCGCGAGGGTTGCTGGTGTCACGTGGAGCCGCGCATTAGACCGAATACGCGGCTTTTCGTCAAGGCTCGCTGTCGGTCGGGGTGAAACCGGCGGCCTTGGCGAAGTCGCCGCCGAACAGGAATTTCTCCATCTCTTCGGCGAGATACTTGCGGGCCTTCGGGTCGAGCGGGTTGAGCCGGTATTCGTTGATCAGCGTGGTCTGGTGGGCCAACCACTGCTGCCATGCGGGCTTGGAGATCTCGGCATAGATGCGCTGGCCGAGCGGGCCGGGCCATGGGGCGAAGTCGAGGCCTTCGGCATCGGTGCCGAGCTTGGCGCAATGGATGGTGCGGCTCATGGTTTTTGTCCTCGTGACCTGATGGAGCGGGTCTGGCCGGGTTTGAACGGTGGAATCTGCGGCATGCGTTCAGTGCATGTCATCGAGCTGCAGCAACAGCGTGCGTACCGGAGCAGGCAGGCCTAATGCAGTCAGTTCGCCGGCGCTGCACCAGCGCAGTTGCGGATTATCGGCGATGCCGCGTTGTGCTGTCGCGCGATCGAACAAGAGCGGCTCGATGTTCAGTCGATAGTGGCTGAAGACATGGGTGAACGGCGTGAGCATTTGCGCATCGTCGATCTGTGCATGCTGCTGCGCGATGCGCCACGCGCTGTCGGGATCGGTTGCTTCCGGCAGGCTCCACAAGCCTGACCATACACCTTGCGGGCCACGTCGTTCGAGCAGTACGCGGCCCTGAGCGTCGCGCAGGATCAGCATCACGGTGGCGCGGGTGGGGATGCGCTTGCCTGGTTTGCTGGTGGGCAGTTGCGTGGTGAGGTCGTCGCGATGGGCGACACAGTCGGCGGCCAGCGGACAGATCTCGCAGCGTGGGCGCGAGCGCACGCAGACGGTGGCACCCAGGTCCATGATCGCCTGGGTGTAGTCGGCGACACGCGTGCTCGGTGTGTGGGTCTCGGCGTGCTGCCACAGCTGTTTCTCCACCGTGCTCTGGCCGGGATGACCGTGAATGCCGTGGTAGCGGGTGAGTACGCGCTTGACGTTGCCGTCGAGGATGGCGAAGCGCAGGCCGTGCGCCTGCGCCAGGATCGCGCCGGCGGTGGAGCGTCCGATGCCGGGCAACGCGTTGAGTGCGACGAAGTCACGCGGCAGTTCGCCATCGTGCTGCTCGACGCAGATCTGCGCAGCGTGGTGCAGGAAACGCGCGCGGCGGTAGTAGCCGAGCCCCGACCACAGCGCCAGTACGGTGTCTTCTTCAGCGGCGGCGAGATCACGCAGGGTGGGTAGCGCGTCGACGAAGCGCTCGAAGTAAGCGACCACCGTGGCGACCTGGGTCTGCTGCAGCATCACCTCGGACAGCCATACGCGATATGCATCGCGCAGGCCTTGTTCAGTGGCCTGCTGCCAGGGCAGGTCCTTGCGGCCGTACTGGTCGAACCAGCGCAGCAGGCGTGTGGCAAAGGTGGCGGTCATGGTTTTTTGCGAAGCGCCGGTTTTGCCGGCGCGGCGGTGCTGGCGGCAGCGGGCACGTCGTCGCCGGCGCGCAGGGTCAGCCCTTCGATGCTGACATTGCCAGCCTCGAACCTGGCTATCTCGGCATGGCCACTGCCCGGTGGCATCTGTAGCTGCCCTTGTTCGTCACCCAGGGCGCTCCACCAATGCGCCAGTTCCAATGGCGGCATGCGCAGGTCGGCGTGGTTGTCGGGGCCATCCAGTTTCAGCGCGACCAACAACGGGTCGCTTTGGTCAGCCGGCGTCAGAGTCAGTGAGATATCGTATTGCCCGGCGTCCGCATGATCGAGCTTGCCGGTGAGACTGGCGGCGGCGTCGGCGGCACCGTGCCAGTGCGCGCTGCCGTTCAGTGCAAGTGTCAACGTACTGCCTTGCGACAGGTGCAGTTCGATGTTGTCCAGCTGCAGCGTATTGCCCTGGATGCGCGGCGTGGCAGACAGGTGCAGTTGCAATGGCGTCTTGGCTGCAGTGATGGCAGACATGCTGAGTGGAAACGGCTGGCCCGAAATCAGGCTGCCGGCTTCAAGCGAAACGTCGCCAAGCAGCAGTTCGTCGCCACGCACCACGCTGCCGCGGCTGATACTGATGCCGGTGTCGATGCGCGGGATGTTCGGCGGGGCGCCAGCGGGCTGCGCGGGCAGGGTGGCCAGCCAATCCTGCAGCGCGTCCAGGTCGACGCGCGGGGAATCGATCTCCAGCTGGGTGATTACGGGTGACCCACCGAGCAGGGTTTGCCAAGGCAAGGTCAGCCGGCCACGCCCGGCGAACAGGATCGACGCATTGGCGCCTGGCGCGTTGAGCGTGATGCCGGACAACTCCAGCGCCGGGCGCGGAAACAGGGTTGGGCTGGCCGGGCTGGCCAGGATCAGTTCCAGACCGGCATTGCGTGCCTGGGTCTGCAGCATCGCGGTGAAGCGATCCGGCTGCAGCAGCAGATAGACGGCAGTGACCACGGCGAGCACGGCGGTCAGCACGAGGCCGCCAAGTACCAGCAGGATCAGGCGCAGCCGGCGCGACATCGGCTCAGCCTCGCTGCCGCAATTCAGTCATGGAGGTGCCCGTCGCCGAGGCTTGCCGGCAGCAGGCCATCGACAAACGCCGCAGCCTCGAACACACGCAGGTCGGTGGCGGTTTCGCCGAGGCCGACATAGCGGATCGGCAGCCCGAACTCGCGTGCCAGCGCAAACACCACGCCGCCCTTGGCGGTGCCATCAAGCTTGGTGACGACCAGCCCGGTGACGCCGACGATCTGGCGGAACTGGCGCACCTGGTTGATCGCGTTCTGGCCGGTGGTACCGTCGATCACCATCAGCACCTCATGCGGTGCGGCGGGGTCGATCTTCTTCAGCACGCGGGCGATCTTGCCCAGCTCGTCCATCAGGCCGCCCTGGGTGTGCAGGCGGCCGGCGGTGTCGGCGATCAGCACGTCGATGCCGCGCGAACGTGCGGCCTGCAGGGCGTCGAAGATTACGCTGGCAGCGTCGGCGTCCTGACCCTGCGAGATCACCGGCACCTGGTTGCGTTCGCCCCAGGTCTTGAGTTGCTCGACCGCGGCAGCACGGAAGGTGTCGCCCGCGGCCAGCATTACCGCATGGCGTTCGTCGCGCCACCGGCGCGCCAACTTGCCGATGGTCGTGGTCTTGCCGGCGCCGTTGATGCCGACCGTGAGTACCACGAACGGGTGGTGGCCGCGTACGTCCAGCGGCTGTTCGACCGGTTTCAGCAGGGCGACCAGTGCCTCACGCAGCGCGGCCAGCAAGGCCGGGGCGTCGGCGAATTCGCGCTTGTGCATGCGCTTGCGCAGGCTCTCGACCAGCTCGGTGCTGGCCTCGATGCCGACGTCGGCGGTGATCAGGGTGGTTTCCAGCTCGTCGAGCAGGTCGTCGTCGAGCTTGGGATGGCGTACGAACAGCGAGGTCAGGCCACGCGCGAACGCATTGCCGGACAGCCGATCACGCCAGCTGCGTTTGGTTGGGGCGGGCGCCTCGGTTACCGGATCGATGGCAGGTACTGCGAAGCTTTCGACTTCTGCCCGCGTATCGGCCGGCGCGGGGATCTCCGCGAGCGCCTCGTTCAGCGCTGCTGACTCGCTGCCAAGCGGTGCGACAGCGTCGGCAGGCTCCGTGGCGGCAGGTGGCGGTGGAGTCGTCTCGGCGGGCTTTTTCTTCCAGAACTTGAGCATTGCGGCCGTGATTCAAAGACAATGGGCGGCATGCTAACACTCCAACCTGTACGAGCCCTTGAGAGTCCGGCCCCTGAGAGTCCGACCGCTGAGGGCGCGGCGCCTTGAGCGGTGGACGGGGCGCGGCGCCGGGGCGCATCCGCATCATCGGCGGCAGCTTGCGCAATTCGCGGCTGAATGTGCCGGAGCTGCCGGGCTTGAGGCCCACTGTCGAACGGGTGCGCGAGACGCTGTTCAACTGGCTGGCCCCGGTGCTTGAAGGGGCGCGTTGCCTGGACCTGTGTGCCGGCACAGGCGCGTTGGGAATCGAGGCACTGTCGCGCGGCGCGGCCAGTGTGCAGTTCGTCGAGCGCGATACGCGGGCGGCACAGGCGTTGCGCGACAACCTCGAGCGGCTCAAGACGAGTGCCGGCCAGGTGGCATCGGTCGACGCGGGGGTATTCCTAAAGGGTTCGCCTGAGCCGCATGACCTGGTGTTCCTGGACCCGCCCTTTGCGTTGGGCCTGTGGACGGCGCTGGCACAGCAACTGGAGACGGGTGGCTGGCTGACCGCACAGGCGTGGATCTATGTGGAATCGCCGCGGGACAGCGCGCCAGCCCTCCCGCCGAACTGGCAGCTGCACCGTGATGGCCATGCCGGCGAGGTGCGTTTTGCGCTCTATCGGCGCGCGCTTCCGTTAAGCTAGTGCCATCTTCGACTGCCACCCTCGACCCGTGAGCAAACCTTTGGGCAACCCGCGCCTGGCCATCTATCCGGGCACCTTCGATCCGATCACCAACGGGCATACCGACCTGGTGACGCGCGCCGCGCCGCTGTTCGATCGGGTGATCGTGGCGGTGGCCGACAGTTCCAGCAAGGGGCCGGGCTTCAGCATCAACGAGCGGATCACACTGGCCCGGCTGGCGCTGGCCGACCTGCCCAACGTGGAGGTGCGCGGTTTCGATTGCCTGCTGGCCACCTTCATCGAGGAGGTCGGCGCCGGGGTGATCATCCGCGGCCTGCGCGCGGTGTCGGATTTCGAATACGAATTCCAGCTGGCGAGCATGAATCGCCACCTGATCCCGCAGGCGGAAACGTTGTTTCTGACGCCGGCGGAGCAATACAGTTTCATTTCCTCGTCGCTGGTGCGCGAGATCGGCCGCCTCGGCGGTGATATCTCCGGTTTCGTGCATCCGGCGGTGCAACAAGCCATGCGGCAGCGCTGGCAGAAGAGCCGGACCGGCTCCAACAAGCAACCCGAAACAGAAGGTGATCATTATGCGTAAGTTCGCTCTCATTGCTGCCGTCGCGCTGGCCGCTTGCCTGACCCTGAGCGCCTGCAACAAGTCGCAGGACGATCAGCAGGCTTCCCAGCAGGTGCAGCAGGTACCGAAGCCGACCGACCCGAACGATTCCAAGGGCTGGAACAACTACCTCGGCCAGATCGTGCAGAAGAACATGCAGGGCATGACCGCCAGCCAGCCGTATGCCTACATGGTGACGGCAGCCACCACCGACGATGCCAAGGCGCAGAACGACCGTCAGCTGCAGAGCGTGCAGGACACCGTGGCTCGTGGCGTGCTGCCGGGCAACATGCTGGTTTTCGGTGGCCCGGATTCGGGCAAGACCGCCGACCTGATCGTGGCCGCCTTCAAGGATGCCAAGCCGGGTTCGTTCAAGGACGTGATCATCCTGTTCATCGGCGACAAGGCTGACGAGCAGCGCGTCACCGATGCGTTGAAGCCGATCGGCGCCACCTTCCGCTTCGTTGCCATGTGAGTGCTGGCCGCGCCTGGCGCGGCCATGCTTTCCTGCCCTCTGCCCTAGCGGGGAGAGGGCAGTGATAAGGAACCATCCTCCCCGCAGCAGGGCCGCGTCGAAGATGCCTTGCCTGTCCATGTGCCTAGGGCCACGCATGCCCGGCATGTAGTATCGAAACCATGTCCCTGAAAATCCTCGACACCTGCGTCAACTGCGACGTCTGCGAACCGGCTTGCCCGAACAAGGCGATTTCGCTGGGCGAGGAGTTCTATGTGATCGACCCGGCGCTGTGCACCGAATGCGTCGGCCACCATGACGAGCCGCAATGCGTGGTGGTGTGTCCGGTCGAGTGCATCATCACCGACCCCGCGAATGTCGAGACGCCCGAACAGCTCGACCTCAAATACCGCCACCTGATGGCCAAGGAGTCTGCGGCATGAGTGTTTCCCTGCATTGGCGAGTACTGACCTCGAGTCTGCTGCTGGTTGGCAGCGTGGCATTCGCTGCCGACGGCTCGCCGAAAGCCACGCCAGCACATTCTGCGCAAATCCAGTCGTCGCAACTGCAGCAGCGCCCTGGCCATGCGGCGATTGCCAGTGCGAATTTCCTCGCCACGAATGCCGGCCTCGAAGTACTGGCCAAGGGCGGCAATGCATTCGATGCGGCAATCGCGGTGGCGTCCACGCTGTCGGTGGTGGAGCCGGAGAGTTCGGGCATCGGTGGCGGCTTCATGGCTGTGCTGCACCGGGCCAAGGACGACCACGACATCTTCATCGATGCCCGCGAAACCGCGCCGGCGGCGGTGAACAGCAAGGATTACCTTAATCCCGATGGCAGCCCGAACCGCGATACCGCGCTGAAAGGGCCGCTCTCGGCCGGCATTCCCGGTGAGCCGGCCGGCTTGGTGCTGATTGCGAAGCGTTACGGCAGGTTGCCATTGCAGCAGTCGCTGGCGCCGGCGATCCGGACCGCCCGCGACGGCTTCCAGCCAGACAAGCGTCTGCGCGGCTCGATCGCCGCGGAGCAGCAGGATCTGCAGCGCTGGCCGGCCTCGGTCTCCAAATACCTGCCGGATGGCAAACCGCCAGCCGAGGGCGCGATCTGGCGCGATCCGGATCAGGCACATACCTGGGAACTGATTGCCGCGCATGGCGACGATGGTTTCTATCACGGCGAGACGGCGCAGAAGCTGGTTGCCGCGGTGCATGCGGCCGGCGGTAACTGGACGCTTGCCGACCTGGCAAGTTATCAGGCGAAAGAGCGCACGCCGATCGTGCTGAACTATCGCGGCTACCGCATCGTTACCGCACCGCCGCCGTCATCCGGTGGCGTGGCGATCGCCGAGATCCTCAACATCCTGTCCGGCTTCGATCTGTCGAAGATGGATCAGGCGCATCGCGTGCATACCATCGTCGAGGCGATGCGCCGCGCGTTCCGCGACCACAACGATTACCTGGGCGATCCGGATTTCGTGAAGATGCCGCTGGACATGCTGCTGTCGCCGTACTACGCCGATGGCCTGCGCCAGGGCATCCTGCCGGACCAGGCCACGCCGTCGTCGATGCTGCCGCGTGCGGAAGCCAGCGAGCCGGGCATGCACACCACGCATTTCTCGATCATTGATGCCGACGGCAACATGGCATCGGTCACCTCGACGGTGAACTACACGATGGGTTCCACCTTCGTCGCCGCCGGCACTGGTGTACTGCTGAACGACGAGATGGATGACTTCGCGCTGGTGCCGAACAAGCCGAACGTCTACGGCCTGCTCGGCAGCGCTGCGAATGCGCCGCAGGGTGGCAAGCGCATGCTGTCGTCGATGTCGCCGAGCATCGTGATCGGCCCTGACCGCACCGCCGTGATCGGCTCGCCGGGCGGCTCGACCATCATCACCCAGGTACTGGAAGGCATCCTGCATTTCATCGACGGCGAGAGCGCGCTGCAGATAGCCGCGCACAAGCGTTTCCACCACCAGTACATGCCGGACGTGGTCGATGTGGAGGAGGGTACGTTCGACCCCGCGACCAGCGACGCGTTGACCAAGATGGGTTACACGCTGAAGCAGCGCGAATCGTGGGGCTTCATGAACGTAGTGACCTGGGATCGCAAGACCAACAAGCTCGATGCGGCCAGCGATCCGCGCCGGCCATCTGGCTTGGGCAAGGTGCAGTAAGGTCAGGCCATGGAACTGTTCTCGATCCTCGGTAACTCACAGCAGCTGGATGGCGGCGCGATGTTTGGCAACGCGCCGCGTGCGCTGTGGTCACGCTGGATCAAGCCGGATGCCGAGAACCGCATTCCGCTGGCCTGCCGCTGTCTGCTGGTGAAGAATCTGGATGGCAGGAACGTGTTGTTCGAGACCGGCATTGGTGCGTTCTTCGAGCCGGCGCTGCGCGAGCGCTATGGCGTGGTCGAACCGCAGCATGTACTGCTGGATTCGCTGGCCACGGCGGGTTTGAAGCATGAGGACATCGACGTGGTGGTGCTTTCGCACCTGCATTTCGATCATGCCGGCGGTCTGCTGGCGGCATGGCAGGAGGGCCAGCCGCCAAGGCTGTTATTCCCGAACGCCCACTTTGTGGTGGGTGCCGAGCACTGGCGCCGCGCGCTCAAGCCGCATCCACGCGATCGCGCCTCGTTCATCCCGGAACTGCCTTCGCTGCTGGAAGCCAGCGGTCGGCTGGAACTGGTCGAGGGCGAGTATTCGCATACGCTGGGCAAGTCGGTGCGCTTCAGTTTTTCGGACGGTCATACGCCAGGCCTCATGCTGGCTGAAGTCGGTGGGGTGGTGTTCTGTGCCGATCTGATACCGGGCCGCTTCTGGGTGCATCTGCCGATCACAATGGGTTATGACCGCTGGCCGGAGAGGCTGATCGACGAGAAAAGCGCTTTTCTGGAAGACAAGCAGGCACGCGATGTGCGGCTGTTCTTCACCCATGATCATGACTGTGCACTGGCGCGCGTGACGTGTGACGCACGTGGTCGTTTTGGCACGATAGACGAAGTGCGTGAGTTGCACGGTTCGCCGCCACCATCTGCAGTGGGAGCGACTTGATGAAATTCGGCAAAGCGATATCCATACGCGGCCTGGCGTGCAATTTCGCCGGCGCGTTGCTGGTCTTTGCTGGCATAGGGCTGGTGGCGATGAGCGCACGCAGCCTTATCAACTATCGCACCGCCGCCGCGCGCCATGGTGGCGAAGTAATCGATCTCGAACACAATGCGAATCCGCAAGCCGGCCAGTACGGAGCGATGGTACGGATGGTCGGTACGCCGAACGTGGTGGAGGCACCACGCGATCCGGATTTCAACCTGCGGGTGAACACCCCTGTGCTGGTGCGTCACGTGGAAATGTTCCAGTGGCGCGAGATCCGTATCGGCGACAGCGTGCACTACGAGCTGGACTGGGTGGATCACCCAATCGATGCCAGCCACTTCGAGGATTCGGCCAGACATGCCAACCCCTCCAGCTTTCCGCTCAGCGGCAAGCAGTTCGATGCCGGACTGGTACAGATGGGCGGGTTCAAGTTGTCGTCACAGTTGCTGCATGCGCTGCCCGGTTCCGAGCAGATCGCGCCGGATCCAAAGCTGCTGCCGGCGAACCTCGCGGCCAGCTTCAGTCCCTACCAGGATTATCTGGTAACCAGTGCGCACCCGGGTGACCCACGGCTGGGCGACTTGCGGGTGAGTTGGGACGAAGTGCCAGTGCAGCAGGTGACCGTCATTGCACGCATCGACGGTGATCGGCTGGTCGCTGCTGCCGATGCTGCCGACGGCAAGGGTTATGACGTGGAAGTCGGCCAGGTGCCGTTGCTCGACGTGTTTCCTGACCTGCCGGTGCCACCGGAATTCGTGCTGGGTGGTTCCATACTGGCTTTATTGCTGGCAGCGCTGGGCGCGTTTCTGCTTTTGATGACGCATCGTCAACGGGGTGACGTGCTGCTGGCGCTGGCGTTGGGGTCGCTGGCCGTGGGCGCGGTGGCCAGCGTGCTGTGGCTGGGCAACGACACGTCCATGCTCTGCGCATGGCTGGTTGTCGCGCTGCTCGGCCTTGTCACAGCGATCTGGCGCGTGCGGCGCCATGCGCTGCTGGATCAGCGGTGACCCAGCCAAAGTCGGGCGCCGCTCAGGCGCCCGCTGTGATGCGCAGCGGGTTGGTGTGTTCGATGAACCACAACCCGGCAAACAGTTTCGGGTCGATCGAATAGCCCTCGGCGGCACGCGCGAACAGCCAGGCACCAGCCTCGCGGCGCGGCACCTCGTGCACCACGATGTTCTCGGTCTCGTCACCGCCACCGGGACCGACCTTTTCCAGCCCCCATGCGCGCACGAAGGTGATCATCTCGGTACTCATGCCTGACGATGACGGGCCGCAGTGGACGAATTCCACCCGCTGGCAGCGGTAGCCGGTTTCTTCCTCCAATTCGCGCTGGGCGGCCAGCAGCGCGCTTTCGTCGGCCTGATCAGCCACGTCGCCGACCAGGCCGGCCGGCATCTCGATGGTGTTCTGCAAGATCGACACGCGGTACTGCTCGACGAACAGCACGTTGTCGTCCGCCGTCACCGCAAGGATGATCACTGCACCGCCGGGATTGTTGCGCTCGGCATATTCCCAGCGGCCGCGCTTGCGCAGGCTCAGCCAGCGGCCTTCGCACAGGGTTTCCACCGGAGCGCTGGCATCGGCGGGAATGCGGTTTGCGGAATCGTTCATCGGTGGCCACGGATCAGAAGGCAGCGCACATGTTGACGTGCGTGGCCGATCGCCACAACCGGCATGACTGACTCAGCGCAGCAGGGCGCGCAGGCGGCTGCGGGTGAAGGCACCGAAGCGCAGTTGTTCGCAAAGATTGTCGAGCTGGCCCGGCTCATGGGGACGGCGCAGCAGCGCGTCGGCCATGGATGCGCCTGGGGCATCCAGCGCGATGCGGGTGAGCCGACGATACAGTCGCGCCTGTTCGGCATGCTCGCGCAGTTTCGCGGCGCAGGTCGCGGCGCCGCGCAGGCGCAGGAAGGCTACTTCGTCGATGCGGTCGAGCAGGGTATCCAGGCTGCCAAAGTGGCTGAGCAGGGCGGCAGCGGTCTTCGCGCCGATACCGGGCACGCCGGGGATGTTGTCCACCGCGTCACCACACAACGCGAGATAGTCAGCCACCTGATGCGGATGCACGCCGAGCTTCTCATGCACGCCGGCTGGCCCCCAGCGCACGCTGCGGGCGTAATCCCACTGCTCGTCGTGTTCGCCCAGCAACTGGCCGAAGTCCTTGTCGGCGGAGACGATCACGCTGCTCCAGCCAGCAGCGCGCAGGTTCCACACCGTACTGCCGATCAGGTCGTCGGCCTCGAAGCTATGGTCGATCATCAGGTGGATGCCAAGCGCCTCGGTGACCGCGCGGCACTGCACGAATTGCCGTTCCAAGTCGGGTGGCGGCAGCTCGCGGTTGGCCTTGTAGGGTGGGTAGATCGCGTTGCGGAACGAGCTGGTCAGCGAGGCATCGAACGCCACGGCAATGTGCTCGGGCTGCGCGCGCTCCAGCAGTTCGCACAGGAAGCGGGTATAGCCGTGCACCGCGTTGACTGGATGGCCATCCGCATCGAAAAATTCGTTCGGCATCGAATGCCAGGCGCGGAATACGTACAGACTGCCGTCGACCAGATGGACGGCAGGAGGTCTGGTCGTCGACGTGCTCACGGTGTCCATGTGCTGAGCAGGTCGGCCAGCGCCGGGCGATCGCGGTCGGGTACATCAAGCTGCGGCGTGCCCAGGTGGACGAAACCGATCACGTGCTCGTGCTGCGCCAGTCCGAGGATGGCCGCGACCTCGTTGTCGTATGCCGCCCAGCCAGTCAGCCATTGCGCACCAAGGCCCAGCGCATAGGCTCCGAGCAGCAGGTTGTAGGCCACGTTGCCGGCGCAGAGCTTCTGCTCGATTTCCGGCACCTTGCTCTGCGAGTCGATGCGCGCCACGACCACCAGTACCAACGGCGCGAAGGTATAGCGCAGGCGCTCCTTCTCCTGCTTGGCCTCGGACAGTTCCGGGTTGTTGCGAATCGCGATGGTAGCCAGCTGTTCGCCTAAACGCAGTTTCGCGTCGCCCTGCAGCCGGATCAGCCGGAACGGCACCAGCTTGCCGTGATCGGGCACGCGGATCGCCGCTTCCAGCAGCGCATGCAGCGTCGCCTCATCCGGTGCTGGCTCACCCAGTTGGCGCGAAGGAACGGAATGGCGTTGCTGGAGCAGGGATAACGAGCGGGACATGGGGAAACCGGATGGGCGAAGATGTCCATGCTAGCCCGCAAATCGACGCTATGCGATTGGCGACGATGATATTGCTGCGCTTGACTTCACGAGCATGTTGGCCTTTGGCAGGTCACAAATCAGGCGTAGGATGGCTGCACAGAGGGGCTTCTTCTTATGAAGCGATGGTTGATCTGCATGGCCGCATTTGCCCTGCTGGCTTTCGCGCAGCGGGGAGCTGCGCGCGTTCATGCCGAGTCCGGCCCGGTCAGCCTTCATGTGAGCGCGCTGCCGGAGGGTGTCGATCCTGCCGCGGCCGCTGTAACTTCGGGCACATTTGATGCTGCCTTCAAGCCAATCAAAAGCGATGATCTGGTATTTGTGAAGAGTGTTGCGCGCTGGTACCGCCTGCAACTTCAGGCCGACTGGCACGAACGCAGCCTGCCGCTACTGGTGATCCAGAATGCGCGCTTCCAGCCAGTGACGTTGTACGCTGCGCCGGAATTCCAGCCGATAAGCCAGTACCTTGCCCAGAGCGGTCGCGATCCGCGCTTCTCGCGGCGCGCCCTGGTATTCGAGCTGTCACGGAATCTCGGCGCCGCCCAGAGCACTTATCTAAGGGTGCCCGCTTCCACCAAGCGCACACCGTTCACCGCCGAGGTCTATTCCGAGGAATCTTATCAAGCTGCCGATATCGGCTGGGCGCGGTTGATGACGTTCTTCGAGGCAGTGCAGTTCACCATGATCCTTGTCGGATTGACGCTATGGGTGGCATTGCGAGAAAAGCTGTACGGGTTCTTTGTCGGTTACCTGGTGCCGCAGTTTCTTTACCTGATGGTCTCCAACGGTGATATCTACCTGTTGCCTGGCGGCCAGTGGCTGGAGCCATGGGGCATCCGTGCGCTCTGGTTTGTGGCTGCCTTGAGCACACCATTCGCGCTGTCGTTCCTCATCGAGTTCTGCCAGATGCGACGCATCGTCCCGCACTTTGCACGCGTGCTTTCCTGGTTGCGCATGCCTTGGGCAGTGCTGACGCTGACGGCGTTGCTGCCCATGAGTGTCCACAATGGCAACAGTCTGCAGGCGGACATCGGCAATATGCTGTATCTGATCTGCGGAGCGGTGGCGATTCTCGCAGTGGTCGTGGCGTGGCGGCGCGGTAGTGTGGCGGCCGGCATCTTTTTGCTGGCGTGGAGCCCGCAGTCGGTGTTCACCGCGCTGCGCGCGGGGCAGCTGCTGCTGCGGGTTCCGCTGCCAACATGGCTCGAATTTGGTCTGCCGGCGGTAATGTCGTTGTCCAGCCTGGTGCTCACACTCGGACTGGGAGTATCCACTCTGCAGATGCGACGTGAACGCGATCATGCGCGCGATGAAGCACAGCACGATGCCTTGACCGGATTGCACAACCGTCGTGCGTTGATGGTTCGTATCGCCGAAGCATTGACCGCTGCACGTCAGGCACGACAGTCGCTATCGCTGATCTTTCTCGATCTGGACCACTTCAAGATCGTCAACGATCTCCATGGACATCTCATCGGAGATGCCTGCCTGCGCATCGTGGCCGAACGCATCCAGTCCGAACTGCGGCCGGGGGATATCCTGGCACGCTGGGGCGGCGAGGAATTCGTGGTGTTGCTGCTCCATACCGGACGGGACGAGGCCGAGACCATTGGTGAACGCATCCGTTGCCGTGTCGACTCCAACACCATCCAGGCTGGCGGCGAGTCGGTCAAGCTGACGGTTAGTCTGGGCATTTCCGGTTTCGCAGGCGCAGGGCCGGAATCGCCCGAACAGCTGATCGAACAGGCAGACGCCGCGCTGTATCGCGCCAAGTCAGATGGCCGCAACTGTCTTGTCGTGCATCCGACGTTCGCCGCGACGGCTTGAGGTCGATACGTTTGGCGTTATGCCGAAAGCGGTAGTTTGAACGAACCAGGCAGCAGCGCTCCCACGGTGGTTTCCTGCTGGTCTCCGCGCAGATTGCCCAGCACGACCGGCATCGCCTCATCACACAGTTCGGCCATCACCTGGCGGCAGGAGCCACAGGGACTCACCGGGCCGCTGGTATCGGCGATCACCGCCAGAGCGGCGAAGTCGCCAGGCTGGCAGCCGGCAGCGATCGCGCTGAACAGTGCGGTGCGCTCGGCACAGTTGCACAGGCCGTAGGCGGCGTTCTCCACATTGCAGCCGCTGAACTGGCGGCCATCATGGGTCAGCACGGCGGCACCGACCTTGAAGTGCGAATACGGTGCATAGGCCCGTTCGCGCGCGTCACGCGCCAGTGCCAGCAAGTCATCGAATGTGTTCGGGGATACGGACATCGGGATCTCCAGCAATGACCCCGTGCAGCGCCTGTGGCTCGTGCCGGCGGGCCAGCTTACTCTTTTGGCCTTGGTCGGATCAAAACCTTGGCCTCGAGTCCCGCTAAGATGTCCAAACCACTTGAAGGGGGTTGCACCATGCCGATCACCGTAGCCGCTTTGCGTGAGACCGCTGCCGGGGAACGGCGCGTGGCGATCACACCCGAGATGGCGAAGAAGCTGCGCGGCAAGGGCCTGCGCGTCTTGCTGGAACACGATGCCGGTCGTACCGCCGGTTTTCCTGACAGCAGTTATGCTGAGGCCGAGTTTGCCGATGCCGCCAGCGTGCTGGCGCAAGCCGACCTGCTTGCCTGCGTATTGCCACCGGCTGACACCGTGTTCGCCGGCTTGCGCGAAGGCAGCGTGGTGGTCGGGCAACTGCGCCCGTATGGTGCGGCCGAGCGCGTCGCCGCACTCACCGCACACAAGCTGACCGCGTTTTCGCTGGAGCTGCTGCCGCGCACCACCCGTGCACAGGCGATGGACGTGCTGAGCTCGCAGGCGGCGGTGGCCGGTTACCGCGCCATGCTGATTGCCGCCGAGGCTTCACCGAAATTCTTTCCGATGCTGACCACCGCCGCCGGGACGATTCGTCCGTCCAAGGTGCTGGTGATCGGTGCCGGCGTGGCCGGCCTGCAGGCGATCGCCACGGCGCGCCGGCTCGGCGCGCAGATCGAAGGTTATGACGTGCGTCCGGAAACCCGTGAACAAGTTGAATCGCTGGGTGCGAAGTTTCTTGAGCTCGGCGTCAGCGCCGCCGGCAGCGGCGGCTATGCGCGTGAGCTGTCAGCAGAGGAACGCGCTGCGCAGCAGCAGGCGCTGGCCGAACACCTGAAATCGATCGACGTGATCGTCACCACGGCGGCAGTGCCGGGGCGGCCGGCGCCGAAGATCCTCACGGCAGCCATGGTCGATGGCATGAAGCCGGGTGCATTGATCGTCGATCTGGCCGCCGAAGGTGGCGGCAACTGCGAGCTGACCCGGCCAGGCGAGCGGGTCGAGCATGGCGGGGTGACGATCCTGGGGCCGCTCAACCTGCCCGCCGGGGCACCGCTACATGCGTCGGAAATGTACGCGCGCAACGTATTCAATTTCGTCGAGCTGCTGGTTCACGATGGCGCGCTGCAGCCTGACTTCAACGACGAGCTGGTCGCCAAGAGCTGCCTGAGCCACGCCGGCGAGACCCGCTTCAGCAGCGGTTGAGCGGTTGCATCGAATCACCCCGCCTTGCGCGGGGTGATTCGATGTGTGGTGTGCGGGTCAGCGTCCGCCGGGCGGCGGCCCGTTGTGACCGGACTGCTTCATCCACTGCAGGCGTTTCGCAGGAGGGATGGCGTGCCATTGCTTGATCAACTGCTCACGCTGTTGCGGCGGCAGCTGTTGAAAGCGTTCAAATGCGGCGTGCAGCTTCGCACGCTGTTGCGGCGGCAGTTGCTGGAACTGGCGGCGGTTTTCGCGCGTCTGCTTGCGCTCCTGCGGGGTCATCAGCTGCCAGCGGGCGATGCGCTCGCGGATTTCTTCCCGTTGTCCCGGTGGCAAGGTAGTCCACTGCTCGGCGCGCTTCAGCATGGTGGCCTGCCGGCGCGGTGGCATGGTGTCCCACTTGTCCTGCAACGGCGACAGAACATCGCGCTGTGCCGGATCGAGGCTGTTCCACGGCCGCGGTGGTGGTGCATCCTGCGCGCGTGCGGGCGCGGCAGCGACGCTGCCGAGGAGCAGCGCAGCGAATACCAGCGGCAGGATCGAGAGGCGGAATCTAATCATGTCTCAGCGATTTGCCGACTGACTGTTCTGATCGTTCTGACTGTTGTTGGCAGCCAGCCAGCCATAGAAATCCAGATTCTGGTAGAGGTTCGGATCGGTCTTGTCGGCATCAGGCGGCAGCTCGTTGTCCACTTCGGCGCTTTGCTCGGGCGTATTGATGGCCTGGTCCGCTGGCGCCGCGCCGTGGCGCGGCAACGGCTGCCATACCATCAAGGCAGCCAGTGCGATCGCTGCGAATGCGCCGGTCGGAATCAGCCAGCGGGCGGTATGGTGCTGCGGCGCCTGGGCGGCAGCCAGCGCGTGTCGCCGCGCCGCGCGCAGCCGACCGGCAGTGACGGGGTCGATGCGCTGGGCGGCCTCGTGATAGAGCTCGCGGGCGCGTTGTTCGAGTGGTTTGTTGTGCCGGTTGTCAGACCGGTTTTTATCGGACGAGGTCATCGCCAGTCCTCCAGTAGATCGCGCAGATGATGCATCGCGCGTGACAGATGGGTTTTCACGCTGCCTTCGGAGCAGCCCATGGCCAGCGCGGTTTCCGCCACGTCCAGCCCTTCCAGCATGCGCAACATGAAGGCCTCGCGCTGGCGCTGTGGCAGCTGCCTGACTGCGGTGGCCATGTCGGCATACGACTGCGCGTCGTGCAGTCGGTCGAGCGGGCCCGGACCCTGGTCGGCGGGTTCCCACGCGGGCAACTCGTCACCGTCGTCATCGCGGCCCCCGCTGAGCCAGCCCACCACGATCGAGCGCACTTTGCGGCGGCGCTGCAGATCGACAATGCGCCGGCGCAGGATGCCCCAGAACAGCGGTGGCCATTCCGTGGCGGGTTTGTCACGGTAATGCTTGACCAGCCTGAGCATGGCGTCCTGCACCGCATCCATGGCGTCCTCGCGATGGCGCAGTTGCAGCTCGGCCATGCGAAAGGCGCGTCGTTCCACCTGCGCCAGGAATGCGTCCAGCGTAGCCGGTGTCGCGCGTGCGTCTTCGCGCAACAGTTCCGCGTCGAGGGTGCTGACCATGCTGTTCATGGCCGCAGCCTCCGCATCGTCAGGTGGCGCATCCTCAGGCTCCAGCGGTTCGACTCCCGTGATCAACGCGGCAGGCTCGCACGGGTTGACCGGCACCCGTATGATGCAAACACAACGTCCTGGCGGGCGGCTCTCATAAGGGATGAGTCATGATCGACGGTTTCCTGGCGCTGTATATCTTCATGCTGGCCGCATTTACCGGCTATGAAATCATCGCGCGGGTGCCGGTGATCCTGCACACGCCCTTGATGTCCGGTTCCAACTTCGTGCACGGCATTGTGCTGGTTGGGGCGATGATTGCGCTAGGCCATGCGCAGACGCCGTTCGAGATCGCGATCGGCTTCATCGGCGTCCTGCTGGGGGCCGGGAACGCCGCTGGCGGCTACGTGGTAACCGAGCGGATGCTGGAAATGTTCAAGTCCAGCAAGCCTGACGCCGGCAAGGGGGCCAAGTGATGACCTGGCTGCCGACCCTGATCAAGGGCTGTTATTTCCTTGCCGCACTGCTGTTCATCCTCGGTCTGAAACGCATGAGTTCGCCGCGTACCGCGCGCGGCGGCATCGTGTGGGCGGGCTACGGCATGCTGCTGGCCGTGCTGGCCACGTTCTTCCTGCCGGACATGCACAACCGCAGCCTGATCATCGCCGCCGTGCTGATCGGCGTCAGTGCCGCCTGGTGGAGCGGCAAGCGCGTGGCGATGACCGCGATGCCCCAGATGGTGGCCCTGTACAACGGCATGGGCGGCGGCGCGGCGGCGGCGATCGGCGCGGTCGAGCTGATCGGCTACGTGCGCACGCTGGCGATCCTGCATCCGCCGGGCATTCCGGATACCTCGCCGCTGCGGCCGGAGAGCTGGGCGATCAATGCGTTGGCACAGGTACCGGCCCTGGTCACTCTGACACCGGTCGAACTGGCGCTGGGCGTGCTCGGTGCACTGATCGGCGCGGTGAGTTTCTCCGGTTCGCTGATCGCCTTTGCCAAGTTGCAGGGCTGGCTGGACAAGCGCTTCGTTTTCCCCGGCCAGCGCGTGGTCAATCTGCTGTTGCTGGCAGCGGCGGTGGTGATCGGCATCCTGTTGGCCTGTGGTCATGCCAGCCTGCCGCTGATCGCGGCGTTCTTCGTGCTGGCGCTGCTGTTCGGGCTGATGATGACGCTGCCGATCGGCGGCGCCGACATGCCGGTGGTGATCTCGCTGTACAACGCGTTCACCGGACTGGCGGTGGCGTTCGAGGGTTTCGTGCTGGGCAACGAGGCAATGATCATTGCCGGCATGGTGGTGGGCGCGGCGGGCACATTGCTGACCCAGCTGATGGCCAAGGCGATGAACCGCTCGATCGGCAACGTATTGTTCGGCAGCTTCGGTGCGGCCGGTGGCGAAGCGCAGGCGATCGAGGGTGCGCAGAAACCGATCGACGCGGCCGATGCGGCGGTGATGATGGCTTACGCCGAGCGCGTGGTGATCGTGCCCGGTTACGGCCTGGCGGTGGCGCAGGCGCAGCACAAGGTGTGGGAGTTCGCCCAGTTGCTGATCAAGCGCGGGGTGAAGGTGAAGTTCGCGATCCACCCGGTGGCCGGCCGCATGCCGGGCCACATGAACGTGCTGCTGGCCGAAGCCGGTGTACCGTACGACCTGATCGCCGACATGGATGACATCAACCCGGAATTCCCGGCCACTGACGTGGCGCTGGTGATCGGCGCGAACGACGTGGTCAATCCGCTGGCCAAGACCGATCCGGCGTCGCCGATCTACGGCATGCCGATTCTCGACGTGAGTGCGGCGAAGCACGTGATCGTGATCAAACGCGGCAAGGGTACCGGTTTTGCCGGCATCGAGAATGCGCTGTTCTACGCCGACAACACGCGCATGTTGTACGGCGACGGCCAGGCGGCCGTGGGAGAACTGGTGGCGGAGCTGAAGGCAGTCGACGCCTGATCCGGCGTCAGCCGCTTAACGCTTGCGCGGGGCACGCCAGGCCAGCCATGCGGCCAGCAACATGGCCAGCAAGGCCCAGACGATGTCTGCCGGCGCCAGTGCCAACCGCGTCAGCTGCCACAACAGGCCGATGCCGGCCGTGCGCAAGGCATCGACCAGCCCCATGCCCATGTTGCCGGCGATCTGCACGGCAGCGATCAGCATGTTGACGTAGATCGCCGCCAGCGCCGTGGCGACGGCAGCCAATACTGCGGCACCGCCGCCCGGCGCGCGCACGCCGTTCCGGATCGCCCAGGCCAGCAGCGCGCCGCACAACAGCGCCAGCCATGGCATCGGGTGACCCAGGTACAGCGTCACGACCATCCACGTTGCGCCGGCGGCCAGTCCCAGCATGACGGCGATGAACAGGGCGAACACAAACAGCAAAACGGTGCGCGCGCTCATCGGCGACCGTACGGCGGGACGGTTGGGAACATGCATTTATCCATCGGGCAAAGCGGCCATCATAACGTGCAACAAGCCGCTGGCCGAAGCCGGCATGCGGCGTGAATCCTTGATTTCAGTGGTTCCGGCCTGATCTTGGAGAAGCGTGCCCGGACAGCGGGCGGCATAATAGACAACCTGGGTGCGACGCATGGTCGTGCCCGCAGATACAGGATTGGCGAGTCGCATGAGTGGTTTCAGTCTGAGCAGCGAACCTTTCACCCTGTTGCGCGACTGCGCAGCGGTGATGGTGCCGCAGGGTGAGGTGGTGAGCCTGCCGGCGGGCCAGATCGGCTACATCACCCAGGCACTTGGCGGCAGCTTCACCGTGTACGTGGAGGGCAACCTGTTCCGCATCGCCGGCAAGGATGCCGAGGCGCTGGGCAAGGAACCGCCTGCGCCGATCGAGGTGGCTGCTGATGCCACCGATGCGGACGTGGAGAAACTGGCGTGGGACCAGCTGCGGACCGTGTTCGATCCGGAGATTCCGGTCAACGTGGTTGAGCTGGGGCTGGTCTATGACCTCAGCCTGGAACAGACCGAATCAGGTGAGCGCAAGGTTTACGTCAAACTGACGCTGACTGCGCCCGGCTGCGGCATGGGCGACATCCTGGTGGACGACGCCCGCACCAAGCTGGAGATGATTCCCACGGTCACCGAGGCCGATGTGGATCTGGTGTTCGATCCACCGTGGAGTCACTCGATGATGTCCGACGCGGCCAAACTCGAGACCGGCATGCTGTGATGCCGGCTGGGCCGGCATCGATACGTTTGCAGCCGCTCAGCCGGTGGCTTCCTCGAAGCGGTTGGCGTCGCGGTTCTTGCGCACCTTGGCCGGATCCCACACGCGGCCATTCATGGTGATGTAGACGCCATTGGGCAGCGTCTGCACGGCAGCCACCGCGCAGCCGATGTTGAACACCGCATCGGAACACTGGAAACGCGCCGGGTTCAGCGCGCCGGTCAGCACGATCACCTTGCCTTCGATATGCGCCAGCTCGCGTGCGGTTTCGACCATGGTGTCGGTGCCGTGGGTGACCAGCACATGGCGATGCGGCTGCGCCTCGATCGTCGAACGCACCAGTGCACGGTCCTCGGCGCCCATGTGCAGGCTGTCCTTGCGCAGGATCGGAATTACGTCGAACTGGAATGCCACGCCGAGCTGGCCGAGGATCTCGCCGATCTGCGGCGCACCGATCTTGTAGTCCGACTTGTCGTCGAAATAGATCTTGTCGATGGTGCCGCCGGTGGTGACGATGGTCAGATGCTGCATGCGGGTGGCCGAATAGGGGGAAGGGCCATTTTAGCCCGTACGGGGCCGATAGGAGCGCACCCTGTGCGCGAATGCTCTTTGCCAAGGTGTGAACAAGAGCATTCGCGCACAGGGTGCGCTCCTGCCGAAAGGCGTCAGCCAAGCAGCAACGAAGTATTGCCAGCATCCGGTGTCGCCAGCCGGTTGAGGCCGTGGCCGACGAAGCGCTGCAGAGCTGCTGCCGGACGTTGATCGCCATGCAGGCTCGACCAGCTTGCCTGACGCGCCAGCAGCGCAGCACTCGCACAGCGCGCCAAGGTGATAGCGAGGCCGCGTGCGCCGGCTTCCAGCGTATCGCGCGTGGCCGCGTGCTGGTCGAGCCAGCGGGCGGCGGCGTCCAGCGTCTGCCGGATCGCACTGGCCGCATGCATGTCGTCGTTGCCGTCCAACCACGCGGCACTGGCTGTACGCAACGCGGCGAAGGTGTCGCCGGCCAACGCACGCAGGCTGTCCAGCGACAGCACGTTCGTCGTGCCTTCCCAGATCGCATACACCTGCGCATCGCGCAGCAGCTGTGGCAGGCCAGTGTCTTCGATGTAGCCGGCGCCACCGAAACATTCGAGTGCTTCCGAGCACAGTTTCACCGCCAGCTTGCCGGTCCACAGCTTGGCCAGTGGCGTGAGCAGGCGCAGAAGCGCTGCCTCGTGTGGCGCGGCAACACCATGTTCGACGCGACCGAGCAAGTGGGCGACTTCGAATGCGAGCGCAAACGCACCCTCGAACTCGGCCTGCATGTCGGCCAGCGTCTGCGCATGCAATGGCTGCTCGATCAACGGACGGCCAAACGCCTGCCGCCGCGTGGCGTAATCGCGTGCCAAGCTGATTGCGCGGGCCATGCTGGCGATGGCGCAGATCGCGTTCCAGGTGCGGGTGACGTTGAGCATCGGCGCCACCTGGCGCACGCCGTGGGCGAGCTCGCCCAGTGGCCACGCGGGCAGGCCGTCGAGATGGATTTCCGCAGTGGGCAATTCATGCGTGCCGAGCTTGTCCTTCAGACGGTCGATGATCAGCTCGGGCTTGCGCTGCTCGCCGTCCATCGTCTCGACATAGAACAATGCCAGCGCCGCCGTCCCCGATCCGGCGCCTTCGGGACGTGCCAGCGCTAGTGCCGCCTCGCCGACGACCGCCGAGCTGAACCACTTGCGCCCATGCAGCCGCCACTGGCCATTCGCATTCTGCCGCGCAACGGTTTCGGTGTGGCCGACGTCGGAGCCACCGGTGTTTTCGGTCATCCACTGGCCGCTGAGCCAGAAGGCCGAAGCATCGCGGCTGAGGAAATGCGGCAGCGCGCGATCGATCAATGCCTGGTTGCCGGCCGCCTTGATCGCGGTGGCGGCGCCGTCAGTCATCGCCAGCGGACAGGTATAGAACTCGCTGGCGAGGTGATACAGGTAGACGCGAGCGAACTCTTCCAGTCGCGCATGTGCACTGTCGGTGTGGCCGGCGGCGAGTACCGCATGACGAGTGGTGAGTTGCGGGCCTTCCAGCCATGCCGTGGTCAGCTCGATGCGATCGACCCGCTGCCCCCAGGCATCCCATCGTGTCAGTGCCGGTTTGCGGCGAATGCTATGCGTAGCTCGCAGCCACGCCATCTGCGCGTAATCACCAAGCGCGGCCAGATCGATATCCAGCGCGGCGCGGCGCTCGGCAGGCAAGGTGCGATCGAGCAGGGCATGCAGCAAACGATCGCTGTGCCAGGGTTGGGCGAGCTGCGGAGCGTCTTGCGTGAATCCCATGGGTTGGATCCTGGCATCCGGGTCGTTTGAGTATAAGTGCACCGTTGCGAAGAAGGCGGCAGGATACGGCTAGAATCTGGCGACTACATCTGCGACCACCGAACGCCATGAAAATCCTTCCGACACCGCGTGTGGTCGTGCTGATCCCCTGTTACAACGAGGCTGTGGCAATCGCCAGGGTGGTGCATGATTTTGCGGTGCAGTTACCGCAGGCGCGCATTGTTGTCTATGACAACAACTCGACCGATGGCACAGCCAAGATCGCCCGCGAAGCGGGTGCCGAAGTGCGAGCTGAGTGGTTGCAGGGCAAAGGTCACGTGGTACGGCGCATGTTTGCGGACATTGATGCCGATATCTACCTGATGGTGGATGGCGATGCCACTTATGACGCCGGCGACGCACCGGCGATGATCCAGCGCTTGCTCGACGATCGCCTCGACTTGGTGGTGGGCAGCCGTGTAACCGACCATGAGATGGCCTATCGGCGGGGCCACGAATTCGGCAATCGGTTACTCACCGGCCTGACTGGGTGGATTTTCGGGAGCAGTTTCACCGATATGCTTTCCGGCTACCGGGTGATGTCGCGCCGTTACGTCAAGTCGTTTCCGGCTCATGCGCAGGGGTTTGAAACGGAGACCGAACTGGCAGTACACGCGCTTGAGCTGCGCATGCCAGTGGCGGAGCTGCCAAGTCGTTACAGCGCGCGTCCCGCTGGCTCCCACAGCAAACTCAATACCTGGCGCGATGGCTGGCGCATCCTGCTGACGATCGCCAAGCTGACCAAGAACGGCAGGCCACTGGCATTCTTCTCGATTGCTTGCGCGCTGTGCATCCTGCTTGCCATTGGGCTGGTGGTGCCGTTGCTGGGGACCTATCTGGCCACAGGCCTGGTACCCAGGTTTCCGACGGCAATCCTGAGTGCGTCACTGGGCCTTCTCGGTGGCGTGTTCCTGGTCTGCGGGCTGGTGCTCGACACGGTGACCCTGGGGCGGCGCGAGCTGAAATACCTGGCTTATCTGGGGCATCCGCATTTTTGCGAACAAGACCGTGAGTCGTGACGCGCCCGCTTGACATAAAACGATTCAGTGGCAAGCGAGCATGGCTTGTCTGCATGTTGCTGGGCGCGTTGTATGCGGTACTCAGGGGGCAGGACGACGACTGGGATCTGAAGAACTATCACCTCTACAGTCCCTGGGCACTGCTGCATGGGCGGCTTGCGCTGGATCTTGCCCCGGCGGGCATGCAGAGTTTTTTCAATCCGCTGCCGGACCTCCCTTATTTTCTGTTGGGCATGGGCCCATTGCGGCATCTGCCGCATCTTCTCGCTGGGGTGCAGGGGCTGTGGTACGGCGGATTGGTCTTCGTGCTGCTGCAGATCGCCATACGGCTTTCCGGTGTCCGCGAACGTCCCTTTGGCGCGATCGATCTGCTGGCTGTATTGATCGGCGCCACTGGCACCATGGTGATGTCGCAGGCGGGCAGGAGCTCCAATGAAGTGCCGTTGGCCCTGCTTATCCTGCTTGGGCTGTATCTGTTGCTGCCGTTATGCGGATCTGCACCGGTATCAAAACCGGTACGGCGCGTGTTGCTGGCAGGTTTCTTGTGTGGTTTGGCCGTGGGTCTGAAGCCTACAGCGATGGTCTATCCACCAGCGCTGGGATTCGCGTTGCTGGTCGCCCTCGATGCGCGTGCGAGCACATGGCGAATGGCACCGATCTATGCCGTCGGCGCGTTGCTGGGTTTCATGCTGGTCTATGGTTGGTGGGGCTGGCAGCTCTATCGCCTTACCGGGAACCCAGTGTTCCCGATGTTCAACGAGCTGTTCCATTCAAATTGGGGCCCGGCAGTCAGCGATACGGATCGCTTGTTCATGCCGCGTGATCTGGGCCAGTGGCTGTTTTATCCGTTTTATTGGATAAAAATGAATCACGGCGTGGTTACCGAGCAAAACTCTGCAGATGGGCGTTATGCCCTGGAAATGCTCTCGGTGATTGTCCTGGTGGTGACTTCCTGGCTGACGCGCAGCCACCCGCTGGCAGGTGCGCGGGTGATGCGACTGCTGGTGGCATTCGTGGTGGTGGGGTACGTCTTGTGGCTAGGCCTATTTTCGATTCTTCGCTATGCGGTGCCGCTGGAGGTGCTATCCGGCCTGTTGCTGATGATGGCCTTGCAGGCATTGCCGGCCAGCAAGCAGGCCGATGGTACGTCGCGTCGCTGGCCGACGCGGCTCATGGCAGGCCTGCTGGTGCTGTTGTTCGTGTTTGGCAGATACCCGGGGTGGGGCCGCGGGCCCTATGCCAGCATGACCTTCGACGTGCATCCTCCGACGATTGAACGGAATAGCCTGGTATTGGTGGTCGGGCAGCCGGCGGCTTACGTGATTCCTTTCCTTGCCGATGCGCAGACCAGCCAGTATATCGGTCTGACCTGGTTCAACCGGCAGGCTCGGGGCTATCGCCCGGATGCGCTTGTCCGCGAACGCATCGCGGGTCATCACGGCACAATCTACGCATTGTTGCGTAACGACGCGGGCGTGGATCTGGATCTGCTTCAGCAGTTTCTTCCCGGCGCGCAGATGAGCAATTGCGAGCCGGTGCAGAGCAGTCTCGAACTCGACCGCAACGAAAAAGACGAGTCGAACGGGCTGCGGATCTGTCAGGTGAAGCGAGGCTGATTCAGGGCTTTGCCTTGCGTTTCACGCCAGCGCCCAAGGTGCCGATCAGCAACAGGGTGAGGATGATCTCGAGCAAGGCAAGCCAGCGTTCGCTGGACGAGCTCCAGCCTTCGGCGATGCCGTGACAGAAGTAGAACAGACTGAGGATGCCGACCCACAGCAGGGCGCGTCGCGCGTCGCGGATCGCCAGCAGCGGCAGCAGTAGCGGGATGACGGTGATCGCCAGCACCAGCCACATGGGCATGAGTTGCGCGGGAAACAGCCACGCATGCCAAACCAGTTGCAGCACAACCAACGCAGCCCAGGCGAGCAAGCCGAGCCGTTGCTCCGTCGGCAGGGGGATGCGTGCGCTCATGCGCCGGCCACCAGTTTGCGTGCGGTGTCGGCGAGCCGGCGCCCCAGCGCGCGGGTCAGCTCGCGTTCGTGCTCGCTGATCGGGTTGTCACCTTTGGCACCAGCGACATGACTGGCACCGTATGGCGTACCACCACTCTGTGTGGCGGTCAGCGCCGGCTCGGTATACGGTACGCCGAGCAGCAGCATGCCGTGATGCAGCAGCGGCAGCGCCATCGTCAGCAGGGTGGATTCCTGGCCACCGTGCATGGTGCTGGTGGAGGTGAACAGCGCAGCCGGTTTACCGACCAGCGCGCCGCTGGCCCACTCGGCGCCGGTCGAGTCGAGAAAATATTTCAGTGGCGCCGCCATATTGCCGAAGCGCGTGGGACTGCCCATGGCCAGTCCCACGCAGTCGAGCAGATCCTGTTTTTTCACATATGGCGCACCGTCTTCCGGCTCCGGCGGTTGTGCGACCTCGGTCACCGGCGCCACCGGCGGCACCTGGCGCAGGCGTGCACGCATGCCAGGCACTTCCTCGATGCCGCGTGCGATCAGTCGCGCCATCTGGGCGGTGTGGCCGCTGCGGCTGTAGTACAGAACGAGGATGTCCATGCATTTGGGGCATTCAGTGGCGATGCGCTAGTGTAACGAGTGATGCCGCCGATGTTGCCGTCGCGCCCAGCGCAGGATGGCAATCCAAGAAGGGATATCCATGGCTTTGCGTTACAACCGCGACCGCACCTCGAGCTTCAACCGCTTCATCTGGCAGCGCTTCGTCGACGACAAGTGCTTCGAGACTGCCGGTGCGCTGTCCTACACCACGCTGGTGTCGCTGGTGCCGCTGATGGTGGCGGCGCTGGCGATGTTTTCGGTGTTCCCGGTATTCGAGAGTGCACGCGATACCTTGCTCGATTTCGTCTTCCGCAGCTTCGTGCCGGCCGCCGGTCACCACATCCAGGATGCGCTGAAGGTATTTGCCAGCAACGCGAGCGGGCTGACTGGCATCAGCGTCCTGGTGATGCTGTTCAGCGCGATCTCGATGATGGTCAGCATCGAGGACCGGATGAACCGGATCTGGCGCGTGCAGCGCCCGCGTGGCTGGGTCTCGCGCCTGCTGCTGTACTGGGCTGCGCTGACGCTGGGGCCGATCCTGGTGGTCGGTGGGCTCGCGGTGAGTTCCTACATCACCGCGCTGCCCATGATTCAGGGCACGGCGGTTCAGCTAGGGCTGGGCGGGCGCCTGTTGCGGGGTTTGCCGTTCGTCGTCACCTTCATCACCTTGTGGCTGCTGTATGTGGTGGTGCCTAACCGGCGTGTGTCGAAGCGTGACGCCACGATCGGCGCGCTGCTCGGCGCGGTTCTGTTCGAGTTCGCGCGCTGGGGTTTCCGCTGGTTCGTGCACAGCGCGCATACCTACCAGCAGATCTATGGCGCGCTGGCGGCGCTGCCGATCTTCCTGCTGTGGATCTACCTGGCGTGGATCATCGTGATCCTATGTGCGTCGATTGCTGCGTCGATCTCATCCTTCGAGTATCAGCCAGCCAATAAAACCCTGCCGGAAGGGTCGGAGTTCCTCGGACTGATGGTGGTGCTGCGGCATTTCGTCGAGGCGCAGCGCGCGGGCGCCTGCGTGGACCCAGTGATCGTGCGTGTGCGCGAACCGTATCTGCGAAGCAGCCTGATCGCCGCTTATTTCGATGACCTGCGGCGTGCCGACCTGATCCGGTGTGGCGAGACGGGTGGCTGGTTGCTGAGCCGCAGCCTCGACAGTACCGACCTGCTGCGGATCTACGTCCATACCGGTTATCGTCTGCCATTGAAACCCGCTGAGGAGGCGGCGCAACTGGGCCTCGAGCTGCCCGACGAACTGATCGGCTTGCTCGCCAATGTAGCCGCCGCCCTGGATACCCAGCTGGGCACGCGACTGCATAAGGCCTTTCCTGCGCCGGCATCCATCGAATCCGAGGAAACTGCATGAAACTGTCCCAATCGTTCGCCGCGCTGACTTTCGCGCTGGCGCTTGCCGTGCCTGCCTATGCGGCGATGCCGGTGCAGCCCACGCTCAAGGTCACCACGCTGGATGGCAAGACCTTCGATCTCGCAGCACAGCGCGGCAAGTGGGTGATCGTCAATTACTGGGCGACCTGGTGCGTGCCGTGCATCAAGGAAATGCCGGATATCTCGCATTTCGTCGCTACCCACAAGAACGTCACGGCGATCGGGCTGGCGTACGACGACAGTGATCCAGCCGACATCAAGGCCTTCGTCGCCAAGCACCCGGTGGTATATCCGATCGCGCAGGTCACGCTGGACAAGCCAGCGAAGGATTTCGACGAGCCGCGCGGCCTGCCGACAACCTGGCTGATCAGTCCGGACGGCAAGGTGGCGAAACAGTTCATCGGTCCCGTCACGGCGGTCTCATTGACGGCGATCATCGGCGGTCAGTGATGCCGACGGCGAAGTTCATTGTCAGCGGTACCGTGCAGGGTGTGTTCTATCGTGCCAGCACCCGTGAACGGGCGCTGCAGCTTGAGCTGACTGGTCATGCGAAGAACCTGCCGGATGGACGAGTCGAGATATTGGCAAGCGGTGCGGCTGATGCCCTGGATGCGCTGGAGCTATGGTTGTGGGAAGGGCCGCCCGCTGCCAAAGTCGGAAGTGTCAGCCGGGAAACACTGATGCCACAGGATATCCAGGGGTTTCTTACGCGTTGAACGAGACGTTGGCGCGCATTGCTTATTGTTGTTGCGGGCTGTGGATGTGCGCGAAAGCGAGTACGTTTTTCCCAAAAAACCGCCCGGTCAACTTGTCGAGCATTAGGCTCAATGGGAATAGCACCCGGTCAAAAATAATATACGAGCATCGACTCGGGTTCCCTGATTTGCTGCCGATGATCTTGAAGAAGAAGGCAAGTACGAAGCCGATCGAGTCGGTATAGCGTATGTTTTCCACCTCGAAACCAGCCCTGACCAGCTTTTCACCAAGGCCTTCCTTGGTGTACCTGCGAAAATGCCCGACGTTGTCGTCCATGCTTGTCCAGATGGACTCGAATGCAGGGACGTAGATCGCTATGCGACCGTCAGGGTGCATTTTTTTTCGCAGGATAATCAGCGCTGCCAGATCATCCTCAATGTGTTCCAACACGTTGGATGAGTAGACGAAATCCAGGTTCTGCGGTGACTCCTCGATGGATGCATAAACGGGGATGCCACGCTGCTTGAGTATTGTTCTTTGCGCAGGGTCAATTTCCAGCGCCAGGGGAGTAAGCCTGGTTAGTCGTTTGAAAATGACGCTCAAGGTGCCAACCCCGGCGCCGTAATCAAGCACGGTTTTCTTGTCTGGAAATTGAGTCAGGTATTTGACGAACTGACGCACAATCCAGGCGTTGTAGTTACGCAGGGCATCTTCGCCCGTCTGCAGAAGTTCAGTGCCGGAATATTGAAAATCCTCCGTCATAAGGCGCTCCCGGGTTCTGCGATAGATGCGCATGGAAGTCCTTTCACGGGGATTTATCCACGATATCCGGAACCCACTGTGCCTTGTTCGTCACTTTTTCTGATCTGAGCTTGCCCTGCAACTTGGGTAGCCTGGCCTTGGGTATATCTACTTCACGGAATGGAATCTGTTCCAGCAGATGATGGATCAAGTTGATGCGGCCACGTTTCTGGTCGTTGAAGTCGACCACGAACCATGGCGCGTTGGGTGTATGTGTGCACTCGATCATCGTGTCACGCAGCTTGCCCATCTCGGCATATTTCTGGCGTGCGCCCAAGTCGACCGGCGAGAGTTTCCAGCGTTTGAGTGGATCGTTTGCGCGCTCCGCCAGACGCAGCTCCTGTTCCGCTTGGTCTACCGCCAGCCAGTACTTGAGCAGGATGATGCCGTCGTCGGTCAGCAGCTTTTCGAAGATTGGCGCCGCTTTGAGAAATGCCGAGTACTCAGCCTTGCTGCAGAAGCCCATGGCTGGCTCCACCACGGCGCGGTTGTACCAGCTGCGGTCGAACAGCACCAATTCACCAGCGCTGGGCAGATGCTCAACGTAACGCTGGAAATACCATTGTGTCGATTCACGCTCATTCGGCTTGGGCAGCGCGGCGATGCGGTAGCCGCGGTTATCCATGCTTTCGGTGATGCGCTTGATCACGCCACCCTTGCCAGCCGCGTCACGGCCTTCGAGGATCACCACGAGGCGTTTGCCGGTTGTATGCAGCCCATGCTGCAGCCGGATCAGATCGTGCTGCAGCTTTTCCAGTTCCTTGTGGTAATGCTTGGCGTGATCACCCATGGGGGCACCTGATGGTTTATTGAATATCGATATCGGCGGCCGGGCGGCCGATCCGTCGTCTGGCTACCATCGCCTGCACCGCACGGTGGAAATCAGAGCTGTAGCCAGCCATGTCGAACAGGCCGCCGCTGATCCGCTGTTGCTCCAGATGATGTCGCAACAGCTGCAAGGCTTTGTGATTACCACCCAGGCTTACTGCCATGGCCACGAAGGCGGCTTCGTCCTCAGTCACCAGTTCGGGCAGGCCCGCATGTTTCAGCAGGCTGAAGGCTACCCGACCGGCAAAGGTTTCGCCGGCACAGGTCAGTACCGGACAACCTGCCCACAGTGCATCGGAAGCGGTGGTATGGGCGTTATAGGGCAGCGTGTCGAGAAACAGGTCGACATGTTGATAGCGGGACAAGTACTCAGCATGTGGCAGCTTCGGCATGAAAATCAGCCGCTCTCCGGCGATGCCGGCCAGCATGGCCTGATCGCGCAAGCGCTGGTTGGCATCCTGGGAGCCGCTCAGAAGCCACAGCACGCTTTCCGGGGTTTGCGCCAGGATGCTCATGAACAGGTTGAATGCCTGCGGATTGATCTTGTAGCTGGCGTTGAAGCAGGCGAATACGGTGCCTTGTGCGGGCAGGCCACAATGTTCGCGAGTGGGTGCCGGTGCGATTACTCGGCTGGTATCGCTAGGTTGAAAACAGCGCGGCAGCCGTACCAGCTTTTCGCGGGTTGTTACGCGTAGATGGTCGGGCTGAACTATCGCATCGGCCAACATGTAATCCATCCAGGGTGCACCGGAGGTGCCTGGGTAGCCCAGCCAGTTGACCTGTAATGGTGTCGGACGCAAGGCAAACAGCTTGGCATTGGAACCTTCGCAATAAACGTTGAGATCGATCAGCATCTCGATGCTGTCGGCATGGATGCGCTGGGCCTGTGCCGCATGGTGCATATTGGCAATCTCATGCACGCTGCATGCCGCCTCCAGACGTTGGCGGATTGCGCCGCCGTCACTCGGGGCGGTAGCGTAGAGGTGAATTTCGAGATCTCTGGATTTAAGCTCCTCGAGCATCGCCACGATGAGCAGCCCGGTGGCATGTTCGCCGAAGCCGTTGGATACAAAGCCGATCCGGATCGGGGTGTCGGCTGCGGGCATCGGATGAATGAAGGCCAGTTGCCGACGCAGTGGCGTCATTTGTGTTTCGATGGTGGCGGCAAATATCTCGGCGCAATGACGTTGTTCTTCGGCCGAGGCGTCTTCGGCCAGAAAGCTGAAGGGAGTGATGCCGTGCATGCCTCCAGCTACGGCCACCCGCAAACGTGCGCTCAACAGTTCAAGCTCACTCCAGTTGCAAAGCCGGCGCAACGTGAAGATGCGTTGACTGAGTGCAGCGCCATTGCTGCCATTCAGCTGCAACGCACGCGCATAAGCTGCCTGGGCATCGTCCAGCCGTCCCAAGTCATTCAGCATAAGCGCGGCATGGTAGGGGTGCTCGCTCTCTGCCGGTTCCAGTTGTTCGGCGCGCAGGTAAGCTTGTGCTGCCTCGGCGACCTTGCCGCTCAAGTGATATGAATGTCCCAGCATCGCATGGGCGCTACCCATGCGTGGTGCAATCAGCAGCGCCTCATTGGCGTGGATGGCGCATTGTTCGGGGTGGCCGAGTTCCAGTTCGACCGCGGCCAGATTGAGCCGCAGCCTTGGATTGTCCGGCATGCCATGGGTCGCCATTGCATAGGACTCACGCGCTTGCGCATAACGAGCGGCAGCCATCAGCGCATTGCCGAGAATCAACAGGATCATCGGATTGCCGGGCGCCTTGCGCAGTGCGGCGCGCATGCGCTCGATCGCCTCATCAGCTTGCCCGTCGGCAATTCCCACGCTGGCCAGATTGCATTGCACTTGCAGACTGTCGGGACTCAGCTGCTCAGCCTGATGCAGCAGTCGCAAAGCGTCCTGGCGGCGATCAAGCTGCAGCACTGCAATCGCGCACAAGCGCAACAGCTCGGCGGAGTCCGGAAAACGTGGCAACGCCTCTTCGGCCAGTTGCACGGCCTCGGTGCAGGCATCGGTTTCGATCAGGTTGGCCAGACGCTCCAACAAGGTGTCGAGTTCGGGTGATTGGAATGCATTCATCTGCCAACGCTAGCGTATGGCTGCATCATCGCCAAGGGTGGTCCTTCAACTGGCCGTAAGTGTTCTCAATTCATCAGCCTGGTGCTCGCGGGTCAGCGTGTCGACCAGTTCGCGCAAATCGCCCTGCATGACTTCAGGCAGGCGATACAGGGTGAGGTTGATGCGGTGGTCGGTGATCCGTCCTTGCGGATAATTGTAGGTACGGATGCGTTGGCTGCGATCACCCGAGCCGACCTGCAGTCGGCGCGATTCGGCCTGGACGGCATTCTGCTTGCTTTGTGCCTCGTCGAGCAGGCGCGCCTTGAGCAGGCTCATCGCGCGGGCACGGTTCTTGTGCTGGCTGCGTTCTTCCTGGCATTCCACCACGGTGCCGGTGGGAAGATGAGTGATGCGGATCGCCGAGTCGGTCTTGTTGACGTGCTGGCCGCCGGCACCGGAGGCGCGGAAGGTATCGGTCTTCAGGTCGGCCGGGTTGATCTCGATCTCGTCGATCTCGTCCAGCTCCGGCAGGATCGCCACGGTCGCGGCCGAGGTGTGGATGCGGCCCTGCGATTCGGTCTCCGGCACGCGCTGCACGCGGTGGGTGCCGGACTCGAACTTCAGCTGCGAATACGCGCCCTTGCCCTCGACGCGGGCGACGACTTCCTTGTAGCCGCCGTGTTCGCCGGCGTGTTCGCTGAGCACTTCGACATGCCAGCGCCGGCTTTCGGCGTAGCGCAGGTACATGCGGAACAGGTCGCCGGCAAAGATCGCGGCCTCGTCGCCGCCCGTGCCGGCGCGTACTTCGAGGTAGAGATTCGCCTCGTCGCGCGGATCCTTCGGCAGCAGTAGCAACTGCAACTCGCCATCGAGATCGAGCAGGTGCTGCTCCAGCCGCCGCACATCATCGGCGGCCATCTCGCGCAGCTCGGGATCGTCCAGCATCGCGCGCGTCTCGGCCAGCTCGCGTTCGGCCTGGTCGTGCTCACGCAGTGAGGTGGCGATCGGTTCGAGCTGGGCGTATTCCTGCGAGAGCTGGCGGAAGCGGGTGTTGTCGGCGAGCACGTCCGGCTGCGACAGCAGCAGACCGATTTCCTCGTGGCGCTCGGCGAGTGCTTCGAGCTTGCGGCGGATCGATGGGGTCATGGGCAGTGACGAGTCCCGAAACAACGATAAATGACGAGTGGCGAGGCGATGCGGCCTGCGCCGTAGCGAATGACATCCGACAGCGGCAGCCGGCCGCTTTCGCTATTTGTCCCCGTTTCGGGACTTGTCCCCATTTCGGGATTCTTCCCTCGCGCCCGATTCTTCATCCAGCCCGTACAGCCTGCCTGCTGCATGCAGCAGGTCCAGGTCACCACTCAGTGCGGCTTCGCGCAGGCGCGCGCTGGGATGATGCAGCAGCTTGTTGGTCAGCGTGTTGGCGAGGAACGCCAGCGCCTCGTCGGCCGATTTGCCACGGGCCAGCATGGCGCGGGCCTTGTCCAGCACTTCGTCGCGGTAGATTTCCGCGTGCTGGCGCATGTCCAGCGCGGGATTGCGCAGCGTGAGCGCCCGGCGCCAGGCCATATAACGATCCACCTGCAGGTCGATGATGACCTCGGCTTCCTGGGCTGCGGCTGCCCGCGAACGCCGGTTGTCGTCAATTACCTGGCGCAGATCATCGATGCCGTACAGGTATACATCGGGCAATTCGCCCACGCTGGCCTCGATATCACGCGGCACGGCGATGTCGACCATGAACATCGGCTTGCGCCGGCGCGTCGCCATCGCCTGCTCGACCATGACACGGGTCACGACTGGCTGCCGTGCGGCGGTGGAGGAGATCACGATGTCGGCTTCGGCCAGGTGCTGCGGCAGGTCGGCCAGGGCGATCGCGTAGCCGCCGTAGCGGCCGGCCAGTTCCTGCGCGGCTTCCGGTGTGCGGTTGGCGACGATCAGCCGGCGCGCCTGCTTCTCGGCCAGATGTCGCGCGGCCAGTTCAATCGTGTCGCCGGCACCGATCAGCAGCACGCAGGCTTGCTTGAGATCGGCGAACACCTGCTCGGCCAGCCGTACGGCGGTGAACGCGACCGAGACCGTATGCGCGCCGATGCGGGTATCCGTACGCACCCGCTTGGCCACCGCGAAGGTGTGCTGCAACAGCCGATCCAGCGGCGCCTTGAGCGCCTGTGCACCGCGGGCCTGCTGGTAGGCATCTTTCACCTGGCCGAGGATCTGTGGCTCGCCCAGCACCATCGAGTCCAGTCCGGTGGCGACCCGGAACATGTGGCGTACGGCGTCCTGTTCATCATGCCGATACAGGAACTCGTCCAGCTTGCCGGGGGTCAGATGATGATGACGACTCAACCACGCCTGCGGGATGTCTTCGGCGCCGGCGCTCACGCCGACGTACAGCTCGGTACGGTTGCAGGTGGAGAGAATCATCGCCTCTTCAACGCCGGGTTCGCGGGTCAGCTCGAGCAAGGCCTCGCCTGCGGCGTCCTCATCGAACGCCACCTGTTCGCGCAGGCTGACCGGCGCGGTGAGGTGATTGAGCCCGAGGGCGATCAGCGGCATGGTGTGACAGGCATCCCGGCGGCAGGTGTCGGCGGCGTAGGCTAAGCTTGAACAAGGCGTCCGATGTGATGACCGGTACCGCCGAAACAGGCGAACAGATGGAGAGTAGTGTGCGGAGCAGTGCGGCCAAGTTCAAGCAACTGCGGCATTTTACGGCAGTGACGGTGCTGGTGTTGAGTCTGGCGGCCTGTGCCAGTGCGCCTTCACGCCAGACACAGACAAGCAGCGCCTCGGCGCAACCACTGACGCGACTGCAGGTGGTCACGCCGGATGCCGACCACGATGTGCTGGCGCAACTGCTGGCCGGCGAGATGGCGCTAAGTCATACCGACCTGAAGGCGGCATCCGGCTATTACGCCAAGGCGATGGTGCTCAGCAATGACCCAGAGGTGGCCGAACGTGCGGCCAGGTTGGCAATCGCGATACATGACAGTGCCGCTGCCCAGCGCGGGCTTGATCGTTGGCAGGCATTGGGTGCCAAGCCAGTGGCGATGGCCGGGGCGCGGGCCGAACTGGCGCTGGATCGCGGCGATACCGACGAGGCGCGCCGCCAGCTGGAGTTGCTGCTTGGCAGCAACGACAAGGATGCATGGCGTCAATTCGGTCGCGTGCTGATCGGTGCCCGTGATCAGGCCCAGGCGGCCCAGCTGCTGGAGGCGCTGGCGACGCCACAGCGATTGCCTGCAGACGCGCAGGCGTGGCTGGCGATGAGCGAGCTGGGTGACAAGTTCGATCGGCACGCCTATGCCATGCGGATTGCCGAGGCAGCGGTGCAACGTTTCAATAGTGCCGAAACCTATGCGTGGCTGGCGCAGATGAAGTTGAAGGATGGTGACAAGGACGGCGCGCGCGCGCTGTTGCAGAAGGCGCTCGCCAAAGCCCCGCAAAATGTCCAGCTGCGGCTGGCCTATGCCGGACTGCTCAGTCAGGCGGCTGATTATGCTGGGGCCGCCAAGGTCCTTGAGCACGGCCCGCAAAATGCCGAAATCTACGCCTTGCGCGCGGCCCTGGCCGCACAGAGCAAGGACGACAAGGCATTGGCGGCGCTGTACCAGGAACTGCAACAGGCGTCGCCGGACGTGCGCGTACAGAGTGCCTACCTGCTTGGTCAGCTGGCCGAAATGCAGCACCGCGACGCCGAGGCGCTGGCCTGGTATGGCCAGGTCGGCGACGACGATCCGCATGCGTTCGACGCGGATCTGCGCAGTGCGCTGATCCTGCATTCGCAAGGCAAGGTGGCTGATGCACATCAGTTGCTGGATCAGCTGCAGATAGACTATCTCGATCAACCCGCGCTGTTGCGGCAAGCCTACGAGGTCGATGCCGAACTGTATGTCCGCGAGCTGAAATTTGCGCAGGCCGAACAGGCGTTCAGTCGCGCCTTGCAAGTGGTGCCGGACGATCCGGGACTGCTGTACGGGCGCGGCCTGGCCTATGCCGAAGCGGGCCAGATCGATCAGGCGGTGCAGGATTTCCAGCACCTGTTGAAGATCAAGCCGGGCGATGTCGATGCCAGCAACGCGCTCGGCTACACCTTGGCCGATGCCGATCGCGACCTGCCCGAAGCGGAAAAATTGCTGCAGACCGCGCGTACGGCCAAGCCGGACGACCCGGCGATTGCCGATTCCTGGGGCTGGCTGCAATACCGGCTGGGGCACCTGGATCAGGCCGCGCAGACCTTGCGTGGTGCATGGTTGGCGAACAAGGACGCCGATGTCGGCGTGCATCTGGGCGAAGTGCTGTGGAAGCAGGGCCGCAAGCAGGATGCGCAGGAAATCTTCGACGAAGTGCGCAAGCTCGATCCGCATAGCAGCAGCCTGCAGGCAACCTTGAAGCGACTGCATCCATGAAGCGAAATCTCCGAATCCTCGCCGCCGCCTTGCCGCTGCTGCTGGTCGCCTGCGCGCCGGTGGTACGCATGAAGGGTGATACCGGCCTGCTCAATGACCAGGCCAAGCGCGAGCAGGCGCTGGCGCATGCCGATCACTGGACTTTGCAAGGCCGATTGGGTGTGTCCGACGGCAAGTCGGGCGGCACCGGCAGTTTCAGCTGGACCCAGAACGGTGACCAATATGAGTTCGTGCTGCGTGGGCCAGCGATCTCGGGCATGAATTTCCGTCTCAGTGGCGGTCCGGATGGTGCCTTGCTCGAGGGGTTGGACGGTGGCCCGGTGCATGGATCGGATGCCGAAGTCCTGATGCACAAGGCGCTCGGCTGGGACGTGCCGTTGCGTGACCTGCGTGCCTGGGTGCTCGGCCTGCGTGCGGACAGTGGTCCGGCCGAACTGAGCTTCGGTACCGATCGGCTGCCGTCGCTGTTGCAGCAGGATGGCTGGGCGGTCGACTATCGCGAATGGGATGCCACCCGCAAGCCGCCGTTGCCGACCAAGGTGTATGCCGGGAAACCGCCGTACACAGTGCGGCTGTCGATCGAATCGTGGCAATTCAACTGATCCAGGCTCACTGACCCAGGCGCATGAAGTTTTCCATTGAACGAGCAGGGTCGGCCCAGGTCGACGCGCTGTGTGCGATCGAGCGTGCTGCCGTGCAGCTGTTCCGCGGTCATTCGGCCTGGGCAGCCTATGCAGCGATGTCGATCCCGCCGGAGTTGCTGCAGCGGGCGATCAGTCGTGGACTGGTCTGGGCTGCGCTGGATGGAGCGGGTGTTCCGGTCGGTTTCGTGTGGCTGGATACCGATGTGGGCAGCGGCGGCATTGGCATCGCCGAAATCGACGTGCTGCCGGAATATGGGCGGCGCGGCATCGGCGCGGCACTGCTGGAACATGCCTGCAACTGGGCGCGTGCAGCGGGCTACCGGCGCGTCGACCTGGGTACGCTGGCCGACGTGCCCTGGAATGCGCCGTTCTATGCGAGGCACGGATTTGCGGTAGTCGACAAGAACGATCCGACGTTTGCGCTTGCCAGCCAGCGTGACCGTGAAAACGGCTTCCCCGAACACCTGCGGGTGTTCATGAGCCGGCCGTTGCCGCCGCTGGCACATGGCGAATGGATGGTGTGGCCGGCACCGGCGAAGCTGAACCTGTTCCTGCGCATCACCGGGCGGCGGCCGGACGGTTATCACGAGCTGCAGACCGTGTTTCGCCTGCTCGAGTGGGGTGACGAGATCCGCGTGCGCGTACGCGATGACGGCGCGATCAGGCGCACCCGTGAGGTGCCAGGCGTGCCCGAGGCCACCGACCTGGTGGTGCGCGCGGCGTGCCTGCTGCAGGCGCATGCGGGGGTGGCGGCGGGTGCCGAGATCGAGGTGGACAAGCGCATCCCGATGGGCGGTGGCCTTGGCGGCGGCAGCTCCGACGCAGCGACCGTGCTGGTGGCGCTGAACCTGCTGTGGAAGCTGGATCTGGACGAGGATCTGCTGGCCGAACTCGGACGCCAGCTGGGTGCCGACGTGCCGGTGTTCGTGCGCGGCCGTTCGGCCTGGGCCGAGGGCATCGGCGAGCAACTGACGCCGATGAGTCTGCCACGGTGCCATTACGTGGTACTCGACCCGCACGAACCAGTACCCACCGCGGCGCTTTTTCAAGCCGCTGAATTGACACGAAATGCCCCGCGGGCGACAATTTCATCCTTTGCTTCTGGCGAAACGACGGAAAATGCCTTCGCGCCGGTGGTGCGCGCGCGTCATCCGCGGGTAGCTGCCGCACAGGACTGGCTCGCCCGGTTCGGTGAGGCGCGGCTTTCCGGCAGCGGTGGCTGCGTGTTTCTGGAAGCGAAATCATTCGATCGGGTAGTGGCGATTGCCGCACAATGTCCGGTGGCATTCACGGCGCAGGTTGCCGCGGGTGTTGAGGTTTCACCCCTGCAGGATGCACTGGTGCGTCATCGCGGCATGAACTGAGTGATATGGGTATGGGCAAGACGGTGGCTGCCGGCGACATGGTGGCGGTCGACGAGTCCAGATCAGGCACGAACGAACACAAATTACTGGGGCGTCGCCAAGCTGGTTAAGGCACGGGATTTTGATTCCCGCATACGCAGGTTCGAATCCTGCCGCCCCAGCCACTCATTGATGGTCGCTGGTTTCGAGGTAACACACTGTGGACACGTCTACCCCGATGATGTTGTTTACCGGTAACGCCCATCGCGTCCTGGCCGAGGATGTCGCCCATCGCCTGGGCGTACCGCTGGGCAAGGCGCAGGTCGGTACGTTCAGCGACGGCGAAGTACAGATCGAGATCGAGGAAAACGTCCGCCGGCAGGAAGTGTTCGTACTGCAGCCGACTGGCGCGCCGAGTGCGGTCAATCTGTTCGAGCTGCTGGCACTGACCGATGCACTCAAGCGTGCCTCGGCCGCCAGTGTCACGGCGGTGATTCCGTACTTCGGTTATGCCCGGCAGGATCGTCGCCCGCGTTCTGCGCGTGTGCCGATCACCGCCAAGCTGGCTGCCAGGATGATCGGCGCCGCCGGTGTCGACCGGGTGCTGACGGTGGACCTGCACGCTGACCAGATCCAGGGTTTCTTCGATCTTCCGGTCGACAACGTGTATGCGTCGCCGGTGTTGCTGGCCGACATCTGGCGCAACCACAGCATGGACGACCTGATCGTGGTGAGTCCGGACGTGGGTGGTGTGGTGCGTGCGCGGGCGATCGCCAAGCGGCTGGATGATGCCGACCTGGCGATCATCGACAAGCGCCGGCCGCGGGCGAACGTATCCACCGTGATGAACATCATCGGTGACGTGGACGGCAAGACCTGCGTGATGGTCGACGACATCGTCGACACCGCCGGTACGTTGTGTGCGGCAGCGGCGGCGTTGAAGGAGCGTGGCGCGCGCAAGGTGGTCGCCTACTGCGTGCACCCGGTGCTGTCGGGCGCGGCGATCAGCAATATCGAAGGCTCCCAGCTCGACCAGCTGGTGGTCACCAATACCTTGCCGTTGCGCGCGGAAGCGCAGGCCTGTGCGAAAATCCGCCAGCTTTCGGTCGCCGAGCTGCTGGCGGAAACCATTCGCCGGATCGCCTTTGGCGAGTCGGTGAGTTCGTTGTACGTGGATTGAAGATTTGAAAGTCCGCCCAGGATGGGCGGTTTTGATGTTGAGCTTTTCGCGGCATGGATGCCGCGTGCAAGTAACGGACTTTTCTGGTCGCGGGAAAGTCATCCGACCGCTGCGAAGCGGTTACTACCAACCTAAGGCAGTACTGAAATGATCAAGACTCATGAAATCAAGGCACAGAGCCGCAAGGACGAGGGGAAAGGTGCGAGCCGCCGCCTGCGTCATGCGAGCTTCGTGCCCGCCGTTGTTTACGGTGCTGGTCAGGCTCCGCAGAGCATCCAGATCGAGCACAACACCATCCTGCTCGCCGCCAAGCACGAGTGGTTCTTCTCCTCGGTGCTCGACCTGAACGTCGATGGCAGCGTGCAGAAGGTGCTGGTGCGTGACTGGCAGAAGCATCCGTTCAAGCAGCTGATGATGCACATGGATTTCCTGCGCGTGGACGAGAACGTGGCGATCCGTGTCAGCGTACCGCTGCACTTCCTGAACCAGGAGAAGTCGGCCGCTGGCAAGACCTCCGGCGTGGTGATCTCGCACAATCTGACCGAAGTGGAAATCTCCTGCCTGCCGAAGGACCTGCCCGAGTTCATCGAGCTGGATCTGGGCGAGCTGAACCCTGGCGACATCGTCCACTTGTCCGAGCTGAAGCTGCCGGCGAACGTCGAGATCGTCGCGCTGCATCTGGGCGAGAGCCACGACATCGCCGTGGTCACGGCCAACACCGTGCAGGAAGAAGTCGAAGAAGCTCCGGCTGAGGGCGACGCTGCAGCTCCGGTGGCCGCTGCTCCGGCCAAGAAAGACGACAAGAAGTAAGCCGCGACGGCCCGCGCTCCCACCGAGCGCGGGCCGCCACTGCTGCTTGTCCGCATGGCTGGTTTGCAACTCATTGTCGGGCTGGGCAATCCCGGTGCCGAATATCTCCGAACCCGGCACAACGCCGGGTTCTGGTTTGTGGATGCCCTGGCCAGCGGGCAGGGCGAGCGCTTCGGTTTCGACGGCAAACTGCACGGCGAAACCTGCAAGGTGCGCATCGGCGGCGAGCCTGTATGGCTGCTCAAGCCAGCCACCTTCATGAACAAGAGCGGCATCGCCGTGGTTTCGGCGTTGCGCTATTACAAGATCGAACCGGATGAATGCCTGATCGCGCATGATGATCTGGACCTGCCTGCCGGTACCGTGCGGATGAAGTTCGACGGCGGCCACGGCGGCCAGAACGGCCTGCGCGACACCATGGCGCATCTGGATCACGGCAAGTTCCATCGCCTGCGCGTGGGTATTGGCCATCCTGGCCATCGCGACCAGGTCACGCCGTGGGTGCTGGGTCGCCCATCCGCGCAGGACGAGGACGCGATCCTCGACGGCATTGCGCGCGCACTGGACGTGCTACCGCTGGCGGTGGCTGGCCAGTTCGACAAGGCGATGCAGCAGCTGCACACGACGGGAAGTCGGGAGTAGGGCAGCGGGAGTCGTTGAACCCGCACCGCTGTTCCGATTTTCCATTCACGATTTTATTTTCCGGATTCAAAGCCATGGGCATCAAATGCGGCATCGTCGGTCTGCCTAACGTCGGCAAGTCCACCCTGTTCAATGCGCTGACCAAGGCAGGCATCGCCGCGGCGAACTTCCCGTTCTGCACGATCGAGCCGAACGTGGGCGTGGTGCCGGTGCCCGATCCGCGCCTGGGCGCGCTGGCTGCCATCGTCAATCCGCAGAAGGTGATCCCCACGGCGGTCGAGTTCGTCGATATCGCCGGCCTGGTGGCTGGTGCGTCGAAGGGTGAAGGCCTCGGCAACAAGTTCCTCGCGCACATCCGCGAGGTGGACGCGATCGCCCATGTGGTGCGCTGCTTCGAAGGCGACGTGATCCACGTCGCCGGCAAAGTCGACCCGATCTCGGACATCGACACCATCGATACCGAACTGGCGCTGGCCGACCTGGAATCGGTGGACAAGGCGCTGAACCGCGCCGAGCGCGCGGCCAAGGCGAACGACAAGGAGGCGCTGGCCAAGAAGCCGGTGCTGCAGAAACTGTCGGCCGGCCTCAATGAGGGCAAATCCGCGCGCAGCCTCGGCCTCGACGAGGAGGAAAAGGCGTTGGTACGCGACCTGTTCCTGCTCACCCTGAAGCCGCTGATGTACATCGCCAACGTCGCCGACGATGGTTTCGAGAACAACCCGCTGCTTGACGCGGTGCGCGCCCGAGCTGTCACCGAGGGCGCCGAGGTAGTGCCGGTGTGCGCCGCGATCGAAGAGGAAATGGCGCAGCTGGAAGATGCCGATCGCGATGAATTCCTGAAAGACATGGGGCTCGACGAACCGGGTCTGAATCGCGTGATCCGCGCCGGCTACAAGCTGCTCGACCTGCAGACCTATTTCACCGCTGGCGTGAAGGAAGTGCGCGCCTGGACGATCAAGCGTGGCTTCACCGGGCCGCAGGCCGCTGGCGTGATCCACACAGACTTCGAGCGCGGCTTCATCCGCGCCGAGACGATCAGCTACGACGACTTCATCCAGTACAAGGGCGAGGCCGGTGCCGGTGCGGCGGGCCGGCTGCGCAAGGAAGGCAAGGATTACATCGTCAAGGATGGTGACGTGCTGCACTTTTTGTTCAACGTCTGAGCGCTACGCGCAGCAGATGCCGAAAGCCCCGCCGCGGCGGGGCTTTTTTTGCCCGGAATACTTGGCAAACTTGCAGGCATTGAAGGTCACGAGGTGTGACATGACCCGGCTTGCTTTGCGCCTGCGCCTGGGGCGCCCCGGCGATGCCCGTGCCATTGGTGTCCTGATTCGCCGCGTGGTGCGTCGCTGGGTCGTGCCGGACCAGCCGCATGACGCGGCGATGGCTCTACTGGCGCGCCTCAGCGCGCAGGTACTACGCGAAAAGATAGTCGGTGGTCAGCGTTTCCACCTCGGCTATGTGGACGACGTACTGGTCGGCGTTTCGGCGATGCGCGATGACTGCCATCTGACCCAGTTCTTCGTGAGCACCCGTTATCAGGGCCAGGGTATCGCCCGCCAGCTATGGCTATGCACGATGCGTGATGCGGTACGTCGCGCAGACACACGCTGCTTCACGCTCAATGCCACCCGCTGCGCGGTGCCGGTGTATCGGCATCTGGGCTTCGTCGAGACCGGCCCGGAAGGCCCGTCGCCAAACGGGGTGATCACCACGCCGATGCTGCTGCAGCTTGCGCTGCCACCGGTATCGCGGCGCAAGCGGGCATAATGCGGGGCCAGCCAACCCTTCGGAGTCCGCATGCCAGGTCAGCAGAGTGAAGTGACGTTCCGTTTTCTCGCCGAGCCCACCGACGTCAACTTCGGCGGCAAAGTGCATGGCGGCATGGTGATGAAGTGGATCGATCAGGCCGGCTATGCCTGTGCGGTGGGCTGGAGTGGGGCATATTGCGTTACCGCCTCGGTCAGCGGCATCCAGTTCGTGGCGCCGATCCTGATTGGCGATCTGGTCACGGTGCGCGCTCGGCTGATCCATACCGGCACCAGCAGCATGCACATGGCGGTCGACGTGCTGGCGCGTGACCTGCGCAAGGACGAGCATCGACTGGCCACCAGTTGCGTGATGGTATTCGTAGCACTGGACAGCCCTGACGGTAAGCCAACCCCGGTACCGCACTGGGAGCCGCGTGACGACAAGGAGCGCCAGCTGCAGGCACAGGCGAAACAGTTGCTGGAGCTGTCCAAGGGAATGGAGAAGCTGGTCGACCTGCGCGCCGCATCATTGGGCTGAAGTTGGTGCCGGAAATTCACTCCAACATGCCGATTTGACGTCGTTAGGTGTTGACAGTTTGGGGCCCGATCCACACAATACGCGTTCTTTGTTGGAGGGATACCCAAGCGGCCAACGGGGGCAGACTGTAAATCTGCTGGCTTACGCCTTCGGTGGTTCGAATCCACCTCCCTCCACCAGCAAGAGTTCCGCGCAGGGCGGGAGTAGTTCAATGGTAGAACATCAGTTTTCCAAACTGATTACGCGGGTTCGATTCCCGCCTTCCGCTCCATTGGGTACTTTGCTTTTTTGAATTGTCCGGCATGGATGCTGGTTTGCTCTTCGCCGTCATGGAGGACGATTGAAATACACCAATACACGCTCATGTAGCTCAGTCGGTAGAGCACTTCCTTGGTAAGGAAGAGGTCACAGGTTCGATTCCTGTTATGAGCACCATTTCATCCGGCCGGTCACGGTCAGCCCCGAAAAGGGCGGGTTCCTTTCAATTCATTGACTCCATCGGGGTTTAGCGCGCATGGCAAAGGGTAAATTCGAACGCACCAAGCCGCACGTCAACGTCGGCACGATTGGTCACGTGGATCACGGCAAGACGACGCTGACGGCAGCGCTGACGAAGGTCGGTGCGGAACGTTTTGGTGGCGAGTTCAAGGATTACAGCTCGATCGACGCGGCGCCGGAAGAGAAGGCGCGCGGCATCACGATCTCGACCGCGCACGTGGAATACGAGTCGCCGAACCGCCACTACGCGCACGTCGACTGCCCGGGCCATGCGGACTATGTGAAGAACATGATCACCGGTGCGGCGCAGATGGACGGCGCGATCCTGGTGTGTTCGGCCGCGGACGGCCCGATGCCGCAGACGCGTGAGCACATCCTGCTGAGCCGTCAGGTTGGCGTGCCGTACATCATCGTCTACCTGAACAAGGCGGACCTGGTGGACGACGCCGAGCTGCTCGAGCTGGTCGAGATGGAAGTGCGCGAGCTGCTGTCCAAGTACGACTTCCCGGGCGACGACACCCCGATGATCCACGGTTCGGCCCGCCTGGCGCTGGAAGGCGACCAGAGCGAGATCGGCGTGCCGTCGATCATCAAGCTGGTCGACGCGCTGGACAGCTACATCCCGGAGCCGACGCGCGTCATCGACCGTCCGTTCCTGATGCCGGTGGAAGACGTGTTCTCGATCTCGGGCCGCGGCACCGTGGTGACCGGTCGTATCGAGCGCGGCATCATCAAGGTCGGCGACGAAATCGAAGTGGTCGGTATCCGCGACACGCAGAAGACCACGGTCACCGGCGTGGAAATGTTCCGCAAGCTGCTGGATCAGGGTCAGGCAGGCGACAACGCCGGTCTGCTGCTGCGCGGCCTGAAGCGTGACGACGTGGAGCGTGGCCAGGTGTTGGCCAAGCCGGGCACGATCACCCCGCACACGGACTTCGAGGCGGAGGTGTATGTGCTGTCGAAGGACGAGGGTGGCCGTCATACGCCGTTCTTCAAGGGTTACCGCCCGCAGTTCTACTTCCGCACGACCGACGTGACGGGCGCTTGCCAGTTGCCGGACGGCGTGGAAATGGTGATGCCGGGCGACAACGTGAAGATGGTGGTGAGCCTGATCCACCCGATCGCGATGGACGAAGGCCTGCGTTTCGCCATTCGCGAAGGCGGCCGCACCGTCGGCGCCGGCGTCGTGGCCAAGGTCATCAAGTAAGTCCTGTTATCCCGGCAGCTAGCTGCCGGGATAACTCCTGCCGTTGATCCGGCCTGTTGGTCGGATAACGTCGGTCAAGTGAGACAGCCTGCGATGTTTTTCATCGGGGTACTTCACTAAGCCGAAATTTGCATGTATACTTCGCAGCTTGCTTATCGATAGAGGCTAGTCCTCGGTCGATCTACCGCGAAATGAGGCGCAGGATGCGCTTCGAGTTCGCAGGCCGGGATGGCCCTCGCAATTCAATGTAATCACAGGGTGCAGCCCTGCTGATTACGTTTTTTTGCGTGATACGCAATTACGTCCAAGCGAGCCGCCTAGCGCTCGCTTGGTCTTTTCGAATTTGGGGTCGCGTAGTTGGTTTGCGGCTGCCGATGTGGTGGTAAAGGGTTGTGCGAGGCGGTGAGAAGCCGTTTCGTTTCACATTACGTTCTTTCGACAACAGGACACGGTTATGGCGAACCAGAAGATTCGGATTCGGCTGAAGGCGTACGATCATCGTCTGATCGACCGCTCAGCTAGTGAGATCGTCGAGACAGCCAAGCGCACTGGCGCAACGGTACTCGGCCCGATTCCACTCCCGACGAAAATCGAGCGTTACACCATCCTGACGTCGCCGCACGTCGACAAGGATGCACGCGACCAGTACGAGACCCGTACGCACAAGCGTGTGCTCGACATCATCGACCCGAACGACAAAACCGTGGACGCGCTCATGAAGCTTGATCTCGCCGCTGGCGTCGATGTTCAGATCAAGCTCGGTTGAGCGACAGACAGGATACGAAGATGAGTATCGGATTGGTTGGCCGCAAATGCGGCATGAGCCGACTCTTCACTGAAGATGGCCGCTCGATTCCGGTGACGCTGATTGAAGCGACGCCGAACCGCGTGACCCAGTTGAAGACGGACGATAACGATGGCTACAGCGCCGTCCAGGTTTCCGCGGGCAGCAAGCGCGCGAACCTGCTGACGCAGCCGCTGAAAGGTCACTACGCGAAGGCCAAGGTTGAGCCGGGTCGTGGCTTGTGGGAATTCCGCGTGTCTGCCGACGATCTCGGCAAGTACACCGTGGGCAGCGAGATCAAGGCAGACGACGTGTTCACCGTCGGCCAGATCGTCGACGTTGCCGGCGTGTCGAAAGGCAAGGGCTTCCAGGGCACGATCAAGCGCTGGAACTTCAAGATGGGTGACGCTACCCACGGTAACTCGCTGTCGCATCGCGCGCCGGGTTCCATCGGTCAGCGTCAGACCCCGGGCCGCGTGTTTCCGGGCAAGAAGATGTCCGGCCACATGGGTGCGGTCAACCGTACGCAGCAGGGTCTGGAAGTGGTCAAGGTCGACGCCGAGCGTCATCTGATCGCGGTGAAGGGTGCGGTACCGGGTGCAACCGGTGGCGACGTCATCATCCGCCCGACGACGAAGAGCTGAGGAGAGACGCCATGGAACTCAATGTTATTGGCGCCAAGTCGCTCAGCGTGTCGGACGAAGTGTTCGGCGGTGAGTACAAGAAGGCCCTGGTTCACCAGGTCGTCATCGCCTATCAGGCGGGCGGCCGTGCCGGTACCCAGTCGCAGCTGTCGCGCGGCGAGATGTCCGGTACCACCAAGAAATTCAAGAAGCAGAAGGGCGGCGGCGCCCGGCACGGTGATTACCGTGCACCGATCTTTGTCGGTGGTGGCCGCACGTTCGCTGCCAAGCCGCGCAGCTATGAGCAGAAGGTCAACCGCAAGGCTTACCGCGTTGCGATCCGCTCGATCTTTTCCGAGCTGATCCGCCAGGGTCGCCTGAAGGTCGTCGAGAGCTTTGGCGTCGAGACGCCGAAGACCTCCGCGATGGTCGCCAAGCTGGCCGAGCTGGAAGTATCCGGTCGCGTGCTGCTGGTGTCCGAAGATGCTTCGGAGACGGTATTCCTGGCCGCACGCAACATCCCGTATATCCACGTGTTGGATGTGATGGGCCTGAACCCGGTCAGCCTGGTCGGTTCCGACCACGTGGTGATGACGGTTGATGCCGTGAAGAAAGTCGAGGAGTGGCTGGCATGAACAACGAACGCATTCTCGATACGCTGCGCGCGCCGCACATCTCCGAGAAATCGGCGCGTCTGGCCGAGCATAACCAGTACGTATTCGTCGTTGCCCCCGCGGCAACCAAGTCCGATGTCCGCGCTGCCGTGGAGAAGTTGTTCGACGTCAAGGTCGAACAGGTGAACCTCGTCAACACCAAGGGCAAGGTCAAAGCCTTTCGTCAACGCGCTGGCAGCCGCCAGGGCAAGCGCAAGGCCTATGTGCGTCTTGCCGATGGTCAGACCATCGACGTGTCCGCCAAGGCCTGAGCCAGGAGTTTTGTGAGATGGCATTAATCAACCACAAGCCGACCTCGCCCGGCCGTCGTGACGCAGTAAGCGTCCGTACGGAAGGTCTGCACAAGGGCGCGCCGTACGCGGCGTTGACCGAGTCGCAGTCCAAGACTGGCGGTCGCAATCATCATGGTCGCATCACGGTGCGTCACCGTGGCGGCGGTCACAAGCAGCAATACCGCATCATCGATTTCAAGCGTGACAAGGAAGGCATCGCCGCCCGCGTCGAGCGCATCGAATACGATCCGAACCGCACCGCGCACATCGCGTTGCTGTGCTACGCCGATGGCGAGCGTCGTTACATCATCGCGCCGAAGGGCGTGGCGGTGGACGATCGTCTGGTGTCCGGTCGCGATGCGCCGATCAAGGCCGGCAACTGCCTGCAGCTGCGCAACATCCCGATGGGTAGCACGATCCACTGCATCGAGCTGCGTCCGGGCAAGGGCGCGCAGATCGCCCGCAGCGCCGGTGCCTCGGTGCAGCTGGTGGCTCGCGAATCCGGTTACGCCACGCTGCGTCTGCGCTCCGGCGAGATGCGCCGCGTCTCGGTCGACTGCCGCGCCACGATTGGCGAAGTCGGCAACGGCGAGCACAGCCTGAAGAAGCTCGGCAAGGCTGGCGCGAAGCGCTGGCTGGGTATTCGCCCGACCGTTCGCGGTGTGGTGATGAACCCGGTCGACCATCCGCACGGTGGTGGTGAAGGCAAGACTTCAGGTGGTCGTCATCCGGTCAGCCCATGGGGCACGCCGGCCAAGGGCTACAAGACCCGTAACAACAAGCGCACGCAGCAGTTCATCGTGCGTCGTCGTACGAAGTAACAGGAAACCGACATGCCTCGCTCTCTGAAGAAAGGTCCGTTCGTCGACCTTCACCTCGTAAAAAAGGTGGAAGCTGCGGTTTCCGCCAACAACAAGCGCCCGATCAAGACTTGGTCGCGCCGCTCGATGATCCTGCCGGAAATGGTCGGCTTGACCATCGCCATCCACAACGGCCGTCAGCACGTACCCGTCCTGATCAACGAGAACATGGTCGGGCACAAGCTCGGCGAGTTCGCGGTGACCCGTACGTTCAAGGGCCATGTCGGCGACAAGAAGGGTAAGTGATGAGCACCGAAGCCAAAGCGATCCTGCGTGGCGCCCGCATCTCGGCGCAAAAGGCACGCCTGGTGGCTGATCTGGTCCGCGGGCTTCCCGTGGGCCGGGCCAGCGACGTGCTCACCTACACCAACAAGAAGGCTGCGGTCCTTGTTCGCAAGGTGCTGCTGTCGGCCGTCGCCAACGCCGAGAACAATCTCGGTGCTGACGTCGACGAGCTGAAAGTATCCAGCATCTTCGTTGATGAAGGTCCGGCGATGAAACGCATGCACGCCCGCGCCAAAGGCCGCGGTTCGCGCATTCTCAAGCGCACCAGCCACATCACTGTGGTTGTTGGTAACTGACCGAGGATATAGACGATGGGTCATAAAGTTCATCCCACCGGTATCCGCCTCGGCATTGCCAAGGACTGGAACTCGAAGTGGTTCGCCAACAAGGGCGATTACGCAAAGTATCTCGTGGCCGACATCAAGGTCCGCGATATGCTCAAGAAGAAGCTGGCCGCTGCCGGCATCTCGAAAATCCAGATCGAGCGTCCGGCCAAGACCGCACGCGTGACGATCCACACCGCCCGTCCGGGCGTGGTGATCGGCAAGAAGGGCGAGGATATCGAGAAGCTGCGCAAGGAAGTCAGCGACATGATGGGCGTTCCGACGCACATCAACGTCAATGAAGTGCGCAAACCCGAGCTGGATGCACAGCTGGTGGCCGAGTCGATCGCGCAGCAGCTCGAGCGTCGCATCATGTTCCGCCGCGCCATGAAGCGCTCGGTCGGCAATGCGATGCGCCTGGGTGCGCTGGGCATCAAGATCAACGTCTCCGGTCGTCTGAACGGTGCCGAGATCGCTCGTTCCGAGTGGAGCCGTGAGGGTCGCGTGCCACTGCATACGCTGCGCGCCGACATCGACTACGGCACCGCCGAGGCGAAGACCACCTACGGCATCATCGGCATCAAGGTGTGGATCTACAAGGGTGAGGTCTTCGATCTGGCAGCAGCATCCCAGGAGTCGAAGGACGAGCCGTCCTCGCAGCCGCGCCGCGAAGGTGGTGAAGGTCGTCGTAACGATTCGCGTCGCGAGGCCGGTGACGGCCGCCGCGAGCGGACTGCGAAGTAAGGAGAGTTGCCATGTTGCAACCCAAGCGAACCAAATACCGCAAGCAGTTCAAAGGCCGTAACGACGGCTTGGCCCAGTGCTCCAACCTCGTCAGCTTTGGCGAGTACGGCCTGAAGGCGACCACGCATGGTGCGCTCACCGCGCGCCAGATCGAGGCAGCCCGTCGTTGCATCACCCGCTTCGTGAAGCGTGGCGGCAAGTTGTGGATCCGCGTGTTTCCGGACAAGCCGATCACCAAGAAGCCGATCGAAGTCCGCATGGGCGCGGGCAAGGGCAGCGTCGAGTTCTGGGTCGCCCCGATCCAGCCTGGTCGCATGCTTTATGAAATCGAGGGCGTCGACGAGTTGACGGCGCGTGAGGCGTTCCGTCTGGCGGCAGCGAAGCTGTCCGTGCAGACCCAGTTTGTGACCCGGGCGGTGATGTGATGGCCACCAAAGAAATCAAGAACCAGTCGGCCGAAGAGTTGAACCAGCATCTGCTGGATCTGCGCAAGGAGCAGTTCAATCTGCGCATGCAGAAGGGCTCCGGTCAGCTCACACAGCCGCACCAGCTTCGCCGCGTTCGGCGTGACATCGCCCGCACGAAGTTTGTGCTCGGCAGCAAGAAGTAAGGGACGGCCGACATGAGCGCTAACCAGATTCAAGAAGCACAGGTTCAATCAGAAAAGCAGACGCGTACCCTCGAGGGTCGTGTCACCAGCAACAAGATGGACAAGACGGTCACCGTGCTGGTCGAGCGTCAGGTGCAGCATTGGCTGCTCGGCAAGATCATTCGCCGTTCGACCAAGCTGCATGCGCAGGACGATCTCGGTGCAAACGAGGGTGACCTCGTGCGTATCGCCGAGTGCCGTCCATTGTCCAAGACCAAACATCACCGCGTGGTTGAAATCATCACGCGCGCCAAAGTCTAAGGGAGGGTGCAGCCATGATCCAGATGCAAAGCACGCTTTCCGCAGCGGACAATAGCGGCGCGAAGGAACTGATGTGCATCAAGGTACTCGGTGGCTCCAAGCGCCGTTACGCCGGGATCGGTGACGTCATCAAAGTCACCGTGAAGGATGCAATTCCACGCGGCAAGGTAAAGAAGGGTGAGGTGTACAATGCCGTGGTGGTTCGTACCGCCAAGGGTGTACGCCGTCCCGATGGCTCGCTGATCCGTTTCGACGGCAATGCAGCGGTGCTCCTCAACAACAAGCTCGAGCCGATCGGCACCCGTATTTTCGGACCGGTTACCCGCGAGCTGCGCAGCGAGAAGTTCATGAAGATCGTCTCGCTTGCTCCCGAAGTGCTCTGAGCGGAGTCAAGACATGAATCGTATCCGCAAAGGTGATCAGGTCCTCGTGATTACCGGTAAAAACAAGGGTCAGCGCGGCGATGTGCTGCGTGTTGCAGACGACCGTGTATTCGTCTCCAACGTGAATCTGATCAAGCGTCACACCAAGCCGAATCCGCAGGCCAACCAGGCTGGCGGCATCGTCGAACGTGAGGCCTCGATCCATCTCTCCAATGTGCAGCTGTTCAACCCCGCCACGAACAAGGGTGAACGCGTCGGCACCAAAACGCTCGAAGATGGGCGCAAGGTCCGCGTGTTCCGTTCGACTGGCGAGGTCGTGGACGCGTAAGGAACACAAGTCATGACGCGCCTTGAAACGTTTTACAAAGACCAGGTACTGGCGAAGCTCACCGAGCAGTTCGGCTACCAGAACGTGATGCAGGTTCCCCGCATCACCAAGATCACGCTGAACATGGGCGTGGGCGAAGCTGCGGGCAACAAGAAAGTGCTCGAGAACGCCGTAGCCGATATGGCCAAGATCTCCGGCCAGAAGCCGATCACGACCAAGGCGCGCGTTTCCGTGGCCTCGTTCAAGATCCGTGACGGTTGGCCGATCGGCTGCAAGGTCACTCTGCGCCGTGCGCAGATGTGGGAATTCCTTGATCGCCTGATCAACATCTCGCTGCCACGCGTCCGCGACTTCCGCGGCGTGTCGGCTCGCGCCTTCGATGGTCGCGGCAACTACAACTTCGGCATCAAGGAACAGATCATCTTCCCTGAGATCGACTTCGACCAGGTTGACGCGCTGCGCGGTATGGACATCTCCATCACCACCACCGCCAAGACTGACGAAGAAGCCAAAGCTCTGCTGGCAGCGTTCAGCTTTCCGTTCCGCAACTGATAGGCGCGTAATCCATGGCTAAGACATCAATGGTGAACCGCGATATCAAGCGGACCAAACTCGTCCAGAAGTTCGCCGCCAAGCGCGGTGAACTGAAGGCGATCGTGCTGAGCGCCACCGCCTCCTACGAGGAGAAGATGGCAGCGCAGACCAAGCTGCAGAAGCTGCCGCGCGATGCCAGCCCGGTGCGTCAGCGCACCCGCTGTGCATTGACCGGTCGCCCGCGTGCGGTCTATGCGAAGTTCGGCCTTGGCCGCAACAAGCTGCGTGAAGCGACCATGCGCGGCGACGTGCCGGGTCTGCGCAAGGCCAGCTGGTAATACCCAACACGGACTGGTTTGCGAGGCCGAGGCTTCGCGACTGGTTCACCCGGCGGCATGTTTGTGCCGCCGTTGATGCGACTACCGCATCGAGATTCGCTAAAACCTGGAAATGCTGATATAGTCGGCGGTCTGCGCAAAGCAGGCCGACTTGCTGTCGGCTCACAATTTGATTGATTTCCGGTTTTATCGGATATCGGTGCACTCTGAAGGATGTTTTCATGAGCATGACTGATCCCATCGCCGATCTGTTCACGCGCGTCCGCAATGCCCAATCGATGGGCAAGCCGGCCGTTCGTATGCCGTCGTCGAAACTGAAGTTGGCAATCGCCAACCTTCTCAAGAACGAGGGCTACATCCTCGACGCCAAGACTTCCACCGAGGAAGGTAAGCCGGTGCTCGAGCTCAAGCTCAAGTATTTCGAGGGCCAGCCGGCCATCGAGACCATTTCCCGTGTCAGCCGTTCCGGCCTGCGTGTGTATCGCGGCAAGGACGAGTTGCCGAAGGTTCTCGGCGGCCTGGGTATCTCGATCATCTCGACTTCCGCTGGTCTGTTGACCGATGCGCAGGCCCGTGCCAAGGGTCTGGGCGGCGAAGTCATCGGCCAAGTGGCATAAGGAGTCATTCAATGTCACGTGTAGCCAAGAAACCGATTTCCCTGCCGAAGGGCGTGGAGCTGACCGTCGCTGCCGACGCGATCTCCGTGAAGGGCCCGAAGGGCACGCTGTCCGTGCATCACCTGCCGGGCGTTACCGTTGCCGTGGACAATGGCGTTGCCACCATCAGCCTCGCTGAAGGCACCGACGACAAGTTCGGCGGTACGGCGCGTGCGCTGCTGGCCAACATGGTCCAGGGCGTTTCCGTGGGTTATGAGCGCAAGCTTGAGCTGGTCGGCGTGGGTTACCGCGTCGCCATGCAGGGCAAGTCGCTGAACCTGAGCCTGGGCTTCTCCCATCCCGTGGTGTTCGAGGCGCCGGAAGGCATCAGCATCGAAACCCCGACGCAGACCGAGGTCCTGATCAAGGGCACCGACAAGCAGGTTGTGGGTCAGGTGGCGGCCAAGATTCGCGGCTTCCGTCCGCCGGAGCCCTACAAGGGCAAGGGTGTGCGCTATGCCGGTGAGAAGATCACGCTGAAGGAAGCCAAGAAGGCCTAAGTACTGAACAAGTACAGCGCCTATCCGCTTTCTGGAGATATCACGATGAACAAGAACGAAAATCGCCTGCGTCGCGCCAAGTCCACGCGTTGCCATATCCGCAAGCTGGCCGTGGCCCGCCTCTCGGTACACCGCACGGGCCAGCACATCTACGCGCAGGTGTTCGATGCTTCTGGCCTGAACGTGGTGGCTGCGGCCTCCACCGTGCAGAAGTCGGTGGCCGAAGGCCTCAAGGGCACCAAGAACCTGACGGCTGCGGCTGCGGTGGGCAAGGCTGTTGCCGAGCGCGCGATGGCTGCAGGTATCGACGCCGTGGCATTCGACCGCTCCGGCTTCCGTTTTCACGGTCGCATCAAGGCTCTGGCCGATGCGGCGCGCGAAGCGGGCCTCAAGTTCTAAAAGCACTACCTGGGAATCAGGCAGGTCCTGATTCCCGTTGCGCTACCTACAACTCCAAGCGGCTCAGCCGCAAGCAAAAGTCCTGGCCTTGCCGGGCACATGGAAAAGAACATGTCTTCTAACGATCGCGAAAATTCGGACGGCTTGCTCGAAAAGCTGATTGCCGTCAACCGCGTGGCCAAAACCGTCAAGGGTGGCCGCCAGATGAGCTTCACCGCGCTGACCGTGGTCGGCGACGGCGAGGGCAAGGTCGGCTTCGGCTATGGCAAGGCGCGTGAAGTGCCGGTGGCCATCTCCAAGGCGATGGAGCGTGCCCGCCGCCAGATGGTGAGCATCGAACTGAACAACGGCACCCTGTGGTATGCCATCAAGGCCAACCACGGTGCAGCCCGCGTCTACATGCAGCCCGCTTCCGAGGGTACTGGCGTGATCGCCGGTGGTGCCATGCGCGCCGTGCTGGAAGTGGTCGGCGTGAAGAACGTGCTGGCCAAGGCCGTCGGTTCGCGCAACCCGATCAACCTGGTGCGCGCCACCATCAAGGGTTTGCAGGCTGTTGCCTCGCCCAAGAAGATCGCCGCCAAGCGTGGCAAGACTCTGGATGAGGTGCTCGGCAATGGCTAAGTCTCAACAAACCGCCGACAAGACCGTGCGCGTGCGCCTGGTCAAGGGCCTGCGCGGCGTGCAGGCGCGTCACCGTCTCAGCGTCAAGGCGCTGGGTCTGGGCAAGATCAACGACGTCCGTGAACTGAAGGACAGCCCGCAGGTGCGTGGCCTGATCAACACGGTCTATTACCTGGTCCGGGTCGAGGAGTAAGCATCATGCGTTTGAATGACATTCAGCCGGCCGCCGGCTCGCACAAGACGCGCCTGCGCGTCGGTCGCGGCATCGGTTCGGGCATGGGCAAAACCGCTGGTCGCGGACACAAGGGTCAGCATGCCCGCGCCGGTGGTACCCACAAGTATGGTTTCGAGGGCGGCCAGATGCCGCTGCAGCGCCGGTTGCCGAAAGTCGGCTTCCGTTCGCTGAAGAAGGCCGAGAGCCAGGAAGTCTTCCTGTATCAGCTGGCCCATCTCAAGGCAGACGTGATCGACGTCGTCGTGCTGCATCAGGCTGGCCTGATCAGCAGCCGCGCGAAGAAGGTCAAGGTCGTTCTGAAGGGTGAAATCGGTCGTGCGGTGAAGTTGTCTGGTTTGCTGGCTACCGCCGGCGCCAAGGCAGCCATCGAAGCGGCCGGCGGCAGCGTGGAGTAATCGACGGTGGCTGAAGCCAAGGGCAATGCACTCGGCAAGCTTGGCAAGCTGACGGAGCTTCGTCAGCGCATCTTCTTCGTGATCGGTGCGTTGATGGTGTTCCGCCTCGGCTCGTTCATACCGGTTCCCGGCGTGAATCCGGAGGCGATGACCAATCTGGTCAACGGCAACGGCCTGATGGACATGTTCAACATGTTCTCGGGTGGTGCGCTGGCTCGCTTCTCGGTGTTCGCACTCGGCGTGGTGCCATACATTTCGGCGTCGATCGTGTTCCAGATGATGGGCTCGGTGCTTCCCGGACTGCAGGGGCTGCGCAAGGAAGGCGAGGCCGGCAAGCGCAAGATGACGATGTATACGCGCTACGCCACGGTGGGTCTGGCAGCGTTCCAGTCGTTCGGTATTGCGGTGGCGTTGCAGAATCAGGTCGCAGCCGGTGGCGCGCCTGTGGTCTACACGCCAGGCTTCGGTTTCATCATGTCTTCGGTGGTCGGGTTGACCGCAGGCACGATGTTCCTGATGTGGCTGGGCGAGCAGATGACGGAGCGTGGTATCGGCAACGGTATTTCGCTGCTGATCTTCGCGGGCATCGTCGCCGGTTTGCCGGGTGCGGTGGTGCATACCCTGGGTATGGCCAACAACGGTGAGCTGACGCTGGTCAAGGTGCTGTTGGTTGCGGTCGTTGTACTGGGCGTGACTGCCTTCGTGGTGTTCATGGAGCGTGCGCAGCGACGGATCACGGTGAACTACGCTCGGCGTTCGGGTGGGCAGAAGGCCTACATGAACCAGAGTTCGAGCTTGCCGCTGAAGATCAACATGGCGGGTGTGATTCCGCCGATCTTTGCCTCGAGCCTGCTGATGTTCCCGGCGACGGCGATCAGCTGGTTCAGCACGGGTCAGCAGTCACGCTGGTTGCAGGATCTGACGCAGTCGCTGAGTCCAGGCAATCCGTTGTACTCGATTGTGTTTTCGGTACTGGTTATCGGGTTTGCGTTCTTCTACACGGCGATTGTATTCAACGCCGATGAGACGGCCGACAACCTCAAGCGGTCGGGTGCGCTGATTCCGGGCATTCGTCCGGGCAAGGCCACGGCCAGCTACATCGATGCGGTGATGACTCGCCTTACCGGTGTTGGCGCGTTGTATCTGGTACTGGTGTGTTTGGTGCCATCGTTCATGCAGCAGGCCTGGCATGTGCCGTTCTATTTCGGTGGCACGTCGCTGCTGATCGTGGTGGTGGTGGTGATGGATTTCACGGCTCAGGTGCAGGCGCATCTGGTCAGTCACCAGTACGAGAGTCTGCTCAAAAAGGCCAATCTGCGTCGCAGCTGAGGCTGCCAACGGGTAGGTCAAAGTCGGGAAGTGGCGACACCGCGGTGTCGCAGGGCTTTCCAGTCAGGGTAATTCAGGTTAGAATTGCGCGTTTACCGCGCACGAAACGCATCGGAGAAAGTACATCATGGCGCGCATCGCGGGTGTCAATTTGCCGGTCCAGAAGCATGTCTGGGTTGGTCTGCAGAGCATTTACGGTATCGGCCGCAGCCGGGCCAAGAAAGTCTGCGTGGATGCTGGCGTGGTTCCCACCACCCAGATCAAGTCCCTCAGTGAAGGCGAGGTGGAGAAAATCCGCCACGAGATCGGCAAGTACATTGTCGAAGGCGATCTGCGCCGCGAGGTGGGTATGGCCATCAAGCGTCTGATGGATCTGGGTTGCTACCGTGGCCTGCGCCATCGTCGCGGCCTGCCGGTGCGCGGCCAGCGCACGCGTACCAACGCACGTACCCGCAAGGGTCCCCGTCGCGCGATCAAGAAGTAACGGATTCCGAATATGGCTAAGCCGGTCAAAACCAAGAAGAAGATCAAGCGCGTTGTCACGGATGCCGTGGCCCACGTGCAGGCCTCCTTCAACAACACCATCGTCACCATCACCGATCGCCAGGGCAATGCCTTGTCGTGGGCTACTGCCGGCGGTGCCGGTTTCCGTGGCTCGCGCAAGTCGACCCCGTTCGCTGCCCAGGTTGCCGCCGAAAAGGCTGGCCGTGCTGCAGGCGACTACGGCGTGAAGACCGTGGAAGTGCGCATCAAGGGCCCAGGCCCGGGCCGCGAGTCGGCGGTGCGTTCACTGAACGCGTTGGGCTACAAGGTGCTCAACATCATTGACGTCACGCCGATTCCGCATAACGGCTGCCGTCCCCCCAAGAAGCGTCGAGTCTAAGGAGCATACCCATGGCCCGTTATCGTGGAGCTACCTGCAAACTCGCCCGTCGTGAGGGTGCAGATCTCAGCCTGAAGAGCCCGGCGCGTGCGCTGGATTCCAAGTGCAAGCTGGAAAACAAGCCCGGCCAGCATGGCGCGAACAAGCGCATGCGCATGTCCGACTATGCCGTCCAGCTGCGTGAGAAGCAGAAGGTCAAGCGCATCTATGGTGTGCTCGAGCGTCAGTTCAGCAACTACTACACCAAGGCGTCGACCCTCAAGGGCAACACCGGTGAGAACCTGTTGCGTCTGCTCGAAAGCCGTCTGGACAATGTCGTCTATCGCATGGGCTTTGCGGTGACCCGCGCCCAGGCCCGCCAGCTGGTTGCCCACAAGGCGATCCTGGTGAACGGCAAGAAGGTGAACATTCCTTCCTACCAGGTCCGTCCGGGCGATGCGATCGCATTGACCGAGAAGGCACGCACCCAACTGCGCGTTCAGGAAGCGTCGACGATTTTCGACACCATGGACCTGCGTCCGATCTGGGTCGAAGTCGATGCCAAGAAATTTGAAGGCACGTTCAAGTCAGTGCCGGATCGCGGTGATTTGCCGTCCGACATCAATGAAGCATTGATCGTCGAGCTTTACTCGAAGTAATTACCGGAGTTCTGCATGGCAGTTTCGTCAACTAGTGTGCTGCGGCCCCGAGGCCTCAGCGTCGAACAGCTCGGAGCCAACCGCGCCAAGGTGGTGGTCGAGCCGCTCGAGCGTGGCTTCGGTCACACCCTGGGCAACGCGCTGCGTCGCGTACTGCTCTCCTCGATCCCTGGCAGTGCCATCGTCGAGGTTGAAATCGATGGCGTGCTGCATGAGTACACCACCCTGGAAGGCCTGCAGGAGGACGTGATTGAAGTCCTGCTCAACCTGAAGGACGTGGCTATTCTTCAGCATACCGGCGATGAAGTGACGCTTACCCTGTCCAAGAAGGGCAAGGGCGTGGTCACCGCCGGCGACATCGTCGTTGATCATTCGGTTGAGATCATCAACCCCGATCACGTGATCTGCCACCTGACCAAGGATGTCGCGCTCAACATGCGTTTGAAGGTGCGTCGCGGCGTCGGCTACCAGCCGGCCAGCACGCGCCAGCATCCGGATGATGAAGCTCGTCCGATCGGCCGCCTGCAGCTGGACGCGTCGTTCGCGCCGGTCCTGCGTGTGGCTTACGAAGTGGACGCCGCTCGTGTCGAGCAGCGCACGAATCTCGATAAGTTGGTTCTCGATATCGAGACCAATGGAACGATCGGCGCTGAGGACGCGGTTCGCAAGGCCGCCGAAATCATCAACGACCAGCTGTCGGTGTTCGGTGACTTCTCGCGTCGCGAGAGCGCCATCGACAAGGCGGAGAAGAGTGGTTTCGATCCGCTGTTGCTGCGTCCGATCGACGATCTGGAGCTCACCGTGCGTTCGGCTAACTGCCTGAAGGCCGAGAGCATCTACTACATCGGCGATCTGGTACAGAAGACCGAAGTCGAGCTGCTGAAGACGCCGAACCTGGGCAAGAAGTCGTTGACTGAAATCAAGGATGTGCTGGGCGGGCGTGGTCTCGCACTCGGCATGAAACTCGAGAACTGGCCGCCGCCGGGTCTCTCGCACGGCATGCAGCTGGGCTGATAGTTTTTTGCGAACGAATGTTCGTGCGATCGTCCTTGATCGCTGTGTAGCAAAGATGTTGGTCAGGGTGTGCGTAGCGCCATGATTGTGCACCAGAAGCGGCCATCCGTGACCGCGACTGCTTTTGCGATCCTCCTTGATCGCTGAGTCATTTCGGTTTGGCGAGTATGCGTATACCCGCTTTGCCAACCGCCAAAGGCGGCCATCCGTGGCCGCACTTCTAATAAGAGCCTGTTCTTAGAGGCTCCTCATAGCGGGTAACCGCGGGAAGCCGGACACAGGTGCCGGCTTTTCATAACAACAGACATAGAGACTTTTGCCATGCGCCACCAAAAATCCGGACGCAAACTCAACCGCACCAGCTCGCACCGCGAAGCCATGTTCAAGAACATGGCGTCCTCGCTGATCAAGCATGAGCTGATCCGTACCACCCTGCCCAAGGCGAAGGAACTTCGTCGTGTGGCCGAGCCGCTGATCACGCTCGCCAAGACCGACGGCGTTGCCAATCGCCGCCTTGCCTTCTCGCGCCTGCGTGACAAGGAAGCCGTCGGCAAGTTGTTCGTCGAACTGGGCCCGCGTTACAGCGAGCGTCCGGGCGGCTACCTGCGCATCCTCAAGTGCGGCTTCCGCCCCGGCGACAATGCGCCGATGGCGTATGTCGAGCTGGTCGGTCGCCCGCAGGTCGAGGCTGTCGACGCTGAATAAGCGGGTCGGATAAGTCGGCCGCGCATGCCCGATCGAACAGGCGTTCAGACGTCCATACACCAAAACCCGGCCGGGCAACCTGCCGGGTTTTTGCTTTCTGCGCACGGGCAGGGCGCAAATTTTCGACGGAATGCCGTTGCCTTGCTGACAGCGCGTTGACGAACAGGTAATGTCGTTGTCCCGCAACGCAACAAAATGCCATGAATCCCTTCCGTTGGTCGTATCGCGTCAGCTTCCTCGCTGGTTTCCTGATCTGTGCAGGCCTGCTTGGCTTTGCGCTGTTTTCCGAATACCACTGGAACCTGATTCCGTGCCCGCTGTGCATCTTCCAGCGCGTGGCTTTCCTCGTGATGGCCGTGTTCTTCCTGCTGGGCGGCCTGCATGCGCCGCGCAGCGGTGTGCGCTGGGTGTATACCGGTGGTGTGCTACTCGGGACGATCTTCGGTATCGCGGTGGCAGCTCGGCACCTGTGGATTCAGTCGCTGCCGGCTGACCAGGTTCCGTCCTGCGGTCCACCGCTGGATTACATGTTCAGTGCGTTTCCATTCGCGAAGGTGTTGCAGCTGGTGTTCACCGGTTCCGGCGAATGCGCCAAGGTCGAACCGATCCTGGGCCTGCCGATGCCGGCCTGGACCCTGCTCTGGTTTGTTTTGCTGGGTGTACTGGCAATCAGTGCCACGCGACGCCGGGCCCATTGATGTGAATGTTTCTGCAAGTACCAAGGCTGCACTGATGAATACCGATGTGACCCACACGCAAACCACGCCCGGCGATTGGGCCCCTGACTCGTGGCAGCAGCGCACGGCGCTGCAGCAGCCGCATTATGACGACGCATCCGAACTGGCTGCGGCCACCGCGCATCTGGCCCAACTGCCTCCGCTGGTGACCTCATGGGAAGTACTGGCGCTGAAGCAGTCGCTGGCCGAGGCGCAGGAAGGAAAGCGCTTTCTGCTGCAGGGTGGTGATTGTGCGGAAAGCTTTGCCGACTGCACCAGTCCGATCATTTCCAACCGACTGAAAGTGCTGTTGCAGATGAGCCTGGTGCTGGTGCACGGCCTGAAGAAGCCGGTACTACGTGTGGGCCGGTTCGCCGGTCAGTATGCGAAGCCGCGCTCGACTGACAGCGAAACCCGCGATGGACAGACACTGCCCAGTTTTCGCGGTGACGTGATCAATGGCCCGGACTTCACGGTGGAGGCCCGTCGTCCCGATCCGCAACGGCTGATCCAGGCGCATGCGCATTCGGCGCTTACCATGAATTTCGTGCGTGCACTGATCGACGGCGGCTTCGCTGATCTGCATCACCCGGAATACTGGGATCTGGCCTGGGTCGAGCATTCGCCGCTAGCCGCCGAGTACCGCAAGATGGTTGCCGGCATCGGCGATTCGCTGCGCTTCATGGAGACGCTGGCCGGTCCGATCGCGGGCTTCTCGCGGGTGGATTTCTTCACCTCGCACGAGGCCCTGCTGCTGCATTACGAGCAGGCACTGACGCGACAGGTGCCACGCCACCGTGGCTTCTTCAATCTGTCCACGCACTTTCCGTGGATCGGCATGCGCACCGCGGCACTGGATGGCGCGCATGTGGAATATTTCCGCGGCATCAGTAACCCGATCGCGGTGAAGGTTGGTCCCAGCGTGAAGCCCGAGCAGTTGTTGCCGTTGATCGATGCGTTGAACCCGCACGACGAGCCGGGTCGACTCACCCTGATCCATCGCATGGGCAACGCCAATATCGCGACAGCGCTACTGCCGCTACTCGAGGCGGTGAAGCGCGAGGGTCGCCGGGTGCTGTGGGTGGCCGATCCGATGCACGGCAATACCGAGAGCACTTCGAACGGCTACAAGACCCGCCGCTTCGACAACATCCGTGGCGAGCTGGACCAGGCGTTCGACATTCACGCCGCCGCCGGTACGCGATTGGGTGGCGTGCACCTGGAGCTGACCGGTGAAGACGTCACCGAGTGCATGGGCGGCGCGCGTGACCTGTCCGAAACCGATCTCGACCGTGCTTACAAGTCGATGGTCGATCCACGCCTGAACTACGAGCAGTCACTGGAGTTGGCGATGCTGATCGTGCGCAAGTCGGTGAGCGGGCAGGGCTGAGCCTGCGTTACATCACTTGAATGAAAAGGCGGCCATCGGCCGCCTTTTCATTGGATGGCTCAGCGCGTGGCTGCAACGGGCGTGCCGTCCACCGTATCGAGGAACTTCGGTGGCTGCCAGGCATGGCTGTGCTGCTCGAAACCGTAGGCGATCGAGATCAGCGTAGGCTCGCTCCACTTCGCGCCGAACAATACGATCCCGACTGGAAGGCCATGTGCCCAGCCGGCGGGCATGGTGATTGACGGATAGCCGGCGACCGCGGCGGGTTGCGAGGCGCCGCCGATGTTTGGGTCACCGCTGACGATATGGTCGCCAAGCACCGGGTCGGTGACGAAGGCCGGTCCCCATGATGGTGCCAACAGGGCGTCGAGATGATCCTTCGCCAGCGCGGCGTCGATGCCCTCCGGGCCGGCCAGCTGCTTCGCCTTGGTCTGCGCATCGAGATAGGCTTTGTCAGTGAGTGGACCCTTGGCCTGAGCCTGCTCGAACAGTTGCTGGCCGAACCATGGCATTTCGCGCACTGCCTCGCGTTGATTGAACGCGATCAGGTCGGCCAGCGTATGCACCTTCAGTCCGGTCCGCGTGGCCAGGTAGGCGTTTAGATCGTATTTGAGGTCGTATTGCAGCACCGTGTTCTCTGGCGCATTCAATTCGCTCAGATGCGGCAACGTGACCGGATCGACGATGATCGCGCCTTGCGCCTTCATGATCGCGATCGCCTGCTCAAGCACGCGATCCGCGTTCGGCTCGTTGCCGGCCAGCTGACGCACCACGCCGATGCGCTTGCCCTTCAGGCCATTCGGGTCGAGGGAGCGGGTGTAGTCAGTGGCATGCTTGTCCGCCTCGGCAGTGGCGGGGTCGCGCGAATCGCTGCCGGCGATCACGCTCAGCAGCGCGGCGGCATCAGCCACGTTGCGCGCCAGCGGGCCGGCAGTGTCCTGGTTGTGGCTGATCGGCACGATGCCGCTGCGGCTGACCAGCCCCAGCGTGGGCTTGATTCCGACGATGCCGTTCATCGAGGCAGGACAGATGATCGAACCGTCGGTTTCAGTGCCGATCGCCACGGTGACGAGCCCGGCCGCCACCGCTGCGGCGGAGCCTGAGCTCGAGCCGCAGGGATTGCGATCGAGTGCATATGGGTTTCGCGTCTGGGCGCCGACTCCGCTCCAGCCGCTGCTGGCATGATCGGAGCGCATGTCTGCCCATTCGCTGAGGTTGGTCTTGCCGAGGATCAGCACACCGGCCTGGCGCAGGCGTTCCGCCACTGCGGAGTCGTGTGGTGCCGGAGCATCCGTGAGCGCGAATGAGCCGGCGGTAGTGAGCATGCGATCGCCGGTGTCAATGTTGTCCTTCAGCAGAACCGGGATGCCGTACAGCGGGCCGTGTGCTTTTGTACGTTTCGCATCGAGTGCGCCAGCAAGTTTCAGCGCATCCGGGTTCGTCCCGAGTACCGCGCGCAACGTGGGTCCCGATTGGTCGATGTGCTGGATGCGACCGAGGAACTGTTTCGTCAGTTGCCGGCTGTCGAGTGTGCCGGTGTCCATGCGTTGCTGCAGTTGTGCGATCGATGCGTAAGCGCTAGCAGGCGCCGTTGAATCGGCAGCGATGGCCGGGACGGCAATTAGTGCAGTAGCAAGTGCGGCAAGACAGACGGCGGAACGGCTCACGATGACCTCCGGGTTCGACGAATGCGGCATGTTGTCGCGAAGCGCCAGCTTAGCGCCATGCGCGCCCGGTCATCGCGTTGCGCGCGCCTATAATCGAAGGATGAACACGAACACCCGCCTGCATCATGCCAAGCCGTTCGGTGCGGCGGTCCTTCTTGTCGTCGCCATCCTGTTCAGCACCGCCAGTCGCGCGGCCGACGCGCCGCCGATTCCCGATACCTTGCAGCAACGCATCATGGCCTGCACCACCTGCCATGGCGTGCATGGCGAAGGCACGCCGGACAGCGGCTACTTCCCGCGCCTGGCCGGCAAACCGGCCGCCTACCTGGCGCGGCAGATGCAGGATTTCAAGAATGGGCTGCGCAAGTACGCGCCGATGGAATACACCGTGCGCCAGCTGAGCCCGGCGTACATGCAGGAGATCGCCGAGTACTTCGCCGCGCAGCAAGTGCCGTACGGCCGCTCGCCGCTGCCGCCGGTGTCCGCGGCGACCTTGCAGCGCGGCGAACAGCTGGTCAGCAAGGGCGATCCGGCGCGCCAGATTCCCGCCTGCGCCAGCTGTCACGGCAGTCAGTTGACCGGCGTGCAACCGTCGACGCCGGGACTGGTCGGCCTGCCGTATGACTACCTCAGCGCCCAACTGGGCTCGTGGCGCACGCATACACGCGGCACGGTGACGCCGGATTGCATGGCGTTGGTGGCCAACCGGCTGAGCGCATCGGATATCACCGCGGTGGCAGCAGCGCTGGCCAGTCGCCAATTGCCGGCCGACACGCATGCACAGGCCGCCGGCTCGGTGACGCCGCCGTTGCCGTGCGGCGTCCTGGGCGCGACGGGAGACCGCACATGAAATGGCTGCTTCGACTGCTGTTGTTGATCGTGGTGCTGGTCGCGCTGCTGCTGGGCTGGTTGTTTTTTGGCGGTGCTCATCAGCCGACATCACCAGCCATGAGCAAGGTGACTGCCGCAACCCTGCACGATCCGGCCTTGATCGCGCGCGGCGAATATCTGGCCGCGGTCGGCGATTGCGCCGGCTGCCATACCGCGCAGGGTGGCGCCGCGTTTGCCGGCGGTCGCTCACTGGCCACGCCGTTCGGCAATATCCCGGTACCCAACATCACGCCGGATCGTGAAACCGGTCTGGGCAACTGGAGCTTCGAGGATTTCTGGCAAGCATTGCACGATGGCAAAGGGCGGCATGGCGAATGGCTGTATCCGGCGTTCTCGTACACCTCGTATACCAAGGTGACGCATGACGATGCGCTGGCGATGTTCGCCTACCTGCAGTCGTTGCCCTCGGTGCATCTGCCGTCCACCGCGCCGACGCTGGAATTTCCGTACAGCGTGCGCAACAGCCTGACGGCATGGCGCGCGTTGTACTTCAAGGAAGGCGTGTACAAGCCTGATCCGAACCAGTCGGCGCAGTGGAATCGCGGTGCTTATCTGGTGCAGGGACTCGGGCATTGCAACGAGTGCCATGCGGCGCGCGATTCGCTGGGCGGCACACCGCAGGACATGCATCTGACCGGTGGCCAGATCCCGCAGCAGAACTGGTATGCGCCGGATCTGAGCACGCGGCAGAACGGCGGCCTGCAGGGCTGGAACGAACAGGACATCGTCGACTTGCTGAAAACCGGTCAGTCGTCGAAAGGCACGGCGTTCGGTCCGATGGCCGACGTGGTGGCGACCAGCACCCAGCACATGACCAATGACGACCTGCACGCCGTGGCAACTTATCTGGGTTCTTTGCCAGCGCGGACGCTGGCGCCGGAGGAACCGTCACCATTCAATGCGAAGGCGCTCGTGCAGCAGGGCGAGAAGATCTACACGCAACAGCATTGCGTGGATTGTCACGGCAAGGATGGCAACGGCGTCGCCGGGATCTACCCACCGCTCAACGGCAACTCCTCGGTGACCGAACCGAGCGGCATCAACGCAACCCGTGCGGTCCTGCTGGGCGGCTTTGCACCGCTGACCGCGGCCAATCCACGGCCGTATTCAATGCCGCCGTTCGCGCAGCAACTGAACGATGCCGACGTGGCTGCGGTAGTCAGCTATATCCGGGGCTCATGGGCGAACAAGGCGCCGGTAGTACTGGAGCGTGACGTCAGCAAGTATCGGCAGACGCCGATTGATTGAGGTCCTGCCCGATGTGATGCACTGCACTCTTCATGGATCACCCGCCGAGGTGGGTCAGGATGAGCGGATAGCCTCCACCGGTGCAATCCGTGCAGCGCGCAGTGCGGGTGCGAGGGCGGCTCCCTGGCTTAGCAGCAATAGCATCACCACGCCCATCAGGACATAGACCGGTGAAAGCCGTGTCAGCTCGAACTGCCTCATCAACCATCCGTTGAACTCGAAGGTCAGAAGTATTCCAACGATGACTCCGGCAACGCTGATAAGCGCGTTTTCGATAAGGAAGTAACGAACGATGTCGCGCCGGGTCGCGCCGAGCGCACGGCGCACACCTATATGTCGCCGGCGCTGGCCAACCCAGAAGCTGGAAAGTCCCGCGATACCACAGCCGGTTACCGCCAGCAGGATGATGCTGATGATGCCCATCAGCATCGCCAGTGTGCGATCACCTTGGTATGCCTCGGCACGAATCTGCGCGAATCTGCGCACACCGGCTTCGTCGCCCCCTGAGCCGTCAGGAATTACGCGCTGCGGATCCTGGGCATACAGGGCTGCCGGTACGCTCTGCATGGCAGCGGCCAGCCGACCTGATCTAGTGCGCACAACGTAGTGGCGGGAAGGGGTCACCAAGCGCATGGGCACCAAGGTCGAGTCCCACGTCCTGTTATCGGTCCCGCTGTAGGTTGAACTTGTTTGCATACGTTCGACGATGCCGACGATGGTGCTGGGTTTGGTGGCGCTGGTGAAATAGACTGGCTTGCCCAGAGCGTCACCGCGCGGAAACAGATTGTCAGCCAGGTGCTTGGACACGATGATGACCGCCGGCTGCAGAACACCGAAGTCATCATCCTCGCCAATCTCGTCGCTGCGAAAATTGCGCCCCGCCACTAGTCGCAGGCCCAACGTTGCCAGGGTGTGCTCATCGGCGTCGAAATAGGTGGTGTGCGAGCCGTAGGCACCGCTAGGCATCATCCTTATTCCAAGCCCCCAAAGGCCACCACTCAATGGAATCGAACGGGTTTCGTAGGCATCGATCACATCTGGCAACTGCCGCAGGGCGGTCAGGTCAGCCTTGATCGATGCGTCGAGTGTTGCCTTGCCGGCGTCCGTGCTGCTGTTGATACCGGATTGTGTCGTTGCGGCCATGAGCAGATTGCGCTCATCGAGCCCGGTGGGGCGGCCCATCTGCTCGAACTGCGTTCTGATGATGAACAAGGCGTTGCAGACGATCGCCAGGGTCAGCGCGATCTGCAGAGCAATAAGTGTTGTGCCCGTCTTCTGCCGGCGCAAGGCGGAAAGTATGGGGTGTATGGACATGAGTGGCTCCTCAATCTTCCTTGAGCTGCAGCGCCGGGCGCACATACATGGCGCGCCAGATCGGATACAGGCCCGCCAGCACGGTAGCGACAACGGCCAGCAGCAGCGTCTGCCATAGCAGCAACAGATCGATGTGGGCGAGGGCGGCGAACTGCCTGGGTAGGGAACCGTGCATCACCTGCACACCAAGCCAGGTCAGCATTAACCCAAGCACGCCTCCAGCCATGCCGATCGTGCCCGCTTCCACGCCGAACTGGGCAGCAATGGCGAGGCGACTGGCGCCCAGTGCTCGGCGTACCCCGATTTCGCCCGAGCGTCGCAGAAACTTGGCCAGCAGCAAACCCACAGTGTTGACCATGCAAACCAGCAGAAGGCAAAGCGCAACCACAAAGGAAGTCTTGGTTTGTGGTGGAACAACATGCTCGAAATCCAGCCACGCGGAAAAATCGCGCAGGCGATTATTGGGTACCCAGCCGAAGCGACCAGAAGCCTGCTGCTCACGTGCATAGCCTTCCAAATAGGTGCGATAGGTACTCACCTGAGATGGCGTATCCAGCTCGACCATATAGCCGATCCAGACGCAACTAGAGTTCAGCGTGGCGGCCCATCCTGGGCCGGGAAGTTTGATACAAAGAAAACCGCTTCTGGTAGCGAGTTGAGCATCGGTCGCTGTAGTAAATGGGAGGAACACTTGATCGGCTGTGCCAAACGCATCGGTAGTGGCCAAGTCATAGAACTTTGGCTGCGGATGCCAGTCGTCCAGCACACCGCTCACCCGATAACTATGGCTATCCAGCTGAATACTTTGTCCCACACTGTTCGTTCCCTCGAATAGCCTTTGATTCAGGCTCTTGCTGATGACCGCTACCCTCGCATGCTGTTCGTCATCTGCCGCAGTCCAGCCACCACCATACAGAAATGGCACATCGAGCATGGGAAAGAACTCGCTATCTACCGCTTGCCCAGGTGCCGTTCGCGACTTCTGCGTCGGATCGTCAGAATGGACAGTCGGTGCAATCGGATAAAGCGCGGACTGCAGATGCGCACGATGATCGCGCGTCAATGAAACAGCATCGATATACGTCATGGCATCGGCAGGTTCAGTGCCGTTCCGCGGATTGGGTCCCCACGCGTCAACCTGGGGAAAGAACAATTTGTCCGACTTCCATGGGATCGGGTCGCCCGACATGGCACGAAATACCGTATATGTCGTCATCGATGACGCCACGCCAAAACCGATCGCCAAGACCATCAGCGCAGTAAGCACCGGGTTGCGGCGCAGGCTGCGCAGGCCCAGCTGCAGGTAGTACTTGAACATGTGGTACCCCTGTTGTGCACACATCCCATGCCACGACAGAGGAGAAATTAATTCAACTCACCGGACGACATGAATAACGATGCAGAAACGTGGATCTCCGGTCAGACCGACTATCTGATTGCCGGTGATGCTTGCATTGGATTGTGCAGGGTGAGCAGGACAGCAACAAGCGACTTGCCGAGCTCATCTTGCGCACACTCTTCACGTTCAACGATCAAAGTTTTCTGACACGCTCCGACAACATCAGCCATGGCGCAAGAATCCAATGGCCACGTGCCTGTCCCGAGGGTGACGGCAACACGAACAACTGGGTGGTGCCGATGACTTCAGTCTGCAAGCCGTAGTGGACGGTACGCCCCAGCACTGCGCGTGCTGCATTTTTGCTGGTGAACGCGAGCAGGCGTGGCGCGTGGCGTTCGATCTTGGCGATCAGTGCCGGTACATCGAACGCATCGCGCGGCAGCTCGTCATCGTTGCCGCTGTGACGCTTCGCCAGATCGGTAAGGCCGATGCCGTAATCAGGCAGTTGCGGAAATTCCGATGGTGACAGCTGACGCGGAGTGAGCCCGGCCTCGTGCAACGCGCGCCAGAACAGATTGCCAGGATGCGCGTAGTAGGCGCGTTCCGCTGCCGAGCGCTTGCCGGCGGCCGTGCCGCAGAACACCAGCTTCAGCCCGGGCCGCAGCACGTCGGGCAGGATGTGGCTTTCAGCTTTTCGCGGCATTTTCATCGAGCAGGAAATCGGTGAACTGGAAACGTCCGTCGCGCAGTACCGATTCGCCGCGGCGCAGCTTGAGCGGCTGACGGAACAGCGGGCCGGCGTAGCTCAAGGTGTGGAATTCGCCGCGTTCGCCGCATGGATCGACGCCGGCCGGCAGCGTGTCGAGCAGGGCGGCATCGTAGTCGCGGCCGCAATAGCTGGCGTCGAGTTGCTGGGTATCCACGCAGCACAGCATGGCGCGATGACCTTCGCTGACGAAGCGGCGCGACAGCGCGGCGGTGTCCTCACCCCATAGCGGAAACACCGCGCGCCAGTTGTCGCGGCCGAGCTGGCGCACGCGGTAGTCGCGCACATCTTCCAGGAACAGGTCGCCGAATGCGCAGTGGCGGATACCGGGCCAGCGCATGCGCGCTTCGACCAGCCCCTGCGCATGGGCTTGCTCGTAGGCCTCGTTGCTGCCGGGCCAGTCCAGCATCACTTCGAGCAACGGCTGACCGAGCGCGGCGGCCTGTGCCAGCAGCACCTCGCGCTGCACGCCGTGCATCGCCACGCGCTGGTAGTTGCGGTTGACCGTGGTGAGCAGGCCGACGACCTGCCATTGCGGATCGGCGAGCAGGTGCTGCAGCGCCAGCAGGCAGTCCTTGCCACCGCTCCAAGCCAGCAGTATCGGCGTGGTCATGATTTCTGAACTCCCGAGTTTTTGACTGGTCACGATTGTGCGGCAGGTGAAGGCGGTAAACCTGGCCATCACCACCAGAGGTGCTTCCGCCAGCAGAACATCATGCGTACAGACAGCTTATTTTGCGGTATCAGGCACGGGAATGCCGATTCACCGTGATGGTTCATCGACAGTTCGTGGTCGCAGCCGCTATAAAGATCACCTGTCTGGGGAGTATGTGGTGAGCGAAGAAATACTGATCAACGTGACCCCGCGCGAGACACGGGTCGGGGTGGTCGAGAACGGCATGTTGCAGGAGGTTCACGTCGAGCGGGCCTCCAAGCGTGGCTATGTCGGCAATGTGTATAAAGGCCGGGTTCAGCGGGTGATGCCCGGCATGCAGGCGGTGTTCGTGGAGATCGGGCTGGAGCGGGCGGCGTTCCTGCACGCTTCGGACATCGTGCGCCCGCTGCCAGCGGCCACTGCCGAAGGCGTGGAATCGAACGGCAACGGCAACGGTCACATTCCCTCGATCAGCGAACTGGTGCACGAAGGCCAGGAGATCGTGGTGCAGGTGGTGAAGGATCCGATCAGCACCAAGGGCGCGCGGCTGTCGGCACACCTGTCGATTCCCTCGCGCTACCTGGTGCTGCTGCCGTACGCGCGCACGCTGGGCATTTCCGCGCGCATCGAGGACGAAACCGAGCGCCAGCGGCTGAAGGACGTGCTGACTCCGCTGATCGGCGACAACCCGCTGGGCTACATTGTGCGCACCAATGCCGAGGGCCAGAGCGCCGAGTCGCTGGCGTTCGACGTGGCCTATCTCACCAAGGTCTGGCGGGTGGTGCAGGAGAACATCGCCAAGGCCAAGATGGGCGAACGCGTCTACGAGGAACTGTCGCTGCCGCTGCGCAGCCTGCGCGACATGCTCAACGACGACATCGAGAAGGTGCGGATCGATTCGCACGCGACGTTCGAGAAGGTGGTCAAATTCGTGCACAAGTTCATGCCGAGCCTGGACGACCGCATCGAGCACTACGACGGCGAGCGGCCGATCTTCGACCTGTACGGGGTCGAGGACGAGATGCAGCGCGCGCTGAAAAAGGAGGTGCCGCTGAAATCCGGCGGCTACCTGATCGTCGACCAGACCGAGGCGATGACCACGATCGACGTCAATACCGGCGCCTACCTCGGCTCGCGCAACCTCGAGGAGACGGTCTACCGCACCAATCTGGAGGCGGCGCAGGCGGCGGCGCGCCAGCTGCGGCTGCGCAACCTGGGCGGCATCATCATCATCGACTTCATCGACATGAACGATGAGGAGCACAAGCGCCAGGTGCTGCGCATGTTGGGCAAGGGACTGGCACGTGACCACGCCAAGACCACCGTTTATCCGATGTCGGCGCTGGGACTGGTCGAAATGACCCGCAAGCGCACCACCGAAAGTCTGGCGCGACAGCTGTGCGAGCCGTGTCCGGCCTGCAACGGCCGCGGCGTGCTGAAGACTGCCGAAACGGTGACCTACGAGATCTTCCGCGAGATCACCCGCGCGGTGCGCCAGTTCAATGCCCAGCAGCTGCTCGTGATGGCGAACCCGCTGGTGGTCAACCGCATCCTGGAGGAAGAGTCCGGCGCGGTGGCCGAACTGGAAGAGTTCATCTCCAAAAGCATACGCTTTCAGGCTGAAGAGCATTATTCGCAGGAACAGTTTGATGTCGTCTTGCTGTAAATCCCGTCTGGATCGCCGCGCGTGAACAATCGGTGGCTGCGATGGCCGCATTTTTGCGCCCGTGCACTGGGCTGGGTTGCCGGCGTCACGGTGATCCTGCTGGCCGTGCTGATGGCGTTGGCGCAACTGCTGCTGCCGCTGCTGGCGAGGCATCCGGCGTGGGTGGCTGCTCAGCTCAGCCAGCGCATACAGCGGCCAGTCACGTTCACTTCCATGGAAGGACGCTGGGCACCGTCCGGTCCGCTGTTCATCATGCACAACGTGACGGTGGGAACAGCGCCTGGCGAGCAAGGGACCGTGCTGCAGCTCCCGGAGTCCGAACTGAAACTGGATTTCGGCGGCTGGCTGCTGCCGACGCGGCACCTGCTTAACCTGCACGTGCGTGGCCTGCAACTGGATCTGGCACGGGACGCCGCTGGCTGGCACATCAACGGCATCGGCGTCGCCGGTGGCACCAACAAGCAACCGTTCTCGCCGGGTCGGCTTTCACTGGATCTGTGGCTGGAGGACCTGCGGCTGGATATCACCGACGCCATCCGCGGCAAGCACTACATTTTGCTAGCCCCGCAATTGCGACTGAGCCGGCAGGGCAGTCAGATCCGCTTCGGCGGCCGGTTGCAGCGTGGTGGCGTGGACACCGCCTTGCGCACGGCTGGTCGCTTCCGTGACGACGGCAGCAACGGCCAGATCTGGTTGGGCGCCGCCGATGTCGAGCTCAAGCCGTTGCTGGACGGCATCGATATGGGCGGCTATACGGCCGATCAAGGCCATGGTCGATTGTCCGCATGGCTGGATTGGCACAAAGGCCAGTTGACCAACAGCCTGATCCGCTTCGATCTGGACGCGCTGGCAGTGACTTCGCCGGCCGGCGCCACGGCCAGCGTGCCGAGCCTGCATGGACTGGCTGGGATGCGACAGACCAAGGATGGCTACGATGTGCGCTGGGCCGGCGACGACGGCAGTGCGCTGGCGCTCAGCCTGCATCAACCTGGCAGCCCACAGCTCAGCGTCGGCGTCGCCGCGCGTGAGCTGCAGCTGGCCCCGCTACTGCCATGGCTGGCGTTGGCGCCGGACGTGCCACCGGGCCTGGCGCAGTGGCTCGGCGGCGGACATCCGCGCGGCGACCTGAGCACGGTCGCGTTGCAGTGGAGTCAAGCCAGCGGGTTGAGCGCGGCAGATGTGACCTTCAAGGATCTGGGCATCGACCCGGTCGGCAAACTGCCAGGCGTGGGCGATCTGCATGGCGAGTTGCGTGGCGATGCCGAGGCGGTTTCGCTGGAACTGCCCGATCAGCTCGCCACGCTGCAGTTTCCACACCTGTTCCGCCAGCCATTCGTGCTGTTGAAACTGACAGGCACATTGGCGTTCTGGTCACAGGACGACGGTTGGCATATCGGTGCCGACACACTCGATTTCGTCGGTGCGGGCTACGGCGGCCAGGCTCGTGGCGAGGCGATCCTGCCGGCGCAGGGCGGCGCTCCGTTCCTGGATTTGTATGCCTCAGTGGATCAAGCCGACGCGCCGGCAGCCAAGCTGTTCTGGCCAAGCTTGTTGCCACCGGGCACCGTCGCGTGGCTGGACCGGGCCTTGGTGGCTGGCCACATCGATCAGGCGCAGGTGCTGGTGCGTGGCGACCTGGCTGACTGGCCGTTCCATCACAACGAAGGCCGCTTCGAGGCGCATGCGCAGATCAGTGACCTCACGCTCGACTACGGTGATGCGTGGCCGCACGCGGAAGGCGTCAACGCGGTGGCCAGCTTCGTCAACAGCGGTATGTTGATCGAAGCCAGCGGTGGTCAGTCGCTCGGCGTGAAGGCGGACAAGGCCGTCGCGTTGATCCCCGATTTCGGCGAGGGCTTGCTCGACCTCAACGTGCAAGGCAGCGGCAGCGGTGCCAGCCTGATGAACTTCGTGAGCAAGAGCCCGATCGGCATCCATCAGGCCGACACGCTGGCCAAGCTGAATCTGGGGGGCACCGGCAGCTTCGATTTCCACCTGAGCCTGCCGCTGAAAAAGATCCAGGACGCCCAGCTCAGCGGCACTGCCCAACTCCAGGATGCCGACCTCAGCGCGCCGGTGTGGAACCTCAAACTGGACAAGATCAACGGGCCGTTGAGCTTCGACCTGCATGGGATGCAGGCCACTGCATTGAATGCGGGTTTTCGCGGCCAGCCGTCCAAACTGCAACTGGCGATCGCCGGGGCCAATAGCGCTCCGAACACCGTGTTTTCGGCGCAACTGCAAGGCAGCTACAAGGTAGCCGAACTGGTGCAGGACTATCCGTCGCTGGACTGGCTGGGCCAGCTGGCCGGCGGGCGCAGCGATTTCAGCATCGGCTTCGCGATTGCGAAAGTTGCCGGCCAGGACGCGCTGGCGCAGACCCTTACCATCGACTCGCCGCTGAGCGGGACAACCCTGAATCTGCCGGCACCGCTGGACAAGGCGGCATCGGTAAGCCTGCCACTGCACATGACGATGGGCCTGCCGGTCAGCGGCAGCGATCTGCAGGTGGCACTGGGGCAGGTGATGCGCGGGCATTTCCGCCTGGCCAGCGCGGATTCTAAACAGCCGCTGGCAGCCACCCTCGCGTTCGGCAACCAGATGCCGGATGTGTTGCCGGCGCGCGACCTGCGCATTCGCGGCCATGCCAGCGAACTGGATGTCACCGGCTGGGTGCAACGCGCCGCTGCCGGCAGCGGTGGCAACGGCCCGGGGCTGGAAAGCATCGACGTCACTACCGATCAGGCACAGTTGTTCGGCCAAGCGGTGGGGGCGATGAAGATCAAGGCTACGCCACAAGCCGACATGCTGAGTATGGACGTGGACGGCGCCGCGCTCGCCGGCAATTTCAGCGTACCCACGCAGGACCTGAGCAAGCGTGGCATCACCGCGCGACTGCAACGGTTGTACTGGCCGAAGAGCCCGCCCCCGCCGGCCGGCACGGTGGCTCCGGTTGCCGCGAGTGCGCCCTCACCCACGGGCAATCCCGCCAATACCGGTATCAATCCGGCTGCACTGCCGCCCTTCCATCTGTGGGTGAGTGACCTGCGCATCGGTGATGCGAAGCTTGGCGAGGTGCGCCTGGAAACCTGGCCAACAGCCAATGGACAGCACATCGAGCAACTGCGCGCGCTGTCCAGCCAGGTACAGATCAATGCCAGCGGCGACTGGAACGGCAGCGCCATCGACAGCCATACGCACATGAAGATCAGTTTTTCGGCCGGGGACCTTGGTGCGATGCTGACCGCCCTGGGTTATGACGGATTGGTGCAAGGCGGCAAGACGCAGAACCAGCTCGACGCAAGCTGGCCCGGCTCACCCATGGCGCTGTCGCTGGCGACAATGGACGGCACCCTGAGCATCCACGTCAGTGACGGCCGCATCCCGGATGCATCGCCCGGTGCGGGGCGCCTGCTTGGGCTCGTCTCACTGGGCGAATTGCCGCGTCGGCTCAGCCTGGATTTCGGCGACGTGTTCGGCAAGGGGTTTGCGTTCGATTCGATTACCGGTGATTTCAAGCTTGCCAATGGCGATGCCACCACCAGCAATATGGAGATCAATGGTCCGGCGGCGAACATACGCATCACCGGGCGCACGGGCCTGCGTGCAAAGGACTACGACCAGCAGATGCTGGAGACCCCACATGTCGGCAACAGCCTGCCCATCGTCGGTGCGGTAGTGGGTGGTCCGATCGGTGCGGCGGCCGGGTTTGCCGTGCAGGGGTTGCTCGGCAAGGGCCTGAATCATGCGGCGATCCGGCGCTACCACATCACCGGCACCTGGGATAAACCGGTGATGACCCTGGTGGAGAAGCGCGATATCCAGCTCAAGCCACCGCTGGCCGCGCCGTCACTCATGCCGGTACCCGCCTCAAGTGTGCCGCCGCCGCTGGCCGCCCCTGCGCCGGCCGGCAGCGCGGGCAGCCGCTGAGGGAGCTAGGCTCAGGATTCCGTGGTTGAACGGCGCCGCCGGAACGGAAACATCTGCTGCTTGATGAAGCCATCCGGCATGTAGTCGCCGACCACGCCGTAGCGTTCCGGAAAGGTTTTCTTCGATTTCACGGCGGTGCCGAACAGGTAATCGAGAAACGCATAGTGCGCGGCGTAATTCTTGTCGATTGCCTCGTCATCGGAGGCATGGTGCCAGTGGTGGAAATCCGGCGTCACCAGCACGTAGCGCAGCGGTCCCCAGGGCAAATGCACGTTGGCGTGGTTGAACACCGCCTGGAAGCCGACGATCAGGATGTAACCGTTCATCGCCGCCTCGCTGAAACCGAGGATGTACAGCGGCGCCAGCACGCAGACACGGGTGAAGATCAGCTCCAGCATGTGCTGGCGCGAGCCGGCCAGCCAGTCCATCGTCTTCACGCTGTGATGCACGGAATGGAAGCGCCACAGGAACGGCACCTCGTGATACGCGCGGTGCGTCCAGTACTGCGCCATGTCAGCGACCAGCACGCATAAGAGCAGCTGCGGCAGGAACGGGATGTCACGCACGGTCTGCTGGAAGTGGCTGCTGACCAGCCAGCCGAACAGGTGGTGCAGCAGGAAGTTCACCGTCAGCAGCGCGAGGCCGACGATGAAGTGGTTCACCGCGAAATGCTTCAGGTCGGTCTGCCATTCCTTGCGGAAGATCGCTTGCCCCTTGTACAGCGGAAACAGCTTCTCGATCACCACGAAGATCAGCGTGGAGCCGAGCAGGTCGAGGATGAACCAGTCCAGCCCGATATACGGTGTGTGATCGGGGAAGTTGCCCACCGGCACGCGCGAGCCTCCCAGCGCGACCGCCGCGAACACCAGCAGGAACGCCACGATATTGAGGTTGCGCTGGCGGTTGAGCACGAGATTGCCCAGCGAGATGCCGCCGGCGACCAGCAGTCCAACCAGCAACACTTGGCGCAGCACGTCGACCGAATACTTGTGGCGCAGGTCCGGTGTGGTCAGGTATTGCGGAAAGTGGAACGCCAGTACCGCCAGCAGGCACAGGAAACCCAGTGACAGCGCTATCGTGCTGCTTATCCAGCCCAGCCCCGGCTTCATTTCGCCGTCGTCATGCAGCAACGCGCGGGTTTCCGCGACCGGCGCCTTCACCGCACGACCGATGGCCTCGCGGGCCGCCCCGTGCCTGGATTGTTCGCTCATGCTGTGACTTCCCCTTCGACGCCGGCTTGTGCTGCCATGCATGGTAGCTCACACATCCTTGCCAACGCTTTAAAGCAGCCGGCGGTAGCCCCATATGGGATAGTTCCAGATCGACCGTAGACGAACGAAACTCCATGGATTCCCTGATCGCACTAGCGCAGAGCAAGTTGCTCACCCCGGGTGGCATCGCCACCGGCGACCTCGACCGCGTGTTCACCCAACTGATGGGGCCGTCGATCGACGCCGCGGATCTCTACTTCCAGCATTCACGCAGCGAGTCGTGGTTGCTGGAGGAGGGCATCGTCAAGGATGGCAGCCATTCGATCGAGCAGGGTGTGGGCGTGCGCGCGATCAGCGGCGAGAAGACCGGCTTCGCCTATTCCGACGAGATCGTGCTGCCGCAGCTGCTGGAAGCCTCGAAAGCCGCGCGCGCGATCGCGCATGATGGCAACGGTGCCGGCAAGCCGCTGGCCCTGAACGGCGCGCGCCAGCTGTATCCGGCGATCGACCCGGTCGAGAGCCTGCCGAACCCGGACAAGATCGCGCTGCTGCGTGAGGTCGATGCATATGCGCGCTCGCGCGACCCGCGCGTGAAGCAGGTGATCGTGAGCTTGGCCGCCACCATCGACACGATCCTGATCGCCGCCTCCGACGGCACGCTTGCCGCCGACGTGCGCCCGCTGGTGCGGCTCAGCGTGCAGGTGATCGCCGAACAGAATGGCCGGCGCGAGCAGGGCAATTCCGGCGGCGGCGGTCGCTACGGTTATCGCGAGCTGATCGAGAATGGCCGCGCGCTGGCGTTCGCCGACGAGGCAGTGCGCCAGGCACTGGTAAACCTCGACGCCGTCGATGCACCCGCCGGCAGCATGACCGTGGTACTCGGCCCGGGCTGGCCCGGCGTGCTGCTGCATGAGGCGATTGGCCACGGCCTGGAAGGCGACTTCAACCGCAAGGGCAGCTCCGCGTTTTCCGGCCGCATCGGCCAGCGCGTCGCTGCCAAGGGCGTCACCATCGTCGATGACGGCACGTTGCCGGGTCGTCGTGGCTCGCTCAGCATCGACGACGAGGGCACGCCCACCGAGTGCACCACGCTGATCGAGGATGGCATCCTCAAGGGCTACATGCAGGACAAGCTCAACGCGCGCCTGATGGGCATGGCGCCCACCGGCAACGGCCGGCGCGAATCATTCACGTCGCTGCCTATGCCGCGCATGACCAACACCTACATGCTGGCAGGATCACACGATCCGCAGGAGATCATCCGCTCGGTCAAGAAGGGTTTGTATGCGCCCAACTTCGGCGGTGGCCAGGTCGACATCACCAATGGCAAGTTCACTTTCTCGGCCAGCGAGGCGTATCTGATCGAGGACGGTCGGATTACGCGGCCGGTGAAGGGAGCTACGTTGATTGGCTCCGGACCGGAAGTGCTCAATCGTGTCTCGATGATCGGCAACGATCTGGCGCTGGATGAGGGCGTGGGTGTTTGCGGCAAGGATGGGCAGAGTGTGCCGGTGGGCGTGGGTCAGCCGACGCTGAAGATCGATTCGATGACGGTGGGCGGCACGGCGTCATAAGTCCGGGTATTTGTTTCGACCCTCCCAGTCGTCACTCCGGCGAAGGCCGCATCAGCCCCCACCAGTCGTCATTCCGGCGAAGGCCGCATCAGCCCCCACCAGTCGTCATTCCGGCGAAGGCCGGAATCGCATTTGCTCTTCTACGCTCTGGTATCTAGAGCGAGGAGCTTTCGTCTGCCTGCGGCAGCCGAGTCACTTTTCTCTTGCGTGGCCAAGAGAAAAGTAACCAAAAGAGAAGGCCACCCCGCTTGGCGCTTGCCGGGCATCCATGCCCGGCAAGTCCGTGAGCCGGCGCCGGGCTTTTCGACAGGACTCCTGTCCTGACGAAAAGGAGTCGACCTCCCTGTCGACTCCCGCTTCGCGGCCTGTCGTCCCCGTCTCACCGCCGCACAGGGGCCCCGGGTAGAGCAGCGGGCCATCCTGGCCCGCACTCGGTACGCAACCGCTTCGCGGTTGCGAGAGAGAAGGTCACGGAATGCTTGTGAGATAACATCGACTGTAGGCTAAGGGCTGACCTCAATGGTCGGATACGACGCAGTTAGGGCCTGCGTGCGTCGCTGTTTGACCAGTTCTTCTGATTCGCAAGGAGTGGGCGAATGAAGCAAAGTGATCTCGTACCGTATGCTGGCCGAGAGCAAGGGTTCGTAAAACATCAGCTGCTCTCGGCTTATCTCCAACGCTTCGTCATGATTCTGGGGCAACACTGTCCGCGTATCGTGTATGTCGATGCCTTCGCAGGACCGTGGGAGTCTGCGACGGATGACTACCGAGATACGTCATTCGGGCAAGCGGTTCGCATCATGCGAGCCTGCCAAGAACAGCTTGAGGAAAAACTGCATAAACGAGTTCGCTTTGATGCACTTTTTATCGAGAAGAGCCCGGCTGCATTTGCGAAGCTGGAAGTCTTCGTTGCAAATGAGAAAGGTCCCGAATTCAATATCAGTGCATGGCATGATGACTTTCAAAATTGCGTGACTCGAATTGCTGATTTCATCGGTTCAGATTTTGCGTTTGTGTTGATTGATCCGCTGGGCTGGAAGGGGATCATTTCGCCATCGGCATTAGCACCGTTGTTGAAAAAGCGCCGCGTCGAAGTGCTGATCAACTACATGTGGAAATTTCTATCCATGGCCGTGGGACACCAGCATGAGGCGGCTCAACTGAGCAACCTGAAGGAAATTTTTGGTGAAGGACTGGCGGAGGCTCCTTTAGCGGGAGATCCGGATAGGGAGTGCTGGTTGTTGAATCTGTATCGTAAAAGGTTGGTTGAATCTTCGGTTGCAAGTGGTGCGGAGCGAACCAGAAGCGTCAGTTTTCCAGTTCAATATCCAGGCTCGACTACTTCCAAATATTTTCTGGTTCACGTTACCCATCATGACTTGGGAGTCATCAAGTTCGCTGAGGCAAGCGAGAAAGCACACGAAACACAACAATCCGTGAGGTTTTGTGTAATACAGCAACGCAGAGAGAAGAAGACGGGGAATGGTGACCTATTCTCAGATCAGGACGCTCCTTCAGAGGCTGGACAAGAAGCGCTTGAGCAGCCTTGGTTGGAACTCTTGCCGGTCGCAGGATGTGAGATGTGCATTGGTCAGCCTGAGATGGCTGAAATGATAGAGCGCAACAATTGCTTCATCGGAGAATTGCAACGAGGGCTTTTGAACTTACAAAAGCAGGGCGTGATCGTGAATCTCGACATGAAGCGAGCGCGTTCTAAAAACGGTGTGAATTTTGACAAGACCGAGCGATTGAAGAGGCTAGTATGACGACGAAGTCGCGGATCGAATGGACCGAAAGCACTTGGAATCCTGTTGTTGGCTGCACCAAGCTCAGCGCGGGTTGTAAACATTGTTACGCGGAGACGATGGCGCGACGTCTTCAAGCTATGGGTACTCCGGGTTACGAGCAGGGCTTCCGCAAAGTTCGAACCTTGCCTAACCGTTTAGACGAGCCTCTTAAGCGATCAAAGCCGACCGTGTATTTCGTCAACTCGATGAGTGATCTTTTTCATACGCAAATACCGGAATCGTTCATAGATCGTGTCTTCGACGTCATGTGCCGATGCCCACAGCACACTTTTCAAGTCCTCACGAAGCGAGCTGAGCGATTGCTCGACTATGCATTTGAAAGGCGGATTCCGAAACATATTTGGCTAGGTGTCTCCGTTGAGAACAAACGCCATGGCGTTCCGCGCATCGATTTTCTACGCCAAGTTCCTGCGGCCATCCGATTCCTAAGTGTTGAGCCTTTGCTTGAGGACGTAGGCGAATTAGATCTCACGGACATCCACTGGGTGATTGTTGGCGGCGAATCAGGAGCGGGAGCGCGCCCTATGAAGGAAGCTTGGGTACGTAATGTGCAAAGGCAGTGCGAAGAGCAGAGTGTGCAGTTCTTTTTCAAGCAGTGGGGTGCATTCAATGCGAACGGGGAGCATCACTCCAAGAAGGCAAATGGCCGAATAATGGATGGCCGCACCTGGGATGGAATGCCCGCCTACGGCTGATATGCGAGTCAAGGATCGTAATCCGGGAGCTGACGGTGTTCTGTTTGTGCTCTGGCTCTTCTGAAGAGTGCGGGCCACGATGGCCCGCTGCTCTACCGGGGCCCCTGTGCGGCAAGCGCCAAGCGGGGTGGCCTTTCTCTTTGGTTAGCTTTCTCTTTGGCCACGCAAAGAGAAAGTAACTCGGCCTCCGAAGGAGGGCGAAAGCTCTTGGCTGTAAAGCTCCAAAGTGCAGAGGCGATTCTGGCCTTCGCCGGAATGACGAGCTAAAGCAGGGGCGATTCCGGCCTTCGCCGGAATGACGAGCTAAAGCAGAGGCGATTCCGGCCTTCGCCGGAATGACGAGCTAAACTAGAGGCGATTCCGGCGTTCGCCGGAATGATGAGCTAAAGCAGAAGCGATTCCTGCCTACGCCGGAATGACGACTCTGGAAGGGTCTATAGTCTTCGCTGGAGCGAGTAAGCGCACCGCGCAAGGTGCCGCGGATCACTCAGGCCTCGGCCGAATCGTCCGGCTTCGCCAGATCCTTCAACAACTGAAAAATCTCCCGATACGCCCTCGGCGGCTTGTTCGGAACGTCTTTCTCGATGCGCGCCTGCCGCACCAACGACCGCAGATGTTGCCGATCGACCTGCGGATGCTCGGCGATCAATTCAGACAACGCGCCCTCGTCCTCGGCGATCAAACGATCGCGCATCGCTTCGAGGCGATGCATCGCGGCGTTTTCCTGGCGCTGCTTCTCGCGGTTCTCGCCGAGTTCGGCGCGCACGGCGGCGAAGTCATCGTCACCGTAGCGGCGCATGACCTTGGCGAGGAAGGCGAGTTGGCGTTTCTTCGCGCCGTGGGAAGGGGTGCGGCGGGTGACATCGATCTCGTGGCGCACGTCGTCCGGCAGCGCGAGCTTGGCCAGTCGGCTCGGTTGCAGATCGACCAGTTGCTGCGCCAATACCAGCACGGCGAGTGCGTCGCGGCGCTGCTGGGTACGGCTGGGGCCGTAATCCTCTTCATCATCGAGTTCGTACTGATTGCGGCTGCGGCTCGGGCTCACGGTTTCAATTCCAGAAGATGGATCGTGGATCAGGTGTGGTCGTCGTCATTGGCCGTTTCGGCCTGTTCGAGCGCGAAACGGGCGATCGGCTCGCCATCCAGTTCGATGGTTTCGCTGAACATTGCTGCCGGGCGTACCCACAGGCCGTGATCGCCGTAGAGCGCCTGATAGACCACCAGCGGCTCCAGGGTTTCGCTGTGATGGGCGGTACCCAGCACACGGTAGCGCTGGCCCTTGTAGTGGCGATAGATGCCGGCGGTCAGTTGCATGGCGTTCTCCGCAGCTCTTTGCATTTCGTCGCCGCGGCCCCATTTCGAAGGTCCAGCGGTCGCGAACCGCTTATTCTACCCGTCTAACCCCCAGGAAAGCCCAACGTGAGCGAAGTTGTCATCAGCCAGGATCGCAGCCTTCAGGAACTCGACCGACTGGCCGAGCTCGCCGAGGACGTGATCCGCCGCGCCCGCGCCGCCGGTGCCAGCCAGGCCGAGGTGGCCGCCAGCATCGACACCGGGCTGAGCGTCAACGTGCGGATGGGCGAAGTGGAGACGGTCGAGCACACGCGTGACCGTGGTTTCGGCCTCACCGTGTACTTCGGACAACGCAAGGGTTCGGCCAGCACCGCCGACCTGCATCCGGATTCGATCCAGGCCACGCTGGACCAGGCCTGCGCGATCGCGCGCTATACCGAGGCCGATCCGGCAGCGGGTCTGGCCGACGCTGCTCGCATGGCGACATCCTTTCCCGATCTCGACCTGTGGCATCCATGGGACATCGACACCACGCGTGCGATCGAGCTGGGCATCGAGATCGAGGATGCCGGCCGCGCGCATGCCGGTATCAGCAACTCCGATGGTGCCGGCGTGCAGGCCGGGCAGGGCCTGTCGGTGTATGCGAACTCGCACGGCTTCGTCGGGCGCGAGCGTGGTACGCGGCATTCGCTGTCACTGGCGCTGATCGCCGGCGACGAGGACGGCATGCAGCGCGATTACTGGTACGACAGCGTGCGCGCGGCGGGCGATTTCATGAGTGCCAAGGCGCTCGGCGACAAGGCAGCCGAACGTACGCTGGCGCGGATGGGCGCGCGCGGCCTGTCGACGCGGCAGTGCCCGGTGCTGTTCGTGCCGGAGCTGGCACGTGGCTTGATCGGCCATTTGCTCGGCGCGGTCAGCGGCGGTGCGCTGTACCGCCAGGCCAGCTTCCTGCTCGACCACGTCGGCAAATCGGTCATGCCGTCGTGGTTGAACATCATGGAGCGGCCGCAGCTGATGCGCGGGCAGGGCTCCAGCAGCTTCGACGCCGAGGGCGTGGCGACCCGTGATAGCGCCCTGATCGAAGGCGGTGTGCTGGCGCGTTACGTGCTGGGTAGCTATTCGGCGCGCAAGCTGGGGCTGGAATCGACCGGCAACGCCGGCGGCATCCACAACCTGATCGTCGAATCCGGCAGTGCAGATCATTCGCAGGATGATTTCGCCGGCCTGCTGAAGCGCATGGGTACGGGCCTGTTGCTGACGGAAGTGATGGGACAGGGCGTGTCCACGCTCACCGGCGACTATTCACGTGGCGCGGCCGGCTTCTGGGTCGAGAACGGCCAGATTGCCTATCCGGTGGAAGGGATCACCATCGCGGCGAACCTGCGCGAGATGTTCGCGGGAATCGTGGCGGTGGGTACGGATGTCGATCCGCGTTCGCACCTCCTCACCGGTTCGATCCTGCTGGAGCGGATGACGGTGGCTGGCGAGTAGGTCGCCGAAGGCGCCAACCGTGCCGTAAGTTCACTCGGCAAGCCGGTCAGGGCTTGCTAGCATCCACGAAACCGGCGCCGGGCCGGCGATCTGTCGATCTTGAGGAGATACGCATGAGCGTTCCACCCGAGTCCGTCGTTCCGCCCACGCCGCCCAGCGAGCCGCCCTTGGTAGGGGCACCTTCGGTCGGAGAGCGCCAGTGGGCAATGTTCGCGCATCTGTCCGCGCTGATCGGTGCCATTGTCACCGGTCCTTTCGGTCATGGCTGGGGCTGTTTCATCGGTCCGCTGATCATCTGGCTGGTCAAGAAGGACACCATGCCGTTCGTCAATGACCAGGGCAAGGAGGCGCTGAACTTCAATATCACGGTGGCGATTGCGTTCCTGGTTCTGCTGCTGTTGTCGATCATGACCTTCGGCATTGGCCTGTTCATCGCCATTCCATTGTGGATAATCATCGGGATCGCGTGGCTGGTATTGACCATCATCGCAGCCATCAAGGCGAATGAGGGCGTGCATTACCGGTATCCGTTCACGCTGCGGCTGATCAAGTAGTCCGACCTTCCGTGCAACAAAAAAGCAGCCGATAGGCTGCTTTTTTGTTGCACGGGCCAGCGAGTTGCCGAAGGGTCATGGGCGGCCGGAGAACCGGGCAGAGAAGCCATCCATTTGGCGTAGGCATCGGATGGCGTAATGCGGTCTGTTTCCAATAGACTCGGCAAGTTTTCTCCGGTCAGCCGATGCGGCGACCGTGGCATGAATTCAGGGGTGTAGACGAAGGCAAGGGGATCCCGTTCGCGGGAGTGGGAATCAATCCATAGGCAAGGGGAAAGACTCATGGGTTTCTTTGACTGGTATCTGAAGTGCATCAAGAACCATTACGCGGACTTCGAGGGGCGTGCACGGCGAACCGAGTACTGGATGTTCCTTCTGGTCAACCTGATCATTGCCATCGTGGTGTATTTGATCGGCAGGGCCATCGGCTTTCCGGTGCTCTATACGCTGTATAGCCTGGCGGTACTGGTGCCCGGTATTGCGGTGGGCGTGCGTCGTCTGCATGACACCGGCCGTAGCGGCTGGTGGTGGCTGATTGCATTGATCCCGGTGATCGGTACCATCTGGATCATCGTGCTGTTTGCGATCCCCGGCGACCAGGCCGCCAACCAGTACGGTGCCGACCCGAAGGAAAGCGTGGCCTGATTCGGCTTGCAGTTCGGGTTTGAATGAGGGCGGCGCAAGCCGCCCTTTTCAATGCACGCGATGGGTGACGTAACGCGCCAGCTCCGCCAGCAGCGAGCCCCGCTCACCGAATGGTGCGATCGCGTCAAGTGCGGATTCGGTCAACTCAGTCAGCCGGGCGCGCGAGGCGTCGAGGCCGATGATCGAGGGGAAGGTGGGCTTGTCCGCAGCGGCGTCCTTGCCGGCGGTCTTGCCGATCACCGCCGACTCGCCTTCCACGTCCAGGATGTCATCGCGTACCTGGAATGCCAAGCCGACCGCATGGGCATAGTTGTCCAGCGCCAGTAGCGCGCTGGCGTCGGCACCGGCAACAAGCGCGCCCAGTTGCACCGAGGCGCGGATCAGCGCGCCGGTCTTGCACGCATGCATAAGCTCCAGTTCGGCCAGCGTCAGCTTGCGGCCGACCGCAGCCAGGTCGAGTGCCTGGCCACCGGCCATGCCTTCGGCGCCGCAGGCGCGTCCGAGCAGGTGCAACATCGCCATGACGGTAGCCGTATCAAGCTGGTGCCTTGCATCGTCGGCGAGGATCTCGAACGCCAGCGCCTGCAACGCGTCGCCGGCAAGGATCGCCATCGCCTCGCCGTACACGATATGGCAGGTCGGCCGGCCGCGGCGCAGGGCATCATCGTCCATCGCCGGCAGGTCGTCATGCACCAGCGAGTAGGCGTGGATCAGCTCCACCGCACAGGCGGCGGCATCGAGCGGTTCATCATCGGCGCCAAGTGCGTGCGCCGCGGCATATACCAGCAGTGGGCGCAGCCGTTTGCCGCCACCGAGTACGGCGTAGCGCATCGCGCTGTGCAGGTCGGCGGGGGATTGGTCGGCCGGTGGCAGGCTGCGCTCTAGTGCCTGTTCGGCACGGACGATCAGCGCCTGCAGGGCAGCGCCAAGCTTAGAGTTCGGGTTCAAACGGTTCGGCGTGGTCGGGAGCATCGGGATCCAGCAACAGGCGGACGCGCAGTTCGGCCTGTTGCAGCGACTGCTGGCAATGGCGGTACAGGCCGATGCCACGCTCGAACGAGGTCAACGATTCATCCAGGCTCAGCTCGCCACCCTCCATTCGGGCGACCAGTTGCTCCAGCTCATCGAGGGAGTGTTCGAAGTCGACGACGGGTGGTTTTTTACTGGATGCGGAAGCGGTCTTGGCCATGGCCGGCAACGCTAACGCAGCAGCAGCCCGGAATCAATCGGCGCAAGGTCGCGGAGGGTTCCTGGCGCGACCTGAATCAGCGTGCCGGCCGCCAACGTGGCATGGCGCCGGCCTGCTCGAAAATGGCGGCGCCATGGTGACTGATCCAGCGCCCCGCCACTGCAACCAGCTCGTCGCCGGCATACAGCAGTGGGCAGACGTTGCGCTGCCACGGTGGCACTTGAGCCTGCTGAAATAGGTGGCGCAGCTCACGCGTATGCGCATCGCCGGCGGGTTTGATGCGCTCGCCGCCCTGACGCAGGCGCACGCTCAGCGGCTCGGCGAGGCGGGCGTCGGGGTCGCCCAGCAACAGCTCGCTACCGTCGATCAGGGTCAACGGCTCGCCGTGCCAGGGTGCCTGCCAGTCGATGGCGACGGCAGGCTCGGGTGGTAACGCCCACAGCTTGCCTTTCCAGATGTGCAGCTCGGCGCCAGCCCAGCGGATGCAAGGCAGTTGGCCAGCTCGCGCGCCACACTGGCGCTCGATCTGTCGGCGCTGCGCGGTGGTCGGCGCGGGCAGGTTGCGGCCATGCAGCCAGTGGTCGAGCAGTGGGTCGCGCAATGCCGCATCCTGCGCCAGCCAGCCAGCGGCATCCAGGCTGCCGCTGGCTGGATCGTGCAGCTGGTCGAAGGTCGCCAGCCATTGCGTCCGTAGGGTATTGGCGGCGGCACGGCTGAGTGCCGCACTGTGCAGGATCGAATCCGCCGCCTGCGGCCAATGCCGCAAAAGTTGCGGCAGGATCTCGCGGCGCAGGTGGTTGCGCGCGAGCCGGGTGTCGGCGTTGGAGGGGTCGTCGATGCAGTCCAGCGCGTATGTTTCGACATAACTGCGCAGTTGCTGTCGTGACAAGCTCAGCAGCGGCCGCCACAGCTGACCGGGCCCGAACGGGCGCAGGGCACGCATGCCGCCCAGGCCATCCGGGCCGGCGCCACGCAGCAGTTTCAGCAGCACGGTCTCGACCTGGTCGTCGCGGTGATGGCCGAGCAGCAACCATTCGCCTTCGTCCAGATGTGTGGCGAGTGCGTCGTAACGTGCGTGGCGCGCGGCTGCTTCCAGGCCGTCGCCCTTGCCGGTGTCGACCTGTACGCGAAGTACGTCGCATGGCAGCGCCAGGGTGGTGCAGAAGCGCCGGCAGTGCTCGACCCATGCACCGCTGTCGGCATGCAGGCCATGATCGACATGCAGTGCACGCAGGCCCCGTGCACGCGCGGCAGGAAGTTGGGCCAGCGCATGCAGCAGCGCTGTGGAATCCGGGCCGCCGCTGAAGGCGACGCACAGCGGTGCTGCAGGCGCTTCCGCCAAAGCGGCAAGCAGGTGCTGGTGCAGCGCCTCGTTCACTTCGGATCGCTCATTTCTTTGGGATGCGGGGACGCACGTAGATGTGCTTGCCGTTGCCGATGAGGCGTTCCTCGGTATCGAACAGACCGACGCCCTTGATCAGCCCGCTGAGCTTGGCGTAACCGTAATTGCGCGAGTCGAAATCGGGCGACTGCTTGTTGATGATGTTGCCGATCGTACCGAGGCCGGCCCAGCCGGTGTCGTCGGAGGCGGCCTCGATTGCGTTGCGCAACAGATTGAGCAGGTGCGAGTCGCCACGCAGTTCCTTGGCCGACCGCTGCTTCGGCGCCGCCTCGGTTTCGGCGGTGGTAGCGCCGGCCAGCACTTCGGTATAGATGAACTTGTCGCAGGCGGTGCGGAACGGCTCCGGTGTCTTGCGCTCGCCAAAACCGTAGACGATGCGGCCGGACTCGCGGATGCGCGAGGCGAGCCGGGTGAAGTCGCTGTCGCTGGAGACGATGCAGAAACCGTCGAAGCGCTCGGCGTAGAGCAGGTCCATCGCGTCGATGATCATCGCCGAGTCGGTGGCGTTCTTGCCGACGGTGTAACGGAACTGCTGGATCGGCTGGATCGAGTGGCGCAGCAGCACTTCCTTCCAGCCGTTGAGATCGGGCTTGGTCCAGTCGCCGTAGATGCGCTTGACGTGTGCGGTGCCGTACTTGGCGATCTCCGCGAGCAGGCCTTCGACAATGGCCGGCCGTGCATTGTCGGCATCGATCAGCACGGCAAGTTTGGTGGTGTCGTGGGCCATGGCGTATCCCGACAGCATGAAGAGGTGATGCCGATGGTAGCGCCAAGCACGCGGCAGCTGCCTCGTGGGTATCGACGGTTATTCCTGATACGCGCCGTAGCTGCGCAGGCGCTTGTAGCGCTGTTCGAGCAGGTCGGTGAGCGGCATCGCCTCCAGCTCGTCGAGCTGGTTCAGCAGCACCGCCTTCAGGCGCACCGCCATCGAACGCGGGTTGCGATGGGCGCCACCGAGCGGCTCGCGCACCAGCTTGTCGATCAGGCCCAGCTCGAGCAGGCGTGGCGCGGTCATGCCCAGCGCCTCGGCAGCGTCCTTCACCTTGTCCGCGCTCTTCCACAGGATCGAGGCGCAGCCTTCCGGTGAGATCACCGAATAGGTCGAATATTGCAGCATCAGCGTGCGGTCGCCCACGCCGATCGCCAACGCGCCGCCGGAGCCGCCTTCGCCGATCACAGTGCAGATGATAGGTACCTTCAGTTCGGCCATTTCCAGCAGGTTGCGGGCGATCGCCTCGCTCTGGCCGCGCTCCTCGGCGCCGACGCCCGGGTAGGCTCCCGGGGTGTCGATCAGGGTCAGCAAGGGCAGTTGGAAGCGCTCGGCCAGCTTCATCAAGCGCAGCGCCTTGCGGTAACCCTCGGGGCGTGGCATGCCGAAGTTGCGGCGCACCTTGTCCTTGGTGTTGCGGCCCTTCTGGTGGCCGATGATCACCACCGGCCGGCCGTCGATGCGGCCGAGGCCGCCGACGATGGCGGCGTCATCCGCGTACATGCGGTCACCGGCCAGCTCATGGAATTCCTCGCAGATCACGCTGATGTAGTCGAGCGTGTACGGTCGCGCCGGGTGGCGCGACAGCTGAGTGGTCTGCCAGGAGTTGAGATTGCGGAAGATCTCATTCGTCTTGAGCTTCAGCTTCTCGCGCAGCCGGCCGACTTCCTCGTCGATATTGAACGCCTGGCCATGGCTGGCATGGCGAAGCTCTTCGATCTTCGCGTCCAGTTCGGCGATGGGTTGTTCGAAATCGAGGAAGTTTGGGTTCATTCGTTGCATTTCATGGCACAGAAGCGGCTCAGTATACCGTTCCACAGGAAAAGGCGAGAACGCCGCCGTATGGCTGCAGCTGGCGATGACCGCCACTGGAACCGTCGTCCCGAGCCTCTCCGCGAGGCCGTGGATTGCGTTATCGTCCGCGCCTACAAGTGCTTTCATGCTGGATCCGACCATGCCGATCAAACCACCCATCGACAACGCCAAGCTCGACCGTATCGTTGCCGAGGCGCGGCGCAATGCCGAGCAGCGCGAACTGGGCTACCGCGAGCGCGCGTTGAAGATGTATCCATGGATCTGCGGCCGCTGCGCACGCGAGTTCGCCCGCGCAAACCTGCAGGAACTGACGGTGCACCATCGCAATCACGACCACGATTTCAATCCGCCCGATGGCAGCAATTGGGAGCTGTTGTGCGTGTATTGCCACGACAACGAACACTCGCGGCATATCGACCACGTGCGCGGAGGCGTGATGGACGCGGAAGATGCGCCGGCCGCCACCGGCAACCCGTTCGCGGATCTGAAGGCGATGATGGAGCGTGGCAAGAAGTGAGGGCCTTTCTTCTCCCCCTTGGCTTTGCAAGGGGAAAGCTCAAAGCGGGTCAATCCTGTTGCTTGACGATGCGCAGTCGCGCGGCCTGCACGCCAGGTAGCGCGCGCACGGCGCGCAGCAACTCGGGGATGGCATCCACGCGCCAGTCCTCGCCCAGCTCCAGGTCGGCCTGGGCGCCCTTGTTGCGATAGCCATGCAGGGTCACGCTGGCGCGGCCGCCGCGATAGCCAGCCAGCGCATGTTGCAGCTGCTCGACGAAGCCGGGACCGATGCCGTTCAATTTCAGTTGCAGCAGGCGCGCATGCTTGCGGCAGGCATCGGCCAGCGAGATGGCGTTGCGGGCGCGCAACTGGAAGCCGCCACCGGAGAAGTCGTCGATCCGCAAGCCACCCTCGACAATCAGCATCTGGTCACGGGTAAGCAGGGGGGCGACCTGCTGGTACAACTCGCCGAAGAAGCTCACTTCGATGATGCCGCTGCCATCTTCCAGCCGCACGAAGGCGTCGCTGTCGCCACGCTTGCGCACGGCGGTAACCATGCCGGCGACCGTCCACGGCGTGTCGGGGCCGCGGCGGAAGCGGTTGCCGTCGTCGTTGTCGTTCTTGCGCGGTTTCGGCGGCTGGTAGCGGTCGGCAATCTCGCCGAGCGGGCAGGTGGACAATTGCGCCAGCTCGTCCTTCCACGGGTCGGTCGGGTGGCCGGACAGGTAATGCCCGAGGGTGTCGCGCTCGCCCTGCAGTTTCTGCTCCAGCGGCCATTCCGGCACGGTTGGCAGGTTGATGTGGACCACCGGTGTGGTTGCCCCCATCGCAGCACCGAACATGTCGTTCTGGCCCGACTGCTTGTCGCGCAGATGCTGCTCGGCGGCCTTGATCGCATCCGGCAGTTGCAGCATCAGGCTGGCACGGTTCGGTGCCAGCGCATCCAGTGCGCCGGACAGGATCAACGCTTCTAACACACGGCGGTTGAGCTTGGTCGGGTCGACCCGACGGCAGAAGTCGGCCAGGTCGGTATACGCGCCATGCACGCGTTCCGCGGCGATCGCCTCACAGGCACCCTGGCCGACACCCTTGATCGCGCCGAGGCCGTACTGGATGGTCTTTGGTTCGATCGCGACGAACATGTATTCCGACGCATTCACGTCCGGCGGCTGCACGATGATGCCAAGCGCGCGCGATTCGTCGAGGAAGGTCACTGCCTTGTCGGTATTGTCCATGTCCGACGAGATCGTCGCGGCCATGAACTCGGCGGGGTAGTGCGCCTTCAGCCACGCGGTCTGGTACGACACCAGCGCGTAGGCGGCGGCGTGTGACTTGTTGAAGCCGTAGCCGGCAAATTTTTCCATCAGGTCGAAGATGGTGTCGGCCTTGTCGCCGGGCAGGCCGTCCTTCGCGGCGCCCGCGCGGAACTTGGCGCGCTCCTTCGCCATCTTCTCGACGTCTTTCTTGCCCATCGCGCGGCGCAGCAGGTCGGCGCCGCCGAGCGAATAGCCGCCGACGATTTGCGCCATCTGCATCACCTGCTCTTGGTAGACCATGATGCCGTAGGTCTCTTGCAGGATCGGCTCGACGCGCGGGTCGGGATATTCCACGTCCTCGCGGCCATGCTTGCGCGCGATGAAGCTGGGGATCAGGTCCATCGGGCCGGGGCGGTACAGTGCCACCAGCGCGATGATGTCCTCGAAGCGGTCGGGTTTCGCATCCTTCAGCATGCGCTGCATGCCGGAGGATTCGAGCTGGAACACCGCGACGGTCTGCGCCTTCTTCAACAGCTCGTACGGCTTCGGATCGTCCAGCGGCAACTGCGAAATATCCAGCGGCGCTTCGCCGGTTTTCGCGCGGCGCAGGTTGATCGCCTTCACCGCCCAGTCGATGATGGTCAGCGTGCGCAGGCCGAGGAAGTCGAACTTCACCAGGCCGACCGCTTCCACGTCATCCTTGTCGTACTGGGTCACCACGCCGCCACCGCCCGCTTCGCAGTACAGCGGCGCGAAGTCGGTCAGCGGAGTCGGTGCGATCACCACGCCACCGGCGTGCTTGCCGGCGTTGCGGGTGAGGTTTTCCAGGCTCAAGGCCAGGTCGATCAGCGCGTGGGCGTCTTCGTCGTTCTCGTACGCCTCGCAGAATTCCTTGACGACGCGGTCGGTCTCTTTCTTCGATTTTTCCGAGCGGCCGAGTGCATCGGACAAGGTGAGGTCGAGCGGCCGCGGCGGCACCATCTTTGCCAGCCGGTCGACCTGGCCGTACGGCATGCTCAGCACGCGACCGGAGTCGCGCAGCACGGCCTTGGCCGCCATCGAGCCATAGGTGATGATCTGGCTGACGCGGTCGCGGCCGTACTTGCGCGACACGTAGTCGATCACCTCGTCGCGACGATCCATGCAGAAGTCGATGTCGAAGTCGGGCATCGACACGCGTTCGGGATTGAGGAAGCGCTCGAACAGCAGGTTGAACTGCAGTGGATCCAGGTCGGTGATCTTCAACGCCCAGGCGACCAGCGAGCCCGCACCGGAACCACGGCCAGGCCCAACCGGTATGCCGCTCTGCTTGCCCCAGTTGATGAAGTCCGCAACGATCAGGAAGTAGCCGGGGAAACCCATCTCGATGATGACGTCGAGTTCGCGTTCCAGTCGCGTCTCGTAGTCGGTCAGCGTCTGGCCGGCAGCCAGTGGCGCCGTGCCCAGGCGCTCGCGCAGACCTTGGCGCGAGAGCTCACGGATGTGACTGTTGAGATCGTGGCCTGAGGGCACCGGGAAGTCAGGCAGGTAGTACTTGCCGAACTCCAGCTCCAGACTGCAGCGCCTGGCCAGCTCGACGCTGTTTTCGAGCGCCTCGGGAATATCCGCAAACAACGCGGTCATCTCGTCGGGCGTCTTCAGGTATTGCTGGTCGCTGTAGTCGCGCGGGCGTTTCGGGTCGGCCAGTACGCGGCCCTGGTTGATGCACACGCGGGCCTCATGCGCCGAAAAGTCGTCCTGTTTCAGGAAGCGCACATCGTTGCTGGCCAGCACGGGCAGGCCGAGTTCGGCGGCCAGCGCGAGCGCGGCGGTATTCCAGTTTTCCTCGCCGTCGCGACCGCAGCGGGTCAGCTCCAGATACAGCCGTTCGGGGAACAGCCGCACGAGCGGACGCAGCTTGGCCAGCGCCGCCTCGGTGCCCTGGTTCATCGCGATGCGGCCGACCTCGCTCTCGCGACCGAGCAGGGCGATCAGCCCGTTGCTGGCATCAGCATTCAGCCAGCCGGCCTCGACCAGCGCCCGGCCGCCGTGCTGGCCCTCCTGCCATGCACGCGAGACCAGTCGGGAGAGATTGAGGTAGCCGTCGCGGTTCTGGCACAGCAAGGTGAGTCGCCACGGACGCGGGTCATCGGGTGCGGAAATCAACAGGTCGCAACCACCGATCGGTTTGATGCCAGCCGCGCTGCAGGCCTTGTAGAACTTCACCAACGCGAACATGTTGCATTCGTCGGTCAACGCCACCGCCGGGATACCGTCGCGCACGCAGGCAGCGACCAGCGCCTTGATGCGGATAGTCGAATCGACCAGCGAATATTCGCTGTGCAGGTGCAGGTGGGTATAGCGGACGGTCATGCAGATTTGCGCGGTGAGTCTGTGCAGGCTAACCGGCGGTCACGCCAGCGGCAAGATTGACTTCCGTGCGGTTTGCGCAATGCATTGCGGCAGCTGGAATCAGGCCGCCGGATCGCGTCGATGGTCAGTGGCTGCCGGTGACTCCGGCGACGGGTATGGGCTGCGGTTCAACGAGCAAGTCATTGATCTCGCCCACCAGGCTGTCCAGCATGTCTTCGCCGTAGCCGACATGGATATGCGCCACCGTGCCATCGCGATGCAGCATCACCATCACGGGGATACTCTTGTCGGTGCCATAAGGCTTGCCGATCGCCCCAGTTCGATCCCAGGTGATCAACAGCCCCGGCAATCGTTTCCTGAGCGCACGTGCGCTTTGCACGAACGTATCGTGGTCCTCCTTGGAGTCGATGGCCACGACTTGCAGCGGCAGGCCGCGCTGGGTAGCCAGCGTCTGCAGGCCTGCCAGTACCGGCATCTCCTTCATGCAGTAGCCGCACCAGGTTGCCCAGAAACTGATCACCACGACCTTGCCGTGTAACGAGGACACACTCACTGCAGGCCCGCCCAGAGCCGAACCCAGTGCGTCCGGCGGTGTGTCGCCGGGCTGCATTTCTGCACTGGCGGCGAAACAGAGCATCAGCCCCAGCAGTGTGGCAGCGATCCTGCGCATTTCATTCATCCCCTGATTGATGCCTGCAGCGTAGCAACAGGAAGGGGGTGGCGAAAGCTCCGATGGATACGCTTGGATACGCTGATCAGCGGGTTCAGTTATTACAGAGTGCTATCGACACGGAAAGATCATGATCCCCAGACCCGTTCAGTGGATGGCGTGACCTTCTGATCCCAGCACGCGCCTGCACCATCAGCGGACATGAAAGCGTTCGTCGTCGTCGCGCTCAACGTAATGGTCGAGTCCGCTCACCTCAAGTGGCAGGAGGTTGTAATCGGCGTGTACCGGATTGTTGTCGCCGGCAGCGGTTGATGCGGGTGCGCTCGACAAGGGTGCCGGGGTGATGACCGGCGTCGGCGGCATGTATGGGCGGTTGCCTGGAAGCATCATGGCAGGGCTCCTGCGGTCTGATCTGTGCGCTGATGGCAGCTGACCGGCTGGGACAGGCCGGTGTTGCTGGCGCGTCCGTGCATGTTGTGATTCCTGCAGTAAATGATGCGCCAGTGCCGGAAAAAGTTGCATAGACGGATGGCCTATACGAGCAAGTATCCGCAGCGACAGCGTGAGCATGTTATTCGCAGGCCGAGGGGTTTCAGCGAGGCATGATCAGAACAAGGTGGCCTGATCCAGCAGCCGTCGCACCGGGGCAAAGCTGCGCCGATGTTGCACGCAGGGGCCAAGCTGCTGCAGCGCTGCCAAGTGCACAGGCGTCGGGTAGCCCTTGTGCACCGCAAAACCGTAGCCGGGGTGGACGGCATCCAGCGCCACCATCAGGCGATCGCGACTGACCTTGGCAAGGATCGAGGCGGCGCTGATGGCTGGCTCCAGTGCATCGCCGCCAACGATGGCGCGGCCGCGGCAGGGCAGATCTTTCGGCAGCTTGTTGCCGTCGATCAATGCTTCGTGCGCGTCCGGCTTGAGGCCGGCCACGGCGCGGCTCATGCCGGCCATGGTGGCCTGGAAGATGTTCAGGCGATCGATCTCGTCCGGTTCGATCAGCACGATGCAGAACGCCAGTGCGCGTTCGATAATCAGCGGAAAGAGTGCCTCGCGCCGGGCTTCGCTGAGCTTCTTCGAATCGTTGAGTCCGGCGATGGGACGCTCCGGATCCAGGATCACGGCAGCCACGGCCAGCGGTCCGGCCAGCGGGCCACGACCGGCCTCGTCCACACCGGCTACGAAAATACTGTTTGCGCTCACCGCTTCTCCCCTTTGAGGAGAAGCTTGTGATTGATGAGGAGTCCCCTTTGTGGGGGATGAGGGCGGCTTGCCATTGGCTTCCTAGCCAACATGTTCTTCATCGATCAGCTCGGCAATCGCCGCCGCCGCACGGTCTCCCGCGTGCCCCTCCAGACTGCCACGCAATGCCTGATGCAGTTGCTCGAATGCGGAGACGATGTGGCCGCGGCGCTCACTGTCGCGAAACAGCGCCAGCGTAGCGGCGGCCAGGTTCCCGGCGGTGCATTCATCCTGCATCAGTTCGGGTACCAGCCGGTCATCATCGAGCCCGCTGGCGCGCGCCAGGATATTGGGCAGCGAATAGATGTCGGTTTTCAGCATCTTCATGGCGCGTGCGATTCGATAACTCAGCGGCGCGACGCGATAGCCAACGACCATCGGACGCTTCGCCAGCATTGCTTCCAGCGTGGCGGTACCTGAGGCCAGCAGTACCACGTCGGCGGCCAGCATCGCCTCATGCGCATGGCCATCGAGCAGCAGCGGTGCCGCTTCGTCGTGCGAGCCTTTTGCCAATAGATCCTTGAGCCGGGCATGTACTTGCGGATTGGCGGCCGGGATCACGATGCGCAGCCCGGGCAGTGCGGCGGCGACCTGGGTCGCGGCATCGATGAAGATCTGTCCCATCCGCGCCAGTTCGGACAGTCGACTGCCAGGCAGCAATGCCAGTACCGGTACCTGCTGCGGTAGCTCCAGAAAGTCGCGTGCGCCGACGCGGTCGGATACCAGCGCGAAGCGATCAGCCAGCGGATGACCAACGAAGCGGGCATCGATGCCATGCCTTGCGTAGATCGCCGGCTCCATCGGGAACAGGCACAACACGCGGCGTGCGCTGCGGCCGATCTTCTCCGCGCGCTTCTCGCGCCATGCCCACACCGACGGGCTGACGTAATGCACGGTCAGCAGTCCGACCTGTTTCAACCGCTGCTCCACACCGAGGTTGAAATCGGGTGCGTCGATGCCGACCACGACGGCCGGGCGTACTTTCAGCAGGCGCGCTACCAGGCTCTTGCGCAGGCGCAGCAGTCGCGGCAGGTGGCTGATCACTTCGCTGAAACCGAACAGCGAAAGCTCGTGGATGTCGAACCAGGACTCGAAGCCCTGCGCCTGCATGCGGGCGCCGCCAATGCCGACGAAGCGTGCCTGCGGATAATGCTGGCGCAATGAGACGATCAGATCGGCGCCGAGCTGGTCGCCGGAGTCCTCGCCGGCGAGGATGGCGATAATTGGACCTTGTGTAGAGACTTCGCCTGCTTGCATATCGATGTTTCCTGCAGGAAGTCGGAGCAAAAGCGCGTGCCTGATTTCCCGATAAGCGCGATGCGCTTATCGGGCCAGCGCCCGCTCGCTGTGATCGAGAAACTCCAGCATCGCCCGCACGTCATCGCTCTGTTGCGCCTGCTCGACCAGTTTCTCGCGCGCTTCAGGCAGCGACAGGCCAGCCATGTACAAGGTGCGGTAGGCGCGCTTGATCGCGGCGATGCGCGTGGCGTCGAAGCCGCGGCGCTTCAGGCCTTCACTGTTGATGCCGCGCGGGCGGCCCTGCTGCTCGTTCGCCATTGTCACGAAGGGTGGTACATCATGGCCGACCAGGCAGCCCATGCCGATGAACGCATGCGCGCCGACCTTGCAGAACTGGTGCGCGCCGGAATAACCGGCGAAGACCGTCCAGTCACCGACTTCCACATGTCCGGCCAGCGCGGCGTAGTTGGAGAACACCACGTGGTTGCCGAGCTGGCAGTCGTGCGCGATGTGCACGTAGGCGAGCAGCCAGTTGTCGTTGCCGATCCGGGTGGCACCACCGCCTTCGCCGGTACCGCGGTTGATGGTGACGAATTCGCGGATCAGGTTGCGGTCACCAATCACCAGTTCGGTACGCTCGCCGGCAAACTTCTTGTCCTGCGGCTCGCCGCCGAGCGAGGCGAACTGGGCGATGCGGTTGTCACGACCAATCCGGGTCGGGCCCTCGATCACGACATGCGGGCCGATCACCGTGCCATCGCCGATTTCCACCTCGGCACCGATCACACTGTAGGCGCCGATGCTGACGTTGGCACCGATGGTGGCAGAGGGATCGATCAGCGCGGTGGGGTGAATCGAGGCGGCATGGATCATTTGTCGGACCTCGCAGCGCACATCAGTTCGCAACTGGCCACTTCCTTGCCATCAACAAGGGTACGCGCCACGAACAGGCCCATGCCGCGCATCAGGCGTTTCAGGGTCACCTCCATGCGCAACTGGTCGCCCGGCACCACCGGCGCATTGAAGCGCGCGTTGTCGACCTTGACCAGGTAGAACAACGGGCTGCCCTTGTCGCCCTTGAGGTGCCGGCTGATCTGGGTCAGCAGGCCGGCGGTCTGCGCCATCGCCTCGACGATCAGCACGCCAGGCATGACAGGGTGGCCGGGGAAGTGGCCCTGGAAGAACGGTTCGTTGATGGTCACGTTCTTCAGCGCGACCACGTTCACGTCAGGCACGATCTCGATCACGCGATCCACCAGCAGGAACGGATAGCGATGCGGCAGCAATTGTTGGATCTGCTCCACATTGATCGGCAACGTCAGGGTCCCGATTTTTTCACTCATTGTTGCGGTCCTTCTCCAGCGCCGACAACCGGCGCGCGTACTCGTCCAGATGTTTGAAGCGTGCCGCATTCTTCCGCCATGGGCGGTTTTCCTGCAGGGGCACGCCAGAAGAATATTCGCCTGGCTCGCGGATCGAATGCGTAACCAGGCTCTTGGCGGTAATGGTAACCCGGTCGGCCAGTTCGAGATGGCCGAGTACGCCTGCGTTGCCGCCGATCATGCAGTATCGACCGATTTTCGCGCTGCCGGCTACCGCAGCGCATCCGGCCATGGCGGTATGCGCGCCGACGTGGACGTTGTGGGCGATCTGGATCTGGTTGTCCAACCGCACATCCTCCTCCAGCACTGTGTCATCCAGCGCGCCGCGGTCGATCGTGGTGTTCGCGCCGATCTCGCAGTCATCGCCGATACGCACGCCGCCGAGCTGCGGCAGCTTGATCCAGCTGCCGTGATCGGAACCGCTGCAGTCAAATGCGAGACCGAAGCCGTCAGAGCCGATCACCGCGCCGGGGTGCACCAGCACGCGCTTGCCCAGGGTGACGCGGGTGACCAGGGTTACTCTGGCGACCAGCCGCGACTGTGCACCGACCGTACAATCCTCGCCGATGATGCAATGCGGCCCCAGCACGGCACCGTCCGCGATCACCGCACCGTCCGCGATCACGCAGCAGGGGCCAATGCTGGCGCTGCTGCTGACCTGCGCACCGGCGGCCACCACCGCGCTGGGATGAATCCCCGCGGGGGCGGCTGGCAGGCGTTCAAACAGTGCGGCGATTTTTGCGTAGGCCACGTAGGGATCGCGTGCGACCAACGCGGCCACGGGGCAGTTGGCGAGGTCTTCCTCGCGCAGTACCACCACACCGGCATGGGTAGCGGCCAATTGCGCGCTGTACTTGCTGTTGGAGAGGAAGCTCAGTTGGCTGGAACCGGCACCGGCCAGCGTACCGACTCCGTCAAGGCGGATCGTAGGGTCGCCATGGCCGGTCAGCTCGAACCGCTGGGCGATTTCGGCGAGGGAGTATGTGCTGTTCGTACTCAAGATGCTCTCCGTGACACGCTGGCCATTGTATCGGCAGCCAACCTGTCTGCGTGATTCTCGTTGGCCGCAAAGCAGAAAGCGCGGCATGGCCGCGCTTTCCTTGCTCCCGCATGTTTGCCGGTGTCGGTCAGAACGTGCTGCCGAAGGTGAACTGGATGCGTTCTTCGTAATGGCTGTCGTCGGCCTGGGTACGGAATGGAACGGCCAGGCTGATGATCAGTGGGCCGATCGGCGCCTGCCAGTGCAGCGAGATACCCGCCGACGCGCGCAAGGTGCTGGCAGTGAAGCTCGAGATGTTCTGGTAGGCATTGCCGACGTCCGTGAACACCGATACGCGTGCGGTGTTGGTGTCTTTCAGAAACGGCAGCGGCAGGTACAGTTCGGCGGTGCCGATCACCTTGAACGCGCCGCCGATCGGCTGCGCATAGTAACCACCATCGCAGTAGCCGTTGCTCGAAGGCTTGGTGCCATCGATGCAGACTCGCGGTCCCAGCGTGTTGTCCTGGAAACCACGCACGTCGGTCACGCCGCCGGAGTAGAAGTTCGACCAGAACGGGAAGTCGTTGCGCATGTCCACCGGGGCAGGCTCGCCATTGGCGGCATAGACGGCCTTCAGCGCGTCGAAGGCCTGGTCGCTGATGCCGTTCTGGCCATAGGTCTTGCCATAGCCGGCCTGGCCATTCAGATACAACACGAAACCCTTGCCGATCGGCCAGTAATGGTTGGCTTGCGCCGTCAGTTTCCAGTACTGCACGGTCGAACCGGGCAGGGCGACATCCGTCGACAGGGACAATATGCCGCCGCGGGTCGGTGCCCAGTAGCTGTTGCGGGTATCGTGGGTCCAGCCCAACGTGCCGGTCCATGAATGGATGGTCTCGTAGCCGATCTCGTTCTGGTAGTCGATCAGCACCTGCGGGCTGTAGCCCGGAATCAGGTTGACCTTGTTGCTGCTGATGCCCAGACCCACGCGCATGCTATCGGTCTCGGTGATCGGGATACCCAGATAGCTGGAAAAAGATTTCTGGCTGGTCGAGTAATCCGCGAAATCGGTATTGCCGTAGTCGGTCTTGGAATAGGTGGCGTTGTAACCGATACCGATACCGTTGTCGGTCAGGTACGGGTTGTAATAGTTGACGCCGTAGGTGGTGGAGTAATAGCTGCGCGAGCCGCTCACCGAGAAGCTGTCACCGGTACCGAACAAGTTGTTCTGCGTAACCGAAGCATTCAGGATGATGCCTTCGAGCTGCGAATAGCCGACGCCGAACTGCAGGCTGCCGGCGGACTGCTCCTCGACCTTGACACTGATATCCACCTGATCCTGCGTGCCCGCCACCAGCTTCTTGTCGATGTCGACCTTCTTGAAGAAGCCCAGGCGCTGCAGGCGGATCTTGGAGCGGTCGATCGCTGCCTGCGAATACCAGGAACCCTCAAGCTGACGCATCTCGCGGCGCAGCACCTCGTCTTCGGTACGGGTATTGCCCTGGAATACGACCCGGCGCACGTATACACGCTGGCCCGGCTCGATGAACAGGGTCAGGTCGACGGTGCGTTTGTCCTTGTCGAGCTTGGGGATGGGAGTGACCTTGGCAAAGGCATAACCGATATTGGCCAGCACGGCCTTGATCGACTTCGTGCTCGCCTCGATCGCGGCGCGGTTGAAGGTTTCACCCGGCTTGACGTAGATCAACTGGCGCAGGGTTGCTTCAGGCAGGATCAGCGTGCCGAGCAGCTTCACGCTGGTCACCTTGTAGATATCGCCTTCCTTCACGCTGGCGTCGATATACATCCCGCGCTTGTCCGGTGAGATCGATACTTGGGTGGAGTCGACCCCGAAATCGGCGTAGCCGCGATCCATGTAATAGGACTGCAGTTTTTCCAGATCGCCGGAGAGTTTTTCGCGCGAATACTGGTCATCCTTCGAATACCAGGACATCAGATTACTGGTGTTCGACTCGAAGCCCGTGCGGACCTCCTTGTTGGTGAACGCGTGGTTGCCCAGGATCTGGATTTCCTGGATTTTGGCAACCTTGCCCTCGCGGATCTCCAGGTCAATGGAGACGCGATTGCGGTCCAGCTGGGTCACGTGCGGGATCACCGAGACGTTGTACTTGCCGCGGTTGTAGTACTGGCGGATCAGCTCCTGCTGCACGTTGTCCAGTGCCAGCCGGTCGAAGGTCTCGCCCTCGGTGAGGCCGATTTCCTTCAGGCCCTTCTTCAGGTCATCGGTCTTGATGTCGTGGTTGCCGCGGATGGTCAGCTTGGCGATCGACGGCCGCTCGACCACCTTGATCACCAGGATGTCGCCGTCGCGATCCATCTCCACGTCACTGAAGAACTTGGTCTGGTAAAGCGCGCGGATGGCCCGCTGGGCCTCGTCATTGGTCAGCCGGTCACCCTTGCTGATCGGCAGGTAGTTGTACACGGTACCGGCGGTAATGCGGCTGAGGCCGTCGATGCGAATGTCCGACACCACGAACGGGTCGAAAGCAAACGCATTGGCGGAGAGGGAGGCAAGCAGGATCAGCGCGGCGATACGCTTCATCGTCGGTTCCGTTGGGTTATATCGATGGAACGGCCAGCGTGGCCGCTCCGATCAAAAGCATGAAACAGGAGGTGGTCCCGTCTCGAAAAAGTGTCTGCACTCCGCCGGAGTGCCTCGTTTGATTTGCCGCCGACTGGCACAGGCGGGCGTACATCGAGATGCCACGGTCGCTGGTCATCACTATCACGACAGCAGCATGCGGTGGATATCGTTGTAGAACGCCAACCCCATCAGGCTGAACAGCAACGCCAGCCCGATGTACTGGCCGACGATCATCACCTGTTCGCTGACCGGGCTGCCTTTGACCAACTCCACAAGATAATACAGCAGGTGCCCGCCATCCAGCAGCGGGATCGGCAGCAGGTTCAGGATGGCAAGGCTGAGGGAGATCAGCGCCAGGAACTGCAGGAACCATGGCAGGCCCATGCTGGCCGATTGATTGGCTACTTGGGCGATGCCGATGACGCCGGAAAGGTTGTTGGTGGACGCCTGCCCACTGACCATTTTTCCGATCAGGTTGAAGGTTTGCGCGGTGTTGCGCCAGGTAGCCTGCAGCGATGCGCCGAACGCCCTGATCGGGCCGTAGCGCAAGGTGACCTGTTCGGGTTCGGGGCCACCCACGCCGATCACCCATTTGACGGGCTGGCCTTGCAGGGACTCCCGCTGAGCATCGACGGCCAACAGCATCGGCTTGCCGGCGCGCTCGATGGCCAGCTGCAGGTGAGGCGACTTGACCGCTTCCGCGGGCACCAGTTTCTGGAATACGGCGTAATCGGCCACGGGCTGGCCGTTGACCGCAACGATGCGGTCGCCGCCCTGCATGCCGGCCAATGCGGCTGGTTTGCCCGGCATGACAATGGCTGCGATCGCCGGTGGCGGCGCCAGATCCAGGCCGAGTTCTTTCAGGTATTGATCAACGGTTTGGCCGGCAGGCAGCTGTTCCAGCGGCAGCACCAGCTGCCGCGAGCGGCCATCGCTGCCGCGCACGGTGAGCGGCAGCGGCGTGCGTCCCAGCAGAGCATTGACCACACTATCCATCGCATCGGTAAGAGTACCCACCGTGCGGCCATCGATGCTGAGGATGCGATCGCCGGGCTGGATGCCTGCCTCGGCGGCCATGCTGTGGGGTACGGCGGTGACGATGGGTGCCACATCCGGCCGACCGAGCATGAACATCACCCAGAACGCGGCGAGCGTGAAAATCAGGTTGAAACCGGGGCCCGCAGCCACGATGGCGATGCGCTTCCACACCGGTTTTCCAGTGAACTCCTGGTCGCGTAAGGCGGGGTCGACTTCACCTTCGCGTGCGTCCAACATCTTCACGTACCCGCCGAGCGGGATCGCGCCGATCTGGTATTCGGTGCCGTCGCGGCCAATGCGCTTCCAGATCGCATTGCCGAAGCCGACCGAGAAGCGCAGTACCTTGACGCCACAGCGGCGCGCGACCCAGTAGTGGCCGAATTCATGAAAGGTTACCAGCACGCCGAGCGTGACCAGCAACCAGAACACCGAGCCGAAAAAGGAAGTCATCAAGCGCCGTAAAGGGGAGTCATCAGAGCAAGGATATCAGCAAGCATTGCGCAGAATGCGGCGGGTCGCCTCACGGGCGACCCGATCGCGCTCGCCCAGGGTCTCAACATCGACCACAGCTTGCGGCGGCAGTTCCGCAAGTACGGCCTCAACCACGTCGGCAATGGAAAGGAACGGCAGTGCGCCAGCCAGGAACGCCTCCACCGCGACTTCATTGGCGGCATTCAGCACCGCCGGGGCATCGCCGCCGGCGCGCAGCGCCTGGAATGCCAGTGCCAGGCAGCGGAAAGTGGCCAGATCCGGCGGCTCGAACTGCAGCGGCGCGCAAGCGGCCAGGTTCAAGGGGGTGACCCCGGCGTCGACCCGCTCCGGCCAGGCCAGGGCATGGGCGATCGCCGTGCGCATGTCTGGATTGCCGAGTTGGGCCAGCACCGAACCGTCGACGTATTCGACCAGCGAATGCACCAGGCTCTGTGGGTGCACCAGCACATCGATCGCTTCGGCCGGCGCGCCGAACAGGTGGTGCGCTTCGATCACCTCCAGGCCCTTGTTCATCAAGGTGGCCGAATCGACCGAGATCTTGCGGCCCATCACCCAGTTCGGATGTTTGCAGGCCTGCTCTGGCGTGATGTTGGCAAGCTCTGCTCGCGCGCGGCCGCGGAACGGTCCGCCCGAGGCGGTGAGGATGAGCCGGCGCACGCCGCTCCTGCCCAGATCCGGTCGTCCGCCGGGCAGGCATTGGAAGATCGCGTTGTGCTCGGAATCGACCGGAATCAGCGCACCACCGCCGGCAGCCACGGCCTCCAGCAACAGCGGCCCGGCCATTACGATGGATTCCTTGTTGGCCAGCAGCAGATGCTTGCCGGTGCGCGCGGCGGCCAAGGTGGAGTCCAGCCCGGCGGCGCCGACGATCGCGGCCACCACGGTGTCGCATAGTTCGCCGGAGGCGGCTGCTGTCAGCGCGGCGTGGCCGCTGGCCACGTCGCAGCGCACACCGGTCGCTGCGAGACGCCGCGCCAGTTCGGCTTCCAGCGCGGGATCGGCGATCACCGCCAGCAGCGGCCGATGACGTATGCACAGCTCGACCAGTGCCTCGACCTGTCGGTGCGCGGTCAATACGGTGGCACGGAAACGTTCCGGGTGACGCGCGATGACGTCGAGTGTATTGCCGCCAATCGAACCGGTAGCGCCGAGTACGGCGACATTCTTCATCTCAGAGACCCAGCAGCAGCAAGCCGGCAGCGAATACCGGCAGCGCGGCAAACACACTGTCCAGGCGATCCATGAGACCGCCATGCCCCGGAATCATGGTGCCCGAATCCTTCACTTGGGCGTGTCGCTTCATCAGGCTTTCGAGCAGGTCGCCGACGATCGATGCACTGACCGTAATTGCCGCCAACAACCCCAGTGCAAGCAACCGGGCGCCTCGCACCTCGAGCAGCCAGCCGCCGAGGATGGTGACCAGCACACCGGCAACGAGCGCGCCGTAGGCACCGGCCCAGGTCTTGCCGGGGCTGATCTGGGGCGCGAGTTTGCGTTTGCCAAAGCTGCGGCCGCTGAAATACGCGCCGATATCCGCGACCCACACAATCACCAGGGCGAGCAGGGTCCACCACGGGCCGTGCGATGCACGGCCATGCATGCTCAGCAGCGCGAGCCATGCGGGGAAGACCACGAACGCGCCGGCCAGCAATTTCAGGGCGAGGTTTTCGCGGGTGGGTGCCGCGCCGAATGCGAAATGGCGCAGCCACAGGCAGGCCAGCAGCCACCAGGCCACGCCAGCCGCCAGCAACAGTGGCGTCAACGCCGTGGCATGCAGCCACCACAGCAGCGCAAACACGCCCGCAGCAACGACCAGCAACGCGTTACGCCACACGGAATTTTTCAGCCCGCTGAGCTGGATCCATTCCCACAAGGCGGCCATGAATGCCGCTGCCGTGATCAGCGCAAAGAGGGCTGTCGATGGCAGCAGGATGAGCAGGATCACCAGTGGAGCAAGCACCAGGGCGGTGAGGGTGCGCTGTAGCAGCATCGGAATCCTTAGGGTGTGGCGGCAATCTGCTCGCCGGTGCGACCGTAACGGCGCTCGCGGCGGGCATAGTCTTCGATGGCCCGACGCAGGCAAGCCTGGTCGAAGTCCGGCCACAGGGTATCGGTAAAGTACAGCTCGGCGTACGCCACCTGCCACAGCAGGAAGTTGCTGATACGACATTCGCCGCCGGTGCGGATGAACAGATCCAGCGGCGGCAGATCGGCCAGGCTCATCCACTGGTTCAGCCGGGCCTCGTCGATCTCGTCGGTGCGCAGTTCGCCGCGGGCCACGGCCTCGGCGGCCTGACGACTGGCTTGCACGATGTCCCAGCGACCGCCATAGCTTACTGCGATGTTTACCTGCAGCCGTTCATTGCTGGCAGTGCGGGTCATCGATGCCTGCATGCGCCGGCGCAGTGGTTCGTCGAAGGCATTCAGGTCGCCGATGAAGCGCAAGCGGACACCGTTGGTGTGCAGCTCGTCGACTTCCTTGTCCAGCGCGCGCACGAACAGGCCCATCAGCGCGCCTACCTCGTCCTGCGGCCGCTGCCAGTTCTCGCTGGAGAATGCGAACAGGGTCAGTGCCTGCACGCCTTCGCGCATGCAGGACTCGATCGCCACGCGTACGGCCTTGCGACCGGCGTTGTGGCCGAAGCTGCGTGGGCGGTGGCGTGCCCTGGCCCAGCGGCCGTTGCCATCCATCACGATGGCGATATGGCGCGGAACCTGCGGAGCCTTGGCCTTGGTCATGGAATGAGGAAGCGTGATGGCCTCATCAAAGAGCCATCAGCTCCTCTTCCTTGGCCTTCACCACGGCATCGACATCCTTGACGGCCTTGTCGGTGAGTTTCTGGATCTCGTCGTCGACGCGGCGATCGTCGTCCTCGGTAATGAGTTTCTCCTTGAGCAGATCCTTGACCTGCTGCAAGGCATCGCGGCGCACGTTTCGGATCGCGATCTTCGCGTTCTCGCCTTCGTGGCCGACGAGCTTGGCCAGTTCCCGGCGACGCTCCTCGGTGAGCGCGGGCATGTTGAGGCGGATCACGGTACCGGCCGTGGTCGGCGTGATGCCCAGGTCGGACGCCATCAGCGCCTTCTCGATCGGTGCCACCATGGTTTTCTCCCACGGCGTGATGATGATCGTGCGCGCATCGGCGAGCGATACCGAGGCGACCTGGGACAACGGCATGTCGGCGCCGTAATAGGGCACCTTGATGTGGTCTACCAGCGTCGTGCTGGCGCGACCGGTACGAATGCGGGTCAGGTCGTGCTTGAGCGAGTCGATGCTCTTGCCCATGCGGGTCTGGGCATCGGTCTTGATGTCGTTGAGCATGTGGCGTTTCCCGGTGAATCTGCAACATTCGATTATAGCAGTGACGAACTTCGATGCTGGAACGTTCAGCCGGCGTCGACCATGGTGCCGATCGGTTCACCTTGCATGATCCGCATCAGATTGCCTGGCACGGTCATGTCGTAAATGCGCAGCGGCATCTGCTGGTCGCGGCACAGCGCGATCGCGGCGGTGTCCATCACGGCCAGCTTGCGCTCGATCACGTCGTCGTAGCCGAGCCGATCGTAACGGGTGGCGTTGTGGTCCTTGGCCGGATCGGCGGTGTAGACGCCGTCCACCTTGGTAGCCTTCAGCAGGAGGTTGGCGCCAATTTCCACCGCGCGCAGCGCGGCAGCGGAGTCGGTGGTGAAGAACGGGTTGCCGGTGCCGGCGGCAAACAGCACGATGCGGCCCTTCTCGATATGGCGGATGGCACGGCGGCGGATGTAATCCTCGGCCACGTCGTGGATCTGGATCGCACTGGTCACGCGCGCAAAGCCGCCACGCTTCTCAATCGCGTCCTGCATCGCCAGCGCGTTCATCACGGTGGCCAGCATCCCCATGTGATCGCCGGTGACCCGGTCCATGCCGGCAGCGGCCAGGCCGGCACCGCGGAAGATGTTGCCGCCGCCGATCACGATGCCGATCTGCACGCCGGTACGCTGCACCTCGATGATCTCGTCGGCGAGCCGGCCGATCACCTTCGGATCGATGCCGTAGTCGGCGTCGCCCATCAGGGCTTCACCGGAGAGCTTGAGCAGGATGCGATGGTACTTGGGCTGGTCGCTCATGGAATCTCCGGATTGTGTGGGGCAAACCGGTGCATTGTAGCGGTAGCGGGCTCCTGTCGGAACGCTGACGTCGGGCTGTCGCTGCAATGGTTGGGAACTTCCCGCTGCCCCAATCGTGTGACTGCATGATTCGTGAAAGGCGCGCCACAAAAAAAGCCGCGGTTTCCCGCGGCTTTTCGCAGCTCGATGGCCTGGAAGTCGCTTAGACCTGCATCGCCTTGGCCACTTCGGCCAAGTAGTCTTCCTGGACCTTCTCGATGCCTTCGCCGACGGCCAGACGGGCCACCGAGATGACATCCGCGCCTTCCTTCTTCAGCGCGTCAGCGACGGTCGTGTTGGTGTCCAGCACATACGGCTGACCGAGCAGGGTGACTTCGGCGATGATCTTGTGGACCTTGCCGGCGACGATCTTCTCGAGGATCTCGGCCGGCTTGGCCTTTTCCTTGTCGGACATCTGGCTCAGCGCGATGTCCTTTTCCTTGGCCAGGAAATCGGCCGGGACGTCATCGGCGCGGACATAGGCCGGATTCATCGCAGCCACATGCATCGCGATGCCCTTGGCCAGCTCCTCGGAGCCGCCCTTGAGTACGACCAGCACGCCGATGCGGCCGCTGTGGGTATAGCTGCCGATCACGCCATCAGTCTTGACGACGGCCATGCGGCGCACATCGATCTTCTCGCCGATGGTAGCGATCAGGACCTTGGCGGCTTCCTCGACGTTGCTGGCACCCGGGTAGGCGGCAGCCTTCAGCGCGTCGATGTCGGCGGCACCGGAATTCAGTGCTACGTCGGCGACGGTGTCGCTGAACTTCAGGAAGCTGGCATCTTTGCCGACGAAGTCGGTCTCGCAGTTGATCTCGACCAGCACGGCCTTGCCTGGTGCCTGGGCGGCCACGATGCGGCCTTCGGCGGCGATGCGGCTGGCCTTCTTGTCAGCCTTGGCCAGGCCGGACTTGCGCAGCCATTCCATCGCGATTTCGATGTCGCCGTTGTTCTCGACCAGCGCCTTCTTGCATTCCATCATGCCGGCGCCGGACCGCTCACGCAGATCCTTGACCAGTTGGGCGGAAATATTGCTCATCGGTATTCCTCTAAGGCTTTGGGTGCGCCGCAGCGATCAACACTGCGGCGCAGGTAACGATTTACTTGGCAGGCGCGCCGTCGTTGCGCGGACCACGACCGCCATCACGGCCACCGTCGCGGCGTGGGGCGCCGGCGCCCTTCTTCGGGGCGGCGTCGCGGCGCGGAGCCGGTTTGCGATCGATCTTGGCGACCGGGTTGCCTTCCTCGTCGAGTTCGACGAAGTCGTTCGCGTCGCCCTGGGCGGCAGCCGGCGCGGCAGCCTTGCCTTCGAGGATCGAGTCGGCGGCGGCGCGGGCATACAGCTGGATCGCGCGGATCGCGTCGTCATTGCCCGGGATGGCGTAGTCGACCAGTTCCGGGTTGTAGTTGGTGTCGACCACGGCGATCACCGGGATGCCGAGCTTCTTGGCTTCCTGAACGGCGATGTCTTCGTGGCCGATGTCGATCACGAACAGCGCGTCGGGCAGACGGTTCATGTCCTTGATGCCGCCCAGCGAAGCCTGCAGCTTGTCGCGCTCGCGGCGACGGGCCAGCACTTCGTGCTTGACCAGCTTCTCGAAGCTGCCATCGGTCTCGGCCGCTTCCAGTTCCTTCAGGCGCGACACGGACTGCTTGACGGTGCGGAAGTTGGTCAGCATGCCGCCGAGCCAGCGCGAGGTGACGAACGGCATGCCGGCGCGTGCAGCCTCTTCAGCCAACGGCTCACGGGCGGAGCGCTTGGTGCCGACGAACAGCACGGTGCCGCGCTTCTGCGCCAGCGCCGACAGGAAATGCATCGCGTCGGTGAACAGCGGCAGGGTCTTTTCGAGGTTGATGATGTGGATCTTGCCGCGCGCGCCGAAGATGTACGGAGCCATCTTGGGGTTCCAGTAACGGGTCTGGTGACCGAAATGGACGCCGGCTTCGAGCATTTGACGCATGGTGACTTGTGCCATGGGTGTAACTCCTTGCATGGGCCTTTGAAAGGCCTGGGGGTTGGGACCTCCACGCATCCCCGGCTTCGACCGCGACTTGCCCGCTGCAGTGTCGACTGCAAATGGTGGGCAGGCCGCAGCACCCCGAAGGCGGTGCCGATACGTGTGTGGCGTTGGTTGGGTGTTGTACCGCGGGGCGGTTACAATCCCGGTTCGCTTTGCGCTGAAACGATCGTCCAAACGGCCGTGTCAGGTCAGCAAAACTCCGAAATTATAGCCGGTACGCCGGCGAGGCAGCAAGTTGCTGGCGGATTCGATGTTGAACTGCTGCACTGGCGCCGCCATTTAGGCGAAATCATGGCCATTACCCTCAAAACCCCCGAAGACCTCGAAGGCATGCGTGTTGCCGGCAAGCTGGCGGCCGAAGTGCTGGCGATGCTGAAGGAACACGTGAAGCCCGGTGTCACCACCGAGGAGCTGGACCGGCTCGCCTACGAGCACATCGTCAACGTGCAGAAGGCAATTCCGGCCAATGTCGGCTACCACGGTTTTCCGAAGACCCTGTGCACCTCGGTCAACCATGTGATCTGCCATGGCATCCCGAACGAGGGCAAGGTGCTCAAGGACGGCGACATCGTCAATCTCGACGTCACCGTGATCAAGGACGGTTGGCACGGCGACACCAGCCGCATGTACATCGCCGGCACGCCGTCGGTGCTGGCCAAGCGGCTGGTCGACACTGCGTACGAAGCGATGATGCGCGGTATCCAGACGGTGCGCCCGGGCGCCACGCTGGGCGACGTCGGTCATGCGATCCAGCAGCATGCCGAGGCAGCCGGTTTTTCGGTGGTGCGCGAATACTGTGGCCACGGTATCGGCAAGGTCTACCACGACGAGCCGCAGGTGTTGCATTACGGCAAGCCTGGTACCGGCGTGGAGCTGAAGAAGGGCATGACCTTCACCATCGAGCCGATGATCAACGCCGGCAAGCCACAGACCAAGCAGTTGCCCGACGGCTGGACCGTGGTGACCAAGGATCATTCACTGTCGGCGCAGTGGGAACACACCATTGCGGTGACCGACGACGGTTTCGAGATACTCACGGCGTGGCCGGATGCCTGATCGGCTGGTTTGGAAGGAAGCGGGAAACCCATGAATTACCTTTTTCTCGCTTCCTTGCTGGTGATATTTCTCGCCATCCTGTGGCTTCCGGCATGCTCAGTGGCGATCTGGCTGAAAGGCCTGCGCGTTCCAAAGCCGTTTTCCGGATTGCGGGTTATCTGGCCGGCGCAATTGGTTATTGCTGTTGGCTTGATATTTCTTTGTGATTTCATGGGACTGCACAATCCTGCCGGTTACTCTCTCGCCATTGCGGTAGGGACAAGTATCGTTGGAGCTTGCGCCTTGTGGCGGTGGCAGCGTCCTGCCCTTTGAGCTGATGCGATTCATCTGCGCTGGAATTCGTGATCATAGAAACCCCTCGCTCCAGCATGTCTCCGCTGCCGCGCCTGCCGGTGGCGGTGCCACGCTCGGGTGTGTCCGCGGAGGCGCGTCGTGCGCTGAGGCAATTGCTGGGCGACGTCGACCGGGCGCTGGCTACGGCATTCAGGGACGGCGCTGACGCCAGTGCGCTCGCACGGCGGCGCGGCGAGTCGGTCGAGCGGGTGGTGGCGCACGTGTGGATGGCCTGTCTCGGCGAGGTCAGCGAGGCGGCGCTCTTCGCAGTCGGTGGTTTCGGTCGCGGCCTGCTGTTTCCGTATTCGGATGTGGACCTGCTGGCGCTGGTGGAAACGCCCGAGCCGGCGCGACTGCGCGCACTGGAGCAGTTCTTTGCCACGCTGTGGGATGTCGGCCTGAAGGTCGGTCACGCGGTGCGCAATCCCGGCCAATGTCGTGCGCTGGCGGCGCAGGATGCCAGCGTCTTCACCAGTTTGCTGGATGCACGGCGGCTGGCGGGTGATCCGGCACTGGATGCCCGGCTGCATGCCATCGTCGATGATCCGGCGCTATGGCCGTCGCGCGAGTATCTGGCCGCGCGGCTGGCTGAGCGCGATGCGCGGCACGCCCGTTACGACGACACTGCTTACAACCTTGAGCCGAACCTCAAGGACGGGCCGGGTGGCCTGCGTACGCTTGATTCGTTGCGCTGGATGGCCCGGCGGCTGGCACACGTGGACGACTTGCACGGCATGGTGACGGAGGGGTTGCTCGATCCCGCCGAACAGGCCGCGTTGGAACAATCCGAAGCCACGCTGCGCCGTTATCGCTACGCACTGCATCTGGAGGCTGGCCGTCCCGAGGAGCGGCTGCTGTTCGACTATCAGCGCGCGCTGGCCACGCGGCTGGGGTTCGAGGACGAGCACGAGAAAAATCTCGGCGTCGAGCAGTTCATGCAGGGTTATTACCGTGCCGCCAGCCAGGTCGAGCGGCTTGGGGTGCAGGTGGCCGAACGTTTCGAGGAAATGCTCGAGCCACCGGGCTCGGCTGAGCCGGTCGGCAGCGACTTCGTGCGCTATGGCAAGCGGTTGGCGGCGCGGGCTCCGCAATTGTTCATGCAACGCCCCGCTGCACTGGTGGAGATCTTCATCGCGCGGCTTGATCAGCCGGGTGTGGTCGGCTTCAGTGCCGACACCATGCGCCGCATTCACCAGGCGACCGCCGTGCATGGTGATGCGCTGGCGGATGATCGCGACGTGCTGGCGGCCTTCCTGCAATTGTTACGGCGCGGGGCGCCAGCGGTGGAAGCCTTGTGGCGGATGAACCGGCACGGCTTGTTGGCTGCGATTCTGCCGGCCTTCGGCAAGGTATTCGGCCGCATGCAGTACGACCTGTTCCATGTTTACACGGTCGACGAACATACCTTGCGCGTGCTGCGCAACCTGGCGCGGTTTGCCGACCCGGTGGCGCAGCGCGAGTTTCCGCTGGGTTGCGAAATCTGGTCTGGACTGCCCACGCCGGAGGTGCTGCTGCTGGCCGCGCTGTTCCACGACATCGCCAAGGGCCGCGGTGGTGATCACTCGGTGCTGGGCGAGGAGGAGGCGCGCAGCTTCTGCACCCGGCTGGGCCTGCCGCCCGGCGATGTCGAGCGGGTCGCGTGGCTGGTGCGCTGGCATCTGCTTATGAGTACCACCGCGCAACGTCAGGACATCACCGACCCGGACGTGGTGCACCGGTTTGCCGAACAGGTCGGCAGTCGCGAGCGGCTGGGCCAGCTGTACCTGCTGACAATTGCCGACATCATCGGCACCAGTCCGCGACTGTGGAATGGCTGGAAGGACCGCCTGCTGTCGGATCTATGCATCGCCACCCGCTATGCCTTGCGCAGTGACGTGGAGCTGCCGCGGGACATCGGTGTGCGCGTGCACGAATGTTCCGAATATGCGCTCGCGTTATTGATGAACGAGGGGTATGCCGAGGCCGATGTCGTGCGGGTCTGGGTGGACTTCCCGCAACTCAGCTTCCTGCGTCACCGGCCCGAACAGATTGCCTGGCAGACCGCCGCGATTCTGCGCGCGCAAGGTTCGGTGCCCCTGGTTGCCGTGCATCCGTTGTCGGTGCGCGGCAGCACCGAGCTGTTTGTCTATACCCCCGATCGCGACGGCCTGTTCGCCACCGTCACTGCCGTGCTGGATCGCCTGCGCTTCTCGGTGATGGAATCGCGCATCCTAAGCTCGCCGACCGGCATGGCACTGGATACGTTCCTGCTGCTGGATGCGGACAGCCAGCAGCCGGTCAGTGTCGCCCGCGCGGAAGAACTGCAGCAGCGGTTGCAACGTGCATTGACGCAATCCAGTGGCGTGCAGCCGAGCAAGCGCGGCATGTCGCGTCATCAGAAACATTTCCAGATGACCCCCCAGATCAGTTTCCACGCGGCAGGCGACCGCACGCAGCTGGCCTTGATCGGCGCCGATCGTCCCGGCCTGCTGGCCGCCGTGGCGCAGGTCATGTTGCATACCGAAGTGCGCGTGCATGACGCGCGCATCGCGACATTCGGCGAGCGCGTAGAGGATTTCTTCCAACTGACAGATCGCCACAATGCGCCGCTCGACACTGCGCAACAGGAGCGCTTGCTGCACGCGCTGCTGGAGCGGATCGGTGTGACCAGGGACTGAGTGCCGCAGGGCCGACGTGAGCCGGCAGCCCCGCGCTATCATCGCGATCGCTGCGCATTGCAGCGTTTGCTGGTGATCCCGTCGTGGCCTATCTGCTGATCAAGTCGTTGCACCTGCTGTTCGCCATCGCATGGATGGCCACGGTGTTCTATCTGCCGCGGATCCTGGTGAATCTGGCCGAATCGGCCAGTGAGCCGGCGGTGCAGGCGCGGTTGCAGCTGATGGGACGGCGCCTGTACAAGTTCGGCCATGGCATGTTCGGTATCGCGTTCCTGTTCGGGCTGACCTTGTGGCAGGGCTGGCGAGTGTTTCCGCAGGCGTTGCCGAATGTCACCGCCTCGATGCACTGGATCGATGCAAAGCTGACCCTGGTGGTCTTGCTGCTGGCGTATTTCATGTGGGTCGGGCGCATGCTCAAGCGCAGCGAGAAGGGCAGTGCGCTACCCTCGTCACGTGCCTTGCGCTGGTTCAACGAGTTGCCGGTACTGGTGCTGTTCGGCGTGATCTACTTGGTGATCGCCAAGCCGTTCTGAAGACGCGCCCCAGCGGCGTCATCAATCCGTGGCGTGGTACTCGCGATACCACGCCACGAACTTTTCAACGCCTTGCTCGATGCTGGTGTTCGGCGCATAGCCGACATCCCGGCGCAGCGCGGAGACATCGGCCCAGGTGTCGGGTACGTCACCTGGTTGCATCGGCAGCAAGCGCTTTTCAACAGTGCGGCCGAGGTGCTGTTCCAGCAGCTCGATGAAGCGCAGCAACTGCACCGGTTGGTCGTTACCGATGTTATAGACGCGATACGGGGCGTTCGAGGTGCCGGGGTTCGGCAGCTCGGCGTTGTAGTTCTGGTCCGGTTCGGCAGGATGATCGAGCGCGCGGATCACGCCTTCGACGATATCGTCGATATAGGTGAAGTCGCGGCTGTGGTTGCCGTGGTTGAACACGTCGATCGGCTCGCCGCGGCTGATCCGGTCAGCGAACAGGATCGGCGACATGTCCGGTCGCCCCCAAGGCCCGTACACGGTGAAGAAGCGCAGGCCCGTAGTGGGCAGGCCGTACAGATGGCTGTAGGTATGCGCCATCAGCTCGTTTGCCTTCTTGCTGGCGGCGTACAGACTGAGCGGATGATCGACCGCATCCTCCACCGTGAACGGCAGCTTGCGGTTGGCGCCGTAGACCGAGCTGGACGAGGCATAGACCAGATGCTCGACGGCGCCGTGCCGGCAGGCTTCGAGCATGTTGATGAAGCCGACCAGATTGCTCTGCACATAGGCGCGCGGATTCTGCAACGAATAGCGTACGCCGGCCTGCGCAGCGAGATTCACCACTCGCTGCGGCTTGAAGGTGGTGAACGCGTGATCCACTGCTGCAGCGTCAGCCAGATCGGCGCGTTGATGGGTATAGTTCGGGTGAACAGCGAAGCGCACCAGCCGCGCTTCCTTCAGCGCCGGATCGTAGTAGTTGTTGTGGTTGTCGAAGCCGTAAACCACATCGCCGCGTGCCAGCAGGCGCTGCGCCAGGGCCGCGCCGATAAAGCCGGCGGTGCCGGTAACCAGAATGCGCATGGACGATCCTCAGGATGACCAGTTCATTCTATCGCTGAAGGTCCACCCGCATGGCCGGATTGGCGAGGATTGACACGCAATTTGAGCTAAACTAGCGTCTCAGCATTATCCACAAGACCAAGGTGGCCCGCGCTTCGCCGGCCGAGTGTGCGACATGGCAACTACAAGCTGCTCCCGCTGATACCCGCGACGCCTTGTGCTTTTATTTGAAGAAGGGCGGATGCCCTTTTTTGCTTTTCAGAGAATGGTTCCCATGATTGAGATCACGCTACCCGACGGCAGCAAACGGCCGTTCGATCATCCCGTTACCGTGCAGGACGTGGCCGCCTCGATTGGCGCCGGTCTGGCCAAGGCAACACTGGCCGGCAAGGTCGACGGTCAGTTGGTGGATGCCAGCTTCCCGATCGAGCACGACGCCAGCCTGCAGATCGTCACCGACAAGAGCCCCGAGGCGCTGGAAATCCTGCGTCACTCCACCGCGCATCTGATGGGGCAGGCCGTGCAGCGCCTGTACCCTGGTGCGCAGGTCACGATTGGCCCGGTGATCGACAACGGCTTCTTCTACGACTTCGCCTACGAGCGCCCGTTCACGCCCGACGATCTGCCGAAGATCGAGGCGGAGATGGAAAAGATCGTCGCCGAACAGCTGCCGGTGACGCGCAGTGTGAAGTCACGCGACGAGGCGGTGGCTTTCTTCCGCGGTCTGGGCGAGAACTACAAGGCCGAGATCATCGAGTCGATTCCGTCCGACGAGCCGTTGTCGCTGTATTCGCAGGGCGAGTTCACCGATCTGTGCCGCGGTCCGCACGTGCCGAACACCGGCAAGCTGCGCGCGTTCAAGCTGATGAAGGTGGCGGGCGCGTACTGGCGCGGCGATTCCAACAACGCAATGCTGGCCCGCATCTACGGTACGGCGTGGTTGAACGACAAGGACTTGAAGGCTTACCTGCTCCAGCTGGAAGAAGCCGAGAAGCGTGACCATCGCAAGATCGGCAAGCAGCTCGACCTGTTCCACCAGCAGGAAGAAAGCCCGGGCATGGTGTTCTGGCACCCGAACGGTTGGGCGATCTGGCAGGCCGTGGAACAGTACATGCGCGGCGTATACAAGCGCAGCGGCTACCAGGAAGTGCGCTGCCCGATGGTGCTGGACGTGTCGCTGTGGAAGAAGTCCGGGCACTGGGACAACTACGCCGAGAACATGTTCTTCACCGAGTCGGAGAAGCACACCTACGCGTTGAAGCCGATGAACTGTCCCGGCCATGTGCAGGTGTTCAATACCGGCCTGCACAGCTACCGTGAGCTGCCGATCCGCTACGGTGAATTCGGTGGCTGCCACCGCAACGAGCCATCCGGCGCACTGCACGGCATCATGCGTGTGCGCGCATTCACCCAGGACGATGGCCACATCTTCTGCACGCCCGAGCAGGTCGAAGCGGAAGTCACCGCGTTCCATCTGCAGGCAATGAAGGTGTATGCCGACTTCGGCTTCACCGACCTGGCGATCAAGCTCGCGTTGCGGCCGGAGAAGCGCATCGGTTCCGACGAATTCTGGGATCGCACCGAGGAGATGCTGCGTCGTGCGCTGCGCGCGGCCGGCGTCGAATGGGAAGAGCTGCCGGGTGAGGGCGCATTCTATGCGCCCAAGATCGAGTACCACCTCAAGGACTCGATTGGCCGCGCCTGGCAGGTCGGCACCATGCAGGTCGATTTCATGATGCCTGAGCGCCTGGGCGCCGAATATGTGGATGAACACTCGCAGAAACGGCATCCGGTGATGCTGCATCGGGCCATCGTGGGCTCGATGGAGCGTTTCATCGGTATCCTGATCGAGCACCATGCCGGCCTGCTGCCGCCCTGGCTGGCTCCGATACAGGCGGTGGTGCTCAATATCACCGATGCACAGGGCGATTACGTCAGCCAAGTGACGCAAACCCTTGTCGACAAAGGTTTCCGGGTACAATCGGATTTGCGCAACGAGAAAGTCGGCTATAAAATCCGCGAGCATACGATGCAAAAAGTGCCTTATCTCCTCGTGGTCGGTGACCGCGAGAAAGAGACGGGTGCGGTTTCCGTGCGTACCCGCTCGGGCGAGGATCTGGGCAGCATGCCGCTGGCCGATTTCGTTGAGCGACTGGTGACCGAAACCCGGCGCTGAGCGCCGATCGGTCAGTTTCATTACTTCTTCTGGAGGATCGTGGTATCGCTACCACCGACAACAAGGGCAACCGTCGTAACCTGGAAATCCGCGTTCCGCGGGTTCGTGTGATTGGTGCCGAGGCAGAGCAGCTCGGTATCCTGACCCGTGACGAGGCACTCGCGCTGGCGCAGGAAGCCGGCATGGATCTGGTCGAGATCCAGCCGAACGGCGACCCGCCGGTCTGCCGCATCATGGATTACGGCAAGTTCAAGTTCGAAGCCCAGAAGAAGGCGCAGGCCGCCAAGAAGAAGCAGAAGCAGGTCGAGATCAAGGAAGTGAAGTTTCGTCCGGTCACGGACGTGGGCGACTACCAGATCAAGCTGCGCAACATGCTTCGCTTCCTCGAGGAAGGCGACAAGGTCAAGGTCACCATCCGCTTCCGCGGCCGCGAGATGTCGCACCAGGACCTGGGCCAGAACCTGGCCAAGAAGATCCAGGAAGACGTCGGCGAGAACGGCCAGATCGAGTCGTTCCCGCGGCTCGAAGGGCGCCAGATGGTCATGATGATCGGCCCCAAGAAGAAGCAGTAAGACAAACGGCGACCCATGGGTCGCCGTTTTCATGCCGATGCCGCACCGCTGGCATCCGGCAGACTTAATCCGTATAATCGCCGGTTCGACCCGCAGGAAGGGTCGTGAACCGATCGCGGCAGGACGGAAAGAGTGGTCCAGACTCAATCGAGGATGGGATCACCGCCAGATCAGTCAGAAACCGGGGCCGCCCTGTTACAGGACGCACCCCATACAAGGAGCATTCCCATGCCCAAGATTAAGACCAACCGGGCGGCGGCGAAGCGTTTTCGCAAGACCGCGTCGGGCAAAATCAAGTGCGGCCACGCCTTCAAGTCACACATCCTGACCAAGAAGTCGACCAAGCGTAAGCGCGGTCTGCGTGCACCGAATCATCTGAAGGCGTGCGACACCAAGGGTGTAGCGCGCATGTTGCCGTACTTGTAAGACGAGGAGATAAACCATGGCTCGTGTAAAGCGTGGCGTTACCGCCCGTCGTCGTCACAAGAAAGTTATCGGTCGTGCCAAGGGCTATTACAACGCCCGTCGCAAGGTCTTCCGCGTTGCCAACCAGGCCGTCATCAAGGCTGGTCAGTACGCCTACATCGGCCGCAAGCAGCGCAAGCGTCAGTTCCGCGCCCTGTGGATCGTCCGTATCAATGCTGCTGCGCGCATGTTCGGTCTGTCCTACAGCCGCCTGATCAATGGCCTGAGCAAGGCCGGGATCACGGTCGACCGCAAGGTGCTGGCTGATATCGCCGTGCACGACATCAAGGCGTTTGAAGTGATCGCCGAGAAAGCAAAGGCCAGTCTGGCCGCTTGATCGTCGGACGCTTCTGCGTCAGCACGATATGATGTAAAGCAAGCGGGGAGGAGGCCATGGTCTCCTCCCCGTTTTCGTTTCTGTGGATCCTCAAGCCGGAATCGCATCGATGGATGATCTGGACAGCCGCGCCGCGCAGGCGCTGGCCGAAATCGACAAGGTCGACACGCTGGAGGCACTCGACGCGCTGCGCGTCGGCCTGCTGGGCAAGAGCGGCATTGTCACCGCCGCTTTGAAGGCGCTCGGTGCGCTGGCGCCGGATGAGCGCAAGGCGCGTGGTGCCGAGGTGAACCGGGTCAAGGATCGCCTCGCCGACGCCCTGGCGGTGCGCAAGCGGGTGCTGGAGCAGGCCGAGCTGGATCGCCGGCTGGCTTCCGAGAAGCTCGACATCAGCCTGCCAGGACGCGATGGCGAACGCGGCGGCATCCATCCGATCACACGTGCGCTGGAGCGTATCTCCGCGATCTTCGCGCGGCTCGGGTACCAGCGTGCCGACGGTCCGGAGATCGAGGACGACTGGCACAACTTCGAGGCATTGAACTTCCCGCCGCATCATCCGGCGCGTGCGATGCATGACACGTTCTACTTTGGCGATGGGCGCCTGTTGCGCACACACACCTCGCCAGTGCAGATCCGTGCGATGAAAGGCCGCCAGCCGCCGATCCGCATCATCGCGCCGGGCAAGGTCTACCGCAGCGATTCGGACCAGACCCATTCGCCGATGTTCCATCAGATCGAAGGCCTGCTGGTCGACGAGACCTCCAGCTTTGCCGACCTGAAGGGTACCTTGGCCGAATTCATCCGCGCGTTCTTCGAGCGCGATTTCGAGATGCGTTTCCGGCCCAGCTATTTCCCCTTTACCGAGCCCTCGGCTGAGGTGGATATCCGCTGGGATGCGGAAGAGGGCTCGACGCGCTGGCTGGAAGTGCTGGGCTGCGGCATGGTGCATCCGAACGTATTGGCGAACTGCGGCATCGATCCGGAGCGTTATACCGGTTTTGCCTTTGGCCTCGGCGTGGAGCGCTTCGCGATGCTGCGTTACGGCGTGTCCGATCTGCGCGCGTTCTTCGAGAACGACCTGCGCTTCCTCAAGCAGTTCGCCTGATTCCTCGTATATAGATCGCCGTTAGGAAACGACACGATGAAATTCTCCGAGAACTGGCTGCGCGAGCTGGTCGAGATCAAGGCCGACCGCGCCGCACTGGCTCACGCATTGACCATGGCCGGGCTGGAAGTGGAAGAACTGACCGTGCTGGGCGAAGGCCTGGCTGGTGTGGTGGTGGCCGAGATCGTCGCCACCGAAAAGCATCCCGAAGCCGATCGTCTGCAGGTGTGCAAGGTGAACGCGGGGCAGGGCGAGCTGCTGCAGATCGTCTGTGGCGCGCCGAATGCGCGCGTCGGCATCAAGGTGCCGCTGGCCATGGTGGGCGCCAGCCTGCCGGATGGCATGTCGATCAAGGCCGCCAAGCTGCGTGGCGTGGAGTCGTTCGGCATGCTCTGTTCGGCCAAGGAGCTGGGCATCGATGCCGATGCATCCGGCCTGCTTGAGTTGCCGCTGGATGCGCCGGTGGGCCAATCGTTGGCCGATTATCTGGGCCTTCCCGATGCCAGCATCGAGCTGAAGCTCACGCCGAACCGTCCCGATTGCCTGGGTCTGGTCGGTCTCGCGCATGATGTCGCGGCGCTGTTCGGCAGTGCGGTGAAAGTACCGGCACAGGTCGCAGCAGCCGTAACCAGCGATGCACGCCGCGGCATCCGACTCGAAGCCGGCAAGGACGCGCCTCGTTATCTGGGCCGCATCGTCGAAGGCATCGATCCATCCGCGCACTCCCCGCGGTGGCTGGCCGAGCGCTTGCGCCGCGCGGGTCTGCGCCCGATCAGCGCCGTGGTCGACATCACCAACTACGTGATGCTGGAACTTGGCCAGCCACTGCACGCGTTCGACAACGACGCGCTGCAGGGCGACATCGTCGTGCGCCATGCGATTGCTGGCGAGACCTTGAAGCTGCTGGACGGCAGCGAGGCGAAACTCGATCCGGGTTTCGTACTGATTGCCGACGAACACAAGGCGCTGGCGGTGGCGGGCGTGATGGGCGGTTTTGATTCGCGTGTCACGGACGCCACGCACAACATTTTCCTGGAGTCGGCACATTTCGCGCCGGCCGCGATCATGGGCCGCGCGCGCAAGCTCGGCATGCACACCGATGCCTCGCACCGCTTCGAGCGCGGCGTCGATCCTGAGTTGCCACGCCGCGCGCTGGAGCGAGCCACCGAGCTATTGCTGGCGATTGCCGGCGGCAAGGCCGGCCCGGTGCTGGTTGCGGAGAATCTTGCCGACCTGCCGAAGCCAGCTGCGGTGACGTTGCGTCGCGCACGTCTGAAACGTGTGTTGGGTGTAACGGTGGATGACGCCGAAGTAGCGCGCATCTTCACTGCACTGGGCATGCAGGTGACGCCGACAACCGACGGCTGGCAGATCACCGCACCAAGCAGCCGCTTCGATATCGAGCGCGAAGAGGACCTGATCGAGGAAGTCGCGCGCATCTTCGGTTACGACAATATCCCCACGGATACGCCAACCGGTGCGCTCACCCTGGCGATCGAGCCTGAGGCCCGCATCGGCGAGCTGGCGCTGCGCGAGCAACTGGCCGCACGTGGTTACTACGAAGCGGTGAACCTGTCATTCGTCGCCGCAGATTTGTTGGCGCGCTGGGGCTTCACCGAGCGACTGGTGCCGCTGGCCAATCCGCTGTCAGCCGATCTGGCCGTGATGAGGCCGTCGTTGCTGCCTGGCCTGATCGAGGCGCTGCGACACAATCGGGCACGCCAGCAGGAGCGCGTCCGGCTGTTTGAAGTGGCGCGGGTATTCGAGCAAGGCAATCCTCCCGTGGAGACCCCAAGCGTGGCGATGGTCGCCTGCGGTAGCGCGCGTGCTGAACAATGGGGCGAAGTGTCCCGTCCGCTGGATTTCCATGACCTCAAGGGCGATCTGGATGCCCTGATCGCCTGGGGTGGCGAGCCGCAGCGCTGGTCGGTGCACGCCGATGGCCTGCCGGGCTGGCTGCATCCAGGCCGCGGCGCGCGGGTTGCGCGCGACGGCGAAACCGTCGGTTACCTCGGCGCACTGCACCCGCAGCTGGCCAAGGCGCTGGATCTGGGCGCTGATGTGCACGTGCTGGAGCTGGCGCTGGAGCCGCTGCTGGCGCGTCGCCTGCCGAAGGCACAGCCGGTTCCGCGATTTCCTGCGGTACGCCGGGACATTGCGATGGATCTGCCGGAAGAGATCAGCTGGTCACAGATTGAGCAAACTGTCCGCGGCAGTCTGGGCGAACGGCTCAAAGAACTCTGCCTGTTCGACCGTTACAGTGGCAAAGGGGTCGAATCGGGCCGAAAAAGTCTCGCTATGGGCTTGATTTTACAGGACGCTTCACGCACCCTTACTGACGACGACGCGGACCGTTGCGTACGAGAAGCGATAGCTGCGTTGGAGCAATCATGCAAGGCAAAGCTGCGAGGATGAGATGGCGCTGACCAAGGCGGAAATGGCCGAGCGGCTTTTCCTCGACGTGGGCCTCAACAAGCGTGAAGCGAAGGAATTCGTGGACGCCTATTTCGAGGTGGTCCGGGGAGCGCTGGAAAACGGTGAGCAGGTGAAGTTGTCCGGTTTCGGAAATTTCGACCTGCGGCTGAAGAACCAGCGACCAGGGCGTAACCCGAAAACCGGCGAGGAGATTCCAATCTCGGCACGCCGTGTGGTGACGTTCCGACCAGGACAAAAACTCAAGGTGAGAGTCGAGGGCTATGCTGGACCAAGGGAATAACACCGAACTGCCCGCCATTCCGGCCAAGCGCTATTTCACCATTGGTGAAGTGGGCGAGCTTTGCGGTGTGAAGCCTCACGTGTTGCGTTACTGGGAGCAGGAGTTTCCTGCGCTCAATCCGGTCAAGCGCCGCGGCAACCGCCGTTATTACCAGCGCCATGACGTGCTGATGATCCGGCAGATCCGTTCGCTGCTGTACGACGAGGGCTTCACCATCACCGGTGCCCGCGCACGGCTCGAGGGGCCGCAGGCACGGATGGAAGCAAGCATGTCGCACCAGATCGTCCGTCAGGTACGGATGGAACTGGAAGAAGTACTGACGCTGCTGCGTCGCTGAGCGCACTTATCCTTTGGTGGCTTCCGGCATGGCCCGGTGAGCTGCTAAACTAAGCAACTTGCCGAACAGTCGGGGCGTAGCGCAGCCTGGTAGCGCATCTGCCTGGGGGGCAGAGGGTCGTCGGTTCAAATCCGGCCGCCCCGACCAATTCGCAAGGATCACGTGACGGCGCCCAGGGCGCCGTTGTCGTTTATGCGCACGCGACGCGGCGGCCGATGGCACGCTAGGCTGTATCCGGATTCCCCGACCCGGAGGTTGCGTATGCCGTCCAACTGCTGTCACCCGAATGCACCCCACATAAAGCTGAAGGCGCCGGACTGGTATGTGTCGGCGTTGATGCTGGATCGTGCGCTGGACGCGATCCTGCGCCGCGTCAAGAACCTCGATCGCGATCACGACATCCCCTACCTCGCCGGCTACAGCAAGGATGGCAAGACCATCTACATCGATCGTCATCTTCCGGAAAGCTTCATCTTTCGTGGCCGCACCATCGGTGTGGACCGGTTCCTGATCCTGCACGAAGAGGTGGAGAAAACGCTGATCGATCAGTTGGGCCTGCACTACCTGCATGCCCATCAGATTGCCACCCGCGCGGAAGAGGCGGCGGTCAATGCCGAGCGCATCACCTGGGCGGCCTACGACCGTTTCATGCAGAAGTACGTGAAGTCGATCGGTGACGAGCGCCTGACCAAGGTGCCGGCAGACCTGGACCTGAAGCCGTATCGCGATTATCACGACTATGACCTGATGCAGCGGATGTTGCAGCACATCGATCGCCAGCCGGGCATCGGCGTGAAGTTGCGGGCCGAACTGAAGGCTTATGCCGATGCATTCCACGAAGAGCATCGGATTGAAAAGCGTCATCTGGCCGGCGGCACCACCGCTTCGCGCAAGGGCAACGGTGCAGCCAAACCGGCTGCGGCGAAGAGAGAGCCTGCGAAAAAGACCGCAGCGACTAGCGGCAAACCCCGGCGATCGTCAACGCCAGCGTGATTGACTGTGCGCTGCCGATATCGGCAGCGCACAGGCTTCACAGCGTGTGCCTCAGTAAAGCACGCGGGTGCGCAAGGTGCCTGGAATCGCCGCCAGCTTTTCCTTCAGTGTCGTGGCTTGCGTCACGTCGGCGGTGACGTCGATCACCACGTAACCCACCTCGGCATCGGTCTGCAGGAACTGCGCATCGATGTTGATGTTGCCCGCGGAAAACAGTTCGTTGATGCGCGACAGCATGCCCGGCACATTTCGATGGATATGCAGCAGGCGGCGACTGTGCGGGTGTTCGGGCAAGGTGACTTCGGGGAAGTTCACCGCCGACAGGGTCGAGCCGTTGTCGCTGTAACGGATCAGCTTGCTGGCGACCTCGATGCCGATGTTGTCCTGCGCCTCCAGCGTGCTGCCGCCAATGTGCGGGGTGAGGATAACGTTGTCCATGCCGATCAGCGGTGAGACGAAGGCGTCGTCGTTGCCCTTCGGTTCGAGCGGAAAGACATCCACCGCGGCACCGGCCAGATGGCCGTCGCGCAGTGCCGCCGCCAGCGCATCGATATCCACCACGCTGCCGCGCGAGGCATTGATCAGCATCGCGCCGGCGCGCATCTTCGCCAGTTGTTCGCGCCTGATCATCAGCTGCGTGGCGGGAGTTTCCGGCACATGCAGGGTGACCACGTCGGCGCGTTCCAGCAACTCGTCCAGACTCGAAACCGCACGCGCATTGCCCAGTGAAAGCTTGGTTTCGATGTCGTGGAAGATCACCCGCATGCCGAGGCTCTCGGCCAGCACGCCGACCTGGGTGCCGATGTGGCCGTAACCGACGATGCCGAGCACCTTGTCGCGCGTCTCGAAGCTGCCGGCGGCGGATTTCGTCCAGCCACCGCGATGGCACAGCGCGTTCTTCTGCGGGATGCCGCGCAACAGCATGATCGCCTCGGCGATCACCAGCTCGGCCACGCTGCGCGTGTTGGAGTAGGGCGCATTGAACACCGGCACGCCGAGCTTTCGCGCAGCGGTCAGATCCACCTGGTTGGTACCGATGCAGAAGCAGCCCACCGCAATCAAGCGTTTGGCCTGCGCCAAGACGTCTTCACTGAGTTGCGTGCGCGAGCGGATACCGACGATATGGGCATCGGCGATGCGCTGCTTGAGCTCGGCCTCGGGCAGCGATTTCGCATGCAGCTCGACCTGACTGTAGCCGGCGCGATGAAAGCTCTCGACCGCACTGGCGCTGACACCCTCCAGTAGCAACACCTTGATGTCTTGACGGGGGTAGGAAGTCTGCATGGAGCGGCCTGGGCAGGAAGGAGCTCGTACTATGCCAGAGCCGGAGGCAAATTGCGGCGCTGCAGCACTGGACGGGACGCGATACGGCTGGCAGGCTGCGTGGATATCCTGGAGTCCAGCATGTCCGACGCGCGCCTTGCCGAATTGACCCGATGCCTGCCCGGTCTGCGGTTGCTTACCGAGCCAGGCGATCTGGAGCATTACGGCCGCGACTGGACCCGGCGCTGGACACCATCACCGCTGGCGATCGCGTTGCCGGCCAGCATCGAGGAAGTGCAGGCGATCGTGCGCTGGGCCAACCTGCAGCACGTGGCGATCGTGCCCTCGGGCGGCCGTACCGGTTTGTCTGGCGGGGCAGTCGCCGCGAACGGTGAGTTGGTGCTGAGTCTGGAACGGATGAATCGCGTGCTGGATTTCGACGCGGTGGATCGAACGCTCACGGTGCAGCCAGGAATCATCCTGCAGGCGGTACATGATGCTGCCCGCAGTCACGGCCTGATCTACCCGGTCGATTTTGCCGCCCGTGGCTCATGTTCGATCGGCGGCAACATCGCCACCAATGCCGGCGGCATCCGGGTGATCCGCTACGGCAACACACGCGAATGGATCGCCGGGGTGAAGGTGATCACCGGCAACGGTGAATTGCTTGAGCTCAATCGCGGCCTGACCAAGAACTCCAGCGGCTACGATTTCCGTCAGCTGATGATCGGCTCGGAGGGCACGCTGGGCATCGTGGTGGAAGCGACGCTGAGACTCACCGATCCGCCGCCGACCTCGCAGGTGATGTTGCTGGCGTTGCCGGACATGGATGCCTTGATGCAGGTGTTTGCGCTGTTCCGTGCACGACTGACGCTGCAGGCATTCGAGTTCTTTACCGATCGCGCGCTTGAGCACGTGCTGGCGCACGGCGCGCAACGCGCCATCGAAGGTGACTATCCGTATTACGTAGTGACCGAGTTCGATGCCACCGACGAACGGGCGCAGGATGCCGCGCTGGCGGCGTTCGAGCATGCACTGGAGCAGGGCTGGGTCAGCGATGGCGTGATCGCACAAAGCGACGCGCAGGCGGCCGCCTTGTGGCGCTTGCGCGAAGGCATTACCGAAAGCCTGGCCTCGCGCCGACCATACAAGAACGACGTGTCGGTGCGGATCAGCGCCGTGCCGGCTTTCCTGCAAGAGATGCAGGCGCTGCTGGCGCGTGAGTACCCGCAGATCGAGGTGGTCTGGTTCGGCCATATCGGCGACGGCAACCTGCATATCAATGTGTTGCGCCCGGACGATCTGGCCGAGGAGGCGTTCATCGCCCAGTGCGAACATGTCACCAAGCTGCTGGCAGCGACCTTGCAGCGGCACGGCGGCAGCATCTCGGCCGAACACGGCATTGGCCTGGTCAAGCGGGCCTATCTGGAAAGTACCCGCAGTGCGGCAGAAATCGCACTGATGCGGGGCGTACGCAAGGTGTTTGATCCGAACGGCGTCCTCAATCCCGGCAAGCTGTTTGCGGACGGCTGAGGGCCTCCAAACGAGGCCCATGCTAGTCTAGGCGGCTTGTCCGCACGTTTGAGGAGCCGTCATGTCGCCGCCGATTCGTTCGCTGTATCCCGAGATCGAGCCTTTCGACAGGGGCTTGCTCAAGGTGTCCGCGCTGCACACGCTGTACTACGAGCAGAGCGGCAATCCGAACGGCAAGCCGGTGGTATTCCTGCACGGTGGCCCGGGTGGCGGCACCAGTCCGAAGTGCCGGCGCTTCTTCGATCCGGCGATCTATCGCATCGTGCTGTTCGATCAGCGAGGCTGCGGCAAGTCCACCCCGCATGCGGAACTGACCGACAACACCACCTGGGACCTGGTCGCCGATATCGAGCGCCTGCGCGGGCATCTGTCGATCGATCGCTGGCAGGTGTTCGGCGGCTCCTGGGGCTCCACGCTGGCACTGGCGTATGCGCAGACGCATCCGGACAAGGTGACCGAGCTGGTGCTGCGCGGTATCTTCATGCTGCGCCGCTGGGAGCTGGAATGGTTCTACCAGAAGGGTTGCGACGCGCTGTATCCGGACGCATGGGAAACCTATCTCAACGCGATTCCGGAAGCCGAACGCGGCGACCTGATGAGCGCCTACCACCGTCGCCTGACCAGCACTGATCCGAAAACACGCACGGATGCCGCGCGTGCCTGGTCGGTATGGGAGGGGGCCACCAGCTTCCTGTGGCAGGATTCATCGCATATCGAATCCAGCGCCGAGGACGAGTTCGCGCTGGCGTTCGCGCGCATCGAATGCCATTACTTCGTCAACGGCGGCTTCTTCGAGCATGACGACCAGCTGCTGCGCAACGTGGACCGGATCCGCAAGATCCCGACCGTGATCGTGCAGGGCCGCTACGACGTGGTTTGCCCGCTGCGCAGTGCGTGGGATCTGCATCGTGCATGGCCGAAAGCGGACTTGCACATCGTGCAGGACGCTGGGCACTCGGCATTCGAGCCGGGAATCACGCGTGAGCTGCTTGAAGCGACCGATCGCTTCGGTCGCTGATATTTTGCGCCGACGGTTGTAGGAACAGGTTCTCGCTTTAGTCGATTGGCGGCAGTTGCTTGGTGCCGAAAATCTTGTCGCCGGCATCGCCGAGCCCGGGCAGGATGTAACCGTTTTCGTTGAGGCGCTCGTCGATCGAGGCGGTGTAGATCTCGATGTCTGGATGTGCCGCCTCGATGCGCTTGAGGCCTTCCGGCGCGGCGACCAGGAATAGCCCCTTGATGCGTTTGCAGCCGGCGGCCTTCAACATGTCGACGGCAGCGATCAAGGTGCCGGCGGTCGCCAGCATCGGGTCGACGATCAACGCGATGCGTTCGTCCATGCGGCCGCTGAGCTTTTCGTAATAGGCGACGGGTTGCAGGGTGTGCTCATCGCGCTGCACGCCGACCACGCTGACCTTGGCCGAGGGGATCATGTCCAGCACGCCAGGCAGCATGCCTAAGCCGGCGCGCAGGATCGGCACGATGGTGATCTTCTTGCCCTTGATCCGGTGCACCTGCAACGGGCCGGCCCACCCGTCGATCTGCTCCGCGACGGTTTCCAGATCCTTGGTGGCTTCATAGGTGAGCAGTGCGGCGACCTCGGAGGCCAGCTCGCGGAATTCCTTGGTGCTGATGCCGGCGCGGCGCATCAGGCCGAGCTTGTGCTGGATCAGCGGATGGCGGACTTCGTTGATCTTCATGGTCGACTGTCTTCAAGGGCAGCGCATGGCAACGCGACAGTCATGGAGCTTAGCGAAGTGGTCCTGCACACGCACGCATGAGCATGTCTGCGTGTGCAGTGACCGATCCGATATTACGGGGTGGCTGGGGCCGCTGTGCCGCCACCCTTCAGACAGTTGCTCATGAATGCCTTGTGGGCCGCACCGGTAGGTGCCTTGACCTTGGCGTCGGCATTGCAGCTCTTCATTTTTTCCTGCTGGGTTTGCTTGGCGGACGGTGCGGCGGCTGGCGCAGCCGCTGGCATTGCGGCGGCGGTGCTATTGCCTTTCAGGCAGGAACTCATGAATGTCTTGCGGTCAGCCCCTGTCTTGCCGGTGGCCTGCTTGTTGCAATCGCCCATGCGCTGCTGCTGCGGTGTGAGTGTCTTCGCAGCAGGGGCTGCCATGCTGGCGGCTTGCGGTGCTGCGAAGGCTGCGCCGGCAAAGGCAAAGGCGGCGCTGATGGCAAGCAGACGTAGTGACATCGACATCGTTGAGTCCTCCCTAGGTGACCGGCAGCTGCCGGCCAGCCCAGTCTATGCCGACTGGCGATCGCCGTGGAAGGTAATCGGATACTCAGTGCAAGTCGTATTCATCTACGGCCATGCAGTGTGATTGCATGGTCGTAGATGTAGGGCCGGCCGGAAACGTGTGCGATCAGGCCGCCTCGGCCTTGGCCTTGCGAGGGCCTTCCAGCAGCGCCTTGCGCACATGTGCCACGACCAGGTCGATTTCGGCGCTGGTGACGTTGAAGTGCGGAGTGAAGCGCAGCGAGTTGACGCCGCCGTGGATCACGCCAACGCCGTGCTCGCGCATGTACTCCTCGGTCGAGCCGGCGCCGTAGCACTTGTACTCCGGTGCCAGCTCGCAGGAGAACAGCAGGCCGGTGCCCTGCACCTTGGTGATCAGGCCACCGAGTTCGTTCTTCAGAGCGTTGAGCTTGTCGACGAATTCCTTGCCACGCTCGCGGATGTTGGCACGCACGTCGTCGGTCAACTCACCCAGCGTGGCCAGGGCCACGTCCAGCGCGCGCGGGTTTGCCGTCATGGTGTTGCCGTAGATGCCCTTGCGGTACAAGCCGGCGGTGCGCGCGGTGACCGCCAGTACCGACAGCGGGTACTGGCCAGCGTTGAGTGCCTTGGAGAAGGTTTCCATGTCCGGCGCTGGCAGCTTCTCGAAGCCCGGGTAGTCGGTGATCGACAGCACGCCATGTGCACGCAGGCCAGCCTGGATCGAATCGATCAGCAGCAAGGTGCCGTGGGCCTCGGTCAAGGCGCGAGCCGCCTTGTAGAACTCCGGTGTCACCGCACGCCCCGGATCGCCTTCGCCCATCACCGGTTCCAGGAACATCGCCTCGATGAACCAGCCGTGCTTGTCGGCGTCGGCGAATGCCGCTTCCAGCTGCGCGATGTCATACGGCGCAACAGTGATCACGCTGTCTTCGTGGCGGTAGCTGGCGAGGTGCTGCTGGTAGGTCTTGCGGCTGGAATCGGAATACAGCGCCGGCTTGTCGGTGCGGCCGTGGAACGCACCCTTCACTGCCAGGCGCTTGATCGTGCGGCCGGCGTAGCGAGCGCCGGTATCGGTCATCAGCTTGGCATTGACGTCGGCAATCCGGCAGGCCAGCGAGACCGACTCGGAGCCGGAGTTCAGGCACAGATAATTCGTATACGGACTGCCACCGCGGGTGCGGCCCAGCTCCTTGTTGAGTGCGGCGGTGAAGCGCAACTGCGACACGCTGGGCGCCATCACGTTGGCCATGACCTGCGGACGGCTCAGCGCTTCGAGGATCGCCGGGTCGTTGTGGCCGAAGCCGAGCATGCCGTAGCCGCCGTTGTCGTGCACCACGGCACCCTTCAGGGTGACGATCCACGGACCGCGCGCCGCCGCCGCGAGATACGGGTTGATCGCATCGTCCGGGTAGAAGTTGACGAAGCCAGCCTGGACCTGCGCCAGCTGCTCGGTTTCATCGAGCTTGAGGAAGTCGGCCAGATCGGCGCGCAATTCCTGATGACGCGCCACGGCTTCGGCAATCACCTGGACCAGCATGGGGTCGTTCGCGGCCATGCGCTCGATGCTGGCGTCGTCCAGACCGATGGTCCGCGGCTTGCCACCGAATTCGCGCAGTTCGCGCAGCTGGTTGATCACACCCATGTTGAATCCTCCGTAGCTCCGCCGGCCGGCATGCAGTGCCGGGCTGGTGGACATTAGTGAATGCGTGGCGGGAGACGCGGGCGACGCGCTTCCTCAATGTTTTCAGATGCTTTGCGCCGCCATTTCAGGGCATGCAGGGCGACCTTATCCCTCACAGGATACCTTGCGGCGCCAGCCGCCGTAACCCCGTGCCAGGCCGAGGGTGACGGCTGTCACCCCCGATGACTGACGCCGGCGACTGCCTGCCGTGGCTGGTCCCGCGCACGATAGGTGGCACTGGAGGAGTTCCCATGACACATGCCCATGATCCGATTGCCCGCCTCGACGGTGCTGTCAAACGCTATGGCCCGCTCACAGCGCTGGATGGCGCCGACCTGCGCCTGCAGCGCGGCGAACTGCTGGCGTTGCTCGGCCCCAACGGTGCCGGCAAGACCACCGCGATCGGCCTGTTGCTCGGGCTGATCCGTGCCGATGCCGGCACGGTCGAGCTGTTCGGGCAGGATCCGCAGCAGATCGAGGCACGCCGGCGGATCGGCGTGATGCTGCAGAACGCCGAATTGCCGGCGACGCTGCGGGTGGGCGAACTGTTGCGATTGACGGCCAGCTATTACCCGGCACCGCGCAGCCTGGCGGATACCGCCGAACTGGCTGGCATCGGTGATCTGCTCAAGCGCCCCTACGCGAAACTCTCCGGTGGCCAGCAGCGGCGCGTGCAATTCGCGCTGGCGCTGTGCGGCCGCCCCGAGTTGCTGTTCCTGGACGAGCCCACCGTGGGCATGGATATCGAGGCGCGGCAGAAGCTATGGGTGGCGATCCGCCAACTACTCGGCGAGGGCTGCGCAGTGCTGTTGACCACGCATTATCTGGAAGAGGCTGAAGCACTGGCGGATCGCGTCTGCGTGATGGCGCATGGCCGCATGATCCACGAAGGCACGGTTGACGAGCTGCGTGCACGGGTGGCGATGAAGCGCATCCGCTGCCTGAGTATTTTGCCGGCCGACACCGTGCGTGGCTGGCCTGAGGTCAGTGAGGTGCGCCGGGATGGCGAGCGCCTGCATATCGGTACTGCCGAGGCCGAGGTCGTGGTTCGTCGATTGCTCGACACCGATCGCCATCTGCGCGAACTGGAAGTACACCGCGCCGGTCTGGCCGAGGCATTTACCGAGCTTACCCGCGATGCCGACGAGGCATCGGACACCAATCAGCGCGAGGCCGCCTGAGATGGAAACCATCATGTCTGTCACCGAACTGGCAACGACCAGCATCATGCCGCGCAGCCGCATCATCGGCGCCTATCTGGAAGAGGCGCGCAGCGAATGCCTGCGCTACATGCGTGCACCCGGCTTCATGTTGCCGATCATGCTGTTTCCCGCGATGTTCTATCTGTTGTTCGGCGTGCTGATGGCAAAGTCGAATGGCGTCGATGCAGCACGCTACCTGCTGGCCAGCTACGGCGTGTTTGGCGTGATGAGTCCGGGCCTGTTCGGCTTCGGCGTGTCGTTGGCACTGGAGCGTGACGGTGGCCTGCTGACTTTCAAACGCGCACTGCCAATGCCGCCGGGCGCCTACCTGCTGGGCAAGATGCTGATGGCGATGGCTGCCGCTACCGTGGTTATCCTGTTGCTGCTGGTCATGGCATTGCTGCTGGGGCATGTGACGCTGAGCCTGACCCAAGCCGGCGCGTTGTTGCTTACTGGCATGCTTGGCGTGCTGCCGTTCTGCGCGCTGGGCATGTTTGTCGGCACTCTGATCAAGGGCCAGGGTGCACCTGGCATGTTGCAGCTGATCTACCTGCCGATGTCATTCATGTCTGGGCTGTGGTTCCCGCTGCCGATGCTGCCGAAATTCCTGCAGCAGATCGCACCGGTATGGCCGAGCTATCACCTCGACCAGCTGGCGTTGGCTGCGGTGGGCATGCGACAGGGGACCTTGCTGCCGCATGTGCTGACACTGTTCGGATTCACTGTGGTGTTCCTGCTGCTCGCTGCGCGGCGCCTGCGCCGGTATGGTTGAAGTAGCATGCTGTCCTAGCCGATTTCCCAGCGAAAAACCACGCCATGATCCCTGACTTCATTGCACGATGGTTCACGCCAGCGCCCGATTCGGGTGTGGCCGACGACATCCGGCACGGCAAGTCGCCGTGGGCCGACAGCGTGCATCTCCTGTGGTTGATGTGGATCTTCATCACGCCGCTGTTCGATCACGGGGTCGCCGGCTACACGCGAAGCTGGCTTCTTTTCACATTGCTGTCTCTGCCGGTATTTCTATTGCTGTTCGCCAGGATGCAGCTGGCGCCGCGGCGGTTGGCGCACTTCTATCCGCTGGCCATGGTCGTCTTGAGCATGGGGCTGTTGCGCTGGTATCCGAGCGGCATGAGCTATTTCATCTATGCCTGTGTGTTGTCGCGCTTCTGCACCATGAGTTTCCGCTTGTACGTGGGCCAACTGCTGCTGCTGAATGCCGTATTCGTTGCACTGGCCTGGTGGATCGGCTATCCGAACTCATTGCTGGTGATCATCCCCGGCACAGTGCTCGTCATCAGCGCCATCACGGCAGTCGAGCACATGAGCAAGGAGAAGGACGCCGCCCTGCGCCTGTCACATGACGAAGTGCGCCGGCTTGCTGCCACCGCCGAGCGCGAGCGGATCGGCCGCGACCTGCATGACTTGCTTGGCCATACGCTGTCGCTGATCACACTGAAGCTCGAACTCTCGCGCAAGCTGTTCGACCGCGATACCGAAGCGGCCAAGCGTGAGGTGGAGGAAGCAGAGAAGGTGGCGCGGCATGCACTGGCGGAAGTGCGCAGCGCGGTGACCGGCATCCGAGCCACCGACCTCGCTGCCGAACTGGCGTCGGCGCGACTGCTGCTGGAGTCCTCGCGGGTGCATCTCGACTACGGTCATCCACCCGTCGACCTGCCGGTCGATGTCGAGCGTGGCCTCTCGTTGATACTGCGCGAGGCAGTCACCAATATTGCGCGCCATGCCGATGCCAGTTCCGCCAAGATCGAAATGGTTCGCGAGCGCAACAGCGTATGCATGCAGATCAGTGATAACGGTCGCGGTGGCATTGACCAGGATGGCAATGGTTTGTGCGGCATGCGGGAACGCGTGCGTGCGTTGGGTGGCAGCTTGACGATCGAGTCGTCGCGTGATCAGGGTACACGTCTGCGTGTCGTAGTCCCGGTGCCGATTCTGCGTCTGGTTGAAAGGTCCCGGTCAGCGGCGGATATGCCACTGACCGATCCGCTGACGAGCGCGGTTCCCGGTCAGCCCGTCGCGTGAGTCAATTCCTGTTTCCCATGCTCCTTCAGGTTATGACATTCTCGGCAGCCCTCAGTCGGCATAAGGAAAATATTGCATGATCCGTGTCCTGCTGGCTGAGGATCAGGCGATGGTGCGCGGTGCACTTTCGGCACTGCTCAATCTTGAATCCGATATTGAAGTGCTCGGTTCAGCTGCTGATGGTGAGGCCGCCTGGCGCGAACTGCAGCGGCTGAAACCCGACGTGCTGATCACCGACATCGAGATGCCTGGCTTGACCGGGCTGGAGCTGGCGCAGCGCATCCAGCGTCAAGAACTGCCGATGAAGGTCGTCATCGTCACCACGTTTGCGCGCCCCGGTTTCCTGCGTCGCGCACTGGATGCCGGCGTGTCCGGTTATTTGCTGAAGGATGCGCCTGCGGAGAATCTTGCCGAGGCATTGCGCACCGTGCATCGCGGCGGCCGCGCGATCGATCCACAGCTGGCGCTCGAAGCCTGGTCGGAGGCCGATCCGCTGAACGATCGCGAGCGGCAAGTGCTGCGGCTGGCCGGCGAAGGCCAGTCTGCCGGCGATATCGCGACGCAGCTGAGCTTGTCGCACGGTACCGTACGCAATTACCTGTCCGAGGCGATCGGCAAGCTCGGTGTCGCCAATCGCATCGAGGCCTATCGGCTGGCACGACAGAAAGGCTGGCTGTAGGTTGTCGTACAAGGGCTGGCGTAGTGCGGGATAATGTCCCGTTTTCGCCTGTTGGCCAGCATCCCTTGAAGAAGTCCGATTTCGATTTTGAACTGCCGCCCGAGCTGATCGCACAGGCGCCGCTGCCCGAGCGTTCGGCCAGCCGGATGTTGCTGCTCGATGTGGCGGCACAACTGCGGCAGGACCATATGTTCCGCGAGCTGCCGGACTTCCTGCGGCCGGGCGATTTGCTGGTGTTCAACGATACCCGCGTACTGCCGGCGCGCCTGTACGGACGCAAGATCAGTGGCGGCGCAGTGGAAATCCTGATCGAGCGGGTCACTGGCGCGCACGAGGCGACCGTGCAGCTTGGCGTCAGCAAGAAGCCGAAGGAAGGTGGCCGGATCGAGCTGGCCGACGGCAGCCATGCCGTGGTGCTGGGGCGCGATGAAGGCTTTTTCCGGCTGCATTTCGAGGCGTCGGAGCCGCTGGAAAAGCTGTTGCTCAAGCTCGGTGAGATGCCGCTGCCGCCGTATATCGAGCGGCATGCCGATGCCAGCGACCTGGAGCGCTACCAGACCGTGTTCGCGCGTGAGCCCGGCGCAGTGGCCGCACCTACGGCCGGCTTGCACTTCGATGAGGCGATGCTGGCGACGCTGCGCGAACGCGGCGTCGAGTTCGGTTACATCACGCTGCATGTGGGTGCCGGTACATTCCAGCCGGTGCGTGCGGATGATCTGAGGGATCACCACATGCATCGCGAATGGCTCAATGTCGGTGCCCACCTGATCGGGCAGATCCGCCGCACGCGCGCCAATGGCGGTAGGGTCATCGCGGTGGGCACCACGGTGGTGCGCGCGCTGGAAAGTGCGAGCAAGAATGGCGAGCTGCACCCGTTTGCCGGCGAGACGCAGATATTCATCTTCCCGGGTTACCACTTCAGCAGCATCGATGGCCTGCTGACCAACTTCCATCTGCCGCAATCGTCCCTGCTGATGCTGGTGTCGGCACTGGCCGGGCGCGAATTCATGCTGGATGCCTATCGCCATGCGGTCGAGCAGCGTTACCGCTTCTTTTCATACGGCGATTCGATGCTGATCCTGCCGCAGGGCGGCTGAGCGGCAGCAGCGGTTAAACTGGGCGGATGACTGCCATGAATTTCGATCTCTTCGCCACCGACGGCGCTGCCCGCCGCGGTCGCCTGACCTTTGCCCGCGGCACGGTGGAAACGCCGGCGTTCATGCCGGTGGGTACCTATGGCTCAGTCAAGGCGATGACGCCGCGCGACGTCACCGAGATCGGTGCCGAGATCATCCTCGGCAACACGTTCCACCTGTTTCTGCGGCCCGGGCTGGAGATCGTCGAGAAGTTCGGCGGTCTGCACAAGTTCATCGGCTGGAACAAGCCGATCCTTACCGATTCCGGTGGTTTCCAGGTGTTCTCGCTGGCGCACAAGCGCAAGATAACCGAGGAGGGTGTGACGTTCGCCTCGCCGGTCGACGGCTCGAAGGTGTTCCTGTCGCCGGAAGTGTCGATGCAGATCCAGAAGACACTGGATTCGGACATCGCGATGATCTTCGACGAGTGCACGCCATACCCGGCCATCGAGAAGGTGGCCAGCGACTCGATGGAGCTTTCACTACGTTGGGCCGAGCGCTCGCGACGGGCGTTCGATGATCTGCAACGTGTCGATTCAAGGCCGCCGAATGCGCTGTTCGGCATCGTGCAGGGCAGCGTGTACGAGAACCTGCGCCAGCGCTCCGCGGCAGGGCTGGTGAACATCGGTTTCGACGGCTATGCGGTCGGCGGCTTGGCGGTCGGCGAGCCGGAGGCCGAGCGCAACCACGCGCTGGATTTCACCGTGCCGCTGCTGCCGGTCGACAAACCGCGCTACCTGATGGGCGTGGGGCGGCCGGAGGATATCGTCGAAGCGGTGCGCCGCGGCATCGACATGTTCGACTGCGTGATGCCGACCCGCAACGCGCGCAACGGCTTCCTGTTCACTGCCGAGGGCACGTTGCGCATCCGCAATGCGAAGTTCGCTACCGATACGCGGGTGATCGAAGAGGGCTGTGACTGCTACGCCTGCAGCAACGGTTTCAGCCGCGCCTACCTGCGCCATCTTGATCGCTGCAACGAAATCCTCGGCAGCCAGCTCGCGACCATCCACAACCTGCGCTATTACCAGCGCCTGATGGCGGGTCTGCGGGAGGCGATCGTCGAGCACACGCTGGACGCCTTCGTTGCCGGGTTCTACGCGCAACGGCAAGGTGACGGGGCCTAAGCCGCCGCAGGGCGACTGAGACTCCCTATGGCGGCTGTACCTGTCTCGTGGCCGGGCTTGCAACGGGCGACGGTCGCCCTCAATAGGGATCGGGGCGTGATCCGAGGCGTCATGCGGTGCCGTGCATGGCGTGAGGGCGCATGGCATAATCGACGATCTTTTATCGGGCGTTCAGCTAAAATCGTTGGCTGCGCCATAACTTGCGAGACAAACCGATGAGTTTTCCGATCTCCCCCGTGATCGCCCAGGCTGCGGCTGCGCCTGCCGGTGGCGGCTTGCAAATGATCATCATGATGGTGGTGCTGTTCGGCCTGATGTATTTCATGATGATCCGCCCGCAGATGAAACGGCAGAAAGAGCATCGTGCACTGATCGCCGCCCTGGCCAAGGGTGACGAGGTGGTCACCAATGGTGGCATTGCCGGGCGCGTGGAGGAGGTGGGCGAGACGTTCATCACGGTCGAGATCGCCGCCAACGTGAAGGTCAAGGTGCAGAAGGGCTCGGTTTCTCAGGTGTTGCCCAAGGGCTCGCTGAAGTCCGTTTGATCGATGGGCTCGAGGCACCGCGTGGCGGTCGCCTCTCTCGCGATTATTCCTCGATTGTTGTTACCGCCGCGGCTGTTGCCGCGGCCTTGATGGATTCAGGGCATGAGTGATTTTCCCCGCTGGAAGTACGCGCTGGTCGCGCTGGTGATGCTGTTCGGCATCATTTACGCATTGCCGAATGCATTTATCCCGTTGCCGGCGGTACAGGTCACCGCCAACCGCGACGCTGCGCCGATCGATCAGTCCACACAGCAGAAAGTGGCGGCTGCACTTACCGCACAGCACATTGCTGCTGGTGAAGTGAAAGTACAGGGCGATCATCTGCTGGCGACCTTCACCAACTCCGATGTGCAGAAGAGCGGCGCTGATGCGATCAAGGCAGCGCTGGGCGACGGCTACACTGTCGCGTTCAAGCTGCAGTCCACCGTCCCGGGATGGCTGAGCGCGATCGGCGCTCGCTCGATGCCGCTGGGCCTCGATCTGCAGGGCGGCGTGCATTTCCTGATGCAGGTTGATGAGAACGACGTCATCGACAAACAGGAAAACAGCTACGCGGACGATATCCGCGGCCTGCTGCGCGACAAGAACATCCGTTACGAATCGGTTGCGCGCAACCCCGTGCGCGGCCAGGGCATTGCGGTGATCCTGCGCTCGGCCGACGATCGCGCCAAGGCATCGGACGACATTGCCAACGAATACACCGACCTTCTCGTGGCGGATGGCCCAAGCACCGGTGACCGCTTCGTGCTCAACGCTACGGTCAAGCCGGAGAAGCTGCGCGAGCTGTCGCTCAACACGATCAAGCAGAATCTGGCCACATTACGCAACCGCATCAATGCGCTGGGTGTCTCCGAGCCGCTGATCCAGCAGCAAGGTGACAGCCGCATCGTAGTCGAGCTGGCTGGTGTGCAGGATCCGGCCGAGGCGAAAAAGTTGATCGGTGCCACCGCGACCTTGCAGTATCGCGCGGGTATCGGTTATGCCGGCGATCAGGCCGCACAGGATGCTGCCCGTACCGGCAGCATTCCGCCAGATGCGAATCTCTACTACATGCGTGGCAGTCATCTGCCGGTGCTGGTAAGCAAGCAGATCATCGTGACTGGTAATGAGCTGGTGGATGCGGTTTCGGGTACCGATACGCAGAGTGGCACGCCGATGGTCAGCGTGACCCTCAATGCCACCGGTGCGAAGAAGATGGGCGACTTCACCAATGCCAACATCCAGAAGCCGATGGCGGTGGTGTACGTGGAGCGCGTGACTGAAACCAAGATGGTCGACGGCAAGGAGGTGCGTACGCCGAAGATCACCGAGTCAGTGATCAACGACGCCACCATCCAGAGCGCTTTCAGCCGGCAGTTCCAGACTACGGGTCTGGGCAGCCAGAAAGAGGCCTCCGATCTGGCGCTGCTGCTCAAGGGTGGTGCGCTGGCTGCGCCAGTCGACATCGTCGAGGAGCGCGTGATCGGTGCCAGCCTTGGTCAGGACAATATCGATCAGGGTTTCAAGGCGGTCTTGCTCGGCCTGGCGCTGGTTCTGCTGGCGGCGGCGATCTACTACAAGCTGTTCGGCCTAGTGGCCGATATCGCTCTGTTCTTCAACCTGGTGATCCTGGTGGCAGTCATGTCACTGATCGGGGTCACCCTTACCATGCCGGGTGTCGCCGGTATCGTGCTGACGCTGGGCATGGCGATCGATGCGAACGTGCTGATCTGCGAACGCGTGCGTGAGGAATTGCGCAACGGCTCGACACCGCATGCCGCGATCCGCGCCGGTTATGAGAAGGCGTGGTCGACCATTCTTGACGCCAACGTCACCCACCTGATCGCTGCGCTGGCGCTGACCACGATGGGTACCGGTGCGATCAAGGGCTTCGGCGTGACGTTGATGATCGGCATCCTGACCTCACTGTTCACCTCGGTGACGCTGACTCACGCGTTCACCGCGCTGATCCACGGCCACCGCAAGCTCAAGACGCTGTCGGTCTAAGGAACCACCATGGAAATTTTCAATCACGACAGCAATATCCCGTTCCTGGGCATGCGCAAGTACAGCATTGCCATCGCGCTTGCGCTGATGATTGCCTCGATCGCGCTGATCGCGACCAAGGGTCTCAATTACGGCCTGGACTTCACCGGCGGCGTCTCGATGGTGGTCGACTACGATCAATCAGTCCAGATTGCCGACGTGCGCGATGCACTGGCCAAGGGTGGTCTCGATCATGCCGTGGTGCAGACTCTCGGCGGCACCCGTGAAGTGTCGATCCGCATGCAGCCGAAGGACGACCCGGGCGCGGTGCAGACCGACGGCAAGGTCAATCTAGATCGCATTGCCGCCGACGTCACCCGGATGCTGCAGGCTTCACGCCCGGATGCGAAGCTGAAGAGCCGTGATTACGTGGGTTCGGAAGTGGGTGCGGAACTGCGCAGTGATGGCACCGTAGCTGCGGTGTTCGTGATCCTCGGCATCATGGCTTATCTGTGGATCCGCTTCGAACGCCGCTTCGCGATCGCCGCCGTAGCGACCGAGATCCACGACGTGCTGGTGACGCTGGGTATCCTGGCGCTGGTGCAGCGCGAGTTCGACATGACCGTGCTGGCCTCCGTGCTGGCGGTGATCGGCTACTCGATCAACGACAAGGTGGTGGTGTTCGACCGTATCCGCGAGCTGTTCCGTCTGGCGCGCAAGGCGGAGCCGGAAGAGATCCTCAACCGCTCGATCAACAACACCTTGTCGCGAACCATCATCACCTCGCTGTTCACGGCGATCACCATGGGAGCGCTGTATTTCTTCGGTGGCCCGGCGGTGCACGGGTTCGCCGTGACGATGTTGATCGGCATTCTGGTTGGTACGCTGTCCTCGATCTTCGTGGCCAGTCCGATCCTGCTGTGGCTGGGTGTGTCGAAGAAGGACCTGATGCCGGTGACCAAGGAGAATCCGGAGCTGGCGCGTCGTCCGTAAACGCACTGGTTTTGCTGGAACAGGAACGGCCCGGTTTGCACCGGGCCGTTTTTTATGGTGATTCGTCCGAGTTATTTGCGCAGTGCGGTTTCAAGTTGAGCGAGGCGCTCGGGCGTGCCTACATCGGTCCATGCGCCGTGGTAGTGGTTACCGCTGATTGCGCTGCCAGCCATCGCCGCCCGTAGCAGCGGAACGAGCCTGAAGCGTGGCGGTTTTGCCTCCGCACCGGCCGCAGTGCCGATTACGTCGCGCCAGTTCCTTAGCAGTTCGTGGCGATACACGCCGATGCCGCTGAAAGTCAGTCGTGTGTCGCCTTCGTCGTGCACGATGCCCTGCGCATCCAGTGCGAAATCACCGTGCGGATGCTGTACTGGATTGTCGACCAGCAGCAGGTGCGCAAGGCCGGTGGGTTCGCTGGGCAACGCTGCGAAATCAGCATCGCACCAGATATCGCCGTTGACTGCGATGAACGGTTCACTCCCAAGCAGCGGCAGCGCGTTCAACATGCCGCCGCCGGTCTCCAGCGGCGTCGTTCCTTCGTAGGCATAACGGATGCGCAGGCCCCAGCGTGAGCCGTCTCCCAGCGTGTCGGGAAACTGCTCGGCCAGGTGCGAGGTGTTGATCACCACGTAGTGCACGCCAGCCGTAGCCAGCTTTTCCAGGTGCCATACGATCAGCGGTTTGCCACCAACCTTCAGCAACGGCTTGGGCGTGTAATCGGTCAATGGACGCATGCGTTCGCCGAGACCGGCGGCAAAGATCAGCGCGTGCTTCATGCCGCCACCACCCGGGTCAAGTCGTGGCCCTGTGTTTGCCGTTCGAGCAGCGCGGCGAAGTCAGCCAGTTCGGGATAGCTGCGTGCCACCGAGATCACGTAGTGGTAGACGCGCGGCACGTCGGCGAGATAACCGGGTTTGCCGTCGCGGTACCACAGCCGATAGAACTGCCCCAGTACGCGGATGTGGCGATGCAGGCCGGTCAGATCGAACCAGCGCAGGAAATGTTCGCGGTCGATTTCACCGCCGATCAGGCCAGCACCGTGCAGTCGTTGCCGGTAGGACTCCACCCAGCCTTCGACGCGCTCGCGGGGCCATGCGATGTAGGCGTCGCGCAGCAGTGAGGCCAGGTCGTAGGTGACCGGACCGGCCAGGGCACCCTGAAAATCAATAATCCCTGGACTCAAGAGTCCAGGGGCGGTGATACCCGAGTTGTTGTTGACGATCAGTAGATTCCGGCTATGAAAGTCGCGGTGCACGAAGCAGCGTGGCTGCTCCAGCGCATTGCGAGTGATCACGGCGAAGGCGGCCTCCAGTACATCCCACTCGCCGCAGTCTGGGGTGTGGGCCAAGTGCCGGCCGAGAAACCATTCCGGCATGACTTCCAGCCCGCTCGTCAGCACGGCATGGTCGAACGGTGGCAGCCCGCTGTAATCCATCCGGGTCTGCATGCGCAGCAACGCATCCATCGCGTCGCCGTAGAGCGCATCCGCGGTGTCTTCGTTCAATGCCGGCAGGTACAACTGCGTACCCAGGTCTTCGATCAACAGGAAACCTTGCTCCAGGTCGTGTGCATACACGGCCGGCACGTGCAGGCCGACTGCGGCCAGCTGCGCGCCAATCGCCAGCCACGGCCGCGGATCTTCCTGTGCCGGCGGCGAGTCCATCACGACCCAGCTGCGCCCTTGGTGCTGCGTGCGCCAGTAACTGCGAAAGCTGGCATCCGCCGAGGCAGATGCCAGCGTCAACGCGGGGTCGCCGAGGATGCTGCGGGCCCAGGCGAGGCGGGCGACGGCGCGGTCTTGAATGCTGTCCATGAAGTCGATCGCTGACGAAACACGAACAGCTTATCAGGCTGCCACAGACACCTCGCCTCTGGCCACGCCGCTCAAGACAACTGGCCACGCCGTTCAAGACAAGTTGTATGCCCGCTCCTCGTGTTCGGCGAGATCCAGTCCGATCTGTTCCTGCTCGGCATCCACGCGCAAGCCCATGACGCGATCGAGCAGCTTCAGGATCGCCAGACTCAGCACGGCGCTCCACGCGATGGTGAAGCCCACGCCCTTGGCCTGGATCCACAGCTGGCCAAACAGCGAGGTCACCGTGCCGAAACCGCCCAGCTTCGGCGACGCCAGCGGGCCGGTAAGCAAGGCGCCGATGATGCCGGCAATCGCGTGCACGCCGAAGACGTCCAGCGAATCGTCGTAACCGAACCGCTGTTTCAGCTTCGTGGCGCTGAAGAAGCACACCACGCCGGCGATCAGGCCGAGCACCAGTGCACCGCCCGGGCCGGCCGTGCCCGCGGCCGGTGTCACGGCCACCAGTCCGGCTACCGCGCCCGAGGCGATGCCGAGCACGCTGGCGCGCTTGTGGGCGATCCATTCGACCGCGACCCAGCCGATCGCGGCGGCGGCAGTGGCGATCTGGGTCACCAGCATTGCCATGCCCGCGCTGCCGTTGGCGGCCACGGCCGAGCCGGCGTTGAAACCGAACCAGCCCAGCCACAGCAGGCTGGCGCCGATCACGGTGTAACCGAGGTTATGCGGCGGCATCGGCGTATGCGGATAGCCTCGGCGCTTGCCGATCACCAGGCAGGCGACCAGGCCGGCGATGCCGGCATTGATATGCACCACCGTGCCACCGGCGAAATCGATCACGCCCAAATCGCCGAGCAGCGAGCCTGGACCGCTCCACACCATGTGCGCCATTGGCAGGTAGACGAAGGTCAGCCACAACCCGCTGAACCACAGCATCGCGCTGAACTTCATGCGTTCGGCAAACGCGCCGATGATCAGCACCGGAGTGATGATCGCGAAGGTCAGCTGGAACATCACGAACACGCTTTCCGGCACCGTCTGGTACTGCGAGGCCGGCGTCAGCCCGGCCAGCAGGACGCGATCCAATCCGCCAATGATCGAGTGCAGGTTCACGATGCCGGCATGCATGCCCTCCGTGCTGAAAGCCAGCGAATAGCCGTAGAGCATCCACAGCACGGTCACCAGCGCGGTGATCGCGAAGCACTGCATCATCACCGACAGCAGGTTCTTGGCGCGCACCATGCCGCCGTAGAACAGCGCCGCGCCGGGGAGAGTCATCATCAGCACCAGCATGCTGGCGACGATCATCCAGGCGGTGTCGCCGCTATTCAGTGCTGGAGTGGGGGCGGCTTGCGCCAACGCGGAGAACGGCGCCGCAAGGCCGCAGCAGAGGACGAGCATCGTTCGCTTAGAGCGCATCGGCGTCGAGCTCCTGGGTGCGAATGCGGATGGCCTGTTCGAGCTCACCGACGAAGATCTTGCCGTCGCCGATCTTGCCGGTGCGCGCCGCCGTGCTGATCGCCTCGATCGCATGCTCGAGGCGATCGTCGGCGACCGCCACCTCGATCTTCAGCTTGGGCAGGAAATCGACGACGTATTCGGCGCCACGGTACAACTCGGTATGTCCGTGCTGGCGACCGAAGCCTTTCACTTCAGTTACGGTCATGCCCTGCACGCCGGCCTCGCTGAGCGCCTCGCGCACATCGTCCAGCGTGAATGGCTTGATGATGGCCGTGATCCACTTCATGTCGTGCTCCGCGCGCGATGATCCTTATTGCGGTGCAGCACGATGCGTGCCATCGCTCGAGTGCAACGGATCTCACGTTCTTCGACGGTTTGTGCTCTGTGGACAGACGGATTTGCACAAAAATCGGGAAAGTGGTGTCTTTATTTGCTCGATTAAGGTGCGTTCCGCTTTCGCCATTGACCCAGCGATGTCGAATCAGTACCATTTTAGTCCCGATTCAGTGACCTCAGGCCAGAGCGCACCCATGCTCCGTGTCAGCCGCCTTACCGATTACGCCACCGTGGTGATGACTTGCATCGCCGCGCACCCGGCTGACGTACTCAGCACGGTGCAGATCGCCGATGAGACGCGGCTGGAGTTGCCGACCGTCAGCAAGCTGCTGAAGGCGCTCGGCCATGCTGCGCTGGTCGAGTCGTTCCGTGGTGTGAATGGCGGTTACCGGCTGGCCCGGCCGGCTGCAGAAATCTCGCTGGCGGAAATCGTCGAGGCCCTGGAAGGGCCGATCGGCATGACCGAATGCAGTGTGGCCGAGGGTCAGTGCGATCGCGAATCGCAATGTGGTGTGCGCGGCAGCTGGCAACAGATCAACAGCGTGCTCGATCACACCCTGCGTGCCGTGAGTCTGGCCGACATGCTGAAGCCGCCCCCGGCCCGGCCGGCACCAACCAAGCACATCGCGGCGACGGTGAAAACCGACGGGGCCACCATCGAATGAATGACACCATGACCAGTGAAAGCAGCACCGCCACCACGCTTCGCGACAATGCCGAAGTGGCCGCGGCGCTCGGTCGCGGGTACTCGGCCGGCTTCGTCACGGAAATAGAGATGACCGGCTTGCCGCCGGGACTGAGCGAAGACACCATCCGTCAGCTGTCCGCGATCAAGCAGGAGCCGGAGTGGATGACCGAGTGGCGGCTCAGCGCCTATCGCCACTGGCTGACCATGCCGAAGCCGGACTGGGCCAAGCTGAAGATCGACCCGATCGACTATCAGGCGATCAGCTATTACGCGGCACCGAAGGCTGGCCTGAAGTCGCTGGACGAAGTCGATCCGGCGTTGCTGGCGACCTACGAGAAGCTGGGCGTGCCGCTGCACGAACGCGCCCGGTTGGCTGGCGTGGCGGTCGATGCGGTATTCGATTCGGTCTCGGTCGGCACCACGTTCCGCAAGGAACTGGCCGCCGCCGGCGTGCTGTTCTGCTCGATGAGCGAGGCGATCCGCGAATACCCCGAGTTGGTGCAGAAATACCTCGGCAGCGTGGTGCCGACCGGCGACAACTTCTTCGCCGCGCTGAATTCCGCAGTGTTCTCCGACGGCAGCTTCGTATTCATCCCGAAGGGCGTACGCTGCCCGATGGAACTGTCCACCTACTTCCGCATCAATGCGCAGAACACCGGGCAGTTCGAGCGCACCCTGATCGTGGCCGAGGAAGGCAGCCACGTTTCCTATCTGGAAGGCTGCACGGCACCGAAGCGAGACGAGAACCAGCTGCATGCCGCGGTGGTCGAACTGGTCGCGCTGGAAAAAGCGCAGATCAAGTACTCTACCGTGCAGAACTGGTATCCAGGCGACGAAAACGGCGTGGGCGGCATCTACAACTTCGTCACCAAGCGCGGCGACTGTCGCGGCGATGACTCGAAGATCAGCTGGACCCAGGTCGAAACCGGCTCGGCGATCACCTGGAAATATCCCAGCGTGATACTGCGCGGCGATCGTTCGGTCGGCGAGTTCTATTCGGTGGCATTGACCCATCATTACCAACAGGCCGACACCGGCACCAAGATGATCCATCTCGGCAAGTACACCAAGTCGAAGATCGTCGCCAAGGGCATCAGTGCCGGACGCAGCTCCAACAGTTACCGCGGCCTGGTCAAGATGGAGAAGGGCGCCGAAGGCGCGCGCAACTACACCCAGTGCGATTCCCTGCTGATCGGCAAGAAATGTGGTGCGCATACCTTCCCGTACATGGAAGTGAAGAACCCGAGCGCGATCGTCGAGCATGAAGCGACCACCTCGAAGATCTCCGACGATCAGATGTTCTACTGCCGCTCGCGTGGCATCAGCGAGGAAGACGCCGTCTCGTTGATCGTCGACGGCTTCTGCAAGCAGGTGTTCCGCGAACTGCCGATGGAGTTCGCGGTGGAGGCAAAGAAGCTGCTGGAAGTATCGCTGGAAGGGGCGGTGGGTTGATGAATGTCCACGGCAAGCGCGGCCGGCGCGCCGTGGCCGCGCGGCAGGCACCTTCTGGCCTGGACGCTGTCATGAGCCTGTCGATGGTCAACTCCTCCATGTCTCGGGAAAATCCAAGGAAACACAGCATGAAATTGTTTTCCAGCGTACTGCTGATCGCTTCGATAGCAGTACTTTCGGGCTGCATCCCCATTCCGATGAAGCATCACAATCTCACCGCTCCGCTGATCAGCGGTACCGTGACCCGCGCGGGTGTTCCCGTGTCCGGTACCCACGTGCAACTGGTCGATCAGTTCGATGACACCGGTGCCCCCGCGCCCGGCGCGCTCAAGGACGAGGCGGTCACGGATCAGCAGGGGCATTTCACCGTGGGGCCGCTTTCCCGCGTGACGAAGAAGAGAGTGGATCTGCACACCGTGCCGTGGGGCTTGCGCCTGTCCTCCGACGACAAAACCTGGCAGCCCGGGTGGCTTGTGGACCCGACTGTGTACGGCGAGGTGCCGAAAGCACCGATTTCGGCCTTGTGCGACTTCTCGGTGGACAGCAAATCCAGCGCGATCGATGGTGACCTCGCGGTCGCGGGCAATGGCCGGTGCATCCTGCAATTGGTCGAAAAAACGAAGAAATGAGCATGCTGAAGATCGAAAATCTGCACGCCCGTGTCGAGGGCAAGGAAATCCTCAAGGGGCTCAGCCTCACCGTGAATGCGGGCGAGGTGCACGCCATCATGGGACCGAACGGTGCCGGCAAGTCGACGCTGGGCAACGTGTTGTCCGGCCGCGATGGCTATGAGGTGACCGCTGGCAGCGTGATTTACAACGGCATCGACTTGCTGGCACTGGAGCCGGAAGCGCGAGCCGCCGCCGGCGTGTTCCTGGCGTTCCAGTACCCGGTCGAGATTCCCGGCGTCAACAACACCTACTTCCTGCGCGCAGCCTTCAATGCGCAGCGCAAGGCGCGTGGTGAAAAGGAATTCGATTCCATGCAGTTCCTCAAGCTGGTGCGCGAGAAGCTGAAGGTGATGCAGATTTCCGACGAGCTGCTGCATCGCGCAGTCAACGAAGGCTTCTCCGGCGGTGAAAAGAAGCGCAACGAGATCTTCCAGATGGCGGTATTGGAACCGCAGCTGGCGATCCTCGATGAGACCGATTCAGGCCTCGACATCGACGCGTTGAAACAGGTCGCGCAGGGCGTCAACACGCTGCGTTCGCCCGATCGCGCGTTCCTGATGATCACCCATTACCAGCGCCTGCTCGATTACGTGGTGCCGGATTTCGTGCATGTGCTGGCCGACGGCCGCATCGTCGAAAGCGGCGACAAGTCGCTGGCGCTGAAGCTGGAAGAGCATGGTTATGCTGGCATCGGCGAGGGAGCCGCGGCATGAGCCAGCTGGCTCCCTTGCCGTTGGTTGCGTCCCTGCTCAATGCACCGCTGCCAGACAGCGGGATCACCTGGCTGGATGCGGCGCGACGTGAAAACCGTGAGGCTTTTGCTGCTGGCGGCTTGCCCGATACGCGGGTCGAGGCGTGGAAATACACCGCGTTGCGCGCGCTGGCTCAACGCAGCTTTGCCAGTGGCGATGCCAATGCACAAACGCGTGCGGTGGACCCATCGATCCTGGCGTTGCCCGGTGTCGATGGGCCGCGACTGGTGTTCGTCAACGGCGTATTTCGTGCCGACTTGTCGGCGCTCGACAGCGTGCCTGCCGGACTCACCCTGCAGCCGTTGTCGCAGGCACTGCAAGGCGATCCAGAGCCGCTGCGTTTCGCCTTGTCACGACATTACCGCGAGACAGGTGATGCGTTTGCGCGGATCAATGCCGCCAGTGCGGATGATGGTGTGGTGCTGCGCGTAGACGCCAACGTGAAAGTCGTCACACCGGTGCAGCTGCTCTTTGTGGGCGCTGCTGCCGAAGTTGATCTGGCCTGGCATGCACGCAACGTGATCGAGTTGGGTGAAGGCGCCGAGCTGACCCTGGTCGAGCAACACGTGGGCAGTGGCGAGCAGGTGCATCTGGCCACCTTGGTCAGCGACATCGAACTGCGCGAAGGCGCTCGTTTGCATCACATCGTGCTGCAGAATGCCGCCATCGGCGCCAACCTGATTCGCCGCAGCGGCCTGCGGCTGCATGCGCGGGCGCAGGCGACGCTGCATGTACTGGAACTGGGTGGTGCCTTGGTGCGCCACGATCTACAAGCCGAACTGATCGGCGATGGTGCGCAGCTGGATACTCGCGGCGTGTTCATGCCGCACGGTCGCCAGCATATCGACACGCAACTGGCGATCCGCCATCAGGCGTTGAACACCACATCCTCATCGAACTGGCGCGGTGTGGCCAATGACCGTGCGCGTGGCGTGTTCCGCGGCGCCATCGTGGTGGCGCCCGGCGCCGACGGCAGCGACGCCAGCCTCAGCAACAAGAACCTGTTGCTGTCGCCCAGTGCCGAGATCGACACCAAGCCGGAGCTGGAAATTCATGCTGACGAGGTGAAGGCCGCGCATGGCGCCACCGTCGGTCAGCTCGACGAGCGCTCGCTGTTCTACCTGCGCTCGCGTGGTATTCCCCAGGCCGAAGCACGTGCATTGCTGACCGCCGCGTTCTGTCGCGCGGTACTGGATGATCTGCCGAACGAGGCGCTGCGTGAACATCTGTCGGCCATGCTGGTCGCGCAATTGCCTGGCTGATCTTTCCCCCTCCCATGCAACCGGACCGAGTCCCTTTCGGGACAAGCTTAGGAAGGGAACCAGATACGGAATCGTCGATGATGATCGAATCACAATCCATCCCCACCACTGTCTTCGATGTCCAGCGCATTCGCGAAGATTTTCCGCTGCTGTCGCGTACCGTGCACGGCAAGCCATTGGTGTATTTCGACAATGCCAACACCAGCCAGAAGCCGGCGTCGGTGATCGAAGCGGTAAACACGCACTACCGCGAGCACAACGCGAATGTGGCGCGTGCGGTCCACCAGCTCGGTGAGGAGGCCACCGCCGCCTACGAAGGCGCGCGCGACAAGCTGGCGCGCTTCATCAACGCACCGTCGCGCAACGAACTGATCCTTACTTCCGGCACCACCCAGTCGATCAACCTGGTTGCGTACAGCTACGCGCTGCCGCGGCTGCAGCCTGGCGACGCGATCCTAACCACGGTGATGGAGCACCACGCGAACATCGTGCCCTGGCAGCTCGTTGCCGCGCGTAGCGGCGCCACAGTCAAGGCGGCGCCGATCAACGAGCGCGGTGAGCTGATCGTCGAGAAATACATCGAGATGCTGACGCCGGAAGTGAAGCTGGCTTGCGTCACCCATGTCTCCAACGTGCTTGGCACGGTCAATCCGGTGCGTGAGATCGCGCGCGAATGCAAAAAGCGCGACATCGCGCTGCTGGTCGACGGCTCCCAGGCGGTACCGCATCGGCCGGTCGATGTGCAGGCGCTGGGTTGCGATTTCTACGCGCTCACTGGTCACAAGATGCTGGCGCCCACCGGTACCGGTGCCTTGTGGGCCAGGCGCGAACACCTCGAGGCGATGCCGCCGTTCTTCGGTGGCGGCGAGATGATCCGTGAAGTGCGTTTCAGCGGTACCACGTTCGCCGCGCCACCACACAAGTTCGAGGCGGGTACGCCGAACATCGCAGGCTTCGTGGGATTGAGCGCGGCGATCGATTACTACCAGTCGGTGGGTTTCGATGCGATCCATGCGTGGGAGCAGCAGCTGCTCAGTTATGCCACCGAACGCTTGCGCGAGATTTCTGGTTTGCGCCTCTTCGGTGAGGCGAAGGAAAAGGAGCCGGTGATCTCGTTCCTGCTCGATGATGCCCAGGCCACCGACATGGCGACCCTGCTCGACCTGCAGGGTGTCGCCGTGCGCTCCGGTCACCACTGCGCACACCCGCTGATGCAGTTCTACGGCGTGCCGGCCACGCTGCGTGCCTCGTTGGCGTTCTACAACACGCGTGAGGAGATCGACGCATTCATCGTCGCCCTGCTCAAGGTGCGCAAGCTGTTGATGTGAAGTTGGCGCCTGCTACCGGTCTGGCGGCGTACTTTCTTCAGGCGATTGCGAGTCCGCGCAGATCCAGATCGTCTGGCGTCACCCGCAAGACCGAGCCGTGCTCGTACCAGTCGCCAAGCACGATGCGCTCGGCGGCCGTGCCATCGAGTTCGAATGCATGCACTGCTGGTCGATGCGTGTGCCCGTGGACCAGTCGCGTCACTCCTGCTTTGCGCATGGAGTCGGCTACGGCCACGGCATTCACATCCATGATGCTTTCCATCGCACTGCCAGTATGTTTGCGGCTGTCCGCGCGTGCCTGGGCGGCGATGGCGCGGCGCGCTTCCAGCGGCATCGACAGGATATGCGCCTGCCACTGCGGCGTGCGCACCTGCTGGCGCACGGCTTGGTAGGCGATGTCGTCGGTACACAGCACGTCGCCGTGCATCAACAGGGTGGGACGGCCCTGGATCTCGTGCACGGTGCCGTCGTCGAGCAGGGTCATGCCGGCACGCTGGGCGAACGCCTCGCCAAGCAGGAAGTCGCGGTTGCCAACCATGAAGTACACCGGCACGCCGGCATCGCTTACGGCACGGATGGCATGCGCGATGCGCTGCGGCAGTTCGGCGTCATCGTCGTCGCCGATCCAGGCTTCGACCAGGTCACCGAGGATGTACAGCGCGTCGGCGTGGCGAACCTCATCGCTCGCCAGATAGTTTTCGAACAGCGTAGTGATCTGCGGCCGGGCAGCGTCAAGGTGCAGGTCGGAGATGAACAGCGTTGCCATGGTGATGATCAACCCTTGTTGGCGGGTTTCCGACTGGGCTTGGCCGCCGGCTTGGTGGTGGCCGCCGGTGCGGGAGTTCCTTCACCGACGACATATGCGCTTTCGATCAGCACCAGCGGATTCGGCACGTCACTCGCAAACGGGCCAAGCGCATGGGTGGGCAGCACGGCGATCTTGTCGACCACGTCCATGCCCTTGGTCACCTTGCCAAACACGGCATAGCCCCAGGTCAGGCCGCTCTGGTTGCCGACGAAGTCCAGCCGGCGGTTGTCGACCAAGTTGAAGAAGAACTGCGAGGTACCGGAGCTCGGATCGGCGCCGCGTGCAACCGCCACCGTGCCGCGGAGGTTCGACAAGCCGTTGTCGGCTTCGTTGGCGATGGCCGGGCGCGTGCGCTTGGGCTGCAGGTCGCGTGTATACAGGCCGCCCTGCAGCAAGTAACCGGGGATGGCCCGATTCATCAAGGTGCCGTTGTAAAAGCCATCGCGCACGTATTGCAGGAAATTGGCCACGCTCTTCGGCGCCTTGTCCGGATACAGCTCCAGCGTGATGTCACCCTGCGAGGTATGCAGCAGCACCTGCGGCGATACCGATGTGACTGCTGCCGGCTTGGCAGTTTGTGCCGCCAGGGTCAGCGGCAGGATCAGGAGCAGGGAAGCGAGCAGGGATTTGATCATGGGCATCAGCAGTCTGGGCGTCCGCACATGATACGCGGCTGTGGCATGGCGTGGCTCAGACGCACGAAGCCTCGATCAGCTGGCAGATAGCTCCAGTCGCAGTCCCAGTTCCGCCATTGGCGCCTGCTCCTGCTGCAGGTCAGCTTCGCTGAGCGGATGCTGTTCGAGCCAGGCGATCGGCAGGCTTAGCCGCAGGGACTTGCTGTTGGCGGCAAGCCGCATCGGCGGCAGCGACTCGGCCCGGCGGGCGCGACGGAATAGCACTGCCACGCGCAGCAGCGCGGTGGTGTAGCGCGCCAGCTGGCGATAGCGCTGCGGTAGGGCCATGATCACTGCCCGATCCGGCTTGCGCCGATGCATCTCGACCACGGCCGCCAGCAGTTGCTGCTCCTGCCGCGAGAAGCCGGCCAGATCGGCGTGGCGCAGGATGTAGGCGCCGTGGTGGTGGTGCTGGCTGTGTGCGATGGCCAGGCCGATTTCATGCACCCGTGACGCCCACGAAAGCCACTCGCGCGCATCCGCGTCGAGCTTCCATGAGCGGGCAATCTGGTCGAAAAACATCAGCGCGGTCGACTCGACCCGGCGTGCCTGCGCGCGATCCACCCCGTAGCGGGTGGCCAACGCATCGATGCTGGCGGTGCGCGGATCGCTGCCGCCGGCGCGGCCGAGCAGGTCCCACAACAGCCCTTCGCGCATCGAGCTTTCGCATACGCGCATCCGCTCGATACCGAGCGCAGCGAAGGCGGCTTCGAAGATCACCACGCCACCGGCGATCACCTGCGCGCGCTCCTCAGCCAGGCCCGGCAGCTTAAGCGTATCGGTCTGGCCGTGTTCGATCAGCACGTCGCGCAGCGAGGCGAGTGATGCCGGAGTGATACCGTCGTCGGAAAATTTCATCGCCTGCACCACCGAGCCGATTGACTTGGCGGTGCCTGACGAACCGTAGGCATCCTGCCAGCCCGATTCGCGGTAGTCCTCGGCAAACTGCTGCAGCAGCACGCCGATCTCGCTGCGCGCACGCTGCCAGCGCTTGCGGTTGAGCTTGCCGCCGGGGAAGAAGCGCATGGTTGAGGCGATGCAGCCGGCCTGCACGCTCTCGGTGTGCAGCGGTGCCAGTCCACGGCCGATGATGAATTCGGTACTGCCGCCGCCAACGTCGATCACCAGTCGGGGTTCGCGCGAGGCGGCCAGGTCATGTGCCGCGCCGAGAAAGATCAGGCGACCTTCCTCGCGGCCGGAAACGACTTCGATCGGATGGCCGAGCGCGGTCTCGGCGGCGGTCAGGAATGCTTGCGGCGAGGCCAGCCGGCGCACCGTGTTGGTGGCCACTGCACGGACCCGGATCGATGGCAGGCCGGCAATGCGCTGGCCGAAGCGTGCCAGGCAATTCAGTGCGCGGGCGCGCCGCTCGGCATCCAGCGTGCCGTCGGCGCGCAGGCCAGCGGCCATCCGCACGGTATCGCGCAGGCGGTCGATCACCCGCGGTTCGCCGTGTTCCATGCGTGCTACCACCATGTGGTAGCTGTTCGAGCCCATGTCCACGGCGGCGATCAGTTCACCATCGCGAATCGGTGTGTGTTCGGCTGGACTCACGCCAAGACTCCCGCGACGACGAAGCGTGGATTCTCGCATGGACGCTTGGGACGGATACGAAAGCAGTTCATGGGCAGAATCGCTCGAGCAGGCTCAGCTGTGCGCTATAGGGCGGGTTTTCGCCGGGCTCGGCGCGTACATAGCGACCGTCGCTACCGAGCAGCCATGCCTGGGTATTGTCGGCCAGCCCGTTGGCGAGAGTCTCCTCGAACACGCGCGCGGCCAGCTCGGGATCGAGAATCGGGAAGGCCACCTCGATCCGCCGCATCAGGTTGCGCTCCATCCAGTCCGCGCTGGCGCAATAGATTTCTGCCTCGCCGTTGTTGGCGAACCAGTACACCCGGCTGTGCTCGAGGAAACGCCCGACGATCGAGCGCACGCGAATGCGTTCGGAAATGCCGGGCAGGCCGGGCCGCAGGGTGCAGGCGCCGCGCACGATCAGGTCGATCTCCACACCTGCCTGCGAAGCACGGTAAAGCGCCTCGATCACATGTGCCTCGTTCAGTGCATTGAGCTTGGCGACGATGCGTGCCGGGCGTCCAGCCTGTGCATGCACGGTTTCGCGCTCAATCTTCGCCATCACGCTGGTGTACAGCGTGAACGGTGAGTGCAACAGGCGCTTCAGTTCGATCATCGGTCCCAGCCCCGAGAGCTGCTGGAACACCTTGTGCAGATCCTCGCCAATCTCGGCATTCGCGGTCATCAGGCCAATGTCAGTATAGGTGCGGCTGTTGATCTGGTGGTAATTGCCGGTGGACAGGTGCACGTAACGACGGAGCACGCCGTCCTCACGCCGCACGATCAGCAGCATCTTGGCGTGGGTCTTGAAGCCGACTACGCCGTACACCACCTGTACGCCGGCTTCCTGCAGCCGGGTCGCCAGGCGGATGTTGGCTTCTTCATCGAAACGCGCGCGTAGCTCGATCACCACGGTAATGTCCTTGCCGTTCCTCGCGGCCTCCACCAGCAGGTCGACCAGTGGCGTGTCTTCGCCTGCGCGATAAAGCGTCTGCTTGATCGCCAGTACCTGCGGATCGGCGGTGGCCTGGCGCAACAGGTCGATCACCGCGGCAAAGCTCTGATATGGATGATGCAGCAGCACGTCGCGCTGGCTGATCAGATCGAACTTGTTCTTCGCGTTTTCGAGCACGGCCGGCAGCTGCGGATTGAAACGCGGGAACTTCAGTTCCGGCCGATCCAGCCAGTCGTAGAGCAGGCCGACACGGATGATGTTGACCGGACCGTCGCAGCGGTAGACGTCGGACTCCTCGAGCTGGAAGTTCTGGATCAGCATCGCGGTGATCGCCTTCGGGCAATCGTTGGCGATCTCCAGTCGCACCGGACGCGCATAGCCGCGACCGATCAGCTCTTCGCTGAGTGCGAGGGCGAGGTTCTGTACCTCGGCTTCTTCGACGATCAACTCGCTGTTGCGAGTGACCCGGAACTGGTACGAGCCAACCACCTTGAAACCGGGAAACATCAGATCGACGAAGGCCTGCAGCAGCTCGGCGAGGAACACGAAATGCTCGCCTGGACCACTGACCTCGGCGGGTACGCGGATGATCCGTGGCAGCGAGCGTGGAGCGCGTACCAGTGCCATGTGGCCTTCGTGGCCGAATGCGTCGCGGCCTTTCAGTACCACGGCGATGTTCAGCGTCTTGTTGAGGATGCGCGGGAATGGATGTGCCGGATCCAGCCCTAGCGGCGACAGCACCGGCAGCACCTCATGCTCGAAATAACCCTGCAGCCAGCGCCGCTGGCGCGCACTCCAGTGCTTGCGGGTGAGGATGTGGATCTGCGCGGCATCCATCTGCGGCCGGAGCTGCTCCTGCCACGTTGCGTATTGCTCAGTGACCAGATCCAGCACGCGAGTGCGGATGCGCGCCAGCAGCTCGCTGGAGGAAAGGCCGTCCGGCCCTGGCGCGGCTGAGCCGAAGGTGTGGTGGTGCTTGAGCATCGCCACTCGCACCTCGAAGAATTCGTCGAGGTTGTTCGCCACGATGCTCAGGTAGCGCACCCGCTCCAGCAGCGGCACCTTGGGATCGCGAGCCAGCGCCAGTACGCGGAAATTGAATTCGAGCGCAGCCAGTTCGCGGCTGAAATATAGGCCGGGGGCGCTCAAGTCGGGTTCGCTGGATGGGGCAGGGGATGGATGAGGCATGCTTCATTCTGGCCCATGGCGCAGGCCAAGGAAACGCTACGATATTCAGCCTTCGTCGCGGCCACCGGGTACCAGCACGCGCGCATGTCCGAAATGGCAGGCGAAGGTCGAGCCTGCGCCAGGCGTACTCTCGACCCGCAGCTGCGCCTGGTGCAGGTTCAGCACATGCTTGACGATGGACAGGCCCAGCCCGGTGCCGCCGCTGTCGCGCGAGCGGCTGGAGGAGACCCGGTAGAAGCGCTCGGTGAGCCTAGCCAGATGCGAAGCCGGAATGCCGAAGCCGGTGTCGCTGACCGAGTACACCGCACCGTCAGGCGTGCGCTGCCAGCGGATCACGATGCTGCCGCCGGTCGGCGTGTAGCGCACCGCGTTGCTGACCAGATTCGACAATGCACTGTGCAGATCTTTCGGTGAACCGAGCAGATCCGCCTCGGCAGTGGATTCGAGCGTGATCTGATGACGGCCCTGGCTGAGCGCTTCGGCTTCCTTGCGCACGGTGGCAAGCAAGGGCGCCATCGGCACTCGTTCATCGACGATCTGGTGCTGCGTTTCCAGCCGCGACAGGGCCAGCAGGTCTTCGACGATCTGTCCCATCCGTTTTGACTGCGCGCGCATCTCGCCGAGCACCGGGGCCAGCTCGGGAACGTCTTCCGGGTCGATCAGTTCGAGGTAGCCGTGGATGACCGTCAGCGGCGTGCGCAGCTCATGCGAGACATTGGCGACGAAATCACGCCGCACTTGTTCGAGCCGGTTCAGATGGCTGATGTCGCGTGCCAGCAGCAATTGCTGGCGGCGTCCAAACGGGAGCATGCTGACGTTGATCTGGCTGTCTGGATGGCCTGGTGCGGCCACATCGTTGAGCGGCTCCGCGGTCCCATCGCGCAACCAGTCGGACAGGTCCGATGTCGCCAGCCGCTGCTGCAGCAGCACGCCACGATCCTTTGGCCGGCGCAGCCCGAGCAGATCTTCGGCGGCGTGATTGAACCAGCGGACATGCTGTTCCTGGTCGAGCAGCACGACCGCATCCGGCAACTGGCTGGCGGCGTTGCGCAAATCGCGCAGACTGGAGGCAATACGGCGGGAACGCGTCATGAAACGGTCATGCTGGAGAGGGCTGGCTGAAGCCGGTACCGCCATCATGGGCTGCGTTTGATGACGGATTCGGGTCAGTAGCAAGACGACTTCCACCACAGCGACCAGGGCGACTCCGCTGGCGAGGTGTCCATGCACAAGCCAGCCCAGCAGGCCGCCGGCAAGCAGGGCGGCCGCGCAGGCGGCAGGTAATTTCCATGGGAATGTTGCAGATTGGGCCATGCGGGCGAAGTGCCGGTGGGCTCAAGGTGGCGGGAAGCCAGCATCGACAAAAGTCGAACGCACTGCAAGCCCGTTGCGTGAATCAGGCACTCAGCGAAAAACGATAACCGGTACCGCGCACGGTCTGCACCATGTCGTCGAGCTTCCACGGTTCCAGCGTCTTGCGCAGGCGGCGGATATGCACGTCGACCGTGCGCTCTTCCACGTAGACGCTGCCACCCCACACATGATCCAGCAGTTGTGTGCGCGAATAGACCCGTTCGGGGTGGGTCATGAAGAAGTACAGCAGCCGATATTCGGTCGGGCCGATCGGCACCGCGTCGTCACCGGCAAATACCCGGTGCGCCGGGCCGTCGATGCGCAGGTTGCCCAGCTCGACCATGCCGGAACCGTCGTCGCCCTGACTGCGCCGCAGCACGGCCTTGATCCGCGCGATCAGTTCGCGGGTGGAAAAGGGTTTCACCACGTAATCGTCGACGCCGGCTTCCAGGCCGTTGACGCGATCCATCTCCTCACCGCGCGCGGTGAGCATGATGATCGGGATCTCGCGGCTCAGCTCCTCCTTGCGCAGGCGCCGGGCCAACTCCAGTCCACTGGTGCCTGGCAGCATCCAGTCGAGCAGGATCAGGTCGGGGACCTGCTCGGCGATCGCCAGCTGGGCGGCACGGGCGTCGGCAGCCTGCATCGCGTCCATACCGGCCTTGCGCAGGGCAAACGCGATCATTTCGCGTATCGATACTTCGTCTTCTACGATCAGGATGCGTTTGTGCACGCCGTGGTCTGCCGGTGGCTTATGACGGAGATATTGCAGCTGATCAATGTTACGTGTCGATGACATCCATGCTGGCAGGATGTCACGGAAACGATGGTTTGGCACCAGCCGGATCAGCGCCGAGGCCGAAACAGAGCCGTCCAGTGCACGAGTCCTGCTGCTGCCACTGTTGCTGCTGGCCGTTCGGGTTGTCGTCGGTCCTGATCCTGCGCTTGTTCAGCTCCAGCACCAGTGGAGTCAGTTCGGCGATGCGCGCCTGGATGCGCACCCGCGCGTAGTAATCCAGATCGTCACGCTTGAGCAGCCGCTTGAGTTGCTCCATCGCATCGAACGGCCGGCCGGAGTAGTAGCTGGCGTCAGCAAACGCCTCGCCGGCGCGGATCTTGTCGCCCGCCTTGTCGCTGGCGCGGGCATAGGCGCTGTAGATTTCCGGTTCGCTGGCGTTGTCCAGCAAGGGGCGCAGCAGCTCTGCTGCCTGCCTGGCATGGGCCGCATCACCGCCATCGGTGAGTGCCTTGGCATAGGCCAGTGCCACCGCACGATTGCGTGGTGACTGCGCATTGAGATTGCTGTAGATGTCCAGAGCGGCGGCGCGTTGGCCCGCCTGCAGGCGGGCATCGGCGAGCGCCAGTCGCAGGATCAGGTTGTCCGGGTATGTCTTCAGCAGCGGTTCCAGCTGGTCGATCGCCTGTGCGCCGAGGCCGCTGCGGGTGAGCGCCAGTGCGTAGCCGTAATGATTCGGCGCGGTGTCGAAGCCATGCAGCTTTTGCAGGCTGGACGCGTAATAAATCACCTGTTTCGGGGCGTCGTCGGACAACACGCGGACTCGCTCACGCATCAGCGCCCAGGTATCCAGGCGGTCGCCGCTTGGCGCAGGGCGCATCAATGCCGTGGGGTCCTTCACGAACGCAATCGGGGCAGTGCTTTTTTCCCACGCCTGCTTGTCCACGATGCTGCCGGACGGGCGCAGTTTCTGTGCCGCGATCAAGGCTCCGGCGCGTGCCTTGGCATCGCTGATGCGTTCGGTCGTGACCGGATGATCCTGCAGGAATGCCGGCACGTTCAGGCCGCCGGCATCGGCGCTCATGACATCCTGCATATGATCGAAAAAGCCTGCCATCGCGTTCGGGTCGAAACCGGCATTGGCCAGCGTCTGGATGCCGACACGATCGGCTTCGATCTCGTCATGGCGGGTGAAGTTGATCGACTTCTGCGCAAGCAGGCCCTGGCCGCCAGCAAGCACCGCCATCGGCGCGTCACCGCCGCGGCTGCTGGACCCGGCGACAATCGCGCCGAGCAGCACCAACGCCATCAATGGCGTGTCTTTCTTGGAATCCTCGAACGCGCGCTGCAGGTGGTTCTGCGTGATGTGGCCAATTTCGTGGGCGATCACGCTGGCCAGCTCGCTTTCATTGCGGGTGATCGCGATCAGTCCCGAATTCACCGCAATGTAGCCGCCAGGCGCGGCGAACGCATTGATCTCCGGGTCTTTCACGATGAAGAATGCGAAGTGGTCCTTCGGCTTGTCGCAGCTGGCGACCAGCCGGTAACCGAGGTTGTTGATGTAGTCGTCCAGCAGCGGGTCATCCACCACCATGTCCAACGCGCGCATCTGGCGCAGCATGGCATCGCCGTAATCCTGCGCTTCCTGTGGTGAGACCAGCGCGTTCGCGGAACTGCCCAGGTCAGGTAGGCGCACGTCCTGCTGCGCACCGGCAGCACAGGCCAGCCCGGCGGTTATCAAGGCCGTCAGCAGGCGTGGCGCGGGTCGTCGTGGTGTCATGGTCATGGGTAGGCGACAATAGCACTGTGACCGCTGCAGGCGGTGCGGGTTCAGTCCCTGAACGGACCATTGTCGCGGCTTGAGTTGCCGGCCGCTGCCCCCCATTTTGAAGTCGTTCTTTTCTGTTGTCCCGGAGTGTTGCGATGTCGAAGATCGAGGTCTATTCCACTGCGGTATGCCCGTACTGCGTGGCCGCCAAGAACCTGCTCAAGTCCAAGGGGCTGGAATGGAGCGAAGTGCGCATCGATACCGATCCGGCCCAGCGCGATGCCATGCTGGCGCGCAGCGGCGGCCACCGCACGGTGCCGCAGATCTTCGTCAACGACCAGTTCGTGGGTGGCTATGACGACCTGGTGGCAGCTGATCGCAGCGGCAAGTTGGCGCAACTGCTGGAGCAGACCGCATGAGCGACAAGCTTGCCGAATTCACCGCGTTCCGCCAGCGCATGAACGAGCGCATCCTGGCTGAGGACAACCAGGTCGTGCGGCGCTTCTTCGCGCTGGACACGCAGACCTACAAGGCCGGTGCGCTGGATGTGAAGACCAAGGAGATGTTGGGCCTGGTCGCCTCGCTGGTACTTCGCTGCGATGACTGCATCAGCTATCACGTGGCGCAATGCAAGGAAGCCGGCGTCGAGCGCGATGCGTTCTTCGAGGTATTCAGTGTGGGCCTGGTGGTGGGCGGCTCGATCGTGATCCCGCATCTGCGCCGCGCGGTGGATCTGCTCGACCAGCTCGAGTCCGGCAGTGACAGCGATGCGGCCGCTTGCGCCGATCACGCCTGAGCCGACATCCCGGCGGATAACCTTATGATTGCGCCCGCGCATGATCCTCTGCGGGTTTTCGCAATGCTGCATGCGAGTATTTGCAACGCCTTGCGCGGCGGTTGCCCTGTTCGCGCAGCGCGGTATCGGGGATAATTGACCGGTTTCAGCACGTGCCTGCTTTTCCATTCGGCATTCCCCCTCCGCGCGTGCTGCTCGTCAGTTTCCGTTATCTGGAGTTTCCCCCCATGAGCAAGACAATTGCCGTGATCCCCGGCGATGGCATTGGCCCCGAGATCATGACTGCCACGCTGCGCGTGCTCGACGCGCTGGATTGCGGCCTCGGCTATGAGTTTGTCGACGCCGGCATGGTTGCGCTGGACAAGCATGGCGATTTGCTGCCGCAGGCCACGCTGGACAAGATTGCCGAACGCAAGGTGGCGCTGAAAGGTCCGCTGACCACGCCGATCGGCGGTGGTTTCACCTCGATCAACGTGACTCTGCGCCGGCACTTCGACCTGTACGCGAACGTGCGCCCCGCGGTCAGCTTTCCGGGTACGAAGTCGCGCTACGAAAACATCGACATCATCACCGTGCGCGAGAACACCGAGGGCGCCTACCTGTCTGAAGGACAGACGCTGTCCGAGGATGGCGAGACCGCTATCTCGATGATCCGCAACACCCGCAAGGGCAGCGCGCGCATCGTGCGTTACGCGTTCGAGCTGGCGATAAAGAAGGGCCGCAGGAAGATCACCGCTGTGCACAAGGCGAACATCCTGAAGACCAGCTCGGGCCTGTTCCTCAACGTGGCCCGCGAGATCGCCAAGGAATACCCTCAGATCGAGTTCAACGAGATGATCGTGGACAACACCTGCATGCAGCTGGTGATGAAGCCCGAGCAGTTCGACGTGATCGTCACCACCAACCTGTTCGGCGACATCCTGTCCGACTTGTGCGCAGGTCTCGTCGGTGGCCTCGGTCTGGCGCCGGGCGACAACATCGGCACCAACGCGGCGATCTTCGAGGCGGTGCATGGCTCGGCGCCGGATATTGCCGGTAAGGGCATTGCCAATCCGTGTGCGCTGCTGCTGGCTGCGGCCGACATGCTCGACTATCTGGACATGGTGGCCAAGGGCGACCAGCTGCGCCAGGCGATCCGCGCCACCGTGGAACTGGATCACGCGCAGGTCACGCCGGACCTCGGCGGCAAGGGCAGCACTGACAGCTTCGCCGACGCCATCGTCAAGCGCATCAAGGGCTGAGTTCCGGTTTTGATGACAAAAAAATCGCGGCCATGAGCCGCGATCTTTTTGCTGCCTGAGTCTTGCATGACGTCGCTGGACTCAGCGGAAGAACGGCCAGGGTGCCAGGAAGATCAGCCACATCAGCAGCAGGATACCGAGGTACTTGCAGGCCTTGTACAGCTTCCTGTAGCGACTCCGGAACGCTGCCTTGAACTTGTGGCCAGCACCCGGCTTGCGCTGGCTGAGCGCAAACAGGCGATTCACGAAACCGGTTTTCTCTTCCTCGCCTTCGGTGTTCGGTGAAGCCGTGATCTTGCCCATGAACGCACTGACGCGATGATTGATCGCGCTCATCCAGCGTGTACGTAGCGGTCGTTCGATGTCGGCAAACAAGATCACCCGGGTCTGTTCACTGGTGTTTTCGGCCCAGTGCACATAGGTTTCATCAAACACCACGTCCTTGCCGTCACCCCAGGCATGCTCCTCGCCATCGACGAAGATGCGGCAGTTCCGCGAGTTCGGTGTGATCAGGCCAAGGTGGTAGCGCAGCGAGCCGGCAAACGGGTCGCGGTGCGGATTGAGCTTGCTGCCCGGCGGCAGCAGCGCGAACATCGCAGCCTTCACGCTGGGGATCGACTTCAGCAGGGCCACCGTCTGCGGACACAGCGCTTCGGCCGAGGCCAGCGGCTCGCCATACCATTTCAGATAGAAACGCTTCCAGCCCTGCTTGAAGAAACTGTTGAAGCTGGCATCGTTGCTCTTCGCGGCAGCGCGGATATAACCCTCGTCGAACAGATGCGTTGCCTCGTCGCGGATGGCCCGCCAGTTCGCCTGCAGCAGATCCAGTTCAGGGAAGCCGCGACGGTCCAGGATTGGCCGCGCTGGTACCGCCGAGAACGCATACATCAACAGGTTGTACGGCGCGAAGATCGCCGAGTGATCGACCAGCTGGCGATCGAAACGCAGCCGCACGCGTCCGCGCAGGTGCACCAGCAGCACGCACAGCGCGAAGAAGGCGAAGACGGCCAGCAGGACTAGACGTGGGGCAAGGATCATGTCGACAGGTACAACCGTGGCAGAGCAGTCAGAACGTCATTCTACTCGTTTGCCAGCGCCATCACTCCCGGGAAGAGTCGCGTTGATGGTGGCGTTCAGTGTCGCAGCACGTGCGCGGCCCCGCCGCCAGGTCGGTAGCCGCGTTGCAGCGCGCGATGCACATAGGCGACCGCGCGGCGCACGGCTGAACGCGGCGAGCGCCCGCAGGCGAGTTCGGCGGCAATCGCGGACGCCAGCGTGCAGCCGGTGCCATGGCCTTCCAGCGGCAGCCGCGGATGACGCAGTTCCAGCACACCGCGTGCGTCGTAGTAGCGATCGACCACTTCATTGCCTTTGGCGTGGCCACCCTTGAGCAGAACGGCACCGGCACCAAGCATCAGGAGAGCCTCGCCCGCCGCGTCGAACTGCGTGGCGGTTTTGATCGGATGACCAAGCAGAGCCTCGGCTTCGGGCAGGTTCGGAGTGAGCAGGTCGGCCAGCGGGATCAGTTCTTCGGTCAGCGCTTCGAGCGCATCCTCATCCAGCAGGCGTGCGCCACTGGTGGCGATCATCACCGGATCGACCACCAGCCATGTCGGTTTGCGTGCAGCCATCTCATGCGCCACCAACCGGGTGATCGCCGCGCTGCCGAGCATGCCGATCTTCACCGCGGCGATCGGAAAGTCATCGAACAACACCGCGAGCTGACTGCGGATATGCGTGAGCGGCACCGCGTACACCGCGCTGACGCCATGCGTGTTTTGCGAGGTGATGGCCGTGATCACGGAAAGCCCATGCACGCCCCTTGTTTGGAAGGTTTTCAGGTCGGCCTGGATGCCCGCACCACCGCCGGAATCGGAGCCGGCGATGGTAAGGGCGATCGGTGGGTGCATGCGTTGCATCGGAGTGAACCTAGAGCGCCTCCGCCGCGAAATCAGCCAGTCGCGAGCGTTCGCCACGACGCAGCGTGATATGTGCCGAATGCTCCCACTGCTTGAAACGGTCAACCGCGTAGGTGAGGCCGGAGGTGGTTTCGGTGAGGTAGGGCGTGTCGATCTGCTCGACGTTGCCCAGGCAGACGATCTTGGTGCCGGGGCCGGCGCGAGTGATCAGGGTCTTCATCTGCTTCGGGGTGAGGTTCTGCGCTTCGTCGATGATCAGGTAGCGGCTGAGGAAAGTGCGCCCGCGCATGAAATTGAGCGAACGGATCTTGATGCGCGAGGCGAGCAGGTCGTTGGTGGCCTGGCGGCCCCAGCTGCCACCGTCCTCGGGATTGGCGAGCACCTCGAGGTTGTCGGTCAATGCACCCATCCACGGCGTCATCTTCTCTTCCTCGGTGCCGGGCAGGAAGCCGATGTCCTCGCCCACCGAAACGGTGGCGCGGGTCATGATGATCTCGCGGTAACGCTGCTGGTCCATCACCTGCGCCAGGCCGGCCGCCAGTGCCAGCAAGGTCTTGCCGGTGCCGGCGTTGCCGAGCAGGGTGACGAAATCGACGTCCGGATCCATCAGTGCGTTGAGCGCGAAGTTCTGCTCGCGGTTGCGCGCGCCAATGCCCCAGACGTGATGGTTGGCATGCGAATGGTCGTCCAGCAGCACCAGCGTGGCGCTGACATCGTCGATGCGCAGCACGCGCAGTTCCAGGTTGTTCTCGCCGGGGAGGAACAGGCATTCGTTGGGATGCCAGTTTTCTTCCTCATGGCGATCCACCTTGTAGAAGGTGCGCCCGCGTTCGGTCCATGACTGCACTTCCGGATGCTTGTCCCAGAAGTCCTCACTCAACTCGGCGGAACCGGTATAGAGCAGGGAGAAGTCATCGAGCGCGCGATCATTCTCGTAATCCTCGGCGACGATGCCATTGATGCTCGCCTTGATCCGCAGGTTGATGTCCTTGGTGACCAGGATCACTGAGCGATCGGGATTCTGGTCGCGCAGCTCGATCACCGCCGAAAGGATCTGGTTGTCGGCCTTGGTATGGCCATTGCTGCTGGTGCGGTGCTGGAAATACAGCCGGCCCACGGAGCCGCCGCGCTTGAGCTTGATGCCCTGCGGGTTGCTCAGTTCCAGTCCCTCGCTGAGGTCGTGCTGTTTGCCCAGCTCGATCAGTTCGTTGAGGAAGCGGCTGACCTGGCGACCATTGCGCGAGACTTCCGAGGCGCCTTTCTTTTTTTCGTCCAGTTCCTCCAGCACGGTCATCGGGATGAAGACGTCGTGTTCCTCGAAGCGGAACAGCGAGGTCGGGTCATGCAGCAGGACGTTGGTATCGAGAGCGTAGATGCGCTTGCTTCCGGTCATGCGGAAGTGTCCTCGCTGGTGGGGAGATGGAAGAACCACGGTGCACGGCAAACCGCGGGAGAAGGGCGACGCGGAACACCGACTGGTTGCCGGCAAGCGGTGCTGGTGAAGAGCATGAATGGCGAGTTGATCACTGGGCGGGAATGGCGTCGAGCACGGCCAGGGCGTGGCCGGGTACTTTCACCCCGCGCCATTCGCGAACCAGTTTCCCTGCCGGATCGATCAGGAAGCTGCTGCGCACGATCCCCAGGTGGCGCTTCCCGTACAACACCTTCTCGTGGATCACGTCGAATGCCTGGCACCAGACCTCGTCGGGGTCTGAAACCAGCGGAAACGGCAGCTCCTGCTTCGCGACAAAATTAGAGTGCGATTTTACGGAGTCGCGTGACACTCCGATGACCTGCGCATGGCGCTGGCGGAATTTCGGGTACAGGTCGCGAAAATCCTTCGCCTCGCTGGTGCAGCCGGGCGTGCTGTCCTTGGGATAGAAATACACCACCACCCATTGGCCTTTCAGGCTGGCCAGCTTCAATTCATTGCCGTCGTTGGTGACACCGTTGAGCGAAGGGACTTTCTTGCCAATTTCGGGCATGACTATTCCTGCGCAGCGGGAGGTCGCTGCGCACATTGATGAAAAGGAAGAGGATTTGGGAACCGACTGACGGTGAACACTGCGGGCGGCACGCAGAAGGCGATCGGATTGGATCGGCACACTGACGGCAATGCAAGGTTCCTCGGTAGTCCCGGGAGCAAGACTAGCGCGTGCAAGGCAGTGGATAACAGTACTTGTCAGCGAGACGTGATCGCGCGATCCTCAGAACTTGACTGGATCCATGATCGCATCCAGATTCAGGCCGTCGCACAGCTCCAGAAAGTCGTCGCGCAAGGCGGCGATGTGGATCTCCGCCGGAATGCCGATGGTGAACTGGGCCTGGAACATTTCCGCGCCGGTCTGCATCGCTTGGTAGCGGGTGGAATTCAGCTGTTCCACGCTGATGCCGTGCTGGGTGAAGAACTCCACGATGCGCGCGACGATGCCGGGCCGGTCGGCGGCCACCACCTCCACCAGGTACGGCAACAGGTGCGAGCTGTTCTCGCGTGGCCCGGTGCGGTAGTGCACCAGCCGCAGGCTTTCGTCGCGGGCCAGCTTGGTCACGGCGGTTTCCAGCTTGGCCAATGCATCCCACGCGCCGCTGGCCAGCAACATCAGGGATATCTCCGTGCCGATCGTCGACACGCGTGACTCGGAAAGATTGCAGCCGGCATCGGCGATGCGCTTGGCCAGTGCCAGCAGCGGCGACTTGTTCGCCGGCGTGAGCGCCTGGATCAGCAGCTGGTTATCGTTGCCCGGGCGCGCAACCGTGGCAGAAGAGACGGAAGTAGGTTTCAAAGGTTCTACCTGTGGCGTCATGCCGCTGATGCGGAAACGATGAGATTACTCCGATCGAGCTTACTTGCCCGTCTCGCAAGCCGGCAAGTAACATGCACGGCTTGATCTGGAGCGGAATCGAGTCTTGAACATTCGCGGAAGCATCTGCGCGCTGGTAACCCCGTTCGCTGCCGATGGCGCACTCGACTTGCTGGCGTTTGGTCGATTGCTTGACTATCAGCTTGCTGGTGGCACGCAGGCACTGGTGGTGGCCGGTTCCACCGGCGAAGCACACATGCTGGAGCACGACGAGTTCGATCGGCTGCTGGCGTTTGCGGTCGAACACGTGGCAGGCCGGGTGCCGGTGATCGCTGGTACCGGCGAGGCCGGCACGGCCAAGACCGTTGCGCTGACCCGTCGCGCCAGGGTGCTGGGGGCTGATGCAGCGCTGGTGGTGACGCCGTATTACGTGCGCCCGACCCAGGAAGGCCTGCGCCGGCATTTCCTCGAAGTGGCCGAACACGGTGGCCTGCCGGTTCTGCTTTACAACGTGCCCAGCCGCACAGGTTGCGACCTGCTGCCGGAAACCGTTGCCCAGCTGCGCGAGCATGCGGCGATCATCGGTATCAAGGAGGCTCGCGCTGATCGCGAACGGATTTCGGCGCTGGCGGAACTTGTTCGCGCGGATTTCGTCTATCTGTCCGGTGACGATGGCAGTGCCGGCGAAGCCATGCTGGCGGGTGCGGCCGGTACGATCTCGGTGGTGGCCAATCTGGCGCCGCAGGCTTTTCGGGCATTGTGCGATGCGGCTGTGGCTGGCGATCATGCCGCCACGGCGCGGTGTCATGCGATACTTGAGCCATTGGTAGAGGCGCTCAACTGTGCGCCGAACCCGATCGCGGTCAAGGCGGGCCTGCCATTGCTGGGGCTGGGTCTGGCGTTGCCGAGATTGCCCCTGGTTGAACTGAACGACGGTCCGGATCGCGCCCGATTGCACCAAGCGCTGTCCAGTCTGGCATCCTTGGCGACTGCGGCCGGCTGACCGGTTGCCTGATTTACTTACGGAATCCCATTACATGAAGAAAACCTCGCTTCTCGTGGCCTTGTCGGCCGTGGCCCTCAGCGGGCTGCTGCTTTCCGGCTGCGGCATGTTCCGCTCGCACAAGGCGTGGAACACCGCCCAGCAGGAATCGCCACTGGAGATTCCGCCAACCCTGGACCGCCCTTCCACCAGCGATGCATTGGTGATTCCGCCGCCAGGCGCGAATCAGCCGACCTCGAACGGTGCGATTGCCGGTGTGAATGGCGGCAGCGCCCAGATAACCGATGGTTTCGTCACAGCCGACAATGTCGACAATACCTACAGCAAGGTGGGTACGATATTGCAGGGTGGTAGCCTGGGTCAGGTCGCCAGCCATGACGATGCCACCCACAGCTATACGCTCAATGTGCCGAGTGCCATCGCGCAGCAGCAGAAGAAGAAAGGCTTCTTCAGCCGCATCTTCAGTCACGACAAGAGCGATTCCAGCAGTGCGTCGAGCGGTTCTTCGTACCCGGTGCAGGTCAGCATCGGCAGCAGCGGCACGAATGCCAGCGAGATTCGCGCGCAGGGTAATGCTGCGGCCGTGGCCAAGGTGATCGACACGCTGAAGTCGCACCTGGGCAAGTAAGCGCTCAAGCGCCATAAACAAGAACGCCGCCCTCGGGGCGGCGTTCTTGTTTATGAATGGTGGGATTCAGCGCTGCAGCAGCTTGAGCTTGTCCGGCTTGCCTTCCCAGTCCTTGGCGTCGGCCGGGCTGTCCTTGCGCTCCGTGATCACCGGCCAGTCCTTGGCCAACTCGGCGTTGAGCGCCACGAAAGCTTCCTGACCTGCCGGCACGTCGTCTTCCGGATAGATCGCGTTGATCGGGCATTCCGGTTCGCACAAGGTGCAGTCGATGCACTCGTCCGGATCGATCACGAGGAAATTGGGGCCTTCATGAAAGGCGTCGACCGGGCAGACTTCAACGCAATCGGTATATTTGCACTTGATGCAGTTGTCGATGACGACGAAAGTCATTGGCGGTCTTCGGTGGTTTTCATGAAGAGTGTGGCCATGGATGGCCGCTTCTGGTCTTCACACGTTGGCGAGGACTGCAAGCCGCCACCCGTCGCGCCGGCTGCCGCGATCACGGACGATCGCATAAACAAATGGTGCTCCCTACGAGACTCGAACTCGTGTTCCCGCCTTGAGAGGGCAGTGTCCTGGGCCACTAGACGAAGGGAGCGTTCTCTTGCGAGGCGCGTTAGTATAACGGAATTGTTTCGCCCGGCAATGCTTGGCATACAACGATATCTACCGTTCGAAGAACGCGCGGTGCCCGGCATCGCGACTCGTTGAACATCAGGGTGGCTTTGCCACACAAGGATTCTGACCGCTTGAACCTCGAATCAAGGACTGACATCACGCCAGCGCTGCGGATCATTCCGCGCGATCAGCACACCATTTCCCGTAAGAACATCAGCAAGGCGGCGCTGCGGGTGCTGTATCGCCTGAACGAGGCGGGCTACGCGGCCTATCTGGTCGGTGGCGCGGTGCGCGATTTGCTGCTGGGCCTGCAGCCGAAGGACTTCGACGTCGCCACCGATGCGACGCCGGACGAGGTGAAGAAGCTGTTCCGCAATTGCCGCCTGATTGGCCGGCGCTTCCGCCTGGCACACGTGGTGTTCGGGCCGGAGATCATCGAGGTGGCCACGTTCCGCGGCCTTGGTGAGGAGGGCGGCGAGGGCGACCGCCACATCGTCGATGGCCGTATCGTGCGTGACAATATCTGGGGCACGATCGAGGAAGACGCGATACGCCGCGACTTCCGCGCCAATGCGCTTTATTACGACATCAGCGATTTCTCGGTGCGCGATTACGTCGGCGGTATGCAGGATCTCGAGGATCGCGTACTGCGGTTGATCGGTGATCCGGTGACACGTTACCGCGAAGATCCGGTGCGCATGCTGCGCGCCGCGCGGCTGGCGGCCAAGCTGGACATGCGCATCGACGCTGCCGCGATGGCGCCGTTCGAGAGCATCGGGCCCTTGCTGGCCGATGCCGCGCCGGCCCGGCTGTTCGATGAATCGCTGAAGATGTTCCTGAGTGGCAACGGACTGAAGAGCTTCCGCATGCTGGAGCAGTGCGGCCTGCTGAAATTCCTGTTTCCGGTGACCGCGCGGGCGCTCAAACGCGGCGATGAAGCGTTGCGTTCGCTGGTCGAGCATGGCCTCGCGAACACCGATGCGCGCATCGCCGAAGGCAAGTCGGTCACCCCGGCGTTCCTGTTTGCGGTGCTGCTGTGGGGCGAGGTACGCGACGTGGCGCACCACTGGATCGCGCGAGGCCAGGACAGCAACGAGGCGTGGGCACGTGCGGCCGCACAGGTGGTGGGCGAGCAGTGCCAGCGGGTGGCGATCCCGCGCCGCTTCACCTTCACTATGGAGGAGATCTGGTCGCTGCAGCCGCGTTTCGAACAGATCCAGCGCAAACGGGTATTCCGCCTGATGACCCATCCGCGCTTTCGCGCAGCATTTGATTTCCTGCTGTTGCGCGCGGATGAATCGCCGGCAATGCGCGAGTTGGGCCAGTGGTGGGCGCATGCGCAGCAGTTGCCGCAGGAGGTGCTGGCGGCGGCGCTGCCAGCCGGTGGTGGTGGCAGTGCCAGTGACCACATGCCCGCGCCCGTGGCCAGCAAGGCATCGCGTCCGCGAAGGCGTCGACGTCGGCCGGGCGACAAGCCGGGTTCCATGTGACGCTGGCCTATATCGCGCTGGGCAGCAATCTGGACGATCCGCAGCAGCAGGTGCTCGATGCCATGGACAAGCTGGCGAGCCTGCCGGATACCCGTTTGCTGCGGCGTTCGCGCTTGTACCGGACGCCGCCGTGGGGCGTGCTGGAACAACCACCGTTCGTGAATGCAGCAGTGCAGGTGGATACTGCGCTGTCGGCGTACGCGCTGCTTGATGCGCTGCTGGACATCGAACGGGGCGCCGGCCGCGTGCGCGCTGAACGCAACGGACCGCGCACGCTGGACCTGGATCTGCTGCATGTCGAAGGTGTCCAGCTTGACGATGCCCGCTTGACCTTGCCGCATCCTCGCATGGTCGAGCGCGCCTTCGTGCTGCTGCCGCTGAACGATCTTGCACCGGCACTGCAGTTGCCCGGACAGGGCGCGGTGGCGGAACTGCTGGCACGGCTCGATCTTGCCGGTTGCGAAAGATTGCCTTGAGCCTTTCTCGCGGCGCGCCGGATAATCGACGCCTGCCATTACCCAGGAATCACCGTGTACGTGCAAAACGCCAGTACCCCCGAACGCAAGCCGGTGACCGTGCCAGGCCTGCACGCGATGAAGGCGCAGGGGCGACGCATCGTCATGCTGACCGCCTATGACGCCAGTCTTGCCTGGCAGCTCGACGCGGCCGGGGTCGACATTGCGTTGGTCGGCGATTCGCTCGGCATGGTGGTGCAGGGTCATGCCAGTACGCTGCCGGTGACGCTCGACCACATGGTCTATCACACCGCCGCGGTGGCCCGTGGGTTGTCGTCGGCCCTGCTGGTAGCGGACATGCCGTTCATGGCCGATCGCGATGTTGCGCATACGCTGGAGGCCGGCGCCCGGCTGGTCGGTGAAGGCGGTGCGGCGATGGTAAAGATCGAGGGCGCCGCAGCACACATCCTCGAGGCGATTGCTGCCCTGACTGCACGCGCGATTCCGGTCTGCGCACATCTGGGGCTGACACCGCAGTCGGTGCACAAATTTGGCGGCTTCCGCATCCAGGGTCGCGAGCAGGAAGCGGCCGATCACATCATGGCCGAGGCGCTGGCAGTGCAGGCGGCCGGCGCGGATCTGCTGGTGCTCGAGGGCGTGCCATCCAGCCTCGGCGAACGGATCAGTGCCGCGGTGAATATCCCAGTCATCGGCATCGGCGCCGGCCCGCATTGCGACGGGCAGGTGCTGGTGATCCATGACATGCTCGGTATCACGCCGGGCAAGCGACCGAAGTTCAGCAAGGATTTCCTGGCCGGTCGCGATTCAGTGGCGGCGGCCATTGCCGCCTATGCCGAAGATGTACGCAGTGGCGCCTTCCCGGCGCCCGAGCATTGTTTCAACTGATCAGCGAGTTAGCGCAGCATGCAGACCGTCCAAGATGCACCCGCCTTGCGCGCCGCCATCCGTGGCTGGCGCAGCAAGGGCCAGACGGTGGGTTTCGTGCCGACCATGGGCAACCTGCATGCGGGCCACCAGTCGCTGGTCAAGCTGGCGCGGGCGCGCACCGACCGGGTGGTCGCCAGCGTGTTCGTCAATCCTACCCAGTTCGGTCCGAACGAGGATTTCGAGCGCTATCCGCGCACCTTGCTGCAGGATCAGACGGCATTGACCGAGCAGGATTGCGACCTGCTGTTCGCGCCGGACGTAGCTACTCTTTATCCGTTTGGTGCGGAATACAGTGTCAGCCTGCATGTGCCGCAGATCACCGACATGCTGGAAGGCGCGCACCGGCCCGGGCATTTCGACGGCATGGCTACCGTGGTGTGCAAGTTGTTCAACCTGGTGCAGCCGGATGTGGCCGTGTTCGGCCAGAAGGACTTCCAGCAACTGAAGGTGGTCGAGCGGATGGTCCGCGATCTCTCGCTGCCGGTGATGGTCATGGCCGCACCGACCCTGCGCGCGGACGATGGCCTGGCACTGAGCTCGCGCAACCAGTACCTGTCCGCCGAGGAACGTGCACGCGCGCCATTGATCCACGACACCTTGCTGAAGATGCGTGAATTGCTCGGCAAGGGCCATGCCTGGCGTGCGCTGGAGCAGGTCGCCGCGGCACGCCTGATGCGTGCCGGATTCGTGCCCGATTACACGGTGATCCGCCGCGCCGAGGATCTGGCCGAGCCGGCCGAGGGCCAGCGCGATGGCCTGATCGCCCTGATCGCGGCGCGCCTGGGCAATACCCGGCTGATCGACAACTTGCTGTTCGATTGAGGCAGCCGCATATTGGTATGGGCATCGATGATGTTGCAGTGCAACGTCATCGGTTCGATAATTGCCAACTTTGCAGGGTGTCCCTGCTGGAAAGAACGTCATGCACCTGAACATGCTCAAGGCCAAGATCCACCGCGCGACGGTGACCCACGCCGAGCTGCACTACGAAGGCTCGATCGCGATCGACGGCTTGCTGCTGGATGCCTCGGGTATCCGCGAGTACGAACAGATCCACGCCTGGAACATCAACAACGGCAAGCGCTTCGTCACCTATGCGCTGCGTGCCGAAGAAGGCTCCGGCATCATCTCGGTGAACGGCAGTGCCGCGCATCGCGCGAAGCCGGGTGATCTGATCATCATCGCTGCTTTTGCGCAGCTGTCGGAGGCAGAGCTGGAGCAGTTCCAGCCGACACTGGTCTACGCTGATGCCAACAATGGCATCTCGCACACCAACCGCTCGATTCCCAAGCAGATGGCGGCTGCCTGATCAGGTTCCGCTGAGCCGTAGTCGTGGCGCCTGATCCATCGCAGGCGCCTCAGCGCCGATGTCTGTCCAGCGCCCACTGCACATGTTCGCGCACCACGTCGGAGGCATGCCCCTGACGGGACAGCAACGCGTCAGTTACTTCAGCGGATGAGGGCGCGTTGCCCAGCGCCACCGCGATATTGCGCAGCCAGCATTCGTAACCAGTGCGCCGGATCGCCATGCCTTCGGTGCGCTTGAGGAATTCCTCCTCGCTCCACGCAAACAGTTCGACCAGTCTTGCACCGTCGAGGCTGTGGCGTGGGGCGAAGTCAGGCTCGGTGGCTTCCTGCGCAAACTTGTTCCACGGGCAGATCAGCTGGCAGTCGTCGCAACCAAAGATGCGGTTGCCCATCGGTGCACGCAGGTCTTCGGGAATGCTGCCCTTGAGCTCGATCGTCAGATAGGAAATGCAGCGCTGCGCATCCAGCCGGTACGGCCCAAGGATGGCCTGGGTCGGGCAGATCTCGATGCAGCGGCTGCAGCTGCCGCAGTGCGCGCTGGCTGGCGTGTCGACCGGCAGTGGCAGATCGGTAAACAGTTCACCGAGAAAAAAGTACGAGCCGGCGTTCCGGTTGATCAGCACGGTGTGCTTGCCGATCCAGCCCAGACCCGCATTGCGTGCCAGCGCCTTTTCCAATACTGGCGCGGAATCCACATAGGCGCGATAGCCGAAGTCGCCAACCGCGCCGTGGATGCGTTCGGCCAGCTTCTGCAGCCGGTTGCGCATCAGCTTGTGGTAATCGCGGCCCAGTGCATAACGCGACACGTAGCCAGCTTCACCGTCTTCCAGGACGCCCCAGGCGTTGGCGGTGCCGGGCGGGATGTAATCCATGCGCACCGAGATGACGCGCCGCGTACCCGGTTCCAGTTCAGCGGGACGGCTGCGCCGGTTGCCATGGCGCGCCATGTATTCCATCTCGCCGTGATGGCCATGCTCGAGCCAGCGGTTGAGATGCTCTTCATCCTCGCCCAGGTCGGTGCCGCTGATACCGGCCTGGGCAAAGCCCAACTCAATAGCCCAGCGCTTGATGTCGCTGGCCAGCGCGGCGTAATCGGGATCGGTGGGGGCAGCAGCCGTGGGCATCTGCCTATTGTAGACGTGGGCCATGCCTATAATTCGCGCATGCCAACCTATCCGCATTACCGCGATCTCCATACCGTCGAACAGGTGCGTGTGATGGAGCGCGAGGCGCTCATTGCCTTGGGCATCTCCGGACATGACTTGATGCGTCGTGCCGCCAGCGCAGCATTGGGCAGCCTGCGTCGACATTGGCCGCAGGCCCGTCGTGTCTGCATCTGTTGTGGTCCCGGCAACAACGGTGGTGACGGTTTTCTGTTGGGTGTGCTGGCGCGCGAGGCCGGATTGCAGGTCGAGCTGGTGGCGTTGAGCGCGGTCGCGCACGGTGACGCGGCGCTGGCGCGAAGCGAATGGGAGCAAGGCGGCGGTCAGGTGCGCTCTTGGGATGCGGAATCCAGGCTGCCCGTGGCGGACGTGTTCGTGGATGCGTTGTACGGCATTGGTCTCAATCGTGCTCCTGAGCCGTCGGCCGCAAGGTTGATCGATGGCATGAATGCCAGTGGCAAGCCCATGCTCGCGCTGGATGTACCGTCCGGACTGAATGCAGATACCGGCTATTGCCCCGGTGCGGCAATCCAGGCCGAGGTCACCGTGACGTTTATCGTCGGCAAACGTGGATTGCACAGCGGCCGTGCGGCCGACCAGGTGGGTCAGCTGGAGTTGGCCAGCCTGGGCGTGCCTGACAGCGTTTACGCATGCGTGCAGCCGGATGCACAACTGCTGATTGCCGGTTCGATGCCGCCACGTGCCCGCTACGCCAACAAGGGCTCCAACGGACATGTATTGGTCATCGGCGGCGGCCAGGGCATGGCGGGTGCCGTGCGTCTGGCGGGTGAATCCGCCTTGCGCGCCGGTGCCGGGCTGGTCAGCGTGGCAACCCGTGCCGAGCACTTGCTGGCATTGAATGCCACGCGGCCGGAATTGATGGTGCACGCGGTCGACGACGTACAGGTGCTGGCACCATTGCTTGAGCGTGCCAGTGTCCTGGCACTTGGGCCGGGACTGGGGCAGGGCGATTGGGCCCATGCGCTGTGGCAGGCCGCGCTGGACACGAACAAGCCGCTGGTACTCGATGCCGACGGTCTGAACCTGCTGGCGCGCAAGCCGTGCACGTTCGCCGTGCCGACGGTGCTGACCCCGCACCCTGGCGAGGCAGCTCGCCTGCTGGGTATGTCAATAGCCGATGTCGAACAGGATCGCTTTGCTGCTGTGCGCGAACTGGCCCGGTGTTTTTCGGCGACCGTGGTGCTGAAAGGTTCGGGCAGCCTGATCGCGGATCCGGATGGACGTCTGGACGTCTGTCCGTGGGGCAATCCCGGCATGGCCTCAGGCGGCATGGGCGACCTGCTCACCGGCGTCATCGCGGCGCTGCTGGCGCAAGGCTGCACGGCGTGGCAGGCCGCGTGCCTCGGAGTGGGGCTGCACGCGCGCGCTGGTGATCTGGCTGCGCAAAATGGTGAACGAGGGTTGCTGGCCAGTGATCTGCTGGCGCCGTTGCGCCTGCTGGGTAACGGGATGTCGACTCACGGGAGTGAACGTGGCTGAGCGCTTTGTCACCGAACGACAGTGGCCGTTGCCCGACGAGGCGGCTACCGCTGCGCTGGGCATACGCGTGGCGGAGGTGCTGGACGATGGTCTGGTGCTCTATCTGCATGGTCCGCTGGGTGCCGGCAAGACCAGCTTTGCGCGGGCCCTGCTGACCGCGCTGGGCGTGGGCGAGCGCATCAAGAGTCCCACTTACAGCCTGATCGAGGGTTACGCAGCCAGGGAGCGAGCTGCCTGGCATCTCGACCTGTACCGGATTGCCGATCCGGGTGAACTGGAATGGCTGGGGCTGGATGCGTTGTCCGACCCGCTGGCCGTGGTGCTGGTGGAGTGGCCCGAACGCGGCGCCGGTGCGTTGCCGGTCGCGGATATGGAATTGCATCTGGACTACGCAGGCCACGGCCGCCAGGCGTCGCTGCGTGCGTTTACGGCTCGGGGCGAACAAGTGCTTGCGCGCCTGCCCTGATCGAACCGTCCTGATCGAGCTAAGTGCCGATTCCTCCTCGAGAAATTGATTGTTGCCGATTGTGGCAATGATCTGTTCGGAATGCGTGACTTGCGGTCGATAACTTGATACGGCCTGATGAATGGGCCGCAGGTTATGGATATTCAAAGGAAAATAGCCTTGCATTCAGCGAATGACTGCGCTTCAATGCGGCGCATGAGGGCTTACCTGAACAACTTGGGTGGATGGGCCGCCGTTGCGATTCTGGCGGCCGTACCTTTGTCTGCGGCGCGTGCCGCGGATCTGAAGGGTGCCCGTGTCTGGGCCGGCCCCGAGTACACCCGCGTGGTGCTGGATGTTGCCGGCCCGCTGCAATATACAATCAGCCAGACCGGCGGCCAGATCGTGGTGGACTTGCCCGACAGTCAGGCCACTGCTGCTTTTTCTGATCCGACTGCCCAGGGGCTGTTCCGCGGCATGACTCACGCCCGCAAGGGTGCCGGTCTCCAGCTGACCACCAAGGTCGACCCGGCGAGTCGCCTGAAAACCTTCGTACTGAAGCCGATCAGTGGCACGGATTACCGGCTGGTACTCGATCTCTATCCGGGCGATGGCAGCGCCACGAAGTCCGTCGCCATGACAAAGCCCGCGGCGATGACACAGCCAGCGCCTGAGGCGGTCACGCCAGCCGTGGAGCCAGTCGTTCAGCAGGACGTTTCGAGCAGCGTCGCGGTGGTGGAGCCGCAGCGGCGTGGCAGTTTCTCGCATAGCAGCCGGGTAGCCACGGAACAGGCGGCGGCGTTGCTGGGTGGTCAGCGCAGTGTCGTCGTATGTATTGACGCTGGTCATGGCGGCAAGGATCAGGGTGCACATGGCCCCGATGGCACACTGGAGAAGAACGTCACACTGGCCGTCGCGCGCGATCTGGCCGCGCAGATCAACCGTCAGCCGGGCATGAAAGCAGTGCTGACTCGTGATGGCGATTACTTCATCCCGCTCGAGCGGCGCTATCAGATTGCTCGCGAGAACAATGCTGATCTGTTTGTGGCGATCCATGCGGACTCCTACACCAGCGACGATGCTCAGGGCTCGTCGGTATGGGTGTTGTCCTCGCGCGGCAAGAGTTCGGTGGCGGCACGCATGCTGGCGGACAAGGAAAACAGTTCGGATCTGATCGGTGGTGTCTCGCTGGCTTCCGAGAACGACAGTCTGGCTTCGGTGCTGCTGGACATGCAGCAGGGTTGGGCGATGCAGGCCAGCCATGTAGTCGCCGACAATGTACTAAAGGCACTGGGGCAACTCGGCCCGACCCACCGCGGCTATGTCGAGAATGCCAACTTCGTGGTGCTGCGCTCACCAGACGTGCCGTCGATCCTGGTCGAGACCGCCTTCATCAGCAACCCGGATGAAGAGCGCAAGCTGCGCGATCCGGGGCACCAGGATCAGCTCGCCGAAGCGATCATGGGCGGCGTGAAGAATTATTTCGAATCCACGCCGCCGCCGGGTACCTGGTTTGCGGTGCAGGCAACGCGCCGCAATGGTTCGGCCACGGAGCTGGCCTCGGCCAAATCCGCCAGCGCCAACGACGGCACTGCGGCGACACTGGCCAGCAATGCATCGTCCCGTGCCGATGGCGGCATCAGCGACCTGCATCGGGTTGGTCCGGGCGAAAGCCTGCGCAGTATCGCGCGGCAATACGGCATCAGTGTCGATGCGCTGAAGAGCGCCAACCGGATCAACGCCGACACGGTGCGGGCTGGCACGGTGCTGACCATTCCGACCAGCTGAGTCGGGTTCCACGCATCGCGTAGCTTTCATGCCGGGTGCGCGTCGCTTAAGCTTGGCGGATGCCTGTCATCCGCTTGTTGCCCCCCGAACTCATCAATCAGATCGCCGCTGGCGAAGTCATTGAACGCCCGTCCTCGGTGGTCAAGGAACTGGTCGAAAACAGCCTGGACGCTGGCGCCAGCCGCATCGAAGTGGATATCGAGGCTGGCGGCGCGCGGCTGATCCGCGTGCGCGACGATGGCGGCGGCATCCATCTGGACGAGCTGCCACTGGCCGTGGCCTCACACGCGACCAGCAAGATCGGCAGTTTCGACGACCTGGAACACGTCGCCAGCATGGGTTTTCGCGGCGAGGCACTGGCTTCGGTATCGTCGGTATCGCGCTTTGCGCTGACCTCACGCGTGCGCGGCGAAGAAGGCGCATTCCGTATCGAGGTCGATGGCGGCAAGCTGCAGGCAGCGCGCCCGGCGCAGCATCCGCAGGGCACCAGCGTGGAAGTGCACGACCTGTTCTACAACGTGCCAGCGCGGCGGAAATTCATGCGCGCGGAGCGCACCGAGTTCGCGCATATCGACGACCTGCTTAAATCGCTGGCGCTGGCGCGTGATTCGGTGGAATTCCGGCTCAGCCATAACGGCAAGCCAGTACGCGTGTGGAAAGCCGCACGCGACGAACAGGCTGCACTGCAGCGGGTGGCCGAGGTGCTCGGCGAGGAATTCCCGGCACAAAGCCTGCGCATCGATCACGCCATGGCTGGCCTGCGCCTGTCTGGCTGGGTCGGTCTGCCGACGGCTTCGCGTGCGCAGGCTGACTCGCAGTATTTCTACGTCAACGGCCGGCTGGTGCGCGATCGCATCGTTGCCCACGCGGTGCGCCAGGCGTATGCCGATGTGTTGTTCCACGGCCGTCATGCCGCGTTCGTGCTGTATCTGGAACTCGATCCGGCCGGTGTGGATGTGAACGTGCATCCAGCCAAGCACGAAGTGCGTTTCCGTGAACAGCGGCTGGTACATGATTTCCTGTTCCGCACCCTGCACGAGGCACTGGCGCAGACGCGGGCAGGACTGAATACGTTGCCGACGACGGCGCCGATGTCTGTTTCGGGCGAGTCGTATGCGGTGCCCGCATCTTCTCCATCCAGCGCATCGGCATGGCCGAGCCAGTTCAGCCAGAACCGGCTTAGCCTGGGTGTGCGCGATGCACCATTGGCGGGATACGCCGCATTGTTCGGTGAGTCGTCAGCGCCATCGGTTGCGCATGTGCCGATGCCGGCGATGGAAGAGGGCGAAACGCCGCCGCTCGGATTCGCGATCGCCCAGCTGAAAAGCATCTTCGTGCTGGCCGAGAATGCGCATGGCCTGGTGCTGGTGGACATGCATGCGGCGCATGAGCGGATCACCTACGAAAAACTGAAATCAGGTCGGGTTGGCAGCAACCTGCGTTCGCAGATGTTGTTGGTGCCGCTCAGTGTCGCGGTCAGTGCGAAGGAGGCGGCCGCGGCGGAGGAGCATGCGGAGGCGCTGGCCGAGTGGGGCCTGGAGCTGTCACGCAGCGGCCCGGCGACGATCGTGGTGCGACGCATTCCGGCGCTGCTGGAAGGTGCGGATGTCGGTCAGCTCAGTCGTGACGTGCTGTCCGAGCTGGCCCAGCATGGCAGTTCACGGCGCCTGCAGGAGCTGGAGAACGAGCTGCTGTCGACCATGGCCTGCCACGGTTCGGTGCGCGCCGGACGACGCCTGACCATTCCCGAAATGAATGCCTTGCTGCGCGAGATGGAGGCAACCGAACGCTCCGGACAATGCAACCATGGTCGACCGACCTGGGTTCAGCTGAGCGTGGCCGAACTCGACAAGCTGTTCATGCGTGGCCGCTGACGACGCGGCTTGCCCTGTGTGCAAACGGACGGCCATACTCGGGTTCCTGCCTCGCGCGGATCGCTGCCCATGTTGCGTCATGCCATTGTTGCCCTTGCCCTGTTTTCCGGAGTTGTAGCCGTGCACGCCGATACACCTACGCCAGCCCCCACGGCATCTTACGAACAGCAGATCCACCAATGGCGCAATGGCCGAGTGCAACGGCTCACCGCGCCGGATGGCTGGCTGACCCTGATCGGCCTGGAATGGCTGAAAGAGGGCGACAACCGGATCGGCAGCGCGGCCGACAACGACATCGTGCTGAAGGCGGGGCCGGCACATCTCGGCACGGTGACGTTGGCGAAGGGTGGTTCCTTGCATATCGTGCTGGCCAAGGGCAGTACGGCCACGATCGACGGCAAAGCAGTGACCGAAGCGACGCTGATCGACGATGGGCACGTCACCGGTGAGGCGTCGCCAACCCTGGTGAGTTTCGGCGCGGCGAACTTCTACGTGATTGATCGCGATGGCCGCAAGGCACTGCGCGTGAAGGACAGCGATGCGGTCACGCGGAAAAATTTTCTCGGCATCGACTATTTTCCGATCGATCCCTCCTGGCACATCGTGGCGACCTGGGTGCCGTTCGACCCACCGCACAAGCTGGAGATCGGGTCGGTGATCGGCACGATCGACAAGGTTGACGTACCGGGGAAGGCAGTGTTCCAGCACGACGGCCACACCTACGAGCTGCTGCCGTATCAGGAAGAGCCAGGTGGCGATCTGTTCTTCGTGATCGCCGATCGCACTTCCGGCAAGGAGACCTACGGTGCTGCGCGCTTCCTTTACGCGGCGTTGCCGAAGGACGGCAAGGTGATCCTTGATTTCAACGAGGCCTACAACCCGCCATGCGCGTTCACGCCGTTCGCCACCTGTCCGTTGGCGCCGCCGGAGAACCGGCTCGACTTGCGTATCACAGCGGGCGAGAAGAAGTATCGCGGGGAACACTGATCGCTGCAGGATGCGGTGATCAGGTCAGATATGCAGAGCTGGCTCAGGCAGGTTCAGCGTCCCTTGAACTCTGCCTTGCGCTTTTCCAGAAACGCCGTGGTGCCTTCGCGCATGTCCTCGGTGGAGAAGGCCAGCGCAAAGCCTTGGGTCTCGAACTCCAAGCCCTGATCGATGCCGGTTTCGCCACCTTGCAGCACGGCATCGAGGATGCCGGCAGCGGCCAGCGGTGCGGCGGCCGCAAGCTGGCCGGCCAGGGTGTTCACCGCCTCGTCCAGTGCCTCGGGCGCGACCACGCGGGTGACGACACCCAATTCGTAAGCACGTTGTGCATTGATCACGGCGCCGGTGAGGCACAGCTCCAGCGCTGCACCGCGACCGGCCAGGCGCAGCAGGCGCTGGGTACCGCCGAAACCGGGAATCAGACCGAGATTGATCTCGGGCTGGCCGAACTTGGCCTTTTCGCTGGCCACGCGCAGGTGGCAGGCCATCGCCAGCTCCATGCCGCCGCCGAGGGCAAAGCCCTGGATGCGCGCGATCACCGGTTTGCCGAGGCGCTCGATCGAGCTCATCAGGCGCTGGCCGGTACGTGAGAAACCCTGCGCCTGTACCGGCGTGTAGCCATTCATTTCGGCAATGTCGGCACCGGCGACGAACGCCTTCTCACCGGCACCGGCCAGTACCACCACCCGTACGGCATCGTCCTGCGCGGCCTGCGCAAAGGCGAGGGTCAGTTCATTGAGTGTGTCGCGGTTCAGCGCGTTGAGCTTGTCCGGACGGTTGACCGTAATGGTGCGCACCGCGCCGCGGTTGCTGGTTTCCAGGTTGCGATAGGCCATGAACGGCTCCCGATGGATGCAAGGACGCGATGGTAGCAGCGGGAACCTTTGCCGCTGGCGGGTTTCTCAAGCCCGGAGCAGCTACCGCTGCACGAATCCGGCGAACCGCTTAGGATGGACCGTCTGGATCGACAGTCGCGATAGAGAAAGGCTCGATGGAGATAGGCATGACACATCTGCGTTGCGTGCTACTCGGCATGTTGCTGCTGGGCGGCGTCGTGCACGCGCAGAATCGCGCGCTGGCTGCCGATGCGCCGGTGAAGCTGGACAAAGCCAAGCTGTCGTATGCCATCGGTTACCAGATCGGCAGCCAGTTTGCCGATGGCCGGCCGGATGTGGATGTTTCCGTGCTGTTGCGGGCGATCCAGGATGCCTATGCCAAGCGGAACCCCACGGTGTCGATGCAGGAAATGCGTCAGCAGCTGCACAGCCTCGAACGGCAGATGCATGCCGATGCGCTGGCTGAATTCAAGCGGATCGCCACCGCCAATGCACGCAAGAGCGCCGACTTCATGGCGCACAACGGACAACAGCCGGGCGTGGTGCAACTACCCTCGGGCATCCAGTACGCGGTGCTGAGCAAGGGCAAGGGCACGGCCAGTCCGAGCGTGACCAGCACGGTCACGGTGAATTATCGCGGCATGCTGGTCGACGGCACCGAGTTTGACAGCACCTGGGCGCATGGTGCGCCGGTGAGCTTCGCGGTCAACGGGGTCATCCGTGGCTGGCAGGACGTGATTCCGCGCATGCATGTGGGTGATCGCTGGAAGGTGGTGATTCCGCCGCAGCTTGCCTATGGCGAGGAAGGCGCATTGCCGCGGATCGGGCCGAACGAGGCGCTGGTATTCGAGATCCAGCTGCTCGAGATCAAGCCCTGATTCGGCCAGGCCCTGAATCCTGCGGTGGTAACATGGCAGGGCATGCCGAACGATCCGAGCCCTGCCGAAAGCCCTCCACTCACTCCCTGCATCGGCATCTGCCGGCTGGATGAGCGTGGCTATTGCGTGGGCTGCTGGCGCACAGGCGAGGAAATCGGTCGCTGGCGCGTGATGAGCGATGCCGAGCGGCACTATGTCATGCAGGTGGTCCTGCCCGCCCGCGAATTGTCATGATGGAGGCGCTCATCAAGGCGCTCCATCCGTTATCGGCGCCACCGACGGCGCCGGGCTGGAACCATGCCGACATGGCCGAACTGCTCGGCAACACGCAGCGCCAGCCGGCCGCCGTGCTGGTTGGCTTGCGCGAAGGTGTACAGCCCAGGCTGGTACTCACTGTGCGGACCGATCACCTGCAGTCGCACGCCGGCCAGGTAGCGTTTCCCGGTGGGCGCAGCGACCCCGCCGATGGTGGTGATGCACTGACCACGGCGTTGCGCGAGAGCGAGGAGGAAATCGGCCTCGATCGTACGCTGGTGACGCCGCTGGGTTACCTGGATTGTTTCGAGACGATCAGCGGCTATTGCATCACACCGGTGGTGGCTCGGATTGCCGTCGAGGCACAGCTATATCCGGCGCCGGGTGAAGTGGCCGAGGTGTTTGAGGTGCCGCTGGCGTTCTTCCTGGAGCCGGCCAACCTGCGTCGCTATACGATGGAATTTCGCGGCCACCATCGACCGATGGTCGAGTTTATCCACGGTGGCCACCGCATCTGGGGCGCCACCGCCGCGATGCTGTTCAACCTGTTGCAGAGGATGGGACGGACATGAGCCTGAAAACCACCTTGATCGACGCGGTGGAACTCGCTGCGTTGCCGCCGGATGATGTACTGATCGTCGATTGCCGCTTCGACCTGGCCGATCCCGGCAAGGGTGCGCGCGAGTATCTGGACGGCCATATCCCCGGCGCGTTGTACGCCAGCCTCGACCGCGACCTGTCTGATCTATCGCGTCAGGCCGAAGGTATGGGACGGCATCCGCTGCCGCTGGAGCCGGCGTTCAACGCGTTGCTGTCGCGTTGGGGCTGGCGGCTGGGCATGCAGGTGGTGAGCTATGACGCGGGCAGTGGCGCGCTGGCCGCTGCACGGCTGTGGTGGTTGCTGCGGCTGGTGGGTGTACAGCAAGTGGCGGTGCTGGATGGTGGCTATGCCGCGTGGCTGGCAGCAGGCTTGCCAGTCGAGTCCGGCGAGCCAGCCATGCGGCCAGCCAGCGAGGTGGCCCTGCATTACGACACGAATCAGGTACTGCTGGATCATGTCGCATTGCTGCATGGCGCAGCAGGCCAGTTGCTGGATGCGCGTGCGACGCCACGCTATCGCGGTGATATCGAGCCGCTGGATCGGGTCGCTGGCCATGTACCCGGGGCATTGAACCGGCCGTTCACCGATAATCTGAGTAGCGATGGCCGCTTCAAGGCGGCCACGCAACTGCACGACGAGTTCGTCACGGTGCTGGGTTCGACTGCACCATCGCAGGTGGTGCACATGTGCGGTTCCGGCGTCACCGCCTGCCACAACCTGCTGGCGATGGAGCATGCTGGGCTGCATGGTTCGCGGCTATACGCGCCGTCGTGGAGTGGCTGGGTCAGCGACCCGGTGCGGCCGGTGGCCAGAGGCGGGGAGTGAGTGTGGAGGATTGAGAAAAGAGTGGCAGAGCCACCTCTCATTTCTCACTTCTCTCCACTCACTTCTTTTCCTTGAGCCGCGCCACCAACTGTTGCAGCACAGCCTGCGTCTGCGGGTGGAAGAACGCCTCGACGAAATCGTCCAGCGGTAATACGTCCGGATTGGCGTAGGCGGCGGCGAGATCGGCACGCGCCAGGGTGCGGGTGGCGAGCATCGCATGCGATGGCAGTGCGAGCAGTTCACCCAGCCAGCGCAGGGCGCGCGTGGTGACTTGGTCGACACCGGTGAGTTCATCGACGAAGCCACAGGCGAGTGCCTCGGCCGCTTCGATCATCGAGCCGGCAACCAGCAGTCGTTCGGCGCGATAGGTACCCACCACCCGGCGCAGCGCCAGCTGGATGGCTTCGGGCACGATCAGGCCTACCTGCACCTCGTTCAGGCCGATCCGGTACGGGCCTTCGGCCATCACCCGGTAATCGCAGAACAGTGCCAGCACCGCACCACCGGCCGGGCTGTGGCCGGTGATCGCCGCCACCAGCGGAATCGGCGCACGCGCCAGGGTGGCGCACAGCGCGAAGAACTCGCGCCAGTATTCGCGCACGCCGTCGCGATCGCGGCCGAGCAGGGCCGGCACATCGACGCCGGCAGAGAACAGACCCTGCGCACCGGACAGCACAATACCGTGCATGCCGTCGCGCACGCTGTCATCAATGGCGGAGCGTAGTGCGCGCACCAGCTCCAGATTCAGCGCATTGACCGGCGGCCGGGCCAGCTGGATTTCGCGGATGTTGTCGTGGGTGGTCAGGTTGAGCATGGGGTACTCCGGCTCGGTGATTTACGGTTGGGGAGTTTCGTTGGCGGTCCAGCTGTAACGCAGCGCATAGTTCAGCGTGGCTTTGCCGTTGGCTGGCACCTCGACGCGGAACTCCAGCGTGTCCGGTGTCTGCTGGCTGGCCTTGTTGCTGGACGATACCAGCACCCACTGCCGCCAGCGGCTGGGATGCTCGCGCACGGTCACCGTGCGCGCGCTGTCACTGGCGTTGCTGAGGATGATGCGGAACGCCTCATCCAGCGTGCGGCCAGCCTGGTCCGTGCTGAAGGCGGTGCGCGTGCGCTCCGCGCGCAAGTCGAAGGCCGTACCCAGCGTGATGGTGGCGTCGCTGCCTTTCGGGGTGTCGTTGATACGGCCCTCGCCAATGAATTGCGGCGTGCCGTTCTTGTCAGCAGTCAGTACGCGCAGATAACCGGCCGGCAGGCTGTCGAATGCCTGCAGTTTCAGGGTGCTGACGATGGCACTCCCACCTTCCTGGTTGAAATCCCGGCTGAGGATCGGTTGCTGCGGCTGGAAGCTGTTGCCGTTCTCGTACAACGCGGTGCGTTCGCAGTCCAGTGTGCGGGTGGCGTACAGCGGCACCTGGCTGACGCTGCCGTCGGGCAGGTCGACCAAGGCGGGCAGGGCGTAGCTGCGGTAGTCGCCGATGCTGTCCTGTTGCGGCATGTCGGCATTCCCGGCCTTGGCACTGAAACTGCGCGCCGTCGCCATCATCGGACGTGGTGCCGACGCCTTCGCCATGTTCGGCTCGCCGGCGATCAGGGTGAGTTGCGTATCGTGCCAGTCGCGGCCGCTGCGGTTGGCGATGCTGGCGCGTGATTCGAACTGTATGTGGCAGCCTGTACCCGGCTGCAGCGTTGCCACATAGGCCGCGCGCCAGCCAAGGCCGGAGGTGGGGTAGCTGAGTACGGCGCTGGTGTGGCCGGCGTGGACAGCATCCACGCGCAGACTCAGGCTGGAGCCGGTCGGGAAATCACCGCCAGTGGTATGCACGGCAGCAAAGTTGCGCACCAGCGTGGTGTTGCCGTCGCGGCCGCGTACCAGCAGGCCATCGCCGGCACGCAGCAAGGTGCCGCTGGCCAGCGGCTGGCCGCTGTCGCCGAGTACATCCACCGTGTGGCCAACCAGTCCGGTCAACGCCGCATTCTGTCCCTGCGCCAGCAGCAAGCGCTGCGAAATGATCTTGGCATCTCCGTTGGGGAAGCCCAGCGCGAGTGCTTCGGGATCGAGAAAGATCGGGAGATCGCCCAGCACCACATCGTGGATGCCAGCAGCGAGGTCCAGCGCCCGCTGCTCGCGCACCACCGCGTAACCATCGTCGACATTGCCATCCCCATTGCTGGCGTACAACGCGGCATTGTCGCTGCGGTAGAGGGTGAGTTCGGTACCGCCGGCCGCATAGGCCGGCGGTACGCCAGCGAGGCTGACAACACAAGCGGCGATGGCGAAGGCCAGGGCGGTGCGAGAGGGTGCGGTCATCGGGCGAACTCCATCGTAAAGAGCTGTTGATCATCATAGCGACGGCGCATGAATGCCGTGCGTCGATTCCATCACTTCGTCCCGATGGGTCCGGTGCCGCGACCGTTCAGTCGCCCTCGTGGCCGGCGGCTGCTGCACGGATCGCCGCAGGCAGCGGTACCGGTTTGCCAGTGGCCGGGTTCATCCACACGATCACCACATGGCCATCGCAGTACAGGCGGCTGCTGTCATCGGCATCGACGATGCGATGGGCAAGCGTCATCGAGCTGTTGCCCAGCCGCCCACAGCGCAGCTCGACGCGCAAAGCAGCCGGCCACGCGATCGGCTGGCGATAGTTGAGCGTGCTGGCGGCCAGCACGGGCATCGAGGTTTCGCTGAACCAGTCGCGTACATGCTGCAGCCATTGCAGTCGCGACTCTTCCAGGTAGGTGAGGTAGTCGGCATTGTTGACGTGGTTGAACGCGTCGAGGTCACGCCAGCGCACGTTGATCGAAGCGACGAACAGCGGGGTATCGCTGTCGGCTTTCAGTGCGGTCTCGGCGGCCTCGATCGTTACCGGGGCATCAGCAGGCTTGGCTTGAGTGGTGGACTTGCGTGGACTCATGATTTTTTCTTCTTTCCGCGCATCGGCTTGTACTTGTCGGCAGAGGCGATGTGCTTGGTTGCGGCCTTGACGCGCTTGTCGGCGCCTGCGGCACGGGCTGCCTTGCCCTTGGCGGTGGACTTCAGGTGCGGCGCGAGGAAGTGACCGGTATGCGATTCGGCATGCGCAGCCACGGTTTCCGGCGTACCTGCAACCAGGATGCGGCCACCACCAGCGCCACCTTCCGGGCCGAGGTCGACGATCCAGTCGGCGGTCTTGATCACGTCGAGGTTGTGCTCGATCACCACCACCGTATTGCCCTGGTCGACCAGCTGGTGCAGCACGTCGAGCAGCTGCTCGATGTCATGGAAATGCAGGCCGGTGGTCGGTTCGTCGAGGATGTACAAGGTGCGGCCGGTATCGCGCTTGGACAGCTCCTTGGACAGCTTCACGCGCTGCGCTTCGCCACCGGACAAGGTGGTGGCGCTCTGGCCGAGCTTGATGTAGTCCAGACCTACCGCGCGCAGCGTGTCGAGCTTGCGCGCAATCGTCGGCACGTTCTCGAACAGTTTCAGTGCGTCTTCCACCGTCATGTCGAGCACGTCGGCAATCGTGTGGCCCTTGTAGTGGATCTCCAGCGTCTCGCGGTTGTAGCGCTTGCCATGGCAGACATCGCAGGGCACGTAGACGTCGGGCAGGAAGTGCATCTCCACCTTGATCATGCCGTCGCCTTCGCAAGCCTCGCAGCGGCCGCCGCGCACGTTGAAGCTGAAGCGGCCTTGCGTGTAGCCGCGTGAACGTGCCTCCGGCACCTGCGCATACATTTCGCGCAGTGGAGTGAACAGGCCGGTATAGGTGGCGGGATTGGAACGCGGCGTGCGGCCGATCGGCGACTGGTCGATGTCGACCACCTTGTCGAACAGGTCCATGCCGGTGACCGACTTGTAGGCAGCCGGCTGTGTGCCGGCGCCGTTCAATTCGATGGCGGCGAGGCGGAACAAGGTGTCATTGACCAGGGTCGATTTGCCGGAGCCTGATACGCCGGTGATACAGGTAAACAATCCAGCCGGAATCGCCAGATCGACGTTCTTCAGGTTGTTGCCGTTGGCGCCCTTGAGATGCAGCCACGCATCGGCGTCGACCGGCTCGCGGCGCTTCGCCGGTACCTCGATCGCGCGCTTGCCGGAGAGGAACTGGCCGGTGATCGAACGCGGCGCAGCGAGGATGTCCTTCACCGTGCCCTGCGCGACGATTTCGCCGCCATGCACGCCAGCGCCTGGACCGATATCGAGTACATGGTCGGCCATGCGGATCGCATCCTCGTCGTGCTCGACCACGATCACGGTGTTGCCGAGGTCGCGCAGGCGCGTGAGCGTACCGAGCAGGCGCTCATTGTCGCGCTGGTGCAGCCCGATCGAGGGTTCATCCAGCACGTACATCACGCCGACCAGGCCTGCGCCGATCTGCGAGGCAAGCCGGATGCGCTGCGCCTCGCCGCCGGACAGCGAATCCGCCTGCCGGTCCAGCGTGAGGTAATTCAGGCCGACATCGTTGAGGAAGGTGAGCCGTTCGCGGATCTCCTTGACGATCTTCACCGCGATCTCGCCGCGCCAGCCGGCGAGCTTCAATTTGTCGAAGAACGCCAGCGCATCGTCGATCGAACGGTGGGTAAGTGAAGGCAAGGCGTGATCGGCGACGAACACGTTGCGAGCCGAGCGGTTCAGACGCTGGCCCTCGCAGGCCGGGCAGGGCTGGTCGCTGATGTATTTGGCCAGCTCCTCGCGCACTGCGGAGGACTCGGTTTCCTTGTAGCGGCGTTCCAGGTTCGGCAGGATGCCCTCGAACGCATGCTCGCGGGTGACCTTGCCGCCACGTTCGGTGATGTAGCGGAACGCGATCTTGTCCTTGCCGCTGCCATGCAGCACGGCCTTCTGGACGTCCGCTGGAAGCTTCTGCCACGGCGTATCGACGTCGAAACCGTAATGCGCCGCCAGCGACAAGATCAGCTGGAAATAATGGGCGTTGCGGCGATCCCAGCCACGTACTGCGCCGCCGGACAGTGGCAGCTCCGGATGGCCGACCACGCGCGCGGCATCGAATACCTGGGTCACGCCGAGGCCATCGCAGCTTTGGCAGGCGCCCACCGGTGAGTTGAACGAGAACAGGCGTGGCTCCAGTTCCGGGAGCGAGTAGTCGCAGACCGGGCACGAATAGCGCGACGACAGCAGTTGCTCGGCTGCCTTCGCATCATCCATATCGACCAGGATCACCAACCCGTCGCCCAGCCGCAGCGCGGTCTCGAATGATTCGGCCAGCCGCTGCTTGATGTCATCGCGCGGACGGAAGCGGTCGATCACCACTTCAATGGTGTGCTTCTGGCGCAAGGTCAGTGGCGGCACGGCGTCCAGGTCGTACACCGCACCATCGACGCGTGCCCGCACGAAACCCTGGGCACGCAACTGGTCGAACACCTGCACGTGTTCGCCCTTGCGCTCGCGGATCACCGGGGCCAGCAGCATGAAGCGCTTTTCCGGATCCAGCGCCAGCGTGGCGTCGACCATCTGGCTCACCGTCTGCGCTTCCAGCGGAATGCCGTGGTCGGGGCAGCGTGGCGTACCCACGCGGGCGTACAGCAGGCGCAGGTAGTCGTAGACCTCGGTGATCGTGCCCACGGTGGAACGCGGGTTGTGCGAGGTGGACTTCTGCTCGATCGAGATCGCTGGCGACAGACCTTCGATATGGTCGACGTCCGGTTTCTCCATGATCGACAGGAACTGCCGGGCGTAGGCCGACAAGGATTCGACATAGCGACGCTGGCCTTCGGCGTAGATCGTGTCGAACGCCAGCGAGGACTTGCCTGAGCCGGATAGCCCGGTGATTACGATCAGCCGGTCGCGCGGCAGGTCGAGATCGATGTTCTTGAGGTTGTGCGTGCGTGCGCCGCGGATGCGTATGGTGTCCATGACGCCGGGATATGGGGGGGAACCTTTACTATACCAAGGAGTTTGGATAGTTCATTCACCAAATCGCGCGCGGATCCGGGTCGCGGTTTCCCTGGAGACAGCGGCTATGGCTAAATGCCGGTTTGCCGGCCATCACGGCGGTGCTCCGATGAGCTTGAAGGGAGATCGACATGCGTAAGTGGATCGGGATCGCGGCAGGTGTGATGCTGGCGTTGGGCGCGACAGGGCAGGCGCTGGCCGCACAACCGAGCGAGCAGCAGGTGCGCCAGCTGTTCGAGGTCATGCATATGAGCCAGGTGTTCGGTCAGATGAACGCGCAGATGACCAGCGTGATGGTGCAGGCGGCGCCCTGTGTGCCAGCCTCGTACTGGCAGGGTTTCATTGATGCCAGTGGCACCCAGCAGTTGCTGAGCCGTATGGTGCCGATCTATCAGAGCCATTTCACGGCCGAGGATGTCGCCGGTCTGTTGAAGTTCTACCAGTCGCCATTGGGCCAGAAGGTGATCACGCAGATGCCGCTGGCGATGGCCGAGGGCATGAAGGCCGGTCAACAGTGGGGGCGCGAACGGGGCCAGGCGATGATCAAGGATCTGCAGCAGAAGGGTACGCTGGACGCCAATGGGCGCTGCCCGGCCAATTCAACGTCTACCGTGCCCGCGCCGTTGGGGAAGCCTGCCCACTAAGGGTGTGGACAAAGGGGCGGGACACCGATCCCGGGTCCTTCAGGCCAGATTTCGGGGGCTGATGTGGTCAGTATTTGACCGGGGCTTCGGAAGATCGTTATAATCCGCGGTTCGTCAGTCCCTGTTTGGGTCATGGCGATACCCAAGAGAATAACGACAGAAGGGCATTCAGATGAGTTACGCAGTCATCAAGACCGGTGGCAAGCAGTACCGCGTTATGCAGGGCGATGTCCTGCGCGTGGAGCTGTTGACCGCCGAAGAAGGCGCCACCGTGAGCTTCGACCAGGTGTTGCTGGTTGGTTCCGGTGAGTCGGTCACCGTCGGTGCACCGATCGTGGAAGGCGCCACCGTCAGCGCTACCGTTCGCAAGCACGGCCGTGCCGACAAGATCCGCATCATCAAATTCCGCCGACGCAAGCATTACAAGCGTCAGCAGGGTCACCGTCAGCATTTCACCGAAATCGAGATCACGGGCATCAACGCCTGAGCAACTGGAGCACTAAGTCATGGCACATAAAAAAGGCGTAGGTTCCAGCCGCAACGGTCGCGATTCGAACCCGAAATACCTTGGCGTGAAGATCTACGGTGGCCAGGCCATCGAAGCCGGCAACATCATCATCCGTCAGCGCGGAACCCAGTTCCATCCGGGTACCGGCGTGGGCTTGGGTCGTGACCACACGTTGTTTGCGCTGGTCGACGGTACCGTCAAGTTTGCAGTTCGCGGCGACAAGAACCGCCGTTTCGTCGACGTCGTGCAGGCGTAAGCCTTTCGCGATGCGATAGCGAAGGCCCCGCTTCGGCGGGGCTTTTCGTTTGTGCAGGAGGCCGTCCGGTTATCCTGTCCCTGATATATGAAGAGTGCGGGACCCCAACCATGAAATTCGTCGACGAAGCCAATATCAAGATCCAGGCTGGCGATGGCGGCAATGGCTGCATCAGCTTCCGCCGCGAGAAGTTCATCCCGTTCGGTGGCCCCGATGGTGGTGATGGTGGCTTTGGTGGCTCGGTATGGCTGGTGGCCGACGAAGGCCTCAATACCCTGGTCGATTTCCGCCATCAGCGCAGCTTCAAGGCGCAGCGCGGACAGAACGGCATGGGCAGCCAGATGTACGGCAAGGGTGGCGAAGACACCGTCGTGCGCGTGCCGGTCGGCACCATGGTCACCAATGTCGACACCGATGAGATGATCGGCGACCTCACCGGCCACGGCCAGCGCATGCTGGTCGCGCAAGGCGGCAAGGGCGGTTTGGGCAACATCCATTTCAAGACCTCGGTGAACCGTGCGCCGCGCAAGGCCACGCCGGGTACGCCCGGTGAGGCGCGCGAGCTGAAGCTCGAGCTGCGCCTGCTGGCCGACGTCGGTCTGCTCGGCTTTCCGAATGCCGGCAAGTCCACTTTCATCCGGGCGGTTTCCGCGGCTACTCCGCGGGTGGCGGATTATCCGTTCACCACCCTGGTTCCGAACCTGGGCGTAGTCAGCCTGGGCACCGATTCGAGCTTCGTGATCGCCGACATTCCGGGCCTGATCGAAGGTGCATCCGACGGTGCCGGGCTGGGCATCCAGTTCCTGCGGCATGTGGCCCGTACCAGCCTGCTGCTGCATCTGGTCGACATCGCGCCGATCGATGGCACCGATGTGGCCGAGCAGGTGCGTGCGATCGAACGGGAACTGGAGAAATTCAACCCCGAGTTGCTGGAACGCCCGCGCTGGCTGGTGCTGAACAAGGCCGACATGCTGGCCGAGGACGAGCGCACGGCAGTGGCGGAGAAGATCATCGCCGAATTGAACTGGACCCAGCCGTGGTTCCTGGTTTCGGCGATAGCCCGTGAGAACACCATGGCGGTTTGCCAGCAGGTGGGTCGCTTCTTCGAGTCACAGCGTGAGGCCAGCGTGGAACGTGTCGAGATGCTGCCCGGCGATGTGCGGCTGCGCGGTGAGCTGCCACAAGGCTGATATTCGTCCCATCGCGCGGCGCACCGGCGACGATGCGGCGCCCACAAGCTCCTCAGGTTGTCGCTCTGGTTCTGAAGTGGTGTCGATACCGCCACATGTCCGCGAGCCAGATACATAGGGTGGCCGACGCCGCGATGGCTAGCAGCGGGATGTGATCGAAAAACTCGAATTGCAGCCTGGACGCAGCATTGGCCAGCACAATCAGCAGGAAGGCCACGCCAGGCAGGCTGGACCCAAGCCTGAGGCTTCGGCGTCCCGCACGCGGCGGGGATCGATGGCGATAGCGCCGCAGGGCCAGCACTAGGGTCGGCAGGGTGACACAGACAGCCGGCACCGGGGCTTTCGCAAGATAGTCCAAGGCGAGGCTGGCTGCGCATAGCACGGGTATAAGCGCGCGGCGCAGCCAGGCGTTTGCCGACGTCGCCGATTCGGGCAAGCCCTGCCAGTGATCCAGCCACATCCATGCGGCGTAGGACAACCACACCGAAAAGACCCCAGCAGCCATGATCGCTGCAATGCCCAGCGAGGCGTACCACTGCGTCGCCGAACCTTGTGACCACGAGGACAATGCGGTTATCGAAGCCATGCCGACCATTACGATCAGGGCCAGAAACGCCGCGCGTACCGAGCCGACGGCGAAGCGTGGCCACGAAAATTGCCCAAGCTGCGCGGCGCGATACCAGAACTCGGCATGTTGTCGGTCGATCCGGGCAGGCAGATCAACGAACTGACCGCCGCATAGCCCCTGGATCAAGCGTGCAATCGTGGCGGTCTGATTACGGCGAATGGCGGGCCACAGCACGCTTTGCCATCGCAGCGGCGCACACAATAAACGAAGACAGGCTTGCACCGGTTTTGTATCGGGTGATCCATTGGTTGGAATGTTCAAGCGCAGGGCGAGCGCGCGATGGTTTTCCGGCAGCACGTACCATAGCGAGAGCTGGCGCTGGCGCAGTTGGGCCAGCGCGATCGGATTCACGCCGGAGAGCACCTGCTGCAGATCGAAAAACTGCAGCAACGCATCCAGGCAGGTGGACGCCATTGGCCGAGGCTCGCGAAACAGCTGCTGTAACAGCAGCCGGCCCGTTTGCTGCTTGATGCGTATGGACCAGAACTCAGGCTGGGTGGAGAGCCAGAAGGACAGCGCGCGCTCATCATTGGTGGCGACCGCGTGATGGATCACCCGGGTTGCTAATTCTTGCGGATTCGCCACAAGCACCGCCTCCGCGCTTGCAGCTGGCGGCGGCGATGGAGTCGATGTACCACTGGCAGGAGTGATTTTCGCAGCCCTTCCGGCTGATCCGGAGCTTTCCACGTTGAGCACAGGATTGGCGGAGGCTACGGAGGAGGTTGATGGCAAGATGTCGCTGGCCGGCTTGGCGGCACGTGCCTGTTGACCATTAGCGTGCGCCAGCACCAGCTGATAGGCGGTGTGCAGTCGCTGAAAGGCCTCCGCATCCTCGTCCGGGCGCGTGCTTCGCAGCAGGCGTGCATAGGCCCGCTTGACCCCGGAAACATCGGTGTCAGACGAAACTCCCAGTAGGATGAAGGCCCAGTTCACAGCTGCGCATCGAGTTGATCGAGCGCTTGGCCGAAGCGGGTCCGGTGTTCTTGGATAACTTGCTCATCTTGGCTGTCCACCGACTGTCGGAATTGCACGATCCATTGCTGCAGAAGTTGTCGCGCCGACAGGTTTTCCTCAAACAAGCGTTCGGCCCGCGCCAGCAGGGCCACGTTTTCCTGTTTACTGCGAGGATGGATCTTCAGTTGTGACAACGCGGCGAGGCGGGCACGGATTTCCTGTTCGCCGAGCGTGCCCGGATTCTGCTCCAGCAGCAGCTCGTAGCGGGTGCCTCCCGGTTGAGGCGTTGCCTCTACTTGGAGTACGCCGTTGATGTCATAGGTGAAGCGCACCACGACCTGATTCGCTGCGATCGGCAGCTTCGGATTGAGTGGAATTTCCAGTTCGCCCAGCAGGATGTTGTTCGCCACCATCGGGTTCTCGCCTTGGTAGACCTTTAGCACCAGCTTGGGCTGAAACTCGATCATTGGCCCATAGGTGCCTTCACGGCTCACTGGTACCACGCTGTTGCGCTGGATGATCGGAGAAAACAGCCCGCCCAAGGTTTGACCTCGCGCATCGCGCTGCGCCACTTGGATACCCAGCGTATAGGGGCAGACGTCGGTCAGGATGACCTCTTCCAGCTTCGCATCGCGATTCTTCAGTCCGGCGGCCACACAGGCGCCGAGTGCAATTGCTTCATCTGGATTCACATGGCGCAGCGGCAACCGCCCGAACATGCGCGCGATGAGTCGTGATATCAGTGGCATGCGACTGGCGCCGCCGACCAGCACGATTTCCTGCAGCTGATCGGGGTGCAGGCGTGCATCCCGCATGGCTCGTTCCAACGGGGTACGCATGCGCTGAAGCAACGGCTCGGCCAGTTGCTGGAACCGTTCCTGGTCAATCGTCCAAGCGAGTTCATGCGAACCGATCTTGCCCTCGATCCGGGCCTCGACCTGCTGGCTCAACTCGCGCTTCATGATCTCCAGCCGCCGCCGCAGCAGCGCAAGCTCGATCGGTGAAAGGTCGCCAGCACGGATTTTCAGATCGGTGAGGCAGGCCGTCTGCAGCAGATCGAGAAAGTCTTCGCCGCCGAGGTAGTTGTCGCCGGCACTAGCATGGACCTCGACGATCCCCTCGAACATTTCCAGTATCGACACGTCGAAGGTTCCACCGCCCAGATCAAACACCAGAAAGCGACTGCCCTCCGGCTTTTCCTGCAGTCCATAGGCGAGCGCGGCCGCCGTGGGTTCATTTATCAGCCGCTCCACCCGGATGCCGGCCAATTCGCCGGCGGCACGTGTTGCATTGCGCTGGGCGTTGGAGAAGTAGGCGGGCACGCTGATCACCGCTTCGTCTACTTTTTCGCCGAGCGCGGATTCCGCATCTGCCAGCAGCGATCGCAGCACCAGCGCGGAGAGTTCCTCTGCCCGAAAGGCGCGATCGCCAAGGTAAGTTTCACGCGGGGTTCCCATCCACCGCTTGAACGACGCCACGCTCAGGTTGGGGTGGCTGACTAGGCGGTCGCGCGCAGCCTCTCCAACGATGATGTGGCCGTTGTCATCGATGCTGACGGCGGAAGGCGTCAGATATTCCCCAAGGGCATTGCGAAAAAGCCGTGGCCCTGACTCGCTGTAACAACCGATCAACGAATGTGTCGTGCCCAGATCAATACCAACAATCACTCCCAATCTCCCTGTCTTCGGTTTGCGTGTTTTCCGCTTACATGCGGAAGACGCCGTAGCGCTGCGGCTCGATCGGTGCATTGAGCGAGGCGGAGATCGCCAGCCCAAGCACGCGGCGGGTATCGACAGGGTCGATGATGCCGTCGTCCCATAGCCGCGCGCTGGCGTAATAGGGGTGGCCCTGGCGTTCGTATTGCTCGCGGATCGGGGCCTTGAAGGCCTCTTCCTCTTCCGTGCTCCACGTCTTGCCGGTGGCTTCGAGGCCGTCACGCTTGACCGTCGCGAGCACCGACGCGGCCTGCTCGCCGCCCATCACGCTGATCCGCGCGTTCGGCCACATCCACAGGAAACGGGCGCCGTAGGCGCGGCCGCACATCGCATAGTTGCCGGCGCCAAAACTGCCGCCGATTACCACGGTGAACTTTGGCACATGCGAGCAGGCCACCGCGGTGACCATCTTCGCGCCATCCTTCGCGATGCCGGCCTGCTCGTATTTCTTGCCGACCATGAATCCGGTGATGTTCTGCAGGAATACCAGCGGCACGTTGCGCTGGTTGCACAGCTCGATGAAATGCGCGCCCTTGAGCGCGCTCTCGGCGAACAAGATGCCGTTGTTCGCGACAATACCCACGGGATAACCGTGGATATGCGCAAAGCCGGTAACCAGGGTTTTGCCGTAGCGTGCCTTGAATTCGTGGAACTCGGAGCCGTCGACGATGCGCGCGATCACCTCGCGGATATCGAATGGACGGCGGGTGTCCTGCGGGATCACCCCATACAGCTCCTCGGCCGGATACTTCGGTTCGAGCGGCGCGCGCAGGGCCAGCGGCATGTCCTTCTTGCGGTTGAGGCTGGCCACGATGTCACGGGCGATCGACAGGGCGTGGGCGTCATTTTCGGCGTAGTGGTCGGCCACGCCCGAGATGGACGTATGCACGTCGGCACCGCCCAAGGTCTCGGCATCCACCACTTCGCCGGTGGCTGCCTTTACCAGCGGCGGCCCACCCAGGAAGATCGTGCCCTGTTCGCGCACGATGATGGTCTCATCGCTCATCGCCGGCACGTAGGCGCCGCCGGCGGTGCACGATCCCATCACCACGGCTATCTGCGGGATGTTCTGCGACGACATGCGCGCCTGGTTGTAGAAGATCCGGCCGAAGTGCTCCTTGTCCGGGAATACCTCGTCCTGCAGCGGCAGAAAGGCGCCGCCGGAATCGACCAGATAGACGCAGGGCAGGCGGTTCTCCAGCGCCACTTCCTGCGCGCGCAGATGCTTCTTCACCGTCATCGGGAAGTAGGTGCCGCCCTTGACGGTGGCGTCATTCGCCACGACCACCACCTCGATGCCATTGACCCGGCCGATGCCGGTGATGATGCCGGCGGCGGGCGCCGCATCGTCATACATGCCATGAGCGGCCAGTGGCGACAGCTCCAGGAACGGCGAACCGGGATCGAGCAGGGCGCGGATGCGTTCGCGCGGCAGCAGCTTGCCACGGGCCGTGTGCTTGTCGCGCGCTTTGGCACCGCCACCTTCGGCACTGCGGATCAATTCGCGATGCAGGTCATCCGCTACGTTGCGCAACTGTGCACTGCTGGCCTGGAATTCGGGTGAGCGAGGATCGATCTGTGAAACGATAATGCTCATAAGTGCTGGCTCATAAATGCGGGCTCATGGGGCATGACTACTGCCTGGTCAGGCGGAAGATGATAGCCGCCGTAGTGATACATCTAAACCGTTAAGTGCCGTTCCGGCAGCCATTTGACCGGGCGAAAAAAAACCGGCCGCACAAGGCGGCCGGTTTTTCGGTTGCTGATGAAGGGGAATTAATTCCCCGACGTCGCAGCCTTGGCCTTGGCGGCAGCGGCCGCAGCGTCCTTGGCAGCCTCAGCAGACTTGCTGGCTGCGTCGGCGGCGCTGCTGGCGGCACTCTTCATCGAGTCCATGGCGCTGGCGGGAGCAGTGGAGGCCGGTGCGGCAGCGGTGGAAGCCGGAGCAGCAGCAGTGGAAGCCGGAGCAGCAGCCGTCGAAGCCGGAGCAGCGGCCGGAGCAGCGGCGGTCGCAGATGCAGCAGCCTGCTGTGCCGTATCAGCAGCCTGCTGAGCGGTGTCAGCTGACTTCTGGGCGTCCTGCGCGGAATCCTGCGCGCCGTTGCTGCAAGCCGCCAGCAACGCGACGAGCGCGGAGGCGAGAAGGGTACGCGTAAACTTCATGGTGGATCTCCTATGCCGTGGAATGCCATTTGGCCGTGTATTAATAACGCTTTCGTGGAAATTGCGCCACTTCTTTATAGAGGCGCCGCAGTACCCGTGACAAGCCGGTTTAACCGGCTGTCATGATAAACGCGGGAATGGATGCGCGTCAGGGACGCATCAGTCGATGCATTCCAGCGCAATCGCGGTGGCTTCGCCACCGCCGATGCACAGGCTGGCCACGCCGCGCTTGAGGCCACGGGTCTTCAGGGCATTAAGCAGGGTTACCACCAGCCGGGCCCCACTGGCACCAATCGGGTGACCCAGTGCACAGGCACCGCCATTGACGTTGAGCTTGTCATGACTGATGCCGAGTTCCTTCATCGGCGTCATGGCGACCACGGCGAATGCCTCGTTGATTTCGAACAGGTCAACATCGGCTACCTTCCAGCCCGCCTTGTCCAGCACCTTCTGGATGGCGCCGACCGGTGCGGTGGTGAACCACTCGGGCTCCTGCGAATGCGTGGCATGGGCGACGATGCGCGCCAGCGGTTTCAGGCTGCGCCTGTTCGCGTCATCGGCCGACAGCAGTACCAGGGCGGCGGCACCATCGGAAATGCTGGACGAGCTGGCCGCAGTGATGGTGCCGTTCTCCTTGCGGAAGGCGGCCTTCAGGGTCGGGATCTTGGCGATGTCGGAACGGCCGGGCTGTTCGTCGGTATCCACCTGCACATCGCCCTTGCGGCCGCTCACGGTGACCGGGACGATTTCGCCGGCGAACGCGCCGTTCTGCTGCGCAGCCTGCGCGCGCTTCACCGACTCGATCGCGAACGCATCCTGGTCTTCGCGGGTGAAGTGGTACTTGTCGGCGCACAGCTCGCCGAACACACCCATCGACTTGCCGTCATACGGGTTGGTGAGGCCGTCCCAGGCCATGTGGTCGACCAGTTGGCCATCGCCGTAGCGGATGCCGGTGCGCGCGTTGACCATGTGCGGCGCGTTCGTCATCGACTCCATGCCGCCGGCGACCACCACGGTCGCCGAGCCGGCCTTGATCAGGTCGTGGCCCAGCATGATCGCCTTCATGCCCGAACCGCAGACCTTGTTGATGGTGGTGCAGCCTGCGCTGGCCGGGAGGTCGGCGCCCAGCGAAGCCTGGCGCGCCGGCGCCTGGCCCAGGTTGGCCGGCAGCACGCAGCCCATGATCACTTCGCTGACATCGGCAGGCGCGACGCCGGATTGTTCCAATGCGGCGCGGATGGCCGTGGCGCCGAGCTTTGGCGTGGGCACGCCGGTGAACTGGCCGAGGAAGGAGCCGATGGCCGTGCGCTTGGCACCGACGATGACGACGCTGACATCCGACATGAGTAACTCCGCTTGAAGACAGTAGGGGCGCGAACGCCTGGCATATAACCCCGTAATTATCGCAGGCCGCCACAAACCACGGCAAACGGCGACGACTCTGTGCCGGGTGCGCCTTGCGCGGAGTTTCATTGGATTTTCGTTGTGCCAAGATGCATCAGGGAGGCATCGCAGCATGCCCGGCACGCACGCGATACTGGGCTCGTGGTTGCAGGGGCGGCAACGTCAAGACCGGCATCATGGCCAGCAATCCGACGGTGTCCGGACGGGTGCTGGGGGAATTGACCTATCGACCACCGACAACCTCAGCATCGGCGACGTAGTGGGCCATGGCACCTGGGTGTCGGAGATCGCGACAGGTACGCCGTTCACCCAGTTTGCAGGCGGCATTGCGCCAGGCGCCGATCTGGTGTCGGCGCGCATCATCGATAACAAGGCAGGTGACGACGACGGTTCCCCGTCATCCACAAGGGATTCGGAACCAATCAAAATACCATCGCTGCGATGCCCAGCCTCGCACCGGACCTGGCAAAGAGCTGGCTGACCGTCGTTGCGGTCAACAACAACCCGATCCAGCTGGGGAGTTATTCCAACCAGTGCGGCATCGCGATGAATTACTGTCTAGCGGCAACGCGTCCGGAGCGCGGTTGCTGCATCCGGCAGCATGAGTGTCACACCAGCATCACCTGCACACCTGCGGCACGCAGGGTTTCGACTGTCTCGGCGGGGGCGCTGCTGTCGCTGATCACCATGTGCAGGTTCTGCACCGGGGTGATCACCGACAGGCTGCGCTGGCCCAGCTTGCTGGCATCGAGCACGGCGATGGTCTGGCGCGAGACGCGGATCATCAGCGCGTTCAACGCTGCCTCGAGCGGATCCGGGGTAGTTACGCCCACTTCGGGGTCGAGTCCATCGACGCCGAGGAACAGCCGGTCGGCGGAGAGTTTCGCCAGCGCCTGCTCGGCATCCGGGCCGACCAGCGAATACGAGGTCTGGCGCAGCAGGCCGCCCAGCATCATCACGCGGATCTGCGGCAGCCCGGACAATTCCATCGCGATGTTCAGCGCATTGGTGATCACGGTCAGCGATTCGAACTTCATCTGACGGATCTGCCGGGCGATCTCCACCGTGGTCGAGCCGGAGTCGAGGATGATCGTTTCGCCATCCTGGATCATCTTCGCCGCGGCCTGGCCGATGCGCAGTTTCTGCGCGTGCCAGCGGGTTTCCTTGATATTGAGCGGCGTATCGTTCATCGCCGCCGTGACCGGCAGCGCACCGCCGTGCGAACGGGCGATCGCCGAACTGCGCGCGAGCGCTTCCAGGTCGCCGCGGATCGTGACAGTGGAGGTGTTGAAGCGCGTCGCCAGCTCTTCCACCGTGGCGCGGCCCTGTTGTTCCACCAGTTCGACGATCAGGCGGCGGCGTTCTTCAACCAGCAGTCGGCGCGAAACGATGGGGGCTTGGGTCATAGTCGATATGCAGGAGTCGGGCGGCGTTGTCATGGTATATCTTGCGGAGAATCGTGTCCGATAATCCCAGCCCGTAGATCGACCAGCGTCCCTGCGGCGGCGTCGGCGCTGGCGCGTAGTCGAAGTATTCGTCCTCGGTTTCCAGAAAGCGGTAATAGATCTCGTACAGCTCGTCACCGAACAGCTGTTGCGGCACGTCATCGCCCCAGGGCGACGGCACGGCATCGGTGCCAAACAGGATGCGGTCCTGGTAGCGGTCGAAGAAGCGCTGCGCGATGCGCGGCTGGCGGCCCAGCTCACCGACGCGTGCGCTGATGTCGATCACGGTATTCGGATAGCGATCCAGGCAGGCGGCGACTGCGGCCAGGTTCTCGGCGTTGTTGCCCACGTGCAGTAGCGCGAAGGTGGTCTTCGGGTGGCGCGCAATCATTCGGTCGCGCGCGGCGAGCAGCTCCGCGTTGCTGGGAAACTCCGGGCCGTAGAACGACCAGTCCGGATGGTTGGCCAGTTCCTCGTAGCGCTCGTTGGTTTCGTCGGTCGGCAGGAAGAACGCCTCCGGATCGGACACATGCAGGAACACCGGCATGTCGTGCGCCGCGCAGGCCTCCCACATCGGATCGAAGCGGCGGTCATCCACCGCCACTAGCGGGCCTTCGTCGATACGCTCACGCAGATACAGGCCCAGCGACTTCAGCAGCTTCAGGCCGCGGGCGCCGACCCGCTTGGCGTGTGCGATCGCATCGCCCTGCAGTTGCGCGTAGTTCGGCTCGGGGAAGTATTCGTAAGACGGTTCGGTCAGGGTGAGGAAACGCCCCGGCGCAGCCTGGTCGAAGCTGCGGATGCTTTTTTCCAGGCCGGCACCGATGCCACCGGTGAGGTTCACCAGGGTGCGGATGCCCTTGCGATCCATCACCGGCAACAAGTCCTCGGGCTGGGCGAACAGGGTGACCTCTTCGCCCACCGAGATGCCGTTGCGCACGTTGCTCGACCAGGTCAGGTGCGCGTGCACGTCGATCACCGGAAAGCGCGGCCGTTCGATATGCGTCTTCGGCACATGCAGCATGCTGCGTGGCTTGAAGTCCCTCAATCTCAGATCGTTCTTGCTGACGTCCGGTTGGGTCTGCAGTGGATTCTTGCTGCTCTCGACGCGAACCGTGCCGGCGCCCGTGGGCGGCGCACAGCACAAGCAGCCGGCCGGCATCAGTTGCTGCGGTGACTTGGAGGCGCTGTGACTCATCGAACGGTCTACCTCACCTGCTCAGTGCGGATATTTCGCCATGATGTCATGCACCTGTCGCGTCAGTGCCACCGCCTGATCGAACGGCCGCAACCACATGTTGCGGCCGAACATCACGCCGTTGGCGCCGGACTGCATGTAGAACTCGACCTTGCGCAGTACCGCCGCGTCATCGTCGTTCTTCTCGCCGCCGGAAAACAGCACCATCGTGCGACCGGCCGAGCGCACCACGCGTGCGCAGCGGGCACCGGCATCTTCCTGCAGCTTGTCGTAGGGCGCCGGCACATTGACCACGCTGTCGTTGGGCTCGTGCAGCTTGACTATATCGGCACCCATCTCCAGTGCGACGCGGGCAGCATAATCCTGCGCGTACAGCGTATTCGTGCCGCCCTTGGCGTTGACGGCGCTACCACGCGGATACGCCCACATGACCAGCGGCATGCCGAAGCGTTCGCAATCCTGGCGCACCTTCTCGAACTGGCGGAACTCGTCGTGCTGGCGCGGCGAACCCACATACATGGTGTAGCCGACCGCGTCGGCACCGAGGCGCGCAGCATCTTCGACCGAGGCGAACAGCGGCGAGGTGGCCTCGGCGTCGCTGGTGATATTGGTCTTGCCGTTGAGCTTGAGGATCAGCGGCACCCGACCGCAGTACTCGGTCATGTACTTCTCGGCCAGGCCAATGCCTAGCGCGATGGCAGAAAAGCCCCCGGTCGCGGCGAGCTCAAACTGGTAGCTCGGATCGACGGCCGGTGGGTGGGGAAAGAAATCGGTGGGACCATGCTCCAGTCCCTGATCAAGCGGCAGCACCAGCAAGCTGCCGTTGCGCGGGCCGTGGCCGTACAACAACCGCCACAGGCGCGTGCGCTTGCCATGGGACAGGGCGAGCCGGGAGAGTTGGCTGCCAGTGTTCGAAACCACTTGTAAGTTTTGTTTCATTTCGAATACTCTCGGTTCAGAGGTTACATACTTTCACATTCGGTTGAATTTGGCAAAATGTCAAAATTAAGCAATAAAACGAAAGATTCAGTCGAGCTGCGAAAGTTGCTTGCGCTTCCGCTGGAAGAGCAGCAAAAGCGCGGTTACGCCGATACCTTGCGCGAGATTCTGCAGCAACCGTCAACCTGGACGGGCACTGCCGATCTGCTGCGCCTGACACAGGTACAGCAGCAACTGCAAGGTGTGCTTGCGCATCGACCAAGCCATATCGTGCTGACCGGCTCGGGCAGCTCGATGTATATCGGCGAGTGTTTGGCGCCGACTTTGCAGCTTGGTTTGGGCATACCGACTCAGGCCATTGCCGCCGGCACCTTGCTCACACATTGGCGCAGTGTGCTACCACCCGGTGCGGGTTTGCTGATTTCGCTGGCGCGCTCGGGCGACAGCCCGGAAAGCTGCGGCGTGGTGGATCGACTGCTGGCGGATGCGCCGGACTATCGCCACCTGATCATCACCTGCAATGCCAATGGCCGGCTCGCCACCAGCTACCGTGATGATCCGCGGGTGAGCGTGCTGGTGCTGGACGAGAGCACCAATGACCGCAGCCTGGTGATGACCAGCAGCTTCACCAATCTGCTGTTGGCCGGCACGGGCGTGGCCCAGCGGAAGGGTGATGCTGCCGCTGATGCGGTGAGCCAGCTGGCACGCAGCGTCCAGCAGGTCTTCGATCAGCAGACCGATGCGTTCGCTGCGATCGCCGGCAGGGATTTCACCAAGGCGGTCTACCTCGGCAGCGGCGGTGCGCTCGGTGCGGCCCACGAGTCCGCGCTGAAGATGCTGGAGATGACCGGCGGCGCCGTGGTCACGATGGCAGAAACCTATCTCGGCTTGCGTCATGGCCCAATGTCCAGTCTTGACGAGCAGACCCTGGTGGTCGGCTTCCTGTCACCGGATCCCGCAGTGCGTGCATATGAGCTCGACCTGCTGCGCGAACTGTCACGCAAGCAGCTGGGCATGACCCGTGTGCTGGTGGGCGAACATATTCCGGCCGATGTACTGGGCCCGCACGACGTGTCGGTGGAGCTGGCGGGGCTCGGTGCGACAGACGATGCATTGCCACTGCTGGCGGATGTGGCCGTCGGACAATTGCTCGCGTTCTTCCGTTGCCTGGAACTGGGTGGCAAGCCGGACACGCCGTCGCAGGGCGTGCTCACACGGGTGGTCGAGCATTTCCCGATGCATTCGGGGGGCGCATGAAACGCATCCTGATCGTCGGCGAAATCAACGTCGACCTGGTCTTCAAGCATTGCCATGCGTTGCCCGCGCCCGGTCGCGAGGTGCTGGCCGACGACTTCTGCATGACGCCGGGTAGCTCCTCGATGATCTGTGCGATGGGGCTGGCCCGGCTGGGCAATCCCGTTGCATTCCGCGGCAAGCTTGGCGCCGACAGCTGGGGTACCTATTGTCTCGATGCGCTGCATGCCGCGGGCATCGACGTCGCCGCCGTGCAGCCGGACGCGACCTTGCGCACTGGTGTCACCGTCTCGCTGTCGACGCCGCAGGATCGCGCGCTGGTGACGTTCCCCGGCGCAATCGCCACGCTGCGTGCGGACGAAGTGGGCGACGCGTTGCTCGCCGGCGCCGATCACCTGCATGTTTCCTCGTACTACCTGCAGCGTGCGTTGCGGCCCGATTGCCGCGCGCTGTTCGCGCGCGCACATGCCGCCGGTCTGAGCACCTCGCTCGACCCCGGTTTCGATCCAGAACAAACCTGGGCGTCCGACCTGCTCGGCACGCTGGAGGAGGTCGACCTGTTCCTGCCCAACGAGATGGAGTTGGCGGCCATCACGGGCCGTGAGCGGGTACTCGATGGCTTGCGCGCGCTGCACAACGGACGCACGCAAACCGTGGTGAAGCGCGGACAACTTGGCTGCGCCAGCCTGGATCAGGGTCAGCTGCTCGAAGTGCCGGCGTTTGCCGTCAACCCGGTCGACAGTACAGGCGCCGGCGATTCGTTCGACGCAGGTTTTCTGCATGCATGGCTGCGCGGCCAGACGCTGCAAGACTGCATGCGCTGGGGCAGTGCCTGCGGCAGCCTCTCCACGCGACGCACCGGTGGTACGGCTGGCCAGGCTAGCGTGTCGGAAGTGAACAGCCTGCTGGCGAACGTGCCGTGATCACGGTCATCGGTTTCAACACCGCGATCGACCGGTTGATCCGGTTGGACTCGTTGCGCCCCGGCGAAGTCAGTCGCGCACTCGACGAACAGGTGTATCCCGGTGGCAAGGGCTTGCACGTGGCGCAGACGATCGCCGCGCTGGGCGAGCGCGTGCAGCTGATCGGCCTGATCGACCCCGCGCATCGCAACATGATCGGTCGGCTGATGTGCGAACGTGGCGTACTGTTCCATGGTATCGAGGTCACCGACAACCTGCGCACCTGCATTGCGCTGCAGGATGCGAGCGGCCAGATCACCGAAATTCTCGGCCAGGGGCCGCTGCTGGACAATACGCAGCAGGAAGCCCTGCTGCGGGCGTTCCGCCGTGGCGTCGATGACAGTGACCTGGTCGTGCTGTCCGGCAGCCTGCCGCGCGGTTTTTCGCCGACCACCTATGCCGAACTGGCCGCGCATGTGCGCGATGCCGGCAAACGTTGCCTGGTCGATGCCGGCGGCGAGCTGCTGCAGCACGCCGTGCAGGCGCAACCTTTTCTGGTCAAGCCCAATCGTGACGAGATCACCGAATTGCTCGGACATCCGATTGGCGATCTGGCTGCGGCGGTGGACGCGGTTCGCGAACTGCATGCGCATGGCATCGCGATGCCAGTGGTGACGATGGGTGCGCTGGGTGCGGTGGCGGCCGATGCGAGTGGCGTGTGGCACGCCTCGATCGAGCTTGCACAAGTTCGCAACACAGTGGGTTCGGGCGACTGCTTGCTGGCTGGCATGACGGTAGGCATGGCGCAGAGCATGAATTTGGAAGAGACCTTGCGCTTGGGCGTGGCTTGCGGGGCAGCCAATGCGCAGGGTCAGGAAACCGGCTTCGTCGAACGGCGGGCGGTAGAGGCGTTGCTCTCTCAAGTTCGAGTGCACCGCCTGGCTTAACTGAAAGCACGGAATCAAACCGGACCTCTATCTGGTCCGGCACGGAGTTCTGCGTCTGAAATTTGGTGAAGGTGCAAAAAAGTCCGTGGGGATGAGGAATTTCCACGGGTATTCATAACCGCCTGCGGCAGAGGGGAAGCGTCATGTCTGCGCAGAGTGACAACGAATCACGGGAGAGGGTATTTCAATGCATGCTGAAAAGAATGATGTTTTTACCGTCGATGGCCAAGGCAGGAAATTGCTGGCTGCGTCCATCCGCAAGTCGTTGACGATGATGCAGGTGGCATGTGCCGTCGGCGGCATGGCGATTGGCGGAGGCGCATGGGCGCAGACCGACACCTCCACCGTGCCTGCGGGGGCCGCGAGCACAGCGGCTCCGGCGAATTCGGGCCAGAGTTCCACTCCGCAACAGAGTTCCTCATCGCAGAAAAGTCCCACCCCGCCGCCGCCGAAGGCGGTGCAGATGCAGCAGGTGAGCGTGACCGGCACGAATATTCGCGGCGTCGATATGGAAACGGCGATACCTACCATCACCATCACGAAGCAGGACATCGAGCGCCAGGGCTTTGCCACCGTCGGCCAGTTGCTGCAGAACCTTCCTTCGGCGGCAACGCCTGATCTGAGCCGCGGCGACGCCGCGTCGCTGGGTCCGAACCAGGGTGGCACCTTCATCGATCTGCGCGGCCTTGGCGCACAGCGCACGCTGGTCCTGGTCGACGGCCAGCGCATCGGTGCCGTGCACGGTGGCTATACGGATGTCAGCGTGATTCCGGTCTCGATCATCGACCATATCGACATCCTTGGCAGTGGCGCTTCGGCGGTCTACGGCTCCGACGCCATTGCCGGTGTGATCAACATCATCACCATCAAGAATTACAAAGGGGTGGAGCTCGACACCTATGCCGGTGAATACGCACCGCACGGGGACGGGAGCCAGACCCAATTCAGTGTGACCGGGGGGACAAGCGGCGAACACAACTCCCTGGTCGCGAGCGCCTCGTACCAGTACCAGGGGGCGGTCTGGGGTGGCGCCCGTCCGTGGTCGGCGTATCCCCAGACCAATCACTACCCCTACTTCGGACTCAACCCGCTGCCGCCGAACGGCGGTCAAATTTCCAATTCGCCGCTCCCGAACCCCTATCTCAGCGGGGACAACACGCTGATTCTGAATCCGGGTGGCAATTCGGGCAATCTCGCCGACTATTCGTTTTATCGGCCGCCGACCTACAGTGCGAACGGCAATATCACCAGCCTTGCCAATGCGGGATCGTCGATCTACAACTACAACAACCTGAGCACCATCCTCAGCCCCAACAAGACCAAGAACCTGTATTTCTCCGATCGCTACAAGGTCACCGAGCACATCACCGCGCATGTCGAACTCGGCTACAACCAGAGCTGGAACGGCGGCGCCGGCGGTCCGAGTTACCTGTACAGCGGCCAGTCCAGCAACCCGCCGAATCTGCCGCAGTTCCCCTTGCTGCTTTCCGCGCAGAGCTACTACAACCCCTACAACGCGCCGGGACAGACACCGCAGGCGGTGCAGTTCGTGCGACTGTTTCCGCAGAATCCGTACACCAATGACAGCACCTCGAAGAACTATCGCGATAGCGTTGGCCTGGAAGGCGATTTCAGTTTTGGCGACCACACGTTCAATTGGGATGCCTACTACTACGACAGCAAGATCCGAGATGTCGACATCCGGCCCGGGCAGTACAACCTGATCAATGCGACGCAGGCGCTGGGGCCGTCGTTCATGGGCGCCAATGGTGTCGTGCAGTGCGGCAGCCCTGGCAATGTGATCGCCGGATGCGTGCCGTTGAATCCGCTCGGCAACGTCACCCAGCAGATGCTCAATTACATTGCCATCAACAATATCGAGCGCACCGGTTATGACGAAAAAGCTGCCGTCGCCGACATCAGCGGTAATGTCTACGAATTGCCCGCGGGTGATCTCACGGTGGCGGCCGGTGTGCAGCATCGTACCGAAGCGGGTTTCGACGATACCGATCCGTTTGCGACCGCAGGTTACTCCAGCGACTATTCGGTCCAACCCAACCATGGCGGCTTCAGCGTCAACGAGGGCTATGTAGAAGCCTATGCGCCGCTACTGAAAGATCTGCCCGGTGCGCAAAGCCTCTCGCTCGACGTGGCGCGCCGCTGGTCGGGTTACAGCAATTTCGGCAGCACGCGCAACAACTCCTTCAAGCTGGCCTGGAAACCGATCGACGACCTCATGGTGCGCGCCAGTTACAGCACCAATTTCCGTGCGCCGACGGTCAACGATTTATATCAGGGACTCTACCTGGCCGGCGGTTTTACTGACCCCTGCGATGCGGTGTATGGGCCAGGCGAGTATGGCTACAGTGCGACGGTGGCGCAGAATTGTCGCAGCGGCATCGCCGGCCTCGCCGGGTTGCCCGCCGATTTCCGCCAGAAAGACATCACGGGTCAACCGGTTCTCGGCCCCGGTGCGAGCGGCATCACCAACAGCTACAACGGCGGCAATATCAATCTGAAACCGGAAACCGCCTACAACGGCGACATCGGCATGGTCTATAGCCCGTCCTGGTTGCCGGGTTTCAATGCCACGGTCGACTGGTGGAATTACAACATCCGCAACCTGATCACCGGCATCAGCAACGACCAGGTGCTGGCCGATTGCTACCAGTTCGACATCACCTCGGCGTGCTCGCAGTTCCAGCGTGAGGGCGGCACGGGTCCACTGGCCGGCCAGATCATCAACCTGATGAACCTGGAGGTCAATGCGGGCTGGCTGAAGGAACGCGGCTGGGATTTCGGGATGAACTATATGTTGCCCGAGTACAGTTTCGGCCGTTTCAAGCTGGGGTTGCAGGGTACCTATATCGCGAGCAACAACGTGCAACCGACCGTAGGCGCGCCAGTCCAGTACACGGCGGGCACCGCGTACGGCAACCTCGATGGTGCGGTGTGGCGTGTGCGTGGCAACCTCACCCTCAGCTGGGCCTACCGCAATTTCGGCGCGGACTGGACCGTGCGCTACTTCTCGCCGATCAAGGGCTATTGCGACTATCCGCCGCCGTCCACGACCACGGTGTTCCCCTGCACGTTGCCGAACTACTACGCGCCCGGCATCGGCATCACGCCGTTGACGCAGCAGCCGTCGGCCACCTTCAACGATCTGCAGGTGCATTGGAATACGCCGTGGAAGGGCACCATCTCGCTGGGCGTCAACAACATCTTCAATCACGTGGGCCCCTACATCTACGGCGGTGGCTTCAATTCGGGTACGGACAGCTACAACGATTACAACGCCTCGTATGACATCGGTCGTTTCGTGTACTTCCGTTATCAGCAGAAGTTCTAACGGCCGGGTAGAGCGAAACCTTGTCCGAGTGCATCTCGGGCGGGGTTTCCAATCCACGCCGAGACAAACCGTCGCATGCGGGCCGAGATGGCCCGCGGATGACAAACCACAACAAGGGTGTAGACATGTCTTACGTGTACTTCAACAAGCCGAACGGGGCCAATCGTTCACATGAGCGTGTGCAACGCGGGGCCATGCGCGCTTCGCGTCTTGCCATGGGCGTGCTGTGCGTGCTGTATGCGTTCGCTGGCGCGGTCTATGCCGACGACGCAGGCATCGCCAGGCCCGGCACGCCGTCGTTCGCGAATCTGGCGGGTCAGGAAAGTTTCGGCAACGCCGCGATCGGCGCCCGCTGGAAAGTGACTGGCGATCACCTGACGGACATGATGATCGCCAGCCATGATGGCAGCCAGTCGCTGGCGATCAAGGCACCGTTCGCCTTGACCCTGGCGGACGGACGCACGATCAGCGCGGGCGACATGCGTTTGCTTGCAGCGCCGGATGAACAAGCATTGCCAGTGAATGCCAAGGCATCGCGTCTGGCGGATCGCCTGCCGGGGCAGGCGATCCGCGCCAGTTTCGGCGACGCAGACGGCCGCTTCCGCATCGACTGGCAGCTGGTGCAGCGCGAGGGTTCGGCCTACCTGCGAGAAGTGGTCACGATTACCGCGCTGAAGCAGGATGAGCACATCACCAGCGTGTCGCTGCTGCCGGCCGATGCGGCGAGCGCCGCGGTGGATGGCACCGTGAAAGGTTCGCCAGTCATTGCCGGGCGCATGTATCTGGGTTTCGAAGATCCGCTGGCCGACAGCGAAGTGCGCGGCAAGCATGTGGCACTGACCATGGCCCGCAGCCTGCCGCTGCACCAGGGCAAGTCGATCACCTACTCGGCAGTGGCCGGGGTGGTGCGGGATGGCCAGTTGCGCCGCGACTTCGCGGCCTACATCGAGCGCGAGCGGGCGCATCCGTATCGACCGTTCCTGCATTACAACTCGTGGTACGACATCGGCTATTTCACGCCGTACACCGAGGCGCAGGCGCTGGATCGGATCAGCACCTTCGGCCAGGAACTCAGCGTCAAGCGTGGCGTGAAGCTCGACTCGTTCCTGTTCGATGACGGCTGGGACGATCGTTCCGGCAGCTGGAACTTCAGCAAGGATTTCCCGCGTGGCTTTGCACCGTTGCGTGATGCAGCGGCCAAATACGATGCCGCACCCGGCATGTGGCTGTCACCCTGGGGCGGCTATGGCCCACCGGCGAAAGAGCGCGCCGACCGCGGCGCCAAGTCGGGCTACGAGGTCATTGATGGTGGCCTTGCGCTGTCGGGTCCGAAGTACTACCAGCAATTCCACAACACGGTGATGGAGCTGGTGACCAAAGACGGCATCAACCAGTTCAAGTTCGACGGCACCGGCAATGCCGACAAGGTGTTTCCGGGCAGTGTTTTCGACAGTGATTTCAGTGCGGCGATCCAGCTGATCAAGGATATTCGCGAAGCCAAGCCGGACACCTTCATCAACCTCACTACCGGTACCTGGGCGTCGCCGTTCTGGTTGCGCTATGCCGATTCAATCTGGCGCGGCGGCGAGGACGATTGGCATGCCGGCGTGGGCACCGAGCGCGAACAGTGGATCACCTACCGCGACCAGCAGACCTACGAGAACATCGTGATCCAGGGGCCGCTGTTCCCGATCAATTCACTGATGCTCCACGGCATCATCTACGCGCAGAAGAACACGCGCCTGAACACCGACCCGGGGCACGATTTCGCCAACGAAGTGCATTCGTACTTCGCCACCGGTACGCAGCTGCAGGAGATGTACATCACGCCATCGCTGCTGAGCAAGGGTGACTGGGATGCGCTCGCCGAAGCGGCGAAATGGTCGCGTGCGAACGCCGATATCCTGCGTGATACGCACTGGATCGGCGGCGATCCGGGCCGGCTCGACGTCTACGGCTGGGGTGCATGGTCTGCGCAGAAGTCGATTATCACGCTGCGCAATCCGGATGCGCATGCGCAGGCTGCGGTGATCGACCTGCAGCGCCAGCTGGAGCTGCCTCAGGGGGCTGCGCACAGCTTTCGCGTACAAGATGTCTGGAAAACCGGCGGCAGCACAGTACCGGTCCAGCTGGACGCGGATCATGTGAGCACGATCCGGCTCGCACCGTTCGAGGTGCTGACGCTGGAGTTGACGCCGACGACATCGCACTGAGCATGTCCAGAGGCATGTGCCGCATCGTACTGAGTATGTTCAGCGGCATATGCCGCTGAAGCCCGATGCCGGCTTTCCCGGCATCGGGTCTGGCCACCATCCAGCGAGGCTGACGAATGAAGAGTTCCCGAATGTGGCCGATCCTGCTGATGCTCGGTGCGGCATGTTTCATGTCGATGGCAGCTTGCACATGGGCCGCATCGCAGGGTTCGGCGCATCCTGGTGGCAATTCCGCCGCAAGTTCGGATGACGACGCCAACGCGCCCTACAAGACCTTCGACGCGGTACCCGCCATCACGATGCCGCCGTTGTTGCTCGACATGTCGAGCACCTCGGTGGTGGTCGAATGGATGACCGACAGCCCGGGCGATGAAAGGGTGCGATACGGCGATGGGCGGCTCGATCACGAGATCGTTCCCCAGCAGGATGGCCTGATCCCGGTCGGAGCGATGCACCGTGTCGTCATCGATGGCCTGCTGCCTGGACACACTTACCAGTACCAGGTTTCATCGCGGCGGGTAGTAGCGCTGAAACCGTACTGGCCCGACATGGGGCGAACGGTGCAAAGCCCCGTTTACAGCTTCACGACGTTCGATCCGGCGAAAAAATCTGCCAGCTTCGCCGTCATCACCGACACCCACGAGGATGTGGACCGCATCCGCGGCTTGATGGACATGATCCATCGTGAGCCGGTCGATTTCGTCGCGCACGACGGCGATGGCGTCAACTACGGCGTCAGCGAGAACCAGCTGAAAGATCGCTTTCTTGAGCCGATGTCGACGGGCTTGCAGGGACGGGTGCCGCTTGTCTACGCACGCGGCAACCACGAATACCGCGGCGAATTTGCGCGATCCCTGGGCGGCTACCTGCATGCACAGGACGACAAATACTTCTTCACGCGCGACGAAGGTCCACTGCATCTGGTCGTGGTCGACACCGGTGAGGACAAGCCGGACGACACCAACGTCTATGCCGGCTTGAACGATCTTCGCGACTACCGGTCGGAAGAATTCGCCTGGCTCAGGAAAACGTTTACCCAAGAGAACAGAACGACAACCGCACCGTTTACGGTCGTACTGGGACACCAGCCGGACTGGGGCTGGCTCGATGGACACGGCGAGCAGTGGACGCAACTGGCCAATCGTGCGCACATCGACCTCTTCATCGCCGGGCACGAGCATGTCTTCCAGTACATCCGGCCTGGAGAGCGCGGCAACGACTTCCCGATCCTCGTGGTAGGCCAGGACCAGGTGGCTCGGGTGCAGGTAAGTGACACGGAGCTCAAGGTCGTAGTGACGGACCGCGCCGGCAAGCTGGCCGACGAATTTTCGCTGAAGCGCAAAGGAAAATGAGGACAGAACAAAGTGATCATTTGATACGTGAAGGTTTCCCGTATGGCATGCAACATCCTTGAGAAGAGACCACGATGCAACGCAGGGATTTTCTGAAACTGTCGCTACTGGCGCCATGTGCGGCGTATATGACGCCGACTTGGGCAGCAGCTGCCCAGGCCCATGGCGTCGATCATGCGCTGCTGCCGGATGGGCGTTCGCACGGGTTTGAACTTGGCGCACAGCAGTTCCTGCTGGATGGCAAGCCGTTCCAGATTCGCAGCGGCGAGATGCATCCGACGCGGATTCCCGCCGAATACTGGCAGCACCGTATCCGCATGGCCAAGGCGATGGGGCTCAACACGATTGCCGTCTACCTGATGTGGAATGCGCTGGAGTCGGAGCCTGGCGTGTTCGACCTGAAGACGGGCAATCGCGACTTCGTGCATTTCATCGAGCTGTGCCAGCAGGAAGACATGTGGGTCTATCTGCGGCCCGGTCCCTATGTTTGCGCCGAGTGGGATTTCGGAGGCCTGCCGCCGTACCTGTTGCGCCACCCGGATATCCGCGTGCGCACCTGGAGCGACCCGCACTACACGCAGGCGGTGCGGCGTTACCTGGATGTGGTCGCGCCTGCCATCGCACCGCTGATGGTGAGCCGCGGTGGCCCGATCCTGATGATGCAGATCGAAAACGAGTACGCCTCGTTCGGTCACGACCTGGGCTATCTCGAGCAATTGCGCACGATGTGGCGCGAGCGCGGCATCGAAGGCCCGTTCTCGATTTCCGATGGGCTCGCGCAGGTTCAGAAGCAGAAGACTTATTTGCCGGGCGCGGCGCTTGGTCTCGATGGTGATACCGATTTCGCGACCGCGCAGACGATTGCCAGCGAGGCACCGGTGTGGGTCGGTGAGGGTTATCCCGGTTGGCTGACGCATTGGGGCGACAAGGACTTCCAGCGTGGCGATTACGCGGACACCTTGCGCCAGCTGCTCGAACAGGGCCGCTCGTTCAATCTCTACGTGGTGCATGGCGGCACGAACTTCGGTTTCAGCGCTGGCGCGAACGCCAGCGGCGACTACTCGCATTTCGAGCCGGTGATCACCAGCTACGACTATGGTGCGCCGATCAACGAACGCGGCGAGGCCACGACCGAATATCACACCTTTCGCAAGCTGCTTGCCGCGCATGCGCCGCCGCTGCCGGTTGTGCCGGCCTCACCACCGGTGATTCGCTTTGCGGCGATCACACCGGTGGCGCATGCCTCGTTATGGGACAACCTCCCGGCATACAGGGTCGTGAAAAAGCCGCAGGCCAATGAACTGCTATTCGCGCAGGATCACGGCCTGGTGCTGTATCGCAGGAAGATCCCTGCGGCCGCCGCAACGTTGGCGCTCGACGGCGTGCGTGACTACGCCACGGTGTTCCGCAACGGGCTTTATGTCGATTATGTTTCGCGTGTGCAGCACGCCAACTTGCGAGGAGGCAACCGGGTTGAGCTGCCGGCCATCGTTGACGGTGAGGCTTCGCAACTCGATATTCTTGTCGACAGTTTCGGCCACGTCGGTTACGGCCAGGCGATGGCCGATCGCAAGGGCATCGTGAGTAGCGTCCGGCTCGGTGGTGAAGAGCTCGAAGACTGGGATGTCAGCAGCCTGCCGCTGGATGATGGTTATATCCGTCAACTGAGGCCGGTGGTCAATGAACCATCGCGCCCTGGCATTTTCTTCAGGGCCACCCTGCGACTCGACCAGCTTGGTGACAGCTATATCGACATGTCGGGCTGGGGCAAGGGCTATCTGTGGGTCAACGGCCAACTGCTCGGTCGCTATTGGAACCTCGGCCCGCAGCAACGGCTCTACTGTCCCGCGTCATGGTTCCGCCACGGCGACAACGAACTGCTGATCTTCGATCTGCACCAGACCGTCGCCGCGCCGATTCGTGGCGCGACGACCCTGCATGCCTAGCTGGATCAGGCCTTGCCGTGGAACAGTTCGCGGCCGATCAGCATGCGGCGGATTTCATTCGTGCCGGCGCCGATCTCGTACAGCTTGGCATCGCGCAGCAGGCGGCCAGCCGGGAACTCGTTGATATAGCCGTTGCCGCCGAGCGTCTGGATCGCTTCCAGCGCCACCTTTACCGCGTTGACCGAGGCATTGAGCAGGCACGCCGCCGGATCGATGCGTGATTTGACGCCGTTGTCGAACTGCTGCGCCACCATGTAGGCGAAGCCGCGTGAACTCTGCAGGGCGGTGTACATGTCGGCGATCTTTGCCTGCATCACACCGAACGTGCCGATCGGTGCATTGAACTGCTTGCGTTCGCGCACGTAGGGCAGGGCGAGATCGAGCGCTGCCTGCATCAGGCCGAGCGGGCCGCCGGACAGCACCAGGCGTTCGGTATCGAGGCCGCTCATCAGCACGCGCACGCCTTCGTTGACCTCACCGACGATGTTCTCATGCGGAATCTCGCAGTCCTCGAACACCAGCTCGCAGGTGTTGGAGCCGCGCATGCCGAGCTTGTCCAGCTTCTGCGCGGTGGAGAAACCCTTCATGCCTTTCTCGACGATGAAGGCGGTCATGCAGCGGCTGCCGGCCGGACGTGGTGCAGTGCGCATGTAGACAAGCAGCACGTCGGCATCGGGACCATTGGTGATCCACATCTTGCTGCCGTTGGCGACCCACACGTCGCCCTTTTTCTCGGCCTTGCAGGTCATCGAGCCGACCACGTCGGAACCGGCACCCGGCTCGCTCATCGCGAGCGCGCCGATGTATTCGCCCGTGCACATCTTGGGGATGTACTTGCGCCGCTGCGCCTCGTTGCCGTTGTGGAAGATGTTCTGCACGGCGAGGTTGGAGTGCGCGCCATACGACAACCCCACCGAACCCGAAGCGCGCGAGATTTCCTCCATCGCCACCATGTGTGCGAGGAAGCCCATGCCGGTGCCGCCGTATTCGGTCGGTATCGTCATGCCGAGCAGACCCATGTCGCCGAACTTGCGCCACAGGTCGGCCGGGAACAGGTTCTCGCGATCGATAAGGTCGGCGCGCGGGGCGATTTCCTTTTCCGCAAACGCATGCACGGTATCGCGCAACAGGTCGATGTCTTCTCCGAGCGGAAACGGGCGCATCACGAACTCCTTGGTGTGCAGAGTGCCGATTTTAGCCTACGCGCGCAGGGAGTGCCGGTAGATGCCGCTGGGCCAACAAAAAAGCCGCCAGGGAACTGGCGGCTTCTTCTGTGACAGGGGCGTGTCGATTACTGACCGCGCATGCGGCCCTGGAAACGGGTGCCGTTGTTGCCCATGTGCGGCAGCTTGATCTTGCCGATCGCGTTGATGCGCTCCTCGGCCAGACGGTCGGCGGCCAGGTAAGTCGGCACGTTCTGCGTCTTGCTGATCTCGAAGATGCGGCCCAGGTTGTAATAGATCGTGCGCATCATGCGCATCGCACGCTCGCGGTTGTAGCCGTCGATTTCCAGCGACACGTTCATCACGCCGCCGGCATTGACCGCGTAATCCGGTGCGTACAGCACGCCGCGCTTCTGCAGCTCGTCGCCGATCTCGTCGGTGGCGAGCTGGTTGTTCGCTGCGCCGCAGATGATCTTCGCCTTGATGCGGTCGATCGTTTGTGCGTTGACCGTGCCACCCAGCGCGCACGGCGAGTACACGTCGGCGTCGACGTCGTAGATCTCGTCCAGGCCCACAGCCTCGCAACCGAGCTCGTCCACGCAACGCTGTACCGCATCCTTGTTGATGTCAGTGACGAACACCTTGGCGCCCTGTTCGCGCAGCAGCTTGATGAATTCACTGCCGACGTGGCCGGCGCCCTGCACGGCGAAGCTGTACTTGCCCACGTCTTCATTGCCGTGCTTGAACTGCAGCGCGGCCATCAGGCCTTGCAATGTGCCGTACGCGGTGAACGGCGACGGATCGCCCGAACCGCCATGCACCTGGTGCACGCCGGTCACGTATTCGGTTTCGCGGAACACGTATTCCATGTCGTTGACGTCGATGCCGACGTCCTCGGCGGTGATGTAGCGGCCGTTCAACGAGTTGACGAAGCGGCCGAACGCGCGGAACAGCGCCTCGGACTTGTCCTTGCTCGGATCGCCGATGATCACGGCCTTGCCGCCGCCCAGGTTCAGGCCGGCCACGGCGTTCTTGAAGGTCATGCCGCGCGACAGGCGCAGCACGTCGTTCACCGCCTCCTGCTCGGTCTTGTACGGCCACATGCGCAAACCGCCGAGCGCGGGGCCCAGCACCGTGTTGTGGATCGCGATGATGGCCTTCAGGCCGGCGTCCTTGTTCTGGCAGAACACGACTTCTTCGTGACCGGTCTTGGCGATGGTTTCAAAGATCATTGGAACGGTGACTCCATGATTTACGGTGCCGGAGGGCATCTACAGAGGATTGGCGGGGCTGGGGATGGCCCCGTCAAAGGGCGTGAAAGCCGGAAACTCATCGCCCCGACCGAAGCCGGGGCGATGAATCAAAGCGTCAAGTTTAATACGTCGCCCCATGTGGTGGTGACGCGACGCAACAAGTCGTTGGCGTATGGAGCGCACAAATGCAGGAAAAAACTGCGCTCGACACAGCTCGAATCAGGCGTAACTCAGATGGATATCCAGTGGCCCGGGCGGAAGTGCCAGCCATCCCGATGCTGTTCCCAAGTGGCATCCACATAACGATAGTCGGGCTTTTCAGGCATCCACTGGCCCGGAACTGCCACATAGTCGTGACCATCCCAGCGCCAGTAACTGTGAGCCCAGACAAAGCCGCGACGTATTTGAACCGGCTCGATGACGAACGGCGGCGGCGCCCGCTGCGTCACCACATCTCCCGCGTACGTGCGGTACAGCAACGGATGATGAACGGCCGGCGGCCGACCTGGTTGATCAGCGCAACCGGTGACGGTTGCAGTGACGCCAGCGAACAGGGCAAACGCAACAACGCGGTGAACCATGGAATGTTGCTCCGTATCAGGAAGGATCAAACAGGTGCCATCGCGGCAGAGTTTACCGCGCACGCGTTGCACTACTGCGGAGCAGACAAAGAAACGCCCCGGCAGGCGGGGCGTTTCTTTGAATCAAACGCGGGATCTATCAGCCGGCAATCCACACGCCAGCGCGCCAGTGCCAGCCATCGCCGCGCTGTTCCCAGTGCGGGTGAACGTAATGATAGCCGGGGCGCATCGGCTCCCAGTGACCACGCTCGGCGATATAGCGACGACCGTCCCAGCGCCAGTAGCCGCGGGCCCAGATATAACCCGGCCGCGGTTGTACATGTTCCACGATGTATTCCGGCGGCGGCTGTGGTGCGACAACTTCCACATAGGCGGGGGCCGGGGCGTAGACGGGGGCGGGGCGTGCGACGTAGACCGGGCGCGCCGGCTCCACCACACAACCGGAGGCCAGTACGGTCACGGCAAGAAGTGAAGCTAGAGCAATAAGACGATTGGACATGGCAGGTTTATTCCGAATCAGATTGATGGGAAGTTGCGATCGCAGTGTGGCGTGGACGGAAGCTTTCGCGACAGCCGTCCATCATTCGCAGGTTGTTGCGCGTTCAGCGGCCCCAGTAACCCTGGTGGAAACGCCAGCCGCCACGACCCTGTTCCCAATACGCCGGACGATAGTGATAGCCGGGGCGCGCACGTACCCAGTAACCACCGGCCCATACGTGGCGACGGTAACGCCCGTCCCAGCGCCAGTAACCCGGCGCCCACACATAACCCATGCGCGGCGGCGGTACGCGTTCGAAGCGTGGCGCAGGTGGCGCAACGCCGATGCCGACGCCAACCGAAACCTGTGCGGCGGCCGGGGGTGCATACGTAACACCAGCGAAGGTCAGGCCGAGTCCGGCAAGCAGGGCCAATTTCAGGGGCAGGCTGTTCATCATGGTTCCTCCTCGTTACCGCATGGCGCGGCTGTGGTAACGATAACGGCATGGCGCAGGGCGTGTTGACCTCATCCGTTCCACTCGTTCAGCTTTCGGCCGGCCCGGATGAAGCTAAATCGTTCAACTAGTGAAATGCACGAACGGTCGTGCTATTTTGTCTGGCATGACGACAGCAACCCATTCCGGCAAGCGCGCTTCCACCCGTGACCTGATCCTCGGCCACGCCTATGCCATGGCCCGCAACGACGGTCTGGAAGGCCTGTCGATCGGAACCCTGGCTACCGGTGTGAACATGTCCAAGAGCGGTGTATTCGCCCATTTCGGCTCACGCGAGGAGCTGCAACTGGCGGTACTGGATGCTGCGGCGCAGCGTTTCATGGCCAAGGTGTTGCTGCCGGCCTTGAAGCAGCCGCGCGGCCTGCCGCGCCTGCGCAGCATCGTTGCCAACTGGTTTGCGTGGACTTGCGAGCATCAGAGCGGCTGCGTCCTGTCGTCCGCGACCAGCGAATATGATGGACGAAATGGTGCACTGCACGATAGAGTGGTGCGGCAAGCGGCGGGTTGGCGCGGTGAACTGCAGAAAACGATTGCGCAGGCCATGGCCGCAGGTCATCTGCGCCCGGACACCGACGCCATCCAACTCGCGTTCGAGATCAATGCCCTGATGCTCGGCCTGCAACATGACGCCGGGTTGTTCGGGTTCGACGAGGCCGGCAAACGCGCCGCGCAGGCCTTCGAGCGTCTCTGGCGCAGCTGGCAAGTCTGAGGAACGCACCCATGTCCTCCAAATCCACCACCGCGATGAGCCGCCCAAGCCTCGCTGCCCGCTTCAAGCTGGGTACCGTGCGTGCCGGTTTTGCGTTTGGCAGCCGGCTGGCGCCACAGCGCACGGTGAACCGCGCCGCACGCCTGTTCGCCACACCATTCGCCAGCAGCCGCACCCGTGCGCAGGCCGTGCAGGGTGATCACGAGATGCAGCGCGGCCAGCTTCAGATCAACGGCGAAACCATCGCCACCTATGTCTGGGGCGATCCAGTGCTGCAGCCGTATGCGCTGCTGGTGCACGGGTGGTCCAGCTTCGGCCTGCGTTTCCTGCCGTGGGTGGCGAAGCTGCGCGCGCTCGGCTATGCCGTGGTCACGTTCGATCAACCTGGCCACGGCTACAGCAGCGGCAAGCTTTGCACCTTGCCGGAATTCACCGATACCGTGCACGCCATCGGCCAGTACTACGGCGAAGCGGCACTGGCGATCGGCCACTCGCTCGGTGGCGCCGCTGTTGCCCTGGCGCAGGATGAGGCCTGGCATGCGCGCAAGTTGATCCTGGTAGCGCCTGCCGCCGACATGGCGGCGGCCGTCGGTCGCTTCTTCCGTTTCGTGCGCCTTGCCGGCTACCTGCGTGAAGCGTTCTATCTGTGGTTGCTGCGCCGCACCGGCGTCAGCGTCGAGCAGCTGCAGGTGCATCACCATCTGCCCGCGCTGGGTGCGCCCGGCCTGATCGTGCACGATCTCGACGATGACGACGTACCGTGGGGCGAGGGCGAGCGTTACGCCCAGTTCTGGCCGGGCGCGCGCCTGTTCACCACGCAGGGACTCGGCCATCGGCGTGTGCTGGATGCGCCTGAAGTGATCGAGGCGGCACTGGCGTTCGTTCGTGGCGAAGAAGTGGGTACGCGGGTAGTTGGCAGCCCGAATCTGTCGCTCTGCGTATAGGTTTCCCTTCTTCCATGGGGCATCAGGCAAGCTGCTTTATTGCTGTCATCCCGGCGAAGGCCGGGATCGCACTTGCTCCCCTGCCTTCAAATGCGATCCCGGCCTACGCCGGGATGACGTCTTGGCAGGCCCAAAACTCCGCACCCCCCGGCGATCCACTAGAATCGTGAAGTTCAAGCACACGATGTCGGAGTTGCCATGAGTTCCCCCGCCAAGCACGTCCCCGCCGGCGCCACGCAGGCTGAAGCCACGCCGCTGCGCTTTGTCACTGCTGCCAGCCTGTTCGATGGTCACGACGCGGCGATCAACATCATGCGCCGCATCATCCAGTCGCAGGGCGCGGAGGTGATCCACCTCGGCCACAACCGCTCGGTGGAAGACGTGGTGCGCGCCGCGTTGCAAGAAGACGCCGACGCGATCGCGCTGTCGTCCTACCAGGGCGGTCACGTCGAGTACTTCAAGTACATGGTGGACATGCTGAAGGAACGCGGCGCCGGCCACATCCGCGTGTTCGGCGGCGGCGGCGGCACCATCACGCCGGAAGAGATCAAGGAGCTGCAGGCCTACGGCGTCGAGCGCATCTATCACCCGAACGACGGCATGAAGCTCGGCCTCACCGAGATGATCGAGGACGTGATGCATCGCGCCGGTTCGGCCGCTACGAAGCGCGCCGAGGCCGAAACCACTGCCGTGCCCAAGGTCGACATCGACGACGAAATCTCGATCGGCCACATGCTCTCGGCAATCGAGGAAGGCAAGCTGTCCGATACCGAGTTGGAACACCAGCGCAAGCAGTGGAAGCTCGCCGGCAAGCACACGCCCGTGCTCGGCCTCACCGGCACTGGCGGCGCCGGCAAGTCGTCGGTGGTGGACGAGTTGCTGCTGCGCTTCCTGCACGCATTCCCGCAGATGCGCATCGCCGTGCTCGCGGTCGATCCCACGCGTCGCCGCTCCGGTGGCGCGTTGCTCGGCGATCGCATCCGCATGAATTCGCTGCGCAGCCATCGCGTCTACATGCGCTCGATGGCCACGCGCCGCCAGCACGCCGCCACCAGCATCGTGCTGCACGACTGCATTGATTTCCTGAAGAGCCAGCCGTACGACCTCGTCATCGTCGAGACCGCCGGCATCGGCCAGAGCGATTCGGAGATCGTCGATCTGGTCGATTTCCCGGTCTACGTGATGACCAGCGAATACGGCGCCGCCAGCCAGCTCGAGAAGATCGACATGATCGACTTCGCCGAGCTCGTGGTGCTCAACAAGTTCGACAAGCGCGGTGCCGAAGACGCGCTGCGCGACGTGCGCAAACAATGGAAGCGCAACCGCACCGCCTTCACCCTGAAAGACGAAGACGTGCCGGTGTATCCCACCATCGCCAGCCAGTTCAATGATCCGGGCGTCACCTGGATGTTCTCGAACCTGTGCCGCCTGATGCGCGACAAGCTCAAGCTGCCGGAAGAGAAATGGTCGCCGCAACTCGACACCACGCTGAAGTCGCCGCGCGCTACCGTACTGATCCCCGGCAGCCGCGTGCGCTACCTCGCCGAGATCGCCGAGCAGGGCCGCAGCATCAACAGCGGCATCGAGCACCAGGCCGTGTACGCCAGCAAGGCGCAGCACTACTACGAGGCGCTGAAGGAGCTTGGTGATCCGCAGCTGCCGCGTCCGCTGGAGCTGTACCGCAACGCTGACTTGCATCCGCCCGTCACCCCAAATGCCGTCACTCCCGCAAACGCCTCAATCCCCCAGTCCGTCATCCCGGCGAAGGCCGGGATCGCATCACCTGCCGCACACGAAGCACACAACACCCAGGCCGGGCAGGCAGTGGCAAAGAGCGATTCCGGCCTTCGCCGGAATGACGAGCATGTGGGGGCCGGGCAAGTGCATGGCGAGGCGGCATATGCCGAGCATGTCGTAGACCGCTCCCTCCTACTTCTCCGCCAACGCTACAACGCCGCCCTCAAGGAACTCAGCCACGAAGCCATCCACCAGCTACGCGAATGGCCGGCGCTGTACAAGTCGGTCACCGCCGATGTCAACGAATACAAGGTGCGCGACAAGGTCATCCGCGTCGAGAACTACCGTGACTCGCTCAGCCACCAGAAGATTCCGAAAGTGGCGCCGCCGAAGTCGAAGGACTGGGGCGAGCTGGTCAGCTTCCTCGGCCGCGAGAACCTGCCGGGCCATTACCCGTACACCGGTGGCGTGTATCCGTACCGCCGCAGTGGCGAGGATCCCACCCGCATGTTCGCCGGCGAGGGCACGCCCGAGCGCACCAACCGCCGCTTCCATTACCTCAGCCAGGGCGGCGCCGCGACGCGCCTGTCCACCGCGTTCGACTCGGTCACGCTGTACGGCGAAGACCCCGCGCCGCGCCCGGACATCTACGGCAAGATCGGCAACTCCGGCGTCAACATCGCCACCCTGGACGACATGAAGAAGCTGTACTCCGGCTTCGACCTCAGCGCGCCCAGCACCTCCGTCTCCATGACCATCAACGGCCCCGCGCCGATGATCCTGGCGATGTTCATGAACACCGCGATCGACCAGAACGTCGAGAAGTACCTGCGCGCAGACGAGACCCGCTGGGCCGCCGCCGAAAAGAAGATCGCCGCGATCTACAAGAACGTGCAGCGCCCGCAGTACCACGGCGAACTGCCCAAGGGTAACGAAGGGCTGGGCCTGGGCCTGCTCGGCGTCTCCGGCGACGAGCTGGTCGATGCGGAAACCTACGCGCGCATCAAGACGGAAACCCTGCAGGCAGTGCGCGGCACCGTGCAGGCCGACATCTTCAAGGAAGACCAGGCGCAGAACACCTGCATCTTCAGCACCGAATTCGCGCTGCGCATGATGGGCGACATCCAGCAGTACTTCGTCGACAACAAGGTGCGCAACTTCTACTCGGTGTCGATCTCCGGTTATCACATCGCCGAAGCGGGCGCCAACCCGATCAGCCAGCTCGCCTTCACCCTGAGCAACGGCTTCACCATCGTCGAGTACTACCTCGCACGCGGCATGAGCGTGGACGACTTCGCGCCAAACTTGAGCTTCTTCTTCTCCAACGGCATGGACCCGGAGTACACCGTCATTGGCCGTGTCGCCCGCCGCATCTGGGCGCGCGCCATGCGCGAGCGCTACGGCGCAAGCAGCCGCAGCCAGATGATGAAGTACCACATTCAGACCTCCGGCCGCTCGCTGCACGCGCAGGAAATCCAGTTCAACGACATCCGCACCACGCTGCAGGCGATGTACGCGCTGTTCGACAACTGCAACAGCCTGCACACCAACGCCTACGACGAAGCGATCACCACGCCGACCGAAGAAAGCGTGCGCCGCGCGGTGGCGATCCAGATGATCATCAACAAGGAACTTGGCCTCAACTTCAACGAGAACCCGTGGCAGGGCAGCTACGTCGTCGACGTGCTCACCGACCTGGTGGAAGAAGCCGTGTACAAGGAGTTCGAGGCGATCAGCGAGCGCGGCGGCGTGCTCGGCGCGATGGACACCATGTACCAGCGCGGCAAGATCCAGGAAGAGTCGATGTACTACGAGCACAAGAAGCACGACGGCTCGCTGCCGCTGATCGGCGTCAACACCTTCCTGCCGAAGGATCATGGCGGCGAGATCGCGACCGAGATCGAACTGATCCGCTCCACCGAAGAAGAAAAGGGCCAGCAGATCGCCAACGTGAAGCGCTACGGCGAGGCGCGCAATGCGCTGGCCTCAGACAGCCTCAAGGTGCTGCAGGTGACAGCACGCGATCGGCGCAATGTGTTCGAGCAGCTGATCGAGGCGGTGAAGTACAACTCGCTGGGGCAGATCAGTCATGCGTTGTATGACGTCGGCGGCGAATACCGTCGCAACATGTAAGCGATCCACTTGAACCCTCTCCCCGCCGGGGGGCAGGGGTGAGGGGCAGGTGACGCTGTAGCAGAATTGGGCTCGTGCAGAGTTTCTGCAGCCGCTGAGCCGAATTCCGGAAGCCGACAATGATTAAGCTGAAATCGATCGAGTCGAAAGGTGGCTACCGGCTGCTTTTGCGTTTCTCTGATAACACCATGGGCGTGTACGACTTCACGCCCTTCGTCGAAGCGGCCACCGAGATGACCGCACCATTGAGTGATCCGCAATTTTTCTCGCGCTACTTCATCGAGCTGGGTGCACTTGCGTGGCCCAACGGATTCGACTTGAGTGCCGAATCATTGCATCGACATCTGCATGAGTCCGGCGGATTGCGGAACAACGCCGAAGCAGCTTGAGCAACGTACAGATCACGACGAGCAAGCCTGCGTCCTGCTCCGTAATAAAAAAGCCCGCCGACAGGCGGGCTTTTTTATTGAACGGTCATCACCGTCGAGCCATGCGTCATCGGCTCACGCCATTGTCTGCATGGCCGCGTCGCGGTCTGCCTGCCGCGAGAGTGCTCCAGCGTTAGCCGGCTTGCGCACGAGAAGCACAGCTGCCGCGACATTCCAGACCAATTGCGCCACCAGCACGCTGAGCAGGGAAGTCATGGTCATGTACGTTGCCGACCCGGCGATCAGGGCGATGACCAGCAGGCTCGACAGCACGCCGACCACGCCGGCTGTGCGATGGAATCCGCGCTCCTGCACCAGTGCAGCCGACCAGGCCAGCGTGCCGACGGCTTGCAGCAGCCAGCCCAGCTTCGCCATGTCGTTGAGCGCAACGCCGGCGTAGCGGATCAGGTTGTAGGCAAAGGCGACGCGCTCGGGCGTGGCGGTGATCGCATCCATCGCGATATGCGTGGTCACGAAGCCGTCCGTGATCGTCGCGCCGATCATGGCGATGCAGCCGATCAGGTAGGTGGTCAGGCCCGCCAGTACCAGCGGCCGGTGCAGTCCCAGTCGTCGTGCCAGCGTGGCATAGCCGAACGCGAAGGCGCACACGCTGGCGATGGCCACGGCATGCACCAGTTCCTTCAATCCCTGCAGCCTGGCGATGCCTTGCATGATTTCCAGCGGATTGTTGCCGCCACCGCTGTGATCGAGCGCGACGAAAATCGTCGAGATGATGGTGGCTGCTGCTATGGCGATTCCCGCGGTGCGTGTGCGCTGCTGGGACGGGTCAGTGGGTGTCGCGGCATCGTGGTGCATCGCAATCATTCCTATGGGCGGTGCATGTCGGGGATCGCCATGCTGGCCGACAAGCTAGCGGCAGCGTCTTTGGGGAATGTCTGGGTCAGGTAAAGATTTGCAAACCGACCGCGCAAGCTACGCGGGTCGCGGCGATGCCGCGTGGCTTCTAAATAAATCTTTACAAGGCGCTTGTCCGGGCTGAACAAGCGCCGGCCACGCTGTACCTGTCCGCGGATCAGATGGTCGCGGCCATTCCCCATATTCCACTACAGGTACCCGTCATGAAAAACACGACAACAACCGCATTGACCCCAGCCTCATCCCGTAGCCCGCACTGGAAGGCCACGCTGCTGCGCAGCTTCGCGCTGGTTGCCGCACTCGCCGTCGGCTCGACCGCCGTATATCTGACTGTGCCGAACCTGGCGCGCGCGGTCGGTGCAAGCACCACCGACAATGGCAGCTCCTTCTTCCAGCATATGCATGGCGGCGCCCAGTCGCCGGAAGAACTGCACGCCCATTTCGACAAGGTGCTGACCGAGGCCGGTGCCAGCGATGCGCAGAAGCAGCAGATCCACGCCCTCATGAAGCAGGCGATGACGGCCGAACACGCCGACATGGAGAACTACCACACCTCCTTCGGCCGCCTGAAGGCACTGCTCGCCGCCGACCCGATCGACGATGCGGCCATCGCGACGCTGCGCACCGAGCAGGATCGTCTGGCCCTGTCGGCCAGCCATCGCCTGTCGGATACCGCAGTGGCCGTCGCGCACATCCTGACACCCGCGCAACGTGTGAAACTGGGCGCCGAGATCGACCAGATGATGGACTCGCACATGGCGCATCATCACGCCATGTAACGCGTCGCCCCATGATCCGCAGCTGCCGCCATGCACGGGCGGCAGCTGCATCCGCCATCCAGTGAGCCAAGCCGTGTCCCAACGCATCCTGATCATCGACGACGACGAGCGCCTGTGCGGGATGCTGGAACAATACCTGTCGCAGAGCGGCTACCAGGTGACCTCGCGGCACACCGCCAGCGCTGCGCTGGCCGAGCAGCGGCGCGCGCCGCCCGACGCGATCATCCTCGACCTGATGCTGCCCGATGCGAGCGGCCTGGACGTGTGCACCCAGCTGCGCGAATCCACCGGCGTGCCGATCATCATGCTCACCGCGCGCGGCGAAGCCACCGATCGCGTGGTCGGCCTCGAACTGGGTGCGGACGACTACCTGCCCAAACCGTTCGACCCGCGCGAACTGCTGGCCCGGCTGCGCACCGTGCTGCGTCGCGGTACTGCGCTGGTCAATCCGATCCTGCGCTTCGGTCGGCTGGAGATCGACCGCGAGGCGCGCCAGGTTCGCCTGGATGGGCAGTGCCGCAACCTCACCAGCTATCAGTTCGACATCCTGCTGGCGCTGGCCGAGCGCGCCGGCCGCGTGGTCAGCCGCAACCAGCTGCTCGATTGCGTAGCGGGGCGCGCGATGGATGCGTTCGACCGCACCATCGACGTGCATATCTCCAATATCCGCGCCGCGATCGAGGATCAGCCCAAGCAGCCCAAGCGCATCCTCACCCTGCGCGGGGTCGGCTACCTGTTCACCCGGGTGCAGGACGATGGAGCGCCGCTGTGATCCAGCGCCTGTACGTACGCATCTACCTGACCACCCTGGCCTCGCTGGTGGTGGTGGTCATCCTCTTCGGGGTGTTGTGGCAATTCACTGCCGAGCGCGCCGCCAACGTGGATCACGACCGCTTCATGGCGGCGCTGATCGGCAAGGCGCTGCCAGCAGGGGGCTCGGTCGACGCGTTGCAGACGTCGCTGGCCGGGTTGGTAGTGCCGCCGATCGAAGGGTTGGCTCTGTATGACCGGCAGGGAGTCCGCCTGGCGAGCGCAGGCAATCAGGCCGGGATCGGCAACCCCGCCGCAATCGCGCAGAGCAAACCGGGTCACGGCATGTTCGCGGCCCAGCTGATCAAGCTGGACGACGGTCGCGTGGTCGTTGCTCGCACCCATACGGACTCGCTGCAAATGCATCTGGGTGGACTCGCCCTGATCGGCTTGATTGCGCTGGCCGTCGCACTAGGCACGTATCCGGTGGTGCGCCGGCTGACCCGGCGGCTCGAGGCGCTCGCCAGCGATGTCGATCGTTTCGGCGGTGGTGACCTAAGCGTGCGCGCTCCGGTAGCCGGTCAGGACGAAGTGTCGAGTCTGGCGGCCAGCTTTAATAGCATGGCCGACCGCGTCGCGAGCCTGCTCGAAGCGCACAGCCGCATGCTGGTCAACGCGTCGCACGAGCTGCGCTCGCCGCTGGCGCGCGTGCGGCTGGCGCTGGAACTGTACGAGACGGCACCGCGCGCCGAGTTGCTGCATGGCATGCGCCAGGACTGCGCCGAGATCGGCGAGCAGATCGAGGAGATCCTGCTGTCCAGCAAACTGGACACCGTCACGACCGCGCCGCCGCAGGACCCGGTGGATCTGGCCGCGCTGGTGGCGGAAGAGAGCTCGCGACTCGACATCGCGTTCGAGGTCGTCCCCGCGGAAGTTCGCGGCGATGGGCGGCTGTTGCGCCGGCTGATCCGCAACCTGCTCGAAAACGCCCTGAAATACGGCGGCCAGGGCGTGGATGCCCACCTGGGCATCGGCGACCACGGCCAGCGCATCCTGCTGGTCGGCGATCGCGGGCCGGGCATCGCCGAAGCCGAGCGCGAACGCATCTTCGAGCCGTTCTACCGCCCCGCCAATACCGCGGAAACCGGTAGCGGCTGGGGACTGGGGCTGGCCCTGGTCAGGCAGATCGCCGACCGGCACCATGGCAGCGTGCACTGTCTGCCGCGGGTGGGTGGAGGCTGCGTCTTCGAGCTGACTTTGCCTGCGCCGGGTGGGGCAGGCTGAGGCAGTTGGCGACGACGGCTCGGGGTTTGTGGTGGTAGATGGGTGGGGAGTTTCGGAGGGATATGTAGTACGGGATAAGTTCTGTGCTCTTTGCAAAAGGCCGCCTGTGGCGGCTTTTTGTTGGACGACGGAATTTGCTCATATCGCAGCGCACCTCGCCTCCCGATGGCTCTTGCGGCAAGATGTCCTGACTTCAGGGGGAATTACATGGACGCATTGCATGGGGAAGGTTGGCCGGATCGGGAGATTGCCGGCTTTTGGCGCCGTCTAGGCGCTTTCGTGATCGATCTGATTCTGCTCGGTATTGTCGGCTGGATTCTAGGCGCGCTGCTTTTCGATACGTTCGCGCGCATGGGCGCCTATGCGAAGCTGATCGGCTTTGTGATTGCGCTGGCCTATTTCGGCATCTGCAACAGCCGCATCGGCGGCGGACAGACGTTGGGCAAGCGCTGGCTTGGTGTGCGGGTCGTCGATGCCCACGACCAGTTACTGTCATTGCCGCGCTCGCTGCTGCGCTACGTCGTGCTGGGAATTCCGTTCTTTGCGAATAACCTGCCGCTTGATCCCAAGCTGGCCATGTCGACACCGCTGGGTTATCTGCTCGCCCTTGTCGTATTCGGTGGCATCTTCGCCATCATCTACCTCTACATATTCAATCGCCGCACGCGGCAGTCCCTGCACGACCTGGCGGTGGGCTCGTACGTGGAGCGTTTCGATCGTGCGACACAGCCAGTGCCGTTTCCCATCATGTGGCGTGGGCATATCGTCGTGGTGGCCCTGCTCGCTGTTATCGCCCTGAGCGCGCCAGCGGTAGCAAGTCGATTCACGCAGACCCAGACTTTCGCGGGTATCTTGCCGCTGTACCAGACGTTGTCCACCCAACCCCACGTGATGACGGCGCAAGTCGTACGCGGGTGGTCATCGTTCAATGGCGGCAACACCACACACTCCCTGCAGTCGTCGCTGCGGCTGGATGCGCCGCTGACTGACGATGGCGACATGGCCAGACGCATCGCACAGCTGATGGCGAAAGCCGACCCGAATATCGCCAACGAGGATGTCGTCGTGGTGACTCTGGTCTACGGCTACGACTTGGGCATCGCGTCGGGTTGGAAGAGGCACGGGTATTCGTTCAAGCCGGATGAGCTGTAGTAAGTCAGTGCTCTCTCGGTGAGCTGAGCCGCGAGCTGCAAAAAGGTGTCGGAGACAATTGCTGACGCAAACACCAAAACGGGGCCAGGCCCACTTATCGTGGATTCGTAAGTGGGCCTGCCTCCGTTCGTTGACCGTCGGCGCTGGAAGCTGCCAGGAAAAAGATGCTTGATGCCTAAATGTTTATGGTCCTACCGACTCAGAACAGCAGTCATGGAATATGACGCATAAGTCGAGCTCCGAGGAAACCATGAACGGTGACGAAGATGCAAAACGCATCGCGCAACAGGTCTGCGCAATAGTGAAAATCGCGTGACGGAAGTCACGGAGTAGCTCTCCCTCGCTCATCTGGAAGACACGGCAATTATGGTGAGAGGCGCTGAAATTGCACATCTACTTAGATGAATCTGGGACGTTTGCGGCTACGACAGATCCGGGAAGCTACTGCGTCGTGGCAGCGTATGTTGTGCCAGAAGCGAGTAAACGGCGCGCCGAAGAGACGCTACGTGCGTTCAAGCTGAGCATAAACAGAACTGCGTCGGATGAAGTTAAAGGGGAGATAAGCGAAGCCGATTACTTTCGTCTTCTGGAAGCTCTTGCGGATGTCGATGCGTTCGTCGTGGCCCTTGCCACAGATGCCTCAATGAATGTCGATGTACCAACCCACAAAGAAGGTCAGGCGAAGAAAATCGATGACTGGATTCCGCAGATGATTCATCCGGAAGGCAAAGCGATGGTTGCCAAATCTGCAATCGATATACGCGCGCTTTCTAATCAAAACTACATCGAGCTTCTGTGTCGGTGTCTTTTGGCTTGGGAAACTATCAAAAAGTCGACGCTCTACTATTCGCAGCGCGTTCCGGCCACGTTGGGTACGTTTCGCTGGAACTTCGATCAGAAGGATATTGCAAAGAATCGCTTTGAGGCGACATTTTCTGACGTGCTCGGAACGCTTTTGCAATCCATGTCAGTGGCCGACCCAATGATTACGCTTCGGGAGGGGGATTATTCGCACTTCTTTCGATTCCATGGCAAGGACGACAATCGTCCTTATTGGTTTCCGGCTCCGAAAAAGGGAGGTGAGGTGCAGGCCATCAAAAGCGCGCTTTGGCGGGAGCACATGAGATTTGTGGACTCTAAGCAACATCCCGGCGTACAAATCGCTGACCAAGTCGTGCGGGGAATCCGTAGGTGCCTACGCGGCGAGTTTGTGGACAATGACCGCGCAGCCGCACTTCTGGGGCGTCTGATGGTTACCCTGGGTCGTAAAATCCCGCCTATGACCTTCGTCGCGTTCTCGAATGCTGGAGAAGTTCTGCTTGAAAAGTCAGTCGCTGAACGAGCCAACATAATGCGGAGGAACGCGCGCCTGATGCTCACCCAGTAACAGTTGCATCTCCCAGTCACACGAACGTTGCCTAGCAAAGCAAAAAGAATCGGGCACTAACCGACGAAAAAAGGACGGAGGAAGTTAAGTCCCTAGGGCTCGGCTTCAAAAGAGGTGCCAAAAACAATTTTAGGTTGTTGGCCTCATTTCGGCCGTACAAGGTCGCTTCGAAATATCGGTACTACTTACGCGACTCAAGGAATAGCGTTCGATGACTTTCATTGAATCCATACAAACCTGTTTCAGGATGTACGCGGATTTTGACGGCCGAGCATCGAGGTCCGAGTTCTGGTGGTGGAGCTTGTTTGTCTTGCTCATTAGCATGGGTGCACAAATCATCGGCGATACCGCCGCCACTCTGGTTGCTCTCGGCACGCTGCTGCCCTACCTCGCGGTTAGCGCGCGCCGACTTCACGACATTGATCGTAGCGGATGGTGGCAGCTGATCGGGTTCATCCCATTGATAGGTTGGGCAATCATGATCTATTGGTGTGTGCAGGAACCTGCCACCCCGAGCAGGTATGGGTAAGGTAAGAGGCACTCGCAACCGCGAAACCGGAGCAAGGGGACGGAGGTAATTAATTCGGGGTAATTACCTCGAAACCTGGACGGGGAAGTTAAATGCCCTCGGCTAAGCAAAGGGGCGGAGTCATTTCTTGGCAGTGTTGACTGAACGATTTCTTGATCGATAGGGGTAGGGATGCATGGGGATTCTGGATAAGTTTCTTGGCCGTAAGCAGGATGCATCCAATGACCAGCCGAAGGTGGAGGTATCTGCGGTAACTTCGAAAGCTGCGTCATCCGAAAATATAAACGTGCCTGCAACCATCACCATCGCTGATGCCTACGGCCGCTCGTTTCAGGTCACTCGGGAGCAATGGCGCACCGAGATACTTCCTAAGAACTTCGAGCTTAACCGCGACAAACCTGATGTGCTGGTCTCCATGATTACGGACGCACTGCGCAACGGCTTTTGTGAAGAGGCGCTGGAGCCCGCGCGGCGGTTGCATCAAATCGATCAGAATGGGCAGCGCGGCGCCGTCATTCTTGGCGTTACGCTGCTTCAGCTCAAACGCTACACCGAGGCGCGTGACGTGCTGGAGGCAGCACGCGAACTTCATGGCGAAGAAGGCTCGCTTCTTACAAATCTCGCAAAGGCCTATGGCGGGCTTGGAGAACAAGAGCGCGCTGACGCGACCCTGTGGCATGCCATCGAGATTGACCCCAATCAGGACAACGGATTGCTTTGGTACGTCGCGTTGCAGGGCGAGCGCGGCGGCGAACAGGCAAAACACGATGCCTTTGTTCGCGCTTCAAAGCTTCCTCACGCATGGCGCCCCCAGATCTGGCTGGCACGCGATGCATTGAAAGCCAAGGGCCTTGATGCCGCACTGGCGTACTACCATCAGGCCGCGGAACGCGTGACGCCCATGCCGACGGATGCGCTGCGGCAGATCAGTGGTGATCTCGGTATTCATGGACACTTGCAGGCCATGCTCACGCTCGTGTCGCCGTTGTTTGATGCAAAACTTCATGGTCTCGATGTGGGCAATAACCTGATCAAGGCAAATATCGACCTTGGCCACACCAAGGAAGCGCGTGCAATCCTGGGGCAGCTTCACCGTCAGCAACGCGTGGATTGGGAACAACACCTAGCCTTTTGGGACGGCGAGATTGACAAGGCAGAGAAGCACTATGGGCCCGTTTCCGATGCACCGACTTTCACTTTTGGCATGCTCAAGCTTGAGGACCCGATCTGGGTCCGTGAGGCGCTCGGGTTTGCAGCCCTTCTGGCGCCAAAGCCGGATAACGCGCCGTATCTAGCGTTCATGGCAGGAAGCTGTGCGAAGGCAATTTCAACGGAGCAACAACAGATTACGCTCGAGAAGACCGATGCACTCGGCCGTTTCTCCAGAGGGCTGCCGATGTACTTAGCCGAACAGACTCTGCTCCGGTCCGATACAAAGGTGGCCTATCTCCAGCCATGGTCGCCTAAAGGAGGCTTCATCTTGGCCGGTGGCCCTTGGGAGGCGGCGCAGCTCTCGACGGTCATAGAGGGTAACGACTACGTGGTGTTTACTCACATTGATGCGACCCAGTCACCGTGGCAGGTGAAGTTCGAGCTTGTACAGACGGTTGACGGGCGGGTTCTCTCAACGTGGACATGCGAAGCCGACGAACAGAATCCATCCGCGCAGCAGATCGCGCAGATGGAAACGACATTGTTAAAGCAGTTGGCCTCGGTGCCCGGCGTGGTATCGACCGAGATACCGCCAGGTCTTGAGTCGCCCGATGTCGCGTGGCTAGCCCACTTCACCGTTGCCATGGAACAGTCACTGGCAGTGTCATGTTCGTTGTTGGATGACGTGCCAGAAAATTTCCTCTACGCAGAGCGAAGCATCTTCAACAACCTGCTGCATCTTTCGTTGCAAATGCCCGCGAATGCACGAATGCGACTTCTCCTGCTGAGTGCTATTGATCGCGAGTCGACGCGGAAGCCTGATGTCGCTGCGGAATACGGCGAAAGACTGGCTCGACTCCAGCGCGAATTTCCTCTGGGTGGAGCAGTGGGGGATGTGATTGCTGTGGCCAGTAAGCGCATCGCCGAAAAATGTCAGGGATAATTCTTGACGAAATAAAGGTATCAGAGTGATCTGGTCCGGGTTCATCTATCAGGACGGTCGCTTTGGCGGCCTGCGGCTAGGTTTTGCGTGTCCCAACTCCTGCTCGAATTCATCGACGAACTCGCTCAGTGATTGCCCGCAGGCATTGCAGAGTTCCCGCAACTGCAGCAGGTCCATCCGACGTGAACCACGTTCGACGTCGCTGACATAGGACTGAGGACGCTGCAATGCCGCGCTCAGGTCGACTTGGGTCAGACCGGCCGCTGTGCGAAGTGCGCGCAGGCGGCGCAGTAGCACCAAGTACTCGGTCTTGTGTATGGACTTGGCGGGCATGACGACGATCCGTGAAGGCTGACACGACGCTATATCTGCTTTTCAAATATCTGAAAAAGGGATATATTTGTGGTGCGGACGGCTGTGTTCGCGATATCGCCGGAGGAGGGACGCCATGACGCACGATCGCCTTGTTTTCGGAGTCACCATCGACCAGATCGACGAGCTCAACAGTCTGCTCCGGACGATCACTGCCAATGGAGACATGGTCACGATCTGCAGTGCGGATGCCTTGCACCCCCAGAGCGTATCGACGCTGGGGGAGGCCATCTTCAACGCAGCTCTTGCCGTGCGGGACGTCTTCGATCAGGTCGAAGAACAGAGGCTCCCAAACCGGGGCGGAGGAAGTTAAATCGCGTCCCGCACGGATGCGCCCGCGCCTTGCGGAGCGGGCTCTGACCCGCGTTGATTCGGACCCGCTCTGATTCGCTCGGCCGCGCCCCGTCAAGTCGGGCCACTAATGATGCGCCACAGGCCGCGGCGCTACGGCCAGACCAATCACCCAACCCAGGTAAAAACGGAAATCGATGGTGTACTCGATCCAGGTGTAGACGTACCAGGTCTTGGGCGCAAACAGCGAAAGCGCCAGCTGGACAACCCCGGCGGTGACCAACCAGAGGGATGCGATGATCGCGGTCAGCCGCATGCAATGCGACAAGGCAGGCTGGGTCGGATGCCTGCGCATGACGGTGAATCCGGCAAAAAGGATGCATGCGCATGGAATCGCCGTGGTGAACGTGTCCCGGAGGGACCATTCGGAAATAAAACCCAGCGAAAACACCATCCCCGAAGCGAGCAGCAAGGTGGTCCAGCGGATCCACGGCGCTCGTGTCGTGCACAACCAGGCGACGGTGACCATGAAGGGAATGCTGGACCACTGGAAAACGTCCGACAGCGCGACGAACAGACTGAACTCCCCACGATTGTCCGCATACGACGTGGAGACGAAACTGGTGATCGCTTCATGCACGCAGACGGCCAACACAGCAAAGCCGAAGGCGGCGAACGTGGCGTGTGCGGGACTTCGGTGCTTGTGCGCAACATGCAGGCGCATGGCCCGCAGTCGTTCGGCAAGCGGCTCCACGAAAAAGGCCACGACCGCACCCACCAGCAGCACATCCCCTGCGGTAACCCAGCTGAAGTGATGGATGACGGTGAGCAATCCTTGCCAGATGAATTCCGGAGCAACGGAGCAAACGGACACCCAGGCCGAAAAGAAGACGATGCTGTAGGCGCCCAGATAGGACCCGTGAAACGGCGGCACATCGGTCGCCTGATTCAGGCCCTGGGGCTCGCCCCGCGATGCGGCGGTTCTGGTTTCATGCGATGGCAGGTTCATCGACGCCCCGTCCTTCAGATGTATGGGTCGCTCCAGCGTCCTGGCAGTACGGCAGCTGCCGGGGTCCCATGATTCCCGGACTGGCCGTTCCCGGCGCCCTGATGCCGGACCCCGTCCCAGGCAAAGCGACCGCGAACCAAGCGCTTCAGTCGATGCCCGCTTGTCGATCTGTTCGCGATACTGCGATGGGTGAACGGGTGACGAAGTGTACGCTAACCCGGAACGGGCTTTGACCTGCTTTGATCGAGCGATTATGGAAGGGGCGCCTCGGCAAGCCGAAGCAGGAGTCGTCCAGGTTTACTCGCAAATATCACACTTGGATATCAAGGATCGCCATGACTGAACGAATCACCCTGACCGAGTCGTTGCCCGCAACCGCCGTCGTCCGCGTCTCGCGCGCCAGCTTCGAGCCGAGCCGGTTCGCCGAGGTCGACGCCGCGAGCAAGAAGACCTCGGCGTACATAATCCCGGCCATCAGGCGGCTGTCGGGCCTCATTCACTTTTATGCGGGCGTCTCGCCGAAGGGCTCGGTCGTGCAAGTCAGTGTCTGGGACTCCGACGAGCATGCGGCACAGTTGGACCGGCTGAAGGAAATGGTCGTCGACGGGCGCAGGGACATGGAGGCGGTCGGCGTGACATTCACCCCGATTTTCAACTACCCGATCGACGGGAACTGGATCGTCTGACCGTCTCCTTATGATGAGATCAGTGAAACAGGGGCCTGAAACAGGGGCAGAGTGGACTTTCTGCGGTTGTTTTTCGGCGCGAAGTTTTTGCGCCGACGTGCGCGTTCAATCCTGCAGCCAGCGCATGGCCTGGTCCCGCTCGTCGTAAGCGAATTTGTGGACCTTGGCCCGCATCAGCGGATCGAGCACGTGGTCGGCGAAGGTACCCATGGGGCTGTTGGTCACCAGCGCGATCTTGCCGATCTTGTCGTGCACAGCATTGACGAACTTCAGGTGGGCGAACAGGGCGCCCACCCCCTGCCAGCCGGGAAATTTCCGGCTGTGAATCAAGACGCCGCGAAGCCGGTCGTGACTCTTGAGATAGTCGCCGATCACTTTGCCGACGGCTTCGAAATCGTCTTCGCTTAGTGCCTGGTCCGCGGCCGGCTCCAGCACCAGGATGCCGACGTCGGCATCCAGTGCGATGCCGATGCGAGCACGATCGCTCTCGCAGACCCATGCTTTGGCAGCCGCGTAGTCGTTGCTGGCGAAGTGCCGCAGTTCACCGGGAGAAAACAGCCCGAACAGCTTGATGGCGTTCTCGATCCACTTGATGTCGCTGACGATCGCCATGCGCGCCCAGTGGCCGATCTTGCCCAGCCCCAAACGCAGGTCCTGCCATACCGCGCCGGCTTCCATGCCCTTCCATTCGCCGTCGATGCAGCACAGCAAGTCGAGCTTGTGCTGCCTTTCCAGCTTGTCGTTGACCAGCGGGATGAGCTGCGTCTCGTAGTCTTCCGCGCGCAGCTTGTCGTTGATCCGGATGCCGACCACGTGGTCCGGAAGATCCTCGATCATGCTCAACATGCTGATACACCTCGGTGGCGGCTCTGGATGGCTCGAACTGCTCGACGGCCAGTGTACTGCCTGGAATCGGAGACAAGAGTGAACTCTTCGCGACCGGATTTTTCGAGTCGAGAAGCCTGTGTGAAAAAACGATTGCCCTCATTAAGCTTGAGTCGCGATGTTGTGTTGAGTGCAGGTGGCTACGCGCACGCGCCAAGCGGCCATTGCGTACTCGGCGGCTGGCATATCGATGGACCATGGATAACTTCGCGCCCTTGGCGCACGCTGCGTGTTGATTTTGCAACCTGCCAGCGCACCTAACGAGGAACAGGACCGTGCCCACTTACCAGCATCCCGGCGTCTATATCCAGGAAATTTCCGGCAGCCGCAGTATCCAGGGTGCCTCGACATCGGTGGCGGCCTTTATCGGCTTCGCGGAGAGCGGGCCTTACGAAGTCCCCACGCTGATCACCAGTTGGAATGCCTATACGCGCCAATTCGGCAATTTGAGCTGGTGTGGCTTCATGTCCTGGGCGGTGTATGAGTTTTTCCGGGAAGGCGGTGTCAGCTGCTACGTCGTCCGCGCCAACCAGATTGTTTCCGGTCAGGGCAGGATCGCGACCGCCACTATTGGCAGTACGACGATCAACGCGGCCAGTATGGGAGCCTGGGCCAACCGTTTGCAGCTGTGCATCACTAACAGTTCTGATGGAACGTCGGGCGGCAGTTCAGGTCAGACACCCACTTTCAATCTGCTGGTGGTGATACCTGCTTCGGTAATAAACCCGAGCAGCGCGCCAGCCGACCAGGCCATGCAAATGCTGGCCGCCTATGTGAAGCAGAACGGACTTGTGTCCACCAGGATCAACTCCGACAGCTATTACGTGCTGGAGACTTTCAGCGGCATTGCCGCGGCCAACGTCGCGCTCCAGACGCGCATCAATTCGCAGTCGATGTTCATCCGTGTGGCGGCATTCGACGGCATGCCTCTACCCAATATGCCAACACCCATCGCCCTCAATAACGGCCAGAACCCGACCTGGGATTTCAGTGGCGCGCTGGAGGCGTTGGTAAAGGTGCAGGGGATAAGCCTGCTGGCGATGCCCGATACTGTCGGCTCCACCGACAGCAGCGGTGCTACCAACGCTGTCTTGCAGAGCGAGTTGGTGAACCAAGGCCTGCGCCTGTGCGAGCAGCTGGGAAGCATGTTCTATGTGGCCGATCCGCCCTACGGCCAGAACATGTCGGGTGTCCTGTCTTTCAAGAACGGCACGCCACCACCGGGTACGTTGCAGGGTGGTCAGGCGCTCAACTCCAACTATGGCGCGCTGTATTACCCGTGGACGTGGATATTCAATCCTCTCAGCAATACAAGTGTGCCAATCCCACCTTCTGGCCCCGTGCTGGGACGCTACGCCTATACCGATTCGAGTATCGGCGTGTGGAAATCGCCCGCTGGCGTCTATGATGGTGCCTTGTGCACCGTCACGTCACTGGCTGCGCAAGTGACCGATGCGGACCAAGATACGCTCAATCCGAACGGCATCAATGCGCTGCGCAATGTCATCAACTACGGCAACGTGGTCTGCGGCGCGCGCACATTGTCGCAAGATACGCAATGGACTTATCTCAGCGTGCGGCGATTGTTTATCTTCGTGGAGCAAAGCCTGAAGAACAGTCTGCAGTGGGTGGTCTTCGAGCCAAACGACCAAGCCCTGTGGGCGGCGGTATCACGAGACATCGGCGCCTTCCTCACCACGTTATGGGGCCAGGGAGCATTGTTCGGCGCGACAGCGCAGGAGGCGTTCTTCGTCACATGCGATGCGTCGAACAATCCGCCGGAAATGCGTGAGCTGGGCCAACTTTTCATCGACATCGGCCTGGCTCCCGTTTACCCGGCCGAGTTCGTCGTCATCCGCATCGCCCAAAAGACCGCCGGCCTGGATTCGTGCAGCTAACGTCTGCTCCTGGCCGATCCTGGCCGGTGGCCTCATGCTGATCAGGATGCAGGGGCGCTGATCATGATCGATGGGTTCCGCGGATCAACTTCATCGGTGCGCGCATTGAGTGATCCTCCCGATTTTGGGTTTTGGTACAAACGTGTAACGACGGTGCACGCGCGAAGCGCGGTCAACCGGGCTATCGTGCCGTCCTGATCACGAAGAAACATCATGACGAAAAGCTACGACCCACCCCTGACCACGAACCCGCATGCTCCCCTCTATCGCGTCGACAAAGCGATCAAGGCAGCCCAGCAACGGCTGGATGCCGCCATCGACGCGAAGCGGCACCACACCAGCCAAAACTTGGCCCACGAAGTGATCAAGGAGGCGCGCGAAGGACTCAAGAAGTCCGAACTGTTGCGCGTTCTCAGGATCAAGGAACTCGTGCAGAAGGCGGCGGAGACCGAGGCGGCTGGAAAATAGACGGAGCGGCTCTGACCCGCTTTGATTGCTTCCGGTTTTCTGAGACACACCGCTACATGTGGTCGACCGTGCTCAGTGCGAACCCACGCTCGAGGAAACCGCTGGCGTCGACGACTCGGCCGCTGCGCGCTTGGGCGTATCGAGCGGGCACCATGTCTTGAGGCGCTTGCCGGCACGGAACAGATCGATGCATTCACGCATCTCGGCCTTGAAGGCCAGATCGGGCGTGTTGATCGGGCAGCCGTCCGACAGCGGCTTGTCTGCCTTGTACTCGGCGATGCAGCTCGACAGTGGCGGCGGTGTGGGCGGATTCGGATCGTCGGCCAGCGGTGGCGGCGGCAGGTTGAGGCGCTCGTCGCGGTCCTTGGGGGAAGGCGGTAGGGGAGGCGCGTCGCACAGCAAGTTGGAAACCGTGCTGCTCTTCTTGGGATCGCACATGGTTTTGACCATCGCCTTGAGCGAATCGCCTATATGGCGACCCACCGCACCACCGGCTGTCTCGTTCGGTGGCGGGAAATATTTCTCGAAGCGGGTGGTCTGGGTGTGCATCTGGTTGTAGTCGTGCTGCATGATCTGACGATCGTCCGTGGGCTTGGCCGGTGTGGCCTTGGCGCTTGTTGTTGCATAAGTCTCCGTGGGGGGCGGCAGGCGTAAATTGACGGCGGACGGCGTGGACACGGAGGCCGCCGGCGCAGGTGTCGCTTCATGATCCTGCATGACCATCGCATCACGAGGTGGCACCTCGTGAACGCGTGGGGGCACCACCTGCTGCTGCGGCGCCAACTTGGGTGGCTGAGGCGGCTGCACGGCGCGCGGCTTGCTGGGTTGATCGATCAGACGCACGGTCAGCACCTGATTGCTATCGATAGGCACCATCGCCAGATGCTGCGGCTTGGGCTGCATCTCGTGCCACAGCGCCAGTGCGAACAGCGCGTGCAATACCAAGACCAAAGCCAGCGCGAACGCCGGGTGCGTCAGCGGTGGCTGTCGCCCGCGTCTGCGACCCAAGGTCTCGCGCGTTTCGCTGTCGAGTAATGCCAGACCGCGTGCACGATCCTTCTCTTGCGGATGTAGGACCTGCCTGGAACGTTCGATGACACTGCCTTATTCAAGTTGAAGCCAATTACCCAAACGAAACCTGCGCATACCGTCGGCGCGTGTTACAGCCAACCCCGGTAGACAGATTCTTTCATTCAGGGTTCCCCTGATCTGAAACTGGTACGGATGAAGTCGAATGAGGTTCGCTTGACTTCCTTCGTCCATTTTCTGGAACCCTCAGAACGGATGCTGCCGGTAAAACTGCTCAAGCTGCCGATAGACGTCCGGCAAGTGCTGGCGCAAGTTTGCCGGCGCCTCGAAAAATTGCTCACTGGTGACCGCAAAAAATTCGGCCGGGCTTTCAAGAGCATACGGGTCAATCGGCAACTCGGCCCCGTTGCGTTGCTCTTCCTTCAGGCGATCCCACGCGCTCGAGAAGACCCGCGACCATACACGGCGGTCCATGCGTCGGTGCAATGGCGGAAAGCCGTTGGCGTCGCCGTTGAGCATATCGAGCTTGTGTGCCATTTCGTGGATGACCACGTTGTGCCCCGGTTTCTTCCCGCCATTCAGCACCTCCGCCCACGACAGGATCACCGGCCCACGCCCCCATGCCTCACCGGCCATCACGCTGTTGGTCTGGTGAACGACTCCCGCTGCATCGATCTTCTGGCGATGCGGAATGAACGCGTCCGGGTACACGATGATGCTGCGCCAACCGTCGTACCAATCAAGGCCCAGTTTCAAGATGGGTATGCAAGCATGGGCCGCGAGCAGGACACGGTCGGCGTCCTCAAGCTGCAACCCCTTGGTCGGCTCCAGCGACTTGCTCTCCAGGAACAGCGTCGCCAGCACGCGAAGCGTGGCCTGGTCGGAAGCACCCAGCCGCTGCGCAGGGGCACAGCGCTGCAGCGCGTCCCGCCAGAGCGGTTCGGCGATCGGGTGCCGGGCGACGGTGCGTCGCACGCGCCAATTTCTGATTTTGTCGAACATCGCCACAAGTTGGAGGGCGTCGTAGCGAAAGCAAGGGGCAGGGTGGACTTTCTCCAAACGCGGAGCCATTGTGTGGACGGATGACCCTCAAGTGCTGCGCATCGTCGCCATGATGTCGGCAAGCTGCCGCACCGCGGCTTCGGAGGCTGCACGATTGGGCGTGAGGTCGCTGTTGTTGAAATTGCCGGTGTCACCATACGCCTGTACCAGCAGACCATCGCGGCGCGGCACCATGCTGAGGTTCCTGGTCATCAACGCGTAATTCACTTCGGGCTGCGGAATCAGGCGCGCGGTCTGGCCGCGCACGGGAATGATCGACTCGTCGTCGAACAGGGCCCTGGCGCCGTAGCCGGTGGCATTGATCAGGGTGCGCTCGGGCAGCGCCTGCAATTCGCGCGGATGGTTGAATTCGCGCACGATGATTTTTCCGCCGGCGAGCTGGAAGTCGGACATCAGCATGCGCGTATAGCTGGTGATGTTGAACATCATGATGGAGAAACGCCGCGCCGGTTGCGGGAACGGCGTGCTGCCCACAGGCAGGGTGACGGACTGCGGACCGAGATCACTGATGCGATCGCTCAAATCACCGTATTCCGGCTCATCGGAAACAGTTTTGTTTTGCGGGCCCGATGTGCTGTCGAGCAAGTGATAGCCATCGATCCATTCGATCGGATCGCCGGGCAGCCCCAGCATGCTCTGGTACATGGCATAGGAAGTGCGCGCCATGGTTTCCCAGCGATCGCCGAAATCTGCGGCGTGCTGTGCGTCGCAGATGCGCGAGTCCGGCGTCCACAGGCCGGTGGCGCGCATCGAGAACACATCGGGCGGCAACGCTTTGGCATAGATGCGCACCGCCATGCCGGCACGCTGCGCCAGCAGGGCCGACGTGAGCCCCAGCGCGCCGCAGCCGATGACGCCCAGCTCGCGCACGCCGGTGGCCTGCGCCATGCGCACGGCGAGCGTGCTCGAACCCCACGACAACGACCAGCCGCTGCCGCCGTGTCCATAGTTGTGCACGACGGCCTTGTCGCCGAATTTTTCCAACTCAATACGCGGTCCTGCCGCGCGGAAAGGACGGCTGCATACGTATACGCCGGTGATGCGGTCCACCTGCGCCCTGACCGGCGCCAGCTCCGCGACGCCCGATTCCAGCTGCGCGGCCCGCGGCGGAAGCGCGGGCTTTGCGTTCGGCACAATGATCTGCCGGGCGCAGCCGGTGAGGGTGGCGGTGGAGGCCAGGGCGAGCGTGGTGCCCGCATGGCGCAAAAATTCACGTCGTTGCACGGACACACTCCCCTGCGGTGTGGAAACAACCGATTTGTAGGCGGATCGGCGAAGCGTAATCCAACCAAGCCGCCCACTGCCGACGCGATCCATTACGTTGCACTCGCCTTATAGCGGTTTCATGGCAACAAGCTGTCAGATGGCTGTCGAGACAGTCGTCATTGTCTTCGCATCGTGTGCGGCAGAAAGGTCCGGTCCGCGCGGGAGCGCGGACCGGGCCAAGGCATCGATCAGTCGCTGCTGGTCGAGCTCGCGACCACCGGCAACAACACCGCACTGCGTCCATCGGACCCATGCTCGATCGTCACCGTCGCCTTTTGGTAGTCCGACGGTTTGGCGAACAGAATGTTGGGCACATAGGTCTGCGGGTTGCGGTCGTAAAGCGGGAACAGGCTGGATTGGATCTGCACCATGATCCGGTGGCCAGGCTTGAACTCGTAGTTCACCGTGGGCAGGCGGAACTTGTATTCCTGCACCTGATTCGCCGGGATCGGCGAAGGCTCGGCGAAGCTCTTGCGATAGCGCCCGCGGAAGATGTCGAGCGAGACCGGCAGCTCGTAGCCTCCCATCGCAGGATCGGTCGGATCGGTGCCGGGATAGACGTCGATCAGCTTGACCACGAAGTCGCCGTCGGTGCCGGTGGTGCTGGCGAAGAGGTCGGCGATCGGCGCGCCTTCGAGCCGCACGGTCTTGCTCAGCACGGGCGTGGTGTAGGTCAGCACGTCGGGTCGGTCCACCACGAAGCGCTGGTCGTGGACCAGCCAGGTGCGCCAGCGGTCCTCGTTCTGGGTCGGGATCGGGCGGGGCAGGTAGGGCACGGGCTTGGCGGGGTCGGCGACGTAGCTGTCGCCGCCACCGTTCGGCTGCTCGAAGCCCAGGCCCATGTCGGCCTGCAGGTAGAGTGGGGTGAGCTGCTGCTTGCTTGCCACCTTCCAGTCGGCGAAGCCGTCCCAGTGCTGCTCGACCGGGTTGTAGATCATCGCTTCGGGCAGTGGCTTGGGCAGCGGCGTGCCGCGCAGGTAGTGGTTGAACCACGGGATCATCACGTTCTGGCGGAATTGCGCCGTCGTGTTGCCCGGCCACTTGAGCGGCCCCATGTTCCAGCCGTCACGGTTGATCTGGCTGTGCCACCAGGGGCCCATCACGAGGTGGTTGTTGGCGCCGTGCCCGGCCTTCTTGAGCGCTTCCCAGGCATGCACGGCGCCGTAGATGTCCTCCTGATCCCACAGGCCCTGCAGCCACATCGTGGGCACGTCGGAGGGATGCGCGACAAGCAGCTTGTCCAGCGCCTGGAGCTGCCAGAAGGCGTCGTAGGCGGGGTGTGCCGAGAAGCGGTTCCACCAGGGCAGCTGCCTGAAGCCGTTGGCCTCGGCATAGGCGCCGGCCGAACCGGCGTCGAGGAAGTTGGTGTAGTCGTCGTAGTTCTCGCGCGGGATGCCCTCGCCTTCGCCCTTCTTGCTGGTCTGGCCGCTGAAGTAGTCGAGGTTCACCTGGCGCAGGGCGCCATAGTGGTACCAGTCGTCACCCATCCAGCCGTCGATCATCGGGCTTTCCGGCGCCGCAACCTTCAGCGCGGGGTGCGGGTGGAGCAGGGCCATGGCAACCGTCCAGCCGTCATAGGACGAACCGATCATGCCGACGTTGCCGTTCGACTCCTTGATGTTCTTCACCAGCCAGTCGATGGTGTCCCAGGCATCGGTGGTGTCGTCGGTCGTGGTCGGGTTGAGCGGCCCCATCGGCGGGCGCGTCATGATGTATTGGCCTTCCGAGCCGTATTTGCCGCGGACGTCCTGCCAGACCAGGATGGTGCTGCCGTCGGCCCAGTCCTTGTCGCCCGACCACACCGCGTCGGTCATGTGCGGGCTGTTGCCGGTCGTGAAGCTGCCGGTGTTGTAAGGCGTGCGTTCGAGCAGCATCGGCAGGCTGTGCGCACCCTTCGGGATCAGCAGCACGGTGTGCAGCTTCACACCGTCGCGCATCGGGATCATGACCTCGCGCTTGACGTAGTCGAAGTTGCCCTGCGGCGGCTTCCAGTCGGCCGGAATGTCCGACGCGGTCTGGATCATGTCGGGCGTGACCTTCGAGGCATCGGAGCCCGGTACGGGCGCCGCGGGCGACGCGATGGAAAGGAGGCCGGCGAGCGAAACGAGCGCCGAGGCCAGGACGGCTTTTTTCATGTGCAGAGGGTCCTCTTGGGAGCGTCAGCAGCCTTTGTTGGTTGCCGTTCGCCACTATGGGAATGTTCGCAGGGATTTTGCAACCGCGGTTGTGCGGGAGAATATCCGGGACAAAGAAGTCATCATCTGCGCCAGCAGACGATACTGGTTTCCTTCCAGCACACTTGGGCGGGTCATCTGGAGCAGGGGCGCTGAACATGACATCCGAGCTGCACACTTTCATCCACTTGCTCTTCATCGGCGTGGTGGCGCTGTTCCCGGTGGTCAATCCGATCGGTACCGCCTTCGTGGTGATGCCTTACTTCGCCCGTCTGGATCGGGGCGGCAAAAAGCGCGCGGTGGGTACGATCACGCTGTATGCGTTTTGCGTCTGTACGGTGACGCTGATTGCAGGACAGTGGATCCTGAAGCTGTTCGGGCTGTCGATTCCCGTGGTGCAGCTGGCTGGCGGCATCATGATCTGCAAGATGGGCTGGGAATTCCTTTCGTCCGACGACAAGGATGCGAGCGCCGACAGCAGCAGCGACGTAGGCGATGCGAAACCCCGCAATATCGACAATCAGCTGTTTTACCCGCTGACCTTTCCGCTGACCACGGGTGCGGGGACGATCTCGGTACTGCTCACCCTGAGCGCGCACGGCGCGGATACCGATCTGCGCCAGATGCTGTTCAACATGGGCGCGATCATGCTGGCGATCGTGGTGATGTGCGTGCTGGTGTATGTGTTCTTTCTCAACACCCAGCGCATCGAACGCTACCTGGGCTCCCAGGGTGAGCGGATTTTCAACCGCCTGATCGCCTTCTTCATTTTCTGCGTGGGCCTGCAGATCGCCGTCACGGGCGCCAAGGCGCTGTTTAGCTGAGTCGGTGTCAATATGCGGCTGTGATACGCCTGAAGGTGTATCACCACGGTCCTGATCGAATGTCGATTTCCCTCTATCTCATTCGTCGTGGAAGAGGTCCGCTCACTCGCGCCTTTGGCTTGGGCGCCATCGGGGGTCGATCCGGAAAATCAGATCCTCATTACACCTTAGCAATCAGACGGGGAGACACGAGATGAAGCAAGATGCCGGCCGCTTAAAGATTTGCGCGATGCTAAGCATGTTTTTAGCTATAGCGGTTGCCGAAAGTTCAGTGGCTCAAAATTCGCAACATGCCTATCCGAGCATGGCGCCCGTGTCGCAATACCTGATGGGGGACCGCGATGCGGAAATCGCCTTGGCGCGTAGCGCGGCGCCCAAAGCCATTTCCGGGGAAGCCAAGATCATGGTGCTCGGGCCGCATGGCTACGTCACCGCGGTCGAAGGCAGGAACGGCTTTGTATGCATGGTCGACCGGTCCTGGTCAGCCCAGTTCGATTTTCCGGAATTCTGGAATCCCAAATTGCGCGGGCCCACGTGCTTCAACCCGCAGGCGGCGCGATCGATCCTGCCGATAACCTACAAGAGGACCGAGCTGGCTCTCGCCGGACAATCCAGGAGTCAAATCATGGAAGGCATCAAGACCGCACTCGCCAGGAAGCAGTTGCCGCCTCTGGAACCTGGTGCCATGAGCTACATGATGTCGAAACAAGGCTATCTGAATGATTCGGTGGGGCACTGGATGCCGCACCTGATGTTCTATATGCCACTTGAAGCGGATTGGGCTGCCGACGTGCCAGGCTCTCCGGTGATGCTGAACCCCCAGTTTCAGGTCCCTGAGAAGATAAAACTGTTCATGGTTCCGGCCGGCAAGTGGTCCGATGGAACGCCTGCGCCGATGAGGTAGGAGAAGGGCGCCGAAGTTGATTTCGGCGCATCTGTTCTGCTCCCTGATCAATCCTTCTCAGGGAGCAGTTTCAGAGCAGTCGAGCGCCAGCCTGGGCGCGATTACTTGAGCCGCGTCAAATAGGCTTTGAACGCGGTCGCCCAAGTTCGGCCGGCATCCCGGGAGTAGGAAATCTCATAGCGATGAGAGTTGGTCGTGATGTCGGACCATACTCCGCGTACGAGGACCGTTTGGCTCTTGTAAACCGTCGTGCCGAACAGCTCACCCCTGCCGTCTTTGAAGCTTCCGATGGTCGGAGCTTCGATCTCTCCCGAGTCGCTGTCGATGTAAGTTTGACTCCATTGCCCAGCTTTGGAGTTATAGACGAAGAGCGTCGCACCTTCCCAATGTCCATTGGGGCCATCGGCCTCAATCTCCTCAAGCCATGCGTGGCCATTCCAAACCGGCCGCGCTGTCTTTGTACCTTCCATGGTCACCGTGTGGGTGCCGCCCTCGAACGGGTCGAGCACCTGCGTGGCATGCGTATGCCAAGCCCCACGAGCGAAGTCGAAATCATGAGCGCCGTTCCTAGGTGGCTCGGCCCGCGCATTCAAGGACGAGCATGCAAGAACACCGGCAATCATGACGCCACGTAACAGCAGTCTCCCCATCATCGCGTTCTCCGTATGGCCAAACCCAGGACGAGACTTTAGGGAAAACCCAGAGCGCCAGAAGGGCCAGTCGGAGAAATCAGGGGTGGGCCACTTAGCTGGACGCGACGTTGGGAGATTTCTCAACAGCCTGCTAGAGCACGCGCCGTAACGCCTTTAAGCCCTGCTCGATAGCCTTGAGGTCAACGGCGCCGTAGCCGAAAACCAGGCCTTCCGATGTGGGTTCGCCGAAAAAATAGCGCTCGAACGAATGCAGATGCACGTTTGACTCCAACAATCGTGCGGTGACGCGTTCGAGGCGCTTGGGTAGTGTCGATAACGCCGCTACATGCATTCCGTAATGCGACTGCATCGGTGACAGTTCTTCCGAGAAGTCCAATCGCAGAATCTGCTCTATGAGATCTCGTCGCTTCCTGTATACGTCCCGGAGCTTTCGCACGTGCCGCGCCAGATGCCCATCGGCGATGTAACGGGCAACCGCCATTTGCGTCAAAGTCGGGCAATGCCAATCGAGACAGTTCTTCGCCGTAACCAGCGTCGGCATGGCCCACTGCGGTGCTACGACGTATCCCAGTCGCAGCGCGGGGAGCATGCACTTGGAGAAGGTGCCGATGTAGAACACGTCATCCGCGGTCGCCGTGGATCGCAGCGCCTGCAGTGGCGTGCCGTCGTAACGGAATTCTCCGTCGTAATCGTCCTCGACGATGACTGCCCCATGCTTGCGGGCAAAATCGAGCAATGCTGCGCGCCGCTCGGCGGACATGGATACGCCGAGCGGAAATTGGTGTGAAGGGCATACGCAGACGATCTGTACAGGGATCGGCAGGGCGTCGACCACCAGCCCCTGCGCGTCGACCGCTACTGGCACAACCTTGGCGCCGGCGGCGAGAAATGCAGCGCGCATCGGTGGGTAGCCCGGATCTTCAATGGCGACCGTCGTAACCCCTGGGGTTACCAGCACGCGGGCGAGAATATCGAAAGCCTGCTGCGCGCCAGCGGTAACCAGCACATCGTCGGGCTCGCACACGACCGCGCGCGAGATGCCGATGTGCGTCGCGACAGCTTCTCTCAACGGGAAATGACCCTGGTTGCCCTGCGGACTCTTGAAGGCAGGAGGCTTCAATTCCATTCGCCGGAGTTGCTTGGCACTGACTCGACGAAATATCTCGAATGGGAAGAGTCGCGGATCGACCAACGCTGGCCGAAAATCCAGGAATGCGGTGGCCCTTGGCGTCCTTGGACGCTGACCGTCGTTCCAGAAATTAAGTGTGCGGGCAAGCTCTGGCCGAGACCACAGCGAATTCAGACGTGGATCGGGTGTTTGCTGTGCCAAGAAACGTTCGCGCGGTGGACGACTTTGTTTCGGCGCCACATACGTTCCCGACCCTTGCCGGGACTGCACCAGCCCCTCGATCGCCAGCCTCGTATAAGCCCGAGTAACCGTGTTTCTCGATACACCGAAAAAGACAGCTGACTGACGCTCCCCCGGGAGTTTGGACTCGGCAACCAACCGGCCATCAAGAATGGCGGTGCGTAACTGCGTGTAGACGGATTCCGCAGATCGGCGGCTTCCTCTGGGTAGGGGATCAAAAGCAATTTCGAACAGACTGCTCATATCGCCCCATCACGCATCACAACTTTTCCCGCCGACGTAGCTCGATAGCGACGCCAGAGCGACGAAAGAGGTCAGAGACATTCAACCTGTCAGGAACGTGTCCTTGACCTCTTTTTTACGACTGTAGTTCAAGAGTGCGGAGGGAGCATCAATGCCGTGTGCGCTTCCCGCTTGCGCTGGCGGGGTTCATCTCGACGCTCAAGGTGAAGGTGCGTTGTTCGTCCGGTTGCATGGCGCCGACGCCAACCAGCTTGCGCGCGATCTCCTCGCCGCGTTCGTCGCGGATGGTCAGCACCATCGAATATTCCCACGCACCGCTGCCGACAGGGTTGCGAAAGCTGCCTTCCACGCGCAGTGGCACGGACGTTGGTGCTGCGACCGCGTTGGTGGGTTCACTGAAGCGCAGCTTGTGGCGGCAGGCGGGACACACTCCCGCACTTTCCAGGATAGTCTCCCGGCAGTGCGGACAGGTGCGCGTCGCCCCGGCCGTGCCCGGGGGTGCGGTGGTCACGAAGCTGTGCCGCTGTGCCCGTTGGCCTTGTGCGCGTTGTTGCCGTCCTTCGCATCGTCCCAGCCGAACTCGGCTTGGCCGCGCATGCGCGAACCCGCCGCCACGCTAAGCGATCCTGCCTTCAGGTCGCCGGTCAGCGCGCCGCTTTGCTGCAATTCCACGTGCGCTGCGGATTCGATGTTGCCGATCAGTTCCCCCGCGATGATGACCTTCTCGGCGCGCACGCTGCCGGTCACCTTGGCGCCGGCCTCGATGGTGAGGTCGCCGCGCACGTTGACGTCGCCCTTGAAGCTGCCGGCGATGCGCACATGGCCCGCACCTTCGATCTTGCCTTCGATGGTGATATCGGGCGCGATCAGCGATTCGGTCTTGGGCTTGCTCGACGTGGGTGTAGGCGTGGGCGTGGGACGGAGTGCGGGCTGCACTGAGGTTTGCGCTTCGGGCTTGGTCTCCGGGATGCCGAGGCGCGTCAGGTCCATGGCTTCGGGCGTTTCGGCGGCGGGGGTCTTGACGGGTTCTTTCCACAAGGCCATGGCGGGACTCCAGTTCAGTCAGACGGACGGTCAGCCTACCCCCCAAATGGCACGCAAAAACGGGGTCAGGTTCACTTACTGGTGCAAAAGCAGGGTTTGGTTCAGGTTCGCTTCCTAATTGGCTGTTTGTTATGGACTTGAGCACCCCGGCGCCAAGTGGGACGATCGCACCAATGAATAGCCGACCCGCCGCAGCACAGCACCTGCGCGACCTCGCACGGTTGCGTCGCGTTCGCGACCGGATCGATCGGGAGTACGCGCAGCCGCTGGACGTCGAGGCGCTCGCCCGCGGCGTGCACATGTCGGCCGGGCACCTCAGTCGCCAGTTCAAGCTCGCCTTCGGCGAGTCGCCTTACAGCTATCTGATGACCCGGCGCATCGAGCGCGCGATGGCGCTGCTGCGTCGTGGCGACCTCAGCGTCACCGAGGTCTGCTTCGCGGTCGGCTGCGCGTCGCTGGGTACCTTCAGCACGCGCTTCACCGAGCTGGCCGGGGTGCCGCCCAGCGTCTATCGGCGTGAGGCGGCGCACGCGACCGCGGGCATGCCGTCCTGCGTGGCGAGACAGGTGACGCGACCGGTCAGGAATCGAGAAGCGCCGACCCCCGAGTCGGACCTAGCATGACGACTCCACCCACTCCGAGCACGACGGCCATGGATATCAATATTCACGCGAGTTTTCTTCCGCAAACCAACCCGGACGCCTCGCTGGCGTTCTATCGCGACACCCTCGGCTTCGAGGTGCGCAACGATGTCGGCTACAACGGGATGCGCTGGATCACGGTCGGGCCACCCGACCAGCCCGGCACGTCCATCGTGCTGTTCCCGCCAGCCGCCAGCCCCGGTGTCACCGACGACGAGAAACGCACCATCGCCGAGATGATGGCCAAGGGCACCTACGCGATCATGCTGCTGGCTACCAAGGATCTCGACGCCGCCTTCGAACGGATACAGGCCAGTGGCGCCGAGATCGTCGAGGAGCCGACGCAGCAGCCGTATGGGGTTCGCGACTGCGCCATCCGCGATCCCGCGGGCAACCTGCTGCGTGTGCAGGAGCGGTCATCATGAAGAACGAGAAGAGCGGTGCGAAGGAAGCAAGCTCAGGCGATGCTCCCTCCAAGCTGATCGATGCGAGGATCAAGGAACTGGGCGATTGGCGTGGCGAGACGCTCGCCCATGTCCGGGCGCTCATCAAGCAGGCCATCCCCGAGGTGGTCGAGGAGTGGAAGTGGCGAGGCGTGCCGGTGTGGTACCACGCCGGAATGATCTGCACCGGCGAGACCTACAAGAATGCCGTGAAGATGACCTTCGCCAAGGGTGCCTCGCTGGAGGATCCTTCGCGCCTCTTCAACTCCAGCCTCGAAGGCAACACCCGGCGTGCCATCGATTTCCATGAAGGCGACAAGATCGATGAAAAGGCGTTGAAGGCGCTTATCCGCGCCGCCGTGGTATTGAACACGTCCAAGGCAAAATAAAGACGGTAATAGCCGACGCCCCGATGATTCATGAGAGGCGGCGAAGCAGCTCCATGCCGGGCGCGCAAGCCGACTCGAGGCGTGCCCGCTCATCGGCGGGCAAAGTCACCCACTTTGGCGGGTTCTTGCGCACGCGCGCGGCCGCCCGCGCGAGCCACGAAGAATCGTCCAGGCTGGGGTCCATGAAGCGAACGATGCGCTGGAGCTCGGTGTGGGGTGCATCGAGCATCGACTCGTAGCGCACATGCAGTACCCGCTCGGCGGGCACGTTCTCCAGCAGCTTCAGGCCCACGGTGATCATCTCGGACCAGGCCATGCCGATCGGCTCGATCGGGAGCTCGAAGCGCTGGAACACGTCGACGTCGAAGCTCTCGGGTACGAGCCCACGCCACGCCGGCGGAAGGTCCTCGGGTACTTGGTAGGTCGGCGTGAGATAGGGGGCTGCGCCGAACCTATGCTTGAACATCGTGCCGATCATGCCCATCCGCATCGGAGCAAACCGGCGCGCCGAGACCGCGAACTCGCGACCGTCGCGAAAGACGTGGATGAACTTGGCCGTCGGGAAAAAGTGCGACAAGGGATGGACGAGGCCGAGCGACGCACCCGAGCGCTCGCACCAGAACCGGCGGCCGAGGCGCGTACACAACCACTGGAAGACCCGCAGGTACTGTCGGTGGATCCGGTCTTCCGGCAATGACTGCACGAAGATGCGCAGCTCCTCGTGGAGCTCATCGGGGTCTTCGGTGAGCGGCGGGAGCGTCATTGCCAACAGCGGCGGAATGCCCGTCTCGCGGAAGCGCAGGGCGGAGGCCAGCGGATAGCGAAACTCTTCGATGGCGAGGCCGCGCTCCATGAGGCGAAGCCAGGCCGTATGGCGAGGACGCGGCTCGCTCAACACGGACCAGAAGTTCGGGCCGTCGACGGGATCCTGCCGGAAGCCAAGCGGGTGGAGTGCGTTGAACAGCTCGGAGAGGCTCAGGACGTCCGGATGCAGCGAGAGCAGCTCGGACAGCATCGTCGAGCCGGAGCGGCCCGTGCTGACGATGAAGAGAGGGGCTTGGGGCGATGCTGTCATGACAGGACGTCAGCCTATCAGTTGGGTGTCTGCTCCGCATGGCACGGTAAAGGGGACGGGGTAATTAAATCGCTGTTGACTACTTCGTCCCTTTTGTTTCCTTTGTTTTCAGGAGATGGGTTCGGCGTCGGGATATTGCGGGTGACTCACCTTTTGAGCACATGGTTTGCGGCAGGCTTGTTTGCATTGATGCAGTGGGGCCCGTCTTGTCTTAATTTGTCTTGATGAGGGGTCATGGACTGTGGCTGGCGCGATCGGCTTGAAGCACGTCAGCTGCTACTCGAATGTCATTCAATCAACCTGTCGAGGATGCACTCATGAAACACGTTCTACCTATGTTGGCTCTAGCTGTTTCAATGGGACTTTCGGCGTCGGTTGCGCATGCGGCTGATACCACGTCGGCCACGGACCGAGCGTTCATCGCCATGGTCAGTCAGGGCGGCATGTTCGAGGTGAATGCGGGTCAACTTGCCGCGGACCAGGGCGACAAGCAGGACATCAAGGACCAAGGTGTGACGGAAGCGCACGACCACAAGCTGGTCGGTGACAAGCTGAAATCGATTGCCTCCGACGCCGGCGTGACGTTTCCGGATTCGTTGAACCCTACCTTCCAGAAACAACTGGATGACTTGAAGGCCTTGTCCGGCAAAGCTTTTGACATGGCCTATCTGAAGGACATGGAGCTGATCCACGCCAAGGACGGGGCCGCGTTCGCGAAGGAAGCCGCGTCGGGTTCCAACCCAAAGCTCAAGGCCTTTGCCGCCGAGACGCATCGCATCGTGGTGCGCCACATCGGAGAGCTGAAGGCGCTCGGGGCGTCGTGATTTTCGGCGCAAGAGCATAAGGAGTCAAAGACAACTCCTCGCTGTTAGACGTCGCTGAGCTCTTTTGCTTCCCGCTCGCGGGCATGCGCTCTGACCAGGCACGGATGCGTCTCCGGCATGGTCAGGAGCACGGGCATGACGACCAGGGCGACGGCGGCGATCATGGCACCGGGCAGGGCAGTCCATCCGGTCTGCCTGATGAAAAGTTCGGCGAGGAAGGGGGTCAGGCCGCCGAAGATGGCGGTGGCAACGGTGACGCCCAGTGCCAGTCCGCTGAGTCGGCCCTCGCCGGGAAACTGCTCGGCGGTCGCCGGGGCGCCTACCGCACTCACGCCACCGGCGAGGCAAGCCAGAACGATCGCTCCGACGGCGATGGGCAGCTCGCCGCCGCCTGCCATCAGGCCGAACATCGACAACGGCAGCAGCACGCCGGCAATGCCCAGCCAGATCATCACCGGTTTGCGCCCGACCCGGTCCGAGAGCGCACCCGCCAGTGGCGTGACCAGGATCACTGCCACCGCGGCAAGGGTCGATAGCCACAGCGAACGGCTTTCGGCGAGGATGCCCGATGAGCTCAGGAAAGCCGGTACATAGGTGATGCCGACGTAATAGGTGATCGAGCCAAGCGCCGAAATGGCGAAGGTACGCAGAAGCGCGGGTCGGTGATGGGCGAGCGTGTAGCGGAGCGGGGACTCGGGCACGCTGTGCTGCTTCACCTGTCGCAGGAAATCCGGCGATTCTTCCATGGTAGAGCGCGCGAACCAGACGCAGCCGGCCAGTGCCGCGCCTACGAAGAACGGAATGCGCCAACCCCAGGCATCGAGACGGACGGTGCTCATCGCGCCGACCGTCAGGGCGGCGATCGCCACTGCCAACAGCGCGCCGACCTCGCTGGCGGCGGACGCCAACGAGGTGATCAAACCGCGCCGGTCCTCGCGTGCGCCTTCCAGCAGGTAGGCGACCACGCCGGTATATTCGCCGCCGACCGAGAACGCCATGAAGCAGCGCAGCAGCAACAGCAACCCGCCCGCCGCCGGCCCGATCGCGGCATAGTCGGGTAGCAACGCCGTCGCGAGCATCGCCAGCGTCATCAGCATCATCGACAGCACCAGCGTGCGCTGCCGCCCGATACGGTCGCCGATATGGCCGAACACCATCGCGCCCAGTGGCCGTATGCCGTAGGAGATGGCGAACCCGGCGAGCGTGGCCAGCAGCGAGTTAGCACCGCCACCGAAGAACACCCGCGACAGCACCGTGGCGAAATACAGGTAGAGCGTGAAGTCGTACCACTCCACCACCGTCGACAGTGCCGCGACCACCATGGAGGCGCGCGAGACTTCGGGGGCGCTGTACCTTTCGGTCGGGCTCATGCAGACGGGGTGCCGGAAGCGAAGCGGTGCCAGGGACAATACCTGACGCAGCCGCGGTGATGACGATGCAGGATCACCGCAGCGGTTCGGTCGCCAGATCACCTGTGCATGGGATCGGCTGGCCATCCTTGCCGACAGCTTGCGTAAAACTCGAGCCGCTGTGGTTGATGACGGTGCCATCAATGCACTGCTGGTTTCGGTCCAGCCGGTAACTTGCCTGTGCGGCAAGCTCCTCCTGCCGCTGCTTCTCCTGGCGTATGGTTTGCTCCGCCTGATACTGCCGAGCCTGCTCATTCACCTGCTGGTATGTGTTGGACAAGTCCTCACGCTGCTGCTTCAGATCAGCTGCCAGCTGTGCCCGGTATTGCTGGGCATGAGCCTGGGCCTGCTGAGCCTCCAGTGCGGCGGCGCGGGCGGAATCGCGTGTGATCTCATCGGCCTGGCGCGCTGCGAGGTACTGGGACAGTCCATTCCAGACAAGCACGGCGACGAGCAAACTCGCCACGACGGTCCCGATTTTCCACGACAACGGCATGGCCATGACACTCAACCCCCAGCAAGATTATGGAAAAATCCCGCGCACACCGTGCCTCGATGCAACCTTTTCGAGAGTCGGTTGACAGAGTCTAGCTGTGAAAAATGGTATCAGGGACAATTCCTGACATCGGGCCTGATCCTTAGTGAGGCTGCCACGCAGCTTGTGCTTATCGTCGTGCGCGCGGCTCACGAGCGTTGCTGTCGCGCATGGCCCGACATCCCCATCACGATCTCGCCAGCATTCCCCAACACATGGCGCAAGAGGGCAACAACCGGCTGTCGTGCTTTCCGGACGGTGAAGATCACAGCGTTGGGCATGACAGTGCTTCGGATACCGGCTGTACACCTGTGTGCTGATGAGCAAGCACGTGCATCCGCCGCTGCCATCGGACGAGGCGGGCGCCATATCTTGGTGAATTAAATGGGCAGGCGTAATTAAATATTAAATCCACTTGATTGACTCTGTTTTCTTTGACGGCTCCTCTCAGCTTGAGTTCGCGTGGCTTGTTCTTGATTGGCATGTCGGCGACTGCTTGCGCCGGGTCAATGTTGTGGCATGATTTGTTGCGAATAGGGGAGGCAAGCAAATTGGTCGACAGTGTGGTTCGCCGAAGGGCGATTCACGCTCGGGTTAGTGTTGAACTCATACTGGGGATCGGAAGGACATCCATGAAAAAATTTGTGTCGATTATTGTCGCCGCTATGCTGCTTTGTGGGTGCTCGGCTGAAACGAAGTTCATACCTCGCGGTCAGGATCTGTCACAAACAGCACACTTCATTGGCGACTCGTACGATGTCCATGCTAGCCATAGCGGTGATGCGCAATATATTTTTTTCACCGAGGCGGATGGCAAGCAGCTGCACGGCTATTGGGACGTGAGGAAATGGTCGAATGAGCTTTACCTTCTTCCGGGCCATCACACTTTCAAGGTGAGGTTTGCACGTGCCAGCGTGCATGCGGATGCGAAGTTCTCCGTCGATGCAAAAGCGGGTGCAACATATTATGTTCACCACGCGATTGGCGCATACGATGTCAAGTTATGGGTGACCGAGGGCGCGCACGGAACAAAGATGGCCGCTACGCCGATTCCGATTACGTGAGGCCTATTCTTACAAATACCAATTTTGTATGAATACTCACTTTTCGGGCATTGAAATGAAATCAGTCAAGCTATGCGCAGTCATTGCTCTTTCCCAGCTGCTGCCAGCATGTGTCATGACCAAGGCTGCTTATGTCGCTCCTGGTGCCGTGTACGGGCAACAAGCGCGAATTTTATCCGAGCCCGTCTGTCAGCCTGATTCGTTTGGTTCAGGCCCCGTTGAAATCATAAGAATCGATGGCTTGAAAACAGCTCAAATGCTTTCCATTCCCAATCCGGTATCTTATGTGCCGCCGGGGGAGCACAAATTCACGATTTTCCATGCGGTGGGCACGTTGAATTTCACCGGTCATTTGAAATTGAATGCGCAGGCGAATACCAGCTACGTGCTTCACTGTGCCGGGGCAGGCAGCCGTTTTTGGTTCACAGAGGGCGAAAATGGCCCTGCCGTTGGCAGCATCGATTTCTAGGGAAAAGGTGTCAGAGACAGTTCCTGACGCGGAGGCTCAGGGGCCGGCGGAAGAAATTGAATCCAGCACGGGCAGTTGTCGCGTTGAGCTATCCGGAAATTTCGACCAGCCCAGCGTTACCCGATGCTACGGTTCGACGATGACCGCCCGGCGGATGTAGTGGTGCGTGGCGTCGCAGTCACGCGACGCTTCGTCGCACAGCCATTCGCGAAACCTGGCGATCTTGCGGCTGTGCTCTCGGGCGATCGGGAAGGTGAACCAGAATGCACGGCCATCGCTGGCGACGGCATCATGCGCGGGCACCAGCCGACCGGCCTCGATCTCGTTGCGGAACAGGATCGGTGAGCCGATCGCGATGCCGTGGCCGGCGATGGCTGCGGCGATGTCCAGGTATTCGGCGGACAGATGGGTGCCGAAGCGGCCGTGCAGGACGACGTCGTCGAAACCCCGCACGCGATACCACAACGTCCACCAATCGGAGCGGCCCAGCAGCGGAACGTCCAGCGGGCGTCGCGGGTCGGCGATGCTCGCGGCAGCTTCTTTCAGCGCCGGTGCACACAGCGGCATGAAGATGCTGGGCAGCAGTTCGATCGTACGCAGGCCGGGCCAGCGGCCGTGGCCGTTGCGGATGGCCGCGTCGAAATGGCCGGTGCTGAGGTCCTGGGCGTCTGGCGACAGATCGAGGTCGAGCGCGATCTCCGGATGCTTCGCGCGGAAGCGGCCGAGCTTCGGTGTCAGCCAGCTGGTGCCGAGGGTCGGCAGGGTCGTCAGCGACAGTCGCGCCTCGTCCACGTCGGCAGCCCGGATGAAGCTGGCGCGCAAGGCGGCGAAGGCGTTGATGGCTTCGTGCGCGACCAACTGGCCGGGCTCGGTCAGTTCCACTCGCTGCGGGTAACGCGCAAACAGCCGTACGCCGATCTGCTCTTCGAGGCGTCGCACGTGGTAGCTGACCGATGCCGCCGTCGTGTCGAGTTCCTGTGCCGCCCGCGCGAAACTGCCGAGGCGGGCCGCGGCCTCGAAGGCGCGGATGGCCAATAGGGACGGGAAGCGGTGCGGGGCGACCATAAGTCTGCCTTATGCTGAGGGTCCGCTTTCGCGTGGTCAACCATGCGCCGTATTCGCCATGATCAGGATCCTGTCCTCGTGGCCTGCAAGGATTCGCCCCATGCCTTCCCATCCTCCCATCCCGTTTTCGCGCCGTGCGTTCCTCAGAAGCCTGGCGCTGGCCGGCGGGGCCGCGGTACTTGGCCTGCCGAAGTGGGTTGGCGCGCGGCCTGGTTCGCCCGCGACGGCAAGCGGCACGGCCCCGGAACACGCCGATCACGCGCGCGACTGGGCCTGGCTGGTCGGCAACTGGGACGTGTGGCACCGTCGGTTGAAGGAGCGCCTGGTCGGCGACACCCATTGGCAGACGTTTACTGGGCGCAGCGCGCTGTGGCTGACCATGGGCGGCCTGGGGACGATCGATGACAACGTGATCGAGCTGCCCGGCGATCCCTACCGTGGGCTGACCATGCGCGCGTTCGACCCCGGCACCGGCAAGTGGTCGATCTGGTGGCTCGACGGGCGCGACCCGACCCACATCGATCCGCCTGTGCTGGGTGGCTTCCACGACGATACCGGCCTGTTCTTCGGCCACGACACGTTCAAGGGTCGTCCGATCACGATGCGCTTCCGCTGGAACGACGTCCACAGCTCGCGGCCATGGTGGGAGCAGGCGTTCTCCACCGACGACGGCGCCAGTTGGGAGGTCAACTGGCGCAACTACTTCACGCGAACCTCGCACTCGCCGACGCCGCTGCCCAAGTTGGCGGATGCGCCACGCGACTTCGATTTCCTGGTCGGGTCGTGGAACGTACGGCATCGTCGACTCCGGCATCGCCTGGTCGGCAACCGCGACTGGGACAGCTTCGGCGGCACGCTGGTCAACTGGCCGGTGCTGGGCGGGCAGGGCAACGTGGGCGACAACGTCATGGCCTTGCCCTCCGGCACGGTACGCGGTATCGGCCTGCGCGCCTTCGATCGGGTGAGCGGGCAGTGGCTGAGCTGGTGGCTCGATGGCAGGACGCCCTCGGTCATCGAGCCGCCCGTGCGCGGCCGCCGCATGGGCGACGTTGGCACCTTCATCGGCGACGACCAGCTGGACGGCCGTCCGATCAAGACGCGCGTGGTCTGGTCGCACATCACTCCGCACTCGGCGCGTTGGGAGCAGTCCTGCTCGGCGGATGGCGGTGCGACCTGGGAGCTGAACTGGGTCAGCGACTTCACGCGAGCAGCCTGAGATCCTTTTTCTTCTTCAAGGTGAGCGCGCCGAAAGCGACTTTCGCAACGTCGTGGCAGAGGGCAGTCGATTTGCCCGGGTCGATCCCCGATAAGATGGGCTTTGTCCAAATCGCCGAACTTCGCGCGTCATGGGAATGGCGGCGCACACTGCCCGCCATCACTCATTTTTGGAGAATCCCGATGCAATACCTATTGATGCTGTATTCGAACGAGACTGGTTGGTCGCAGATGACGCCGGCCGAACAGGAACAGGGCGTCGCGGCCTATGAAGCGTATACGCAGGCGTTGAAGACGGCGGGTGCACTGGTCGGCTCGAACCGCCTGCAAAACAGCACGACCGCGACCACCGTGCATGTCGCGGACGGTAAATCGCAGGTACTGGATGGTCCCTACGTGGACTCGAAGGAGCAGTTGGGTGGCTACTACCTGATTGATGCGCCTGACCTGGATGCCGCGCTTGCGTGGGCGGCGCGCTGCCCCGGCGCGAGCCATGGAACGATCGAAGTGCGGCCGGTCTGGAGCATGTAGGGTTGGATAGCGCGACGCAGGCGCGCAGTACCGCAGACGCCGTCGCGCGCCGCAGCTACGGCAAGCTGGTCGCCTTTCTGGCCGCCGCCATGCGTGATGTGGCGGCGGCCGAGGATGCGTTGTCGGAAGCGTTTGCCGCGGCGCTGGCGGGCTGGCCGCTCAACGGCTGTCCTGCAAATCCGGAAGCGTGGTTGCTGACCGTGGCCCGGCGCAAAGGGATCGATGGCATCCGGCGACGCCGTAGCGGCGAAGCAGCGGCCGTGCAGTTGCAGATCCTGGCGGAGCTCGACGAAGCTGCATCGACGGTGATGGATGACGCAGCCATTCCGGATCGGCGCCTGGCGCTGCTGTTCGCCTGCGCACATCCGGCCATCGATGCCGGCATCCGCGCACCGCTGATGCTGCAGGCTGTGCTCGGGTTGGATGCGAAGACCATCGCCTCGGCGTTTCTCGCGTCGCCGGACGCCATGAGCAAACGTCTGGGGCGGGCGAAACAGAAGATCCGCCAGGCCGGCATCCGGTTTGCCATCCCTGCACGCGACGAATTGTCCGGACGGCTGGACGGCGTACTGGATGCGATTTATGCCGCCTTTGCCGAAGGCTGGAGTGATCCCGGTGGCACCGATGTGATCCGGCGCGATCTCACCGCGGAAGCGCTGTTCCTCGCCGGACTGGTCGCCGGACTGCTGCCGCAGGAACCGGAAGCGCTGGGTTTGTTGGCCGGCATGCTGCACGCCGAGGCACGGCGCCGCGCGCGCCGCAATGCGGATGGTGATTACGTGCCGCTGGCCGAGCAGAACGTCGCGCTGTGGGATGCAGCAATGATCGACGAGGCCGAAGCGCTGCTGTTGCATGCGAGCGCGTTGGGCCACATCGGCCGTTATCAGCTGGAAGCGGCGCTGCAGTCCGCACATGTCGAGCGTCGCCGCAGCGGGCGCACTGACTGGACGCCGGAGGTGCAGATTTACGACGCATTGCTCGCTCTCTCCGGTTCGCCGGTGGTCGCCCTCAATCGCGCGCTGGCCATCGCGGAACTGCAAGGTCCGCGCGCCGCGCTCGAGATCGTGGATGCACTCGGTGCCGATGGCCGGCTCGTCGACTACCAGCCCTACTGGGCAGCACGCGCGGCACTCCTGGCCAGAACCCATGCCTATCCTGAAGCTCACGATGCCTTCGACATCGCGATCGGCCTCGCCAGCGACCCCGCCGTTCGGCGCTTCCTGCTGGGACGTCAGGCTGAATTGCCACGCTGAGTCGGTCCCTGTGCACTGGATTAGAAAGGGGCGCTGACCCGCTTTGATCAGGAGTAGGCTACGCGGCACTTGCCTGGATAAGGGAGAAACCGTGATGAACAAGCTGATGGTTTTCGTTGTGGCTGTGCTCGCGATGCCGATCGGGACGGCCTATGCCATCGATCACCCGCCAACGAAGGAAGGACTCTGGTTGGTGCGGACTCAGACAATTGGTAATCCAGGCGGCAAGAAGTCCGAGGACACGATGAAGGTTTGCCGCGACCATGCTTCCGAGAAAGCGGGAGAGGCAGTGATGAGGAATATGAAGGGTTGCACCATCAGCAACGAAAGCCTCAGCAGTAATGTGTATTCCCTCGCAATACACTGTGCCATCGCAGGTACGGTGATTGACTCGAAGGCAGCGACCACGTTCCAGAGTGACACTGCAGTGCACTCCGAAACACATGTCAGCTACACCCCCGCCATGAATGGCGAAACGGATCAAACGGTGATCAACGACCAGACCTACCTGGGCAGCTGCCCGGCCGGGGTGAAGCCGGGCATCGTGCATTAGCCACGAAGGCAACGCCAGACGTAACGGGATCAAAACAGGGGCTGGGGTGCCATTTCCTGGATCGAAGGGTTGCAAGGAGTGGCCGATTTTGGAGGGGCCGTCATGACCTTGCCCCAGCAGCCTGCGAACACGGTCAGGCCGTCACTCTCACCGTGATATGCGATAGTTCGTGCATCGGTCTTCAGGGCCGACGGTCGAAGGGCACATTGCCGGATGGCACGGTGCCAAGGTGAAAGCCGAATCGCAGGGGGAGCGATTGGATTGCGCATGAATCGTTGGATCAGGGGATGGGGTTCGGTTGTCCTGGTGGTGTACGGCTTGCTGGCGGTGTCGCCGGCCCGTGCGCTTGATCCCGATCGCGCGATCGGGCAACTGACCCACGTCTGGTACGAGGACCAGCTGCCGCAGGGTACGGTGTTGTCCATCGCGCAGAGCAAGGGCGGCTCGATCTGGCTGGCGACGTATGGCGGGCTGGTGCACCACAGCGGCGCGGAGTTCGACACCATCGACCCGCGCGCGTCGCCGGCGCTGAAGAGCACGGCGATCACGGCGGTTTATGTCGATCGCGATGGCACGCTGTGGGTGGGCACGCTGAACGACGGTCTTTACCGCAAACGGGGGCGCGAGCTGGAGTCGGTGGCGCTGCCCGCGAATATCAAGAGCGTGTTCGGCATCATGCAGGATCGGGGCGGCGCGCTTTGGCTGACGACCAACGCGGGTGTTGCGCGGATGGGCACGAAGGGCTTCCGTTTGCTCGGCGAGGAAAGCGGGTTTCCGCCGCGCGGGTTCTATCACGCTATCGTGGCCGATACGGCGGGCGGGGTGTGGATCGCCGTCGATGATGTCGGCGTCGTGCACTGGCTCAATGGTCACGTCGAGACGTTCGATACGCGGCGCGGCCTGCCGACCAACGCCGTCCACAGCCTCACGATCGATTATGCCGGCACGGTCTGGGTCGGCACGCAGGCCGGCCCCGCGCGCTACCGCAATGGGCACTTCGAGCGCGACCCGCGCCTGGCCGCGCTCGATGGGAAGAACATCTACGCCCTGTACGGCGATCGCGATGGCAGCCTATGGTTCGCGCCGCTTGGCGGCATGGGTATCTGCCGTCTGACCACCGCACGCTTCGATTGCGACAACACCCTGACTGGCCTGGTCGGCGAGACCGTGCGCTCGATGTTCGAGGATCGCGAAGGCAACCTCTGGATGGGAACCACCTCCAGCGGTATTCACCGCTTCAGCGATTCGAAGCTGGTCACCGTTACCGGAAAAATGGATTCCAACGCAGTGCGTGCCGTCTACCAGGATCGCGCGGGCACACTCTGGATTGGCACTGACGGCTCAGGGCTGTCGCGTTACGAGAACCTGGTGCTGGTGCCGGCGACGGCGATCAATGCGAAGCTGTCGAGCCTGCTGCTGCGCGCGATCGAGTCCGACGCGGCCGGCAACCTCTGGGTGGGATCGACCGATGGGGTGAGCCGCATCGCGCCCGATGGCACAGTGCGCAACTTCGGCGTCGGCGATGGACTGCCCGGCACGATCGCGTTCGCGTTCGCGCCGAGTCGCGATGGCGGCATGTGGGTGGCGACCTTGCAGGGCGTGGCGAAGATCACGGCCGACAAGGTCAGTGTGGTCCAGGCTACGCATGGTGACGACACGCGTGCGCTGTACGAGGATCCGGCCGGGCGTCTGTGGATGGGCGAGCGCAGCGGCTTGCGTTGCCTGCACGATGGGGTGGTCGATCGTTGCGGTACCGATGGCTTGTCGGGCATCAGCGTGTTCGCGTTTCATCCTGAAGCCAATGGCGACCTGTGGCTCGGCACCAGCCTCGGCCTCATGCGCATTCGCGGGCAGACGGTGCAGGCCTTCACCGAGCGGGCGGGTTTCTACGGCGACGCAGTGTTCGCCATGCTCGACGACAACGATGGCCACTTCTGGGTAAGTTCGAATCGCGGCATCGCGCGGTTCGCGTGGGCCGACATCGATGCGCTCGACCGCGGTGCGGTGACGCAGATAGAGCCCCGCTGGTACGGCAGGAACGACGGCATGTTGTCGCAGCAGGCCAACGGCGCCTCGCAGACCCCGGCGTGGCGCACGCGCGACGGGCGCATGTGGTTCGGCACGGCCAACGGCGTGGTCATCGTTGACCCGAAGCATGAGCGGGTGAACCGGATGCGTCCACCGGTCGCGGTCGAGCGCGTGCTGGTGGACGGCAAGGACGTTGACCCGGATCACATCGGCCGGATCGGTCCGGGCGTGAAGCGTATCGAACTGCACTACGCCGCGATGAGCTATGTGGCGCCGGCTGCGGTGCAATACCGCTACCGCATCGAAGGCTTCGACCGGGACTGGATCGACGTCGGTGCCGGCCGCGTCGCCTATTACACAAACCTGCCGCCCGGCGACTACGTGTTCCGGGTGATCGCGAGCAACAACGACGGCGTGTGGAATACCGAGGGCGCCAGCGTGGCCTTCACGATCGTGCCGAGCTGGTACGCGACCTGGTGGTTCCGCATCCTCGTCGCGATGATCGTCATCGGCCTGCTCGCCGCGATTTACCGGCTGCGCGTATGGCGTTTGCACGAGCGTGAGCGGGAGCTGACACGCGAGGTCGCCCAACACACCAAGGCGCTGCGCAACGCGAACGCCGAGCTGAAACGCATCGCCGCGCTCGACGGCCTCACCCGCATCGCGAATCGCGGTGCGTTCGACCAGCGGCTGCGCGATGCGCTGGTCGAGCATGCGGCAAGTGGCGCGTCGCTTGCCGTGCTGATGTGCGACGTCGATGCGTTCAAGGCTTATAACGATACCTATGGCCATCTCGCCGGCGATGTCGCACTGACCGCCGTCGCGGGCGCGCTGACCAAGGCACTGCGCCCGGATGTGGATCTCGCCGCACGCTATGGCGGCGAGGAGTTCGCGGTGTTGCTCAGCGGGTGCGACGCCAGCGAAGCTGCGGCGGTAGCACAGCGCATGCTCGAGGCCGTGCGTGCGCTGGCGATCGAACACCGTTGCTCCGACGTCGCGCCACACGTGACGATCAGTGTCGGCATCGCCGCCGTCGCGTCCACCGCCACGACATCGCCGGAACAGCTGCTTCGCCGCGCGGACGAGGCGCTGTATCGCGCCAAGGCGGAGGGGCGCGATCGTATGGACGGCGGATTCGGGCTTGCGGAGTGACAGCTCTGACCGGGAAGGGGTCAGCGCTTGGCAGTGCATTCTTCACCCAGATTTGCCGCCTCGGGCGGCGCCTCTGGTGTTAAGTTAGAAGAATCCTTAGGTCTGCATGCTGGAGTTCATCATGTCCGTTGTCTCTCTCGCCGGGTTACCGACCGGCACGCGCCGCACGCTGGCGTGTCTTGCCGTTGCCGTATCCATGGCCCTCACGACCGCTGCCGCCTGCGCGCAGGATCCGCGAACCGACCAGGTACCCCCGCCGCAGGACACGCCCTATGCCGGCACGATCGCGATCCATGTCGATGCCAGCGACAGGTTGCAGGGCATTTTCCGCGTGCACGAGACGATTCCGGTAAAGGCGGGCGCTTTGACGCTGCTGTACCCGCAGTGGATTCCCGGCGATCACTCGCCGACCGGCCCGATCGCCATGCTCGCTGGCCTCAAGCTCAGCGCCAACGGCAAGCCGATCATGTGGAAACGTGACGAGTACAACGTGTACGCGTTCCATCTCGACGTGCCCGCGGGCGTTTCCACCCTCGATGCGACCTTCCAGTACATGTCCGGCCGCACCGACAACGAGGGCTTCGAGATCACCGACCGCATGATGGACATGGAATGGAGCAAGGTGGCGCTGTATCCGGCCGGCTATTTTTCGCGTGGCATCACCTTCGCGCCCAGCGTGACGCTGGCGCATGGCTGGCAGCTCGGCACCGCGCTGGAGACGGCCTCGCAGTCGGGTGATACCACCACCTTCAAGCCAGTGACGTTCAACAACCTGGTCGATTCGCCGATCTACGCGGGCCAGTACTTCAAGCGGGTCGACCTCAACCCGGGTGGCGATGCGCCGGTGCATCTGGACATCGTCGCTGACGCGCCGAAGTACCTGGAGATGACGCCCGAGCAGTTGAATGTGCATCGCGCGCTGGTGACGCAGGCGGTGAAGCTGTTCGGCTCGCATCACTACGACCACTACGACTTCCTGTTCTCGCTGTCGGATGTGTTGGGTGGCAACGGTACCGAGCACCACCAGTCCAGTGAGGATGGCATGGGCGCCGACTACTTCACCGCCTGGAACGACAACTCGCCTGGCCGCGACCTGCTGGCGCACGAGTACACGCATTCGTGGAATGGCAAGTTCCGCCGTCCGGCTGACCTGTGGACGCCCAACTTCAACGTGCCGATGGGCGATTCGCTGCTGTGGGTGTACGAGGGGCAGACGCAGTACTGGGGTTACATACTCACCGCGCGTGCCGGCATGTGGACGCCGCAAGAATTCCGCGATGCGTTGGCCATGGAAGCAGCCAATTACGACCGCAACCGCCCCGGCTTTCAGTGGCGCACGCTGGAAGACACCACCAATGACGCGACCGCTGCCCGCCGCTCGAGCCTGCCGTACCGCAGCTGGCAGATGAGCGAGGACTACTACAGCGGCGGCCAGATGATGTGGCTGGAAGTGGACGCCAAGCTGCGCGCGCTGACGAATGACCACAAGTCGCTGGACGATTTCGCGAGCGCGTTCTTCGGCGTCGACAACGGCAGCTACGTGACCAAGACCTACACCTTTGACGACGTGGTGGCGGGTCTGAACGGCGTGGCCAAGTACGACTGGGCGAGTTTCCTGCATGCGCGTGTGCAGACACTCAATCCGCCGCTGGAGAACGGCATCGCGGCCACTGGCTGGAAGCTGGTCTACACCGATCAGGAAAGCGGGTACGAGAAGCAGTACAACAGCCGCCCGGAGCCGTCGCGCCATCTGTACAACTTTGCCTGGTCGATCGGCCTGACGATGACCGACAAGGGTGAGGTCAACGATGTGCGCTGGGACGGGCCGGCGTTCAAGGCTGGCGTCAGCACCGGGGCCACCCTGGTCGCGGTGAACGGGCAGACCTATTCGAGCGATGTGCTGAAGAGCGCGATCGCGGCGGCCAGGAACAGTAAGACGCCGATCCAGCTGCTGTTGAAGTACCAGGACGGTTACCGCACGGTGCCGGTGGACTACCACGGCGGCCTGCAGTACCCGCATCTGGTACGCATCGAGGGCACGCCGGATTATCTGAGCCAGATCATCGCGCCGCGCAAGTAGGACGGCGTCGGGAAGCGTGGTCGCAACAGCGGGACAGAGGTCACTTCGCGAAAAAGTGGCCTCTGCGTTGTTACTGGGCGGTGATCAAGCCCGCGATTACTTCGCGGCGTTGCCCGGTTGCTCGAGCGCCTTCACCGCATTCAATGTCTCTTCAACATGCTTGGTGGGGCTGAGGCTGGAATAGACATAGGTGATTTTCCCCGACGGGGCGATCACATACGAGGTGCGGTCCGACCAGCCCGGCTTCAGCAACAGCAGCGCGTCGTATTGCTTGGCGATCTTCGCGCCCTCGTCGGCAGCGACCGGGAACTTGCCGCTGCAGTGATCGGCTTCCTTCGAGAAGGCTGCCAGCTGGTCAAGGTTGCCGGCGGTGACGCCGATCACCGTCGCATGTGCTGCCGTGAATTGGGGAATGGCCTGCGAGAACAGGTGTGCCTCGACGTTGCAGCCTGAGGTGTGTGGGGCGGGGAAGAAATAGACCACCACCGGACCCTTCTTCAAGGCGTCAGCGAGATTGAACGTGAAGGGCTGCCCGGCGAGATAGGCCGGTGCGGTGAAGTTGGGTGCCTGGGTGCCTATCGTCAGTGCCGCAAAAGCTGGCGCCGCGAGGGTAGTGGTACCAACGAGGGCGAGGGCCGCGAATTTCAACAATGACTTCATGGGTGTGACTCCTGGGGCGATGGACGGGTGAACATGTTTATACGCCAGAAGTACCTGGAGGGATGCCACGACCATAAAACGTGGCCAGCAACTGCTCAGCGCCGAGTTGCCAGCACGCCGTCCAGCGCGAGCTGCGCCTTGAATCCGGCCTTCTCCAGCCGCTTTTCCACCTCGCGCGGCACATCGCGGCCGCTTGTGAGTTTGTTCGGGCTACCGGTGTAGTGGAACAGGCGCCCACCGCGGTGTAGCACGCGCGCAAGCTGGTCGTAGAACGCCTGCGAGTACAGCTCGCCGGCGATGCCGAAGCGTGGCGGGTCGTGCAGTAGCGCGTCCACTGAGGCGTCAGCGATCTGCGTGATTGCCTGCGAGACGTCAGCATGATTGAGCTGCAGGCGCCCGCCGCTGGCGAGCGCATCGGGGTCCGGCGACCATGGGTTGAGCGTGCGCAGCCACAGCACGTCAGCGTTCTTCTCGATCGACTGGATGTGCGTCACACCTGCTTCCAGGCAACATGCCGCGAAGTAGCCCAGGCCGCCGCAGGTATCGAGTACCACCTTGCCGCGCGGCTCGATCAGCGCCACCTTGCGGCGTGCGTCCTCGAAGGGCGATTCCTTCGACGTCGGCAGCATCTTGATGCCGTCGATCTCGAAGGTGGGCGCCCCCCATTCGGTCGGCACCAGCTTGATCAGCGAGCCGGAATAGCGCGACACCGGCGCGAACTCATCACCATCCCAGACATAGATCGTGCGGTCCTTCAGCGTGGGTGGATACGGATAGCGCTGGCTGTGCCACTGCCAGGTGTCAGCTTCCAGCAGCGCGTTGCCACTCGAGCGCCCCAAATCCAGCGAGCCGGTCCATTTGCCCACACCGGCATCGCGTGCGGCCAGCAGTGCCTCGGCGATCGGACGCGTGAGGAGGGGACCGGAATAATGCGACAAGACGGGCAGTCTCCTGAAATAGCTGTAATGAACCTGCGACAGTTGGCGGCAACGCGACGAAGGGGCGGCATCGTAACCCACGGTGTGGCTGGAGTCGTTGCACTGGCACGATTCAGCGTGACATCGAAGTCGTCATCAGCCGTTGGGCGAGCATACGCGCGACTAATCGGCCCAGCCGGGAAAGGGGTGCGGCAAGAAGTAACGCTGCCCTGCTTTGACCGGGCTGCCGGTGTCGGAATAAACACCGAGGGGCGCATGCGCCCCTCGGCTTCCACTCTTGCTAGCTGGATTTCAGCATACTGCGATCTGGCGTGCTCAGTTCGACTCGGTGAACTTGATCGACGGCGAGGATCCACCGGTGGCGGTGCAGCTGCCCAGGTTCAAGTTATTGCTCTCGCCGGTCGAGCCGGCGTTCGAGGCACACGTCGGCGTGGCGGTGCTTCCGTCGCTTACTGCGAGATTCACCGTGATCGACGAGCCGGAGTTGAACACTGCTTCCGAGCCCCCCGCGTTGCCGACGACATTGAACTCCGTCTGGTCCCATGCGCTCGCGAGATCCAGCACGCTGTCCTTCGCGCTGAGCGTGTACGCCGTGGTGCCATTGGTGAACACCACCGTGTCATTGCCACCGGTTGCGGCAGTGCCGGAAATCTTGAGATTGGCCAGCTGGGTGGCCGGAACATCCGGTGCCGTTACGGCGGAGCTGTTCTTGTAGCAATCACCTTCACCGTCGCTGCCAAATCCGCTTGGGCAGCTGCTGCCGCCGTAGCCGAGCAGCCAATACTGGATGAAAACGGCTGCCTTGCCCTTGGTGCTGTAATCCGGGGAATAGATGAATTGCTGCCAGACCGTGCAGCCCGAATGACTTTTGCATGCGCTGGTGGTCTTGTTGTAATTCGAATTCACCTGGAGCGTGTATTCGTTCGGTCCCAGAATGCCGCCGCCACCGAAGGCCGCAACGCCTACGCTCTTTTCAGAGGTTACGCCGGTGACCGACGGGAAGGTTCCGGTGGCGCTGCTGATCAGCCCCGAGACCTCAATGGCATAGTCATTACCATTGCCCGTGGTCTGCGTACCACCAGCACCCGCGCTCTCCGCAAACCTCGTCAAGGCATCCGGACGCCGCGGCAGTGGGTGGGAAAACGGCTGTACCTGGGTGCAAGCCACCTGTTTCCAGAGAATGCTGGGAAAGGTGGCCTGAAAGCAGCCTTCCGAAGGTGCTGCCATGCGGACCATGTCCTCGTGCCAGCTTTGAATGGCCTGAGCCTGCACCATCGAAGGGACTTGTGCCTGATCAGCGCCGTTCTCGACGGCGGGTGCGGCAAAGGCCGATGGAAGCCACGCTGCACTAACGAGACTTGCAACAATCGCGATCTTGAGCATGCGACGTGAGCCAAAAGTTTTCTTGGAGCGCATATATTTTTCCCCATTGGAAGCAAAGTGTAGTGGTCGTCAGACTTGGATTATCCAAATCCAAAGGTATTACCAAAACAAAATACAACCCGGAGCCCCCATCTCCGTATCGCCATGCGATGGCGACCGCCGTACGCTAACCACTATCGGAGCTATTTGGTAGCTGTAAGTTATTACGTGTTTTTCAAGTAAAGGGAATTAAAGGGGAGTGAGCAGTTAAACGAACCGTCCCGACTTAGCCGTGGTGAAAACCGTGATCAGAGTCCAATTTATCGGGATGAATTTGGACGAGGCTAATGGGCTGGTTATGCCCTGTTCTCGGTATCCACCGTGCAAGGTAGGCCAGATATCCCCCTTTTTCGTTGAACGGCACAGGCCTATGCTGTGGTGAGTGCGGCGATGCCGCGTTACTCCGGAGTTGCGCCATGACGAAGAAATTCATTCGGTGGTTACCGATGCTCCTGTTGGCGGCCGCGTTGCCCATGCTCGCGCAAGAGACAGATACCGCGGTATCGAAGCAGATTGGTACGGCCAGCGCACACGCCGGCATGGCGCTTGGCGCGACGGACCTGAAGACGGCGCATACGCATCTGCACCACGTTATCAACTGTCTGGTCGGGCCATCCGGCAAAGGCTTCGACGCCCAGGAAGCGGACCCGTGCAAAGGTCAGGGCCAGGGTGCCATCGTCGATGCCAAGGGCGATGCCGCCAGCGAATCCAAATTGCACACCGCGTTGACCCAGGCCGAGCATGGCTTGAAGAGCACGACGCTGGACGGTGCGCACGCGGACGCGCAGCAGGTCCTGACTACCTTGCAGGCGAAATAGAAATCAGCGTCTCCAGAGCAGGATCGGATCAGCGTTAGGGCATTGTGGTTTTCTGACTAGTGCCGCACTTTGCAGTTGCGCAATACTTCGGCCATGAACAGATTCCTGTTAAGCCTATGCTGGCTGCTTCTGATCACGCCTGTTTACAGCGCTGACATACAGACCCCAGCGGCACGGATCATCGTGCTGGTACGGCACGGCTATTACGTGCCGGATCCTGCCATAGGCGACCAGCCGGGGCCGCATCTGGCACCGATCGGCGTGGCACAGGCGCAACTGGTGGGCGCACGCCTAGCCGGCCTGCCGACGCGTTTCGATGCGATGTATGTCAGTCCGGTGCAACGTGCGCGCGACACGGCGGCGATCATCGCGGGCGATTTCCCGGGGCGCCATTTCGAGGTGGTTGACGACCTTGCCGAATGCACACCGCCCACCCGGCGGCCCGAGATCATGGCCCACGAAAAGCCGAAAGACCTGGCGGCCTGCACAGCCCAGCTCGACCGGGTCTTCGCCCGCTACTTCAAGCCTTCCATTGGGCACGAGCGCACCGAACTGTTCGTATGCCACGGTGACGTGATCCGTTACCTGGTCACGCGTGCGCTGGGCGTGGATACCAAGGCGTGGCTGGAAATGTCGGTGGGCAATGCCAGCATCACGGAGATCCGCATCGAGGCCAATGGCAGCTTCAAGGTCATCAGCGTTGGCGATGTCGGGCATCTGCCACCGAGCATGCTCACGGGAGCAACCGGCGACAGCGAACGCAGCCTGGCGATCCCGCCGCTGCCTGTTCAGTGATCGTCTGCCACGAGAGCTGGCATCACCACCTCGTGCGGCGAGCCATTGTTGCCCTCTCACCGGCTGGAAGCAAAGCCATGCGCGATGACACGGACGACAGCCAGTTCGGCGAACCGCGCCGCCCTGGAGCCACAGGTATCCCGGATCAACGCGTCTTACGAGTTGCCGCGGCCTCTCGGCTTTATGTAGCGCAGCTGCCCCAATATAAGTTCACGCTGCTCTCGCCGCTTGAGTTCCTGCGCTGCGAGCAACATTTGTCGCCTTGTCATACGCACGGGTACTTGGTCTGATGGTTCCTTCGCCTGTCGATGGACGATGTGGGCGATAAAACCGGGCCATGTGCTGACATGCCATAACGATTGGGAGCGGGATACGTCTCGAGTATTCACGGCGAAGACCTCAATCACAGATCAAGAACTGCCAGAGGGACGAACTATTGCCAAGTGGGTAGTCAGGCTGCACCTTCGACCGTTAGTCGCGCGTGATATCCAGGATATGGATTCCGAAACGTAACGGGGCAGAGCTCCTTTCCAAACGCTGCCAGTTAAACAGCGAGGTCGGAGTGAGCTGGCCTATGGGTTACTGCACCGTGACCTCGATTGACGCTAGGCTTTGCCAGGGCGGTCAACAAGGGGAGTCAGCGGTGGAACCGTTTCCGTTTCAGTTCTTCAGTCGTTATTTCTGGGCGATTGCCATCGGCATTTCGCTGATCAACTACGTGATCGGCCGCCGTCGAATCGTCACCGCAAGCGGTCTCAACGAGATTCAGCAGAGCGAGACGCTGGGCCTGTTCGGACGGTTGTACCTGCTTTCGGATGTGCCCTGGCTGGTGATGGGGTGGGGCGTGCTGTTCGGTGGTGTGCCGTCGGTGTTCAGTTTTTTTCGCCCGCAAGACCATAACCCTTATGTGACTTACTGGTATGGCAGCCTGTTGCTGCTGGCTGTTGCCAATGCCCTTTGGATCATGCTGGCCGATGGTGCGCGCAGGGTGCGAGAGCTTCAGCAGCTAGGGGTGTTTGGCGCGCGGCAAAAGAACTCCGCCACGCCTGAGTGGTCCATCAAGCTGCTAGCGGCGCTCGGCCCGGTATTCGTGCTGATCTGGATTTACTGGATGCAGTTCATCACTGCGCAATCGCCTCACTAGCACGCTGTTATCTAAGCCAAAGGAAATGGTAAAGGGACTCCTTTACAGGCATGGCTTCCCGCGACCGACACGAAGAGCGGCGCGGAAGTGGCGCCGACCGGCTGCACTTTTGACCCCTTAACCCTGCGACTCGTCGTAGACTCGGTCAAATGCCGGGGCCAACTGCCGCCATGACGCATCCCACCCCCAATGTCGAGCACGCGCCTGAGCAGCGCTCTCCATGGAGCGAGCGCGGTGCGTCCGATCGGCGCGCGATGCTCACCGAGATTCTGGCGCAGGTATCGATGGAGGCGCTGCAGGGCGATACGCTGGAAGCGGTGCTGCAGCGGATTGTCGACTGTGTGGCCAGGCGCCTGCCGGTCGCCATTGCCAGCATCATCCTGCTCAACGACGAAGGGACGCATTTCGTGCAGGAGGTCTGGTCGGGCATTGAGCTTGACCTGCCCGGTGAACTGCCGTGGCCGGTGACGATCGGTGCCTCCGGGCGTTGCGTACGTAGTGGAAAGGCCCAACTGATCGCCGACGTGGAAGCGGATGCGGATTACGTGCCCGGGAACTGCCGGGTGAAATCCGAGTACCTGGTGCCGATCCGGCATCGTGAGTACCTGCATGGTGTACTCAACCTCGAAAGCACCTCCGTGGATTTCTTCACGCCGGAAGTCTGCGCGATGTTCGATGCCATCGCGTTGCAGATCGCCGGGACCGTCCATCTCGCGCGCGTGGTGCGCGAACTGGAGCTGGCCAACCGCAAGCTGGAGCAGCTGTCGATGAGCGACGGCCTCACCGGCATCGCCAACCGGCGCAGCTTCGACCAGCGTCTTGCGGAGGAGTGGCAGCGGCATGCGCAGGAGGGTGGTTGGCTGGCCTTGCTGCTGGTCGATGTTGACTGCTTCAAGGCACTCAACGACGCGTGCGGTCATGTGTTCGGCGATGAATGCCTGCGCGTGCTGGCGCGCCTGTGCGCCGGGATCGTCCGAGGCACAAAGGCGCACGTTTCGCGCTACGGCGGCGAGGAATTCATACTGTTGCTGCCGGGCTGTGACCTCAACGAGGCGCAGCGGCTTGGCATCGACCTGTGCCGCCGCATCGAGTCTCTGGCCATCGCTCATCCCGCTTCGATCGTGGCAGACCATGTCACCGTGAGCATCGGCGTCAGTGCCGCGCGTCCGGACCCGAAGCAGCCACCGGAATCTCTGATCGTGGTCGCCGACCGCGCGCTTTACGAGGCCAAAGCCAAGGGCCGCAATGGCGTCGTGGCGATGCCTTGCGCGTAACCGTGGGCTGCCTTGGATCGAATGCATCGGTGTGCAGGTTGGACATCGCATTGCTGACCCCCATCTATGCGCTATCCCATTCCACCGGACAATGTTGTCGGCCTCGATCAGGGTATCGGTTCAAGCCGGGAGCAGCGCCTGAAGCAGGAGAGGCTCATGAGCCAGTACAGCAAGAACCCCGACGCCATCGCGAAGCTCACGCCGGAGCAGTATCGCGTCACCCAGCAAAGTGCCACCGAGCGGCCCGGGACCGGCGAATACCTGGACAACAAGCAGCCGGGCATCTACGTCGATATCGTCTCGGGCGAGCCGCTGTTTGCCTCGTCAGACAAATTCGAATCGGGTTGTGGCTGGCCGAGTTTCACCAAGCCGATCGAACCGGCCAATGTCAGTGAATTGCGCGATGCCACGCATGGCATGGTCCGCATCGAGGTGCGCTCGGCACATGGGGACAGCCATCTCGGGCATGTCTTTCCCGATGGCCCAAAGGATCGTGGCGGCCTGCGTTACTGCATCAATTCGGCCTCGCTGCGCTTCATCCATCGCGATGACATGGAGGCCGGGGGTTACGGGGCCTATCTGGATCAGGTGGAGGATGTGCGATGACTACCGAACGTGCGGTGCTGGCGGGTGGATGCTTCTGGGGCGTGCAGGATCTGCTGCGTCGCTATCCCGGCGTGATCTCCACCCGCGTGGGTTACACCGGCGGCGATGTGCCGAACGCGACGTATCGCCATCACGGCAGCCATGCGGAGGGCATCGAAATCATCTTCGATCCGGTGGTATTGAGCTATCGCACGCTGCTGGAGTTCTTCTTCCAGATCCATGATCCGTCCACGCCGAACCGGCAGGGGAATGATCGTGGCAGTGCCTACCGCTCGGCGATCTTCTACACCTCCTTGGAGCAGAAGCAGGTGGCCGAGGACACCATCGCCGATGTGGATGCCTCCGGCCTGTGGCCCGGCAAGGTGGTGACGGAACTGGTACCCGCGGGCGACTTCTGGGAGGCCGAGCCCGAGCACCAGGATTACCTCGAGCATTATCCCAACGGCTATACCTGCCACTTCGTACGGCCTGGCTGGAAACTGCCTCGGCGCGAAGCGGCTGGCTGACGTTCAAGGCGGGGAGGAGGCTGCATCTTGGAGGCGCAAGCAGCACGGGGGCAGAGTTGGATAGCCGCCATGTTTACGATCAGCACGGCGTGATGTTCTTCTGGGCCTGCGCATGTCGATTTCGGGAGCGCTCGTTCGACGCTAGAGTGAGACCGCCGACCAGGCGGCATAAACCCGGCATCTGCGAGATCCATGCATGAACAAAGCGCCTATCGACAGCCACACTGCGACCCTGCCAGGCAGGCACGCGCATCGCGACCGACGTTGGCTGGCCTTGCTGGTGCTGTGCCTGGGTGTCTTGATGATCGTGCTCGATACGACGATCGTGAATGTCGCGCTGCCATCGATCAAGACAGATTTGAAGTTCTCGGCGACGTCATTGGCCTGGGTGGTGAATGCGTACATGCTGACCTATGGCGGCTTCCTGCTGCTCGGCGGTCGACTCGGTGATCTGTACGGGCATCGGCGCCTTTTCCTGACAGGCATCGTGGTGTTCACGCTGGCATCGCTGGCCTGCGGCCTGTCCACTACGCAGGCTGCGTTGGTGATTGCGCGCTGTGTGCAGGGGCTAGGCGGTGCCGTGGTGACGGCGGTGGGGTTGTCGCTGATCATGGATTTGTTTACCGAGGCGGCCGATCGCGCCAGGGCTATGGGCGTCTACGGTTTCGTCTGCGCCGGCGGCGGCAGCCTTGGTGCGATGCTGGGCGGCGTGCTGACCAGCAGCCTGAGCTGGCATTGGATATTCCTGGTCAACCTGCCGATCGGTATCGGCGTGGTCGTGCTTTCCCTGCGGTTGCTGCCGGCGGTGTCGGCCGAGGCGGTGTCGCGGCATCTGGATGTGCTCGGCGCGGTAACCGTGACCTTGGCGCTGATGCTTGCCGTCTATGCCATCGTCAATGGCAACGAGATGGGCTGGACCTCGCCGCGTACGCTCGGGCAACTGCTGGTCGCGATTGCCTTGCTGGCGCTATTCCTTGCGATCGAGGCGCGGGTGCGTGTGCCACTGATGCCGCTGCGATTGTTCAAGCTGCGCAATCTTGCGGTGTCCAATATCGTCGGCGTGCTGTGGGCGGCGGCGATGTTTGCGTGGTTCTTTCTCTCTGCGCTCTACATGCAGCTGGTGCTCGGCTATAACCCGATGCAGGTGGGGCTGGCCTTCCTGCCAGCGAACCTGATCATGGCTGCATTCTCGCTGGGCATCTCGGCCAAGCTGGTGATGCGCTTCGGTATCCGCCGCCCATTGGCGTTTGGCCTCCTGATGGCGGCGACCGGTTTGCTGCTGTTCGCGCGTGCGCCGGTCGAGGGCCACTTCGTGATCGATATCCTGCCTGGCATGGTGTTGCTCGGCCTGGGCGCAGGCATCGCGTTCAATCCGGTGCTGCTGGCCGCGATGAGCGATGTGTCTGCAAGCGAATCCGGTCTCGCCTCGGGCGTGGTCAACACGGCCTTCATGATGGGTGGCGCGCTGGGTCTGGCCATTCTTGCCAGCCTCGCGGCTTCGCGCAGCGAAGGTTTGCTGGCGAGTGGCTACCTGCCGCTCGCTGCACTTGCAGGTGGCTATCAAGCCGCTTTCATGGTGGGCGCCTGCTTCGCCGCGCTGGGCGCGTTGCTTGGCGCGGCGATGTTGCGCACGAATGTCGGTATAACGGAAGGCGATCAAGCTGTATCGATGCGTTGAATGCCAGTAACCGCTCGAGCGTGTACCGAGCTTCAAAGTCTGTGTGATTTGACCCCCAAAGTTCGTGTGATGGAAGCTTGATCGCACAAGCTTTGCGCGTAGTCGATGGGCAAGGTTCGTTCAACGGCGGATGGATCAGCGAGTCAGCCGTATCTGAAAAGCCCAATCTGGCTGAAGATCGCCCTGTAGTTCGTGCTTGCGCCGCCGACCAAGCTTGCCTGCGGGCCTGTATTCAGCTGCATGCGTTATTTACCCGCCGCAAGGGCCTTCACATCGCCCGTAGTCAATGGGTTGCCGGCAATTCCCCAATCGCCGCTTTTCACCTCTTCGATCACCACCCAGGTCACTGGGCGCATGTTCTCGCCCTCGATCGTGACCATTGTTTCAGTGAGCTTGCGAATCATGTCCTGCTTTTGCGTTGGCGTGAAAACGCCCTCAATCAGTTTTACGTTCAGGAATGGCATGGTTGTTCTCCCGTTGCTGTCGCTGGACCGAGTGATTCCGCAATGGCGAGCGTCGCCATCGCGGGCCCTGCGACATAGCGTGAGGCTGCGGGTGGCCCGTCGTCCTGCCCGTACGTCGCTGTGACCTAGCAGATCGTCCGGGACAGCAGCAGTGCGCGATAGGGCCTCTTGGCGGCGTCTTGCAAGGCGCCCACAATCGGGGAGCATCAGGTAGACGTGGAGGGGCGCCATGACCATGCAAGACATCGCAACAGCCCGACAGCGTGCAAAAGACGTTTTCCATCGCCGGCCCGAGGCAGGCCTTCACGATGACGCGCCTGCCATGGCGTGCTGGCAAGGTGGCACGCGAATCGTGTCGAGTCATGCCAATGGCATTCGCACGGTGACGGACATGCCAGGCGAGCTGGGCGGCAGCGGTGATCAGGTTACGCCGGGTTGGCTGTTTCGCGCCGGACTTGCATCGTGTCTTGCGACCTGCATTGCGATGGCTGCAGCCGATGAAGGTATCGAACTGAAAATACTCGAGGTGGTCGCGACCAGTCGTTCGGATGCACGCGGCCTCTTGGGCATGATGGACGCAGACGGTGAACCAGTATTCGCCGGGCCGCGTGCCGTGCAGCTGTGCGTGCGCATAGGCGCGCATGGAGTTGTACCTGAGCGACTGCGAACGTTGGTGAAAAACAGTCAGTCCTGCTCGCCTGTTCCCAATGCGGTGCGTAGCGCAACGCCGGTGGAATTGCGCATCGATATCGAGGCCGTCTGATGGACGCGCTATCAGAAATCCTCCGTGTGGTACGTCTTGTCGGCGCCATTTTCATCCAGGCCCGATTCACGGCACCCTGGAGCTATCAATCTCCCTGCGCGGATTCCGTGGCGCCGCTGCTCGAGCCCGGCGCTGAACGGGTGGTGATCTTTCACCTGATCACCGAAGGCGAATGCTTCGTCGAGTTGGCCAGCCAGCCGCCGACGCGCTTGATTGCCGGTGATGTCGTGCTCTTTCCCCAAGGCAATGAGCATCGCATGAACTCGCAGCCTGGACTTGCGCCCGCAGTGAGTGGACGGCTGGATGCGGTGTTGTCACGCCGACCGCGTCAACTTGCCTACGGTGGTGGCGGCCCGACCACACGCATTGTTTGCGGCTACCTGGCATGCGACGCGCGCTTCGCGCGGATGTTGCTTGCGGGCTTGCCTGCGCTGGTCAAGGTCAATGTGCGCGGATCGAATGCGGGTGCGTGGCTGGAAGCTTCTGTGCGCTACGCGGTGGTTGAGGCGCGTTCGCCCCGTCCTGGTGGCGCTGGTGTGTTGGCCAAGCTGGCGGAAGTATTGGTCATCGAGGTATTGCGTTTGTATGTGAACGAGCAACGCGAAGGCCGCACGGGCTGGCTTGCCGGGCTGGGTGATCCCATTGTCGGGCCTGCGTTGAACGCCATGCACTCGCGCCCCGCACAAGCGTGGACGCTTGAAGCATTGGCGAATGCAATTGGCACGTCGAGGTCCGTACTCGCTGAGCGCTTCCACTACCTGGTGGGTAGTTCACCCATGCTGTACCTCACGCAATGGCGGATGTTGCTCGCAGCCAATCTTTTGTATCAAAGCAACGCACCGCTTGCGCGCATTGCGGAGGATGTGGGCTATCAAACCGACACGGCATTCAGTCGCGCATTTCGCCGCGAGTTCGGCGCGCCACCCGCAGCATGGCGTCGACATCAATGGACACGCAGCCTCAACCACCACCCAAACAGCGAATCAGGCACGCCAAGTGCCTGATTCGTCGTAACCAAATACGGACATGCGCCTGATTTGGTGCGTTGTTGAAGGCAAGGCAGCCCTCAACAACAGCTTGCCCAGGCGATTCGTTTGTTCGGATCGTTGAAGCCCAGGAAGCCGATGCAACAGGCACAAACTGTGGCAATGTGTCCAGGCGCAGGCGCATTCCGATGCCGGAATGCGCTTTTTTGGGTTTGCTGTTTAACGCAGGCCGCCGCCGGCTAGCAGCTGTTCGCCGGTGAGCCAGTACGAATCGTCGGAAGCCAGGAACACCGCGATCGAGGCGATGTCGTTCGGCTGGCCGAGTCGGCCCAGTGGGGTTTGCGCGACGGTACCTGCTTCGAAATCCGAACCGATGAAGCCGGCGGCATGGGTACCCTCGGTTTCGATCATGCCCGGGTTCAGTGCGTTGACGCGAATCTTGCGCGGACCCAGCTCGCGCGACAGCACGCCGGTGATGGCGTCCACCGCACCCTTGGTACCGGTGTAGATCGCGCTGCCCGGCGGGGTGATGCGGGTGACGACGGAGCCGATATTGATGATGCTGGAGCCCTCGCCGAGATGCTTGCTGGCGGCTTGGGTCGTCAGCAGCAGGCCGAGCACGTTGACGTTGAAGTGCCGGTGGAAGTCTTCCTCGGTGATGCTCTCGAGTGGGGAGAACCCGTAGACGCCGGAGTTGTTGACGAGGATGTCCAGTCGACCGAAATGCTCGATCGCCGCGTCGACGATGGCTTGTGCATCGGCGGCCTTGGAGACATCGCCGCGTACGGCAACCGCCTTGCCGCCGGCCGCGCCGATCTCGGCGACGACGGTATCGGCACCCGTCTTGCTGGAGGCGTAATTGACGACCACGGACGCGCCAGCGGCGGCCAGTGATCTGGCAATGGCTGCGCCAATGCCTTTGGATGCGCCGGTGACGATGGCGACTTTACCTGTGAGCTTGCTCATGACATTTCCTATCGTGCGGGGTGGGGAAAGGTTGCATACTTCTTTAGTTCGTAACATACGAACTATGGAACTAGATGTCAAGGGCTGGTAGGATGTATTCATGAGGCCGCTGATTCACCCATCGATCGAAGACGTCACCGTGGAGGGCATCTTGCATGCCCTGTCCGATCCCGTGCGCGCGGCGATCTATGTGGAACTGGCCGGCTCGGCCTGCACAAATATCTGCTCGAACTTTCTGCAGATGAGCGACCGCAGCATCCCCAAGTCCACGCTTTCACAGCACTTCCGCGCGCTCCGCGAAGCGGGGCTGGTGCATAGCGAGCGGCATGGTGTGGAAATGCACAACACAAGCCGCTGCATCGAGATCGAACAGCGCTTCCCCGGATTGCTTCCGGCGATCCTGAACGCACATCGCGTCCAGGCTGCGGACCGCGCCCGCGCCCTCAAGCGCAAGCAGGCCACCGCCAGGAAGCAGGGTGGTTGAGGCTGGCGTCAAAGAACCAGCCGGCGCTCTTCACCAACTACACCGTACTTAGGTTCCGCTTTTTGGTGCAGCGAACATCAGAATGGTGATTTCCTTGCCCTCGGGAATTTCCAGGGCGGGCGCGCCCAGGGCGGCGATGCGGGTCTTGAACGCGTCTAGCTCCTCGCGCTGGCCCAGCGCTGAGCGACCATTCACCGCCCAGACGCGGCCTCCCTGTTTCCAGCGTGCCAGTGCCACGTCGAGTCGAGGTGTCACCAGTGCGGTGTTGCCGATCGGCGAGGTGTCCCTGGGCTGCAGCACGGCGAGCATGGTGGGCGCGTTTGGATCGCCGGTGAATACCGTATCGCCAGGGCGGACATTCGCGGCCAGCGTGGCAGCAGCCTTATCCCAGCGTGGCTTGGTTTCGATCCGGTAGACCGGTGCAAGATTGATCGCGCACAGCAGCAACAGCGCTGTAGCTGCGACAGGCACAAGGCGACGCGGCAGGGCGGCGGCGCCCATCCCGGCCAGGATGAAAAACGGTGCGGCGCTCCATAGGATATAGCGCGGCAGCACCATGGACTTGACCAGCGAGATGGCCAGCAGCAATAGCGGTAGCGCCGCGAAGCCCAGCAGCAGGACGCGGCCTTCCAATCGTCCGCGCATACGGAACAGCCCGATGCCACCCAGCACCGCCACCAGCAACCCGAGCAGCGGTACGGCCGTGGGCAGTACGCTGAAACGCACCACGGCGGCAATGCGCATCAGATAGGCGCTCTTGGCGGCGACCCGAAGATTGCGCCAGCTCAAGGGCGGGACCCAGTCGAACTTCTGCAGCATCTGGCCATCGCTGGCCGCCAGGATCGCGCCGTAAAAGGGCACGCAGCACACAAGGATGATTGCCACGCTCAGCAACCAGCTGCGCCGGAAGCCGGCGTGTTGCTCATGCGGCTGTTCCAGACGCAGGTTGCGCCAGATCAGAAACAGCGAGAGGTTGGCAGCGATCAGCCAAGGTGCCGCATCGCTGAGCACATCCAGCGCGCCGATCGTGCCAAACACATAAGCCACCCAGCCGCGCCAATCAAACTCGGGATGGCGAATGCCCAGCGACGCACGTACTGGATTTTGCGCCAAGCGGACCAGGCCCCAGAGTGCGACGGTGATCAGCAAGGTCACGAGCGTATACGAGCGCGCTTCCTGGCCGTATTGCACCTGCAGCGGCGACAACGCCATCAGCAGTCCGGCGACGATGGCGGCACTGCGGCCGCCGATGCGTCGCGCAATGACGAACACCATGCTGGCCGACATGGCACCGAACAGCGCTGACGGTATCCGCAGCCACGCGTCGGCCGAGTCGAACTGCGAGAACAGTTGCAGCATCAGGAAATAACTCGGCATGTGCCGGTTGCTGAAGCTGTCGGCGATCAGCCCGTCGATGCCAAGATGAATGCGCTGGTAGGTCAGTGCCTCATCGAGCCAGAACGGCTGGCTTTCGATATGGAGCAGGCGCGCGGTCAAGGCGATCAACAAAATGGACAGCACCCACGCGATGTCGCCCGTCGACCATTTCCCGATGGTGCCGGCTTGCTGGTCTTCGATGGTCATGAGCGTTTTCACGGTGGGGCAACCGCGGTGATTGCAACAGCGATACAAATGGCCATGACACATCGCGAAAAGCGCGGAAATATTTCACGGACATGACAGTCCGGCGATCTATCTTGGCGGGGATGTGCAATCTAACGCGGGTGGGATGAATCGGTTGTCAGCGCGGAGCTACACGTTGGGTCGCGTTCAGTCCTGGGCCGCTGAAACGAGGCAAAGATTTGCAAAGGTACAGTTGCGACTTCAGATCAGGGATGCTTCTGCCTGACGAACGTATGTGCATGAGTCCGCTTCGCGGACAGAAATAGATGCAGAAATTCCGCAGGGCATGTCGATCCGATCCTCTCCCATTCGTTGCATGCATAGCCGTGGGGTTTACAGGATGCGCAATCGCCCGGTATCCGGCCCGAACAGCCAACGACAGGAGCATGACCATGCGATTCCTTTCCATGATCAGGATCAACGAGAACAGCGGGCTGCGGCCCAGCGAGAAGCTGATGAGCGATATGGGCAAGCTGCTGGAAGAAGTGACCAAAGCCGGGGTCATGCTTGATACGGCCGGACTCAGGCCGACATCGGAAGGCGTTCGTGTACGGCTTTCCCACGGCAAGATCAGTGTGGTCGACGGCCCGTTCACCGAGGCGAAGGAAGTGATCGGCGGTTACGCGGTGATGGAGACCAAGTCGATGGAAGAGGCGATCCACTGGACCACGCGCTTCCTCAAGGTTCATGGCGACGAATGGGACATCACCTGCGAAGTGCGTCAGATGGAAACACACCCCGAGCCTGCATGAGGCCGTTGACGTGGTTTCAGCCCGTTCGGATCCTGCTAGATGGACACCTGTCTGCCTATGTCGACAACATGGTCCGCGGGCACGTGCAGGTAATCGGTAACGCGCACGCTATTGCGCAGCAGCACGCTGAACAGCGCTTCGATCCAGCGCGGCAGGCCGCGACCGTCCTTGCGTGGCACGATTTCTTCCATGCCGATGAAATAGCTGAGTTCGTGTGTTTCGATCGGACAGCCATGCGTGGCGATCAGCGACATCAGGGCTGGCAAGTCGGGCTTTTGCATGAAGCCGTAGCTTGCGGTGATAGACCAGAAGTTGGGCGCCACCTCGGCGATGGTCAGACGGTCCTTGACCGCGACGTAGGGGGTGGATGCGATATCCAGTGTCACCGCCAGCACGCGTTCGTGCAGGGCATGGCTATGCTTCACATACCACAGCATCACCGGCGGCGTGTTGGCCTTGGCGCGCGTGAGGAACACGGCCGTACCGGGCACGCGCGCAACCTTGGTCTCGGTGATGTCCGCGATGAACGCATCGATCGGCACCGGGTTTTCGGCGAGCCGAATCGCGACGGCGGTAATGCCCCGATGCCACACATACATGACGAGATAGACCAGTGCGGCAAGCATCAACGGCACGTAGCCACCGTCGAACAGCTTCATCATGTTCGACGAGAAGAATGACGCATCGACCACGAAGAACACGCTGGCGATGGCGCCGCTCAAGGCCAGGTTCCACTTCCAGATTTCGCGCATGGCGATGAACAGCAGCACGGTGGTCATCAGCATGGTGGCGGATACGGCGATGCCGTAGGCACCGGCCAGGTTGTCGGATTTGCGGAAGCCCAGCGCCAGGCCGATCGTCACCAGCATCAGGGTCCAGTTCACCACGCCGACGTAGATCTGTCCGTAACCCTCCTGAGAGGTCTGCAGGATTTTCAGCCGGGGCATCCAGCCCAGGTGGATCGCCTGCCGTGTCATGGAAAACGCGCCGGTGATGATCGACTGGCTGGCAATGATGGTGGCCACCGTCGACAGGATGATCAGCGGCAGGGTCAACCATGGCGGGCACAGCCGATAGAAGATATTCCCATCGGTCGGTACGCCGGCCAGAACGATGGCGCCCTGGCCGGCGTAGTTCAGCACCAGGCTGGGAAAGACCAGGGAGGCCCACGCCAGCTTGATCGGGCCGGCGCCGAAGTGACCCATGTCCGCGTAGAGGGCTTCGGCACCGGTGACGCACAGGAACACGCCGCCCAGCACCAGGAATCCGCCAGCGCCGCTGTGCAGCAGATAGTCGAGTCCGTAGTAGGGGTTCAGTGCCCACAGGATGGCCGGATGTCGCGTGATGCCCCACAGGCCGAGCACGGCCATGACCAGGAACCACACGAGCATGATCGGACCGAAAGCACGTCCGATTTTCGCGGTACCCATGGGCTGCACCGCAAACAGTGCCAGCAGGATGATGACTGTCAGCGGCAACACGTACGGGTGCAGCGACGGCGCCACGATATTCAGCCCCTCCAGCGCCGACAGCACCGAGATGGCCGGGGTGATCGCGCCGTCGCCATAAATCAACGCGGCACCGAACAGGCCTACCGCAACGAGCAGCGGGCGTTTTTGCCGCTTCACGCCCAGCAGAGCCATCAACGCCAGGATGCCGCCCTCGCCATTGTTGTCGATACGCATCGCAAAGCCGGCGTACTTCACTGACGTGACGATGATCAGCGTCCAGATCAGCAGCGAGATCACGCCGAGTATGGTGTGTGCGTTGTTGCCGCCTGTCATGTCCAGCACCGTCTTGAACGTGTACAGCGGACTGGTGCCGATATCGCCGAAGACCACGCCGAGTGCGCCCACGCTGGCTGCCAGCGCTACGGGCTTTTTCCATGGACGGGACGTGGATTCCGGGGTCACGAAGCACCTGCTCGACGGCTGGTTCAGCAAGGGGACAAGGTATGGAAGTTCAGTGACAGTCCCGGTATCGCCCCTTGTAGCGCATAAAAGACCGGCGGTAAAAGGGACCGGGCCCTTGCCGGCTTGCTATGCAGCAGCTGATGCTTGGAATGTAGCAACCTGCCTTGGGCGTCAGTCCTGGTAGTTGAGTTTCGGGTACCAGTCCGTGCCGCGTCCCTCGGGTGTCATGTCGAGGATGGTCCAGATCGGCATCAGGTCGGGTGCGCCGCGCGGGTCCTGGCCAGGATCGGCGGTTTCGCTACCCATCTCACCGCTCCAGTAGTGGCGAATCGTGCCGTCGCGACGAGTGAACACGTTGATGGCTGAGTCATCGCTGCCGTTCTTGTCGATGCCGTGGTAATCGCGGCTGAAATTGCCGTTCGTATCGGAATAAAGCTTGAGGTCGCGCCAGCCACGCTCCTTCTTGAATGCGAGGAGGCGCTCGATCGGCGAACGTGCAACCACGGCCAGTGCAACGCGCTGCCCGATGTCGCGCGCCTCGCCGTCCCAAGCACTGAGCAGTGACGTGCACATCGGGCAGGGGCGCTCGCGCTGCGGGCCGAACATGTAGCTGTAGACGACCAAGGTCTGCTTGTCGCCGAATAAACCAGCAAGATCATGAGGACCTTCTTCGCCTTCGAAGCGGTAGTCGCCGGTCACTTCGCCACCCGGCGGCAGTGCGCGACGCTGTTCGGCAACGCGCTCGATGTGCCGACGTAGCTCGATCTCCTCGACGAACAGCGCATTGCGTGCGCGGCGGTAGTCTGCGCTTTCGTTGGGGAAGATCATGAGGTTGAGCTTCGCCAGCTCGGCGGCGGGGACGAGGGTTGGGGTGTGGGCCATGGTCAGTCTCCTGTTAGGGCAGGTATCAATCGCGGCGATTCAATCACGAGCGGGCGCGCCGAGCGGGAACAACGGGCGGTAGGGGCGTGCCTCATCGACGGCGCGGGCAAACGACGGGCGTGCCAGCAGCCGTTTGCGGTAAGCAATCACGTTTGCGAACGATGTACCGATGCGATGCGTCCAGTCGGCATAGAACAGGAACGGCGCAGCACCGCAATCGGCGAGGCTGAAACTGTCGCCAGCCGCCCATTCACGATCGGCCATGTGCTTGTCGAGCCAGCCGTAAGCGATATCGAGCATCGCGCGCGCGTCGGCGACACCGCGTGCGTCACGCTCTGCTTCCGGCCGCAGGCTGTCGGCTACGATTTTCTGCTGAGGCGTGGAGATATAGTTGTCGAAGAAGCGGTCCATGCTGCGCACCTCGAGCGCGGCGCGGGCATCTGCGGGCAGCAGTGATACCGGTCCCGGATGGTACAGACCGAGGTACTCGATGATGACGCTCGTCTCGATGACCGTCCGGTCGCCGTCCACCAGCACGGGAAAACGCTTCAGTGGCCATAGCGCCGCGAATTCCTCGAATAGCTGTGGGTTATCTTGCGAAAGCAGGCGCCATTCGAACGGTGTGCCGTTCTCATACAGCGCAACCAGGGCCTTCTGGCAGTAGGAGGAAAAGGGGTGGGCATAGAGCTTCAATGTCATCGTGGATCGCCTTGGCTGGAGAAGGAGGGCTTTCCCAACGACGAACGAAGTCGAAGGAAATCGACATCCGTTCGAGAACCTTGCTTAACGTTTTACTGTTGCGATGGGTTTTTCTGGAAACCAGGCGACAAGACACACTTTGCCGTTACGATAATTGCCTGAAGATACGCGGGTTGCTGACTCAGCCCAGGCAATGCAGCGATCACCACGCCGCCTCTATGCCCAAGTGTGTAACGGGGCGCAAGGGTGCGGGACTTTGGCGCAACAACCTTACACGGAAAGATCAGCATGCTGGCTCGTACGCTCAAGATCACCGCTGGAACGCTGCTAGTCATCACGCTGATCGCAGCGGTTCTCATCAAGATATTCGCTGGTGAACCACTCACCATCGCCACCAACTCGGTGAGCCGTTCGCTGTGTGACGCAGCCTTCCTGTCGCAGGTGGATCCTGACCGCCTGTTTGCGGAAGAGCAGTTGCCCAACATGCGCAGCATCGGCTGGGCACTTCACTACCACGTGGATCGCGAGAAGCATGAGGTGCGAGCCAGCGTGTTGGGTGCCTTTGGCGCCCGTGCGGTCTATCGTGAGGGCCTGGGATGCGTGCTGGTTCACGGCGATGCCGGGCTGCCCGAGGCCGAGGGTTTCAAGGCCGACCCCATCACCAGTGCGTACGCCGAATCCGGCGTGGTGGAGCTTGCCGACCCGGCATTGCGCCAGGCGCTCGATCACGCCTTTGCCGAACCCGACCCGTCACAGCCACGACTGACCAAAGCCATTGTCGTACTGCACGATGGCAAGCTGATTGCGGAGCGTTATGCGCCTGGCTACGGACCCGATACACCCATCTGGGGTCATTCGGTATCGAAGTCGATCACCAGTGCGTTGATCGGCATTCTTGTGAAACAGGGCAAGCTGCGTGTGGATCAGGTCGCGCCGATTGCCGCGTGGGCCTCGCCGCAGTACCCGCATCACGCCATCACCATCGACCAGCTGCTGCGCATGGATAGCGGCCTGCCATTCGATGAAACCGATGGCCCGGTCAATCCCATGGCGCGCATGTTTTTCCTGGAGAACGACATGGCTCGCTATGCGGCGACGGTGCCACTGGATCATCCGCCGGGCACCGTCTGGGCCTATAGCAACCTCGGCTATGTACTGCTCGCGCGCATCGCGGTCAACGCGGTGGGTGATGGCGGCGCCGTGGATGCCGAGCGCTTCGTGCGCGAGCAGCTGTTTGCGCCACTTGGCATGCGCCATGCCGTCTTCGAAACCGATCTTGCCGGCACGCCGGTCGGCTCCAGCCATGTCTATGCCTCGGCGCGGGACTTTGCGCGATTCGGACAGCTCTATCTCGATGATGGCATGGTCAACGGACGTCGTATCCTTCCCGAAGGGTGGGTGGCCTACAGCCACTCGCAAACCCTCAAGACCGGCTATGGCGCGGGCTTCTGGACCAATCTGGTGAACGAGGGCAGCGTGCCGGTGTGGGATGCGCCCTGGGGTATCCCGCAGGCGCCAAAAGACATGTTCTACGCCCGCGGTGCCTTCGGCCAGTACATCGTCATCGTGCCGTCGGAACATCTGGTGATAGCGCGCCTCGGTATCAGCCTCCATGGTGGCACCGGCATCGGCGACCTCGTCGCTGGGGTGATCAACGCGCTGCATCGTGCACCGCAGTCGTAATTGCCGTGATCATGGGTCGGTCGTGGCTTGTAATGAAGCTCCGGATCATGGAGCACATGGCGCTACCACTGCTGACACGATGCTGTCAGCAGCCCCGCGCCACGCTATGCCCATCTTCCGCCGCCGAGCATGAGCATGTCGTCATCGAGCCTCACCCTTTACGCCTCCCGCGCCGGTTTCGGGTTGCCTGACACGAGTCCGTTCGTGATCAAGACCGAAGTGCAGCTGAAGATGGCTGGTCTGGCCTATGACAGGGCATCGACCATTCCGCCGCAGGCACCGAATGGCAAGCTGCCCTTCATCAATGACCACGACGAGGTGGTGAGCGATTCCACCTTCATCCGCGCGCATATCGAGCGCAAGTACGGAGTGGATCTGGACGAGGGACTGGACGCGCGCCAGCGTGCGGAATCCTGGGCGATCGAGCGCCTGCTCGAGGACCATCTCTACTTCGCGATGGTCTGGTTCCGCTGGATCGACCCGGAGAATTTCGCCAAGGGTCCGGCGCATTTCGCCGACAGCGCGCCGGAAGCAGATCGCCCGAAGCTGCGTCAGGATCTGCAGGCACGCAAGGCGGTCGAGCTGCATGCGCAGGGGCTGGGCCGGCACACGCCTGCGCGTATCGCCGAGCTGGGGACTCGTTCGATCGACGCGCTATCGCAGCGGCTGGATGACAAGGTTTGCTTCATGGGTGAGGCGCCAAGTGGCGTAGATGCCACGGCATTCGGCGTACTCGCTGGTGTGCTTACACCATTCTTTGATACGCCCCTTCGTCAGGCAGCGGAGGCTCGACCGAATCTCGTTGCCTACGTCGCCCGCATGATGCAGCGCTATTACCCCGAGCATGCGTGGTGAACCTCGAATCAGCGCCTTTGGCCTTACGCGTAGCTCAGCAGATGGGCGCTTTCAAACTTCAAATGCACTGCTTGAGCTTGCGTACGCCATCGAGGATTTCAGCCACATCGGCGCCACCGTAGCCAAGGATAAGACCGCCCCTGGCAGGTGGATTCACATAGCAGGGGGACAACGGCCTGGCCGAGACACCCTTGCTGGCTGCCTTGATCGACACCGCTACATCGTCGATACCGGGCGGCAGCAGTGCGACCAGATGCATCCCGGCTTCGGTGCCAATCACTTCGAGCTTGTCCCTCAATTGCTTGTGAATGGCTTCCATCAATGCTGTTCGCCGCTCCATGTAGAGCGTGCGCATTCTCTTGATGTGCCGTGCGAAATGTCCCTCGCGGATGAAGTCGGTCATGACCATCTGGTAAAGCGTGGAAGAAAAAGTGTCGGCGGCATCGCGTGCGTCGAAGAACACAGGCAACAGATCCTTGGGCACCACCATGTAGCCAAGGCGCAGGGCGGGAAACATGACTTTGCTGAAGGTTCCCACGTAGATAACCCGCTCGCCTATGTCCAATCCCTGCAACGAAGCGATCGGACGACCACCGGAGCGGTACTCACTGTCGTAGTCATCCTCGATGATCCAGGCACCGTTGCGCGTCGCCCAGTTCAGCAGCTGCATCCGCCGTGCCGCACTCATCGTCACGCCGAGCGGAAACTGGTGCGAAGGCGTGATGTAGACGACGCGGGCGCCGCGGCCCCGGCGGATTCCTTGCGCGACATCCATGCCCTCCTGGTCGACCGGCACCGGAACGAGGCGAACACCGGCCCTCACCAGCGCATGGCGTGCGCCGGGGTAGCCGGGCTCTTCCACCCATGCGCGATCATTGGCGTCCAGCAGGACGTGTGCGCACATCTGCAAGGCCTGCTGGGATCCAGTCGTCACCAGGATCTGCGACGCGTCGCACCGGACGGCCCGAACTGTGCTCAGGTATTCCGCGATGGCTACGCGAAGTGGCAGGTACCCCATCGGGTCGCCGTAGGCCATCAACTCGATCGGCAGCTTCCGCGAATGCCGGTTCACCAGCTTCGACCACACACTGGCGGGAAACTGGTCCAGCGCCGGCACGCCGATTCGAAACGCCCCCAGGTTGTTCAGCCATGTTTGTGGTGGGACCTGGATCAACCCGGCGCGTCGGGAAATCCTGCGCGGTGCATGGTTTTCAATAGATGGCAGTGTGACGTCGAAAGGCCCTGTGCCCGAGGGTTTCGGAGTCCTTCCCGGTATCGATCTGGCAACGCAGGTGCCGGCGCCCACGAAGGTCTCCAGATAGCCCTCGGCATACAGTTGTTCGTAAGCGCTCATGACCGGGACGCGGGAAATCTTCAGTTCGTCGGCGAGGCTTCTGCTCGATGGCAAGCGTTGTCCCGGCTGTAACTGGCCATCGACGATGGCCCGCCGAAACCACTCGGACAACTGTTGATGCATCGGTGTGCCGCTCCTGAAGGCGAGCGTGATCGGCGGCAGATAGCTGGCAGCGAGACGTTTCATTGCGGCGACCTGAAGTGGCTAGGTCAAATCCTAACAAAGTGGCTATTCCAGTAAACCACTTCGTGGCTTAGTTTTTCCCTGCGCACAGTGCTGCAGACAGACGAATGAAGGAGCAGATGAACGCACTCAATCCTTGGCGGAGCTGCCTTCTGCTTGGTGGCCTGATTGCCCTGTCCTTGCCTTTATCCGGGCGGGCACAGGAAAGTGCAGGCGTGTCATCGGCCGCCCAGACGGGCGTGGCAGTCGATGGCAGCAACCCTCTTTCGTGGGTCACGGGTGGAGCCGACGGCACGGCGAATGCTGACGACGTTTCGCAGACGACCCGCCAGAGTCGGGACGATGCATGGTGGACCGGCCCCATGCTGGCCAACTCGGCTGAAACATTGCCACCGGGCCATTTCCTCATCGAGCCCTATCTCTACGATGTGCATTCCACCCATGCGGATGGTTTCGGATCACGCGCCTACGTGCTTTACGGGCTGGCAGAGAATCTGACCGTCGGTTTGATCCCCATTGTTGGCTACAACAGGGTAAGCAACGGCCCGAACAGTTCGGGTGTCGGGCTGGGTGATATCGAGGTGCAAGCCCAGTATCGGTTGACGGAATTCCATGAAGGCAGCTGGATGCCGACGATCGCGATCCAGCTGCAGGAGACGTTGCCGACCGGTAGATACGACCAGCTGGGTGCCCGGTCGAGCAATGGCTTCGGCGGCGGAGCCTACGCGACGACGTTGGCGATCAATTCGCAGACATACTTCTGGTTGCCGAACGGTCGCATTCTGCGCATGCGCTTCAACGTGTCGAAGACGTTTTCCAACAAGGCGGACGTGCAGGGCGTAAGTGTTTACGGCACGGGGAATGGTTTCAGCGGAAGCGCTGCGCCAGGCAATGCTGTCTTCGTCGATGCGGCCTGGGAATACAGCCTGACGCAACGCTGGGTGCTGGCGCTCGACGCCACGTACAGCCACAACAGCAACACACGCGTGAACGGGTATGACGTTGTGGATGCAGGCAGTACGCTGCCGTTGCTGGGCATCCAGTTGGACTCGGGTTCCAGCGTGGCGTTCGGCCTTGCGCCCGCCATCGAATACAACTGGACACCCAATCTCGGCGTCCTGCTTGGTACTCGCGTGATCCTCGGCAATCGCAACACAACGGCCACGATCACGCCGGCGCTGGCGCTCAACTACGTCTATTGAGGTTTAAAGTAGCGGCTGGGAAAGACCACTTCGATCACAAGTCGTACTTCAGGAGGTCATCTTATGAAGCTCCACTGCTTTTTGATTGCCGCTGCTGCTCTCGTTGCATGGACCGGCGTGCCGGCGAAATCGGCGCCGGACGTACCGGCGTACATTGCCAGTGCCGTTGCCGATGCCGGACGGCCAGCCGATGACAAGGCACAGGATGCGAATCGTAAGCCCGCAGAGGTGCTGGCATTCGCTGGCGTCAAACCTGGAGACAAGGTTGTGGATCTCATGCCGGGATCCGGCTACTACACGCGCATCTTCAGCAAGATCGTTGGTGCTCAAGGCAAGGTCTATGCACTTCAGCCATCTGAAATGAACAAGGTCGCGCCGAAGAGACTCCAAAGCCTGATGACGTTTGCAGGCACAACGGCTTATCCGAACGTGGTTGTCATGGTCCAGCCCATTGCAGCGATCAGCATTCCCGAACGCGTCGACATGGTGTGGACGTCCCAGAACTACCATGACCTGCACGACCCTTTCATGGGGTCGCCGGACATGGCCCACTTCAACAAATCCGTTTTCGATGCCTTGAAGCCCGGCGGCATTTTCCTGGTGCTCGACCACGCCGCCGCTGCTGGCAGCGGCATCTCCAGGACGAATGATCTGCATCGGATCGACCCTGCCTCAGTGAAGACCGAAGTCACCGCTGCCGGCTTCGAGTTCGTCGGCGAGAGCAAGGTGCTGCGTAATCCCGGAGACAATCATTCGCTTGCGATCTTCGACAAGTCGATCAAAGGCAAGACCGACAAATTCATTTACAAGTTTCGCAAACCGTTGCATTAGGCGGCGAGTTTCAGTCGGATGCTTGAACCGTGCTCTTCGGGCGGTTTTCCAGCGAACGGCGCAACTCGCACAACGCCTGCTGCAACTCGGTGGGGTCGCGCATCGATTTGCGCGCGGTGCCCACAGCTCTGCGTACGGAGCCAGGCGTTTCGCCCTGGTCGATCAGTGCGGCTGCGGGCGCACGGCATGCCACCAGCGCATCGACCCAGTCCGCTGGCTGCATGGCGCGAAAGCGCCGTGTGACCAGGCGGCTGGCGCGGAAAGCCGGGGCGACCTGTTCCACTGACGAGATGGCTGCCACGAAATCATCGGATCGGCGCGCGGGCGTAACCGGATCCAGCGCATCGGCAAGGATCGCCAGGGTGTCGGCGATCCGTCGCCGCAGCACGGCGGTCGACCGCACCGGCAACACGAACCACGCGGAAGCGACGCCGATGATTGCGCCGATCACGATTTCCTCCAGTCGGGGCCACAGGATGAGTGGCGCCGACGAACCCGAGTAGCCCTGCAACAAGGCTAGCGCGAGTGTGACGAACAGTGCCCACCAGGCATAGCCCAGCGGGCGTAGCCACACCCCGAGGAAAATGGCGACCAGGATCAGCGCGACGGTGGTCATGTCATGGGATCCGATGTGGAAGGCGAGCGTCAGGGCGAGAAAGGTACCGCCCGCGGCACCCAGTACACGCAGGACACTCTTGTATGCGACATCCAGCCGGCCACGGTTGCCGCTGATGACGATGAAGGCGGTGAGTACGACCCATGCCCATCGCTCGGCGAAAAAGACGTAGCCGACCACGAAGGATACCGTGAGAGCGACGGCCATCTGGATGGCCATCCGGGTGCTTGCGATCGGGCGCATCGAACTCTCGCGTGTCGGTGCAGGTATCGGACGTTCTGTGATACGCGCCGGAGGCAGAAAACCTGCGCGACGCGCCAGCGCATGCAGTGCGCCAACCCATAGCAGGGCCAGCAAGGCGATGAGTATCGGTACCAGCAGCGCCGGGATGGCGCCGCCTGGCGTCACCCGGATGTGCGGTGTAGTCAGCAGCACGACGAACGGCAGCGCAATCAGCGAGCCTGCCCGCGCTGCCATGGGACCGAACCGGCGCAGCCAGATCGACACGAACATGCCGGTGACGAAGACGAATGCGCCGATCCATGGCACGCGATGCAGCAGGGTGCCGACACCGACCGCGACGAGCCCAACGATGGGCAGCGCGACGGCTGCTTCGATGCGCCCACGCAGATCGCGATCCAGCTGGCTGCGTGAAAGCGAGAGGCATAACACCACCGCCAGTACCGCCGGGCCAGGGCCCGGCGCGATCGCCAGCGCGCACAAGAGGGTGGCGATGGCAGCGAGCATGGTCACGATCGCTTCCTGCAGTCTGCGGAGAGGCGTGGCAACACTCGTAGTCGTCACCGTGGTCGCCTTGTCGTAACCATAGAGATCATTCATGCGACAAAAAGATCAGCGAAGAAATGGACCTTCACTTTCTCATGCTCGACAGGGTTGCCGACAGGTCGGGCAGTTTGAAGAATGGTGACAGGCTGCAGGGGCAAGTGCTCTTGCATAATTGCAATGTGGAACAGCAGGTTCTGAAGGTGTGAGTTAGTACAGGCTGCGGGAAAAGGTGACGGAGGCAATGAATGCCTGCAATTGCCTCCGCTTCTTCAAGATGAGCTGATGTCAGTGATTGTCTACAAAATCAATCCGACTCAAACCATTGGCCTTGGCTTCGGTCAGTACGCGCGCCACCGACTCGTACGCTGCGCCATCGGCTGCCTCGATATGCAGTGACGGCTGCTTTGCCGCCTGCGATGCGATGAACAGCTGCGTATCGAGTTGTGCCTCCGTGAGCGGCGTGTCATTCCAGTACAGCGAACCATCCGCGTGAATCGCCAGCCGGACTGGCTCGGCCATCGAGGTCTGGTGATCGATGCCTATCTGCGGGAGGTCGACCCTCGCCTTGTGCGTTATCACTGGTGCCGTCAGCATGAAAATGATCAACAGCACCAGCAGTACATCCACCAGCGGCGTAACGTTGATCTGCGTGATTGCAAAATTTTCAACGCGTGCAGAGAAGGTCATGATTCTTTCTCCTGGACGAGCGACGATGTGAGCAGCTGTGATGCCGAGGCGAGGAGAGCCCCCGACACCGTCAGCTTACTCCGGGCCCCGATTCTTTGGCCACGATCATTTTCAGTCAAGACAGGTATCGCGTTTACCAGAGGCGACTAGCTTAGTGAGCGAGAAAGACCACGGATATTTACCAGGAGCATTTGTCCCATAAATGTCCGTGTCTCCTTTCTCCAAGCTGATTACTTCGAGATCAGAAGCAGCAGGGACTGGCCGCACTGGCTGTAATTGGTACCGCTCCCACCGATCAGGGTTTCGTTACCTGGAGTGACGAAGGTATTGGCACCATCATTCCAGTCGCAGGTGTCTGTCACGCGGTACCAGTTCGTGCCGGTGGGCGGCGCGGGCAGCGTGAATGTGACGCTGCCTGACCAGCCGTTATAGGCGATGTACATCGAATTGGCGTCGCCGAAGGAAGATCCATTGACGGTATAGGCGAGCGCGTAGTTGCTGGTGTTGCTCCAGTAACTGCTGGTGGCGACCGCGCCATTCGGTTGATACCAGACAAGCTGACTCGAGGTGTACCAGGTCACCGGGCGAAGCGCCGGGTGCGCCTTGCGGAAGGCGATGATCCGCTGGGCGAAATTGTAGAAGTTCGACTGGTTGGTGCTCCAGCTGTAGTTCAACCAGTTGGCGGTCGAGTCGAGGTTGTAGGCGTTGTTGTTGCATTGAAGCGTGCGCAGGTATTCGTCACCGCCCTGCATCAGCGGTGTTCCTGCCGACAGCATTTCGAAGGCCATGCCGGTGCGTGCGGCGCGACGCTGATCGACTGCCGTTCCAGTGCCGGCCGACATGCCCTGATCCCAGCTGTAGTTGGTTGTAGTGCCACCGTCGGAGGGGCCGTAGGGCCACGCCTGGCTGTTGTTCGAGCCATTGCAGGAATACACGTCGTTGAGCGTCATACCATCGTGGATATCGATGAAGTTGGTGGAATTCCAGGGTGAGCGGCCGCTGGCCTGGAACAGGTTGGAAGAGCCAGAGAAATCATTGGCATCCTGGGTGATATAGATCGTCATGTTGCCAAGCTCGTTCTGCGCCTGACGCATGCTGTCGCGAAAGACGCCGTTCCATTCCGACCAGCCGTTCGGGAATCCGCCCAGCTGATACGAATTGCCGCCGATCGCCCAAGGTTCGGCATACAGATCGAGCCCGCTGCCACCGGCCGCCGGGCGCACCGTGAACTCCTTCAGGATGCGGTTGATCGCCACGTTCGAATCCGCGGCGTCGAAGTTGTATCCACCGTTCGGGCAGTTCGGCGCGGCGGATTCGTAGCTGCCATTCAGGCAGCTGTTGCCCAGTACCGAGGCAAGGTCGAAGCGGAAGCCGTCGACGCCCATGGTGTTGGTCCAATAAGCGAGCGAATCGACGATCAGGTTCTGCGCGACGGTGTTGTAGGTGTTGTAGTTGCCACCGACGCCGGTGTTGTCGTAGTAGTACTGGTTGCCCGAGGTGAGTTCGTAGTAAGTCGTATTGTCCAGACCACGCCAGGAATAGATGGTCGCGGTGGTGGGGTCGGAGCTGGTCCACGTGCCGCCTTCGCCGGTGTGGTTGTAGACCACATCCATGTAGACCTTGATGCCGGCGTTGTGGAACGCCTGCACCATCGCCTGGAACTCGGCGGTCGGACCGCCCGCTGCCTTGTTGTAGGCATAGTGGCGATCCGGCGCGAAATAGTCTTCGGTCATGTAGCCCCAGTAGTTCTGGTTCGCATCCGAATTCGGAACGACATCGTTCGCATCGTTCTGGGTTTCCTGCACGGGCAGGAACTCGACGGCAGTGACGCCGAGGCTGGCCAGATAGCTCGCCTTGAGTCCGGCACCGTAATAGGTGCCCTGATATTGCGTGGGAATGCTCGGATCCTGCTTGGTCAGGCCACGCACATTCACCTCATAGATCACATCGTCTTTCTGCGCGCGCGTCGGCTTGGTGCCGGTGCTTTGCCCGCTGGCCGACAGCACGATGCCTTTCGGTGCATAGGTGCCGCTGTCTATGGTCCGGTAACTGGCGCCTGACGCGAAAACGTCGGCATTCTGGTTCGATGCATTGAGCGGATCCTGGCTCATTTCCTGTGCGTAGGGATCCAGCAACAGCTTGTTCGGATTGAAACGGTTGCCATTGGCGTCGACATCCGAAACGAATCCAGCCGCAGAGCCTTTCCCCCAGCTAGCGTTATATGGCCAGTTCGGACCCCAGGCGCGATAGCCATAATAAACCGCCCCGGTAATACCTGCGGCCTGGAGGGAGGACACCGGCACCGTCACTGCCCAGACGCCATTGCCCGCCGGGCTGAGCACATAGGTCGCCGAATCCTGCACGCCGTAACCGCTCGCATACAGATAGAGCACCATGCGGGTGGCTTGAGAGGAATAAACCCGGAAGGTGATGCTGGTTTTCTGGGCGTTGTAGCTGGCGCCGAGGCTCATGCTGTTGATCGCTGCATGGGCTGGCATCATAGGAGCGGCGGTGAGGCTGGCGATTGCCAGCAACACGGCGAAGATCTTCGGACATTTCATTCGGGTCTGTCTCCATCCTGTTTCGTTGACGATCAGGTGCAAAGAGCGACGTGATTGAGTGCAATCCTTGGAGCGGTATGGCTTGGTGCAACGATCTTCGGTTGCCGCAGTGATCTCGGAAGCCAACGCGCAGGGAAGGTCTTTAAGCGACATGGCTGATGCAGCAGCCAGTGCATTGCATGGTAGGTAGCATCGCAATGCAGCAACCAGCGTATGCATACGTATTCATTCGAAGTGGATGCCACGGCTATTGGCGCACTCGCCTCCGTGCTCACACCATTCTTCGATATGCCGTTGTGTCATGCAGCTGAGGCGTACCTAGACCTGACCGCCTGCGTTGTCCGTATGATGTGTTGCTATTACCCAAGCATGTGTGGGACTTGCCGAGGCCTGGCCCGGAGTACCGAGCTGCCTGTATGGGGCGTGTCAAAACGGAAGAGCCGCGCATTGATGGTCATGTCCCTTTCCGAATGGGAGGGAACGACGCGCGGTTACAAGCATCGCGCTTTAGGGTATGGAAGACCGCGTCGTTCAACGCCGCATGGTCGAATTACGGCGGCTGTCGAGTCTTGCTGGATGACACAGGTTGTCCGGTCGAGTTGGGCACGCACACTTAGCGCACGGTAGCCGTCATGTCATTGATCAGACGCACCAGGCCGTGCATGTCAAAATTCGGAGGGTCAAGAGTCGAGCCTAACCTCACTATGACCAAACGTCGGGAGGGCACGATGGCGATCCGCTGCCCATTCATGCCCGAGGCGAAGTAGGCGTCGCCGGGCATGCCGTCGATGATGTGGCTGCCGTCCGCTTCGGTGCCGGTATTGGTCCAGAAGCCGGAGCCGTAGATGCTGTCGAGCGTCTGCTTGCTGACATACGCACTCCATCCTTCAGGCAGGATGCGATGCCCATCGAGCACGCCGTCATCGAGATAGAGCTGGCCGAAGCGCGCCCAGTCGCGCGCAGAGGCGTAGATGCGGGTGGAACCGACCAGGGTCTGCGCGCCATCGAATTCCATCAGCACGTGGTGCATGCCGAGCGGGTCGAACAGCTCGCGATGCGCGAAACGGATCAGGCCGGGTGCGCCACCCCCAACGGTATCGCGCAGGATGCCGCCCAGGATCAGGGTATTGCCGCTGGTGTATTTCCACTGTGTTCCTGGCGGGATGCGCAGCGCGGCATGGGCGGCGTACGCAGCCATGTCCTTCCGCAGGAACAACATGGTGGAGACCGGATCGAAGCCGCTGTCGTCCTCGGTGAGGTCGAGACCCGAGGTCATCCGCGACAGCTGGTCCAGCGTGATGGAGTGGCGTGGGTCGTCGGGCGCTTTCCAGGCCGGCACGGGTGCCGGCGCGAGCATGTCCAGTTTGCCCTGTCGGACCAGGATGCCGAGCAGGGCATTCACCACCGACTTGCTCATCGAGTAACCGAGTTGCGGTGTATTTGGATCGAAGCCGGCAGCATAGCGCTCGGCGATGATCTTGCCGTCATACATCAACACGATCGCGTGCACGTTGCGGCGTGGGCCGCTGGCCGGTTCCGCAAAGGCACGCGCCAGCGCGGCGACGATGGCCGGGTCGTTATTGATGACTGGCGCAGCGGGTGCCGTCGTGGGGGATGCTGCCTCGCGCGCTGCCTGCAGCGTGGCGGCATCCGGTGTCATGGTGGGCAGTGCGCAACCGTAGCCCGGGTAGTAGGTGGCTTCGCTGGTGAAGCGCCCATGCCATTGCGCGGTCACCGTGCGCCGTGTGGCATCGACGGTGTAGCGCAAGCGCGGCAGCAAGATGCGCATGCCGTGCAGGGGTTCGATGTTTTCGGCAAACACCCGATCCGGTACGAGGCCGGAAACAAACACGTCCGCACACAGCGTCTGCGCGACATTGGCTGTAGCGACACGCAGCGCGCGATCCGGCCGTTTCCACAGGATGAGTCCTGCAACGACAATCACAATTGCGCACACGAAGGCGGCTACGATCCGGGCGATGGCTTTCAGTCGCTTCGACATAAAAATCCTTCGTGATGTTCCATAAGCGTTTCCGCGTGGCGACAAGGCTGCTGGAGTTCATCAGCGCAGCATGAGCCGACGCAACCCTACCCGATACCTTGCAGCTCAGGCAGTGACAGATGTCAGCTCCGGGGCGCATCCTGCGCGAAGGTCCGATGCGCGCGATACGAGCAAAGGGTCAGAGGCGTCATGGCACTCTGACCCAGCTGGCAAAATCGCTCAACGCCAAGCTGCGGCCGTCTCCTTCGCAAAATCCCGGTATGAGCGAGGGGCGTGGCCCAGAATGCCGGTCATGATTTCGATGGCGCCGGGCTTCGGCAACATGCCATCGCTCTGGAAACGCACCAGCATCAGGCGGATGTCGTAGGCGGACCATGACGGTGCATGGCTCGCCATGTTTTTCTCGAAGCCGGGCAGGTCGTTGCCACCGTAGCTCACCGGTTTGCCCAGCACTTCCGACCAGATCGCGGCGGCGTCCTTGCCGCTGAGCGTATCCGGGCCGACCAGTTCGATCACTTCGCGTGGCAGCGGCGTGGCGGCCTGATGGCGGCGCAGCAGCGAAGCCGTGGCGATCTCGGCGATGTCGCGTGTATCGACCATCGCCACGCCGAGATCGCCGATCGGCATCGGGTAGACGCCGTGTTGCAGCAGCACGTCCTTCATCATCGCGTCGTTCTGCATGAAGTAGGACGGCCGCAGCACGGTGGCCGGCAGGTTGAACTGTTCGATCGCACGCTCCACCGTGTACTTGCCGGCGAAATGAGGCACGTCGGCAAACAGGTCACTGTTGTGGACCGAGAAATAGACGATGCGCTGGATGCCGGCCTCGCGTGCCAGCCCTAGCGTGATCAACGCCTGGGTCACTTCATCCGCGACCACGGCGTTGAGCAGGAACAGCGTGTCGACGCCTTGCAATGCCGCGCGCATCGATTCCACGTCGGTCATTTCGCCGGCGACGGCGTGCACACCTTTCGGGAAGGTCGCCTTGTCGGGATTGCGGGTCAGCGCATGGACGGCCGCGCCCTGCGCGGCCAGGCCCGTGACGATCTGCCTGCCGATGGCGCCAGTGCTGCCGGTGACGAGAATGCTCATGTCGTTACTCCTTTCATCTTCAGTGGGAACAGGTATCAGTGGGTACGCCGCTAATTTGACCGTTTCACTGAAGGTACGAAAGCCGTAAAATCAAGACACGATGTCTCATATGTGGAACATATATGGATCTGGAAGCGCTCGCTGACTTCAACGCGGTAGCCAGTCACGGTGGCTTTGGCCGGGCCAGCCGGATCACCGGTCGTCCCAAGGCCTCGCTATCCCGTCGCGTGCGGCAACTGGAGGATGCGCTAGGCATCTTGCTGATCGAGCGCGGGGGGCACACCTTGCGGCTGACCGAAGAAGGCGCCGCGCTGCACGAACAGACCGCCGCGCTGCTCGATCGCATCGACGACATCAAGGAAGCGCTGATGGGCGATGTCGGGTTGCCGCATGGCAGGTTGCGGGTGAATGCACCAGTGCTTTTCGCGCAGCGTGGACTGGGTCGCATTGCGGCCAGATACGCGGCCGCGTTTCCCGACGTGCAACTGGAAATCACCGCGGACGACCGCTTCATCGATCCGCTGGCGGACGGCTATGACCTGGTCATTCGTGCCAATCCCCAACCCGACACCGAACTGGCTGGCCGCTGCTTTCTGCGTGACGAACTGATCGTCGCCGCGCATCCGTCGATCGTTCGCCCTGAATCGGACAGCCATGCCGGGCCGATACCGGCAGTGATCCTGCCTGGCATGCCCGAAGACGCGCCGTGGAGCCTGACCAACGCCAAGGGCGTGCTGGCCTTGCGCATCCGGCCGGTGTTGCGCCTGTCGTCGATGACGATGGTGCATGACGCCGTACTCGACGGCGTTGGCGCCGCGATGATGCCGCGCTCTCTGGTGCAGGCCGATGTGGACGCCGGCCGCCTGCTCGATTGGGGCGTAGTCGCGCAGCGCAGGATCGAAGTATGGGCGCTGTATCCGCCACACCGTCACGTCAGCCGAAAAGTGTCTGCTTTCATCCGCATGCTCACCGAGCAGTTCGTGGATGGCTCGTCGGACGGGTTTCAGTCGCTGGTGCGGTCGAGCGCCTGAGCCCTGGATATCCTTTTTATCGCGAAAAATGGACGTCCATTCTCTTACGTTGGGAAGGAGGTTCATGACGCAGTTTTTGGAACTCGAGTCAAAAAGGGCGTAGGTTGATTGGACCCACGACCGACCAGGCAGAGGCACATCCCGAATGGCCCTCACCCTCCGCACCGCTCGCACAGCCATGAAATGGCTGCTGATGGCATGCATTCCCGCATTGCTGCTGTCCTGTGCCGAAACGCAAAGCAGGCCCACAGTTGTAGCTGGAAAGGCCCGCTTCGAATTCCTGACGCCCTCGCTGGTACGGATGGAGTACTCGCCTTCCGGAGCGTTTGTCGATGCGCCCACGGCGGTCGTGCAGAAAAGGGACTGGCCTGCAGTACGCGTCCAATCGACACAGAAGGATGGCTGGCTGACCGCTACTACCAGTGCCATGACACTGCGTTACCAGCTGCGATCCGGCCCGTTTACCGCGACCAACCTCAAGGTGACCTGGAACAATCCCGGCGATCGTGCACGCGACTGGCGCCCCGGTGACGTGGACCCGCGTAATCTGGGCGGCCTGACTTATTCCCTGGACAACATCAGCAAAGCCAACCTGCCCGAAGGGCAGATGGATCTCGAAAGCCCGGTCAACGACATCATCCCGGGCATCGACGTGCCGCTCGCCAAGGCCAAGCCCGGTCTTTTGAGCCGCAACGGTTATGCGTTCATCGACGACAGCCAGACCCCGGTATGGAATGCGCAGGGAACATGGATAGAACCGCGCCAGCAGCCGGACGGCCAGGACTGGTACCTCTTCACGTACAACCGCGATTACCGGAAGGTGTTCGACGAGTACGCGCAGTTGTGCGGAGCTATCCCGATGATTCCGCGGTACACCCTCGGTCCCTGGATCACGGATTTCAATTTCGAATATTTTCCCGACACGGCGGAGTCCAGGCAGCCGGCCTTCAAACGCTACGACCAGCAACATCTCGAGGACGAGATTTCGCGGTTCCGTCAGAACCACATTCCGCTCGACACGCTGGTGCTGGATTTCGCGTGGCACAACTACGGCTGGCAGGGCGGCTATGACTGGAGTCCGCTCATACCGCATCCCGATCAGCTCTTGAGCTGGTTGCATGGACAGGGCATCAAGGTGAGCCTCAACGATCATCCGGGCTATGCCAACACCGACGAGAGCATCCTGTCGTTTAACGACAGCCACGCACCGGAAGTGCTGAAGGCGCTGGGACGACCGCTGCCTCCGAAGCCTTCGTTCGACATGGATATCTCGAAGCAGTGGAAATTTTCCACCGATCCATATGACCAGGGCCTACGTCATCGCTGGTTCGCGGCGGATCACGCCGATGGGCACTGGAAACCGATCCGGACTGGCATGCCATGGCAGGAGCAGGGCTATCAGGCCTATCAGGGTATTGCCTGGTATCGAACCTCGGTTCGACTGCCAGCGAAGCTCCCGGATGCGTTGTATGTGTATCTTGGCGAGGTCGGCGAGAACTACCGGATCTTCATTAACGGCAGGGAAGTGACACATAGTCATATCCAATGGCCGCGGCGCTTGACCTATACCGACATCACGCCGTACGTCAAAGCCGGACAGCGGATCGAGATCGCCCTCCGTGTGGAGACCGGAAAAAACGGTGGTGGCATTCTCCGTGGCCCGGTCGCGATCAGGAATGTCGAGCCACCGCAGCGGATCTATTTCGACCTGTCGAACCAGCAGCAGGCCGATATTTTCATGCGCGATCTGCACAAGCCGCTGATGCAGCAAGGGGTGAATGTCTGGTGGGTCGATGGCGGTGGTGGTGCCGTCGACATGCCTGGCCTGAACAAGCAGCTGTGGACCAACAAGGTCTTCTACGACTACACGCAACAGGAAACCGGGCAGCGTGGATTCATCCTGAGCCGCTACGGTGACTGGGGCAGCGAACGCTATCCGGCGTTCTTTACCGGCGATACGTATTCGGAGTGGCCCGTGCTTGCTTACGAAGTCGCGTTCACCGCTCGCGGCGGAAACGTTCTGGTGCCGTACATCAGCCATGACATCGGTGGATTCCATGGCGCGAAGATCGATTTCGACCTGTATGCGCGCTGGATCGAGTTCGGCACGTTCAGCCCGTTCCTGCGGATGCATAGCGCCCACGCCAACCCGTACGAGGGCAACATGCGCATGCCATGGGTCTACGGCGACCAGGGCATCGCCTTGATGAAAAAATATTTCACCTTGCGCACGCAGCTGATCCCGTACATCTATTCGTACACATGGGTGGCGCACAAGGAATCCATGCCGATCCTTCGCCCGCTGTACCTGCAATATCCGAATCTGGAAGAGGCCTACCAGCACCCGCACGAATATTTCTTCGGCGAGGAAATGCTGGTCGCTCCCGTGCTTGATGCAAGCGGCAATCGGACCGTGTATTTGCCGCCCGGCCAGTGGATGGATTTCTTTACCGGCAAGCGTTACGGCGGAGGTACTTCGTTCACTGTGCACTATGCGGTTGATGAAACGCCGGTCTTTGTCCGCGAAGGCTCGATCATCCCCGAGCAACGAAAAGACCTGGCCTATTCGGATGCCAAACCTTTGGATACGGTCATTCTTAATGTTTACGGATCAGGCAAGGGCAACTTCAACTTATACGAGGATGACGGGATTTCCCTCGACTACACCCATGGTCGCTACGCGCTGACCCCGATGACGCATGCCACCACTGCTGATGGATCCCATCAGGTCGTTATCGGACCGACACAGGGTTCATTTGCCGGCCAGGTACAACGACGGTCAGAACTGCGCATCCACGGCACGAACAAGCCGCAGTCGGTGTCCGTGAACGGCACGGCTTTCAATGATTGGACGTGGGATGCAGGCGCTGCGACGGCGACGATCTTGTTGCCCGCGCACAGCACTCGGGAAAGGATCAAGGTGGAGTGGGCATCGAAAGATGGTACGGACTGAGGTGGACGTGCGATGTGGGTAACGTTGTCGAAACGCGCCGATGATTGAATGACAACAGCCGAAAAGGCGTAATGGTGTCCTCACCCTGCAAGAAGAAGGCGATATGACATGCCCACTGCACCTACGGATCCACTGGCCGCGATCAACCATATCGTCGTGCTGATGCTGGAGAACCGTTCCTTCGATCATATGCTCGGCTTTCTCTATGCGGATTCCGGCAACATCTCCGCTGCAGGCCAGCCGTTCGAGGGATTGACCGGCACGGAGTCGAATCCGGGCGCCCTCGGCACGGCGCCGGTCACCGTATTCAAGATCCAGGCCGGCGCGGCAAACACGTACTTTCTGCCGGGCTCCGATCCCGGCGAGGGATACACCGCAACCAATGCGCAGTTATTCGGCAGCAATACGGCACCCACGCCACCGGTGGCGACCAACCAGGGTTTCGTCAGCGATTACTCCTACACGCTGGGCTGGGAGACGACGGAAAAGTGGTCGATCCTGGCAGGAACGGTCGCGTCCGACATCATGGGCATGCATACGCCGGATACGTTGCCGGTGCTGTCCGCGCTGGCGCGTGGCTTCGCGGCCTGCGACTACTGGTACGGTTCGGTGCCGACCGAGACGCTGCCCAATCGCGCCTTCGTCCATGCCGCCACCTCGCAAGGGCATATGGACGACACCACCAAGTCGTTCACTGCGCCGACCATCTATGCCGCGCTCACTGCGCAGAACATCAGCTGGATGATCTACGGCTACGACGCGGACCCGCTGACCCGGGTTACCTTCTCCGACCTGACCAATGCAGCGGATGCGAATTTCGGCCAGTTCGCGGATTTCCAGGCGGCCGCGGCGAACGGCACGCTCGCCTCGTATACGTTTCTCGAACCGAGCTGGGGTTCGAGCGGCAACAGCCAGCATCCGAACTACGATGTCGCGCTCGGCGAGCAGTTGATCCACGATGTTTATTACGCCCTGCGCAACAGTGCGGCCTGGAACGAAGTGCTGCTGATCGTGACCTACGACGAGCACGGCGGCTGTTACGACCACGTTCCGCCACCGGCCGGTGCGGTGCCACCCGACGCGACGGCCGGCGAATACGGATTCGATTTCAAGCGTTTCGGTCCGCGCGTGCCGACCGTACTGATTTCGCCGTGGATTCCCGCGGGCACAGTGTTCCGCGTGCCCGAAGGTTCGATGCCGTTCGACCACACCTCGATACTCAAGACGATAGAACAACGTTGGAACGTGCCGGCACTGACCGCGCGTGATGCAGCTGCGCCCGACATCGGAGCCGTGCTCACCCTTGCGGCGGCACGCACCGACGATCCGCTGGCCGGTATCGTCGTGCCGACATCAAGCGGCGCGAATCCGGCGGCGAATCAACCCTCGCATCTGCAGCAGGTGTATGCCGAGCTGCTCTCGCGCCTGCCGGTGCCGGATGCCCGCGGTGGCACGCATCACGAACTTCCCACGCTGCATAGCGGAGACGACTACGCAAGTTACATCGAACAACGGCTGGCAGCATGGAAGGCAGCCCGCAATACGATGCGCTAGCAGCAGTTCATCGATAAGGTTTCACGATATCCAGCAACGGGCCAAGCCGGGCTTCGAAGTGCTTCCAACGTGCAATCGACGATCGGTAGATCGGCTTGCGCACCTGGGCGATGCTGGCGGTCTTGACGATGCGTTTGTTCTGGTGGAAGTCGAGGCAGCGTTCGTCCCAGGGCAGGCCGAGATAGTCGAGCAGGCGCCGTGCCTGGCCTTCGGTATCCGCCACCATGTCCTCGTAGCGCAGATCCAGTACCGTGCCAGCCGGCAGCACGTGGTGCCAGTGCTGCATCAGCTGGATATAGCGCGTGTAGTAGCGGCCCACGGTACCCAGGTCGTAGGCGAAATCGAGATTGTTGCTTTCGAACAGGCGCGAGTAGCACGAGAAGCACGAGTCCATCGGGTCGCGCATCGCATGGATGATCTTTGCGTGGGGCAGCATCAGGTGGATCATGCCCACGTGTAGAAAATTGGCTGGCAGCTTGTCGGTGATGCACTCCGCGTGTGTGGCCAGTTGCCAGACGCGTGCGATATAGGCATTGCCCAGGCGGCGGAATTCGTCCGTCGATAAGTTACCGGCGATCTCCGGGTAAGCGCTTGCGCCTGCTTTCGCGCTGATGGAGTGCACGACGTCACCCAGGTCCGTCAACTCGCCCGCACCGTGGATGCCAGGATAGCTGGACAGGATCTGTTCGATCAGCGACGTGCCTGAGCGCGGCATGCCGACGATGAAGATCGGTGCCTTGTCGGCGGCATAGACCGGCTTCGGATGGCTGGCCATGAAGGCTGCGCTGAACACGGCTTGCAGGCGCTCGATCAGCGCCATCTCACGTGGTTCATCGTGCGGGAATTGTGCGTGCTGCAGGCGATTCCCTTCTGCGTAGGCGTTGAATGCATCGTCGTAGCGACAGGCATCCTCACGCATCTTGCCCAGGGCGAACCAGTAGCTGATACGCCCTGTTATCGGCAGGGTGGGAAGCTGGTGCTGCTGCTCTTCGAACAGACGCAGGTGGGCGTCGTCCGCGGCATAGGTCCTGAATGGCGCGAGGTTGCAGTGCGACTGGAGGAAGTCCGGCTTGATCGCAATGGCGGCTTCAAAGCATGCGCTGGCTTCCTCGAGCCGACCCTGCTTTTTCAGGCACAGGCCCAGGTTGTTGAGCGCCATCAGGTAATTCGGCTCGATCTCGAGCGCGCGCCGGTAACTGCGCTCCGCAGCGATCTGCTGGTTCTGATGGCGCAGGATGTTGCCGAGATTGAAATGCGGTTCGGCGATCGCGTCGTTGATGGACAGCGCCTGGCGATAGCAGGACTCCGCTTCGTCGGTGCGACCCTGGTCATGCAGCGCATTGCCGAGATTGTTGTGCGCTTCGGCGGAGTCCGGGGTCATCGCCAGCACGCGGCAATAGCAGGCTTCGGCGTCGACGGCGCGACCCTGGCTGCGATACATGACGCCCAGGCTGTTGTGCACTTGCGTGTCGTTCGGGCGCGCGGCCAGAACATGCAGGAAATGTTGCTCGGCTTCGCCAGGGCGGTCGATGGCCATGAGGGCGTGGCCGAGCCTGGCATGGGCTTCGATGAGATCCGGCTGGATCGCCAGCGCCTGCCGGTAACTGGCTGCAGCATCAAGCAGCCGATCCTGTGCGCCAAGCGCATTGCCGAGATTGCAGTGGGCTTCGGCATAGTCCGGTTTGAGCGCGACTGCCCGGCGATAGCTGTCGGCGGCCTCGGCGGTTCGCCCCAAGGCCATCAGGCTGTTGCCCAGGTTGTAATGTGCGCTGGTGTCACCCGGCAAGAGTGCGACGGCCTGTTGCTGGGCGGCTGCGGCCTCCAGCATGCGCCCCTGCGGCTTGAGTGACGCACCCAACGCCTTCCAGACAAAGCCGTGCTCGGGAAAGCGCGATATCAGTTTGCGCGCCAACGCTTCCGCTTCAACATGCTGTTGCCGGCTGACGAGGCCGACCAGCGCATCCATATCCTGCCGGCTGGGCGAGCTGGCCGCGACCGTTGGTGTCGGATGTCGATGCTGCGACTTCTCATCGTGCGACATGGTTGCCCTTGAGGTGTACGGCGACGCAGATCTCGCCGGGATGTTGCGAATGCGCACGCAGGGACGATACATCCGGGCAAACCGGCGAAATGCGCCTGATTTCGCAGACCTCTATATAGTCTATATAGAGTGTCTCCCGCCAGGACGAAAGCGTATCAATTGGCGCTGGCGTTGAAGCTGACTGGCACTCTCAGAGAGAGGCCCAATCTCGTGTCGAAATGCCAGCTGCGCACCGCGTCCAGGGCCGACCGATCCAGCTCCTGGAAACCGCTCGACTGATAGACACTCTCGCTTGTTACCGAACCATCGGCGGCAAGGTCCACACGAACGATTACCACGCCCTGGTGGTGTTGGCGCACCGCCTGGGCGGGATATTTTGCTGGCAGACTGGCTGCTGACGGCGGCGGCGATACCAGGGGAGGGACGCAGTCGATCCTTTCGCTCTTCCGTAGCGACGCGAGGTTGTCGCGATCGGAAGGACTTGTAACCTTGCGGTTGAGTTGCTCCTGGATCTGCTCCCTGGTCTGTTCGCATCGGAATTGCTGCCGCTGCTGCTCCGGCGTCATCTTCGCGCTGTCATTGCCGGTCGAAGCCGTCTGCCCGAAACAAGCCGTGGAAATGGCAAGGAGTAACGAGGTCGTCAGATATCGCATGTGCAGTTGCCCTGTGAGTAATCAACCGGCTGATGCCGCGAGTGGCCGCCAGTGACCTGCAACCTTAGCTCACGCTGTTTGCGGGATGCAATTTTGGGAGTGCGGACAGATGCTTTTGCCTTTAGGTGGCCAAATACATGGAGGCCATGCGGTGTCAGTGGATCGCGTCTGATGCCTGGATCTTCAGCACCAGGGTCAGCACAACCGCCAGCATCGCTGCCACGGCCGCGAAACCGTAGATCGCGCCGTAACCCATGCCGCCGGCAATCCAGCCGCCGATCGGGCCGGCGATGGCCATCGCCACATCCATGAATACGGAAAACACGCCGAGCGCCGAGCCGCGGCTGTGTTCGGGCACGCGATTGACGGCTTCCACACCGAGGGCGGGGAACACCAGTGAAAAGCCCAACCCGGCAATGGCGGCGCCCGCTCCCGCCATGTGCACGTCACTGGCCAGCCACAGCGTGATCAGCCCGATCGCCTCGATCGCAAGCGAGGCCATCGCGACGCGATAGCCACCCAGCCAGTTGATGGTGCGGCCAAATACGAAGCGCACGCCAACGAACATCACGCCGAACACGCTGAGGGTCAGCGCAGCACCATCCCAGCCGCGCGCCGCATAGAACAGCGTGATGAAGGTGGCGATGCAGCCAAAGCCGATCGAACCCAACGCGAGGCCCATGCCATAAGGCACCACGCGGGCGGCCACGGTGCGGAACGGCGAGCGTTCACCGGCGGCCACCATCGTGGCGCGTTTGAGTCGTGCCAGTGGCAACGCGGCAAGCATGAGTACCAGGGTCAGCAAGCCGATCGACGCGAAGCCGAATTGATGCTGCAGCAAGACGCCGAGCGGTGCGCCGGCAGCGAGTGCACCGTAGGTGGCTACGCCATTCCACGAAATCACCCGCGCGGTGTGGCCATGGCCGACTTGACCCATGCCCCAGGCGATGGAGCCGGTACCGACGCAGCTTTCGGCACAGCCCAGTGTCAGGCGCGCGAGCAGGATCAGGCTGAGGCTGAGCACGGGTCGACCGACAGCGAGGGCACCGACCAGCAGGAGTGCGCCGCTGACTGCGCACATAGCCAGTCCGGTCAGCACCGTGCGCTTGGGCCCCAGCGCATCGGCCATGCGTCCGGCATGCGGGCGACTGATCAGTGTTGCCACATACTGCATGCTGATCGCCAGCCCCGCCAGCATTGCGCCGAAACCAAGGTTGTTGTGGACGAACCCCGGCAGCACCGCCAGCGACAGCCCGATGGTCAGATAGGTGGCAAACGTGAAAGCGACGGTGCTGAGGATCGGCAACAGCACGGCGGGGCGGCGGCTTTCCGCAATCGCGGAAACGCAGGGAGCATCGGTCATGAGTCAATCGTGGGAGTGGGGCGGCTTGCCGGCGTGGATATCGCGGGCATAGGTGATTGTACCCATCGATGACGCATTGCAGCATCGCATGAAATTTTCTTCATCAAATGCGTTGTGCTTGCGTTCAATGGTGATCGACGGTGAGGCCCGTCTCTCGCGCCGCGATCCGTCACGTCCGGCTGATGGCGATGCTGCAGGGCCGTCCGTCGCGCAGATGCTTTGACGCCAACGGTGCTTGCCACGTGATCGCTCTATCGCAAAAGGGCCAGAGAAATTCTCTGGCCCTTTGGTGCCGCTGACCCATTTCGTCGTTCCCGACCAGAGCCAAGGCTTAGCCTGAAGAAGCGGCGCTCGCTGGCGCACTAGCCTTGTGCTTGCGTGGAGCACTGTGCCGCTTGGCACCCTGGTTGCGATACATGTCATCTGCAATCTGCTTTTGATCCGCCGAAAATACGGCGTATAGGTCGCTCCATGCGGAAGACAGTTTTTTCATGTTGTCCGCATGGTTCTGCGCGAGTTGTGCATAAGACTTCATGGCTTCGTCGGCGTTCATTGATGAAAGCTTCTGTGCGCGATCCTGAAATGCCTGAGCGGTATTCTTGGCATTGTCGCGCATGGTCTGGGCGAAAGCGTCCCATGGCTTCGACTGCACATCGGTGATCTTCAACTGGGTGTGCATGTCGCTGATGCGCTGCTCCACGGCATCCGCGCGCTTTTGCGAGTGGTTTTTTGCAGCAGCCGGCGCGGTCGAAGATGACGCGTCCGAAGTCGTAGCTGTCTGCTGCGCCCAGGCAGCACTCGTGAGCATGGCAAACGTCAACAATACGGGCACAGCAACGTTACGAATTGCGTTTTTCATAGTTGGATGCTCCGATTCACGTGGTCCGATCAATGACGGCCCTATGCCGGTCCGTCGTGGCGCTTAGCCCTGGTACGGCTGGTTCGGTGGTGGTGGTGGCGGCTGCGGTTGCGGTTGCGGCGGTGCACTGTTGTCGTAGTAAACCTCACCCGGCGGCGGCGGCGGTGGCGCCGCGGTGTAAATCACGGCCGGTGGTGGCTGTGCCACTGAATTCGCGATGACCGTGCCGGCAACCACTCCCAGCAAGGCACCGGCGATGAGCGCACCGCCGCCGCCACCGCCACGACGATAATATTGCGGAGCCGGGCGTCCGCGATAGCCATCGTGCCTGTAATACTGAGCATGAGCGGGCAACGCGGAAGCGGTCACCGCAACGGCAAAGAGCGCTACTGCGATCTGGCGATATAAAGGATTTCGAGAGGTGTGAGTCATGAACGTATCCTCCACACTATGTCGCTGTTATCGCATGCGTGTGGCCGGCATCGAATGCATGCGAGGATAGGGATCACCACGGCGACAATGGGCAATGACAGTTACGCCTGGCATGTCATTCCCGTCACCGACGACTGAGTCTATGCCAAATCGTGTGCAGGTTTAATTAACCAGTATGGGGAAGTGGGGATTGGTTCATTCCACCTCCCGCCGGAACGGGCTCCCACCCTGATTCAGGAGAATGCGATGCGAAAAGAGTGGTTGGTGGGCGTTGCCGCCCTGGCCGGTATCGCCGGACTTGTTCGTGCCGAAGGGCTGCCAGCGAAGCCGCCGGCTCTCGAGGCCTTTGGCAAGGGCGTGCAGATCTATACCTGCAAGAAGGCATCGAACGACACCTATGCATGGACGTTGAAGGCCCCCGATGCGACCTTGCGCGATGCCAAGGGCAACATTATCGGCAAACATTTCGCCGGGCCGAGCTGGCAGGCCAATGACGGCAGCAGCGTGGTTGGCGAACCCCTCAATGTTTCTCCTTCACCCAATCCGGGCGCTATCCCCTGGCTCGTACTCCACGCCAAGTCGCATGCAGGCACCGGCGAGATGGCCAGTGTCGAGTATGTCGTCCGTACGCGAACCGAAGGTGGCATGGCACCGACCCGCGGTTGCGACGCGAGTCATGCAAATGCCGAATTACGGGTACCGTATAGCGCGATCTATTTGTTCTTCCGCGGCTGATCGTCACTGGATCAGCACGCGTTGCCGCCAGTGTTTCAACTAACCGGCGATATAGGTCGCGAAGCCGCGCAGGAAATCGCCCAGCTGTTTGCGGATCGCCTCGTCCTGCAGTTCGCCGTGCTCGTCGAACACCTTGTAGGCGCGCGACACCAGCAGCCGATCGCCCGACCACTGCCGTGTGCCTAGCGTCTTGAGTACCGGCAGCCAGCCGTTCTGGGCGAGGATCGTGCCGAATCCACCAGGTGATGCGCCGATCACGGCAACCGGTCGGTTGCCAAAGATGCGCGGGATGTCAGCTGCAGGCCGTGACAGCCAGTCGATGGCGTTCTTGAAGACGCCGGGAATGCCGTTGTTGTACTCCGGTGTCACCAGTAGCACGCCATCGCTGGCGGCGATGCGCTCCTTCAACTCTGCAACTGGCGCGGGCAGGCCATCGCGCTGCTCCAGATCAGCGTCGTAGAGCGGAATGCCGTGCAGTGTGGTGACATCCAGCATGACGTCGGCATCGACCATAGACTGTGCAGCGCGCAACAGCGCAGTGTTGTAGGACTGCGCGCGCAGGCTGCCGGAGATGCCCAGGATGTTGGTCATGTGGATGCTCCTGTGCTAGCTGTTTCCAGTCGCGTGGCGATGCGCACCTCGCCGGTCAGTACCTTGTGGATCGGGCAGGCGTTCGCGATCTGCAGCAGGCGCTCGCGTTGCTCGTCGGTCAAGGATCCTTGCAAGGTGATCGCACGCGTGATGTCGGTTCCGGCAGCCGGTTTGCCCTCGGGATTGAAGCGCAGCTCCACCCCGACCCCGGTCAGCGGCCATTGCTTGCGCGACGCGTACATCTGCAGGGTGATGGCCGTGCAGGCACCGAGCGCCGACAGCAACAGCCGTTCTGGCGAGGGGCCGGCGTTGGCACCGTTCGCCTCGAGTGGCTCATCCGCGAGCCAGGTATGTCCGTGGTCATCGGTCAACGTCACCGTGAACGGAGTGGGGCTGGTAATCGCCCGGACGGTGGAAATTGCCATGGAAATATTCTCCTGTTGCGTGTCGCGGCATCTTCGCTGCATTCGAGCGTGTGTGCCAAAGGGCGGCTTGAATGCATGCTTCGGAAGCCGCGATGCTACTGAGGCTGAGCCTCGGTGGGGCGCTCAGATTTCCTTGATCAGGCTGATTAATTTCGCCACCAGCGTTGGCGACAATGAGTTCGTGGCTTATGCGGTGCCGAGTGACGTGTGGCATCGCAAGAATTTGCAAAATGATTCGCAAGAAAGGTGTGGCGCAACGTATCTGGACAGAGCTGCTACGCCCTGTACGATGAACTGCGGGGATAACGCCGCCACCTGCAATCGCTCGAGGTAGAGATGGCCTTGGAGTCACACACCAAACCGATCTCATCGCACGGTCACAAACCTAGTGACGGCACCCATTTCTTTTTTGCCCTCAAGCCGGATGAAAAGGCCAGGGTCGAAATCGCCCAGGCTCGCGAGCGCTTTCTCAAGACGCACCGACTGATCGGTACTGCGGTCGATTCCGACGATTTCCATCTGACGCTGGTTGACATGGGCAAGTCGGAGCGATTGAAGCAGCCGCTGGAGGATGCCCTGTTCGCCGCGGCCGAGGCAGTGCACATCAAGTGCTTCGAGGTTTCGCTGGATTCGGCGATGCGGCTCAGTGCTGCCCGGGACGGCAACTTCCCTTTCGTGTTTTGCGCGGACAGTGCGTCCGCCGCGTCGGCGTTGACGCTGCGCCGGGCCATCGCGGAAGCCCAGCATCGCCAGGGGCTGCAAGTGCTGGGCATCTCCAATTACCTGCCGCATATCACGCTGTTGCGTGGCGGCGCGATGGATTCGATCCAGCTACAGATACCCCCGATAAGCTGGAAACCGCACGAATTCGTGTTGATCCGCAGCTTTTTCGGGCAATCCAGGCACGAAGTGATCGGGCGCTGGCCGCTTGTTGTTACCGCGCACGAGCCGCTGGAGTTCGAATGGCCTGAAGAATTTGACCTGCCAGCCGACGAGTGACGGACCGGCATGACTGCAAGAGGCGTAAGAACAGCGTGGCAGGGCCGGATTAGTTAGCCGAGGTTTGAGGCGGCACAGCACATAGACCGTAGGTCATAGGCGATGCCTTGGATTGCGCGAGTTATAGTCGCGCGGTACATATCAGACGACATGCAATTCGGTTTCAGGCAAGGTAACTGCACTGACCCACGTTTCAGGCGTGCGAGCTTCGGCGGTATCGACCCGTGGCGGCCTGCAGGTGGGCAGGATGCTCAATGGTTGTTCCTCCGACGGGGTACTCCGCACATGGCCGATGAAAAGTCTTTCCCGAAAGCGGGTAACCCGGTCGACTGGAACGACCCGTTGCTGGTGTCGCTGCTCAACAAGACCGATAACTGGCATCTCGATAATCGCGCAACCATCCCGCCGCAAGGCATCCGTATCGAATTTGGCTGGGGTGCCGGTACCTCCAAGCAAGCCATGCTGGCCTGGGAGGATGATGATGCGATGGTTCTTGAGACCTTTTTTCCAATCGAGCAAGGCGAGCGAGTGCGGATAGAGCGGCCTGACGGGAATGGCTACGTCACCCAGTGGGGCAAGGTCGTTGAGAGCCGGCTAGGCCATCGGACCGACGATAAGGCAAACGGCATCCACGTGCATTGGCTGCATAAAGGCTGATCGCGCGCGCCGCCCTATAACGATGAAGATGACGCGCAATGTTTCCGCCGATGAGTGATCAGCTGGCGTGCTGGGCAAGCCAGTTCCGGAATTCCGGCGCCGGCAACGGCCGGCTCACCAGGTAGCCCTGGATCGCGTCGCAGCCCAGCCCAGCCAGGGCGGTGCGCTGCTCTTCGGTTTCGACGCCCTCGGCGACCACGAAAAGCTCCAGATAGTGCGCAATGGCGATCATCGCCTCGATGAAACGGTCGTGCGAGCCGGCGCGCAATCCTTCGATGAAGGTGCGGTCGATCTTGAGTTCGCGTACCGGAAGTTTTTTCAGGCTTTCCAGCGACGTATAGCCGGAGCCGAAATCATCCAGGGAGAAATGAAATCCGGCGGCATCCAGTGCACGGATCTTGCCCGCAGCATCTTCCAGATCGTGCAGGAAGACGTTCTCGGTGATTTCGAGGGTGATACGCCGCGGATCGGCCCGCGTTGATGCAACCGCTTCCCGCAGCGTGCGGACGAAATCCTGCGCAAACAGCTGCCACGGGCTGACGTTGATCGAGAGGCGCGCCTGGGCGTGTGCTGCCGGCCAGGAATCCAGTTCCAGGCAGGCCCGTTGCAGGACATAACGGCCGATGCTGTGGATCAGGCCGGTTTCCTCAGCAATCGGAATGAATTCGACCGGATCGATGAGGCCGTGCGCCGGATGCCGCCAGCGCAGCAGCGCCTCGGCACCGATGAAGCGCCCCTGCATGTCGAGCTGGGGCTGGTAGTGCAGTTCGAATTCGTCGCGGTCGAGGGCAAGCCGCAAGCCTTTCTCCAGCAGCAGGCGCCGGTCTGCCTGTGCCTGCATGACACTTTCAAACACCACCGCGGTATGCCGTCCGGAAGCCTTCGCCCGGTACAACGCCATATCGACCTGGCGCAGCACATTGTCGACATCCCGGGCCAGGCCGGGGAGCAGGGCGATGCCGGCACTAACCCCGACGACCAGGTCGTGGTCGCCGATCCGCAATGGAGCGGTGAGCCGTGTGGTGATTTCATGCGCAATGCGCAGGGCCGCCTGTGCGGGTGGTTCGCCAGTGTCGGTCAACGAGGAGATGTGCAGCGCGAACTCGTCACCACCGAAGCGTGCGATGCACGCACCGTTGGGTGCGGCTTCGCTGATGCGTGCGGCGACGCCCTTCAGCAGTTCGTCACCCACGTCGTGACCGAGTGCCTCGTTGATGGTCTTGAAGTGGTCGAGGTCGAACAGGATGAGTGCGCCGTCTCCCTGTTCCGCAGAATCGAGTGCGGCCTGCAGGCGTTCATGCATGTAGTGGCGGTTCGGCAGGTCGGTCAGGTGGTCATGGTAGGCAAGATGACGCAGATCCGCCTCGACGCCCTCCCTGCGCTGTGTCTCGCTACGCAGCCCGTCAAGGCTGGCGGCCAGCGCCTGGGTTCGCCGTTGCAGCTCACGCCTGAGTACGCCGCTCATCAGCAGCACCAACACCAGGAATGCCAGTGAATCGAAGGTCAGCCCACGCCTGCCATTGTGGTCGAGCGACTCGGCATGTACCGATGCGGTGGCCTGGACGACAAGATAGAGCGTGAGCGACCACACGCGTGCACCCTGGCCCCTGCGCCACAGCAAGATGCAGCTGCACACGGCCCACAGGTAGCTGGCGTTCACCGCGGTGTAATAGATGCTGGCTACGTGTGCCGACTCGGTGCCTGTGTAGTCATGTACGGTCTCACCCCAGGGCAGCACGAGTGGGGGCCGCATGGTGATGTCGGTATATAGCAGGCTGTATGGAGAGAGCAGGTTGACCACGAACAGGGCGCCGAAGATCAGTGCGGCAGCTGTCACCCAGCGCCGCCAGTGGGCGATGCCCGTATACAGGCTGAAGAACCAGATGCCGGTCGGGTAGATCAGACAGGCGAAGCTGATTTCCGCGCGCACCAGTGCGCATGCCGTCGATACGGTGTCGGTTTGATAAAGCGCCGCGGTCAGTCCAAGGTAGATCGAGAGCAACAGGCTGAGGCAGCCAAATGCGAAATACACGCGCTCCTGTCCACGCGCAGACCCTGCAAACGTGGCGTGGATGCCCGCGAAAAGACAGATGCCGCAGGCAATCAGCAGACTGGATACGTACAGAGTCAAACAATCACCGATGGAATCCCCTGTGCGGTCGCTGTCGGGCGACTGACACTGCTCATGTTACCCCTCCAGCGACGGCTGCGGCCACGTGAGCCGGACCGCAATCAACCTGGGCTCCGCCGCAAGTGATTGGTGGTGATGGTCTAGGGCTGCCATATGGCAGGTGGCGACGGCTTACATACTCGCGGCCCTTGACTGACCCGGCTGGATCGAATCGTGACCACCATACCCGCATGTCCGCTTTGCGCCATGGAAAATACCTATCCGGATGGCGACAACTACGTCTGAGCCGATTGCAGCCATGAATGGCTGATCGTGGAAGGTGTCAGGGTAGTTGATGCCGGCGTCGTGGTGCGGGACATCAACGGCAACGTCCTCAACAGCGGTGACACGGTGATGGTGGTCAAGTATCTCAAGGTAAAGGACTCGTCCACTCCATTGAAGCAGGGCACCGCGATCAGGAATATCCGTCTGGTCGAGGGTGACGATGAGCATATCGAAGGCAGCTCGGACAAGATCAAGGGGCTGGTGTTGAAGGTTTGCTTCCTGAGGAAGGCTTGACGTCTGGCTTGCGTCAGCGGGCAACCCTTTCCCAACATAGGCAGTGCGCGGCCCGGCACCCGATATCTCTGCTGCGCAACGGCGATCGGCTCTTCGGTCTAAATCGATTGGCCGGTTGCCGGTCTCCCCCATGACGGGCGCAGAATCGCTTGGGAGCGGACTGCCAAAGACGTGGGTAGCGGTTCGATAACCGAGCCGTATGTGATCCGATCGAGAATTTGGCGGGACTGGCCAATGACGTCACGAAGGAGCAACGACGATGAAGATGCTCGTTTACGTAGCCGCACTCCTGGCCATGCCGATCGGTGTCGCCCATGCTGTAACTCCCCCTCCGCTGCGCGAGGGGCTTTGGCAAATGCACCTTCAGGACACCGCGAGTCCTGGCAACAAAACAACCGATAGCACGACGGAGATCTGCCGCAACCATGCGTACGATCAGCACGTGCAATCTATCGCCAACAACGTAAAGATGGGCTGTACCAAGATCAACGAGAGTGCCGACGGGAGTACATATACCGTGGAGATGCGTTGCGTCGTCGGCCCAACAACTATTCAGTCAAAGTCGGTGGCCACCTTTCAGGGCGACACCGCCGCCCATTCCGAGACGCATTCGACTTTCACGCCTGCTTTTGGAGGCGAGACAGGGGACGTGATGATCCAGGATTCGAAGTATGTCGGCAGTTGCCCGGCAGGAATGCAGCCGGGGGATCGGATGTCCGCGAATGGAACCATCATTCATTCGGGAAGGCATTGAGGGTGCACTGGAGGGCAACGGGTTACGGGACCGGCTGGAACTTCATCTGCACAAGGGCCAATCGCCCTCGCCATTGACATCGATGCAACAGAAAACGGGCCAGATTGCTCTGGCCCGTTTTCTGTCTGGAATCACCTCAAATGGTACGCGAGTGTATTAGTGCCTTTCCCTGTCACCACCGCCGCGGGCCGGTTGAGCATGTGCCTGTGGACGCGCTTGTGGACGAGCTTGCGGCCGTGCCTGTTGATACGAACGTGCCGCCGGGTGATAGGCGGAAGCCGTTCGCGCGGACCCTTGATATCCAGCAGCACTACGCGCGGGGCGGCTGTACTGTGCTGACCGTTGAGCGTTGCCGTTTCTCGGTGCATAGCTGGCGGAGCGTGGGGCGCTCATGTTGCCGCGGTTACTCACGTGGGCAGTGCGCGAACTGGCCGCCGCTGCAGCCATCGCCCCGTTTGCCCTGACAACACCATTGCCACTGAAAGCTCCTGGTCGCGATGTGGCGGCGATGGGCGGTGCGCCATGGTTGACCGAGGCCCGCAGTGCGCGATTCTGGCTGGCCATGCGAACCTGTTGCTGCTGAGCTGCCATCGGCTGCATATGCTGATCGTGTACAGCCATCTTGTCCTGCGCTGTGGGTCGTGCCATCAGGCCGCCGCGGCCACCGTTATAGCTCACGCGACCACCGCCGTTGCTATAGCCGACGTTCCGGTTGTAGTTGAAGCGACCATGGTCCCAGTAGCCACCCCGGTAGCCCGCGCCGTCATAGCCGTAGCCATAGTTGATGCCGCCATAGAAACCCACGTGCGGACCCCAATAGCCGGCATTGAAGACATAGAAGCCGTTGTTCCAACCCCAGTAACCCGGCGTCCACAGCGCGCCCACATAAGGTGCCAGAACCCAGGTGCCCGGCACCCAGAAGTAGCCACCACCACCGTAGGCCCAATATCCCGGCGTCCAGATATAGCCATCACCGGGCATGACCGGTTGCGCATAGATCGGCAGGGGTGGCGGCGCAATGCCGATCGAGACAAACACCCCTGCGAAAGACGAGGCCGATATCGCCATAAAGCAGGCTGCCACCGTCGACATGACCAGTCGGCGCAGCAGGGGAGATCGCATCATTGAACGGCTAGGCATGTGCAGCTTCATGGGAATACCCCTGGGGGTTGACGGTGTTGCATACGATAACGGGACAGCCACGATTCGGAGGACGAGGCGCACGAGCTTGCCGGAAGTCATTCATTTGGCAGTCGACAAGGTGTACCTCGAGTAACTTGTTTTTTGCAGTGCGGCTGAGGTGGCAATCTTTCCGCAACGACGCAAGCTGCTGCCGCGACTTGGCCAGCTACTCGGTCTGCATTGTGATCAGCATCGCGTGATGACGGCGACATGATCTGGGCGGGACTCAGTCCAGCACCAGGATCTGTCGTGCCACGTAGACCACCAGAAACATGGCCATCAGAATCAACAGTCCTGTCATCAGCCGTTCCAGCAAGGTGCCTCCATAGGTTGTGTTGTCGTCACTATCGATCCGCTGGCGATTCCGGTTGAACCGAAACGTGGCGAGCAGCACTACAAAAGCACCGAACAACAGCAAGATCAGCCCCAGCCACTCAGAGGCGCGTACATGCAGTCCGGGGATCGCCTGACCGGCGGCGCGGCTTGCATAGGAGAGAAAGATGTCGAAACGCTCAAGCAGAAAGCCGAATGCCATCACGGCGATCGCCGTGCGCACCCACGCCAGGTAAGTGCGCTCGTTGGCGGCATGGTCGCTGAAACGTGGAATCATGGTGGGCGCCTGTACCGTGGGGTTGCTTCATCCACTCTTGCGATGACGTGGACTCCTTCCAGAGAGCCACTCTAGTCGCTTTGCCGATGGGCGATTGTGCGTCCTTGCCTTGGTTATCACGAAAAGGTCAGACGCCACATGCGGCCGACATGTTTCGCTGCATCGAATGGTGTTGGCTTCAGAGGTTGGCGGCAACAGGAATACCCACTAGAGTCCGCACTTTGCCAAATGCGAAAGGTTCTCATGTCCGCTGGTCATCGCGTCCTCAAATTTGTCCGCCAGCTTCATCTCTACCTGGGCGTGTTTACCGCGCCCATGCTGCTGTTCTTCGCGATTACCGGAGGCCTGCAGACCTTCAGCCTGCATGAGACGACGCGCGGTAGCAGCTATATGCCGCCCGCATGGTTGGCGAGCATGGCGCAGCTGCACAAGAAGCAGACCACGGTGATGCCGGTGCGCAAGGCACGTCCAGCGGAGGTGGCTACGCCAGGTAGTGATCTTCATGGTGCGGATGCAGCGACCGCTGCAACAACAGCGAACGCGCAAGCCGACATGCGGGTGGCACCACCGTCCAGCGGGAGCGCCGAAAACGCAGGCGCCAAGCCGAAAAAGAACCTGCTGCCGATGAAGATCTTCTTCGGACTGGTAGCCCTGAGCCTTTTGATATCAACCTTGACAGGGCTCTACATGGCATGGCGTTACAGCCGCAAGCCGAAGCTGGTTGGCGCGCTGTTGCTTGGTGGCATTCTCGTGCCGGTGCTGCTTTCGCTGCTCTGAGGTAGCTCCTGTCAGGTCGAAAAGCAGAAGGCGACGGTGGCCATTGGGCCATCGTCGCCTTCCTGTTCTTGTGACGCATCACCTCACACAACGGTCAGCGTGACGTCGATGTTGTTGCGGGTGGCATTGGAGTAGGGGCACACGATGTGCGCTTTCTGTACCAGTGCTTCGGCATCTGCGCGTGGCATGCCGGGAATCGAGATGTTCAGCTCGACTTCGATGCCGAAACCGCTTGGGATCGGACCGATGCCGACCTGGCCAGTCACCTGGGTATCCGCCGGCAACTGCAGCTTCTGCTGACTGGCCACGAATTTCATCGCGCCGATAAAGCATGCGGAGTAACCCGCGGCAAACAGCTGCTCCGGATTGGTGCCTTCGGCGCCAGCACCACCCAGTTCCTTTGGCGTGGTGAGTTTGATATCGAGGACGCCGTCGGACGACTTCGCGCGACCATCACGACCGCCGGTGGCGGTGGCCTTGGCGCGATACAGGACTTTTTCGATGGACATGGGATGTCTCCTTGTTCGGGTGGTCGAGTGGTACTGCTAAAAAGTAGTTGGCTATTAAATAGCGGGCTATGTATTTGGATAAAACATGAAAGCCTGATCACGCCACACCAGACAATCTGGCGCGCAGGTCTTCCAGCTCGCCTTTCAGGTGCTTCACCTCGCTCGGCGTGCACTGCGTGGCGCAGAACACCGACTCCTGTACCTTGCCGGCTTTCGCCTGCAAGGCCTTGCCGCTCGCGGTGAGCGTGATGACCACATGCCGCTCGTCCTCGCGCGAGCGCAACCGCGCCACCAGTCCAGCGGCTTCCAGTCGCTTGAGCAGCGGCGTCAGCGTGGCTGAATCCAGGAACAGCCGCGCGCCGATTTCCGACACGCTCAGGCTCTCGTCCTCCCACAGCACCATCATCACCAGATACTGCGGATAGGTAAGATCCAGCGGCTTGAGCAGCTTGCGATACACCTTGTTCATCGCGAGGCTGGCCGAATACAGCGCAAAACACAGCTGCACATCCAGCCTGGGTGTGCTGGCTGAAACGACCGACGAGGAGGGGCGTGCTGGTTTCATGGTTCACATTTTAAATAGCACACTATTTAATTGCAAGCTATTTTTCATCACGAAGACGGCGGGCCCGTAATCACTGGCCAGCAATGCATTCCATGCACGGCCGCATGAGGTAACTTATGGATCCACCCGACGGGGATGTTCGCCACATGTCAGCCGCTATTCGCACACCTCTGATGATTGTTGGCGCCGGTCCCACCGGGTTGGCCGCCGCGTTGTTTCTCAGTCGGCGTGGCGTGCCGGTGCGCATCATCGATGCGGCGACGCAGCCCACGACGACATCGAAGGCGTTGCTGGTCAATCCACGTTCGCTTGAGATCCTGGGGGCATACGGCGTGGCGGCACGCATCATCGCCGAAGGCTACGAAGTCATGGGTGTGACCATGCATCGCGGCGGCCGCGAAGTGGTATCGATCGACCTGCAACGTGAGCTGCGTTCGCAGCTCCCGATCGGCCTGGCGCAGGCGCGCACCGAGGCGCTGCTCACCGAGGCTTTGCAGGCGAAGGGCATCCATGTGGAGCGCGGCGTGACCTTGCAGACGCTGCAGCAGGATGCGGAGCAGGTTACGGTGACCCTGCAGCACGCAGATGGCGGCACGCAGACCGTGCAGGCACCGCTGGTATTTGGCGCGGACGGTGCGCGCAGTGCGGTGCGGCATGCACTGGGCATCGATTTCGCTGGAGACGCGTTGCCCGAGCCATGGCAGCTCTGGGATCTGCGGCTGCGCACATCGCTGGATCGGCAGCGCGTGCACATCGGACTGGTGCCGGACGGTTTCCTGTTCCTGATGCATCTGCAGGCTGGCGTGTGGCGTGTGATCGGCAATGGCGCGGACCCGTTGGCGCAGTTGCCGGGCGATAGTGTGGCTGGCGAGGTGCAGTGGCAATCGCAATTCCATATCGCGCACCGGCTGGCCGACAAGTTCAGTGTCGGTCGGGTGGCGTTGGGCGGCGATGCGGCGCACATCCACTCGCCACTCGGCGCGCGCGGCATGAATCTCGGCATCGAGGACGCCTGGGTGTTTGCTGACTGCGCCGTCGATGCCATGGCCGGCAAGCTCGAGCGGATGCAGGAATATGCCGAGCTGCGCCAGCCCGTGGATCGTCAGGTAGTGCGCAATGTGGCCGCGGTCACCCGGTTGATGCGCGGACGCCCGACAGCACTGCGCTGGCTGCGCGACAACCTGGCACCCCAGGCCATCAAGCTGGCACCGGTGCGCCATCGCCTGCTGCAGACGATGTCCGGACTTGATCATCCGTTGCGTACGCGTTGCTGAGCGTCGCGTGGAATCCGTGCAACGGCGCTGCCTGATCAGCAAATAGATGCTGATGCAATTATCTGCACCAGCGCCGTCTTCCGGCTTTCCCGGTCAGTTGTCGTTCCCGCTCAACATCGAACCCACGATGCCACCCAGCAAGCCACCACCAACGCCGGCAGATGCGGCCTGGCCGCCGCTGCGGGGCATGTATTCGGCAATCTGGTGAGCCAGGCGCGCGATGGGTAGTGTCTGCAACCACACCGTGCCGGGGCCGGTGAGTGCGGCCAGGAAGATGCCATCGCCACCGAAGATGGCGTTCTTGATGCCTGGAACCGTGGTGATCTGGAACCCCACCGACGACTGGAACGCGCCGACGTGGCCGGGGTGAACCCGCAGGGTCTCGCCGGGTGCCAGGTTCTTCTGGATCAGCTCGCCGGAGAGTTCCAGCCATGCCGTACCCGAACCGCCGATTTTCTGCAGCAGGAAACCATCGCCACCGAAGATGCCTGCACCCAGCGACTGCTGGAAGCCCACGCCGATGGTGACCTGCGGCGTGGCGCAGAGAAAGCCATGCCGATGCACCATGTACTCGCTGCCCGGGCCTACCGGTACCGGCACGATATGGCCCGGCACCTTGGTGGCAAAGGCGACTTCGCCGGGCGACTGGACTGCGCGGTATTCCGTCATGAAAAAGCTGCCACCGCCGACGGCGCGCTTGAACATGCCAAGCAAACCGCCGCCACCACCCATCTGGGTATGCGTAGTCATCTGGATTGAGGCGGTCATCCACGAAAGCTCGCCGCTCTCGGCATAGACGCTGTCGTTGGGGTCGAGCTGCACTTCAAGCACGGGCATCACCGTGCCCTGGATACGAGTCTGCATGGCGTTGTCATCCTGGGGGTGGCAAGTGGGCTGCCCGCACGCAGGCGAGTCGGGCAACGGACGGATTCTCTACGGAGAATTCGGCGAGCTTACGCATTTTGGATATCGGCGGGTATCGGCGGATTGGATGATCCCGCCGATCAACGAAAGGCGTATGGCGACGGGACAGTCGCCATACGCGGCACCGGGGCGCGTGTTCACCCGACTCGGGTGCTTCGCTTCAATCCAGCGCCGGATAGTCCGTGTAGCCGTGCGCTCCACCGCCATAGAACGTCGCCTGATCCGGCGTATTGAGTTTCGCGTTCTCGCGCAGTCGCCGTGGCAAGTCGGGATTGGCGAGGAATTCCTTGCCGAACGCCACCAGATCCGCCCGGCCGCTGGTGACTTCCTCGATCGCCATCGTGCGGTCGTAGCCGTTGTTGACGATCCACGCGCCATGGAACGGCTTGCGCATCGCGGCGTAGTCGAACGGCTGCGGGCTGCGGTCGCCGCCGGTCTCGCCTTCGATAATGTGGATGTAGGCCAGGTGCAGTGTGGCCAGCCGTTCGACCGCACGGTTGAACAAGGCCTGCGGATCACGGTCGGACACGTCGCCGAATGCCGTGAGTGGCGACAGCCGCACACCGGTGCGGCCGGCGCCGACTTCCTGCGCTACCGCCTCGCAGACTTCGAATAGCAGGCGCGTGCGGTTTTCGATGCTGCCGCCGTAGGCGTCGGTGCGGTGGTTGCTCTTGTCGCGCAGGAACTGGTCGAGCAGGTAGCCGTTGGCCGCATGTACTTCGACGCCGTCGAAGCGGGCCTCGCGCGCGTTGGCGGCAGCCTGCCGATAGGTGTCGATCAGCGTGGGGATTTCGTCGAGCTCAAGCGCACGTGGCATCGAGACATCGACAAAACCTTCAGCCACGAAGGTCTTCGCTTCGGCGCGGATCGCCGAGGGTGCCACCGGTGCCTTGCCACCCGGTTGCAACGAGGTATGCGAGATGCGGCCGACGTGCCACAACTGCAGCACGATGCGTCCGCCGTTGGCGTGCACGGCTTCGGTCACCAGCTTCCAGCCGGCGATCTGTTCCGGCGAATGGATGCCCGGCGTGGCGATGTAACCCTGGCCTTCGGGGCAGATCTGGTTGGCCTCGCTGATGATCAGCCCGGCGCTGGCGCGCTGTGCATAATACGTGGCGTTGAGTGCGGTGGGCACGTTGCCGGCGCTGGCACGATTACGTGTCAGTGGTGCCATCACGATGCGGTTTGGCACCGCCAGGTCGCCAACCTGGATTGGTTTGAACAGCGCTTCAACATCTGCTGGAACTGCAACAAGAGCGTTCATGAAATCTCCTTCAGGGGGTACACCTGTCGCCGAACGACGAGGCGTGGGGAATGTGCAGTTTAGGCAGATGGGTTGTTCTCAGTTTGTCTAGACGCGCACTGGCGCGTTGGCCGCATTCAGTCTGAATGCGGCCAACGCCGGCCCTTTCAAGCGCAAGCTGACGAGGTGTATCCAGCTCGGGGTGCTGCGTGGCAATCGGGGCGATCGATTGGTCTGGCGTCGGTCGCTCGAATCAGCGCGCGAGCATCGCCCCGTCGCGGGTGCGCCAGTACGCCAGCACGAACAGCGTGGCGAACAGCAGGTCGATGCATCCGGCAGCCAGCATCAGTGGAGACAGGCGCTGCTGCAGATACAGCACCAGCATGGCGATGCCGAAGGTGAGTTTTTCCATGGCCGCGGGAAGCATGATCGGCCGATACCGCAGCGGATCGTGTGACAGCACCAGGAAGGCCAGCTGCCACGCCAGCGCGACGCCGATGAAGCCGTAGTAGTACTCCGCGTGGGTGATCGCTGGCGCATGCACGCGTGCCACCATCGATTCCTGGAAGTACATCGGAACAAGGGCCAGCACGCCGTAGATGGCGGCGAGCAGGAACACCCAGCGCGAAAACTTCATGCCCGTCTCCGGTGATTGACCATCGGGAGCTTAGCGGACAAGGGGCCCTGACTCGTTAGTCATCATCGCCGTCGTCCGCGTTGGCTTTCCAGTAGCCCTTGGCCTTCATCCAGTCCTTTGGCACGCCGCATTCCTCACTGAGCCACAGGCGCATGTTGCGGGTGCGGCGCGATTCACTGGCGATCCAGTAGAAGGTATCGCCGATGGGCTTGGGTAGTGCACGTAAAGCCTGCTCCAGCAGCTCACTCTGGTCGGCTGCCCTACCGTTGCGTTCCAGCCAGGTCACGTTGACATGTGCGCGTGAGCGGAGTGTCTGGCGATCCTCTCTATCGGGGATTTCCAGCAGCACTTCGACATGAGTATCTTCCGGCATCTCTTCCAGCCAGCGGCCGATCGCGGGCAGGGCGGTTTCATCACCGGCCAGCACATAGGTATCGAAGTCATCGGCGACCAGCGAAGAGCCGCGCGGGCCACCGGCACCAATCCACTGACCTGGCACGGCCTGCGCTGCCCAGGCGGCAGCGGGGCCGTCACCGTGCAGTACGAAATCGACGGTCAATTCGTTGAGTTCGGTGTCATGATGGCGCGGGGTGTAGTCGCGCATCGGCGAATATTTGCGGTCTGGCGGAAAGGTCGGGCCGTTCGGCCCGAGCACTGGCGGCACGATTTCACCGACGCTGTTGGGAAAGAACAGTTTCACGTGGTCGTCCGGCGCGGCGCTGACAAAACCGCGCAACTCCGCGCCGCCGAAAACGATCCGCTGCATGTGCGGACTCAGGCGCTCGACGCGCAGGACATCGAGCGTGCGGAACACCACGGTGTGGCGAATCCTCTGATGGGTGTGGGTTGTCATCGGCATGATCTCCAGGAATGCGGGTCAAGGTGCCGGCTACAGGCTCTGCACGATCCGCGCATGGCGAATGGGCGAGCGGTGGCGATGGCTGTTGTTGTGGTGTCAGGCGAGTCGATAGCCGAAGCGTTCGGCTATCGACTGCAGCAGGTCGACGGTGGGATCAACTGGCGAGTGGCTGGGCAAACTGGACATGGGTACGGCGACGCTGTTGTGCGCCGCAGGTTGCGCCTCGGCGAAGCCAAGTTTTTCCAGCTCGCTCAGGAAATGCTGTACTTGTTTCAACATGCTGCGAACGTTGCCGGGAGTCTGCTCCGGCGTAGTTTCGGGCGAGTCATGCAGGCGCCAGTGGCAGCGTCCGTGCGCAGGCACCTGCACCTGAGCTAGTCCGAGTTGCTCGAGCTCACGTAGCAGCCGATAGACCGTGCCGAGGCTGGTAGCTGCATGGTGCTCGCGTGCGGCCTGCAACAGCGTTACCGCATCGTGAGCTGTGCCGAGCTCAAGCATCGCGGCAAGAATGGCGCGACGCGGTACGGTGATCAGCAGGCCCAGCGACTTGCAGCGCGCTTCCCACGCGGGCAGCGCATCGCGGCCTGTTTCAGTCACGGCGTTCACCGCTGGCGATGGCACTGGCGGCGCGATCCAGGATGTCGGCTATGCGTTTTGCCTCGTCCTTGTCCCAGTCACTGCCACGCATCAGCATGGCATGCTTGATTGCATGCATCGCCTTGTGCACGGTCATCGGCATGGCCATCTTTGCCGCCATCCTGGCACTGTGCTCGGTACGGGCGGTGACCGCATCCACCGCTTCACGGTTTTCGTCCAGATAGGTGCGGCCAGCAGCCGTGATCGCGTATAGCTTGCGGCCACCCTGCTCGTTGGTCACTTCGGCGTAGCCGAGTTCTTCCAGCATGGTGAGGGTGGGGTAGATCGCGCCGGGGCTGGGCGAGTACTGGCCGTGGAACATGTCCTCGATGATGCGGATCAGTTCGTAGCCATGACGTGGCTGCTGTTCGATGAGAGCCAGCAGCAGCAGCTTGAGGTCGCCGTGGCCGAACATGCGGCCGCCGCCGCGCCGGCCACCACCGCCGCGCATTTCGCTCCAGTCGGCGAAGAAATCACCGCCGCCGTGGCGACCACCGAAGGGGCCGGCATGGCGTTCGTGATGTTCGTGGGCATCCCGGCCTCCGCCGTGCCCGAAAGCGTGGCCGTGATGTTGATGGTGTTGATGAAAAGCGTTGAAAAGCATTTGGCGCATGCGCATGAGAGGTTCCGATATATCGTGATAGTGACGTAAAGATATATCGTAAGTGTATCTAAAGCAATACTTGGCAAGATCATGCACGAGGCCGGCTAAAGATGGGGGCAAGCTTGCATGGTTTGGATTTCCGGACAGATCAGCCGCTGGCGCCCGACGACAGTGGGGTGCCCCAGCTTGCGGTCGAAGAAGTCCATAAACACGGGTTGCCCGTGCTTTGGGCGGAAACTCGCTTATTCGGTTCCCTGACTTCGCTCGGCCTGGATCATACCGTCAGGGAGGTCATCGTCGTCGGAGTCCTGCAGCTCTTCCATCAGGAACCGGTTGCCACCCATTTTCTTGGCGCGATACATGGCGCTATCGGCATGCCGGATCAGCTGCTTGTTCTCGTCGCCGTGCTCGGGAAAGACCGCGACGCCGAGGCTCGCGGATACCTGCAGGTACTGGCCGGCCAGTTCGAAGGGCTGGTTGAGCGAGGCGCGTATCTTCTCGGCAACCATCAATGCGTGTTCGGGCAACTTGATGCTGCTGAGCAGGACGACGAACTCGTCGCCACCGAGGCGCCCGATCGTGTCCGAGTCGCGCACGCAGTGCCTGATGCGATGGCCTACCTCGCGCAGCAGCAGATCGCCGGTGGCATGACCGTAGGTGTCATTCACCTGCTTGAACCTGTCCAGGTCGATGTAAAGCAGGGACAGCCGATCGCCGTCCAGTCGTGCCCTGCCCAGTGCGGCTCGCAGGCGGTCATCGAACAAGCCACGATTGGGCAGATCGGTCAACACGTCGTGGCGTGCGATGTGGCGCAACCAGGTTTCGCTCTGCTTGCGCTCGATGACGGTAGCGATCTGGGCAGAGACGAACTGCAGCAGCACCTTGTCCTGCTCGGTGTAACGCACGCCACCCGAGTAGCTCTGCACCACCAGCACGCCGATGACGCCTTTTTGCGAGGCGAGCGGAACGCCAAGCCAGTCCAGTGAATCCTTGCCGACGATGGTGCCAGCCTGATCGGACAGGGTCACCCTGGTATCAGGTGTCAGCAGCAGGGCCTGACCGGTACGGATGACTTCCGCGCTTAGCGTGCCGGAGTCGAGTTTGCGTGGCATGGGTGCTTCGTCGTGCTCGTCGACAAAGTAGGGAAAGCTCAGCTGATCTTTCTTCTCGTCGTAAAGGGCAACGAAGAAATTGCTCGCCGGCAGCAGGTCTCCGATGATCTGGTGGATGTGCCGGAACAGGGCAAGCAGGTCTTCGGCTGAGTGTGCCGCCTCGGAAATGGCATGCAGCGCGACCTGCATGGACTCGGCGTGCTTGAGTTCGGTTACGTCGCGCGCCACTGCAATCCTGAGCTGGTCAGCCTCCGACCAGCGGGCCGACCACATGATGTGGACCACCTGCCCATCCTTGCGCACATAGCGGTTCTCGAAATGAAGCTGGAGATGGCCAGCCATGACCCTGGAGGCCGCCTCGAGAGTTTTCACCCGATCCTCGGGGAACACCAGTTCGAGCATCTGTCGGCCGATCATTTCGTCCGCGGTGTAGCCGAAAATGCGCTCGCATGCGGCACTGACGAACACAAAGCGCCCTTGTACGTCGACCATGCAGATCGCGTCGAGCAGGAGGTCCATGACGTTCATCAGGGGCGCGTAGGCGTTCTTTTCCATCTATTCAGCGTGTTGCCTGGCAAGGTAGGGTCAGTTATGCACATACCGTGCCGCATGGTGGCCTGCGGCAGCCTTTAGCACGGTTTTGACGGCTTGTATGGGACATGACGGAACCGGAAAGATTCATGGGATACCCCCGGGCGCACGGGCTGGCTCAACGTGTATTGCTGGCGGTTCGCGGCTGGCGGCTCTCGCCCCGTACCCGGCAAGCTTGCCGCGCAGGAAGGTGGCTGAATCGATGGTGCGACCATCGCTGAAACGGATGCTGTACTTGATCCCGGACATCGACGAGCCGGTGGCGCAAAAGGTGATGAAGTCTTCGGCGGTCTTTACGCGGCTGCCGGCAAAACGCAGCTTCAGGCGCATGTGATCGGCGGCGTGTGCTGCATCGTAGGCGGTGCCGTTGCGGATGAAGGTCGCGTCTTTCAGGCTTGCCACCGAATCGATCAGATAGGCGATCTTCTGCTGTTCGACATCCTGCTGGCCGAATACCGGTGTCGCTAGCAAGGCAAACAGTATCAACGCCGCGATCAGCCTCTTCATGCATCCGCTCCGGTGCGGCCAGCGCTGGTCACAACATGCCCTCGATCGGCATGAGCTTCAGCAGGTCCACTTCCAGTCGGCGTTTCATGCTGGCCTCGGGATCATGGTGGTAGACCAGCTTCTTGCTGCCATCGCTGGCCAGCCATTGCATCTGTCCACCATGCGGCGAATCGTGTGCGGTTAGTACCACGTGATAAGCCGTTGACGGCAAGGTAGCCGTATCGAAAAACTGCGTCACCGCCTCCGCGAGTTGGGGGCAGTCCACGATGATGCCCATCTCGGTGTTGAGCAGCTTCGAGCGCTGATCCAGGTTCATCGAGCCGACGAACACCAGTCGCTGATCCACCACGATCGCCTTGGCATGCAGGCTTACACCGGAGGACCTGCCCTTGGCGGTCGCTGGCTGCACCACGCCGGCAGCGGGCCGCAGTTCGTAAAGCTGCACACCGCCTTCGAGCAGTGCGCGGCGATAACGCGAATATCCCGCATGCACGGCGGCTTCATCAGTGGAGGCGAGCGAGTTCGTCAACACCTCCACGCTGACACCGCGGCTGGCGAGGTCGGTGAGGTATCGCGTGCCGCTGTCGCCGGGGACGAAGTAGGGCGAGATCAGCAACACGCCCTGCTGCGCCTGGTCGATCATCGACTTGATCTGCGGGCCGATGCGCAGGGAATGCTCGTCCCTGGCGTTCTCGGCATCGATCTTTGCCGGCTGGTCGGCCACCAGCGTGGCGGGGCCCCAGAACCAGGCGCCGGGGCGATCGGCGGAAGGGCCATCGGGTAGCTGATCCAGCGTCGCCTGCGCATAGTCGGACTGCGCGAACGCGCGCGCGTCGTGACCCAGGTCGACACGCAATTTCGCCAGATCGTAGTGACTGGCGCGCCTGCCGTTAAAGGCGGTAACCGGAGTGGCGGCGTCGCAGTTCCAGTATTCGTCGAAGGCATGCGAAGCCTCCTTCACCACCGGCCCGATCGCGATCAGGTCAAGGTCGCGGAAATTGGTGTCACTGCCAGCATCGAAATAGGCATCGCCGATATTGCGTCCGCCGACGATCGCCACGTTGCCATCCACGATGAACGACTTGTTGTGCATGCGGCGGTTGAGCCGATGCGCATCAAGCAGGAATTGCGTGGTCTTGGACAACATCGACGGATCGCGCGTATGGAACGGGTTGAACAGCCGGACCTTGAAATTCGGGTGCGCGTTGAGCGCATTCAGCATGTCGATCTCATCGTGCACGTTGATGTCGTCGAGCAGCAGGCGCACGCGCACGCCGCGATCCGCTGCTGCCAGCAGGTGTTGCGCCACCAGTCGGCCGGTCGCGTCGTTGTCGAAGATGTAGTACTGCAGGTCGATCGAGTGCTGCGCATGGTCGGCCAGCGCGATGCGGCTCATCAGCGCGTTGTCGCTGAGCGTGAGCAGGCGGAAGCCGGACTTGTCGAGATGCTGGCCTACCTCTGCGTGGACGTAACGTGCGCTCGGCGTGTTGGTGGCCGGCGGCAATGCCTTGGATGGCTGCTTGACGAAGTCGGTGCGCATCGACGAACACGCGCCAAGTGCCAGCACAACGATCACCATTGCAGCCATTACGCATATAGGTCGCCGCATTATTCGCACTTTGTCCACCCCGATTGGATCCGTAACCCAGATTTGCCGTCGCCTGCAGCATCTATCAATTTTGATCTATCAATTTTGCTGTGAGGATACGCACGCGCCATATGCTGGCCCGACGGCTGGATACGGATCCGGGCGTGAAAGCAATGTGTGCCTGATGTCGTGAACGTGGCGCGAGGCGCAAACCACCGCGTTCGATGCAGCACTGTGAATACCCTGCTTGTACGTGACGACCGCATCACATGGCTGAACGAAAACCACACCGCAACATTGTGCCAACAGCATGGTCACGGGTTGTCGACTGTGCGGCTTCTAGCCTGAGCCCGTCTGCAATGTCGCAGGCCTTATCCCCCGGAGATTTCGCAATGGATCACAATCGCGTCGAAGGTACTAAACACCAGATCAAGGGCACGGCCAAGGAAGTGGTCGGCAAGGTTACCGGCAACAAGGCTAAGGAAGTCGCCGGCAAACTGGAAAAGAACGTCGGCAAGATCCAGTCAGAAGTGGGCAAGGCTGCCGATGAACAGCGCGACGCGAACAAGCACCAGCATTAAGCGGGCGTTGAATGATCAGGCGCGTGCTGCTTTGGCGGCGCGCGCCTGCTTGATTTAGCGAAGATCTTTTGGGCGTCAGCAACCTCCGCCGGACTGGTTCTGTACAAGCACCCGGCATACCATCGGCCTTTCCCATGCCGCTACCCCCAAGGACACTGCGTGCAGCCGATCATTTCCGTCAGGCAACTCAGCAAGACATACGCCACCGGCTTTCATGCGCTCAAACAGATCGATCTGGAGATTCGCCAGGGTGAGATCTTCGCGCTGCTTGGCCCGAACGGCGCGGGCAAGACCACGCTGATCAGCATCATCTGCGGCATTGTCAATCCCAGCGAAGGCAGCGTTCTGGCCGATGGCCACGACGTGGTGCGCGACTATCGTGCAGCGCGCGCGAAGATCGGCCTGGTGCCGCAGGAACTGACCACCGATGCGTTCGAGACGGTGTGGAACACGGTCAGCTTCAGCCGCGGGCTGTTTGGCAAGGCGCCTAATCCGGCGCACATCGAGAAGGTGTTGAAGGAGCTGTCGCTGTGGAACAAGAAGGACAGCAAGATCATCACGCTGTCCGGTGGCATGAAGCGCCGCGTGATGATCGCCAAGGCGCTATCGCATGAGCCGCAGATCCTGTTCCTGGATGAACCCAGCGCCGGGGTCGACGTGGAGTTGCGGCACGACATGTGGGAGATGGTACGCGCGCTGCGCGCCACTGGCGTCACCATCATCCTGACCACGCATTACATCGAGGAGGCCGAGGAGATGGCCGACCGCATCGGCGTGATCAGCAAGGGCGAGCTGATCCTGGTCGAGGACAAGCTAGAGCTGATGAACAAGCTCGGCAAGAAGCAGCTGACGCTGCAACTGCAGACTCCGCTGGAGAAGCTTCCTGAGGCGCTGGATGATTACCAGCTGGAGTTGTCCGCTGATGGCAGCACGCTGGTCTATACCTTCGACGCGCAGGGTGACCGCACCGGCATTGCCGGCTTGCTGCGCCGGCTCGGCGAGGCTGGCATCGACTTCAAGGACCTGCAGACCAGCCAAAGTTCGCTCGAGGATATTTTCGTCAGTCTGGTGAGGGAGCGCGCATGAACATCCACGCCATCCGCGCGATCTACCGGTTCGAGATGTCGCGCACCCGGCGCACCCAGCTGCAAAGTGTGGTGTCGCCGGTGATCTCGACCTCGCTGTACTTCGTGGTGTTCGGCGCCGCGATCGGTTCGCACATGACCGCGATCAACGGGGTCAGCTACGGCGCCTTCATCGTGCCGGGCCTGATCATGCTGTCGTTGCTGACGCAGAGTATCTCCAACGCATCGTTCGGCATTTATTTCCCGAAGTTCGTTGGCACGATCTACGAGATCCTGTCGGCACCGGTGTCCTCGATCGAGATCGTCGCCGGTTACGTCGGCGCAGCGGCGAGCAAATCGATCATCCTCGGCTTGATCATCCTGGCCACCGCGCGGCTGTTCGTGTCGTTCCAGATCGAGCATCCGCTGGTGATGCTGGCCTTCCTGGTGCTCACCGCGCTGACCTTCAGCCTGTTCGGCTTCATCATCGGCATCTGGGCGGACAACTTCGAGAAGCTGCAACTGGTGCCGTTGCTCGTGGTGACGCCGCTGACCTTTCTTGGTGGCAGCTTCTACTCGATCCACATGCTGCCGCCGTTCTGGCAGAAGGTGACGCTGTTCAATCCGGTGGTGTACCTGGTCAGCGGCTTCCGTTGGAGTTTCTACGGCGCCTCCGACGTCAGCGTGGGCATCAGCATGGGCATGACCCTGATGTTTCTCGCCGTCTGTCTGGCCATCGTGTGGTGGATCTTCCGCACCGGCTACCGGCTGAAGGCCTGATTCGCGGCCACTCAATGCGGCCGGGTCGGGACTCCCTCGGCCATCACGTTTCCGCGCCGATAGCTCAGCAGCCGGCCGCGGAACGGCGCGATGTCGCGTGCATCGAAGCGGCTGCGCAACTCGACGACGGTATAGCCCTGCTCGGCGAGGGCGCGAGTGAATGGGGCGCTGTTGCCACGGCCGGGATCGGTGATCAAGACTTCGGCATCGGGCAGGGCATGGCGCAGCACCATCGCCGCGAGCAGGTCGGCATGCCCGCTCTCGTACAGGATGTCGCTGCCGATGATCAGGTCGAAGCGCCCCAGCGTGGCATCCGGCACTTCCCAGCGCAGGTCGCGATAGGTGATGGCCAGCATCTGGTTCTGTGCGGAGTTGTGGCGCAGGAATGATTCGGCCAGCGGGTGGTGGTCGCTGGCGGTGATGTCGGCGCGGCGTTGCTGCAGCACCAGGCTGGACAGCCCCAGCCCGCAGCCGAGTTCAAGGATGCGCTTGCCGACGATGTCGTGTGTGCACATCGCCTCGGCCAGCACGCGGCCCGCCGGCCACACCTGACCGAACAGGCTCCATTGTGCGGACGAGATGCCGATGCGGTCGGCATGCATGTGCGGGTCGGCAAATTGCTGCAGGTCGCTCAGCGCGCGGATGCGGTAGTCGTGTCCGCCAAGGCAGACTGTGAGTTCGCGAGTGGTATAGCCCGGCATGGGCGCTCCCGTGTGAGCTTCATCCGGATAACCGGCGTGAGGCGAAAGATGGGAGTGCGGTGACGATGATCGTCAGGGCGCTGAGAGCGACGTAAACAGGGTCATCGTACGCCATGGCCGGCGCATGTGTTGTCAATGCGTGGCAATTCGCTGCCCGCATTGCGCCATTCACACGCGGATGAACGAATCGGATGCGAGCAAGTCAAAGCCACCACTGAATCGCTGAACGGAACAGATCGTGAGCAAGGAATCATCGGTGGGAGGCTGGATCGGCGCCATGCTCGTGGTGCTGGCTGTCGTCGCGGCAGGTGCCTACCTGGCGCACAAGGCGGCACATCCCGGCACGCTGGAGACAGCTGACATGCCGGCAACCCCGGCATCGGTATCCGCCAGTGCTACGACATCGCTGATCCAGCATCCGATCACCCAGGCAGACGCTCCCGCTGGCGCGTCGACCACGCCGTTGCCGGCACTGGATGACAGCGACGCCAGCGTGGCGGCAGCACTTGCTGCGCTGGCCGGTGGCGGTGATCTGCGCGCACTGCTGCTACCGCAGCAGGTCATTACACGCATCGTTGCGACCATCGACACCTTGCCGCGTCACGCGCTGGGCACGCTGATGCTGCCGCTGCGCACGCCGAATGGCAGGTTCGCCACGACTGAAATCGATGGCCAGACGGTGATCAGCAGTCAGAACGCCGCACGCTATGCGCCGTACATGCAGATCGTGGACAGTGTCGATCCGAAGGCGCTGGTCGCCTGGTACGTGCATGCCTATCCGCTGTTCCAGGAGGCGTACCGGCAGCTGGGCTATCCGAAAGGTTATTTCAACGACCGGCTGATCGTGGTGATCGACAACCTGCTGGCCACGCCCACGCTGGCTCAGCCGGCTGCATTGACACAGTCCGGGCCGTTCCACGTCTATGCCGATCCCGCGCTGGCGTCGCTATCGGCCGGGCAGCGGCTGCTGCTTCGCGTCGGCCCCGTCAATGAAGCAAAGCTCAAGGCGAAGCTACGCCTGATCCGCGCACAGCTGACGGCGCAGGCGCTGCCTGCCGCGCGACTGTCCGCGAAAACGGTGGAATAAGCCTAGCCGCGAAAACCGTATGGTGAAGTTATGGACAGCACGCCCCATTCCACCGGCATACTTGGGCAATGGCGTCGTCGTCTTGCGCCATGGCCGCTCATCAACTCGCGGGGAATGACGGGATGGGCATCATTCGGGAAAGCAGGCATTTCGAAGGTACGCGCAACGCCGCGCGGCCGATGGAGCGCATCCACAACGTGCGCGAGGCCGCCAAGGATTTCCGACGTGACCTGTTGGCGCAGTCGAAAGTGCTGTTCTACCGCTCGTTTGAGCTGGTGCGGGTGCCGTATCCCACCAAGTACGCGTATCTCAATGCCTTCAGTTCGTTCTCGCCCTACCTGCATCTGGTCAACCGGCTGTTCGTGATTCAGTTCCAGTCGGCCGACGGCATCAAGACCCTGCTGGCGTCGCCGTCGGACTGGGAGCATCAGAAGGAGACGCCGTTCTTCACTCGGCTGGGCAAGCAGAGTGGGCCGTTCGAGAGCGTGGTCGAACGCCTGATCTTCAGGAAGACCAACACCGTGCTGAACTGCCTCGCCAGCATCGGCGTGCGCCCCGCGGACATCGACTACATTACCTACGATCACTTGCATACGCAGCGGGTGACGCGCTGGCTGGGCGACGACGAGCAGCCGGCGATCTTCCCCAACGCGAAACTGCTGGTGATGCGCGAGGAATGGGAGAGCGCGCAGTCGCTGATCCCGTGGCAGAACCAGTGGTACTGCCCGGACGGCATCAAGCGCGTGCCGGCAGACAAGGTGGTACTGCTCGATCGCGACGTGTTCCTCGGCGAAGGCGTGGCGCTGGTCCGCACCAAGGGGCACACCGAGGGCAACCACTCGATCGTCGCCTCCACCGACGGCGGCATCCATGTCACCAGCGAGAACGGCGTGTCGCTGGATGCGTATGCGCCGCTGCATTCGCGCGTGCCGGGCGTGGCCGAGTTCGCCCGCTATACCGGCGCCGAGGTGATCCTCAATGGCAACACGGTCGAGTACGGCGTGGATCAGTACATCTCGATGATCCAGGAGAAGGAGATCGCCGGACCATCGCCACGTTTCGACGGCTACCCGAACATGGCGCCCAGCTCGGAGGCGCAGGGGCACTGGCTGTTCCCGCGCACGCACCCCACGGTCAGCGTGGGCGATCTGCATTACGGCACGCTGCAAGCGCCGACGCGTGCGTAAGGGAACCTCGAACAACTCGTTTTTTGCTCGTCATTCCGGCGAAAACCGGGATCCAGTGCCTCTGATTTCAAATGCTTAAAGTCGCTGGATTCCTGCCTTCGCAGGAATGACGGCGGTTTTTCGAGGTTCCCGTAAGCGGCCCAGCCATCCTGGACGGAAACTGAAACGATGAAGACCTTTCTTGTCACCGGCGCCGCCTCCGGCATTGGCGCGCAACTGGCCGCGGCCTTGCTTCAGCGCGGCGAACGCGTCTGTGCGGTGGATATCAATCCGGCGCCGATGGAGGCACTCAAGGCTGCGGCCGCAACGCCCGAACAATTGTGGATTGCCTCACTGGACGTGCGTGATGCGGCAGCGTGGGACGCACTGCTTGATCAGCTGAAGCAGCGCTGGAGCCAGCTCGACGTATTGGTGAACGTAGCTGGCGTGCTCAAACCCGGTTATTGCCACGAATCCACCGCCGCAGAGGTGGATTTTCATATCGACATCAACACCAAGGGCACCATCCACGGCACGCGCGCAGCAGCACGGCTGATGAAGGCGCAGGGCCACGGCCATATAGTCAACATCGCCTCGCTCGCCGGCATTGCCGCGATCCCCGGGCTGTCCTTGTATAGCGCGTCCAAGTTTGCAGTGCGCGGCTATACGCTGGCGGTGGCGCAGGAGCTGCGCGATACCGGGGTCAAGGTCACGGTGGTTTGTCCCGATGCGGTGCAGACCCCGATGCTGGATCTGCAGGTCAACTACGACCAGGCGGCGCTGACGTTCTCCGGCAACCGCTCGCTGACCACGCAGGAAGTGGTGTCGGCCATCCTGGATCACGCGCTGACCAAGGCGCCACTCGAGATCACCCTGCCAGCCAGCCGAGGCTTCGTCAGCAAGCTGGCCAGCTTCTTCCCCGGCCTGAGCGCTTTGGTACTTGAGGGGCTGCTGAAAAAGGGGCGGCAGAAGCAACAGCAAGCCAAGCAACCCTAGCCACGCCTTCCGGGCGTGTTACATAGCATCCATGGCCATTCGACAAACCCTGCCTGACACCCACCAGTCCGATCTGCTCGGCGGCATCGCCTCGACCGAAGTGCACCGGCTGTTCTTCGCATTGATGCCCGACGCCAGCACTCGCGAGCGGCTGGCCGCCGTCGCTGCCGGGCTCAAGGCCGCACGCCCCGGATTGCGCGCTCGCTGGATCCACCCGGACCGCTATCACGCCACCCTGCGTTTCCTGGGCGATCACGCCGCGCTGCGGCCATCCCTGGTCGATGCCGCTGTGGCGGCTGCCGACAAGGTAAGCCTCGCGCCGTTTGCGTGGACGCTGGACAGCGCCGCCAGCTTCCGTGGCCGCGAGCCGCCCTGCGTGCTGCAAGCTGCCGAGGTTTCCGCGCCGCTGCAGCAGCTATGGCTTACGCTGGGAAAGACACTGGCGCTGGCTGGACAGGGTGCGCGCCTCGAACGCAGCTTCACACCGCATGTCACGCTGGCCTATAGCCATGGCACCATGCTCGAGACCGTGGAGGTCGGGCCTGTGACGTGGCCGGTGGCAGAGTTTGCGCTGGTCCATCACGTGGTCGGGCAGGGTGCGTATCAGCTCCTCGGGCACTGGTCGCTGGCAGAAAGCTAGCGGTGGAAAGGCGCAGGAGCGACAGTGCTTGCCCCTGTCTTGCCTTAAGGGATAACGTGGTCGAACTGAGACGTGGGAGGCACGGGTGTCTGCTACGTAGAGCAGGGGATTTCACCAGCATGAGTCAATGCCCCGGGATGCTTCCCGGGCAGTGATATGCGTGTGCTGCAAGACAACTCGACTTCAGATCAGCGACGAGCAAGCAAACAAATGAATTCAGCAAATTCCACTGGCAGCTTGGTCTGCGTGGGCCTCGGCATGACGCTTGGCTCCCACCTCGGGCCGCTGGCGCGCAGCCATATCGAGCAGTCCGACGTGGTGTTTGCAGGGGTCTCCGACGGCGTCGTGGAATTGTGGTTGCAGCGGATGCACGCGGATGTGCGCAGCCTGCAGCCCTACTACAGCGAGGGCACGTCGCGCATGCAGACCTACCGGCAGATGGTCGAGGCCATCCTCGCCGAGGTACGCGCGGGCAAGAAGGTCTGCGGGGTGTTCTACGGCCATCCCGGGGTGTTCGCCTGGGCGCCGCACAAGTCAATCGAGGCGGCCCGCAGCGAGGGTTATCCGGCGCATATGGAGCCGGGCATTTCCGCCGAGGATTGCCTTTACGCTGATCTCGGCATCGACCCAGGCCGCTTCGGTTGCCAGCACTACGAGGCCAGCCAGCTACTGTTCTACCAGCGCCGGATCGACCCGACCGCCTACCTGGTGCTGTGGCAGGTGGGTATCGTCGGCGACCAGTCGCTGGCGCGTTTCAGCACCGGCGCGGCCTACCGCGAGTTGCTGGTCGAAGTGCTGGCGCGCGACTACCCGCTGGAACATGAGCTGATCATCTATCGCACGGCGACGCTGCCGATCCAGCAGGCCAGCATCAGTCGGGTGGCGCTGGGCGATCTGCCAAAGGCGGAGATTGGCATGGCCGATACGGTGGTGGTCCCACCCGCGCGATCCATGCAGGTGAATCACGAGATGAGGAAGCGGCTGGATGTGCTGGACCGAGCGATGACTGATACCGTTCGCGATGCCAGTTGTACAGCCTGACGCAGCGTGTTGCGCCGTCGAGGCCATCGACGTTTTTGAGAACGTTCCGGATCGTTGTACGAGGCAAGTGGTTGGGTGGCAACAATCTACACAAGGGGATCATCAAATGTTCGACGTCATCGATTTTCTTGAAAGCGTGGGTCAGGATGCACAGCTGCGTTACGCTTCTTCGGAGGACGTCGCCGCCGTTCTGGCGGGGCAGTTCATCGATGCAAAGCTGCGCGATGTCATTCTTGCAAAGGATGGACAAGCACTTGGAGTGATGCTGGGGAAGGGGCCTTACTGCTGCTATATCGATCCAGGCAAGGAAGACGAGGGCGAGGAAAAAAAGAAAAAGGACGACAAAGGCAAGGATGACAAAGGTAAGGTCAAGGAAAGCCCGTCAAACCGGCCGAAAAAATGACTTTGATAGTCCCGGTTCTCGTACGGATGTGGGTGGCCCGGTAAATGTCCGGGCCGGGTACAAGGCACTGGCTGCTCTGCACCGTGTTGGCAATCGTGCTGCTTCCACTGGCAGAGGCGGCTGTCGCGGTCGAATTGCGACCTGCGCCTGTGCCCGAAGACCCTGCACAACTCCTCAAGCAGGCTGATGGCCTGGAGTCGTCTGATCCCAGTGCGTTCTCAGTACTCATGCGGCGGCTTGATGGCAGCAAGTTGAAGTTTTCGCCGCAGCAGGAGTTGCACCGGCGTTATCTTGATGCACGGGAAATCGCCTTCCGTGGGGACTTCAAGGCGGCCATTCCATTGATGCAGGTGATCGCGAATCAGTCTGTGGATCCCGTTCTCTCGATTCGGGCTGGCGCAACCGAAGTAGATTTGTTGCTGACGCAATCTCGATATGGGGAGGCGTTCGGACTATTGAGTTCACTTCTGGAAAAACTTCCGCAAATAACGGAAAAGTCGGTTCGCATACAGGTTCTTGGTGCTGCGTCGCAAATGTACTTCGAGGCTGGGCAATACGATTTGGCTGTCAGTTATGCGGAGTTGTTGATCAAGGAAAGCGATAGCCCGAAGGCGGCCTGCATCGGCTGGTTTGACAAGCTTGGCCCGCTTCTTCAAACGGGGCAGCTGCAGGCCGTGGGTGAGCAAATCAGCGACGGCAAGGCTGCCTGTAGTCGCGCTGGCGATGTCCTGATCGCTGACATGTTCAAAACGGTTGTCGCGAAGTTTGACATGCAGCGTGGGATGCCTACTGAAGCCATCAACCTGCTTCAAAACAGCTACGTAGAAGTTCAGCGCAAGCGCTTTCCGCCGCTTATTTCCGATGTTGACGAATTGCTGGCGCAGGCTTACTGGAAATCCGACGATACCAAGTCAGCGATGTTGTATGCGCTTCGCGTCATTGAAACCAACAGGGGCTTTGGCGGTGTATATCTCGCGACAACAGCGGGTGCTTATCAGGTTTTGTACCAGGCTGAGAAAAAGCAAGGCGACCTGGGCGCGGCGCTCGCCTATCACGAAAAATACGTGGCGTCCGACAAGGGCTACTTGACTGACGTCAGCGCCAAGGCGCTCGCCTACCAGACCGTCAAACAGCAGGTGCTGGCGAACAAGCTGCAGATCGAGACGCTGAACAAGCAGAATCAGATCCTCCAGCTGCAGCAGGCGCTCGCCAAAAAGGCAACGTTGGCCAGCCGGTTGTATATCGTCCTGCTGCTGCTGGTACTGGCAGCGATTGCCCTATGGACCTACCGGATCAAACGCTCGCAGCTGCGCTTCATGAAGCTGGCCCGACGCGATGGTCTTACCGGCATCTTCAACCGACAGCATTTCGTCAACGAGGCCGAGTTGCTGTTGCAGTACTGCCGGAAATCGTCGCGAGACGCCTGTCTGGTGCTGATCGACCTGGATCATTTCAAGGCCGTCAACGACACCCATGGCCATGCGGTGGGTGATCGCGTGTTGCAGCGCGCCGTTGCGGCCTGCAAGGGCTGCCTGCGTTCAACCGACATCTTCGGGCGCCTCGGCGGTGAGGAGTTCGGCATCCTGCTGCCCGAGTGCACGCTGGCACAGGTTCTTGTCGTGGCCGAGCAGATCCGCCTGACGATTTCGACCGCCTCGGCTGGCGAGGACGCTCCTGGCGTCCCCATCTCCGCCAGCTTTGGCATCTCCAGCGCGGCTCATTCCGGCTACGAACTGCGCCAGTTGCTGATCCATGCCGACGAGGCGCTGTATCAGGCCAAGCGCGAAGGCCGCAATCGGGTTAACGTGGCCGATTCCCCGGAATGTGCCTGACAGGTTGAATTTCCGGTGAGGCTGCTGGCGGCGTCGCCGACATTCGATTTTCAGGCGTTGCTATGGTGAAGCAAACGGCATACGGCTTTTGAACGAGCTTGGCGGAATGGAACACCATGTTGGCCCAGCGCTTATTGCCGGCGATATGTTGGAAACAAAGCTGTCGCCGGTAGGCACCCGTGATATGCCACAATTCGATATATCCGAGGGGATAGGGGCCTTTGTCGAACCTATCTGGTCAAATCTTTGACCATCGCAGTGTGTTTCAAAACAATCAACTGTCAGGGGGCAGGCAATGACGGACGTCATCGATTTTCTGGAAAGGATGGGACAGGACGCGCAGTTGCGTCATGCATCGCAGGATGAGGTAGAGCTGGCGCTGACCAGTGCGGAGATTGCCCCGGAGTTGCAGGCGGCCATTCTTGCCAACGACCCGGCACAGCTGGAAACGTTGTTGGGACATGTTCCCGCCTGCGGCTATTTGTTACCAGGCGAAGAGCCAGCTGAAGAAGAGGAAGGTGACGAGGACGAGGAGACCCCGTCCAGGGAGCCAGACAGCACTCTCGAGCGTGAAAGGATTCACGCCGTGATTCCGGCGGCCTAGTTGATGTTTTCTTCGGGCAGCCAGCGCCGGGCATGCCATGCCGGCTGGATCCTGCTCGTGGTCATGCTGATGGGCACGGCCGTTGCGGCCGTGCCCATCATTGGCGATCCTGCGCAATTGCTCAAGCAGGCGGACAGCGTCAAGACGTCGGATCATCCCGAGTTCGTGCAACTCATGAAGCGTCTCGGTGCAGAGGTGACCACGCTTTCCCCGCAGCAGCGCATGCGTCTGCGTTACCTCCAGGCATGGGAGGTCAGTTATCAAGGTGATTACGAGGCTGCCACACCGCTGTTGAATGCGGTCATCGCGGAATCCACGGATGCCACGTTGCGGTTTCGTGTGGGCACGACCCTGGTGAACATGCTTTCCAACGGATCCCACTACGAGGAAGCATTTGCGCAGATAAGCCAATTACTGGATCAGCTACCGCAGATTACCGAGAAGGATGCGCGCATACAGGCTCTCGGTGTTGCTGCAACGCTCTACAACGATGCAGGTCAATACGATCTTGGCTTGACCTATGCGAACCAGATGCTCCGGGAAAACCCGGGTGGTGATGGTGGCTGCAAAGCCAGGGTTTTCCAGGTCCAATCGCTGTATGAGAGTGGGAAGTTCGCGAGCGACGAGCAGTCCCGCGAAGCCATTGACGCCTGCAGCAAGGCATCAGAGTTCCTTTATGCCAACGGGGCCCGCCTCTACGTGGCAGGCTTTGATGTTCAACATGGTCAATCAGCCGAGGCGATCAAGCTTTTGCAGAAGCACTACGCCGAGGTTTTGCACATCGGCTATCCAGAGCTGGTCTCGCAGTTTGATTCCTTGCTGGCGCAGGCGTATTGGAACGAAGGCGAGTTGACCCTGGCGCAACAGTACGCCCTTGCTGCTGTTGATGGCGGCCTCAAGCATGAGTTCACCAAGTCGCGGACCAGCGCCTATGAGTTGCTCTATCTGATCAGCAAGAAGCAGGGCGACGTGGATGCCGCGCTGACCTACCATGAAAAATACATGGCGGCCGACAAGGGCTACCTGAACGAAGTGAGCGCAAAGGCGCTAGCCTTCCAGACCGTCAAGCAGCAGGTACTGGCAAAAAAGCTGCAGATCGACACGCTGAACAAGCAGAACCAGATCCTCACGCTGCAGCAGAAGCTTGCCAAGAAGGCGACGGAAACCAGCCGGTTATATATCGTGCTGCTGGTGCTGTTGCTGGCGTCGATTGCCTTGTGGACTTACAAGATCAAGCGTTCGCAACTGCGTTTCATGAAACTTGCTCGCCGTGATGGCCTCACCGGCATCTACAACCGGCAGCATTTCGTCAATGAGGCTGAGCTGCAGCTGCATTACTGCCGTAAATCGTCGCGCGAAGCCTGCCTGGTGCTGATCGATCTGGACCATTTCAAGGTCATCAACGATACCCATGGCCACGCCGTGGGTGATCGCGTGCTGCGGCGCGCCGTCGAAGCCTGCAAGGCGCATCTTCGTTCGACCGATATTTTTGGGCGCCTCGGCGGTGAGGAGTTCGGCATCCTGCTGCCCGAGTGTTCGCTGGATCAGGCCATCGCCCGTGCCGAGCAGATCCGCGTGGCCATTGCGACTGCTGCTGCGGGTGAGGATGCTCCCGGTGTACCCATCTCTGCCAGTTTCGGCGTTTCCAGCTCGGTCCACTCAGGTTACGAACTGCGTGATTTGCTGATGCACGCCGATGAGGCGCTGTACCGGGCCAAGCGCGAGGGCCGCAATCGCGTCAGCGCGAATGACAGCCCGGAAGCTTTTCTTAAAATGGCTTGATTCCTCCGCGTGTTGCCGAGAACTTGCGTCAGGGTCATTGCGGGTCTCTCTGGCATGCCATGCATGGACAGCGGCAGGTGGTCGCGCTAAAACAGCAGTTCGTCCCCCGATGCTGGAGTTCCCCGATGCGCGCCCTGACTACTGCTCTCCTCGTCGCCCTGAGTACGGGCGCGAGCTCGTTGATGGCGGCGGCGCCACCTGCTGCCGCGAATCCGCCGGCCGTCGCGCTGGCGTCGCAGATCAATGCCGCGGATTTCGCGCAGTTCGACAAGACGCTCAGTTCGGACGCGTTTGGCGGCCGCAAGCCCGGCACGATCGGCGGGCAGCGCACCACCGATTGGCTGGTCGAGCAGTTCAAGCGCATGGGTCTGCAACCAGGCAACCATGGCTCCTGGTACCAAGCGGTGCCGGCCGACTCCACCCAGTTGCTGAATACCGATGTGACGCTGGACATCACGGCGCACGGCAAGCCGGCGAAGTTCGCCTATCGCACCGACATGATGGCCGAGACACTGCAGGCGAAGGCCCGGGTCGATCTGAAGAACTCGCCGGTGGTGTTCATGGGCTACGGCGTCGATGCGCCGAACTGGCACTGGAACGATTACCAGGGCGTCGACGTGAAGGGCAAGACGGTAATCGTGCTGGTCAACGATCCCGGCTTTGCCACCGGCGATCCGAAACTGTTCAACGGTCGCGCGATGACCTACTACGGCCGCTGGACCTACAAGTATGCGGAGGCGGCACTGAAGGGCGCAGCTGCGTGCTTCATCGTGCATACCAGCGACGCGGCAGCCGGCTATCCGTTCAGCGTGCTGCAGAACAGCGGCAGCGGGCCGCAGTTGAGCCTGCCCGCCAGCGTCGACCCGTCGCCACGCCTGCCGGTGGCCGGCTGGCTGACCCGCGATGCCGCCACGCGACTGTTTGCCGACGCCGGCCTCGACTTCACCCAGCTGGAAAAGGCGGCGGCGAAGCCGGGCTTCAAACCGGTGTTGCTGGATGCCACAGCCTCGATCAGCCTGAGCAACAAGATCGGCCATCTCGAATCGAAGAATGTGGTGGCGATGGTCAAGGGCAGCAAGAAGCCCGACGAGGCAGTGATCTTCACCGCGCACTGGGATCACCTGGGCACCGATCCCACGCGCAAGGGACACCAGGTCTTCAGCGGTGCGATCGACAACGGCACCGGCCTGACCATGCTGCTGGAGCTGGCCGATGCGTTCGCCCACCAGAAGGCGCCGCCGCCACGCAGCGTGCTGTTCTTCATGCCCACGATGGAGGAGTCGGGCCTGCTCGGGTCGCAGTATTACGCGGCCAAGCCGGTGTTTCCGCTGGACAAGACGGTGGCCGATATCGCGGTCGATGCGCTGCCGATCATCGGCCGTGCCCGTGACATGACGGTGATCGGCATGGGCCAGTCGCAACTGGAGGACATGCTGGCCGATGTGCTGAAGACGCAGGGTCGGGTGACCTCGCTGGAAACCACGCCGGAGAACGGCTTCTACTTCCGTTCCGATCATTTCAGCTTCGCCAAGGCCGGCGTGCCGGCGATGCTGGCCAGCTCGGGTCTCGATCTGCTCGATGGCGGAAAAGCGGCGGGGCAGAAGGGGGCGGATGACTATACGGCGCACCACTATCACACGCCGAATGACGTGTTCAATCCGAACTGGGATTACTCCGGCATCCTCGAGGATACCCAGGCGCTGTATGAACTGGGTCAGCACCTCAGCCAGGTCGGCGTGTGGCCGCAGTGGTATCCCGACAGCCCGTTCCGCGCCAAGCGCGAGGCGATGATGCCGCACGACAAATCCGGCACCAGCGCGACGAAATGATGGATGGCGCCGGCCGCCGTGCCGGCGCCCGCTCTCTGTAGCAACGAGGAAAGAGCAGGCCCGCTCAGCGCAAGCGGACCTGCTCCAGCCGGCTCATAAGGGTGAGGCAGGCTTCGTCGATGACCCGCTTCTGCATTGCCTTGTTCGGTGCCGGTTGCCACCCGATCACCGAATGCCAGTAGGTGAATGACTTCAGCATCGCCACGAACATGTCAGCGATCAAGCGCGGATCGAGCTTGCCCAGCTTGCCGGCCTTGCCAGCTTCGCTGAACCAGCGGAACAGGCCGTTTTCCTTTTCACCGAACTGCGTGATCAGCTGCCGGCTGCGTTCTTCCGAGCGCATGCACTCGACCATCAGCACGCGGCTCAACCGCACGAAGTCCGGATCGCAGATCAGCTGCATTTCCTGCTCGGCGATTTCGCGCAACTGTTCAGCGAAATCGCGCTTTTTGTCGTAGTGCAGCTTGCCGAGCGGGTCGACCCGTTCGATCAGTAGCGCCAGCACCGCCTCGAACACCGCTTCCTTGGACGGGAAGTGCTTGTACAACGTGCGCTTGGAGACTTCGGCGCGGCCGGCGATGGATTCCATGCTGGCACCGGCCAGCCCATGCTCGGCGAGTTCGGCGATGCCGGCATCGAGCATGGCGTTGCGCTTGTTGAGGCTGCGGTTCAAAGGCTGTTTCCTGGAAAGTATACGGAGTAGTTTACTTTCTATGCGGGGGCGGCATAAAGTATACGACATCGTTTACTTGCTGACGGAGTTTCCCGTGATGGCAACTAGTCTTATGACAGCCGGTCTTCTCATCGTTGTTGTGCTGGGTCTCGCGCTTGCGGTGTGGCGCACGAGGGCGCGTCGTACACCCACAGACCCCAGCTACGCCGGCTCCACCGCCTGGCGCGCCGGCCGCTTCCGCAATGTGGCCGACACCCGCGCCGGCAGCCTGCGCGCGGTAATGCGCGAGTTCTGGGCGAATCGCGGTATCCGGCGCAAGCCACGCAGCTCGCTGCCGGTGACGCCGGTGCGTGCGGACGTGCTGAGCGGCCCGGCTTCGCAGGCACTGCAGGTGACCTGGCTCGGCCACTCCACTACGTTGATCGAGATCGACGGCCTGCGCCTGCTCACCGATCCGGTGCTGAGCGAGCGCGCCTCACCGCTGCCGTTCGCCGGGCCGAAGCGTTTCACGCCGCCCGCGCTGACCGTGGCGCAGCTGCCGCGGATCGACGCGGTGCTGCTGTCACACGATCATTTCGATCATCTGGATCGCGACACCATACGTGCGCTGGCGAGCAAGGTCGGTCGCTTCTACACGCCGCTGGGCGTGGGCCGGCGCCTGATCGCCTGGGGCATTGATGCCGAACGTGTGATCGAACTGGACTGGTGGCAGGAAGCGACGTTCGGTCCGCTCACCTTTGCGGCCACGCCGGCACAGCATTTCTCCGGTCGCGGTCTGCGTGATGGCAACTCGACGCTGTGGGCCTCTTGGACGGTGCTGGGCACGCGCGAGCGGCTGTTCTTCAGCGGCGACACCGGCATGCATGCAGGCTTTGCCGAGATCGGCGAACGCTACGGTCCATTCGACCTCACCCTGATCGAATGCGGCGCGTACAACGAACTATGGCCGGACGTGCACATGCAACCGGAGCAATCGATCGCTGCGCATCAGCTGGTGCGCGGCCGCACGATGATGCCGGTGCACTGGGGTACGTTCGATCTGGCCATGCACCGCTGGGACGAGCCGGCCGAGCGCGCCCGCGCGCTGGCCGCGGAGCAGGGCGTGCATCTGGTGCAGCCGCGCCCGGGCGAAACCGTGCGACCCGATTCGACGCTGCAGGCACCGTGGTGGCGTGCCTTCGAAACGGGGTTCGATGACAGACGCCTGGGCGGATCAGCGGATGATTTTTCTCAAAACGTCATTCCGGCACAGGCCGGAATCGCATCGCGTCGTCGTTGAAGTGCGATTCCGGCCTGCGCCGGAATGACGGAATTGTTGAAGGTGCTGAGGATTGACGGTGATGGTCGGTCAGTTCACGGCTTGGCCGGCGGCGTATCGAGCCGGTCATAGTTGACGATGGCATTGAATACCAGCGGATAGCTGCCGATGGTCTCGCCGCGCCAGATCGGATTGCTGGCGAACAGCAGCACGTGGCCCTTGCCGTAGCGTGCATTCACTACCGCAGCGCGTTCGGCCATCTCGTCACCGCCATCGAGCAGGCCGGCGATCAGCAGATGATCGGCCTCCGCGTAGCGCAGGATCACCTGCGGCTGCTGCTCGGCTGGAATCACCCAGGGGTTGTTGCGCATTTGCTCGGCATTCAGCGGCAGCGCCTGCCACGGCTTGGCATCGGGCAGGGCCGGTGGTTCGACCGAGGTACGCCCCTCCGGCGTATCGGTGTCGTGCGGGCCGCCGCGGCCAGTGGGGCGCTGGAAGTCCTTCGCGTTGGGTATGCCGCTGTCACCGGTCATCAGATGGGACACGGTGAACGACTGGCCGGCGGCGCTGTACAGGGCCAGCTCGTCACTCGTGTAACCCGTGGCGATCGGACTGCTGCGATCGACGAAGTTCGCCTGCAGCACGCTACCGACGACCTTGAGGTTGTGGGTGGGCGTGACGAATACGCCAGGCGCCAGGCCGGTGTCGATCGCGAACTTCGCGGTGTCCTCGGAGGTGACCAGCAGGCCGCCCGCACTCACGAATTGCTTGAGGTTGGCGAGACCGCTGGAACCGAGCCCGGGCCGGATGTCATCGGTGGAATCGATATGGCCGATGTTGGGCGTCAGCTTTGTGGTCTTCCACGGCATCGGGTTGCCCCACATCGGCAGGCCGTCGATGATCTGCTGCGAGCTGGTGTTGCCGATCGGGCCGAACAGGATCACGTCGTATTTCGCGCGCAGGTCGCTGGTCTTCGCTACGTCCTGAGTGCTGATGTAGCTGTACGGTACGTGCAGCTTGTCCAGCGCCATGCGCCACCAGCCCTCGGTCTGCGTATCCAGCCAGGTGTGCATCAGCGCGATGCGTGGCAGCTTGCCGCCGGGCATGTCGATCGCGGACAGGCCTTGCGGCACGGTGACCGGCTCGCTGACCAGGTCCATCGGTGCTTTCAGGATCGTGTTGTCGGTGACGCGCACGACCTGCACGTCGAACAGGTCGCCCATCGACCAGGCAGTGTCATCGTAGGGATGTTGCTGCGGATCTTTCGGCGACCAGTACTGGCGATCCAGCAGCGTGTCGGCGATGCGCGAATACGGCTGGTCCATGCGCACCACGTAGCTGCCGGCGGCAAACGTGCGCGATACCGGCTTGCCGACCTTGCCGTCGTCACCCTTCGGCGCAGGCAGGGTTACCGTGACCGGCGCCGTGAGGCGGCTGATCTCGGCATGCTGCAACTGCATGATGTGCAGTAGCTGCGCCTGCGAACCGGTGCGCCTGTCGTCGGCCGGAAATACGTAAGCGGCGGGGCCGGCTTCCTGCGGTTTCTCGATCGAGCGCTTGCTCTTCAGGTAGAAGTTCTTCAGGAACAGCTGGCTGTTGTCGGAGAAATAATTCAGGGCGGTGAGCAGGCCGGTCTGCTCGTAGTTGTTGTTGTCGCGCTGCGACCAGACGACTTCGGGCAGCGGTGGGTTCGGCTTGTACCAGGTGCGCTGGTAGTCGGCCGGATCAAGGATGCGCTTGACCGTATCGGCACCATCGTTGCCGAACGTCTCGTACAACCGGCTGACGCCGTTGTGCATGGCGGCGATGAACATCAGATAGCCCGGGCTCCAGGTATCGAAGTCGCCATGGGTGAACACGCCAGGCATGCCGAACTTGGTCAGCTGCTGCACATTGTCCCAGCCCAGCTGCTGCCACTCGCCGGTGAGGATCGGGTCGATCCATGCGTTGTACGGGCCGTCACCCACGGTGTTGTCGTACAGGAACGGCACCGATTCGTGCAGGTCGTGCAGCACCTGCGCATGCCAGCCGATATAGGTATCGGCGACATTGCGGGTGAGGTTGAGTGTCATCGCCATCGCGTCGCGATTGTTGTCGTGTGCGACGTAGTGACCCCAGTACATCAGCGGCGAATAGTTCTCACCGGGATGGGCTAGGTGCCAGTTGTACAGGTCGACCATGCGGTCACGGCCATCGACTTCGACTACCGGCGTGATCAGGGTGATCACATGTGAGCGGATGTGCTTCACGTACGGCGCGTCATCCACCGCGAGGCGATAGGCCAGTTCCATCAGCGCGGTGGGCGCGCCGGTTTCGGTGGAATGGATGGTACCGGTGATGTAGTAGACCGGCGTGGACTGCGCGATCAGTTGGTCGGCAGCGGCATCGTCCATGTTGATGCTGCGCGGATCGCCGAGCTTGGCCAGGCGCGCCTTGTTGACATCGAGGTCAGCCAGCAGGCTTTCGTCGGCAATCGCCACCGCGATCATCTCGCGACCTTCCTCGGTCTTGCCGATGGTGAACACCTTCACCCGCGGGCTGGCGGCGGCCAGCGCACGGAAGTAGCGGTAGACATCGGCCGAGTAGGGCAGGTAGTTCGGTGCACCGGAAATATGGCCGAGCACCTTTTCCGGCGTCGGCACGCTGGCCGAGGCGGGCAGGTAATCGGTCAGTGGCGAATTGAACGAGGGGTCCGTGGTGAACTTCAGGATCTGGTCGGTATAGCCCTGATCGATCGGCTGGTTCGGGTCGCGGGCGTAGGTCATCGATCCGTTCGGATCGGTCGCTGCGAGAACACTGGTAGTGGCGAGCGTCAGCAGGGTGACAAGTGAAAGCCGGATGGACACGCGCATGTTATGGATTCCCCTCGAGCCGCAGGCAACAGATCGCTGCACTGTGCCAGAACGGGGACGATCGCGCGTAGCCCATCAGTTGGGTGGGTCACCCAACTACGCTTGTCGTGCCGCAGGTGCGCTCCAGCCGAACGTGGGCGGGAGCACACTCTGCCAGCAGAAACTCAAGGTGCGGACTTGGCGCCTCCGGCAGCAGCTGCGTTCGTCGCAGTCGCGCCGGGACCAATACTGGAGCCGACGAATTGCACCAGCGTCGTATACAGCTCAGTCAGATTGGCCTCGCTGTAAAAGCCATGCATCTCTCCGGGCTTGTCCATCCACACGTGCGCGATATGGCGATTCAGCAGGGCATTGTGCAGATTGCTGCCCTGGATCGATGGCACGCGCCGATCCTCACCACCGACGACCAGCATGACGCGGGCCTTGAGGTGATCGAGTTGGTTGATCGGCGATCGTTGTGCCAACACGTTCATGTCATCGCCAAGGACACGCCGGAGATAATTCTCACCGAAAGTGGACTGTGGGATATCGCCGCGCTTGTACATCAGCGCCAGATCGTAGACGCCGACATAGCCGATCGCACACTTGTACAGGTCAGGCTCCTTCACCGCCCCCTCAAGCGCCGCATAGCCGCCATAACTGCCGCCGAAAATACAGATGCGTTGCGGGTCGGCAATGCCCTGCGCAATCGCCCAGTGGGTGGCATCGGTGACGTCGTCCTGCATCTTGCCGCCCCATTCGCCCCAGCCGGCATGCTCGAAGTTGTAGCCGTAGCCACCGGAGCCGCGATAGTTCACCTGCAGCACAGCGTAGCCATGGGTCGCCAACACCTGCACATAGGGGTCGTATTCCCAGCTGTCGCTTATGCCGTAGGGGCCACCATGCACAAACACCACCATCGGCAGGTGCTTTGCATTCTCCTTGCCCGGCGGAAAGCTGACATAGCCGTGCAGGTCCAGGCCGTCGCGCGCGGCAAACTCGAACGGCTGCTTGCCTGCCATCTGCTCTGGGTTGATCCACGATGCACGTGCCAGCAGACCGGTCAGCTTGTTGGTGCTGCGGTCGTAAAGGTAGAACGCGCCGGGGTCGGCATCGGCTTCGGCCAGCACGACGCTCAGGCTGCCATCGCGGGTGCCGGAAACGAATCGGACACTTTCGCCGGGCAGCTGTTTCATCAGCGCGATCAGGGTAGTTGCGTCTGCTGATTGGCTGTTGAAAAACGACAGGCCCGGGCGACCGTCCATGAAGCTCACCCCGATGATGTCGTCTTTGGCCATCCCGTAGACGAAGCCGTCCGGTGTAACCTTCGGGTTGCTCCACACCGTTGTCCAGGTGTTCTTCACCGGATCCCAGTTACATATGCCGAATCCACCATCGCTGGCCTTGCAAGCGAAGTACGCCACGCTGTCGTCGCGACTGAATGCCCACGGGTAGGCCCGCTCGTCATCGGCCTTCGAGACCACCTGCCAGCCGTCGCCATTGATCGGATGCGTGTACACCTTGACGTTGCCATTGACGTCTTCACCGTAGGCAAAACGTACATTCCCCTGATGGTCGGCGACGAATTCGACGTTGCGCATCGGTGCGGTGAGGATGCGCGCGAGGTTGCCGTCACGCACGTCCATGCGATAGACGATGGGCAGGAACCCTTCCTTGCCGGCCGCATCCCATGTGCTGATCGCGACCAGTACATGATTCGGGTCATCCGGAATCGAGGCGATGAATTCGCCGACGCCGCGATCGGCGACTGCCTTCTGGATGTGGGAACCGGTACTCATGCCACCGTTGCGGTAGCCATACAGCAATTTCGGGTTGCCGCCATCGGCATCGACCCCAAATAGCTCACCCGTGGCCAGTGGCGAGTCGTAGCCGCCCTGATGTTCGCCTACGGTGTACACCACACGCGTGGGCGAAGCCCACCAGAAATTAATGACATCGTTCCCTTCGCGAGGACTGACGACATTGCCCTTCTTGTCCGCGAGACGGATCAACGCCATCACGGTCTGGCCTTTGACAATCGCAGTCGCCGCCAAGTACTTCCCGTCAGGGGAAATCTTGACGTCCCTGTATTGATCATGGCGTGCAAGATCCGCCAAGGAGACTGATTCTGCATGCAGAACCGCCGTGCACAGCAACAACAACGCAACGATCCAGCGTCGCAAATTCATCATCTGATTCCCCTGTTTATGACGCACGACCGCACGTCATGCGCGGCAGTGTCCCCGGATCATTTATAGCGACACTCGGGCGTCGAGGCAATCAGACGAGCAAGGGGCGGCCCAGGATCGGCCGCCCCTTGCTGATCGAGCGTGGCGCTGTCTGCGGTTATGGTTTCAACAGTGCCGTCAGCTGGTCGAGCTGGGTGCGGTAGCGGTCGAGCACTTTCGCGGTGACCACGGCGTAGTGGTTAGCCTCGTCCCAACGGCGTGCTTCGAGCGCTTCTCGCACGCCGGGCACGGTCTTGACGCCGTAGCCGGTGAGCATGCCAGGTGCGTAGATGAAGTGCTTGAACCACTCGCGGCCGGGCAGCCCGGCCGGATCGGTCAGGGCCTGCTCCATACTGCCCATCTGCTGGTTCAGCTGCTGCTGTTGCGCGGCCGGCATATCGAAGCCGGTGCTGGCGCGCTTGGCATACGCAGCCTGGAACGCCTGGGCACTCTGCTTGAGCTGCTTTGCCGCCTGGTCCAGCGGGGCCAGATCAATCGCCGGTACGTCGGAGTCACGTGCTGGCGGTGCGAGTGGGCGAGTCGGGTCGGCATCGAGCGTGTAAGCATGCATGTCCAGCAGCTGGTGCTGCTGCTCGGTGGCCTTGCGGGTATCGTCGACCAGCTTGTGCAGTTCATCCACGTAGCGATCGAGCGTGCTGCTGAAATCGCCGAAGCGCAGCGGTAATACATTGGCATCGGCAGTGCGCAGCACGATATGGCCGGCCACCTTGGACAGGGCCACGCCGTACTCAAAGGTGGGATCGCCGAAGCGTACGTAGTGGTCGAACGAGTCGTAGCGCGAGTGGTAGATACCACCGTCGTCATCCTCGCCGCTGAAGCCGAGGTCGAGCGAGGCGATGCCCAGATGTTCCAGGAACGCGCTGTAGTCGGAGCCGGAGCCCAGCGCCTGGATCGGCACGTCACCGCCTTCCGCCGCCAGCTTGGCGTTTGCCTTGGCTTCGGGCTTCGCGTCCTTGCCGTAGCCGTTCACCAGCATGTGCGCACGCATGCGTTCACGCACGCTGGTGTGTGTTTCCGGATCGGTCACGCCTTCGGCGACCTGGTTGACCAGGTGCTGCAGTGAATGGCTGCCGCCGGCGTCGAGGAAGCCACGGCCGTTGGTATCCGAGTTGAGGTAAAGCACAGCCTTTTTCTGCAGTTCGGCGGCGTGCGTCTCGGCCCATTCGGTCGAGCCGAGCAGCCCTGGCTCCTCGCCGTCCCAGCTGGCGTAGACCAGGGTGCGTTGCGGCCGCCAGCCCTGTTTGACCAGGCCGCCGATCGCCTTGGCTTCGGCCATCAGCGCCACGTTGCCGGCGAGCGGATCCCAGGCGCCGAACACCCAGCCGTCGTGGTGATTGCCGCGTACGATCCACTGGTCCGGGGCAGTGGAGCCTTTGAGCGTGGCGATCACGTCATAGATCGGTTTCTGGCCCCAGTCCGATAGCACTGTCAGATGTGCCTTCGCCGTGCTGGGGCCCACGTGATAGGTGAACGGCAGCGAGCCGCGCCAGCTGGACGGTGCCACCGGCCCGGTCAGCGACTGCAGCAATGGCGTGGCGTCGGCGTAGGAGATCGGCAGTACTGGAATCTTCAGGATCGTTTTCGCGTCCTTGATCGCCAGCCGCTTGGCACCCGGGGTGGAACCGATGCCGGGGGTCAACGGGTCGCCGGGATACAGCTGCATGTCAGCTACCGAGCCGCGCTGCACGCCCTGCGCCGGACGCCAGCCGCCTTGCGGATAGGTATCGCCCTGGGCGTAGCCATCGTCGTGCGGATCCGAATAGATCAGGCAGCCGACTGCGCCGTGTTCCTGCGCGAGCTTGGGCTTCAAGCCGCGCCAACCACCGCCATAGCGGGTGATGACGATCTTGCCGCGCACGTCGATGCCGCGGCGGGCCAGCTCCTTGTAGTCGTCCGGCATGCCGTAGTTGGCATAGACCAGCTCCGCGGTAACGTCGCCGTCGCCGCCGTAGACGTTGTACGGCGGCAGCGCGCCCGGGAGGTCGGAGGTGTCATCACCGGGGATAGCCGGTTCGCGCAAGGTGGCGGTGTAGGGATGTGGCCCCAGCAGTTCCAGTCCAATCTTTTTCGGTGTCGGATACAGCACACTGAACGTCTCGATGTGCGCATCCCAGCCCCACTCTTGGAATTTCGCCAGCATGAACTCGGCATTCGCCTTGTCGTGCGGCGAGCCCACCTGGTTGGGTTCGGATGACATCTGCTTGAGCCAGCTGCGCTGGTCGGCGGGATCGAGCTGGGCATCGAAGCGCTGCTCCAGGCTTTGCTGGGCAGTGGCATTCGCGGGAGTGAAGCCGAGCATGGCGCCGTCGTCGCGATGGGCCTGGTCGGTTGCAGCGGCAGCAATGCAGGTAGCCAGTACACCAGCCAGCCCCAGCAGCGGGCGGATTTTCCATCGAGTCATCTGATCTTGCTCCCCATCGGTTGATCGTCGGGCGAATCACTGCGCTGGTCGGGTTGGACGTCCATCCGCCAGGTCGCATTCGCTTTGTTATACGCGCAGCTGGTGAAGCTTGCCTAGGACAGTAGTCATGTCCACGGCACACATGAGCCTTGGTCTGCCATGGTCAGAGAGGGATCAGGCCGCAGATTACGGGCCGGCTGAGCTCGTGGTTACCCCGGGTTTTTGCGATGCCTGAGGCGGCGCGGAATGGTCGGGTGACGCGGCTTGGTTTCCGTCCGGGACGGTAATGTCCTGTTGGAACAACAGATGGCTGTCTTGATCGCTGTAGGTCAGACTGTATTTACCCGGTCGCAGATAAAGGTCACTGACGGGCGCGCCTTGATGAAAACGAATACGTTCATCTTCCACGGCGTTCAGAGGTACTGGATCGAGCACCATGAGGTCAGCTGGAATCGCGTCGTCACCTTCGTTGGCATAGCGCGCCGCCACCAGGCATGGGTATGATCGATGACACCGGTCGCCAGTGACGAAATAGGGCATGCGCAAGCCGCCGAGGCTGGCCCATGTAGGGCGTCCATGCTGCATTTCCTGCGGCGGAAAGAACACGCTGACCTCATATCCTTGTCGCAGCGACCAAGGTTTGCCGGTTTTGTCCATGAACACGATGGGCATCTTGGGCTTCAGCTTTTGCATGACCGCAGCGTAATAAGGATGGTCATCGTCGCCGGACTGATGCGGGTACATCATGGTCTGTTCTACGGCAAGTGGGTCGATGCCGGAAACCTTGTGCAGATGCTCGGCCATGGAGGCGCCGTTGAGATAGACACCTGATTTCTGGATATGCGCATAGCCGGCATCAACCACGAGTCGCGCATTCGGGTCCTGCTTGAACACCTGCTTGTAGATGTTGCGCGCCTGTTCGGCTTCGCGGGCATCACCGGTGGCGTTTGAGGTTGCTTCGTAAGCGATCACCTTGAAGCCGAGCTTCAGGGCGGTGCGGACCATCTCGGCACAAATCGGTTCTTCGGTGTAAAAGCCACTGTCCTTGATCGGGTAACCGCGCGCTTGCAATCCGGTATCGGTCTGGTAGAGCGTTTCGGCCGCAAAGTAGTTGAAGCCCTCTGCTCGCAATTTGCTGAGCAGCTGCACGGTCAGCGTACGGGTGAGCGGGATGTTGTGTGCCTCGTTGAAGAACACGGCGCGGTAGTTTTTGGCCAATTCGGGGATCACCTCCAGCGCTGGACGGGCGGTGTAATCGGGGTTGTCCAGCGGTGAGGGGCGGTCGTCTGGCGACGCCGCCTGCCTGATCGAGAAGCTGGTCGCGGCGTCCGGGTAGTCGCCGATGAAGGTCTGGTACCAGCTCAGGTACTGGCCGAAGATGACCTGGAAGGCGGGGTCCTTGTTGTTGACATAGGCGTAGCGCATCACCTGGTACTGGGCCAGCAGGCTTTTGTGCTTGTTGGCCTCCTGCATGATCTGCTCGGACTTCTCGGAGGCAGCGACCTGGCGGGCCTGCCACTGCGAGGTTGATTGCGCGTGCCCCAACGTGGCTGCGCAGGCAAGTAGAAGGGTCCCGCTGAGCATGATTCCGGTACGAAAGTACGACATCAGCTTCTCCCGCGTCCGGCCCCGGCCAGACTGCATACGCTAGTTTTACCAGTGTGCGAGGCAGCTGTCGCGTATGGCTCGTTTGCTGCCAGCGGCGGCGCCCTGGCCCGCATGACCGAGCTTACGTGCCGCAGGCGGTTTACCGCACCCATGCCAAGCGGCACAGGGCCGTTCGGGGGATTCGGGAGCACAATTCGGGCACCTTGCCTATCGTGGAGTACGTCATGCGCCTGACTGTCCTTGCTGTGCTGATTGCATTCACGCTTCCTGCTGCTGCGCAGGCCCAGGTTTCGAATCTGCACACTGGCCCGATTTCCACCGTGGTGACCCGGGCGGTCGACGATCCGGCGCGACAGGCCGATCAATCCAGTGACGCCCGTCGCAAGGTGGCCCAGGTGATGATGTTCGCCGAGGTCAAGCCGGGCCAGAAAGTACTGGAGCTGATTCCCGGCAGCGGCTATTTCACCCGCGTATTCAGCGCGATCGTGGGATCGAAGGGCCATGTCTATGTGGTGTGGCCGAACGAATACGCCAAGGAAGATGTGGATGATCTGGCCGGTTCGCAGAAGCTGGCTACCGATCCGCACTACGCCAACGTCAGCGTGTTGACACAGCCGGCGAACCAGCTGAGCTCGCCCGAGCCGGTCGACGTGGTGTTCACTTCGCAGAATTATCACGATTACCCGGACAAGTTCATGGGGCAGGTCGATCCTGCGGTGCTCAACAAACAGGTATTTGACGCGCTGAAGCCCGGCGGCCTGTGGGTGATCATCGACCATGTCGCGCCGGCTGGTTCCGGCATGGCCGATACCGACACCTTGCACCGGATTGACCCGGCGATCGTGAAGAAACAGGTCGAAGCGGCCGGATTCGTCTTCGATGGCGAAAGCAATGCACTGCGCAACCCGGCCGACCCGCACACCATCAAGGTGTTCGACAAGTCGATACGCGGCCATACCGACCAGTTCATGTACCGTTTCCGCAAACCCATGAAATGAGCCTGCGGTCATGCCGTCACCGGAACACCCGCAGAACGATGACGTTGCGGAACCGGTCGACCCGCCGCCGCTGCAGCCGGTCGAACCGGATGCTGCTGACTGCTGCGGCGAGGGCTGTGCACGTTGCGTGTTCGATATCTATGAGGAAGCACTCGAACGTTATGAGGCCAGGCTGGCCGCATGGCGTGCCCGACAACGCTGATGCCGGCATCGCGACGCATCTGCCCAAGGAAGAACCATGTGGATTGCCGTCACCCGTGAAATCAGCCCCGCGCTTGGCAGCTGCGAGCTGTCGTACATCCCGCGCGACGCGATCGATCTGGTGCGTGCGCGCGAGCAGCATCGTGATTACCAACAGGCGCTGAAAGCGCTCGGTTGCCAGCTGCTGACGCTGCCAGCTGAGCCCGATCTGCCCGACTCGGTCTTCGTGGAGGACGTGGCGATCGTGCTGGACGAGATCGCGATCCTGACCCGGCCTGGCGCGTTGTCGCGCCGCGCCGAGGTGGCGAGCGTCGCCAACGTGCTGCGGCGATACCGAACGTTATTATCGATACAGGCCCCGGGCACGCTCGACGGTGGCGATGTGCTGCGTGTTGGCCGCACGCTGTACGTGGGCGAATCAGCGCGGAGCAATGCTGTGGGTATCGGGCAGTTGCGCGAGCTGTTGGCGGGCCATGGTTACGCAGTGCGGGGCGTGCCGACACGTGGCTGCCTGCACCTGAAATCGGCGGTGACGCAGCTCGATGACGATACCTTGCTGCTTCAGCCGGAATGGGTGGGCCGCGAGCAGTTCGCCGGCTTTCGCATCATCGGAGTCGATCCTGCCGAGCCGCATGCCGCCAACGTATTGCGCATTGGCGATGCGCTGGTGATGCCGGCCAGCTTCCCGCATACGCGGCAGCGCCTGCTCGATGCCGGCTTCAACGTCACGGCGGTAGATGTCTCCGAGCTGCAGAAAGCCGAAGGCGCGGTGACCTGCTGCAGCCTGGTATTTCGTGTAGTCGAATGAGTCGGGTGCAAAACTTAACCAGCATTGGGATGTGCCGTTGCAGGACTACACTGTGCCGACAACTTGTCGACACCCCTAATAAAGGAAAAGCCCGTGACTGACGCCATGTATGCCAGCTCCATTACCGTCTTCAAGCAGATGCTCGGCAGCCTCGATGCGATCCTGGCAAAAGCCGGGGCGCACGTGACAGAGAAGAAAATCGAACCTGCGGCGCTGACGCAGGCGCGGCTGTTTCCGGACATGTTTCCGCTGTGCAAGCAGGTGCAGATTGCCTGTGATTTTGCACGCGGCGTATCGGCGCGACTGGCTGGCGCCGAGGTGCCGAAGTACGAGGACAACGAGCAGACGTTTGATGAACTGCGCGGGTTGATTGCGCGCAGCCTCGATTTCATCGACAGCTTCAGCCCGGCGCAGTTTGTAGGTGCCGCGCAGCGCGAGATCGTGATACGGCCCGGTACGCCGAAAGAGCGTCACTTCACCGGTCAGGCTTACCTGCTGAGTTACGGCCTGCCGCAGTTCTTCTTCCACGTCACCACAGCGTATGCACTGCTGCGCCACAACGGCATCGAGATTGGCAAGCGGGATTACATGGGCCAGTACTGAGGGGTCAATGCCGACCCTGTGCCGGGCAGGTGCAGATACTGCCCGGCACGCGTTGACCTGGAAAGGCAGGGGCGTTACTTGCTCTTTTTCTTTTCCTGCTTGGCCGCCTTCTTTTCCTTCATGGTCTTGGCAGGTTTTTTCTTGTCGCTTTTCTTTGAATCCAAGCCCTTGCTCATGGCGTGCTCCTTTGGAAGTGTTGGTGGGATATCAAGCGTCTGCGGCAACCCGAGGTGCCGCGTGGGCGCGCAGGGAAGTCTAAGCTGTTCCGGCGACGGTTGGGCAGGGTCCGGTAGCGAGTAACTGCTCAGATGCGTTCGCCGGGAGCCAGGTAACGCCATTGCCCGGGTGGCAACTTGGCCAGCGGGATGCGGCCGACGCGCAGGCGCTTCATCGCCAGCACCTTGAGGCCGACCGCCAGGCACATCGGTTCGATCTGGCTCGGCTGCAAGACCTTGAACGCGAAGCGCAGCCGCTGCTCGCTCTGCCAGCTGACCTTGATCGGCGGCATCGCATAGTTGTTGAAGCGCAGGCCGTGATTGAGCAGGGCCAGTCCGTTCGGGATCAGCGTGCCCTCGACATCGACCACGAACTCCTGCTCGACCCGGTCGATATCCTCGGTGAGCTTGCGGGTGACGCGCCAGTCCTGGGTGAATATCAGCAAGCCGCTGGCCTGGGTCGGCAAGGACAACGGTGACGTCAATCGCATCAGGTGCCGCTTCAACGGGAGTACGCCGGAAGCATCATCCGGTGATCGGGTGTCGGGCGTGACCAGTGCGCTGGCCGGGTTTGGGCCGCCGTCGGTGTCGTAGCCGACCGGCTTGTGCAGCACCAGGGTGGCAGGTTCGGTGGGGATAAGTTTGGCGTTGGGATCGAGTTCAACGCTTTGCATGTCCACCATGAACTGTGGTTCTTCCACGACCTGTCCGTCGACCTTTACCCAGCCGCCCTCGATGTACTGCTCGGCCTCACGTCGCGAGCACTGGGTCAGCGCGACGACACGTTTGGCGAGGCGAACCGGTTCTGTCATCGAGGTGCCATTGAGCGAGGATGGGGCATTGTATGCGCCAGCCCGTGAGTTGATGGTTTATGCGTGAACCGGTGGCAATTCGCAGGACAGCCCCCAGATAGTCAGCTTCGTTATGGCGAGGCCCCAACATGATCCCCTTTTCCGTTCTTGACCTGGCACCGGTCACCGAGGGCAGTGACACCACGCAGGCGTTCCGCAATACGCTGGATCTGGCCCAGCACGCCGAGCGCCTCGGCTACCAGCGCTACTGGCTGGCCGAACACCACAACATGCCCGGTATCGCCAGTGCGGCAACGGCGGTGCTGATCGGCCACGTGGCCGGTGGTACTTCGACGATCCGCGTCGGCGCCGGCGGCATCATGCTGCCGAACCACGCACCGCTGCAGGTGGCCGAGCAGTTCGGCACGCTGGCGTCGCTGTATCCGGGCCGCATCGACCTGGGGCTGGGTCGCGCGCCGGGCACTGACCAGCCCACCGCGAAGGCGCTGCGTCGCTACTTCGACAGTGCTGATGCGTTTCCACACGACGTCGTCGAACTGCTTGGCTATTTCGAGCCTGCCAAACCTGGGCAGCAGGTGCGCGCCGTACCCGGTGCCGGCATCGAAGTGCCGGTATGGCTGCTCGGCTCCAGCCTGTTCAGCGCCACGCTGTCGGCGCAACTCGGCTTGCCGTTCGCATTCGCCTCGCACTTTGCGCCGGATGCGATGGACGAGGCCCTGGCGCTCTATCGACGTGATTTCCGGCCATCCGCACGACTGCAGCAGCCATACGCGATGCTCGGCATCAACGTGGTTGCCGCCGACAGCGATGCCGAGGCGCGGCGGCTGTTCACCACCCAGCAGCAGAGCTTCATCAATCTGCGCCGCGGCCGGCCGGGGCTGATCCCGCCGCCGATCGACGACATCGAGTCGTACTGGACACCGCCGGAAAAACTGATGGTTGAGCGTGCGCTGGCCTGTGCGGTGGTCGGCAATGCGGACACCGTCAGGGATGGTATCGAGACCTTCATTGCACGGCACAAGCCAGACGAATTGCTGATCACGGCCAACGTATTCGAGCATGCGGCGCGGCGACATTCGTTCGAGATCGCGGCGGCCGCGCGAGATCGGTTGATGGCTGCGAACTGACCGGCGTGGCCGCGAAAGACCGGGCAGGGCCGCCGATCGGCCATAATGGGCGTTATTCCACGAACCGTTGAAGCTTTCCCACGCATGAAAACACCCAAGGGCCTGCAGGCGCTGATCGATGAAGGTGTGATCGATCAGGTGCTTCGGCCGCTGAAGAGCGGCAAGGAAGCCTCCGTTTACGTCGTCCGCTCGGGCGAGGACATCCGTTGCGCCAAGGTCTACAAGGACATGGCGCAGCGCAGCTTCCAGGCACGCGTGCAGTATCAGGAAGGACGCAAGGTGCGCGGCAGTCGGCAGGCACGTGCGATGGGCAAGGCGACCAAGTTCGGCCGCAAGGAGGCCGAGGCTGCCTGGAAGAATGCCGAGGTCGACGCGCTGTACCAGCTCACCGCCGCTGGTGTGCGGGTGCCGAAGCCTTACGGTTACTTCAATGGCGTGCTGGTGATGGAACTGGTCACCGATGCGGACGGTTACTCGGCGCCGCGGCTGGGTGAGGTGGAGCTGTCAGCGGAGACCGCGCGCGAATACCACCGCTTCCTGATGCAGCAGGTGGCACGAATGCTCTGCGTCGGCCTGATCCACGGGGATCTTTCCGAATACAACGTGCTGGTCGGACCGGAAGGTCCGGTGATCATCGACCTGCCGCAGGCGGTCAGCGCGTCCGGCAACAACTCCGCGCGCGCCATGCTGCGGCGGGACGTGGGCAACATCACTATCAGCCTGTCGCGCTTCGCACCGGAACTGCTGGATACGTATTACGGTGAGGAGATGTGGGCATTGTTCGAGCTGGGTGAGCTGCATCCGGACAGCGAGCTCACAGGTCACTTCGAATTCGATGAAAGCATCGCCGATGTCGACAGCGTGATGCAGTCGATCATTGATGCCCGTGAGGAAGCGATCATCCGCCAGCAGGGCCGCGAGGCGGCAGCGCAGGAAGACTGAGCGCCGCGACTTGATCGCCGCGGCGTGATGATCGATCCGGTCAGTTGCCGACCTTCAGCAGCTCCACCTCGAACACCAGCGAGGCATTCGGCGGAATATCGTCGCCGGCGCCATTGGCACCATAACCGAGCGTTGCCGGGATCAGCAGGATGCGCTTGCCACCGACATGCATGCCAACGACGCCCTGATCCCAGCCGGCGATCACATTGCCCTGGCCGAGCATGAAGGAAAACGGTTCGTCGCGATCGCGCGAGCTGTCGAACTTCTTGCCATGCTTGTCTTTCGCGCTGTCGTCGTACAGCCAGCCGGTGTAATGCACCAACACCGTCATCCCGTCCTTCGCCTCCGCGCCGGTGCCGACCTTCTGGTCGATCACGGTGAGCTTGTCCACGCTTCCGGTGGCTTGCGCCGGCGGTGCGACAGTACAGGCGGCGAGAGTGAATACGGCGAACAGGGACAGCAACAAGCGCATGGAATGACTCCGGGAAAGAGGGATCAGGTTCGGATCGGGATTATCCAGTAAATGGTGACGACAGGTGCAGCCATCACCTTGTTCGCGATGAAGCTGATCAGTTCACCGTTTCGGCCGGTGCCATGCGCCGTAACGGATCCACGGCGACCGAGTCGGCATCGTTCATCAGCTGCAGCTGGCCATCCTGAATCAGGCATTGCAGGCGCATGCCACGCTGCAGCAATGCCACGAGCCCGGCGACGGTGGCGGCCGGGATGTCGAGTACAGTGAGGTTCTTGTTGCGCCCCAGCGCTGCACCGACCTTGTTCCACCAGATCTCCGCGACGTTACCGCCGTAATTGATCACCACCACCTGACGCGAACGTCCACAGGCCTTGCGGATGCGTGTCTCGTCCGGCTGGCCCACTTCGATCCACAGCTCGATCTCATCGGTGTACGCTTTGCGCCAAAGCGCCGGTTCGTCCTCGTCGCTGATGCCTTTGCCGAACTCCAGTCGATCGTCGGCATACAACGCGAACGCGAGCAGCCGCACCATCAGCCGCTCTTCGGTTTCCGATGGATGCCGTGCCAGGGTCAGCGCATGGGTCGCGTAATAATGCCGATCCATGTCACTGATCTGCAGTTCTACTTTGTAGATGGTGGAATTGAGGGCCATCGGGGGTGCCTTGGGACAACAACCGGCCATTCTACGCGCTCCGCGTGACAGGCTGCCCGATGGCGCGCATTAGACTGGGAACGACCATGACTCCACCCAGCCAGTTATTCATACGCGACACCCACGCCAGCACCGTGCACTTGCCTGCAGGCGCATGGGTGACGGTGCTCGATGGCCTGTGCTCGTATTTCAGTACGGTCAGCCGCGCGCAGTGGCTGGACCGCATCGCGCGTGGGCGGGTGCTGGACGGGCAGGGCAGCGCGATCACGCCGGATACGCCGTATCGGGCGGGACTGCGCATTCATTACTACCGCGAAGTAGCGGACGAGGTGCCGATCCCGTTCACCGAAACCGTGTTGCATGTCGACGAGCATCTGGTGGTGGCGGACAAGCCGCACTTCCTGCCGGTGACACCGGCAGGTGGCTTTGTCGAGCAGACCTTGCTGCGGCGGTTGATTCGTCGGCTGGACAATCCCGAGCTGGTGCCACTGCACCGGATCGACCGATTGACGGCTGGGCTGGTACTGTTTTCGGCGAACCGGGCCAGCCGTGCGCAGTATCAGGCGCTGTTTCGCGAACGCAATATCGACAAGCGTTATGAAGCCTTGGCCCCAGCGTTGCCCGGACTGGTGTTCCCGCTGCTACGCCATTCGCGCATTGTTGCGGGTGAGCCGTTCTTCCGCATGCAGGAGGTGGACGGCGAGCCCAACAGCGAGACACGGATCGAGGTGATCCAGTTCGGCGAGGATGGCTGGCGCTATGCGCTACATCCGGTCACTGGCAGGAAGCATCAACTGCGTGTGCACATGGCTGCACTGGGTGCACCAATCATCGGCGACACGCTGTATCCGGTGTTGGCTGGAGAGTCTGCCGACGATCATCAGCTACCGTTGAAGCTGCTGGCGCACAGCCTGGCGTTCCTCGATCCACTTACCGGCAAGTCGCGGCGGTTCGAGAGCCGATTGAGCCTTTGACGGGTCGGCGCGGGCCTGATCGAGGTCTGGCGCATCCTGTCAAGGGTAACCACGCACGGCCATTACACGCTATCTTCCGCAGCAGTATTTAGCCGGGGGAGAACCATTCGTGAGCGCACAGCCATCACCCATAGCGCCAGCACGCGCCGAATTGACCATACGCGGCCTGATCATCGGTATCTTGATCACCCTGGTGTTCACGGCGGCGAACGTCTATTTCGGCCTCAAGGCCGGTCTTACGTTTGCGACGTCGATCCCGGCGGCAGTGATCTCGATGGCCGTGCTGCGCTACTTCAAGGGCGCCACGATGCAGGAAAACAACATCGTGCAGACGGTCGCATCGGCGGCTGGCACCTTGTCGTCGATCATCTTCGTGCTGCCTGGCCTGATCCTGATTGGCTGGTGGACCGGCTTCAACTACTGGACGTCGTTCGCCATCTGCGCGCTGGGCGGCATCCTCGGCGTGATGTATTCGATCCCGCTGCGTCGCGCGCTGGTCACCAATTCCGATCTGCCGTATCCCGAAGGTGTTGCCTGCGCCGAGGTGCTGAAGGTTGGTGCCGGTGGCAGCGAGGGTGTTAGTGCCGAAGAGGCTGCCGAATCCAACCGCGCCGGCTTACTTGCTGTGCTGTGGGGTTCGATCGTCTCGGCGGTGTTCGCGGTGGTGGTGGCGACGCGGGTGTTTGCAGGCGATGTGGTGCATTACTTCCGTGTCGGTGGCGACAAGGGCGGTGTGACCGGGTTCGACTTCTTCCTCTCGTTCGCATTGTTCGGTATTGGCCATCTGGTCGGGTTATGGGTTGGCATCGCGATGCTGGTGGGTGCCCTGATCGGTTGGGGCTGGGGCGTGCCGCATTTTTCCGCGCTGGCGCCGGCAGCCAGTTCGATCGCGGATCTCGCCAACGCGACCTGGAGCCACAAGGTGCGCTTCGTCGGCGCCGGCACCATTGGTGTGGCTGCCATCTGGACCCTGGCCAAGCTGGTCAAGCCGGTTATCAGCGGATTGACCTCGGCCATGGCCGCTTCGCGCGCGCGCAGCGCCGGCAACGCCGCCTTGCTGCCGCGTACCGAGCAGGACATCCCGATCGGGCAGGTCGGCCTGATCTCGCTGGCTTGCCTGGTGCCGATCGGCTTCCTGATCCAGAATTTTGCGACGACCGCCGGCCATGGCCTGGGCGACCATATGCTGGCCCTGGTGGTCGGCGGACTGATCTTCGTGGTGCTGATGAGCTTCTTCGTGTCCGCCGTATGCGGCTACATGGCCGGCCTGATCGGTTCGTCGAACAGTCCGCTGTCGGGCATCGGCATCATCGTGGTGATCAGCGCGGCGCTGCTGCTGGTGTTCGGCATCCGCTCGACCCTGCCGGTCGGCAGCGAAAACGCGCTGGTCGCGTTCGCCCTGTTCATCACCTCGATCGTGTTCGCTGCCGCGGCGATCGCCAACAACAACCTGCAGGATCTGAAGACCGGACAACTGGTCGATGCGACGCCATCCAAGCAGCAATGGGCGCTGGTAATCGGCGTGCTTGCCGGCGCCGCGATCATTCCGCCGATCCTCGACCTGCTCAATCACGCCTATGGTTTTGTCGGCGCGCCGGGCCCGCAGCGCGACCATGCGCTGGCTGCGCCGCAGGCCGGCCTGATCTCGGCGCTGGCGCAGGGTGTGATCCAGAACAATATCGACTGGAGCCTGATCGAGATCGGTGGCGCGATCGGCGTGGTGATGATCATCATCGACGAGGTGTTGCGTCGCACGACCAAGTCCGCACATCTGTCGCCGCTGGCGGTGGGTCTGGGCATCTACCTGCCGACCCAGAGCACGCTGATGGTGGTGGTCGGTGCGGTCGCCGGCTGGTGGTTCGACCGCAATGCCGATCGCACATCGAAGAACCCCGAGGCGACCAAGCAACTCGGTGTGCTGCTGGCCTCCGGCATGATCGTCGGCGAGGGCTTGCTCGGCGTGGCCATCGCCGCCTTCGTGGCATTTTCCGGCAAGGACTATCCGCTCGCCCTGGTCGGCGACTCGTTCGCGAATGGCCCGGCGTTGTGGATCGGCGGCCTGGCGTTCGCCGTGGTGATGGTGCTGCTGTACCGTTGGGTGGGCCGCCTCGCGCGGTCGTCAACGAGCGCGTAACAGGGCAATGAGATGCCTCGTGGAAGGTGGCCCCGGACGGGCCGCCTTTCCGGGGGATGCCAACGGCGGCGGTGGCTGCACAGGCCATCGGAACTGGAGATCATGCGATCCGTTGGATCGCAAAAGATTGCCAGTCAGCTTCAATGTGGCAACCTACTAGGTCTTTACAAGGGGCGTTTGTCGCGTGGAGCAGGAAAAGGTCGAGCAGGTTCAGAGCGCCGAGGAAGCCCTGGCGCCACCGAGCCAGCGCATGGTGCTGTTGCGCAGGCTGGCCGGACCGTTGCTGTCAGCAGGCATGCTGTGTCTTGCGTTGTGGGCACTGCACCTGCTGGCCAGAGAAGTGAACTATCACCAGGTGCGGCATTACGTGCAGAGCATTTCGCGCGCGCGCCTGCTGCTTGCTGCACTGTTCACTTTGCTCGGCTATGCGGTGATGACGCTGTACGACCGTTTCGCACTGGTCTCGATCGGCCGGCAGTTGTCGTGGCGACGCGTCACGATGATCTCTTTCATCAGTTATGCCTTCAGCAATGCGGTGGGCATGTCGCTGCTGGTCTCCGGTTCGATCCGTTACCGCTTCTATATCCAGAATGGGCTGTCCACCGGTGAGGTGGCCAGGGTGGTGCTGTTCTGCACGACCAGTTTCTGGCTGGGCCTGCTGGCGTTGACCGGTGTGACCCTGGTGTTGGTGCCGCTGCCGCAGGATCTGCCGCTGGCGACATTCAGCCGGCCGCTGGGCATGCTACTGACTCTGCTGCCCTTGATGTGGCTGATTGCCGGGCGCGTGTTTCACCGGCCGCTGCGGCTGTTTCGCTGGCGCATCAACCTGCCGTCGCCGGTCACGGCGTTGCGGCAGATCCTGGTAGGTGCGGTCGACTGGGGACTGGCGGCGGCCGTGCTCTACATCCTGATGCCGGATGAGTTGAACAACGGTTTCGGGCATTTCCTGGCGATCTTCGTGATTGCGCAGATCATCGGCCTGATCAGCCATGTGCCAGGTGGCCTCGGCGTGTTCGAAGCAGTGATGCTGGCCGGCTTCGGCGCCACCGGCAACAAGGAGCTGGCGGCGCCGATCCTTGGTGCACTGGCTGCATTTCGTGTCATCTACTACCTGCTGCCGCTGTGTACGGCGACCGTGCTGATCCTGCAGCGGGAGGCGCGAGGGTTGCGCGAGAAATCCCTGCTGACGCCGTGGTTCACCGGCCTGCTGCCGTCATTCTTCGCCGGCTTGACCCTGGTCTCTGGCGCGGTGTTGCTGTTTTCCGGGGCGACCCGCGCATTGCCCGCGCGCATGGCGATCCTGCGTGACGTGTTGCCGCTGTCGGTGCTGGAGGTGTCACACCTTCTGGCGAGCGTGATCGGCATGTTGCTGCTGATCCTTGCCCGCGGCCTGCAACGCCGGCTGGATGCGGCCTATTGGCTGACCCTGGTGCTGCTGCTGGCCGGCGCGGTGTTCTCGCTGCTGAAAGGCATCGACTACGAAGAGGCGACCCTGCTTACCCTGCTGGCGATGGCGCTGGCGCCGGCGCATCGGCTGTTCTATCGGCGCGCCTCGTTGTTCACGACCAGCTTCTCGGTTGGCTGGATCGCCGCGATTGTGGCGATCCTCGGCTGCGCCGCGTGGCTGGTGGTTTTCAGCTACAAGCATGTCGAATACAGCAGCGACCTGTGGTGGGAGTTCAGCCTCTACCAGGGTGGCGCGCCGCGTGCGCTGCGCGCGCTGGTTGCCGCGGCAGCAGCAGGCATGCTGTTTGCGCTGGCCAGTCTGATCCGCCCGCATAAACTGCAGCATGAGCTGCCGAGCGAGGCGGAGCTGGCGCAGGCGCTGCCACTGATCAAGCAATGCTCCACGGCACAGGCGCATCTGGCACTGATGGGCGACAAGAGCCTGCTGTTCGGCACCGATAACAAGGCCTTTGTGATGTTCGATACCGAGGGGCGCAGCTGGGTGGCGATGGGTGACCCGGTAGGCACCGACGAGGATGCCCGGCGTGAGCTGGTGTGGTCGTTCCTCGAGCAGTGCGAGCGAGCTGGCGGCTGGCCGGTGTTTTATCAGGTGAGCCCGGCCGATCTGGACCTGTATCTGGAAGTGGGCCTGAACCTGCTGAAGATCGGCGAAGAGGCGCGCGTGCGGCTGGACAGCTTCAACCTCGATGGCAAGTCCAAGAAAGTGTTGCGCAACACGGTGAACAAGCTGACACGCGAAGGTCTGCGGATGGAGATCGTGCCGGCGGATGCGGTGGCACCGCTGCTGCCGCGACTGAAGGAAATATCCGACGCATGGATACGCGACAAGAATGTGCGTGAGAAGCGTTTCTCGCTTGGTTCGTTCGACTCACGCTATCTCATGCGCACGCCGATGGCGCTCGTGTGGCAGGGCGATCGGCTGGTGGCGTTCGCGAACCTGTTCCTCAACGAAACGAAGCAGGAGGCTTCGGTGGATCTGATGCGGCACCTGCCCGATGGCCCGGCCGGGATCATGGATTACCTTTTCGTGGAGCTGATGCTGTGGGCGCGCAGCGATGGATACCACTGGTTCAATCTTGGCATGGCACCTCTGGCCGGGCTGCATAACCGACGGCAGGCACCGCTGTGGAACCGCTTTGGCGCGCTGGTGTTCGGTCGTGGCGAGCGCTTCTACAACTTCCGCGGGCTGCAGCGTTACAAGGACAAGTTCGATCCGGAGTGGGAGCCGCGCTATATGGCGGTGCCTGGCGGCATCGCGTTGCCGATGATCCTGACCAACGTGGCCAGCCTGATCTCTGGTGGACTTTCAGGAGTAGTGCGCCGATGAAACGCAGGAGTTGGATAGCGCTGGGCCTGGTGGCTTTGTGCCTGCTGGGCATCGTGCTGGTCTGGAGTCCGTGGTCGCGGGTCAACCTCGAGCAGGTCACCGTGGTGCTTCCGGTAAGCAGCATCAGCGTGGCGCCACCCGCCGGCAAGGGTGAGGTGATGGCCATCATCTATTCCGGCGATGGCGGCTGGGCGGACCTGGACCGGCGGCTGGGCATCGCCTTCATCGATCGCGGCATTCCCGTGCTCGGTGTCAACACGTTCAAGTACTACTGGCGCGAGCGCACGCCGGAGGAGTCGGCGCAACAGCTCGATGCGCTGATGACGAAATATGCCACCGTGTGGGGCAAGAAGCGGATATGGCTGGTGGGATTCTCGTTTGGCGCTGATGTGCTGCCGACCATCATCGACAAGCTCAGCGCGGCCAATCGCGCACGGATCACCCAGTTGGTGCTGTTGTCGCCAAGCCGCGATACCACCTTCGAGATCGAGCTCGAGGGTTACATGATCAAGCAGGGCTGGTTCAAGGAACACGTCAAGACGCTGCTGCAATACATCAACCCGATCCAGCATTACGACACGATGCCGCCACTGCAGGCCATGCAGAACCAGCCGCCGACGGTCTGCTACTACGGCCTGGATGACAGCGACGACAGCATCTGCAGCGAACCGAGCCTGCCGACCTGGGTGAAGGTGCATGCCAAGAAAGGCGACCATCATTTCGACGGTGGTTATCAGCCGCTGGCTGCGCAGATGCTGCAGGAGCTGCCGGCCGCTGATAGCACTAACTGAATGGCTGATACCCGTTCTTGATCCGCTGGCGCATTATGGGCGACCACGGCCGGGCACGGTGTCTGGTCGCCACGTCAGCGAGGAGACTTCCATGTTGGATTGGCTGGGTTATCGCAAGGAACTGATCGGGCGCATCGGTGAAATCGGCAAGCTGAGTCCGGATACTCTGAGGGGTTACCAGACCCTGTCCGGCGCCGGCGAAAAGACCGGTCATCTGGACGCGAAGACGCGCGAACTGATCTCGCTGGCGGTGGCGGTAACCACTCGCTGCGATGGCTGCATCACTGTGCATACCGGTGAGGCACTGAAGCACGGAGCCACCCGCGAGGAAATCGCCGAAGCGCTCGGTGTGGCGATTGCGATGAATGCCGGCGCCGCGATGGTGTATTCGGCGCGGGTCATGGATGCGGTCAACGCGCACAGCGGTAGCTGAGGCGACACAACAGGCAGCCGTTATTGGCAGGTACTGAGCTGGCGTCTGCCTGTCATGCGGATCGGTTCGTGACGTCTGCCGCCAACGTCATTCTGGCTCCTTCAGCGCGCGGTCCCGGCGACATGTCGCAAGCGGTTTGGCGCGTGCTGCGGTGATGCGCACAACTTCGTGCGTGCGCGCAGAGACCACGGCGTCGAGGCAGGCGCAGCCATGTCCGTGATCACCGCTATTGGTGATCACCCACTGCGTGTCGCTGAATGTGGGCCATTCGCCTGAAGCCTGGTGGCCGCCCTGGATACCGATCACCCATTCGCCGTCACGGTCGATTAGCGAGGCGTTGCCCGGTGTCGGGTTGTCAAACCAGCCGCAGCGGGTTTGGGTCTTGGTGGGCGGGTACTGTGCCTGCGCCGTGGATGCGAACAGCACGGCGCACAGCAGGATCGGCAGAGCTTTCCAGTGGTTCATGGCTTTCCCGGTGGCGTCATGCGAATCGAATTTCGACCGGCGTGCTGCAGTGTTGGTGCCGGATGGCCGGATCATGCCACGACTACTACGGAGCGGCTCGACGCACGGGTGTCCGGGCTGGCAGCCACGTACAATGCCGCCACTGTGTGATGCTTGAAGAGATGACGTGACTGCTGCCGGTTTTTTCGCGGCCGCGCCGGATGCGGCGCTGGCGGCCCTGTTTGTTCCGTTCGAATCGGCAGAGTTGCGACTGCCGGCGGACGGCCGCGTGCTGTTCCTGCGTGCGCGGGCCGGCGTGCGTCTGCGTGAAATGGCCCAGCCCGGCTGGTTGTGCGAGCAGAGCTTCATGCCGTTTGCCGACGAGCTGGGCCGCAATGGCCTGCGCGTGGGCGAGCCGGCTGCCGATGAAGTATTCCCCCTGGTGCTGGTGTTGCCGCCGCGGCAGCGCGACGAGGCGCGCGCGTTGTTCGCCCGTGCGCTGCGCCACACGGCGCCAGGCGGTACGGTGCTGGCGTCGATGCCGAATACCGAAGGCGCGAAGTCGGGTGAGGCAGATCTGGCGAAACTGACCGGCGCCGCGCAGCACTTGTCGAAGCACAAGTGCCGGGTGTTCTGGAGCACGCCGAACGCAGCCGGGGCGGATCAGGCATTGCTGGCCGAATGGCTGGCGTTGGATGCGCCGCGTGCAATCGTCGACGGCTACGTCAGTCGTCCTGGACTGTTCGCCTGGGATCGCATCGACCGTGCCTCGGCGCTGCTGGCCGCGCATCTGCCGGATGATCTGCAGGGTCGCGTGGCCGACCTCGGTGCCGGTTATGGCTATCTCGCCAGCCAGGTCATCGCGCGCTGCCCGAGGGTCAGCGCGATCGATTTGTACGAGGCCGAGGCGCGTGCGCTGGAGCCGGCGCGGCTCAATCTGGCCAGGGCGCAGCGTGAATGCGGGCGCGAACTGAGTGTCGCGGTGCATTGGAATGACGTGACTCGCGGCCTGCCGAAGCGTTACGACGCCATCGTCAGCAACCCGCCGTTTCATCAGGGACGTGCTGATCTGCCGGAGCTGGGCCGCGCCTTCATCACAAGCGCAGCCGATGCGTTGCAGCCGGATGGTCGGTTGTGGCTGGTGGCGAACCGGCATCTGCCGTATGAGGCGATACTGACGGCACGTTTTCGTGAAGTACGCAGTGTGGTGGTGCAAGAGGGTTTCAAGGTGATCGAGGCAAATGGAGTGCGGCAATGAAACTGGTCAAACTTATCGCGAACCTGGGCTATGGCAGCCGCAAGGATGTAACGCAGTTGTTCCGCTCCGGCCGCATCACCGATGCCGATGGTGAAGTGCTCTACACCGATGACGTGGTGGCGTATGAAAGTATCCGCGTCGATGACGAACCGCTCGATCCGCCGGTCGGCCTGGTGCTGATGTTGAACAAGCCGTTTGGTGTCACCTGCTCACGCAAGGATCCCGGCCGGGTGGTATATGACCTGTTGCCGCCGCGCTACAACGTGCGCACGCCGGTACTGTCCAGCGTGGGCCGACTCGATCGTGATACCACGGGTTTGCTGCTGTTCACCGATGACGGTGCCTTGCTGCACCGGATCATTTCGCCGAAGGCACAGGTGGCCAAGGTCTACGAGGCTACGCTGGCGCAGGATCTGCGCGGCGACGAGGGCGCGTTGTTCGCCAGTGGCACGATGCTACTGGAAACCGAAAAGGAGCCACTGGCACCGGCCGTGCTCGAGGTGCTGGGTCCGCGCCATGCCCGGCTCACGGTCACCGAGGGCCGTTATCACCAGGTGCGGCGCATGTTCGCCGCCGCGGGCAATCACGTCGAGACGCTGCGACGCATTTCCGTTGGCGGACTCACGCTGGGCGAATTGCCCTTGGGCGAGTGGCGTGCGCTTGATGTCGACGAGATCGCGTCAATTTTCAGCAGCGCTGCCTGAACCCGGGGGGCCGGGTTACAGCAGATGCACCGCGGTAGGAATCGTGTCACCGAACCACTTGTGTCGTTCGTCGCGGCAGCTCGGGCTGCCCATCGCATACTTGCGGCAAATGGCTGGACGATCCTCGTAGATCGTGCAGCCGGATGTATTGGGATTGACGGCGACGCACCAGCCGTCCTCGCCCTTGGCCAGGGTTTCCATGCCGCGTTCGTCGCGATGGATCAGCCATTCCGGCACATGATCCTCGGGCATCAGAACCACGGTGAGGCGACAGCAGACCGCCTCGCAGGTCGTGCATTGCACGCTCGGGTCGACGCTTTCCGCGTAGGGATCGGGGAGGATATTCACTCGCCAGCATGACAGCATCGCCCGGCGCGAATGTGAACTGCGCGTTGCGAATGAGTGTGTTCAGTCCTTCGCGTCGCGCCACAACGCCTGCCAGCCATCGGTGCCCAGCCGTTGCAGTGTCTCGATATTGCGCCGGTAGATGCTGTCGGTATCACTCATCGCATCCATCGCGCGCTCGATGCTCGATTCGCGCAATAAATGCAGCGTAGGGTAGGGCGAGCGGTTGCTGAAGTTCTCGATGTCGTCCTTCGCGCTGTTGGCAAACTGGTAGTCGGGGTGGAAGCTGGCCACCTGCCATTCGCCTTCCAGCCCCAGCGTCTGCACCGCGGCATCGGCCACATCGAGGAAGTCGTTGTAGTCGAGAAAATCCGTCAGTACAAACGGATGGATCAGCAGGCCGGTTTCGCATTCGTCCGGCGTCAGCGCGTTGAGCGATTGCAATTCACCGCACAAGTCGTCCAGCAGCGCATCGGTATCGCGCGCCTGGCTCACCCGCAGGCGCAGCTTGCCCTGCACATGCGGCGCGCGGGCGAACGGGCACAGGTTGAGACCGATCACGGCCCGTTCCAGCCACAGCGTGGTGGCGGCGAGGTAGGGTGCATCCTCGGGCAGCGCATCGGCATTGAGGTTGCTGGGTGTCGGGGTATCGTTCATGCGGCTCTCGCGGTGGCTGGCGGCGCCGACTATAACGCCATGTGGTTTAGCTGCCGCGCTCTTGCATGAAGTACTGCGCGCCCGGATATAGGATCAGTCTACCCAGTCGCGTCGTGCCCCCATGTTCAAACTCCACTTCGACAACGCCTTCGTCCGTGACCTGCCCGGTGATCCGGAGCAGGGCGCGCGTCTGCGCCAGGTCGAGGGCGCACTGTACTCACGGGTTGATCCCACGCCGGTCGCCGCACCGCGTGTGCTGGCGTATTCGGCCGAGATGGCGGCGACGCTGGGTTTCAGCGAGGCCGAGATCGCCACACCGGAATTTGCGCAAGTGTTTGGCGGCAATGCCCTGCTGGACGACATGCAGCCGTACGCAGCGAATTATGGTGGCCATCAGTTCGGCAACTGGGCCGGTCAGCTCGGCGATGGACGGGCGATTTCATTGGGTGAGACGATCAATGCTGCCGGCGAGCGCTGGGAACTGCAGCTGAAAGGCGCTGGACTGACACCGTATTCGCGTGGGGCAGACGGGCGCGCGGTGCTGCGCTCGTCGGTGCGCGAGTTCCTGTGCAGCGAGGCGATGCATCACCTCGGCGTGCCCACCACCCGTGCACTGAGCCTGGTCGATATCGGCGAGCCGGTCGTGCGTGACATGTTCTACGACGGCAACGCCGCAGCGGAGCGCGGCGCAATCGTCTGTCGCGTGGCGCCCTCATTCATCCGCTTCGGCAATTTCGAGCTGCCTGCATCGCGCGGCGAAACCGCACTGCTGAAGCAGCTGGTCGACTTCACCATTCGTCGCGACTTCCCGGAACTCGGTGGCCAGGGCGAGGCGCTTTATGCGGAGTGGTTCGCGCAGGTATGCGAACGCACTGCGACGATGATCGCGCACTGGATGCGCGTGGGTTTTGTGCACGGTGTGATGAACACCGACAATATGTCGATCCTCGGCCTCACCATCGACTATGGCCCTTACGGTTGGGTCGACAACTACGATCCGGAGTGGACGCCGAACACCACCGACGCACAACGCCGCCGCTACCGTTTCGGCCAACAGCCGAACGTGGCGTGGTGGAACCTGAGTCGCCTCGCCGGCGCCCTGGCGCCAATGTTTGCCGGCGTCGAACCGTTGCAGGCTGGGCTGGATCGTTACGCAGCGGCTTATGCCGCCGCCGATCGCACGAATATCGCCGCCAAGCTCGGCCTGGTCGAGTGTCGCGATGACGATGTGGTGCTGATGCAGTCGCTGCAGTCGCTGATGCAGCACGCCGAGATCGACATGACGCTGTGGTTTCGCGCGCTGGCCGATATCGATGTGCAGACACCGACGCTTGAGCCGCTTAACGAGACGTTTTACGACGAGGCGAAACGACGCGCGGCTGAGCCGGTACTCAACGACTGGCTGCTGCGTTATGTCGCGCGGCTTGCCGCGGACCCGCTATCAGTTTCGCAACGCCGCGAACAGATGCGTACGGCCAATCCTCGCTATGTACTGCGCAATTATCTGGCGCAGCAGGCGATCGATCGGGCCGAACAGGGCGACCCCGGCGGCGTCGCCGAGCTGCTCGACGTGATGCGCCACCCGTATGACGACCAGCCCGGTCGCGAGGCGTTCGCGCAGAAGCGCCCGGACTGGGCGCGGCACAAGGCCGGTTGCTCGATGCTCTCGTGCAGCTCGTGAACCGGGAAGCACAAAGGCCGGCATGGCCGGCCTTTGGTTTTCAAAAATGGTGCCCTCGAGACGATTCGAACGTCCGACCTGCCCCTTAGGAGGGGGCCGCTCTATCCAACTGAGCTACGAGGGCAGCGGCGGGATTTTCGCATGGATCCCGCGCTGGCGCGATCCGGCCGGCTTTAATCAGGAAGGACCGGGCGGCCTGCTAGAATGAGCGTTTACCCGCCTTCCTCACGGCGCCCGCGGGCGCCACGCAAGTCCAGGAGACATCCATGTCGCATGCAATCCTCCAGGCTCTGGGCCTTCACGGCGACCAGTCCGGTACGTACCTCGGCCAGGGCGAGTGGTCGAAGACCACCGACGCTGGCGTGCTGAAGCCGGTGAATCCGGCTACCGGCGACGTGCTCGGTACCGTGCATGCCTCCAGTGCTGCCGACTATGAAGTGATTGTCAAGCGTGCGCAGGAAGCTTTCAAGATCTGGCGTACCACGCCGGCACCGCTGCGCGGTGAAGCAGTGCGCCTGTGCGGTGTAGCACTGCGCGAGCACAAGGATGCACTGGGTTCGCTGGTTGCGCTGGAGATGGGCAAGATCAAGCCCGAGGGCGACGGCGAAGTACAGGAGATGATCGATATCGCCGACTTCGCGGTGGGCCAGAGCCGCATGATGTACGGCGCCACCATGCACTCGGAGCGCCCGGGCCATCGCATGTACGACCAGTACCACCCGCTGGGTCTGGTTGGCATCATCAGCGCGTTCAACTTCCCGGTCGCGGTGTGGGCATGGAACTCGTTCCTCGCCACCATCGCCGGCGACATCTGCATCTGGAAGCCGTCGCCGAAGACACCGCTGTCGGCAATCGCCACCATCCGCATCTGCAACGAGGCGCTGAAGGCTGGCGGCTTCCCCGACCTGTTCTTCCTGTTCAACGATGCCGGCACCGAGCTGTCGCAGGGCTTCGTCGACGACAAGCGCATCCCGCTGATCAGCTTCACCGGTTCGACCAAGGTCGGTCGCATGGTCGGCGAGCGCGTGGCGCAGCGCATGGGCCGCTCGCTGCTGGAGCTGGGCGGCAACAACGCGATCATCCTCGATGAAAGTGCCGACCTGAAGCTGGCGATCCCGGGCATCGTGTTCGGCGCCGTCGGCACCGCCGGCCAGCGCTGCACCACCACGCGCCGCCTGTTCGTGCACGAATCGATCTACAAGAACGTGCTGGAGACCCTGGTCAAGGCGTACAAGCAGGTCGAGGGCAAGATCGGCGATCCGAACCTGTCGACCACGCTGATGGGGCCGCTCAACAGCCCGGAAGCGGTGCAGGGTTACCTTGCCGCGGTCGAAAAGGCCAAGGCCGCGGGCGGCACGATCGCCACCGGCGGTGCAGCGCTGACCGACCGCAAGGGTAACTTCGTGCTGCCCACGATCGTCACCGGCATCGCAAACTCGCACGAAGTCGTGCAGACCGAAACGTTCGCGCCGATCCTCTACGTGATGCCGTTCAAGACGCTGGACGAGGCGATCGAGATGCAGAACGACGTGCCGCAGGGCTTGTCCTCGTCGATCTTCACCAACAACCTGCGCGCGGGCGAGCAGTTCCTGTCGGCAGCTGGTTCGGATTGCGGCATTGCCAACGTCAACATCGGCACCTCGGGTGCGGAGATCGGCGGCGCGTTCGGTGGTGAGAAGGAAACCGGCGGCGGTCGCGAGTCGGGCTCCGATGCATGGAAGGTCTACATGCGCCGCCAGACCAATACCATCAACTATTCGGACTCGCTGCCGCTGGCACAAGGCATCAAGTTCGACCTGTAAGCGATGCAATACGGTCACGGGCAGTTCGCTGCCCGTGACCGTTGGCAAGACGTGTCGGCACCTTCGTAACCCACATAGCGAGTGCAGCGGCGATGAGCTATCAACCTGCGTATCAGCCAGTTCCACGTACCAGCTCACTGGCGATCGTGAGCCTGGTGTTCGGCATCCTCAGCTGGTGTCTTTTGCCATTTATCGGCGCGATCGTGGCTGTCATCTGTGGCCACATGGCGCGCGGCGAGATCCGTCGCGCCCCCGCTGGCACGGCCATCGAGGGTGATGGCATGGCGATTGCCGGCCTAATCCTGGGCTATGCGCATCTGGTCCTGGTCATGCTCGCGGTGATGTTTGTGCTTGGTGTGCTCTTCCTCAGTCTCGGCGCGCACTGGCCTTGGCACTGGCATTGAGCCCATGACGCCGACGTCGCTGTTCCCGCCTTTTGATTTTCACGGTTACCGCGTGGTGGTGGCCGGCGGCAGTCGTGGTATCGGCCGCAGCATGGCGCTGGCGTTTGCGCAGAGTGGTGCCGCCGTGTCGATCTGTGCTCGCAGTGCGGATGCACTCGAACTGACCCGGCAGGAAGTCGCTGGGCATGGAGTCACCGCGCACGCGCAGTCGTGCGACCTGGCCAGCGCCGCGGCCATCGAGGGCTATATCGCGAATGCCGCCAGCGCGCTCGGTGGCATCGACGTGCTGGTCAACAACGCCAGCGGTTACGGCTTCGGCGACAACGATGAAGCGTGGCTGGCTGACTTCAATGTCGACCTGATGGCCGCGGTGCGCGCTTCGCGAGTGGCGCTGCCGTATCTGGAAAAGTCGGCACACGCCAGCATCCTGCACACCAGTTCGATCGCGGCATTGCGACCGCGAGCTGCTGGTCCGTCCTACGCAGCGATGAAGGCTGCGCTGAGTCACTACACCACGTCACAGGCGTTGGCACTGGCTGCGCAGCGGATTCGCGTCAACGCGATTGCCCCCGGCTCGATCGATTTTGCCGACGGCATGTGGGATCGCTGCAAGCACGAGGATCCGGCGCGCTATGCCGCCGTACTGGCAAAAATCCCGTTCGGCCGCTACGGCACGCCGGAAGAAGTCGCATACGCCGCACTGTTCCTCGCCTCGCCGTGGGCTGGCTGGATCACTGGACAGACCCTGGCCGTCGATGGCGGCCAGATGCTCAATGGCTGAGTGAAGCGGAGTTGATGACATGAGCGACCTGCATTCCACTGCGCGTTTCAGCGATCGCGTCGACGACTACGTGCGCTACCGGCCGGACTATCCAGTGGCGTTGCTTGAATGGCTACAGCGCGAGCTAGGCGTCGATCGTAGTTGGCGGGTGGCCGATATCGGCGCGGGTACCGGCATCTCGTCGAAGATGTTTCTCGATGCCGGTTATCGCGTGACGGCGGTGGAGCCGAACGCGCCAATGCGCGCGGCGGCCGAACAGTGGCTGCATGCCTACGATGGATTTCATGCGGTCGACGGCACCGCGACTGCAACGGGACTTGCCGATGCCAGCGTGGATCTGGCCACAGTGGCGCAGGCGTTCCACTGGTTCGACGAGGAGGCGACGCGGCGCGAGTTCTCGCGCATCCTGCGGCCAAGCGGGCTGGCAGCGATCTGGTGGAATTCGCGCCGGCTGATCGGTACGCGCTTTCTCGAAGGCTACGAAGCGCTTCTGCAGGCTTATGGTACTGACTACACCAGCGTCGCCGAGCGTTATGCGGACGATGCGCGGATGCACGCCTGGTTCGGTGACGGTTATCGTGGCAGCGCTAGCTTCGAGCATGGCCAGCGGCTGGATTTCGAGGCCCTGCGCGGAAGGCTGATGTCCTCGTCCTATGCGCCGCAGGCCGGTCATCCCAAACATGAGCCGATGCTGCATGCGCTGCGCGAACTGTTCGACGCCTGCGCCGAGCACGGCACGGTAAGCTTCGATTACGACACCCGCATCTTTGCCGGACATATGGCCTGATCCATGTACGACTACCTGCGTCCGCTGCTGTTCAAGCTCGATCCTGAAACCGCGCATCACGTCACCCTGTACGGGCTGGGCGTGGCCCAGCGCAGTAATTTCGCGCAGTGGATCGCCAAGCCACCGGCGGATTTGCCAACGACGGCATTTGGCATCACGTTTCCGAATCCGGTCGGGCTCGCTGCTGGACTGGACAAGAATGCCGAACACCTCGACGCGCTCAACGCGCTCGGGTTCGGCTTCATCGAAGTCGGCACGGTGACGCCGCTGCCGCAGCCGGGCAACGACAAACCGCGCATGTTCCGACTGCCGCAGCACGAGGGAATCATCAACCGGCTCGGCTTCAACAATGGTGGTGTCGAGGCCCTGGTGCGCAACGTGCAACAGTCCGGCTATCACGGCGTGCTCGGCATCAACATCGGCAAGAACAAGGACACGCCGAACGAGAAGGCTGTCAACGATTACCTCACCTGTCTCACTCGCGTGTACGAACACGCCAGTTACATCACCGTCAATATTTCCTCACCGAATACCCAGGGCCTGCGCGACCTGCAGGAAGAAGCCATGCTGCGCCGCTTCATCTCGGTCCTGCGTGAGGCGCAGGAACGACTCGGTTCGCAGCATGGCCGGCGCAAGCCGATGCTGTTGAAGATCGCGCCGGATCTCACCGAGGCCGAGCTGGATGCGATTGCCGAAGTGCTGCTGAGTACCGGCATCGATGGCGTGATCTGCAGCAATACCACGATCGACCATGCCGCCGTCGCCGACGATCCGCGTGGTGGCGAAACCGGCGGCTTGTCCGGCAGGCCGCTGTTCGAGCGCTCCACCGCGGTATTGGCCGGCATGCATAAGCGCCTGCAGGGGCGCATTCCGTTGATCGGCGTGGGTGGCATCCTTGAAGGCAGTAATGCGGCTGAGAAGATCGATGCAGGCGCCTTGCTGGTACAGGTCTATTCGGGCCTGATCTACCGTGGGCCGCATCTGATCGGCGAATGCGTCAACGAGCTCCGCCGCCAGCGCGAGGCTGCAAATGTTGCCTGAACGCACGGACATGGGCGGCTATACGCTCATCGAAAACGCCTCGCTGGCCAACCGCAACACGTTGCGCGTGGCCGCAAGGGCGAAGCTGTTGGCGGAGATCCGCGATGCCAGCAAGTTGCCCGAGCTGCTCGACTTTCCCGCCGTGCGCAACGGGCGTTTGCTGGTGCTGGGCGAGGGTAGCAACGTGCTGTTCACCAACGATTTCGACGGCACGGTGCTGGCGATGGAAACCCGTGGCGTCCATGTCGAGACGCTTGCCACAAGTGGCGTCCATGTCGAGACGCTTGCCACAAGTGGCGTCCAAGTGGAAAGCGATGGCGACAGTGCACGCATCGCCGTGGCCGCCGGCGAGCGATGGGACGACTTCGTGCGCTGGACCCTGGGCCAGGGCTACGCCGGCCTGGAAAACCTGATCCTGATACCCGGCACCGTTGGTGCTGCACCGATCCAGAACATCGGTGCCTATGGTTGCGAAGTGGCTGAGTTCATCGAAAGTGTGGAAGCATGGGATATCCGCGAACGTCGCGTGGTGACGCTCGATCATGCGACCTGTGCGTTCGCTTATCGCGACTCGCTGTTCAAGCATGAGCCCGGCCGTTACATCGTCACCGCCGTGCGCTTCGTGCTGCCGCGCAGCCGTCCGCTACGCACCGACTACGCCGGCATCAACGAGCAACTGGCACGGATGGGCGTGGACAAGCCCGCACCGTTCCACGTGGCCGAAGCTGTGGTGCACTTGCGCACCAGCAAACTGCCTGATCCGATGGTGATCGGCAACGCGGGCAGCTTCTTCAAGAATCCGATTCTCGACGCTGCGCTGGCGGATGCACTCAAGCGCGAACATGCCGGACTGGCTGCGTGGCCGCAGCCGGACGGCCGTTGCAAAGTATCCGCCGCCTGGATGATCGAGGCCGCCGGTTTCAAGGGTGTCCGTGAAGGTGATGCCGGCATCTCCAATCGGCATGCGCTGGTGCTGGTCAATCATGGGGAGGCGACAGGGCCGCAACTGTGGGCGCTGGCGCAACAGGTGATACACGGGGTACGCGAAAAATTCGGCGTTGCGCTGGAGCCAGAGCCGGTAGTCATCGGCGCACTCTGAAACTTCCCAATGTCGTCATTCCGGCGCAGGCCGGACTCGCTTGCAATAGCGAGGCTGGCAATTGCTGCATCATGGCGATGCTCGTCAGCCGTGATGCCGTCGTTGTGACGCAATCCCGGCCTGCGCCGGGACGACGACAAAAACGGGTTGGTCCGAGGCTTGTCGAAGTCATACTCGCAACAAATCTCAGGCGTGAGCCCGCTTCTCGATATTGGGCAAAAACACCGTAATCAATCCCATCAACGGCAGATACGCACACAACCGGTAGACGTACTCGATGCCATGCGCATCCGCCAGCCCGCCGAGTACGGCGGCACCGATGCCGCCCATGCCGAACGCGAAGCCGAAGAACAAACCGGAGATCATGCCGACCCGGCCAGGAATCAGTTCCTGCGCGTAGACCAGGATCGCCGAGAACGCCGAGGCCAGGATCAGGCCGATGATCACCGTCAGCACGCCGGTCCACATCAGGTTCGCGTGCGGTAGCAGCAGGGTGAAAGGCGCCACGCCGAGGATCGATACCCAGATCACCCACTTGCGTCCGATGCGGTCGCCGATCGGGCCGCCGATCAGCGAGCCGGCGGCCACCGCGAACAGGAACACGAACAGATGCACCTGTGCGCTTTGCACCGAGAGGCCGAACTTGTGGATCAGGTAGAAGGTGTAATAGCTGCTGAGGCTGGCCAGGTAGAAATACTTGGAGAAGATCAGCAGGCCGAGGATTGCCAGTGCACCGATGATCTGGTTGCGCGACAGCGCCACCACGGTCAGATGTCGCGCCGCCGACTTGCTGCGCGCGACGTGATGCTGCGCATACCAGCGGCCAACCTGTAGCAGCACCACGATCGCCAGCAGCGCCGCCAGCGAGAACCACGCTACGCTGCCGCGCCCGTACGGCACGATGATCCACGCAGCCAGCAGCGGTCCCAGCGACGAGCCGGTGTTGCCACCGACCTGGAACAGCGACTGCGCCAGGCCATGTCGGCCACCCGAAGCCATCCGCGCCACCCGCGAGGATTCCGGATGGAAGATGGACGAGCCGGTGCCGACCAGTGCGGCGGCTACCAGCAGGATCGGAAAATTCGGCGCCACCGCCAGCAGCAACAGGCCGCACAGGGTGAAGCCCATGCCCCCCGGCAACGAATACGGCATCGGCCGGCGGTCGGTGACCATGCCGACCAGCGGTTGCAGCATCGAGGCGGTCAGCTGGTAGGTCAGGGTGATCAGGCCGACCTGGGCAAAGCTCAGGTGGAAATCGCTTTTCAGGATCGGATAGATCGCCAGGATCAGCGACTGGATCATGTCGTTGAGCATGTGCGCGAAGCTGATGCCGCCAAGCACGCCGAAGGCGGTGCCATCGGCGTGCTGCACTGGAGTCGTCATCGGTTGAATCGGCAAACTTGCCTCGTCGACGCGGGTATCCATGGAAAACTCTCGGGGATAGGGAAGTCTCTGGCGCGTATTGCACCGCCAAGACCGTCACTTTAGAGTGGGTGGCGTCGGCCCGCATGCATCAGTGGGTCAAATACTGTCGAATTCGGGCCAACTCCCGTTTACCATGCGCAATACACGCGTCACCCACTACGAAGACACCCCGCGCGATGTCGTGATTACCGGCAACGACTATCTGCCGCATTACGTCTTGCCCCGGCACGCCCACAAGCGCGGCCAGCTGCTGTACGCGGCCACCGGCGTGGTCACGGTGATCACCGACGAAGGCAGCTGGGTGGTACCGCCGCGCCGCGCGTTGTGGATTCCTGCCGGGGTCGCGCACGAGGTGCGCATGAGCGGTGCGGTGTCCACCCGCAGCGCTTATGTGAGGGATAAGGCTGCCGGGCAGCTGCCGCCGCATTGCCGTGTGATCGGGGTTTCGCTGCTGCTGCATGCCTTGCTGCTGGAGGCGGTGGATCTGCCGGCCGAGTACACGCTGGATGGTCGCGACGGCCGGGTGATGGCGCTGCTGCTGGACGAGATCGCCGTGATGCCGGCGCTCGCGTTGAATACGCCGCTGCCGCGTGATCCGCGGCTGGCCCGCCTGTGCCGCGCCCTGATCGCGGCGCCGGCATTGGAAATCGACATCGACGCGATGGCGCACAAGGCCGGCATGAGCCGCCGCAGCTTCACCCGTTTGTTCCGCCAGCAGACCGGCATGAGTTTCAGTGCATGGCGCCAGCAGGCCTGCCTGCTGGCCGCGCTGACCCGGCTGGGTGGTGGCGAATCGATCACCCAGGTCGCGGTCGATCTGGGTTACAGCAGCGCCAGCGCGTTCACCGCGGCGTTCCGGCGGGTCCTTGGTGCCGCGCCCAGTCGTTATCTGGCGTTGCGCGAGCGCATCGCTCACACCGGTGCCGACGTGTGAGCGCGCGCGCGAATGGCGGCGATCGTAAGGCCTGCCGCCCCGGTCACCGGCCTGTCAAAGTGGGATGCCAAGCTGAGCAGGCCCTGAGTTCGCCCTGTCATATCACCGCGACCATGCAGACAGCGGGTTACCATGCCTGTTGATATAACGGTCTCCCGGACGCACGACCTTCCTGACTGGATCATGGATTTGTACCAATGAACAGCCGCATCATCCGCGATAGCTTGCCCGCCGACGCCTCTGCGCCCGCCGCCAACGATGCGTTGCCATCCGCAGCGCCGACGGTGGATCTCGGCGACAACCGGCTGTACATCCACCGCGAGCTGTCGCAGCTGCAATTCAACATCCGTGTGCTGGATCAGGCGCTGGACGAGCGCACGCCGCTACTGGAGCGACTGAAGTTCCTGTTGATCTTCTCGCGCAACATGGACGAGTTCTTCGAGATCCGCGTCGCTGGTCTGAAAGGCCAGGTCGCACTGGATCACGAGCTGATCGGGCCGGATGGCATCTCGCCACGCCGCGCGCTGGCCGAGATCAGCGAGATCGCGCACAAGCAAATCGAACGGCAGTACGCGATCCTCAACGAGCGCATCCTGCCGGAACTGGTTGCGCACGGCATCCGCATCGTCCGTCGCACTCAGTGGACGCACAAGCAGAAGCTGTGGGTGCGTCGCTATTTCCGCGAGGAAGTGGCGCCGCTGATCACGCCGATTGGGCTCGACCCGACCCATCCGTTCCCGTTGCTGGTCAACAAGAGCCTGAACTTCATCGTGCGGCTGGATGGCGTCGATGCGTTCGGCCGCGATTCCGGCCTGGCGATCGTGCCCGCCCCGCGCGTGCTGCCGCGATTGATTCGCTTGCCGCAGGAAATCTGCGAGGGTGGTGACAACTACGTACTGCTGTCCTCGATGATCCATGCGCATGCGGAAGAACTGTTTCCCGGCATGCAGGTGCTCGGCTGCTATCAGTTCCGGTTGACCCGCAACGCCGACCTCACGCTCGATCCCGAGGACGTCGAGGATCTGGCGCTGGCGCTGCGCGGCGAACTGTACTCGCGCCGCTTCGGCGACGCGGTGCGACTGGAGGTGGCCGACAATTGTCCTCGAGATCTGGCTGACTATCTGCTCAAGCAGTTCGGTCTGGCAGAGTCGGAGCTATACGAGGTGAACGGCCCGGTGAACCTGGCACGCTTGTTCCGCATCGCCAGTGAGGCGGGTTATCCGCAGCTGCAATATCCGCCGTTCACTCCGGTGCTGCCCAAGGCGCTCAAGCACGTCGAGGATCTGTTCCAGGTGATCAGCAAGCAGGACGTGCTGCTGCTGCATCCTTATGAATCGTTTTCGCCGGTAGTGGATTTGCTGCGCCAGGCGGCGAAGGACCCGCAGGTGCTGGCGATCAAGCAGACCTTGTACCGCACCAACGCGAATTCGGAAATCGTCGATGCGCTGGTCGACGCGGCGCGTGCCGGCAAGGAAGTGACGGCCGTAGTCGAGCTGCGCGCGCGCTTCGACGAGGAGTCCAACCTCACGCTCGCCTCGCGCCTGCAACAGGCTGGTGCGATGGTGATCTACGGCGTGGTCGGCATCAAGACACACGCCAAGCTGATGCTGATCCAGCGTCGCGAGGGCAGCGAGCTGGTGCGCTACGCACACATGGGTACCGGCAACTACCACACCGGCAATGCGCGGCTGTATACCGATTACAGCCTGCTTACCTCGGACGAGGCCTTGTGCGAGGACGTGCACAAGCTGTTCAGCCAGCTCACCGGCATGGGCAAGGTACTGCGCATGAAGAAGCTGCTGCATGCACCGTTCACGCTGAAGAAGGCGCTGCTCGAGCTGATCGCGCGCGAGACCGCGCATGCGGCGGCAGGCAAGCCGGCGCAGATCATCATCAAGGTCAATGCACTGACCGAGCCGAAGGTGATCCGCGCGCTGTACAAGGCCAGCATCGCCGGCGTGCAGATCGACCTGATCGTGCGCGGCGTCTGCTGCCTGCGTCCCGGTATGGAAGGTGTCTCCGAAAATATCCGGGTGCGTTCGATCATTGGACGCTTCCTCGAGCACAGCCGGGTCTACTGGTTCGCCAACGACGGCGATCCGCAGATGTACCTGTCCAGCGCCGACCTGATGGAACGCAACCTCGATCGCCGCGTCGAGAGTGCGTTCCCGATCGAAGGCAAGAAGCTGCAGCAACGCGTGCACAACGCGCTGGGACTTTACCTCGCCGACAATACCAGTGCGTCGCTGCTGCAGGCCGATGGCCAGTACCTGCGCCCACCCGTGGCCAAAGGCGAGCCTGCGCGCGACGTACAGGCCGAGTTGCTGGAAAAACTGTGCGGGACCGTGGGCGCCCGCGGCTGATGGCAAATCAGGCAAGCCTCACGCTGCGATAGCGCCGGCGCGTCAGGGTACGACGGAAGGCGGTGAGCTGGATGCCACGGCCGTAGCTGCAACATTGCGCGCACGACGACGCAGGCGGTATTCGGTGCGGCCCACATACCAGGTGCCGACAGCCACCATCAGGGCGAGCAGATACCAGGTAATCAGGTAGACGAGATGATTGTTGGGGAAATCAATCACCGTCAGACCGCCTTCGGGCCATGACGCGTTGCTGCCGGACGCGCCGGTCAGGGCGGCATCCGCATCGACGAAGTAGGGCGCGACACTGGTCAATCCGCGGGCGGCAGCGATCGCCTGCACGTCACGCGAATACCAGCGATCATGCGCAGGGTCGTTATGGCGCAGGAAGGCATACGTCTCGGGCATGCGTAACAGCCCGTTGACCGTCGTTTCGCCGGTCGGCCCTGCGGCACACCGTCCCGTGCGGCCACACCAGTCAGTTGGCACGAAGCCGCGGTTGACCAGGACTGTGGTGCCGCCTGCGGTGCGCAAGGGGGTGAGTACCCAGAAGCCGTTGCCCGCATCCGTACTCGCCCAGACCAGGGTCTGGCGATCGTGCAGGAAAACACCGGTCAGGCGCACATGCAAGTACTCGTCCGTGGCGGCGGTTACTTGCGACCACTGCTCAGGCCCAGGTGCCGCGGTCGCCGGTGCATGCACCCGCTGGTCAACCCGGGCGATCAGATCGAGCTTCCACGCGCGGCGTTCGACTTGCCACGTTCCTAAGGCGACGAATCCGAAGAACAGCACAGCCGCAAGGATCACCAGCAGGGTCAGCGCAAACGGGCCACGCGGACCACGCTCGGCGTCATCCGGCGATCGCGCGTTTGCTACCGGGGGCATGGTCCAGCGGTGACCGTACTGCGCTTTCGCAAGATCAAGGCAGGTTCCTTGGATCCTGCATCATCGACGGCATCATGTTGTGGTTGAGGTGGTACATGATCCAGATCGATCCGCTCAGCGTGATCACGACCAGCACCAGCGTGAAGATGAGCGCCAGCATGTTCCAGCCGCCCTGCGACTTGGTGTCCATGTGCAGGAAATAGATCACGTGCACGACGATCTGCACCGTGGCAAAAGCCAGCACCACGATGGCCGTCGTGCTGGATTTTTCGAACCCGCCGCTCATCACCAGCCAGAACGGGATGATGGTCAGGATGGCAGCAAGCACGAAGCCGGTGAGATAGCCCCGCAGCGTGGCATGGCTGGCACCATCGTCATGGTCATGCTCGTCATCATGGCCGTGCTGGACATCGGTGTGCGCGCTCATGGCAACACTCCCATCAGATAGACAAAGCTGAACACACCGATCCACACCACATCCAGGAAGTGCCAGAACATCGACAGGCACATCAGCCGGCGCTTGTTGGCGGAAATCAGACCCTTCTTGCGGATCTGCACCATCAAGGTAACCAGCCAGACGATGCCGAACGTCACGTGCAGTCCGTGCGTGCCGACCAGGGTAAAGAACGACGACAGGAAGGCGCTGCGTTGCGGTCCGTCGCCCAGCGCGATCAGGTGCGCAAATTCGCGCAACTCCAAGCCGATGAAGCCGGCGCCGAGCAAGCCCGTAACCGCCAGCCAGATCAGCGTCCCGCGCTGACGGTTGCGCTGCATCTCCAGCATGGCAAAGCCGTAGGTGATTGACGACAGCAGCAGCAACGAGGTGTTGACCGCCACGGCGGGCAGTTCGAGAACCTCCGCGCCGGTGGGGCCTCCGGCGTAGCTTCGGCCCAGCACGCCGTAGGCGGCGAACAGGCAGGCGAAGATGAGGCAGTCGCTCATCAGGTACAGCCAGAAGCCCAGCAGCGTGCCGTTTTCAGGATGATGTTCTTCCGCCACGTAGAAGCGGAGTTCTTCGGGCGCACCGGCATCGCCGGTCATGGCGAGTGATGTATCAGACATGGCTGGCTAACTGCTCCGTACGCAACGCCTCGACGCGGGTCACTTCGTCGGCCGGGATGTAGTAATCACGCTCGTAGTTGAAGGTGTGGCCGATCGCCACCACCAGCAGTGCGAGGAACGACAGCGCGACCAGCAGCCACATATGCCAGATCATGGCAAAGCCGAACACCATGCTGATGCCGGCGAGGATGATGCCCGCGCCGGTATTCTTCGGCATGTGGATGGCGAGGAACCCGTCCACTGGCCGGCGGTAGTTGTGCTGCTTCATCTGCCACCACGCGTCGGTGTCATGGATCTGCGGCGTGAACGCGAAGTTGTATACCGGCGGCGGCGAGGACGTGGACCATTCCAGCGTGCGGGCATCCCACGGATCGCCGGTGTGGTCGCGCAACGCTTCGCGCCGACGGAAGCTGACATAGAACTGGATGAGCATGCACAGGATACCCAGCGCGATCAGGACGGCGCCGAAGGCCGCGATCTGGAACCAGATCTGCAGCGACGGATCGTCAAAGTGGCTCAGGCGTCGCGTCACGCCCATCATGCCGAGCACGTACAGCGGCATGAAGGCGAAATAGAAACCGGTCACCCAGAACCAGAACGAGCACTTGCCCCAGAACGGATCGAGCCTGAAACCGAATGCCTTCGGGAACCAGAAATTGATGCCGGCAAACAGGCCGAACAGCACGCCGCCGATGATCACGTTATGGAAGTGCGCAACCAGGAACAAGCTGTTGTGCAGGGCAAAGTCCGCCGGCGGCACTGCCAGCATCACGCCGGTCATGCCGCCGAGCGTGAACGTCACCATGAATGCAATCGTCCACAGCATCGGCACTTCGAAAGTGATGCGGCCGCGGTACATGGTGAACAGCCAGTTGAAGAGTTTCGCACCCGTGGGGATCGAGATGATCATCGTGGTGATGCCGAAAAACGAATTCACACTGGCGCCCGAACCCATCGTGAAGAAATGGTGCAGCCAAACGAGATAGGCCAGTACCGTGATCACCACCGACGCGTACACCATCGAGGCATAACCGAACAGGCGCTTGCGACTGAAGGTGGGGACCACCTCGGAAAAAATGCCGAACGCAGGCAGGATCAGGATATAGACCTCCGGGTGACCCCAGATCCAGATCAGGTTCACGTACATCATGGCGTTGCCGCCAAGCACCGTGGTGAAGAAATTGGTGCCCACGTAGCGGTCCAGTGCCAGCAGGGCGAGCACGGCCGTCAGTACCGGAAACGCGGCAACGATCAATACGTTGGTGCACAGCGCCGTCCAGACGAACATCGGCATCTTCATCAGGCGCATGCCGGGCGCACGCATCTTCACGATCGTCACCAGCAGATTGATGCCCGACAGCAAGGTGCCGACGCCGGCAATCTGCAGCGCCCAGATGTAGTAATCCACCCCGACATCCGGACTTTGCGCGATGCCGGAAAGCGGCGGATACGCCAGCCAGCCGGTGCGCGCGAATTCGCCGACGAACAGCGACATCATTACCAGCAGCGCGCCGGCGGTAGTCATCCAGAAGCTGAAATTATTGAGGAACGGGAACGCCACATCGCGCGCACCGATCTGCAGCGGCACCACATAATTCATGATGCCGGTGACCAGCGGCATCGCCACGAACAGGATCATGATCACGCCGTGCGCGGTGAAGATCTGGTCGTAGTGCTCCGGCGGCAGATAGCCCACCGAATGGCCGAAGGAAATGGCCTGCTGCAGGCGCATCATGATCGCGTCGGCAAATCCGCGCAGCAGCATCACCAGGCCGAGCACGATGTACATGATGCCGATCTTCTTGTGGTCGATGCTGGTGAACCACTCGCGCCACAGATAGCCCCACAGACGGAAATATGTCAGCGCGCCAAGCACCGCCACGGCACCGAGCATCACCGCGATGAAGGTCCACAGCAGGATCGGCACATGCAGCGGGATCGCGTCCCAGGTAAGACGGCCGAAAATCAGCGTGGTGAGGTCGGGGGACTTAGACATCGTGGGTACCGGAACGTGGAGCACAGCGCAAAAGGTCGGGAAGGCATGTCATAGCGGACGACTCGCAGGCATGGCGGCTGTGGTATCGGCCTCGCTGGCAGAGGAGTGCCCGGTGCTGTCCTTCGCCGACGTCATCGTGCTCATCGGGTGTTCGCTCATCGCAGGCATGTTGTTAGCAGCACCGGCGCTTGGGGCGGCCATGCCGTCGATGCACACGGCATCCGGGCGCACGCAGCCATCGACGATCGTCTCGAACAGCCCTGGCGCCACGCTGGCGTAGCGGCTTACCGGGTCGTTCTCGCTGGGATGGGCAAGCTCCAGGTACTGCTCGCGATTCAAGGCCCCCCCCGCCTTCGCCTGCTGGACCCACTGCGCGAATTGGTCTTCGCTCATCCCGCGGAACGTGAAGCGCATGCCGGAAAAGCCCGCGCCGCTGTAATTGGCCGAAAAGCCCTCGAAGTCACCGGGCTTGTTGATGACCGCCTGCAGCTTGGTTTCCATGCCGGGCATGGCGTAGATCTGGCCGGCCAGGGCCGGGATGAAGAACGAATTCATCACGGTCGAGGCGGTTATCTTGAACTCGATCGGCCGGTCCACCGGCGCCGCCACCTCGTTCACCGTGGCGATGCCTTGTTCGGGATAGATGAACAGCCACTTCCAGTCGAGCGCGACCACGTCGACGGTCAGCGGCTTGACGCCTGTTGGCACCGGATGCCCCGCGGAGAGGCGATCGAGCGGGCGGTACGGGTCCAGCTTGTGCGTGCTGACCCAGGTCAGCGCCCCCAGTGCAATGATGATCAGCAACGGCGCCGACCAGATCAGCAACTCGAGCATGGTGGAATGATCCCATTCCGGATCGTAAGCGGCGGCCTTGTTGGACGCCCGGTAGCGCCAGGCGAACAGCAAGGTCAGCGCAATCACCGGCACAATGATGATCAACATCAACAGCGTGGAGGTGACGATCAGGTCGCGCTGCTGCAGCGCGACGTCACCAGAGGGCGACATGAGCACGGTATTACAACCCGTCAGTACAGCAACGGCAGGCAGTAACAGCCCGCGGAGAGCCTTGATGGACATGACCGGCGACGGAACCAGAGGGGAGAGCGCTGAAAAGGTACGCCGATCCGTGCGCGACCGGAAGAGGACATTTTGTCCCATGGTCGCGGAGACGCCACGGTGCGATGCTATGCGCGCCACGTCCTCATCCATCCCCGAGTAACGACGATGTCGAGCACATTTCCGGAACATCACCCCTCTTCGCCCGGCGTCATCGCGGACGGCGTCAGGCCTCTTCATGCGGACCATGCGCAAGTCGCGCCGGGCGAGATCGCTATCGGCGTCGTGATTGGGCGGGCCTCCGAATATTTCGATTTCTTTGTGTTCGGGATTGCCTGCGTGCTGGTCTTTCCCTCGGTGTTCTTCCCGTTCGAGACCCGTCTGGACGGCATGCTGCTCTCGTTCGTGATCTTTTCGCTGGCGTTTATCGCGCGCCCGATCGGCACCACGCTATTCATGTCATTGCAGCGACGCTGGAGTCGCGGCACGAAGCTCACCGCAGCGCTGTTCCTGCTGGGTACCGCGACGGTGGGCATGGCATTTCTGCCAGGTTATGAGGCACTCGGCGGCCGCGCCATCGCGCTGCTGGCGATTTTCCGTTTTCTCCAGGGTGTGGCACTGGGCGGCTCCTGGGATGGCCTGCCGTCCCTGCTGGCCCTGAACACCCCTCCCGGGCGCCGTGGCTGGTACGCGATGCTGGGTCAGCTGGGTGCACCGATCGGTTTCATGATCGCCAGTGCGCTGTTCCTGTTCCTGCACACCAACCTCTCCAGCGACGACTTCCTCGACTGGGGCTGGCGCTATCCCTTCTTCGTCGCGTTCGCGATCAACGTGGTGGCCTTGTTCGCGCGTCTGCGCCTGGTGGTGACCGAGGAATACACCAAGCTGCTGGAAGAACGCGAACTGGAGCCGATCGGCTTCATCGAAATATTCCGCGCGCAGGGCTACAACATCTTCCTCGGTGCCTTCGCATCGTTGGCGAGCTATGCGCTGTTCCACCTCGTCACGGTCTTTCCGTTGTCGTGGATCGTGCTGGGTACAACGCAATCCGTCGACAATGTGCTCGTGGTGCAGATCGTCGGCGCCGTGGTAGGTATCCTCGGCACGATCGCCTCCGGATTCATCGCCGACCGCATCGGCCGGCGCACCACGCTCGGTTCGCTGGCCGTCCTGATCGGTATCTTCAGCCTCTTCGCACCCTGGCTGCTGGGGGGCAGCCGCGCGGCGCAGGACGCGTTCATCCTGGTCGGATTCGCGCTGCTGGGTCTGTCGTATGGCCAAGCGGCCGGCAGTGTCACGTCGAATTTCGGGCCCCGTTTCCGCTATACCGGCGCCGCGCTGACCTCCGACTTCGCTTGGCTTATCGGCGCCGGATTCGCGCCGCTGGTCGCACTTGGGTTGTCATCCCGGTTCGGGTTGGTGGCCGTGAGCGCTTACCTGCTTTCCGGTGCGGCTTGCACGATGGTGGCGCTGCGGGTCAATCGTGCGCTGGCGGAGCGCGACTGACACTGCGATCGCCGTGCCCAGTTGCGATGCCAAAGCTTAAGCGTTGTCGGCCTCGTGCCGTCACTACATTTCTCTTGTCATGAATACACTGAACGGATCTTCCACGTAGTCAGCAAACGGGCCGCAAGCCTTGAACCCAAAACTGGCATAGAGGCGGTGAGCCGGTGTGAAGGCCTCGGCGGAGCCGGTTTCCAGACTCAGTCGGCGATATGAGCGGCGCTGCGCCTCTTTCAGAATATGCCGCATAAGGAGTGCCGCAACGCCCTTGCGCAGGTGGGACGAGGCCGTACGCATCGACTTGATCTCGCCATGCAGGGCGTCAAGTTGCTTGATCGCGCCACACCCCATCAATTCAGCGTTCTGCCACACCGCCCAGAAGGTGATTTCCGGCTGACGCAGGGCATCGAGGTCAAGCGCATGAATACTCTCTGGCGGAGAGTGCAGGGCCATGCCTTGCAAATGCTCGCGCAACAACTGGATAACCGCCGGGCTGCTCAAATCATCTACACGGATTTCCATGGGGTCTGCACCTCAAGCTAACGCTTTGGCTTGAATGATTTGTTAGTCCATATATGTATGCTCAGCCCGTATACGGCCCTTTGACCTCACCCCAACCCCATTTTGGCATTGGTGCATCCTTGTCCGCGGTAGCACCCGGCTGCGAATTGATGACTGCCAAGCGAGAACCCCACTCTAAATAACCGACCAACGCAGAGCGGAACTCTGGATCATCCGGCATGCCAAGCTCGTCCGCTGTTTCCAGCAGTAGCCCCACCCAGCGTCGCCTCTGATCTTGACTTAGGTGGCGGTTGAGATGTTGCTGAATCATGTGCGGATGACCGCCATGCTGTGTGGAGTACGTGTCTGGACCGCCAAAGACCTCTGCTAGAAAAGCGGCGACGTGACTCGGATGATCTGCGCCCATGTGCGCAAAGATAG
>NZ_LMUE01000003.1:0-106798 GCF_009766065.1 Dyella sp. S184 | reverse complement strand
CGACATCGGTATCGATGATCATGGATGGCCTGCAGGTGGGGTGGGTGCGGCGGGTGCCAGCCGACGTGCGATCGCGGCCGGGCGGGTATCGGGTTTTGCCTGTGGCGCAAAGAGCAGCCACCAGATCAGCATCAGCAGCGCGATCTTGAGTGCGATAACAACGAACAGCTCGAGCGTCAGCCGGTGCAATGGCCGAGGAGATGACGATGCCAGGTAGTTAGGCAAGAGTCGAATCCCGACATTACGAACCCACCAGCGGGATAGTGGAGATTCTTCGGGTGCGTCTCTCGGGTGTGCGGCTTCGGCCATGATCATTCCCCCTGACGGGTTGGAACTATCGTGGCGTGTCGGCGAACCCGCTTGGCGATACTGCAACGCCTGAATCTTATCACAGGCAGCGTGACGGTTTAGTGCACCGCGCTGATGAGGTGCTTGTTGATGGCATGCAGATCACGAGCAGAATTACTCCCGCGAGCCGAGTGTGCGGCAACGTACAGAGCATGCCGCCGGAAGAGCAGATCATCCAATGGCGGTTCGAAAGCAATATTGGCGACACCCACGACAGGGACGTTTCTCGAGTATCAACGCCAACCTGGATAGCGCCGACATGCAATCTAACGAACACCGTTCCAATCACCCGATTCGCATTCACAAAAGTGATCATGAGCTGGATATCGAGAAGCACTCCGACATTGCCGAAAACGAAGACAGCGAGATCGAAGAAGGTTCATGGAATCATCGCCGCAGTCCAAGTTCGTTGAACAATTCTTCTCCGGGCCGCCGGCCCGAACGCGCCGATCCAACCATGATGCACGATCGCCGCTAGTCGCAGCTGCTTCCGCGCGCGATCAACTTACAGCAGCGCGAATAGACGGCTGGCCTTGGTGAATTGAAATTCATGCCTACGACGGCGATGTACGCCTCGAGACAAGGAAATTGACATGCAACACTACTTTTGGAACGACTACTTCGGTTGGGGATGGCTGCTCTGGTGCGGTGTCCTCATCCTGTTTTTTTCGAGCTTTGGAAACTGGCGCTATACCTACGCGGCGCACAGGCGATATGGCTTGCCTCTGCAGAAAGAGGCGCTCGATATTCTCAACGAGCGATACGCCAAAGGCGAGATCACTCGTGAGCAATTCGGGCAGATGAAGTTGGACATATCGAAGGTATAGGTCGGGACAGATACGGAGTCCCCATGGCATCCGCCGGCCTGCACATCCTGACGATCAATGGCGGTTCGTCGAGTATCAAGTTCGCACTTTTCGAGGCGGATGCTTCATTGCGGCGGGTGTTGGTGGGCGAGCTTGCGCGGATCGGACAGCCGCAGGCCACGTTTGTGGTGCAGGAAACGGTCGCGGCGGATAGCGTTACGCATGCGGTAACGGCGCCGGACCACACGGTTGCCGTGGGTGTTCTGCTCGACTGGATCGAACAGAGAGGTCTGCACGACACGTTGGTAGCGATAGGACACCGGCTTGTCCATGGCGGACCGGAGTTCCACGAACCGCAGCAGATCACTGCGACCATGATGCAAAAGCTGCATGGGCTCAGTCCATTTGATCCCGAGCATATGCCGGAGGAACTGCTGCTGGTCGAGGCGTTTCACCGTCGTTTTCCGAAGCTGCATCAAGTCGCGTGTTTCGATACCGCCTTTCATCACGACCTGCCGCGCGTGGCCAGGCTGCTGCCGATCCCGCGCCGTTATGAGGCTCTGGGTGTCAGGCGCTATGGCTTCCACGGTCTGTCCTATGCCTACCTGATGCAGGAGCTGATGCGTCTCGGCGATCCGGCGGCCACGTCGGGCCGAGTGATCCTGGCGCATCTTGGCAGCGGAGCAAGTCTCGCTGCGGTTGCCGGTGGCAAGTCGATCGATACCAGCATGAGTTTCACTCCCTGCGCGGGCGTACCGATGGGTACACGCGCAGGCGATCTGGATCCCGGGCTGGTCCTGTATTTGTCGAACGTCGAGAAGATGAGCGCGAAGCAGTTCAACGACATGGCCAATTTCCAGTCCGGCCTGCTCGGCATATCCGAAACCAGCTCCGACATACGCGACTTGCTGGATCACGAGACGCATGACGTGCGTGCGGCTGAAGCGGTTGCGCTCTTCTGTTATCAGATAAAGAAATGGATTGGAAGCTACGCGGCGGCGCTGGGTGGTGTGGACACGTTGGTGTTCGCCGGTGGTATCGGCGAAAACGCATCATCGATCCGCGAGCGGATCTGCGGCGGCCTCGATTTTCTTGGAATTGTGCTGGATGCAAGCCGCAATGCACAGAACGGTGCCCTGATCTCTCCCGATGACGCACGCGTCAAGGTACGCGTCATTCACACCGACGAAGAACTCATGATCGCGAAGTCCGTCCGTCGCGTCCTCCCTCTCACGTGCCGGAATACCCAACCATGAAAACCCATACATTGACGCCGGAACTTCTCCACCAGATGGATGCCTATTGGCGCGCCGCCAATTATGTTTCGGTCGGCCAGATCTATCTCTACGACAATCCGTTGCTGCGCGAGCCGCTGACGCTGGCACATGTGAAGCCATTGGTGGTCAGTCACTGGGGCACGACTCCTGGTCAGAATTTCATCTACGTGCATTTGAACCGTGTCATCAAGGAATATGACCTGGACATGTTCTATGTCGCTGGTCCCGGTCACGGTGGTCCGGCTGTCGTGGGGAATGTCTATCTCGAAGGCACATGGACGGATGTTTATCCTGATGTCACCCAGGACGAAGCCGGACTGAAAAAGCTGTTCAAGCAATTCTCGTTTCCTGGCGGTATCTCCAGCCACGTCGCGCCCACGACGCCGGGTTCCATTCACGAAGGTGGAGAGCTGGGGTACTCGCTGAGCCACGCCTTTGGTGCCGCCTTCGACAATCCGGGCCTGATCGTGGCCTGCGTCATCGGCGACGGAGAGGCGGAAACCGGACCGCTGGCCACTGCGTGGCAGTCGAACAAGCTACTTGACCCGATCACCGATGGTGCGGTGCTGCCGATCCTGCATCTGAACGGATACAAGATCAGCAACCCGACGGTGCTGGCACGCATCGACCATGACGAGCTGGAGCAGTTTTTTCGTGGCTGCGGGTGGACGCCGTACTTCGTCGAGGGCAATGACCCAGACACGATGCACGAGCTGATGGCCAGCACGCTGGACCAGGCGATCGAAGACATCCGCACGATCCAGGCCAGTGCGCGCGCGGAGCACAATACCACCCGCCCGCGCTGGCCGATGATCGTGCTGCGTTCACCCAAAGGCTGGACCGGACCCAAGATAGTCGACGGCTTGCAGATCGAAGGGACCTTTCGTTCGCATCAGGTGCCGTTGCTGGTCGACGCAACCCATCCCGATCACGTGAAGCTGCTGGAAAGCTGGATGAAGAGCTATCGCCCCGAAGAGCTGTTCGATGAAAACGGCCGGCTGATCACGCAGCTCGCGGCGCTGGCGCCGATGGGCGACCGGCGCATGGGCGCCAATCCGCACGCCAACGGGGGCTTGCTGATGCGCGACCTGCGCATGCCGGACTTCCGCGAGCATGCCGTGAAGATTACATCCCCGGGTGCCGTGGATGCCCAGGACACGATGGTGCTGGGCAAGTTTCTGCGCGACGTGATCACGCTCAATCACGAGCAGCACAACTTCCGTCTGTTTGGCCCCGATGAAACGCTGTCGAATCTGCTGGGCGCCGTTTTCGAAGCGACCGACCGCCAGTGGGACGCGAACATGCAGGGTAACGACGAGTACCTGGCACCCAGCGGACGCGTGCTCGACTCGATGCTCAGCGAGCATCAATGCGAAGGATGGCTGGAAGGTTATCTGTTGACAGGGCGGCACGGGTTGTTCAACAGCTACGAAGCGTTCATCCGCATCGTCGACTCGATGTTCAGTCAGCACGCCAAATGGCTCAAGGTGACCAAGGAGCTGCCCTGGCGCCGGCCGATCGCATCACTGAACTACTTGCTCGCCTCGCACGTCTGGCAGCAGGACCATAACGGCTTCACGCACCAGGATCCCGGCTTCCTCGATCACGTGATCAACAAGAAGGCCGACATCGTGCGGGTGTACCTGCCGCCGGATGCCAACTGCCTGCTGTCGGTGGTCGACCACTGCTTGCGCAGCCGCAACTACGTCAATGTGGTGGTGGCCGGCAAGCATGCGTTGCCGCAATGGCTGGGCATGGATGCCGCCGTGGTGCACTGCACGCAAGGTATCGGTATCTGGCAATGGGCAAGCAATGATCAGGACAGCGAGCCGGATGTGGTGATGGCCTGCTGCGGCGATACGCCGACGCTGGAGGTGCTGGCCGCGGTATCGATCTTGCGTGAGCATCTGCCCGAGCTGAAGATCCGGGTGGTCAACGTGGTCGACCTGATGAAACTTCAGTCTTGTTCCGAACATCCGCATGGATTGAGCGATGCGGATTACGACTCGCTGTTCACTCGCGACAAGCACATCATTTTCGCCTTTCACGGCTACCCGTGGCTGGTCCACCGGCTCACCTATCGGCGCACGAATCGCGAATTGCATGTGCGCGGCTACAAGGAGGAGGGCACGATCACCACGGCCTTCGACATGCGCGTACAGAACGAGCTGGACCGTTTCCACCTGGTGCAGGACGTGGTGGATCGCGTGCCGGGGCTAGGCTCGAAGGGCGCGTATCTCAAGCAGCAGATGCGCGACAAGTTGATCGAGCACAAGCACTACATCGACCAGCACGGCCAGGACCTGCCCGAGATTCTTCACTGGAAGTGGAAGGCGTGATGTCGCGATAACGCGGCCATGGATGAAAGCGATCGAACGCGAACCGGCATGCCGAAGGTTCGCGTCAACCCGGATGCGGGATGCGTCTGCTCACTGGTAGAGCCTGGCAAAGCCAGCAATGAAAGGACGACGTGTCATGACAACCGATCCCGATCCCTCCAAAGCCACCGATACCACATCGGAATCGAAACCCGCGGCCAAGGACGATCTGAAAACGATGCCGCTGGCGGACCTGGAAAAGAAGCTGGCATGCTCGCCGGATGGACTCGGTCAGGCGGAGGCCGCCAAGCGGTTGGCCCAGGACGGGCCGAACGAGATCGAGGAGAAGAAGCCGAACCTGATCCTCAAGTTCCTCGGCTATTTCTGGGGGCCGATTCCCTGGATGATCGAGGCTGCAGTGATCCTGTCCGGCGTGGTGCGGCACTGGCCGGATTTCTTCATCATCTTGCTGTTGCTGGTCGCCAACGCGGTGGTGGGTTTCTGGGAGGAACATTCGGCGGGTAACGCGATCGCCGCGTTGAAGGCCCGGCTGGCGACGAAGACGCGGGTGAAGCGCGACGGCAAGTGGGTCACCCCGCCGGCGCGTGAGCTGGTGCCGGGCGACGTGATCCAGCTGCGACTGGGCGACATCGTTCCCGCCGATGCCCGCCTGCTGGACGGTGATCCGATGTCGGTCGACCAATCGGCGCTGACCGGGGAGTCGCTGCCGGCTACGCGCAACCCTGGCGATGCGGTGTTTTCCGGTTCGATCGTGCGCCGCGGCCAGAGCAACGCAATGGTCTATGCCACAGGCACCCATACCTACTTCGGCAAGACCGCCAAGCTGGTTGAGGAGGCGCAAACCGTCAGCCATTTCCAGAAGGCTGTGCTGAAGATCGGCAATTACCTGATCATTCTGGCGGTGGCGATGGTAGTGGTGATCATCGCCGTGGCGATTTTTCGCGGCGATCCGATCCTCACCACGCTGCAATTCGCGCTGGTGCTGACTGTGGCGGCGATTCCGGTGGCGATGCCGACGGTATTGTCGGTGACGATGGCGGTCGGTGCGCGCCTGCTCTCGAAGAAGAAGGCGATCATCAGCCGGCTGGTGGCGATCGAGGAACTGGCGGGTGTGGACGTGCTGTGCGCGGACAAGACCGGCACGTTGACCCAGAACAAGCTGAGCCTGGGCGATCCGTTCTGCGTCGACGGCGTCACCGCCGCGCAAGTGACCCTGGATGCCGCGCTGGCTTCGCGCGCCGACAACGACGACACCATCGATCTGGCCGTGCTCGGTGGCCTGAAGGATGACCAGGCTCTGAAGAGCTATCAGGTCGTGCATTTCACACCGTTCGATCCGGTGCACAAGCGTACCGAGGCCAGCGTCAAGGACAAGGACGGCAAGGCATTCAAGGTGACCAAGGGCGCGCCGCAGGTGATCCTGGATCTGGCGGCCAACGCGGCCGCGGTGAAAGGCGCGGTCGACAAGGCAGTCAATGACTTCGCCGCGCGTGGCTTTCGCTCGCTCGGCGTCGCGCGCGCCGAGGCCGATGGCATCTGGCAGCTGGTCGGCGTATTGCCGTTGTTCGATCCGCCTCGGGAGGATGCGAAGGCGACCATCGCGCTGGCGCTGGCGATGGGAGTGAAGGTCAAGATGGTCACCGGCGATGCGCTGGCGATCGCCAAGGAAACCGCCAAGAAGCTGGACATGGGCACGAATATCCTCGATGCCAGCAGCCTGGGTGACTCGACGAAGGAAGAAAGCGCTGCCGTGACGGCGTCCATCGAGAACGCCGACGGCTTTGCCCAGGTATTCCCCGAGCACAAGTTCCACATCGTCGACGTGCTGCAGAAGCACGGCCATATCGTAGGCATGACCGGCGATGGCGTGAATGACGCGCCGGCCTTGAAGAAGGCCGACTGCGGCATCGCGGTGTCCGGCGCCACCGATGCGGCGCGTGCGGCGGCATCGATCGTGCTGACGACACCGGGGCTGTCGGTGATCATCGACGCCATCAAGGAAAGCCGGCGCATCTTCCAGCGCATGAACAGCTACGCGATCTACCGCATCGCCGAAACGCTGCGTGTACTGCTGTTCATGACCTTGGCGATCCTGGTGTTCAACTTCTACCCGGTCACTGCGGTGATGATCGTGATGCTGGCCCTGCTCAACGATGGCGCGATCCTGTCGATCGCCTATGACAACGTGCATTACCGGAACCAACCCGAAGCCTGGAACATGCGCATGGTGCTGGGAGTTTCCACCGTACTGGGCGTGGTCGGCGTGGTGGCTGCGTTCGGGCTGTTCTATCTCGGCGAGCGCGTCTTCCACATCGACCGGGCGCAGATCCAGACCATGATGTACCTGAAGCTGTCGGTGGCCGGCCACTTGACCATCTTCCTGACCCGCACGCGCGGCCCGTTCTGGTCGATCCGACCGGCGCGGGTCCTGTGGATCGCGGTGTTGGGCACGCAGATCCTGGCGACGCTGATCGCGGTCTACGGGTTCCTGATGCCCCCGCTGGGTTGGGGTTGGGCAGGGTTCGTCTGGGGCTACGCGTTGATCTGGTTCCTGATTAATGACCGCGTGAAGCTGCTCGCTTACCGGATTCTTGATCCGGCCAAGGTCGGCGACAAACCGCAAGTCAAGGCCAGTCCAAAACCCGGCGCTGCAACCGAACCTCCAGTCGGAGCGAAACCTGAGCCGATACATCAGGCCAAGGTTGTCGCCATGCTGGACACGAAGGTTTTTCCACCCGATGGCACGGCCGAAGCTTCAACCGACGCGAAAGTCACGCCCCAGATTGACGCAACCGATGCCAAGGCCAGGATACTGCCCGAAGTCAGGCGCGTCGCCACGGCCGAACCGCCATCGCCAGCCGTGCAGCAGGTTCAGCCAGAAATCGAAGTCAAACCTGATTCTGGTGCGAACGCGAAGCCCGAGAGTGGGCCTGAAGCGCAAGCCGGGAAGTTGCCCGAGGTGACGCCGCAGCTCGTCAAGCGTGTCCATGCGCTCTACGAAGAGCTGGGTCGCGAAGATGTTCAGGCTGTCCAGGAAACAGAAAAAGTGCATGCGGCGCCGCGCAAGGATGAAGCATCGAAATGAGTACGTCCCTATCTCAGACATGGCCATCATGATGAAGACGAAGATCGATACAGAGGCATTCCGCGTTTCGCCCGTCGATGGAGTCACGCTCGGCGACCGGCCGACTCGCGTGAAGTCGTTCTGCAAATCGAAGAAGCACTACAAGAAGTTGCTTGAGGAGCACGTGGAAGTGCTGACCGAACTGCAGCAGCTCCACTACGCGTCCGAACGCTATGCCTTGCTGCTGGTTTTTCAGGGCATGGATGGCGCGGGAAAGGACGGCGCGATCCGCCATGTCATGTCCGGGGTCAATCCGCAGGGCTGCGAGGTTTTCAGTTTCAAGCAGCCTAGCGCCGAGGAACTGAAGCACGACTTTTTGTGGCGCACGACGTGTCGGCTGCCCGAGCGTGGCCGGATCGGCATTTTCAATCGCTCGTACTACGAGGAAGTGCTGGTTGTCCGCGTGCACCCGGAGTTGCTGCACACGCAACTGCTTCCGGAAAAAGTTCTGGATGAGAAAGACATCTGGGAGAAGCGCTACCGGTCCATCACCGATTCCGAAGAGCACCTTTCCCGCAATGGCACCCGGATAGTGAAAATCTTCCTCCATCTATCGAAGGAAGAGCAGCGCAAGCGTTTCCTCGCGCGGATTGACGAGCCCGACAAGAACTGGAAATTCAGTCTCTCGGATATTCACGAGAGGAAGTACTGGAAGCAGTACATGGAGGCATACGAGGCCTGCTTGAGCGCGACCAGTGCGCATCACGCCCCTTGGTACGTCGTTCCCGCCGACGACAAGGAGAATGCCCGGTTGATCGTTTCCCAGATCGTTATCGACACATTTAAAGGACTCCATATGGCTTACCCCGAAACGAGCGGAGCACGGCGAAAGGAACTGCTGTCGATCCGCAAGCAACTTGCCAAGTGATGTGACCCTTCGTAGGTGCGGACCCGCATGTGCGCTCGTGCCGAGCGTGACGAGACGAGTCGTGGCCAGTCGACGTGAGGGTGCCCGCCGCGCTTAAAGTCGATCACCGCCAAAGCCGGCGCGTTTCAGTCCCTGAATCACATAGGGACACTCACGCATCAGTGACCACAGCAGACCACTCCGATGATTTTCGATCATCAGCACAACCGGGCCCTGGTTGATTCCGAAGTGCCAAGGCGAAACCCAGCCACCGGCGTGACCAGGCTTTGCGGCATAGGTTGGATTGATGGTTGCCCTGAAGCCGTAAGGATTGACGTCGTGAAGCTTCAACTCGTCGACGAAGTAATCGATGGCAGGCAACACGATCTCCGGTGCAAACGGCAGGGAGGCGACCACCGACCACGGTGCGATGGTCCCGTCGTCGGGACCGTACGGAACTCCCCGTGCGACATAACCAAGAAACTGACGTTCCACGCCGTCAATCAGCACGGTATCGGGACCGGGGCCCTGGCTTGCGGTCAGGCCCCAGCAATTGGCCGTATAGCCGTTGAATCCCAACGGGTTGGCGATGGCATATTGCCGCTGTATGTACGTCGCGCGACGACTGTTTTCAAAATAATCAATGCCCTTGTCGCGCATGAAGTTGTCTTGGATGCCGCGGAAGTCGATCCAGATCTGCGGAAATTGGTGGGTAAACAGGGCGCCGCCGTAGAGGTAGTCGTAACCATAGACATGTTTCCATTCGTACCCCGATGTCCACGCCTGATAACTGCGCTGCGGAATCGGATGGGTTGGTGAGCCAAGCGCCAATAGATAGAGCAACAGGGCTTCGTTATAGCCTTTCCAGCGCGGCGTGAGGAATCCGGACTCGGGACGCCATCCCATGCTTATGGCCGCATCGCCATCAAGCGCCCAATCCCACTCTACGCGTCGATAGAGTGCATCGACGAGTGAGCGAATTTCGACTTCGGCGGGTGCTTGCCCAGCGAAAAATCTTGCACTGGTGAGCATGCCCGCAAGCAGCAGCGCCGTATCGATGGTCGACAATTCGCATTGCCAGGCACGTCGGCCGGTTTGCATATCGAGGAAGTGATAGTAAAAGCCCCGATACCCGGTGGCATCTGGTTCGGGACCGTGAGGACTCTGCGCAAAGAACCGCAGGGTGGCGAGTGTGCGTTGCACGGCCGCCTCGCGCGACAGAAGGTCACGTGTAACTGCGACTGGATAGGAAGCCAGAGCAAATCCCACGGCCGCGATACTTGAAGGCCAATCCCGCGACCACTTGTCGCCAGGCGCAGTCTTGTCGCAAATCAATCCATTGACTGGATTGGCTTCGCGTTCGAAATAGCGAAAAGCCTTCTTCTGGATGTCCTGAAGCTTTTCATCGGCGCTCCCGGGTGGGTTACTCATCGCACGAGACCAGGGGAGGGTGCCGATTCACGAAGACAACGGGTAACCTTGGTCGTACAGCCATTCTGGAGTTGTGCGACGGCTAGTGGCGTCGACACGCGTTCCATCCGAGCCACATGCGCTTGATCTTGAAGATCCGCCGGCTCGATTCGTGGTCATCAGATGACGCTCTCAGTCGACGCGGAAAACAGAGATATTCTCGCAATCAGGGCAACGAAATGTCTGCAGATCTGCGTCTTCTGCGTGAGAGGGCCTGTCTTCGCGGACGGCGCTCTGTGGATGCCTTTGCATCTCGACTTTGTGGCCAGAATTCGCGCATGTCTTGCAAATTACCGGTCCGCTGGGAAGAGTCGGGTAAACATTTTCCATGTTAGCAATCCAGGTGGTCGATTGCGCCGAAATTTGGTCTGTCATTGGTTGAGACCTATGCCTGGCGCGGTCCATAGATGACTTAATTGCCAGCCGGATCTTTGGCCAGCGCGAGATGCTGTTTCAGCGTTGGCAGTATAAACACCCGCCTCGTTGTCACTGAATTCGAAGGTAACCCTTATCCCGTGCACAGCATGTGCAAAAGACAGGATGTTTGGTGATTTTCGATGGGTGCCATTCAATCAGGGACTTCGGCTATTCGTGGCTTGAAATCACCCGTATATGCCACTCTGTTCGATGGTTGCGGCACCAGAAACAATATTGGACAGCGAGCCGACAGTGGCGTTCTTAACCGTTCATCAACTTTGCTGCCTAGCGAGTGGGTCATCACGTTGATATGCAGCCTCTGCCTCATTCTTGAGCGGCTGCGCCACCGCTGTCTCGATCATTTCGCGTGAGTGCTTGGTCGATTCCGCAACCCGGTCGTGAAAAGTGGATCGGAAGCCGACAGCCCGCGACCTCAGCTGCATGATCCGAACAATATCTAAACGACGCCTTTTGCCAGATGGTCGAACATGCGCCATTGACCGTCGACACCCTCGACGGTGATCAGGGTGTCGTTGCCTCGTTGTTGCGCCCTCAGAGCGGCGCTGATTGCGAACCGAAGGGCGTCCATGCGGCTTTTAAATTCTGAATGACCATCATTACTCACCGACACAGACCATTCGCCATGACGCGACGGTGCATAGGGGATGTCAATGATGATCATAAAATGCGCATGCGTGGCTGACTGATCTGAAGCGTGGCCTTATTACAGTGACTACACCGTAAAAGTTGACGACGGATCGTAGCCAATTTTTGGTGGTGTGCTTTACCGCTAAGTCTCAACACGCTGCGTACACAGAGGTGTGGTGGGTTACTGCGCTACGGCTTCTCATCATCACGAACCCAGCACTGATCTTGGGCTAGGTTGACAGGCTAATTCAACGGTGCCCCTGCGAACCCAGTGGAAAGCCAAGAAAGCCATCGAATCGTCGTAACGCTCGCGCAAAAAGCCAGAGATGGCGCAGATGCGCAGCAATTGGCTGACTTCATTGTTTCTTCCTGGCAGACGATCGAAGCTTCCCTTTCGCCCATCATTGGGCAGCGCAGCGTCGCAACGCTCTATAAGCGCAGCTTTTATCTCGCCAGCCGAGAGCATCCATGGTTGATGGATATGCATGAAGGCATGCAGACAACGGTGAATCTTGCTGCGTTGAAAGCCGCACTCCTCGAGCGGACTAGCGCTGAGATCGCAGCCGGTGCGGGAGCCGCACTGCAGATGTTTTACGAGGCGCTAACCAACCTGATTGGGGCCTCGCTCACTGAACGACTAATGCGATCCGTATGGGCAGATCTGTTTCCTGTTCCTACGCAGGAAAACTCAGCATGAATAAGACCGTGACCATCAATCGCTTGGCCACCGGCGTTCCCGGCCTGGACGACGTGCTCGGAGGAGGGCTGCCCGAATTCTCGTTCAACCTGATCGCGGGGCCACCGGGTTGCGGCAAGACTACCCTTGCGCACCAGATGATGTTCGCCCTGGCCACGCAGCGGCGTCCGGCAATCTATTTCACCGTGCTGGGCGAGCCGCCGTTGAAGATGTTGCGCTACCAGCAGCAATTCGAATTTTTCGACGATGAGTCGATCAATCAAGCGGTTCGCTTCATCAGCCTGACCGACGACATGATGGCGGGTGGCCTCAAGCAGGTGCTGCGCCGGATCGTCGACGAAGTAGAGGCGCAGAACCCGGCACTTGTGTTCGTCGACTCCTTTCGGTCGGTGATGTTGACAAGCACAGCCGAAGGCGGGGCCTATCTCAACCTTCAACATTTCGCTCAGCAGTTGGGCATGCTGATGACAAGCTGGCAGGCCACGACGTTCCTCATCGGGGAATACTTCAACGAGGCCGATGCCAATCCGGTGTTTACGGTGGCGGACGGTTTGATCTGGTTGCGTCAGAGCGTGCAACGCAACTCGATGGTGCGCAAGTTGGAGATCATGAAAATGCGTGGCCAACCCACGCTACCGGGGTTGCACACTTTTCGTATTGACGCTTCTGGCATGCGCGTGTTCGCACCCGCTCGGGTATCTGTCGCGACGCCCGCTGTCTCTGCTGCGACGGGCTCCAATGAAAGGCTTCGGATGGGCGTGCCTCGTCTGGATGACATGCTGGGTGGCGGCCTGCCGCGCGGCTATTCCATGCTTGTGGCTGGTCCTTCAGGCTCAGGCAAGAGCATTCTTGCGGCAGCCTTTTTGGCAGAGGGGGCGCGTTGTGGAGAAACCGGTGTCATTGCGGCTTTTGAGCAAGTTCCCAACCGTTCTCATACACCGATTCTTGCTGAGCTGATCGACAAAGGCAGGGTGGCTTTGGTGAATAACCGGTCACCCGATTTGTCGATCGATGAAATCATGCTTCTGCTGGCGTCGGAGATCCGTCGCCTCAAGGCGACACGCGTAGTGATCGATTCGCTGTCAGGCTTCGAGCTTGCCTTGGCTCCGACCTTTCGTCCGGACTTTCGCGAAAATCTATCGCGTATGATTGCCGCCCTCGCGGCGGAGGGTGTCACGGTGCTGATGACTTCCGAGCTGGAGGATCGCTACACGGATCTGCGCTTCAGTCCGTACGGTACTGCTTTCATGACGGACGCCATCATCGTACAGCGCTACATCGAGGTCGACAGTCGGTTGCTGCGCATGATGGCGGTGGTCAAGGTGCGCGGGAGCGCGCACTCGGATGAGTTGCGTCTCTTCAGTATCAACGACAACGGCATCCAAATTAGCGAGATGCTCACTGATCAAGAGGGATTGCTGGGTGGCAGACCTAGGAAGAAAGATCACCGTGATGTAGCGTCCCTCAACGCTGAAAATGCTCATGAATGATCCACACACGTCAGATCTTTTGCTATGAGCAGCAAACCAGTCGATGACACCGAGGCTGCAGCGCTTGCAGCACGTGAACTTGTCCAGCTGCAACAGCAAGCCGAGCAAGTGCGGGAAGTATTGAATGGCTTACAACAGAATCTGGTTGAAGTAGAGACTAGTCTGGATAACAGCCATGCGGCGCAACTTCGTGAAGCCAACGAGCATTTGGTGCAGGCGGCTCTTCTTGCCCATAGCCATGCCGATACCGTCAAGCAGGCACTAGAGCAAGTGTCACGAACTGCCGAACTCGATGCGTTGACCAAACTCCCGAATCGCCCTCTGCTGTTCGATCGCTTTACCCAAGCCATCGCTATGGCAAAACGCACCGGAAATCGGGTGGCGATTCTTTTCATTGATCTCGACGACTTCAAGCACATCAACGATACGTTCGGCCACACGATGGGCGACGAAGCACTTCAAGCGGCGGCACACTGCCTTTCGTCATCCGTTCGCGATGCAGACACCGTAAGCCGCCATGGAGGCGATGAATTCCTGATCCTGCTCCCGGACTTGGCTGATGCCTCCGACGCGGCCGTCCTCGCCGAGAAGGTCATAACGGCACTCGCAAGACCCATGCGGCTTGGTGATCATGTATTGCGGTTGGCTGCAAGTATTGGCATCAGTATCTACCCCGATGACGGTGCGGAAGCCGACGCGTTGATCCACCATGCTGACGTCGCCATGTATCGAGCGAAAAAGGGCAGCCCTGGAAGTGTTGTGTTCTACGGCGATGAAGCTATAGATCAGTCTCCTCATGAGCCGATTGCGCTGGCATCGCTGAAGCGTCCCTTGGTTCGTTATGAGGAGGCGTTGCTGGAGCACGAGCGTCGCCATGCGCAGCTGTGCGAGGCGAACGAGCAGCTTGTGATGGCGGCGCTCAATGCGCAAGACCTGCAGGCGGCCGCAGAACAGGCACACCGAAAGCAAACAGAGTTTCTGGCCTTCGTAGCGCACGAATTGCGTGCCCCGCTGGCGCCAATTCGTCTGGCGACAAGCATGATGGTAGAGGTGGGCACGGAGGAGTTGCCCAAGATGCAGGCGATCATCGAGCATCAAGTCACGCACATGGCTCGACTCGTAACCGATTTGCTGGACGTATCGCGAATCAATACCGGAAAATTGCGAATCGAATGTCGAAGGATCGACATCGTCTCGATTCTCGATGCTGCTATCGAAGGATGCCGGCCTGCGATGGATCTGCGTTTGCAGCACTTCCGGTTGCAGTTGCCCGCAGTTGCCGTGGAGGTACAAGGTGACCCCGTTCGGCTGACACAGGTCATGAGTAACCTGCTCACCAATGCATCGAAGTACACGCAAGAAGGTGGGCAGATCAGGCTGCGACTTGTGCCGACTGACGCTGACGCCGTGATAACTCTGACCGACAACGGCATCGGCATCAGCGCCGCCGCGCTACCGGAGATCTTCAATCCCTTTGTGCAAGATGCACATGCCATTGGGTTCAACGGAACGGGCCTGGGCATAGGCCTGACGGTGGTTCGCGAACTGGTTGAAGCGCATGGCGGCACGATTGTGGCGACCAGTGACGGCAAGGGATTCGGTAGTCAATTCGTGGTGACGTTGCCTCTGGCCCAAGCCTCCCTGACATCCCGGGATACTGGGTCTGCGACATGACACCGTGAACCCCAGCAATTCGGAGCTTGGAGACCTTCGCGGCTCAGAGCCAACCACCATTGAAACCGGCACGCTTGAGCCCATGAACGAGATAGGGGCATTCGCGCATCAATTTCCACAACAATCCGCTTCGATGATTTTCGATCATCAACAGGACCGGTCCCTGGCTGATGCCGTAGTGCCACTGCGAGATCCAGCCTGCTTTATCGATCCCTTTTCCAGGATAGGTAGGGTTGATCGTCGCCCTGAAGCCATATGGATTGACGTCATGCAGTTCGAGTTCGTCGACAAAATGATCGATAGCTGGCAAGACGATTTCAGGTGCGAACGGCAGTGATGCGACCACCGCTGATGGCGAGATCGTGCCGTCATCGGGGCCGTACGGCGCACCGCGTGCGACATAGTTGAAGAACTGGCGTTCGATGCCGTCAATCAGGACGGTCTCCGGTCCCGGACCTTGGCAGGCGGTCAGACCCCAGCACTTCGGCCCATAGCCGGCGAACCCAAGGGGATTGGCAATCGCGTATTGGCGTTGGACATAGGTTGCGCGCTGACTATTTTCGAAATAGTCGATGCCTTTGTCGCGCATAAAGGCATCCTGGATACCGCGGAAGTCTATCCAGATGTGTGGAAACTGATGCGTGAACAGGGCTCCGGCATACAGATATTCATGTCCATAGATTTGCTTCCATTCATAGGCGGTCACCCAGGCCAGGTAGCTGTTTTCAGGAATCGGATGTGTCGGCGACCCCAGCGCTAGCATGTATAGCAACATTGCCTCGTTGTAGCCCTTCCAGGAAGGTCCGAGAAAGCCACTTTCAGGCCTCCATCCCATGCTTACTGTCGAATCATTGTCCTGCGCCCAGTCCCATTCCACGCGACGATAGAGTGCATCGGCTATCGATCGGATTTCAACCTCGGCGGGCGCTTGCCCGGCGAAAAAACGTGCACACGTGAGCATGCCAGCCAGTAACAGCGAAGTATCAATGGTCGATAGCTCACATTGCCAAGCGCGCCGACCGGTCTGCATATCGAGAAAGTGATAGTAAAAGCCGCGGTACCCGGTGGCGTCCGGCTCGGGGCCGTGTGCACTTTGGGAAAAGAATCGCAACGTGACTAGCGTCCGTTGGACGGCTTCCTCGTACGAAAGGAGGGCGCGGGTCACCGCGACTGGGTAGGACGCCAAAGCAAAACCAACGGCAGCAATACTTGCGGGCCAGCCCGATATGTCGTTGCCGTCCGGCGCGGTCTTGTCAAGAATCAATCCATTGCTTGGATTGAACTCATGCTGAAAGTAGCGGAAGGCCTTTTGCTGGATGTTCTGGAGTTTTTCGTCAACGCTCTCGGGCGGATGATTCATTGGATTTCCAGGCTCTTCTATCTATAGAGCCATCATGTAAGCGTTGCTCTGAAACAGAATTTCATCTAGCCGTAAAGTCAGGTAGAAGGCGATCGAATTCGCGTTTTACCACCGCATAGCACTCGCAACAGGCTCGCTCCAGGCCGGGCCGATCGAGCACGGTGATGTGCCCGCGGCGGTATGTGATCAGACCTTGCAATTGAAGTTTTCCGGCGGCTTGCGTGACGCCTTCACGCCGTACGCCGAGCATGTTGGCGATAAGGTCTTGGGTCATGATCAGCTTGTTGGAAGGCAGCCGGTCAAGACTCATTAGCAACCAACGGCATAGCTGCTGATCGACCGAATGATGCCGATTGCACACTGCGGTCTGAGCCATCTGTGTGAGCAGAGCCTGTGTATAGCGCAGCAACATGTGCTGCAACGCGCCGGATAGGCTGAATTCCTTTTTCAGCAACTGCCCCTTGAGCCGATAGGCGTAGCCTCGACTTTGTACCACCGCACGATTGGGTGTGGTTTCACCACCCATGAAAAGCGCCACGCCGACCATGCCTTCGTTGCCGACCACGGCGATTTCAGCCGACGCACCGTCTTCCATGACGTAGAGAAGCGAAATGATGGCATCGGTCGGGAAATAGACATGCTGTAGCGTGGTGCCAGATTCGTACAAGACATGACCAAGTGGCAGCTGCACCAGTTCTAGGTGCGGGAACACACGCTCACGAGCCTCCACTGGCAATGCAAGGAATAGATGGTTCTCTTGGGGTTTATGATTATTCGGCATACGCGCACCAAGCTTGATTCACCCGAAGGCATTGAGAGGGGCGCTCTAAGCGTGGCTCGCTTACAGCTGCTCAGCATAAGCACGTGTTGCGTTCATGCTGTGTGTACGGCGCCGAACATGGCTGCTTCGTGTTGCGCACGCTCACGTAACAGCCTTCCCAAGCCGGGTCATGCAGTGCATGAAGATCCAAATTGGGTGGCCGATCCCGTTGTCGAGCATGTGCTGGATGCGAGCGCATTTCGGCTTAGAAAAATTCCATCGCCGCATCAAATCTACGCTTCGATCGAGGTGAGTGATGTCGCTCATGGTCGTCAATTTCTAAACAAATGACATTGGAAATCCACATTCCGATCGAACGGAAGTTGTCACAGTGAATTGACGCGGTCAGGTAGATCATGACTCACGACCCTCACGGTCGTGAGGTGAATCCATGAACAGATATAAATATCTCGCTTTCGTCGCGATTGTTGGAACCTTCCTCACAGCGACTGCTCCCGCCGTAAAAGCCCAGATCGCCATCGGTGTTGGCATCGGAGTCGCTCCTGAATGCCCTTACGGTTACTACGACTACAATCCTTATCCGTGTGCACCTTATGGTTACTACGGCCCGGAATGGTTTACGGGGGGTGTCTTCATTGGTGCTGGTCCGTGGTTTCGCGGCCGTCACAACTTCCGCGGGCACGTAGATAACCGCTTCGATGCACAACGTGGCTATCGAGGCCATATGCCGAATCGCGGCGAGAGGCCAACGATGGCGCAGCGTCCAGGCAGGGTGGCCAACTTCAGAGGAAATGAAGTTCGCGATGGGCGCGGCCACGTAGGCGGTGGTGGCGATAGACAACACTAGAAAGAAACGGTCGATACATCGCGCTCGGCAGCGAATAAAATCAATTCGTTGCTGCAGCGCGCTGTCAGCGCGATACGTCGAGCAGGCCGCACAGACATATGTGAGTAAGCATCCGACTGTGCCGAAACAGCGAAAGCGGAAGCATGGGCTGCTGTGCACACCAAAAAGTACGGCTTAGGCAGCGAAGGCTGCAAAGCTTGCCAGAACCCAGGAACTGTTCCGGCCACGAGTGCCGCCTTCAATAGCGAAACCAGCCAGGCCGCGCCAGCCCACGAGAACAATCAGGGCGGTGCTCGCAAGCGAAGCAGCCGTGAGAGCAGCGCTCGCGCCGCTGCCCAGAGATTCCCACTGCGCGACTCGCGGTTTCTCTAGTGCAGTCCAACTACTAACCATGTTGATACAACAAGGAAATGCGCGCAGCAACGACATCGATCGTCGTCTTGCCTGCACATTGGCGGCGATCGCAGGCGCGCTTAACACGGCTGCATTCGAGGCGGTCGGTTTCTTCTCAGCCAACATGACCGGGAACGTCTCCTCACTTTCCGACCATGCAGCACTCGGTGAATGGCAGTCCGGTGCGTTCTACCTGACCATCGTTCTTGCCTTCATTGGCGGCGCGGCAGTTTCCACGCTGCTGATCAATGCTGGCAGACGGCGGCAAATGCATGGCATCTATGCATTCAGCATACTGGCTGAGGCGGTTCTGATGATGTTGCTTGGCTGCGCTGAGCTCTGGCTGCCTCAGCAGCAACGCGGGCCTGTTCCAATCCTGGGACTGAGCTTCCTGATGGGACTCCAAAATGCCGTGGTGACGCGTATCTCTGATGCTCGCGTCCGGACAACACATGTGTCGGGCATGGCCACAGATATCGGGATCGAACTCAGCATGCTGTTCGATATTGCTCGTGGGCATGAACTTCATGCGGATGTCGCCTCATACCGATCGAAGCTCCGGCTTCATGTACAGACGGTGCTGTCGTTTCTGGTAGGTGGTGTTGTTGGCATTGTGGTCTATCTCGCTATCGGCAGCCGACTTCTTTTTGGAACGGCTGCGGTGCTCTTGGTTATAGCGCTTGTAGGAATCCGAAAGGCGCACGTGCTGCGCAACGAGCGGTCGATGCTGCCATCGTAGCCCAGCGCCTCGGACCAAGCCTTCCGTTGACCTACTGCGAGTGAACTATCGCTAATACGGAAACGCACAATCCGTATTCTCGCAGTGGCGCACTCTAGGTGATTTCGAGGCGGCGAAAAAGCGGCGCTTTTGCTGAGTCGAGAATGACCGCGAAGACGCACGCGCCGGCAAGCACGCCAACAATCAACCAGACGGATAGAGGCTTCATGGCAATGCCTGTGATGGCCAACGTCGAGGCGATCAGGATATCGCCAGCCGACGACACGATGAGCCATAAGCTCGGGCGGGATGACCACAGCCGACGACGCTCGCGATTGGTATAGGTCGTCGCCTGATTGCCGAACACGATGACGACAAAAGCCAACGTCCTCAATGTATCAATGTCGAACCGCTTCGAGTAAACGCCGAAAGCCAGCGCGGACACGCAAAAAATAAGCTCGCCGACTCCCATGACGACTCCCGCGACCGTCAGATTACCGATTTGCCAAGCATTTGGCGCGGGTGATGGCCTAACGTTATCAGTCGTTAGCGACATGCCGAGGAAGTCGCCGGTGATCATGATGATCACCATGAGTAATGGTGTCAGGATCGCATGGCCGGTCACGACTAAGCCGACTGCGAGAAAGAGCACTTGCACGGTCTTCTTTGTAATGGAGTTCAGCGTATAGGTCAGGATGCGTTGGAAAATCACGCGACCTTCCTTGACCGAAGCGACGATACCGGCAAGCCCCGGTTCGGTCAGCACCATACCGGCGGCCGATTTGGCGACATCAGTCGCCGTCGAGACCGCGATTCCGATTTGCGCCTGGCGCAGCGCTGGCGCGTCGTTAGCGCCATCGCCGCACATGCCGACGGTATGGCCGCCGTTCTGGAACGCCTTGACGAGCTTGTATTTGTCCTCCGGCATGACTCCAGCGAAGACAGCAAATTGTTCGGGGTGGACGCTGTCAGGGATCGGCCCAGGCGGGCAGATGGCACCATCGAGCCCAACCGCGTGAGCCACGATAGTCGCAGTCGCTGGCGCGTCGCCAGTTACCATCACTGTGCGCACGCCTAAGTTTTGCAATTCGGTAACGAGTGCTACCGAGTCCGCACGAGGCGGATCGCTCAGTGCAATCAAGCCGATGAGCTTCATCGCATTCGGCGCCCCAATTGCAACCGCCAGAACGCGAAAGCCTTTTTCCTCAAGTTCCTTCGCCGCTGCCGTCACCGTTGCGGGCGGCGGCAGCGCAAGATGAATCACTGTAGCAAAGGCACCCTTCACAACGCGTTGTAAGGCGCCCTTCGAATCGCTCACTGTCGCCTCGGACATTTTCGTCGCCGGGTCGAATGGCACGAAATTGATTGTTTTTGGCGCATCGGAAACGGCCTTGCACGCCGCCGCAACACGGATGGCGCCATCAACCGGATCCTGGCCGCCATCCGAGCTGGCTAGTGCGGCCAAGTTCAGAACGTGCGCTTCGTCGAAGCCGGCGCTCGGATGAACGCTTGTTACATTCAGCGCGTTCTGCGTCAGCGTGCCGGTTTTATCGGCACACAAGACATCCATCGATGCTGCCTCGTCCACCGCGGACAGGCGGGTAGGGAGCACGCCAAGCTTCGCCAAGGCCCGCGCACCAAGCGCTGCCGCCAAAGTAAAGGTCGCTGGCAGCGCAACGGGTATCGAAGCGAGAACCGCTGTCAACACGAGAGGGATGATCTCGGCAAACGGCATCTTGAGAGACCTGGCATAGATCACCAGTATCACGATGACCACGCCGTTGAACGAGGCGAGGTTGCGTACGACGCGTAACACCGCCTTCTGCTGGGTACTCACGACATGCGCCGTACGGACCAACTCCGCGGTGCGACCGAACTTGGTGCGCACACCCGTGGCCGTGACTTCCGCGACTGCCTCACCGCGTCGTACCAACGCGCCAGCATATGCCTGTACGCCCACACCAGCTTCGATGGGAACCGATTCGCCGGTGAGCGTGGACTGATCGAGCAGGATTTCTCCTCCCATGAGACGCACATCCGCCGCGACCACGCCACCGAGTGAAAGCTTTATCACGTCGCCAGGCACCAGCTCCATCGCCGGCACGGCTTTCCACTCACCGTCGCGTTTGACCGATGCGTTCAACGCGAGTCGTGATTTCAGTGCAGCGAGAGTCAGCTGCGCGCGGCTCTCTTGGAAAAAACCGAGCCCCGCGTTGAACACGAGAAGGGTGCTGATGATCCCGGCCTCGACATACTTGCCGAGGAACAGTTCCAGCAAGATCGCGGCTTCCAGCATCCACGGGATGGGAGCCCATAATTTTTCAAGCGCCATGCGCAACGGGTGGAGGGTCGTGTCAGGCATCGCATTGGGGCCGATCTGACCCAACCGATGGCGTGCCTCTTCACTCGTCAGGCCGCTCACTGGCTCGACGTGTGCTGGAGTTGTTGAGTTGGCAGATGGAGCACGCATAGGGGACATTCGGTTTACATGATCAGTGGTCCCCCAGAGCATTCAAGCGTGCGCGCAAGTCTGAGCCTAATCTGTGCGGCACCGCGCATAGGAGCCCGTCGAAATTCCCGTATGAAATGGTCATCTCGACACATGGTTGCCTAAAAATGGCACGTTCCTGAGAGATGACCGATCGTGTTGTTAACGCATTAGAACCTGAGTTTTCGCCGTTGGATCATGCTCCATGACGTGCTTCTGTGCGTTGCCGTACCGACCCGAGCATCGACGCGCGGCAGCATGCTGATGCAGTCTCTGAAGATGGGACGCAAGCCAACCGAGCAACCCCTGCTCAATTCCAAAGGAGAGTGACCGATGTTGCGTAGCATGAGTGATCTGGAAAATTATGCGATCCGTGCTATCGACGGCCCTATTGGTCATGTCAAAGATTTCTATTTCGATGACGAAACATGGGTCATTCGCTACCTGGTTGTCGAAACCGGTACCTGGCTTTCAAGTCGCAAGGTACTGATCTCGCCTTTCGCGATCGGCCCACCGGACTGGGCTGGAAAGGTGCTCCCGGTATCAATCACCAAAGAACAAGTAAGGAACAGTCCCGATATTGATACCAATAGGCCGATCTCCCGACAGCACGAAATCGGGTATCTGGGTTATTACGGTTACCCGTATTACTGGGGTGGCGCCGGTCTCTGGGGGGCGGGCGTTAGTCCGAGCATGATGCTGCCGGGTGCAGGTTCTGGCAGCTTTGAGACCGAATACAACAAGAGACGGCTACTTGAATCCGGATCTGGCAAGCATGACGACCCCGATCTGCGCAGCTGCAAGGCCATAGTGAACTATCACATTGATGCACGGGATGGTGACATCGGCCACGTGCACGGTTTGCTCGTCGACGAGGAGAGCTGGGCCATTCGATACATGATCGTGCAGACGAGCAACTGGTGGGGCGACCACCAGGTGCTCATAGATCCGCAATCGATCCAAGAAGTGAGTTGGCTTGACCACACGGTCACCGTCGATCTGACCCGACAGGCTGTGAAGGACTCTTCACCCTATGATGAATAGCAGTCGTCGGACTGTGGCATAAAGAAACAGCGATCTAACAGGCGCCATTCACCTGATTCATCGCGTGCCAGAACATCCTCGCCACTTGAGTGACGAACGCTACGCAGGGACACCAAGGGTCAAGCTAGGCGAAAAGCTTTGCGTAGTCTTCAAGTAGTGTGCCGTAGCATTCACATGCTGCAGCCTCCAGTCCGCTGCGGTCGAGGATATGTATCTCGCCTCGCACGTAGCGAATGAGCTTTTTTCGCCGCAGCACCCCGGCGGCTACACTGATACCGCTTCGGCGCACACCAAGCATATTGGCGAGGTACTCGTGTGTAAGATGGAAATGATCAGCGTGGGCACGGTCATGCGTCATCAATAGCCATCGCGCCAACCGTGGCTCGATCTCATGGAAATGGGTACAGGCGCCGATTTGCGACAGTTGCGCCATCAGGACATATAGGTAGCGCTGAAGTGTGCGGCGAAGTGCCGGACTGCGCTGCATTTCTTCCCGCAATTGCACCGCCGTCATACGCAAAAGGACTCCTGCTCCCTGGACCACGGCGCGCAGAGGAACAGAGGAAATCCCCAGGACTATCGTCCCGCCGAGCATGCCTTCGTTGCCAATCAGCCCCATTTCCAGCGGCTGATGATTCTGCAGCGAGGTTACCAGCGAGATAAATCCGGTGAGTGGAAAATAGACATGTCGGAAAGGCTGGTCGGGCTCGCACAGGATGTCACCGAAATCCAGTTCCATCGGCTCGCAATGTTCCAGCATCCAATGGCGCTCCCTACGCGGGAGGCCTTCGATCAGGCGGTTGACGACTCGCATGGAAGCTATGGCTGACAATGAGTGGTCCTGCAACATAGGCGGCGCCAAGGTGTTGCTTGCGAACGGCGTGCGTTGGTTCGATGCGACAGTGTGAGCAATCCCTGATCGTTGGTCTGTTCGCTACGGCACGTACTCCGATTGGTCGTGTGATCAAGGTGCGAGAACGGCGGCGCCCTCGAATTTTCCTGCGCGAAGATCGGCGAGAGCTTGATTCGCCTGTGTCAGTTTGTAGGTCGTGGTTGTCGTGACAATGCCGATGTCTGGCGCCAAGCGGAGAAAGTCGAGTCCATCCTGCCGCGTAAGGTTGGCGACCGACATGAGTTGGCGCTCCTCCCACAGCAATCCATATGGGAAACTCGGAATGTCGCTCATGTGAATGCCTGCGCAGACCACGCGCCCACCCTTGCGCACCGCTTTCAATGCGAGTGGGACAAGTTCACCTGCTGTTGCAAAGATAATTGCGGCATCCAGAGGTTCCGGCGGCATCTCATCGGATCCACCCGCCCATGTCGCGCCAAGATGTCGGGCAAAGCCTTGAGTGGCAACGTCCCCCGGGCGCGTGAAAGCGAACACTGATCGTCCCTCCCATCGAGCGACCTGCGCCAAGATGTGGGCTGCGGCGCCAAACCCGTATAGCCCCAGTTTTTTACCGTCACCCGCGATCATTAGCGACCGCCAGCCGATAAGGCCGGCGCAAAGCAAAGGAGCCAGGGACACGTCGCTACCCAACTCGCCGAGGGGGAACGCATAGCGCGCATCGGCGATCATTGCGGTCGCAAAGCCACCGTCCCGCGTATATCCGGTGAAGAGCGGGTGGTCACAAAGATTTTCACGAGCCCCTATGCAATAGGGGCAGACGCCGCAGGTATGGCCCAGCCAAGGGATGCCGACGCGTTCGCCCTCATATAGACCCTTGACACCCGGTCCGACCATATCGATCCGGCCAACAATTTCATGGCCTGGGATGATTGGCAATTGCGGGTTGGGAAGCTCACCATCGAGCACGTGCAGGTCTGTCCTGCAAACGCCGCATGCCATCATCTTGACGCGTATTTCGCCAAGCCCCGGAGACCGATCAGGAAGCTCAGTCCACTCCAGTGGACCACCCAACTTCCTAAGCACCATCGCATGCATGGCCATCACTGACATCCTGATTCATTGAGCGTGCTGGATGGGATTGCATTGACCTTCCTGGGCAACAGATAACTCAGTGCGACACTAGCGAACAGCGGGCCGGGTGCAACATGAGGTTGCGTGTTACGCCTCCCAGCGCCCATTCGCGAAGACGGCTATGTCCATAGGCACCTGCGACCAATAGACCCGCATTCCTTTGCTGGGCGATGGCATCCAGCTCGGCAGCATCGTTCCCCTGCGAAAGAACGCTCATAGCCTCCGCCGCTATACCGTGGCGCCCAAGCCATGCGACAACATCCTTCAAGCGGTCATTGGCAGCCGCGATATCTGCGATGGCGCAGATCTCCACCACGGTCACATGTCCAGCCTTCTTCAGCATCGGCAACGCATCGCAGATGGCACGGCGCGTTTCTAGGGTTTCTTTCCATCCAACAACGACACTTCTTAAATCAAGTTGATTCACACCGGACGGGACAAGTAGAACAGGGCGCGCCACGTGCATAACCAGGTCGCCAACATTCACTCGTCTTGAGAAATCGCGTGTCACACCTTCTTCTTCAGGGCTGATGATAAGAAGGTCTGCAGCGCGCGCCTGCTCCGCCACGTAGGCTGCCAAAGACGTGTCGAGAACCTTTGAACGCCACTCCAGACGAGATGCCATCCCATGAAGCACGGCTCGGAAGCTAGCTTCCGCTTCGCTGGTCTCCCTCTTCATCTCGAGGCAATCCTGCTCGTAGAGATCTCCCGCCATGAATCCATCGCCATAGGTGATCTGCAATGGCTGACTCGCGGCTATGCCGATCACATGAGCGTTGAAGCGTTCTGCAAGATCAGCGGTGATATGAAGAAGCCCCTCATTTGGAATCCCAAGACTCAGATGAACCATCAAGGTGGAGTAAGTCATCAGCTGTTTCCTAAAGGACACGCACAAGAGTCGGCTAGGGTAGGGAACTAGCGACTACAAGGTTTCAGTTTGGTCAACAGCCGTGTGCCCGTCTGTTCGATACAGCACAGAGCGAAGTATCGAGTTTTATTTCTGCTTCGCTGAGTGCGATAACGCACAGACGCGCACTCGATAGCACGAGCAACGTACTGGCATGACAATCAACATGATTTCCGACATTTCCTTCCTGGCGATCGATATCCTGATTGCCAGTGCGCTGTTCACAGTCATGACACGGGTGTGTTTTAGCGAATCCGTGCCTATCAAAGCACTACGGTTCCGTAAGACTTTGATGTGGCAACGATCCTGCAGTCGCATCTCGACCTGCTTCCGCGCTGCACACCATGTGCGGCAGACCGTCTAAACCACTCTTGGCTGAGGCTTCAAGTGGGTGATCCAGGAAGAGCAAATTCCCATCAAACACGCCAAGCCATGACGTCACCAAGAAACACAGCGACTCTGGCCGCGGCCTTTAAGCATAACTATTTCAAGGAGCATCCCATGACCGAACTCAATGTCGTGATCGCCGTCTTCGCCGATCACGAAGGTGCAGAAGCCGCAGTCAAGAAGCTGGCCGATGCCGGAATCGACATGAAGCATCTAAGTGTCGTCGGCAAGGGATATCACACTGACGAGAAAGTCGTTGGCTTCTACAACACCGGAGATCGAGTGAAGTTCTGGGGCAAGCGCGGCGCCTTCTGGGGCGGCTTGTGGGGATGGTTGTTTGGCGGAGTGTTCATGACCATCCCGGTACTGGGAAATGTAGTCGTTCTCGGCTATCTCGGCGCCATGGTGATTGCCGCCATCGAGGGTGCCATCGTTGTCGGTGGGCTGAGCGCGTTGGGCGCAGCGCTTTATAGCAGTGGCATTCCGAAAGACAGCGTGATCGCCTACGAAACTGCCGTGAAAGCCGATGGGTTCCTGGTGATGGCGCATGGACCATCCGAAGAGATGGTCCGTGCCAAAGCGATTCTCGGTGCTCTCAATCCGTTGCGCATCGACCTGCATGAAAGTGCAGCTGCCGTCGCAGCTGTATGAGGCATATCCCGGCCCTACGATTAGCGGCGGCCTATCCGCCGCTGTTTGCTCCTCTGACACTGCTGCCCTCATAAGGAACCATGTTCATGGCCGGCAATGAACATGCGAGTCTGCATTTCCCTGATATGCCGGATCATCGCCACTTCTCTCCCGATCACTGAGAAGCACCTGGAAGGCGAATGCACCGCAGCAAACGGCACCGGAGGAAACACATCGCGTGGTTACCAGCAGCGGTGTTGGGTGCCGACGATGGCATCGTATCAACCGCCAGTCTGATACTCGGTGTCACCGCTGCGCATGGAACCCATGCAAATATTCTGATTGCCGGGATCGCTGGTCTGGTCGCCGGCGCCATGTCGATGGCGGCCAGCGAGTACGTCTCGGTGTACTCGCTGGAGGACTATGAACAGGCGGATCTTCAACGTAAACGCGCGTGCATCAAGGCTGATAGTGACGGGACACACGCAGCACTGGTGGCAAGCTATCTTGGTCTTGGTCTGGACGCAGCCCTTGCAAAGCAGGTGGCTGATCAGCTCATGTCCAATGGCGCTATGGGCGCCTATGCTCGCAACGAACTACTGATTTCGCCGGCTCGCAGAGCTCGCCCGAATCAAGCTGCATTTACGTCGGCAGGCAGTTTCGCGCTCGGTGCGTCCATGCCGGTTCTAATTGTCCTGCTCGCGCCACGAGCGGGTTTGATTGCTTGCGTGTCTGCAGTTTCGCTGATTTCCCTTGCACTATTGGGCGCGTGGGCAGCGCGCATGAGTGGACTGCTATTCGGGCTAACCGTCGCCTGTTTATCTACGTTCGCCGGTTATCCCACGTTCGCAAATGCGAACGGCACGTATGCCAGCGAAGGGGCGGCGATGGCTGCCTGTCAGGCGGAGGTTGCAACTGCTCCAGCTGGCGCTTATCACTGTGTAGATCAGGGCGCGATTAATTCGACCACGGGACTGGTCGCGATGTTGAACGTCAATAACGCCGCTACGGATGCCTTCGCTTACACGCTTGGGCCTGTGGCTACGGCTTGCCAGCAGTCTGCCGCTGCTGACGCGACGAACGGTCAGTCCATTATGATTTACAGTGCGAGCGGTTCGCAGGCGTCTACTACTCACGGTTTCACGTTCTGGTCCCCGAGCAAGTATGGCCCTCAGGTTCTCTGTGCCGCTCAGATGACGGCCGACTCGCCTGCTACCCTAAATCCAGAGACGGGTCAAATGGAACAGTGGGTTACTGTGACAGAGACCGGTAACCTTGCGTCCGGCACCGCTCCCACCATGACCGACGGCAACGGTAATGCCACGCCTTCGGATACAACTCCACCGACGATGCCCGTTACGACGGTCACTGCACAGCCTGCTATCTGCGGAGGCGGGTCGTGTTATGACCCAGTGTCTAACCAGTTCGCTGCGGTGGATTCCTCGGGTAACCAAATCGTGGTGCCTGGACCAACGGCGGACAGCTCCGCAGGTGGTTGCAGCAGCTCTGCCGTTGCTACGCTTTGCGCCGGCTCGCCCACAGCGCCACTGCCTCCTGCACCTCCGGGTTCCCCGATTTCCGATCCAGCCACACAGGTCCAATCTGTAAACCAGTACGTCCAGACCAACACGACGACCGGTGCAAATCAGACCGTCACCACAACCACCTATGCGACGACTCCAACAGGTGTCTCCAGTGGCCAGAAGCCCGGCGACTCAGGCCCTTCGGCAGGATCAAATAATGGGAGTGGCACCGGCACGGCGCCGGCTGGTTCCTCTAGTTCGTCCGGCACCGGTTCCTATGGTGGTGGAACCGATTGCAACACTCCGCCTGCGTGCACGGGGGACGCCGTGGCCTGTGGGGCGGCTAGAACGGAGTGGGCGACCGTGTGTCAGGTCCACAGCGATCTGGTCGGTTCGACGGGCGCAGCTCCTACCGATTGGACGGCCAAACAAACAGCGCTCAATCAGTCACAAGTCTGGGTTGCACCGACTACGGGCAATACGGTTGGCGATCAGGCAAACGCTGGCACTTACGATGAGAGTGGTGGCGGTGCGCCCACCACCTGTCCCTTACAGGATTTCACCTTCACCAGCGTTCGTGGTGTGACGGTCAAGCTGTCCGATGGCTGCCAGCCTCTTAGCTGGCTCGCTCTGATAGGTGAGGGCTTCGCGCTCTTTGCTGCTGCAATGGTGACCGCAGGGAGGAACGGATAATGCCAATCTTGGTGGCTTGGATCGGGGAAATGCTCTTGAGCATTGTGGGTCAGATGGTCATTTCAGGCCTACTCGCGGTGGGTATAGGGTTCGCGTCGCACGCTGCTGTATCAGGTCTGATCAACAACAGCAGTATTTTTGCGGAGTGGAAGGCAAGCGGCGCGATGTGGAACTGGGTCGGGTTCCTGCACCTCGATACCGACGTAACCATTTACCTCAGCGCATGGGCGGGGCGGATGCTTACTGATGCCGCGAAGGTTCGGTTAACTGCCTTGCCTAAAGCACCAGCGTAGGATCCTCTCATGCCTGTGACGCTCCTTACCGGTCTCCCCGGATCTGGAAAAACTGCGCAGCTGGTGAAGCGTATTGTTGATCTACAGCAGAAAGAGCCCGGTCGCCCGGTGTTCCAGATGGGTATAAATGGACTGAAGCCCGGTCTCGCATCTGATCTCACTATGGAGCAGCTCGAACACTGGTGGGAGGAACTGCCCCCGGGTTCGATTATCTGCCTCGATGAGTGTCAGGAAGATCACCTGATGCCGAAGGATCGAGGCAACCCCGCTCCGTGGGTGCAGAAGATCACGAAGGTTCGACACTTCGGTATGGATTTCATATTGACCACCCAGCACCCGGCGAACATGAGCGCTTATGTGCGCCGCCTTGTTGATAATCATGTGCATTCCATTATGCGATCGAAAGGCGTTCGCCAGACGTATACGTGGATGCGGTGCATCGATGACCCAGAAAATCGGCGCGAGAAGAAAACGGGTGAGATGTCTTTTTCTCCGCTCCCGAAAGAAGTCTTTGATCTTTACAAGTCCAGTTCGCTGCATACGATGAAGGTGCGTACGCCCCGCATTGTTTGGGTGATGCTGGCGCTCCTTCTGGCTGCGCTCGCGCTTGCCTTTATCATCCCGCATCGTCTGAACCGGTCTTTGCACCCGACACCCGCCCTCTCCGTTGCCGACGTTCCCACCGCATCAGACACTCTCCGTCAGAAGGATTTCGCCAAGTGGATGCAGCCGCGCGTCTCTGGCATCCCGTGGACTGCCCCTATGTTCGACAAGCTCACCGTCAAAGCCGACCCGCGTCTGTACTGCGTGGCCGTTGATGATGGTCGATGCAGTTGTGTAACGGAGCAGGGGACGGACTACGATGTGCCGCTCGCTACGTGCCGCGTTATGGTGCACGCGGGCGGCGTCTATAACCCTTTTATTGCTCCACCTGAGTCTCCTTCTAAATCGAGTCGCAAGGAAGATTCTGACGACCGCCAGACAGCCGCTTTGCGGCCTGTCGGGCGTCAGAATCTGGCGACGGCAGATTTAGGAGATGCAGGCGGGGCTGCTGGTCTTCCTGACCGCCAGACGGCTAAGCCGTATACGCCGCCTGAGTATCAGCATTTCGATCCGACCCCGATCCCAGGCGGTGACGGTCAGTGAGGACCCCCTGAAACCCGGCCGAAGGCGAGGCCGGGAGGCCGTCTCTAAGGGCAGGGCAGAACTCTGTTCCTTACGTCGCCCACCCTGCCCGCACATGAAGATTTCTTCATCTTCGTCGGCGATCCTCTCTCACCAAACCTGCTTTCGTAGTTTTCTGTAACATCGTGCAGCATATTGCGCGGGAATCATGCGAACAGGGGAAGGACCTATGGAGTCGTCGTCAAAGATCGCTCTGGCCATCGTTGCTGCCGCAGCGTTGTTGTTGGTTGGCTTCATTGGTTATCGCGAGTTTGAACGTCAACGCGATATATCGGATGCACAGGCCGCCTTGGCCAGTATTGGCGAACAGGGTAAGCAGCTATCCGCCCAGTTTCAGCAGCAGTCCGTGGTTGATCAAGAGCAGACGCGGGAGGCCGCTGCGATGCAGTGGGATCGTCGCCTGCTTGAAGGTAAGCAGCGTTGTATAGGCGGTGTGGTCGTTTTGGTCGATGGTTCCAGCTATACGCAGCTGGGTACCGTAGGTGACCCAGTGCGTTGTTCTGGCCGCTATGCGGATCGGCCGATCCGTTAGAACAGTGTCATTTGCTTTCGGCTGAGTTCTTTCCGATCCCAGTCCCATGCTCGTATGTCGTGCTCGAGTACGTGTTGGGCTATCCGGTTCTGTCTAACGCTCCCACCGGGTGGGATGAGCCATTGCTGTCGAACTCGCCAGCCAGACCATTTGCCGGTCAGATCGAACCGGCCTTCGAGCAGGTCGGTTCGCCACTGGAGTACTTCTCTAAGGGATATCCGCCGGCCGTTGGGCATCAGCAGGGCGTCATCGTCCAGACGCCAGTTCTTCTCACTCCAAAATCCACGCATAGTGCTTGGAACCCCCGTTCCTTATGGCGGCGGACGCCGTCAGGGCGAGGATAGCGAGTAATGTTACATTTCGCATAATGTATATTATGTAAAATAAAGAATGGCGCATCTGAGTTGAGTCACGCCGCAAGAGCCGTATAGAGATATTGTCCTTTCCCCGGCTCGTGCGTTGAAGCTAGCACTGCCCGCGAACTTTGCGCTTTACCGGAGCTTCCACGGATTGAAGATTACGAACATGACGCGGGTTGCCGTGTAGGTTCAGACACCCGGCCAACGTCACTTTGGAGGTGTCCGACCATTTATCCGATACGGCGATTCCTTCTGAGTGTCCTCACATCCTAGCGAAGCAAAATCTTGCGCCGCGGGCTTATTCCGGCAGTCTTCAAAGCCACGCAAGACAGTGTCCTATGGCATATGGCCGCTTGCCGAAATACCAGCCTAGGCTAGTACCCTTTGCCCCTTCCCCAGCAAACATAAAATCTGACCGTACCCGGACGGACCTCTCCGTCTACGGGCGTGGCTGATGGAAATCAGTAGTTATGTGGATAGTCAAAATTGCGCTGGATCGGCCGCTCACGTTCATCGTTCTGGCCTTGCTGCTGCTGATACTCGGACCGCTCGCGATTCTGAATACGCCCACGGACATTTTTCCGAACATCAATATCCCGGTCGTCTCGGTGGTGTGGCAGTACACCGGTCTGCCTGCGGAGGACATGAACAACCGCATCGTGACCGGTTTCGAGCGTTCGATCACCACCACGGTCAACGATGTCGAGCATACCGAGACGCAGTCATTGAACGGCGTCGGCCTGGTCAAGGTGTTCTTCCAGCCGAACGTCAACATCGACATGGCGGTAGCGCAAATCACCTCGATTTCGCAGACCGTGCTGAGATCGATGCCGGCAGGCACAACGCCGCCGCTGGTAATCGTCTACAACGCATCCAGCGTGCCGATCCTGCAGTTTGCGTTGTCGTCGAAGGACTTGTCGGAAGCAACCATCTTCGATGATGCCAACCAGATCGTGCGCACCTTCGTCACCAGTGTACGCGGCGCCGCCACACCCTACCCCTATGGCGGCAAGCAGCGCCAGATCGAGGTCGACCTGAATCCGCAGGCCTTGCTGGCGCATGGCATGTCGCCGAATGACGTGGTCACCGCCATCGGCCAGCAGAACCTGATCCTGCCAGCGGGTACTGAAAAGATCGGCGACATCGAATACAGCGTTAAGTTGAACGGCAGTCCGCAACAGATCGCCGACCTCAACAATGCGCCGATCCGCACCGTCAACGGCGTTACGACGTATATCCGCGATGTCGCACTGGTGCATGATGGCTCACCACCGCAGACCAATATCGTGCGCGTGGATGGTCAGCGTGCCGTGCTGATGTCGATCCTGAAGATCGGCAATGCCTCCACCCTCGATATCGTCGATAGCCTGCGCGGGATGCTGCCGAAAATTCGTGAGGCGATACCGCAGAACCTGAAAATCCAGGCACTCTCCGACCAATCGCTGTTTGTGCGCGCGGCCATTTCCGGCGTGATTCGCGAAGGCGTGATCGCAGCGGCACTCACCGGCTTGATGATCCTGCTGTTCCTTGGCTCGTGGCGCTCCACGCTGATCATCGCGATCTCGATCCCGTTGTCGATCCTGGCTTCGATCATTGCGCTGTCCGCGCTGGGCGAAACGATCAACATCATGACCCTGGGTGGCCTTGCGCTGGCCGTGGGTATCCTGGTCGACGATGCCACGGTAACCATAGAGAACATCAATTCGCATCTGGAGCAAGGCAAGGACGTCTACGAAGCGATCATGGAAGGCGCACATCAGATCGCGATTCCGGCGCTGGTTTCCACCTTGTCGATCTGCATCGTGTTTGTGCCGATCTTCTTCCTTGGCGGCGTCGCCAAATATCTGTTCGCACCGCTGGCCGAGGCCGTCGTGTTCGCGATGCTCGCGTCATACGTGCTATCGCGAACACTGGTGCCGACACTTTCACTATATTGGCTGAAGAAGCACGCACACGGAGAGCAGACTCCGAAGGGGCCACTTGCACGCTTCCAGGCTGGCTTCGAACGACACTTCGAGAAGACGCGCGAGAGTTATCGTGGCGCCCTCGTAGCCGCTGAAGAACACCGCGGCCTGTTCGCCATCCTGTTCTTCAGCGCGTGCGCGCTCTCTGTGGCCTTGCTGGTGCCGTGGCTGGGCCGCGATTTTTTCCCGTACGTCGACGGTGGCCAGATCGAACTGCATTTTCGCGCCCAGACCGGCCTGCGCATTGAGGAAACCGCGCGCCTGGCCGACGGCATCGAGAACGTGATTCGCCAGACCATTCCGAAGCAGGAACTGGTCAGCGTCGTCGATACGCTTGGCCTGCCCTACAGTGGCATCAACCTGTCTTACAGCAACACCGGCGTGGTCGGCACATCCGATGGCGACATCTTCGTCAGCCTGGGCGAAGGTCACCATCCGACCATCGATTATGTACGCACGTTGCGACAGCGTCTGATGCAACAGTATCCAGGCATCATCTTTTCCTTCCTGCCGGCGGATATCGTTGGTCAGATCCTGAACTTCGGTTCGCCAGCACCGATCGATGTGCAGGTCAGCGGGCGCGATACGGAAACCACAGCGAAGGTGGCCAATGAGCTTTACGGCAAACTCCTGCGCGTGCCCGGCCTGGTCGATCTGCGTCAGCAACAGGCACTCAACCTGCCGCAGATCAACGTCAATGTCGACCGAACGCGCGCCAACCTGGTCGGCCTTACGCAACAGGATGTGGCCGGCAACCTGTTGACGGCGCTGGCGGGTTCCTCGCAGGTCAGTCCGACGTTCTGGGTCGATCCGAAAACCGGCATCAGCTATTCCATCGCCACGCAGGCGCCGCAGTATCGACTCGATACCTTGCAGGCATTGAGGACGCTGCCGATTACCAGTGAAAGCGGTGCGACTCCGGCTGCATCGAGTACCAGTACTGGCACCAGCGGCTTGCCCGGCCAGACACTGCAGGACGTGGCAAGCTTTTCACGCAGCGCTGGGCCTGCCGTCGTGACCCATTACAGCACGCGCCCCACCATGGACCTGTATGCCTCGGTCGACCGTACCGATCTGGGCAGTGTTGCCGCTGATGTGCAGCGCATCGTCGACGCGTATTCCAAACACTTGCCGCGCGGTGTCGACATCAATGTGCGCGGTCAGGTCCAGACCATGGCTGCGTCCTACCGTGGTCTGATCGGTGGTCTCGCCTTCGCCATCGTGCTGGTCTACCTGCTGATCGTGGTCAATTTCCAGAGCTGGGTGGATCCGCTGATCATTATCGCGGCGTTGCCCGCCGCACTGGCCGGACTGGTCTGGATGCTGTTCCTGACTGGCACACCACTGTCGGTACCGGCGTTGATGGGTGCGATCATGTGCATGGGCGTCGCCACCGCCAACTCGATCCTGGTGATCAGTTTTGCGCGCGAGCAGCTCGATCAGCACGGTGATCCGGTCAAGGCTGCGATCGAGGCCGGCTTCGCACGTTTCCGCCCGGTGTTGATGACTGCCCTCGCAATGATCATCGGCATGGTGCCAATGGCACTGGGAATGGGTGAAGGCGGCGAACAGAATGCGCCGCTCGGTCGTGCCGTGATCGGCGGCCTGTTGCTGGCGACTGCTGCCACACTGTTCTTCGTACCCACGTTCTTCAGTCTGTTGCATCGGCGTCGCCAGGCGCGCCTCAACAATGCCGCCGCCGCTTGAGATACTGATCATGACCAACCCAAACGCCCCCTCTCCACAGCGTTCTTCCAAGCCGTCACATCGTGTACGACTCGTGCTGATCCTGCTCGGTGTCGTGCTGATCGTGCTTGCTGCTCTCGGCATCCTCAAGCGTGTTCACGCGCGTCATGTGTTGAGCGAGGACACCGATCGCAACGCCATTCCGACCGTATCTACGCTGACACCGCAGGCCGCGCCAGAGAATCAGTTCATGACGCTGCCTGGCACGGTCAAGTCCTGGCAGGACGCGCAGATCTACGCACGTACGACGGGCTACGTGAAGAAGTGGTACGTGGATATCGGGGCGCGGGTGAAACGCGGCCAGCGCCTCGCCGATCTCGACACTCCGGATGTCGACAACGAGCTCCTGCAGGGTCAGGCGCAGATGCGTACCGACGAGGCCAACGAGAAGCTGGCAAAAGTCACTGCCGATCGCTACGAGACGCTTGTGAAACAGGGTCTGGTGGCAGTGCAGCTCGGTGACCAGTACGTCGCCCAGTTGAACGCCGACATCGCCACAGTTGAGGCGGATCGCGCCAACGTAGCCAAACTCCAGAACATGGAAGATTTCAAGTACATCAACGCACCTTTCGATGGCGTGATCACCCATCGCAATCTGGATGTGGGTGCGCTGGTCGACGCTGGCTCAACCGGCAGCGATCTGTTCGTGATCGCCGATACCACCAAGCTTCGTGTGTACATCGACGTGCCTGAAAGCTACGCGAACAGCGTGCGCATCGGTACGCCGGTCACCGTGACCTTGAGCAGCTACGGCACCAAGCCGTTCACCGGCACCGTTGCCCGTACCGCGGACGCGCTCGATTCAAGCACGCGAACCTTGCGCACCGAGATCGACGTGGACAACGCCGGTCAGGCATTAGTCCCGGGCGTGTACGCCGACGTCAAGCTGGCGCTTTCGACCGCCACGCACAACTTCATTGTGCCAGCCAATACCCTGCTGTTTCGCAGCGAAGGGCTGCGCATCGCCCTTGTCGATGCACAACAGCGCGTTCATTTGCAGCCGATCACGCTGGGCCGCGATTTCGGCAATACGATCGAGGTGACTGAAGGACTCGATTCGGATATGCACATCATCCTCAATCCATCTGATTCGCTTTACGAGGGCGAGCAGGTAGACGTCGCCAGGCACGGCAAATAACCCGAAGATCCGGACTAACGAAGGTGAAAATTCCGTCAAGGTCGGTGCTTGTCACGCACGCCACTTCCCCTTCATGCTAGAAGGGTGCAGTAGGCCGTAGCCAAGGGCCCGTTTCTCCGTGATTACAGGATGGTTCGCCCATGAGTGTCACCAGCCCCGCCGAACGTGACGAGTTGAACCGGCTGTTGATACAGACAGGTCGCAACGATCAGAAGGCCTTTGCCGAACTCTACAAGCGCACCTCGTCCAAGCTGTTTGGCGTGTGCCTGCGGATGTTGCGCGACCGTGGCGAAGCCGAGGAAGTGCTGCAGGAGACCTACACCACGGTATGGCGTCGTGCCGAAGGTTTCGATGCGGCGAAGGCCAGCGCGATCACCTGGCTGGTCACGCTGTCACGCAACAAGGCGATCGACCGCCTGCGCCAGCACCGCGAGGAATTGCTCGACGACCCATCCCGGCTGGAAGAAACCGTCGATGAACAGCCCACGCCCGCGGCTGATGCCGAGACCAGCCAGGAATACCGCCGGCTCGAGCATTGCCTGGATGAACTGGAGCCGCAACAGCGATCGTCGGTGCGTGAAGCCTTTTTCACCGGAGCTACGTATAACGAATTAGCGACACGCTGCAAGGTGCCGCTCGGAACCATGAAAAGCTGGATCCGTCGCAGCTTGATGCAACTTCGCACGTGCCTCGACCAATGAATACACCAGCCGACGACGGTAACAACAATCTGCGCTACGCCGAGTACGTACTGGGCGTGCTGGACGCCGATGCGCGTGCTGCGGTTGCGCATGAAATCGAGACCACGGGTGAGGCCGCAACAGCTGTTGCCCTATGGCAGCGCCGCCTGATGCCGCTGGCCGATACCATCGACGAGGTCACCCCTGCCCCGTATGTATGGGCACGCATCCACGACACCCTGCAGCTGGATGCACCGGCCAGGGTCCAGCCACGCAAGGGTCTGTGGGACAACCTGCAGCTGTGGCACTGGCTCGGCATCGGTGCCAGCGTCGTGGCTGCCGCCTTGGTGGTTGTGGTGGCCCTGCCCCGCCTGGCGCCCACACCGTCTGTGGTCACCACCGGTTACATGGCCTCGACGATTCAGCAGGACAATGGCTCCACCGGCTGGACTGCCACCATGGATCTGCAGCACGCGCGGATGGTCGTGGTGCCGGCGACGCCGGTGGCTTTCGCACAAGGTCGTGCGCCTGAGTTGTGGCTGATTCCGGCCGGCGGCAAGCCCATCTCCGTAGGCATGATCGCGCGCGACAAACCCACCACGTTGGCTCTCGATCCTGCCTTGCTGGCGCGACTCGGGCCGACCGCTGCGCTTGCTGTCTCGGTGGAGCCGCTGGGTGGCTCACCGACCGGTCAACCCACGGGTGCAGTCATCGCCAAGGGGGCTATCACTGGCGCACCTGATACTGGGAGCAAGGTGGCGGCCATCTACGTTCAGGACGCGTTACGTACATCTACCTGATCGGACTGTCGCCGTCTCCCGCATGACCTTCGCGCCGGCCCTGTGCCGGCGCGATCTTTATGTAGCTGCTGATGCCCAATTACCGGGTTGCCAGCCGATCCCGCATGCATGCATCCGTATGCCCCGCCGGCCCGTACCTATCAATGACACGCAGATAGGCACCCCCCATGGCACTCTCCAAACCGATCCTGATACCGATCCCTCACGGGACCGAGTCATCGACGCTCGCCGCAGACACTCCTGATACCCGGGGGTCATGGCTGGGTCGGAGCATACGGCGCTGGGTCGATACCGCCACCAGTGACGAGCTCGACGAGGCAACCGCCGATCGCATCGACTGGTTGCGGGCCGCACCGTTCGTCGCGATGCATCTGGCCTGCCTGGGCGTGTTCTGGGTCGGCGTCTCGCCGATCGCGCTGGTCGTGGCTGGAACGCTCTACGTCGTGCGCATGTTTGCGCTGACCGGCTTCTATCATCGTTACTTTTCGCATCGCACATTCCAGACCTCGCGCGCCGTGCAATTCGTGTTCGCGCTGATCGGTGCTTCGTGCGTGCAGCGTGGGCCGCTATGGTGGGCGGCTCATCACCGCAATCACCACCGAAATGCCGATACCACGCGCGACCCGCATTCGCCGGGCGTGTGGGGCTTCCTGTGGAGCCATGTCGGGTGGTTCCTGACCCCGCGCAACTTCCGCACCGACCTGTCACGCGTGCCGGATCTGGCGAAATATCCGGAACTGCGCTGGCTGGACCGTTACGACATCGCCATCCCGGTCGTGCTTGCCGTCTGCCTGTATGGACTGGGTGTACTGCTGCAGCATGTCGCGCCGCAGCTGGGAACTACCGGTGGACAGATGCTGATCTGGGGCTTCTTTGTCTCGACCATCGTGCTGTTCCACGCCACAGTCACGATCAACTCGCTGGCACACCGCTTCGGCAAGCGCCGCTTCGACACCAAGGACGACAGCCGCAACAACGTGTGGCTGGCACTGCTCACCTTCGGCGAAGGCTGGCACAACAATCATCATTTCTTCCCCGGTTCGAGCCGGCAGGGCTTCCACTGGTGGGAAGTCGACCTGACCTGGTACGGGCTGAAATTGATGTCGGCGCTAGGCCTGGTGCGTGGGCTGAAGCCGGTACCCGCCTGGGTGCTGACCAAGGCGAGAAACTGAGCCATGCGCCTTGCCGTAGTGGGATCAGGTATCGCGGGGCTGGCATCGGCATGGCTGTTGTCGCGCAAGTACGATGTGACGCTGTTCGAAGCCAACAGCTATTTCGGTGGCCACACGCATACGCACGACGTGGTGCAGCAAGGTCGCAACTACCGGATCGACAGCGGCTTCATCGTGCATAACCCGAGCCATTACCCGCTGCTGACGCGGATGTTCAAGCAGCTTGGTGTAGGGTCACAGCCCACCACGATGAGCTTCTCGGTGCACAACGAAGCCAGCGGTCTGGAATACAACGCGGCCACGCTGGATACGCTGTTCTGCCAGCGTCGCAACCTGTGCTCACCGCGCTTCATCGGCATGGTGCGCGACCTGACGCGTTTCTATCGCGAGGCACCGGCGCTGCTGGATTTGCCCGGAGAAGGCCCCACGCTGGGCGACTATCTCGCCGAGCGCGGATACGGTGCCGCCTTTCGCGACGAACATCTGGTGCCGATGGCGTCGGCGCTGTGGTCCTCGCCGGCTACACATATCCTCGGCTTCCCTGCCCGCTACCTGGTGCAGTTCATGGCCAACCACCAGATGCTGCAGCTTAGCGACCGTCCGCAATGGCGGGTGGTACGCGGTGGTTCGTCGAGCTACGTGCAGGCATTGCGTGCGCATTGGCCGGTACGCGAACGGCTGAATTGCGCGATACGTTCGATCCGCCGTCATGCTGATGGCGCCGTTTTGGAGAGTGCTGCGGGTGTCGAGCACTTTGACCAGTTGGTACTGGCCTGCCACAGCGACCAGGCACTCGCACTGCTGAGCGACGCGAACGAACGCGAGCAGGCCATTCTTGGGGCGATGCCTTACCAGGCCAATGACACCGTGCTGCATACCGACGCCAGCGTGCTGCCGGTGCGCCGCAAGGCATGGGCAGCCTGGAACGCATGGTTGCCGCGCGACCCTAGCGAAGCGTGCACCGTCAGCTACTGCATGAACCTACTCCAGGGTATCAAATCCCCCGAACCCTTCGTGGTCACGCTCAACCGCACTGCAGCGATCGATCCGGACAAAGTGCTGGCCCGCATGCAGTACCACCACCCGGTTTACAGCCATGCTTCGGTGGCCGCGCAGATGCGCAAAGCCGAGATCCAGGGGCAACGACGCACCTGGTTTGCCGGTGCGTACTGGGGCTGGGGTTTCCACGAGGACGGCATGCGTAGCGCGGTCGAAGTCGCTGAAGCACTCGGCGTGCGCTGGCCGGTGGGGACAGCATCTCTCCATCTGGTAAAGCCACGCGGGCAGGATATGGCAGCATGAGCGCCGAATTGGCCCATGCGACCGCGCCGCTGGTGAGCGCCGTGTACGAAGGCGTGGTGCGCCATCGTCGCCTCGTGCCACACCCGCACGTCTTCGATTACAAGATGGCTCAGCTCTATCTGGATCTGGATGAAGTCGATCGCGTGTTCAAGCAACGCTGGCTGTGGTCCAGCGAGCACGGCAACATCGCGCAGTTTCGGCGCAAGGATTACCTCGGCCCGGTGGAGCTGTCGCTAGCCGAAGCCGTGCGCCAGCGCGTCGAGCAGGCTACTGGTCATCGGCCGATCGGACCGATCCGCCTGCTTACCCATCTGCGTTACTTCGGCTACGTATTCAACCCAGTCAGCTTCTACTACTGCTACGCCGAAGACGGCGTGACTCTGGTCTGCATCGTGGCGGAGATCACCAACATGCCGTGGCATGAACGGCATGCCTATGTGCTGCCAGTCGAGACCGCACAGATGCATGGGCGTGCCATGCACTGGACCTTTCCCAAGACCTTCCACGTATCACCCTTCATGCCGATGGCACGCGAGTACGACTGGCGCTTCACCGCACCGGACGACGACCTGCTTGTGCACATGGGCGTGCTGCGTGACGGCCAGCGCGAGTTCGACGCCACCCTCACCTTGCAGCGGCAACCCATGACCAGCGCTTCGCTCGCCCGCGTGCTGTGGCGATATCCGCTGATGACTGCCCAGATCGTCGGCGCCATCCACTGGCAGGCGCTGCGACTGTGGCTGAAACGCAACCCCGTCCACGACCATCCGCAACCGCTTTGAGGTCCGCATGAACGCTATCATCAAACCCGGTGTTACTGAATCCGCTGATACCACGGCGCCATCTGCCGGTGCGCGTTTTCTGCGCCAGCGCCTGCTCGCGCAGATGGCAGGTCTGCGGCATGGCCGGCTGGTGCTTCAGGATGCACTGGGTACGGTCGAGTTGGGCACGCCAGCGACGCAACACCCGGACCTCACCGTACACATTGAGGTCCTCGACCCCGCGTTCTATCGGGCTGTTGCCGCCAATGGCAGCGTCGGTGCCGGCGAGTCCTACATGGATGGGCAGTGGCGCTGCAGCCATCTGGTCGGCCTGATCCAGTTGCTGGTACGCAACCGCGACCTACTCGACGGCATGGAGACCGGGCTGGCCCGTCTCGGCGGCATGGCGATGCGCGCCTGGCATACCCTGCAGCGCAATACGCGCACTGGCAGTCGTCGCAACATCGCTGCACATTACGATCTCGGCAACGATTTCTTCGAACTGTTCCTGTCGCCGGACCTGATGTATTCCTCGGCGATCTGGGCCGGAGCCGACGACACGCTGGAGGCTGCCTCCACGCGCAAGCTCGAACGTATCTGCCGCAAGCTCGATCTGCAGCCGACTGATCGCGTGATCGAGATCGGTACCGGCTGGGGCGGCTTCGCGCTGTACGCGGCACAGCATTACGGCTGCCATGTCACCACGACGACGATCTCGCGCGAGCAGCATGCGCTGGCCAGTGAACGCGTCACCGCTGCCGGCATAAGCGATCGCGTCACCTTGCTGCTGAAAGACTATCGTGACCTGGATGGGCAATACGACAAGCTGGTATCGATCGAGATGGTCGAGGCGATTGGCGCGCCTTACCTCGACACATATTTCAATCAGCTTGGCCAACTGCTTAAATCCGATGGACTGGCACTGCTGCAAGCCATCACGATTGAAGACCATCGCTACGCACAGGCCTTGAAGTCGGTCGATTTCATCAAACGCCATGTGTTTCCCGGCAGCTTCATTCCGTCGATCAGCGCCCTGCTCGCCGCCAAGACGCGCAGCAGCGATCTGGCGCTGGTCCAGCTGGAGGACTTTGGCGAGTCCTATGCGCGCACCCTGCAGGCCTGGCGCGAACGTTTCATGGCGCGTCTGTCGCAGGTACGTGCGCAGGGTTTCGACGAACACTTCATCCGCATGTGGGAATTCTACCTGGCGTATTGCGAAGGTGGCTTCCGCGAACACTCGATCGGGGTGGCACATCTGCTGCTGGCCAAGCCCGGCAACCGCCGACCTGCCCTGCTGCCTGAAATCGGGATCCCAGCATGAAATTCTGGATCAGCCTTATCGGCTATCAGCTGGTCTGGTTCAGCGCCGTGATTGGTGCCGAACACGGGCTGGCGTGGCCGGGGGTTGTCGGCATGCTGGTATATGCGGCATGCCAGCTGGGTGTCGTGCGCCACTACAAGGCCGATCTGTTACTGATGGCGACCGCCATCGTGATGGGGTTCCTTCTCGATGGCGGATTGATCCGCGCCGGACTGGCCAGCTACGCAGCTTCGTGGCCGTCCGCAGCCTTGGCGCCGGCATGGATTCTCGCGTTGTGGGCCACCTTTGCGCTGACCTTCACGCAATCGCTGGCCTATCTGCAGACGCGTCTCTGGCTGGCGGTATTGCTGGGTGCCGTTGGTGGTCCACTGGCTTACCTGAGCGCAGCCCGCGGCTGGCATGTAGTGACCTTTGTCGATCCTAGCTGGCGTGGCTTGCTATGCCTGGGAATCGGTTGGGGCTTGGCCACGCCAGCATTGGCATGGCTGGCCAGACGCGGGATAGCAACGACTGCTCCTGTATCCATCTCCCTGCAAGGTCACGCACGATGAATCCATGGATCCAGCTGGGCTGCCTGTGGGTGCTGGCGGCCTTGATGATGAGCCTGGGCTGGCTGTGGCAACGCCCCCGCGCCAATGCGGGCATCGTCGACGTGCTGTGGGCCAGTGGTGTGGGCGGCGCGGCAGTTTTCCTTGCGGTATTCGGTGATGGCGACGCGTGGCCGCGCGCCATCCTTGCCGTGCTCGGTGGCCTTTGGGGTGCGCGGCTCGCTGCGCATTTGTGGACACGCGTTCGGGGCGAGCCGGAGGATGGCCGTTACCAGAATCTGCGCTCGCATTGGAACGGCAATCAGTTCAAGTTCTTCCTGTTCTTCCAGTTCCAGGCCTTCCTGATCGTGCTGTTCGCGCTGCCATTCCTTGCGGTGGCACGCAATCCCGACGGCTTTGGTCCGTGGGCTCTGGCAGCGATCGCGATCTGGCTGATCAGCGTGATCGGTGAATCGATCGCCGACCGTCAACTCGCGCGCTTTCGGACAAATCCCGCCCATCGCGGGCGCACCTGTCGCGATGGCCTGTGGCGTTACTCGCGTCACCCCAATTATTTCTTCGAATGGATCCACTGGTTCGCCTACGTCTGCCTTGCGCTGGGCTCGCCCGTCGCGTGGCTGGCCTGGTCGGGGCCGGTGGTGATGTATGTGTTCCTGCGCTGGATCAGCGGCATCCCGTATACCGAGACGCAGGCGCTGCGCAGCCGCGGTGAGGACTATCGCGCCTATCAACGCAGCACATCGATGCTGTTTCCCTGGTTTCCGAAGAGGATCGAACCATGAATGCCTATGCCGCCGTCAGCGACGAACTGCCACAAGAGCACCCCGCCAGCGGTCTGTTGGGTCTCGCCGAACGAGGCCACTTGCCTGACGCGCTCTTGCGGCAGGGCATCCGACGCATGTGCGCGCAGCGCTTGCGCGAGGAAATGAGCGGCGGACTGGATCAGCAGGCTGCCCGTTTTGCGGAGCGCATCGACATGCTGCGGCACAGTCCGGTGGCCATCCATACCGACGCTGCCAATGCGCAGCACTACGAACTGCCGCCGGCCTTCTTCGAACTTTGCCTCGGCAAGCGCCTGAAGTATTCGGGCTGCTATTACCCGCGTGGCGACGAGTCGCTGGAACAGGCCGAAGAGGCGATGCTCAAGCTGTATGGCGTGCGCGCCGAGCTGGCGGACGGCCAGAAGATCCTCGAACTCGGCTGCGGCTGGGGCTCGCTCACGCTGTGGATGGCCGAACGCTATCCGAACGCGAAGATCGTCGCGGTCTCGAACTCGAACCAGCAACGTGAACACATCGAAGCGCAGTGCCGTCAACGTGGCCTTTTCAACGTGCGCGTGATCACCCAGGACGTCAACCAGCTCGAACTGGAAGCCGCCCAATTCGATCGCTGCGTGTCGGTCGAGATGTTCGAGCACATGCGCAACTACGAAATCCTGCTCGGTCGTATCTCAAGCTGGCTGCGGCCCGGTGGCAAACTGTTCGTGCACATCTTCGCGCACAAGACCCTGATGTATCCGTTCGAGACTGCGGGCGAGGACAACTGGATGGGCCGGCATTTCTTCACCGGCGGCCTGATGCCAGCCTCCGACACCCTGCTCTGGTTCCAGCGCGACCTGCAGATCGAGCAGCGCTGGCACGTCGACGGCACGCATTACCAGCGCAGCGCCAATCACTGGCTTGCGAATCAGGATGCACGCAAGGATCGGGTGATGGCCACGTTGATCAAGGCCTACGGTACCAAGGCCGCGCCGCTGTGGTTCCAGCGCTGGCGCATGTTCTGGATGTCCTGCGCGGAGTTGTTCGGCTACGCCGATGGCCAGGAATGGCTGGTCGCGCATTACCGGTTCGTGCGTCCCTGATCGACCGTCGATCCACTTTCCAAGTACGACACCGCGCCCACCAGGAGCATCGAATGCAACTCACCAAATCTCTGCTGCTGGCTTGCGGTCTCGCGATGGTAGCTACGGCCGCGACTGCGAGCGACATGGCGCCGATCAAACCAGTCGCCCATGTTGACCTTCCCCGCTTCATGGGCAGCTGGTACGTGATTGCATCCATACCTTCGTTCGTCGAGAAGAAGGCTTACAACGCCATCGAGACTTATACGCTGCAGCCCGACGGACGCATCGGCACCTCGTTCCGCTATCGCAACAGTTCATTCGACAACCCGGTAAAAACCATCCACTCCACGGGTTTCGTAACACCGAATACCAACAACGCTGTCTGGGGCGTGCAACTGATCTGGCCGATCAAGGCGCAATACCTGGTGGCCTATCTTGACGACAACTACAGCGAGACGATCATCGCCCGCGACAAGCGCGACTACGTCTGGATCATGGCGCGCACGCCAACGATTCCGTCGGCTGACTACGACACGCTGGTGGCTCGCGTGAAACAGCTCGGCTATACGGTTGAGGACATCCGCAAGGTGCCTCAGGCGTGGCCTGAAACTGGCAAGTAGCATTTACTCTGGGTCGATCACCACGGCTCGGCACGAGCCTTCATCCTGCCTTCCGGCACATGAAGCAGGCCAGGCCTACGGCCCACTATTCATAAGTCACTCAAACCAAGGGCGAGCTTATGATGGGTTCGACGCTGAAACACGTTGCAGCCGGAATGGTGCTCAGTTCGCTAGCAGCACTGACACCAGCCAGGTCAACAACGAACGTCCCCACAACCGACAACATGCATTGGGTCGATGCCTGGACAGCGTCACCGGATTCGGCAGGGCCCCCACTGGGGACAAGAACCATACGTCAGGTCATACGCACCAGCATCGGTGGATCGAGCGTGCGCATCCGCTTCTCCAACCTTTTTGGTACGGCACCGTTGACGATCGGTCCGGTACACATGGCGCAACATGCAAGTGGTTCGGCGATTCGGCCGGAAACCGATCACGCGGTGACCTTCAGGGGCAAACCCACCGTGACGATTGCCAAGGGAGGCGACGCACTCAGTGACCCGATTCCCCTTTCGGTAGCTCCGCTGGAAGAACTCGCGGTCAGCATGTATTTGCCCATCCGCACAGGATCTTCGACCCTTCATACCGTTGGAAACCAGACCGCCTTCATGACGCTGACTGGCGATGCTACGGCAATGACACAGTTTCACACCGGTGAAACTACCAGTAGCCGAATCTTCTTGACCGACGTGGAAGTAGCCGCTGGAAGCAACGCCCAAACCATCGCGGTTATTGGCGATTCCATTACCGATGGGGTCGGTTCGACGCAAGACAAAAACGCTCGATGGCCGGATGCGCTCGCCGCGCGATTGCAGGCGAACCCGGCGCTCCGGTCCATTGCAATTGTCGATGCAGGCATGGCCGGCAATCGGATTCTCCATGACGGTGCTACACCCTTCCTGGGACCGAGTGCTCTCGCGCGCCTGGATCGCGATGTCCTGAACAAACCCGGCGTGCACTGGGTTCTGGTGATGGAAGGCATCAACGATATTTCCGCTACGGATGTACTCGCGACGCCCGATGGCAACGTGTCCGCGCAACAAATCATCGATGGCATGAAAACGATGATTGGTCGTGCGCATGCGAAGGGCATCAAGATATACGGCGTCACGTTGACACCCTACGGAGGCGTCGATTGGCCATTCACCTCGGCCGCCGGTGAGGCAAAGCGTCAGGCAGTCAACGCGTGGATTCGCCATGCCGGCGCGTTCGATGCGGTCATCGATTTCGATCAAGTGGTGCGCGACCCGGCACACACGGGCTCTCTCCTGGCTGCCTTCGACAGTGGCGATCATCTGCACCCGAACGATGCAGGGTACAAAGCGATGGCGGCGGCCATCGATCTGCGTCTCTTTACGCGAGATAGATGAAAGGCGAAGGTTTCGCCTGCCAGACTCTGGGCCTTACGGGCTTACTACGAGGATAGGCTCTCTAACTTCGCCCCCGCCTGGGGTGCGCTACCCCAAATGAGTCGCTTCTGCTGGGCAAGAGGGCGTATAAGGCAAGTTGGGTTGCAGGGATTGAATGGCCGAAGCCTGCAGGGATGAGTCGAATCTGACATTTCGTCGAGGGGAAATCTCAATGCCAGCTATGGTCATCGACACCGGCAATACTGCCTTTATGTTGCTTTGCTCCAGCCTGGTCATGCTGATGACGCCGGGGCTGGCGTTTTTCTACGGCGGCCTGGTCGGTCGCAAGAATGTTCTGGCCATCATGATTCAGAGCTTTGTGTCGATGGGCTGGACGACTGTGCTCTGGTGGGCGTTCGGTTTCTCGCTGTGCTTCAGCGGCGATCTGAAAAGCGGAACGGATGTCATGGGCCTCATCGGCAACCTCGATTGGGCCTTTCTGCGCGGGATCACACTGAATACGCCGTCGCTGATCAACCCGACCATTCCCATGTTCGTCTTCTGCGCCTACCAGATGATGTTCGCGATCATCACACCAGCGCTGATTACCGGCGCCTTCGCGAATCGCGTCACCTTCAAGGCGTACATGCTGTTTCTCACCGCTTGGCTGATCTTGGTCTACTTCCCGTTCGTGCACATGATCTGGGGCGGCGGCATCCTGGCGAGTTGGGGCGTACTCGACTTCGCAGGTGGCATCGTCGTCCACAATATCGCCGGCATCGCCGCTCTCGCCTCGGTTCTCTATGTCGGCAAACGCCAGGTTGAAGATCGTGGCCCGCACTCCATCCCGCTCGTCGCACTGGGCACCGGCTTGCTCTGGTTCGGCTGGTACGGGTTCAACGCAGGCAGCGAGTTCCGCGTCGATTCGGTCACGGCGGTCGCCTTCGTGAACACCGACTTCGCCGCCAGTTTCGCTGCCATCGCATGGCTGGCCATGGACTGGATAACGACAAAAAAGCCGAAGTTCCTTGGTCTGCTGACCGGCGCAGTCGCAGGCCTCGCCACCATCACACCGGCGGCCGGATATGTATCGCCCGCAACAGCCTGTCTCATTGGTATCGTCGCTGGCCTCGTCTGTTTCTACGCAGTGGCGCTGAAGAACAAACTCGGTTGGGACGATGCGCTTGATGTCTGGGGTGTGCACGGCGTCGGCGGGGCGCTCGGCATCGTCCTTTGCGGCGTCTTCGCGACGACTGCATTCAACCCAGCCGGTGCCGACGGCTTATTGCGCGGAAATCCGCATTTCTTCTTCATCCAGCTCGGCGCAGTGGCGCTGTCCTCCATCTGGGCATTCGTCTTTACCTACGGGATGCTCTGGCTGATCGACCGCATCACAACAGTGAAAGTCGATGAAGCCGGCGAAGCAGCTGGCCTCGATCAGTCGCTGCACGGCGAGGCGGCATACCTGGAGAATCTTTGAGGCAGTTGACCGAAAAGACGGGAGCGCATCAGCAAGCTCGCATGTCCGCTTTCGATCCAAGCGGACGTTTGCGCTGAGGAATGGCGTCGTTTTGTTGGTGGCTCTCAGTTCGCCAGCGGCTCAGCCAGCATGGGCCGACGCACGCTCAACGCGGTACCCGCCGCCGCCACGATGATCGTCACGATGGCCAGCCACTGCAGCAGGCTGAGCCGTTCGCCCAGCAACGCCACGCCGGCTAACGCTGCGATGGCCGGCTCCAAGCTCAACAAGGTGCTGAACGTGCGTGCCGGCAACCGGGTCAGCGCGACCATCTCCAGCGAATATGGCAGCGCTGAGCTTAGTACCGCCACACCCAGGGCATACGGCAACAGCGCCGGCGACAGCAGTGCACTGCCGGCGTGCACGACGCCAAACGGGATCGCCAGCAAGGCGCCGATCGAGGTGCCCAGCGTCACCGCGTCCGCGCCGTAGGCTGCCCCGGCCTTCTTTCCCAGCACGATGTACAGCGCCCAGCCCACGCCAGCAGCCAACGCGTACATCACGCCAACCGGATCGAGTGCATGCACCTGCTGGCGCAGCGGCAACAACAGGGCCAGCCCGGCCACCACCAGTGCGATCCAGACGAAGTCGAGCAATCGGCGCGAGCCGAATAGTGCCAACGCCAGCGGCCCGGTGAATTCCAACGCTACCGCGATGCCTAGCGGGATCGTGCGCAGCGACATATAGAACACCATGTTCATCGCACCCATCGAGAGGCCATAGCCCCAGAGCGCGCGCCAGTCACGCTGGTTGACCAACCGGCGCCACGGCCGCCGCCATAGCAACAGGATCAGTGCGCTGAGCCCCAGCCGATAGGCGGTAGCGCCCTGCGCGCCGACCTGCGGGAACAGGTGCTTGGCCAGCGATGCACCACACTGGTACGAGACCATACTGATCAACAGCATGCCGACCGCGAGCGCGACCAGAGCAAGGGTGGAACGTGATGACATGAGCGCAGCCACGGCGGGAGAACAGTGCGCACATGATGCCCGCAGATCCAGACGAAACCCACTATGCGGGCCGACCCACCGTCGCCATTGCTGACAGCATCTGTCAGCAATCAGGGGCACGATTCGCGGGATGATGCATCGATGTCTAGACTCCGCCCCTTGAGACTTGCGATTGGCTCTATCGTTTAGTTAATTAGTGGACATTGCGGAGAGTGCATCAGAACGGCAAGCTTGGAACGCCCGCTACCCGTGTTTGCAGCACACTGGCCACGCACTCGCCATTGAAAGGTGGAAAGTCATGACTACGGAAAAAACAACACTAGTCTTCGGCTGGCGCATCTATGGCCTTGGCGTAATGGCGATTGCCATGCTCTGCCTGGCGTGGGGAACCTTCGACACGGGACAGCCGGTGCCCAAGGACTTTCCCTACCGCACTGCCCTGGCCTATGCCATCGCTGCGTTCATGCTCGTCGCTGGCGCTGCCGTCGAGTGGCGCCGCACCGTGGCCTGGGGCGCTGCGGCGCTTACCGCTTACTACACACTCATTGTCATCATCCTGATGAACGGTTACGCCGCGCTCGGCCATTTCACCGAATACGGCACGTACGAGGTCCTTGCAGAGCAGGTCGCGATCGCGGCAGGCGGGTTGATCGTCTACGCCGCCAACGCCAGGATCGATGCGCACCTGGCAGTACGCCTCACGCGGCTGGGTCAACTCGCGTTCGGAGTTTGTGCGCTGATATTCGGCGGAGCGCATTTTGCTTATATGAACCTCACCGCTCCACTGGTACCCAAATGGCTGCCACCTTCGCAAGAGTTCTGGGCTTATGCGACTGGGCTTGGCCATATCGCAGCAGGTGTTGCGATCCTTACGGGTGTGCGGGCACGCCTTGCCGCGATCCTACTGACAGCCATGTACGCGTCCTTCACCCTGCTGGTACACGGGCCGATGCTGGTGGCCAATCCCTCCAGCCATTGGATATTGAGTGAGAACGCGGTGAATATCGCCCTGATCGGCACCGCCTGGGTTGTGGCGGACTCGCTGGCGCGGCCACGTCGCTAGTGGAGCGACTCTAAAGCTTGGTTCAGCGCGTTGGTATGAAGGTGATCCGCTCCGCTTTCACTTGACAAGAACGGTTCTTTTGTCGGCAAGCGTGCTTGTTGCAACGCTAGCGACACATCGGGCGAAACCTGAATATTTCATTCGCTCTCGATAGGCGGCCATATTGACAGCGCACAAATTCGGGTTGGATCATGTGCACTCCGACGCGCAAAAGTCACTGCCTGGTCGGTAGTCTAGGCGACGCAGACCAAGCGTCCGTGCAAGTGCCTTCCCTCTTTATCCAGAGATAGGCCGCCGGTGCGTCTCTTACCATGTGAATGGAAGGGACGACTATGCCTACTCTCAATGTTCTGATCATCGGTGCTGGTCTTGGCGGCCTCACTTTGGCCCAATCCCTGCGCAGCGCAGGGATCGAATTCCAAATCTTCGAGCGTGACAAAAGCCCTTGGGATCGCCCCCAGGGTTATCGTTTGCATCTGGATGGCGATGCCATCAATTCGGCGCGTGAAGTCCTCACGCCTGAACTGTGTGCGGTGTTCAATGCAACCTCTCAACGCACAGCACCTTACACCACCATCCTGAAACCCGATTTGTCGGTGGTGAAACGTCTTTTTACCGATGACGATCTTGGTAAGGATGTCTGGCCACCACACGAGGGTGAGCCCGAGCACTTCAACGTCGATCGCGCCACGTTGCGTCAAATCCTGCTAGCCGGCGTGGAAGATCGCATCCAATTCGGCAAACGTCTCGTACGTTACGAAGAGCACGCCGGTGGTGTCGTCGCGTATTTCGAGGACGGCACTAAAGCCGAAGGTGACGTGCTCGTCGGTGCAGATGGCATTCGCTCGACTGTACGTGAGCAGCGTGCTCCACATGCCGAGACGATGAACTCTGGCGTCATCGCCATCTATGGTCGCATTCCGGTTCAAGCCGCCAAAGACATCGTTCCAGCCGAAACGCTAGGCGACATCTTCACCGTGGCCATGGACGAACGGAAAGTCTTCTTGGGCATGGGCTCGGTTCAATTTCCCGTCCCACCTGATCAGGCGGGGAAGATTGCCAACGTCGAACTTAAACAGCGGGACGACTATCTCGTGTCTATTGTCGGCGGTCGCCCTGAGTTTTTCCCCAAAGATCTCCCCGCATTGCGTATAGCATCCAGCAGCCAGCTTCGAGAGATCGCTCTAGAGACCATCGCTCAATGGCCCGAACACGCCGCGCGCATGCTTCGTCATGGCGATCCCACCTCGTTCTTCCTGGTGGAAATGTATACGAGCATTCCGTGTTCGCTCGATGCACCCGTCAATGTCACGCTGTTGGGCGATGCCATTCATGGGATGACGCCAACGCTTGGGCGCGGCGCCAACGTGGCCATGCGTGATGGCGTGACACTGGGACGTGCTTTGAAGCGCGCTGCTATGGGCGCAACGGCTCTTCAGGACGCGCTTGCATCCTACGAAAACGCGATGTTGAGTTACGGCTTCGATGTTGTTCGCGAAGCTGCTTTAACCGGACAGCAGCGCATGGCTCAAAACCCTCTACCTATTTAAATCACAAGGCATAGCTCTCGACGTCACGCACGTCGAGAGCTGTTGCTGGTTGACAACGGTTTTTCCAGAACCGGCGAAAGCGCCAGCATCAACCAGCTTAGGTGACCAGCTCAAACCGACACACTGTTCACTCCCAACCAGTACCCGCACTGGATGTCTGTCGCCAGAATGAAGCACCGGCGGTCGGCGATCTCCTTGCTGCGATCCGAGGTCAGTAACCTGTAGAGCTCCCGAGAGAGCTTGTGGGCATGGTTGATCAGTACATTGATGACCACCTGCGTATGCCGCCATCAATGAGTTCATGTGCATGACAACGCAGAGACCACTTGACGGTTTATAGTTGTTAATTCACAATTGTTGTATGAATACAACTATTGTCAACACCGGGCGGGCCCAGACCCATCCCAACCTTATTCTCGGTATTTGCTGCCTCAGCCTGTTGATGGTTGCGATGGATGTCACCATCGTCAACGTCGCGCTGCCTTCGATCCGGCACGATCTCGCCGCGTCGATATCGGGGCTGCAGTGGGTGATCGATGCCTACACCATGGTGGTGGCTAGCCTGCTGATGCTGGCCGGGTCGATGGCCGACCGCTTCGGGCGTCGTCGTGTGTTCCAGACAGGCATGGCGCTGTTCATGCTGGGTTCGCTGCTGTGCAGCATTGCCTCGGACATTCATAGCCTGATCGCGTTTCGCATTCTGCAGGCGCTGGGGGCGACGATGCTCAATCCGGTCGCCATGTCGATCATCGCCAACACGTTCCACGAACCAAAAGCACGCGCACGTGCCATCGGTGTCTGGGGTGCGGTCGCCGGCGTGGCAATGGCGCTGGGCCCCGTGATCGGCGGTGCGCTCACCGAAAGCATCGGCTGGCGCTCCATCTTCTGGGTGAACTTGCCCATCGGTGCCGCGGCGATGCTGCTCGCCGCGCGCTTCATTCCCGAGTCCAAGGCACCGCATCCGCGTCGCGTCGATCCGATTGGGCAACTGTTGGTGTTTGTCATCCTTGCTACGGTGACTTATGCGGTGATCGAAGGTCCCCACGACGGCTGGGACTCGACAACGATCATCGGCCTGTTCGTCGCCGCAGCGCTTGCGCTGATCGCGTTGCTTGTCTACGAACCTCGGCGCCACGAACCATTGATCGACGTGCGGTTCTTTCGCAGTGCGCCCTTCAGCAGCGCAACATTGATCGCCGTATGCAGTTTCTCGGCGTTTTCCGGCTTCCTGTTCCTCAATGCGTTGTACTTGCAGGAAGTGCGCGGTCTTTCGGCCTTCCATACCGGTTTGTGCACCTTGCCGCTCGCCTTGGCGACGATGCTCTGTTCGCCGCTCTCCGGGCGATGGGTCGGCACGTACGGCACACGCCCCTCGTTGCTGGCTTCCGGTACAGCCACGGTCGTCAGCGCGTTGATGATGACGCAGCTAACGGCCACGACACCGTTGCCACTATTGTTGTTGACCTATGTGATTTTCGGGATCGGTTTCGGCATGGTGAATGCGCCCATTACCAACACGGCTGTGTCCGGGATGCCTAAAGCACAGGCGGGTCTCGCCGCGGCGGTTGCCTCCACCAGCAGACAGATTGGCGCATCGCTCGGCGTCGCCCTTGCGGGCACCATCCTGGGCGCGCACATTCATAGCGGTTTCGCCGAGGCCTCGCATCCGTTCTGGTGGCTGATCACGGGCGGCGGCGTTACCGTGTTGTTGCTGGCGTGGTTGTCCAACACACGCTGGGCGCGTGACACCACCCGCCACGCGGCACACCTGCTGGAGGAAACATCGGCCGGAGCGACTGCATGATCGGTCACACTAACAGCGGCACCGAAGCCGATCGCATCTGGCAGATGATGGTCGACTTGGTATGGGAAACCCGCGGTGAATGGCGCCGAAAAGTCAGCGATGCCACCGGCCTGCCCTTCAGCCGTGCACGCCTGCTGTGGCGCCTGCTGGATGAGCCGAAGACCTTGAAGCAGTTGGCCTATATGACCAGCAGCGATGCACCCGCCACCACGGTAGCCGTGAACGATCTTGAAGATCGCGGTCTGGTCGAACGCAATCCCCACCCGGACAACCGACGCGCGAAACTGGTGTCGCTCACGCCCTCGGGTCGGCGGCTCCTCGAATTGGTACAACGCACCGTGCACGACGATGCACCAACCGCTGTCCAGCATCTTTCCAAGACCGACCTTGCACACCTTCGCCGCATCCTGGAGCGAATCAATAGCAGCGAGCATTAGGAAAGGATTCCGGTTTCACTTAAACCGCCTATTTCATCACGAACAAACCCACTGTCAGCGCCACACCGATACAGACGATAGCGATGCGTAGCACCTTCTCGTTGATCCTGTGCAATAAGTGGGCGCCAATCTGACCACCAACGATCGCAGGGACAGCCACGCAGGCGATCAACGACCAGGGAAGCACGCGAGCCTGCACCATGAAGATCACCACTGCTGAGGCATTCATCACCCCCGCCAACACGTTCTTGGTTGCACCAGCTACACGCAAGCCCAGGCCCGCCGCGGTGAGCGCTGCCAACATCAGAATGCCGATGCCACCACCGAAATAGCCGCCATAGATGGCGATGCAGAACTGCACAACCATCGCAGAGTTTCTGCCCAATGCCTGTTTGGCGCCTTTGCGAGGCGGCTTTCTGAAAAAGCTACCCCAGGCGAATACGATCGTGGCAAACAACACGAGGTACGGTACGAGCCGAGTAAACACGCTGACCGGCGTCACTAGTAGTAACACAGCCCCAAACGCGCCACCGACCAGGCTGATCCAAAGCAGCATGCGGAACGATAAGCCTTCAGCACCCGCAACGTCCGAGCGCCCGGCTAGTCCCGTAGTCACCTGGCCTGGAAACAGTGCGATGGTGGAGGCGATATTTGCCGCGCGCGGATCAAGGCCAGCGAACAACAGCGCCGGAAAGGTAAGAAAGGATCCCCCTCCGGCCAATGCGTTCTGCACTCCGGCAGCGAACGATGCAAGGATCAATACCAGCAAAGACCATGTCGGGTGCATATAAACTCATCTCTGAAGGCGCATCTAAATCGTTAACGTCCAACGGGCCCGCTCAACAAGTGTGCGTTGCGCAATTATCTTTCGAGCAAATGTGGCACTTCGCGATTGCGAGAAGCGCACCCGGATACCAGCAATGGGCATTCCCGTGAGAAAGCGGCGAGGTACGCCGCGCTACGCCGCCATATGGTAGGTATTGCGTCCATCGGCTTTGGCTTTGTATAACTCAGCATCTGCGAGCTGCATGACCGCATCGGGCGACGCGATGTTCTGGCAAAACGCTATACCTATGCTCAACGTGATCCGCAAGCGAACCGTTCCTACGACGATTTCTGGCTGCATTGCCGTCCATATTTTACGGGCCAACCCTTCTCCAACGGATGGCGCTTCAATATCCTCAACGAGAACAACGAACTCGTCGCCACCAATACGCGCCACCAGATCACTCCTGCGAAGGCAGGACTGAACGCGTTGACTGACATCCCTGAGTACTTCATCGCCGACTCCATGGCCCCACGAATCGTTGACGCGCTTGAAATGGTCGACATCAATCATCATCAGGAGAATGGGTGATCGCTGGCGATATTTACGCAACATCACAGCCGCTATGTGTTCATCGAAGTAGCGCCGGTTGGCAAGGCCGGTCAACGTATCAAAGCGTGCCAGTTTTATCAGTTCCTGCTCCACTTCCTTGATGTGCGTGATATCCGTAGTCAACGCATAGACACCACTTACATGTCCTCCCTGGTCTTGATCCGGCACGAAGTTAGTCTGGAAATATGTGTGCTTTCCTCTGTAGTCAGCCTCGTACTCAAACGTGACGGCATTGCCGCCCAAAGCCGTCGCGATATGTCCCTGAAGGCCACGATAGATTAGATCGCCGCGGACTTCACGCATGGTCTTTCCGATCATCTGTGTCGAGTCTTCACCCGAAACATGCTGAACGTAGGCATTGACGAACGTGTAACGTTCAGACGCATCCACATGGGCAATAACCGCCGGTATGTTATCCGTGATCGTACGAAGTCGCCGCTCGCTGTCAGCCAGCGCCTGCTCTGTCAGCACTCGTTGAGTGACGTCCCGTGCGGTGTAGATGATCTCCATGACACCCTCTACTTCGGGGCTTGGCACCAGCCGCGCCAAGGCTTCAAACCAGACGTAATGTCCATTCTTGTGACGTATCCGATACGTGGTGATCGCTGAACCAGCTTTTTCATGGAGATCGGTGACAGCCTTGGCCACACGTTCGCGGTCGTCGGGGTGGATCAGATCTGGGCGCGGCTCCATGAACTCTTCGACTTCCCAGCCGAGCCGATCCTTGATGGAAGGCGATACGTAGGATCGCTGGCCATCAGGTTTGATGCGCATCACCAGATCGCCGGCATAGTCGGCGAGGATCCGGTATCGAAGCTCACTCTCACGAACTCGAATCGCCAACTGCCGGCGCTCGGCAAGAATCAAGGCCAATGGCACGGTGATTAGACAGGCCGCACCGATGAATAGTTGGGCCAGGAGAGCTCGGTCGGTTCGCGATCCGTTAACAACCAGTTCGAAGGGCCCTACTCCCCAAGCTGTTGCGCTGGAGGCAATCGCGGCAACCAGCGCTATGCCCAACACCAAACCTGCGAAGCGATGCCGGAACACTACCAGCAGCAGCGGTGGGTATACCAAAAATAGCAATGGATATCGCGACTGCGCGAACACAGCGAGCGTCGTACCCGTCATCAAGGCCATATCGCGTAGGAATGGCCACCGCTTGCCAGGTACTCCCAGAAGCTTCCACTTTTCGGTGAGGGCCACGACCGTCATCGTCGCCGTGATCACCATGCCGAGCACGTGAGCGCGGTACCAACCGTTGATGTAGGTGAACAGCGGAGCACCTTGTATTGCATGTGCTAAAAATCCGGCGAATAACGCAGACAGCGCACACGCGATGAGCGTGCTCGTCAGGGCCACCCGACCCAATTCCAGATACGGTGTATTGCTGGTGATTTCCGGAAACTGCCGGCGTACGGCTCCGCTTACGATCAGGATCTCGAGGGTGTTGGCCATCGCTAGGCCCAGCGATACGAATAGCGAGTCATGCAGCAGGAACCGGGCTCCGGCATTTCCCGCCAAACCAAACAGCAAATACATGTACCAGTGGCGCGTTTGCAGGCGAACAAGGGCGCCCACGAGGATGCCATTGGCTATCCACAATGAGGTCGCGCTGCCAGTCGCGCGCGCCGACGCCAGCGAATAGGCGCAGCAAGCGAATACCAGGACGGCGAGCCCGATAGCCTTCCATATAACGTCGAGCGGCATGGTTGGAAGCAAGCGGCGCATGGTCCGTCCTGCGAAAGCGCGAGATGAATGGATACAGCCAGCGAAGGTCCTGATCCGTCGAACCAGTCCGTCAAGAGAGCCGACCGATGGCCACACAATCTGCTGTGAAATTCGCTTCACACGGAAACAGGCATAGACCGTTCCAAACAGGTTGATCAGTTACTGTGACCATCGCTACTGTGACCCACATCACAGAGAACCGTCATGTCCGAGCCCCAGATACTGCCAGCGTCCCTCGTTATACGTCGGCAACGACAGATTTCATCCACATTCGCTCTCTTATGGATGACGGGCTCTGACACAGGCCGTCGGTAAGTGCCTTTGAGCGCGGTTGTCAGCGTTCAAAGTGGTGTGTACGACCGACCGCGCCTATCCATACTGTCAAACCGGTCCACTCCCACAGTGTGCCCGACGTAGAACGTTACATCGGGGTGAAACTCAAGCGTCGTATCCGGGGCGGGTTGCGCTTCCCTTTTCTCTCACGGAGAAGCGAGTGTCAGATGATTCGAAGCCCCCGGCTGAGTACAACTTCCATTTTGCATTCGGCGACAACATATGCATGACACTGGCTTGACGCTCCCAGCACCAAGCTCGGTGTCCTAGGTGCCGCAGGAGCAAACATGGTGAATACTCGCGAAGAATTTGAGCGCAAGCTGGCGCAACCTTCACCGCTGACCCGAGAAGAACTTCAAAGCATGCTGGTGAAGTTGGAACAGGTCACGCCACAACTGATCACGCAGCACCCGGACGATGCCGATTTCATGCCGCTATTCGCTGACCGTGCAGATGCTATCGCACGCATGGCTGGCGCTGGGGATTACGAGTGGGTGATGGATCGCATCGACGCCATTCTCGACAAGAACGGCAAAATGGAAGGCGAATACCTGCCGCCCAACGATTCGCAAGCAACGTAGCAGCTGCCTATGCCGCGTCCGAAGCCCCAGAGGTCCCGCTGCTTACCATGTCAACCTGGACAGGGTCCCGCAATGGCTGGAGCTTAGACACACCGACCTCAGCATGCTCGGCCGCATTATCCAAATTAGTTTTGATCCCTGCGGTCGAAGCATTCGCGGCGATGAGTGGGATTCGGGCGATCGCGAAGAATGATTCACATGACCATGCTTGATTTGCTTCGAAGTGAAGCTGCAGGATCCCGGCAATCTAACTGAGTGAGCGTTTTGTAACGAGCCTGGCAAATTGACGCGAAACTAACAGTTACTTCCTGTTCCATTGTCGAAGCGCCCAATGACAACATGAGCGAGAAAATCCAATACCAGTTGAAGGCTTGGGTAGAGGGCTGTTACGCACGCTACTGTGGCGTGCCTCGTGACAGGTGCTTTTACGAGTGCAATACCGCCATGGCCATCGCGTGGCTTAAAGGGTGGTGTTACCAAGAGCAATCGTTCCACTGATAGCTTTCCCTGCACATTCCTGAAGCGGCCACCTCTACCAGACTGCACGAGGTCACTTCAGGGAAAGCTATGAACGTGACCCGTATGGTTTTCCAGGACGAATGGCTCGCCATACCTCACACAAACGCTTCGCTGCGAATTCGTTTTAGCGCCGCGACGTGCGCACCAAATACGCTCGCATTCACGCAACTAAAGAATGCCGTTCAAGCCAGTGTTCGATCGGTGCGGGGCGACCCAGCAGATAACCTTGCCCCATTTCACATCCCATCGCCAGCAGCACGTTGTGCTGTGCCTGGGTTTCGATGCCTTCGGCGATCACCTGGATGTTCAAGGCACGTGCCAGCGCAAGGATCGCTTCAACCACCATCGTGCTGTTGGTATTTCCCATCTTGTCCAACGACTGCACAAAAACTTGGTCGATCTTCAACATGCGCAATGGCAGCGAATGCAGATAGCTGAGTGATGAGTATCCTGTCCCGAAATCGTCGAGTGCAGCGCCCACACCAGCTGTACGCAGTCGTTCGAGAATGACACGTACGAGTTCTGGATTGTCCAGTAGCGCACCTTCGGTGACTTCTGCGATCAGTCGCGTGGGTGGCAATCCGGCGGACTCAAGCATATGGATCAAGCGCGTATCGAAATCTGCATGGCGCAAATGCCGCGCCGAGACGTTGAACGTCATGAACGTATCGCCCGAACCGTGCTGCGCAAGCAGGTCAAAGCTGAGTTCGAACATGCGCCAGTCGATCGTTTCGATCAATCCGCTGTCCTCAGCGATCTTGAGGAAATCTGATGGCTTAAGCAGCCCGCGCTGTGGATGGTTCCACCGGATCAATGCCTCGTAGCCCACTACCTCGCCACTATCGAGTCGACTGATGGGCTGGAAATACGGCTGAAACTGATCGTGCTGGAGTGCCTGGCGCAGTTCACCCTCTATCGTCAGCACATCAACCATGTCTTTCGCGAGCGTTTCATCAAACACCACAAAACGCTTGCGACCCAGTTGCTTGGCTTGGTAAAGCGCAATGTCCGCGTCGCGGAACAACTCGTCGACATCCAGATAATGGGCATCGCCGCAAGCAACGCCCACGCTGACTGACGGTTCCAGTTCCTTGCCGGCAATTCGCAACGGCATGCCCAAGGTCTGCAGCACACGTTGAGCCACATTCGTTGCAACAGAAGGAACCTCAATGTCCTCCAGCAGAATGGCAAATTCGTCACCTGACAATCTCGCCACCATGTCCGGCTCACGCACGCAGTGCTGCAAACGGGTGGCAATCGCTTTCAGAAACTCGTCGCCGGCAAGGTGTCCGAGGCTGTCGTTGATCACCTTGAAACGATCGACATCCAGATACAGCAGCGCACAACGCCGACTTGGCTCACGTTGTATCAAGGCAAGAACGCGGCCGAGTCGATCACGCATGAAACCGCGATTGGGGAGCCCGGTCAGCGTATCGTGCATCACTTGATGTTTCAGCTGGTGCTGGACCTTTTCGCGGTGTGCAATTTGTTGACGCAGCTCCAGCGTGCGCTGCTCTACACGCTGCTCCAGTTGCACATTGGCTTGATGCAGGAAGGCAGTCGCACGCCGTCGATAGATGCTGTTCGCGATCTGCAATGCGGCGAAGCTCAGTAGCTCCTGATCGGCTGGACTGTAAACAATGGCTTCGGTATAACTCTGTACAGCCACCAAGCCGATGACCTCATCACCCACCATCAGCGGTACACCAAGCCAGCACACAGCAGGCTGGCCAACACCCTTCAGCGATATCTCACCTTGCCGATCAAGCTCGAATATTTCAGCAAGTCCAGCCCTCAGCGATTCACCGCGGCGTAAGACATACTCTGTGAGGCCTCGCCCCAACGTTCGCCGTTCCATGTACGGCTCGGCACCATCGACGAAATAGGGAAACTCCAGAGCCTCTCGGTCCTCCACAAGCAACGCGATAAAGAAATTTTCTGCATTGAGCAGTTCACCGACAGCCGCATGCACACGCTTGTAAAATTCGCCCTCATCAATGTCGGCGGTCGCCAACTGAGCGAGATGAAACAGCGTCGCCTGTAACCGAGCGGCCCATTGACGTTCCAGTATTTCCTTTTGCAGGCCCTGATTGGCCTCGGCCAGCTCCAGCGTCCGCGTTTGTACCCGCTGCTCCAGCTCGTCCTTGGTCTGCTTGCGTTCCAGGGCGGTAAGGATGTGACTGCCGACGAACTCCAGTAGGGCACGATCCTCCTCTGTGAAGGCGATACCTTTCTTGTAGCTCTGAACTACCAATGCACCGTGCACCCGACCATCGCGCAACATCGGCACACCAAGCCAGTCGACACTATCGGGGCCGCTCGTCAAAAGCGATCCGTTGATCTGTTCGCGCAATTGCTCATTGCTCCCCATCAATGGCTTGCCACGGGTGAGGAGATGCCAGGTCAGCGTGTCCCGGCGGGCTTCCAGCCACTCTTCCCCCGCAGCGTCGGGGCTTTCAGTATCTTCTGCATCCACGAAATAGAGAAAGCGCATCGTGCCGCGCTCGGGATCGTGCCGCACAATGAAAAAGTTCTCGGCATACATCAGCCGGCTAACGATCATGTGAATGCTACGCAGAAGCTCCGGCATGTCGAGATCGGAACCGGAAAGATCTGCGATTGCAAATAACGCGCGCTGCAGGTTTTCGGAATGTTCCAACTGATTGTGTGAATCGTTCAAAGCAGCCAGTTTCATCGCATGAAGCAGGTGATGTGTGGCCAATTGGAGACACTGTTTGATGTTGGCGAGCAGTTCTTTGCCGGAGGCCCCAGGCGCCAACGTCAGCAACAACACCACCCGCTCTTGCCTCAATAGGCATAGCGCCAGCTGCTGACCATCGGGCGATTTCTGCCAGCCGTTGATCGATTGCAAAGCAGCGTGAGCCTGGGTCAACTGACGCATATTCGGAGCAGCAAGCGTCGCAGTGTGGACAGGGCTTCCATCGACGGCCAACCAAACCACCATTGCCTTTTCGCAGCCATGCTGTGCTTTGACCCGATCCACGATAACCGCACCTACTTCCTCCGGCGTGGTGGCATCAATCAGGCGCGCAAGCCACCCTATCTGGCCTCTATCGCCAAATGATTCGTGGTCAAAAGCAACGACGGCTCGCTGCGACATCAGTCGTAAGCCTGCGTCAGCAACACCGGGTCCGCCGCACCGGGACGCTCTGCCTTAACGTAGGTGTCGAAGTATTTCAGTACTCGATCTGGTACCAAACTCGACAAGCGAACGACGGTCAGTGCATAACTCTGGGGCATAGTGAGACTTGCATTGGCCGACGTGGCACAAGTCAATTGCCGCGTCTCATTTACTGCGCTCGGTACATCGGCAGCCATGGCTATGACGGGAGTGGCAATGCTGCAGGTGGGTGTAACAACCGCGCCTGAGAACGCGATTCGCCCTTCCTGCGCATCGGCAATGAAGGGAACAAACGTCGAAGCGCCTAGGCACCCTGCGACGATAAGGAGCAGTGTGATTGTCATGATCGGTGTTACCTCAAGACCCGCTAATTCGGACCGTTGGAGGCAGGCTCTACCGAACCGAATGCCAATAATGCGTGCTGGGTCTCGCTTCTAGTGTGAGGTAGTCGTGAGATTCGTAGATAGATGAATTACGAGTGATCGTATGGCGATGATCTTGCTTGAACACCCTCACACGAGCCCCTTCGGTATACGGACCGTCCTTGCAGTAGCTTTCCTGCTCTCACGATGCATTGGGTTTCCGATCGCTGCGCAAACCGTTGCGATCAAGCTTTCTAGCTAGCTTTGCAACAATCAACAGCGCCCCCTCAAACTGTGTCCCACTCCGCGACAGGCGCACAGCACTCTTTTGATAAACGGTTACACCCGCTGCTATAGCGCTGGTTCGCATTCCGTTTCTGATCAGCGTGTGGATAGCGATCAGCGAGGCGGCGGCTTTGTTCTGACACCACGTGGCGATGGTGGAAACATAAAGCACGCGGTCGACGGTACGTTGTTGCCTGGCCATCCCGAATCCGTCCGGATCGTCATGCTCCATACTATGTGCCATAGCAATGCACGCGCGAGCGGTAGTGGCGTTACTCAGGGAGCGCAGTCGCCGTAGAAGGAAACCTGCTTCGCTGGGTAGTCGAGCAAGAGCTTCACCTTCATTGCTGCGAACGTCATGTTGCCGATGTTCGCCATGCGTGAGTCGGCCGAGCCCCTGGACGACATGACGACGACGGGTTCACCTGCCGGCAACTGGAAGGGTCCCATTCCGACGGGGACATTCAAGGTCGCGGTATCACTGGTGAAAGTGCCGCGCGCACCGGCGCCATGAGCCTTGCCCGTGACTTTCAGCGCGCCACGTATGCCTTTCACATTCAGCGCCACCTGATACAGCGCGATGCCTCGGTTTGAACCAGTGTCCAGCGTGATTGGCACCTTTGCATCGCCAAGTTGAAAATCCGGAATCACCGGTATCTGCTCATCGGCGAATGAACGCAGCGGCGTGCCGTAATGCTTCCTGCACTGCCGAACGAACACTTCGGCCTCCTTGGTGCCGGAAAAGATCGTGACGGTGCTGGCCGTATAGTCGATCAGTACGACCTTGTCCTTCAGGAAGCTATAACCCAGGACCCCATCGACAGGACGCCCGTAGGTTTTCGAGAGCGTTCCCATGTCCGCGGCCAGCGTCACCACGTCGCCGAAGGCGTGACCGCCGATCTCGAGGTCCTTGATCGTTGCCGGAAACACAGTGGTGCTGCCCGTACCTTCGCCGTCGGCTTGCCCACTGGTCTTGCGATCCACGGGCAATGCGAGTGCATCGGCACGTTTGATGTCGATGACTGAAGGGTCGACGCCGGTATCCAGCAGAACGTAGAGCGGTACTCCCTTGACGGTCACGTTTAAGGCAATGGCGTGTTTCGAGAAGTCGAAGGGAGTCGTGACAGCTGCCTGATTCGAGTTGGCAGCGAAGAGCACGGTCGTCATGGCGACAACCAGCAGCGGGCGCGACGGGAAAACCATGTGATCGCTCTCTAAGGTTCGATCCCTCAGCTTACGCGTCGAGCATGCGCCTGCGACACCGCTATTTGTCACCCTGACTTTCGGCATGCACCGGCTCGGTAGCTCTCACGGAACACAACACCAGCTGCTGCGTTGGGCAACGCCACGCCTGTCGGATCACCACCAGCCACTAGCGGGAGCTATCGGCGACAGGAAATTTTTACGCTATCTATATGGCGAACCGATTCTTCCATATCGCATCTTTATGGAACGCAGTCGCACAATAACTGCATGCGGAACTTTTCCAAGCAATTGCCTCTCGAATACCTCGTGCGAAACGTTTGCCTGATCGCAACAGGATTGATCTTCTTGTTCTCAGTGTCGGAGCTTGTCCTTGGTACCGGTGGCAAGGTCAGTATCTGGCGCAGCCTGGCATTAAGCTCGTTGTATCTAAGCATCTGCTTGATGAAGAGGAGGCTGTTCGTTCCGTCATCGAAAACGGCCATCCGATCCAAACGGCGTACCCAACACGTCAACTAGCAAGCTAGGTGTATTGGGCTGTAAAGCTTGGTGGCTGGCGCGGCTCGTCATTTCCACCGCGTTGTTCAAATAAATCCAAGATGTTCAGAAGGCTTGCGGCCGGAGGCCGTGAGCCAGGTGAGCGAGCAGCGCCCTTATGCTCACGGCTCCGGCTGCAAACCTTCTGGACAACTTTTACTTTGACGGCAGGCTGTGAAAATCCAGCCAGCTGTAACCACGACTCACGCGTAGACAGGTCGCTTCGACCTCAGCCCCGTGCCAATGCCCGAGTCGCCTGCACACCCTTGATCATCGCCAGCCAGTCATAGCCATCCTTCAATTGAACAGCGACCGCTTCATCAATCGAGGCGAGCGACCTGAGTCTTGAGCACCTTCGAATTCGGTGTGCTTGCGTTGCAGCAGCGAGTTGAGATGACGCTTCATCCTGGCAATCCTGTGTCTATAGGGTTTGACCGGATTAGCTACCTACTTGCCGGTCTGTTTGTGGTGTAAAGATGGTGACGACAAAGGCCGCGATAAAGCGCTTTTGCGCGACCGTTGTGTTTCCGCCTTTGAACGATAAACGGGGCATCTGCCATTTGCGTTGACTCAAGGCCATCGTTCACGCAGGGAAACGCGGTGACCACCCAGCGGTACTTCAGCTTGAAATAGCCATGCCCATATAGGCCACCAGTACGGTTACTGGTGCAAACTCATGCGCAAGTCCTTCCTTTCGATACTGGTCTTCGGTTTCCTGGCCGCCATGGCCGGCGTGCCTTTCAACAGCCATGCCACCGGCGTCCATGACAGCGGCTACGTGACCATCGGTGTACCCAATCTGCAGCAGGCCACCGCATTCTTTCGCAACATCCTGGACTGCGAACCGGTCAGCCCGGTCAATACAGACGGACCGACAACAGGTACTGCATCCCGGCACCCCGCCCCGCCTGCATCCCGACTGCTGCTCTGCGATTCGGGCACCATCGTCGAATTGTTCGATGAGCATGGAGCACGTTCACTTTCCTCAGCGCGCTACTCAATCGATCAGGGCAACGAGCCGATCCAGTTCTCCGCTGACGATGTGGCGCATGCCGACCAGTGGCTGCGGCGCGAAGGCGTACAAGTGATCGGGACATCGGTGACCATGAAAACCGGACCATACGCCGGTCAGACCGTGGTGAACTTCGTTACGCCGTGGGGACTGCAACTGCAGTTGGTCGGCTGGAACAAGAGCCAGCTCGCCACGGCACCGTGACGATTGCTGGCCATCTGTACATAAGGCGCTTTGGTGTCGTCGCATCGGACGGGAATATCAGGTGCCGTAGGTCCGGCCCTTCCAGCGTGAGCGTACCCCGCCCCAATACCGTATCGCCGAACCCCAGGTCATGCCCAGGTACAGCGTTGCGCTGAGCGGCAACAGGAGGGCCCATAACGGCGACATCCGGTAATAGCGCAACATCGGCAGGTAGCCCAGTGTCATGGCCGACCAGGCAGTTACCCCCAAGGGCCACGTATGCGGCGAATCAAGCAGCGCAAACGGCAAACCATAGGCAAGAGCGAATACAACAGTCACCGCCAACAGCAGCAACGTGGAGTAGCCAAGCTGGGTGAAAGCCGAGCGCGCCACCATGTCGTGGATGGAGCGTAAGGTTCCGTAGGACCGCAGACTCACGACCCCACAACTCAAACCCAGCCAGATACGGTAACCGGCATTTTTCACCTGGCGTGCCAGCGTGCAGTCGTCGATCAATGCATTGCGCAGGCTGGCGAAGGCACCTATCTGCCGCAGCACCTCCGTATCCACCAGTACGCAACCGCCCGCCGCTGCGGCGACATGGCGGCTGCTCGAATTCGACAATGAAAATGGATACAGCAATTTGAAGTAGTACACGAATACCGGTAGCAGCAGCCGGTCCCAGAAACTGGTACGGCGCAGATCTGCCATCAACGAGACCAGATGCAGACCCTCGCGCTGCTTGTGTGCCAACAGGGTCCCGAGCAAGCCCGGCTGCAACTGGATATCGGCATCGAGCAACAGTGTCATCGGGGTGCGCACATGGACCATGCCCTGCTCCAGGGCCCACAGCTTGCCAGCCCAGCCATCCGGCAACGGCTGGCCGTTGATGATGCGTGTATTCGGATACGCAGTGGCAATCTGCACCGTGGCATCGTTCGATTGATCGTCGATCACCAGCACTTGCAAACCCACTCCCTGAGCCCGCAAAGCGGCCAGGGCGGTGCCTATCACCTCGGCTTCGTTACGTGCCGGGATAAGTACAGTGATCTTGCCAAGGTCGGCTGCGGGCATGGCTTGCAAATCGGCTTCGATATGCTCGCGCGTGCTCCATGGCCGCCAGGGCACCAGCAGCAAGCCAACCCACATCAATGCCGGAATCGATGCGACCACCCAACCCAAGGTGCCCAGGTCAGCGAACATCCGGGTCAGCGGCCGGCATCAGCACCCGTATTGCTGTTACGGCGCTGGATGGCACTGATCGGGATATGCACGGCGGTAGCAGCGGCCCGATCGCCGTACAGTACCGGCAGATCAGGAGCCATCGCGCCTTCGGTGCGCGGGCCGAACAGTGATACGCGCAAAGCCCTCAACGGGTGCGCGAAGGTGTCGTTCACGGCCGTGCCTTCGAAACCGCAATGGGCCATGCAGTTGTCGCATTTCGGATTGATGCCGACGCCGTACTTTTCCCACTCGGTTTCTTCCATCAATACCTTGTAGGTCGGCGCATACCCTTCATCGACAAGCAGGTAACAGGGCTTCTGCCAACCGAAGATGTTGTAGGTCGGGTTGGCCCAAGGAGTGCACTGGTAGGCCTGATTGCCGGCGATGAAATCGAGGAACATCGACGACTGGTTGAAGACCCACTTGCTCTTGCGCTCCTTGCCGAGCCTGAACACGTCGCGGAACAACTGCTTGCTCTGGCTGCGCCCGAGGAAAACATCCTGGCGCGGCGCATGCTGATAGCTGTAACCCGGCGACACGGTGATGCCTTCGACGCCCAGGTCCATCGCGTAGTCGAAGAACTCGGCGACCTCCGCCGGCGGCTCCTGGTTGAACAAGGTGCAGTTGACCGTGACGCGATAGCCGCGCGAAAGCACCAGCTTAATCGCGGTGATGGCCTTCTCGAAGATGCCGTCCATGCACACCGATGCGTCGTGGCGCTTTTCCAGGCCGTCCAGGTGGATCGACCAGGTGAAGTACGGTGAGGGCTGGTATTCGTCGATGTGTTTGGGCAACAGGATGGCGTTGGTACACAAGTAAACGAACTTCTTGCGCGCAATGATGCCTTGCACGATCTGCGGCAGTTCCTTGTGGATCAACGGTTCGCCGCCAGGGATGGAAACGACCGGCGCATCGCACTCGTCCACCGCATGCAGAGCATCTTCGACGCTCATGCGCTTCTGCAGGATTTCCTTGGGATGGTCGATCTTGCCGCATCCAGCGCAAGCCAGATTGCACTGGAACAACGGCTCCAGCATCATCGCCAGCGGGTAGCGCTTCTGGCCGCTGAGCTTCTTGCCGAGAATATAGCGCGCGATCGTGGTCTGCTGGATAAGTGGAATGCCCAATGGAGCCTCCGGGATCTCAGTGTGACTTTTGCAAAGCCATCGCCATGCAAACAGTTCGGTGGCATTTCACCTGCGTGACGCCGAACCTGATTGGCTGATTCGAAATATAAGCCATTTGCTTCGCGACGACCATTTTCATGCTGACTGGATGGTGAGCGGCGCAAATGCCTGGGCATGCTCACGGCGCAAGCGCTCCCATTCGATCTTGAACCAGGGCGTGAAGGTTTGCGGCTGTTGTGCCATTTCGGCATCGAGCGCGTCCGGCGATATATAGCGCAGCGCCGAAATTTCGTTGATATTCACGGTGGGTGTTGCGGCGCTGCGCCCGGCGTAGACCCAACACAGTTCATGCTCGGCGCCTTCGGCATCGAATTGAGCCTGGTACTCGAATTTGAACAGGAATTGCAGTGGGCAATGCAGGCCCAACTCTTCGTGCAGACGCCGGTGGACCGCCGTCTCCAGCGTTTCGCCGCGACGTGGATGACTGCAGCAGGTATTGGACCAATAACCTGGCCACAGACGCTTGCCCGGCGCGCGTTGCTGCAACAGCAACTCGCCCTGCGGATTGAACACGAACAACGAAAAAGCCCGGTGCAGCACACCGTGCCCAAGATGTGCCGAAGCTTTGTCGAGATAACCGATCTCGCGGTCGTGTTCGTCGACCAGGATCAAGGGCTCGTCATCGAAGGAAACCACATCCCTGGAATCCCGCCATTCCTGACGATTCAATTCGCGATTATCCAATGTCTACCTCCATCGCCTGATAGCCGGCTTCACGCATCGCAGCGATCACCGTGTCGCGATTCTGTGGGCACAGGGCGATGATCGAGCCGCCGCCACCGCCGCCGGTAAGCTTGGCGCCGAGTGCACCGTGTTCGCGCGCAATCTGCACCAGCTCTTCCAGTTCCCGACTGGACACGCGCAAGGCGTTCAGCAGGCCATGGCAGATGTTCATCAGATCGCCCAGACGCTCCAGATCATGCTGCTGCATGGCGTCCACGCCTTGCAGCGTGAGCTGGTCGATCTGCTGGAAGATGCCTTCGTAAAGCGCCGGGTTGCGCTGCCAGGCGCTGCGCACGTTGCCGACGGTCCTGGCAGTGAGGCTCTCCTTGCCACTGATGCCGATCACGAGTGGAACAGGCTTGGTCAGTGCCAATTCGTGTATGGCCGGTGCCTCTTCCAGCTGCCGGCCGCGCTTGTAGAGCACCAGCTTGCCGTAGGTCGCCACCGTGTTGTCCACGCCCGAAGGCGCGCCATGTGCCACCTCTTCGCAGCGATAAGCCAAGGCGTTGACCTGCACATCACTCAAGTCCAGCCGGAAATGCTGATTGAGGGCACGGATCACCGCCACCGCCATCGCTGCCGAACCGCCCAGGCCCATGGCCCTGGGCACGTTGGGGAATACTTCGATGCGAATCGAGCGTTCGGTCAATTCCAGCGTGTCGAAAATAATACCAAGCGAGCGTTGGAACGAATCACGGTGCGCCGGATCACGGTGAAGTCGATACTCCACGCCCCAGCGCGGAATAAGCATGTCGACACTGCCGGAAGCGGTGTCCTGCACGGTCGCGCGCACGGCCAGCGGCACGGGTGCGGCAATCGCGTGGCTGCCGTAGACCACAGCATGTTCGCCAAGCAGGATGACCTTGCCGTGGCCACAGGCACGCAGATCGGGCACCCGCTGTTCGGACAGCTTCGGGGCGATCGCCACACCGCGCGCCTCCTTGCGCACCTGCAGCACGATTTCCTGCGCTTTCCATATCTTGATCTCACCGCTCTCCACCAGCCGCTCGACCACCGTGTCAAAGATTTCCGCGGTGGCGCCGGCCGTGATGGCGACACTGCGTGCATGCAATGTCATGTGACCTTGCTGGATACCGTCGGTGACCAGGGCACGCAGCGCCGAGAAATTCTGCGCGAGACCGACCGCGCCCATTACTTCGGCCAGTTCGCGTGCCGACTTCACCCCGAGCAGGCGCAGGTCGAGCGCCACGGTGGCATTGGATTGCAGCGACCCGCCGACGATGCCGACCTTCATCGGCATCTCCAGCTCGCCCACCAATTCACCCTGCTCGCCTTTGTACCAGCGCGTCAGCGAGGTATAGCGGCCGCCGCGTGCGGCGTAGGCATGTGCAGCCGCCTCGATGGCACGCCAGTCGTTGCCGGTAGCCAGCGCGACTGCGTCGACGCCGTTCATGATGCCCTTGTTATGCGTGGCGGCGCGATAGGGATCGATGCTGGCGAATTCGTTGGCGAGCACCACGCCGTCGCGCACTTCCTCGCCGGGATGCCCCTTGGTGGTGAGATCTTCGATCGGGATGACACAACGCGCACGTACCATCGCGCGATCGGCGAGGTTGGACAGGATGCGCAGAAACACGCGACCACCGGTCATGGATTCCACCAGCGAGGCGATACCCTCGCACATGGTATTGACCAGGTTGGCCCCCATCGCATCGCGTGTATCGACCAGCAGGTGCACCACCAGCATATCGCTGCCTTCGGCACGTGTATGCAGGTGCACCTCGACATCCTGTGCGCCACCGCCACGCGCCACCATCTGCGGGTGCAGGCTGTTCGCGAGATTTAGCAATTCGTCTTTGCGCTGCAGCAGGATTGCCTTGGCTTGCGCCGGATGTGGCACGTCCACCACCTGGACCTGGCCGATCAGCACCGGCTCGGTACTCTCCACCGTGAAGCCGCCTGCACCTCGCACCACTTTCGCTGCTGACGACAGCGCGGCCACGATCGAAGGTTCCTCAACCACCAGTGGGACGATGTAATCGCGTCCGTTGACCAGGAAGTTCAGGCCGAGACCGACCGGCAAGCCCATCACGCCGACGACGTTCTCGATCATCTTGTCGGCTTTGTGGACCTTCAGCGTATGCTCGCCGGAAACGAGCGTCTGGTAATCCTCGGCGGACAGCCAGCCGCGCTCGTGAATGATCCGTACGCGATCGGACACCGACAATTTGTAGAACGCTGGAAACCGCGACCGCTCCGCACTGGATTGTTCGATGCTCATACCGTGGCCACTCCGCTCAGGTTTGCACGTTCAAGCCACGTCTCTCAGCATCGGCTCGACATGTCGACAACAGCGTCCAAGTGTTCTCACATCCTCACTGGAAACCTTGCATTACGAACAATCTGAAGTCAAATGTATAGCGCAGGTGAACCCCTGCGTATCACTCTTAAGAGGCATGTCGTGCATGTCTGCATCGATTATGTGTTGCCTGATGCTGACCAGACGGTCTGCATCCTCGCTGAAGACCACGCCGAAATCGCCACCAGCGCCGCATGGCTTATAGCTGACCCCGGCATCCGCTGCGATGTCCGCGAAACGTTGCTGCGCGGGAGAAAAAATTTCCAAACCGCAGGCGACGCCGAAGTTTCGCAATGCGGTCGCATAGACAGCCGCAAGCTCCACGAAAGCTGCCGCGCGCTCCTGCTGCAGGGCTTCTGCCGCTGCCTCGGCCAGGGCACCGAGTTCTTGCATATGCAGCGCATACTCCGCGCGGTGACTCTGGCGCCACTCTGCCAAATGTAGCAAGTAATTCGCCGTTGAGACGGCCTGACCGGACCAGATGAACAGGCAGTGCACACCAGCCATTGGCCATCCCAGGGGCACGAAGGATGGTTGCGGGTCCTGCCCGGTCAGTCGGTAGGCGATCAAGCCCCCAGCCACACCGGCGGCCACATCGACGCCACTGCCGCGTCCCCCTTGCCAGGTGCCATGCATCCGAAACAGGCGGCGCAACCATCGCGTGCGCTCGGCCGTCGCTTCGCCCTGGCCCGCGAACGTCGCCAGTGCGGAAGCCAGCGCCACCGTCAGGGCCGCACTGGAACCCAACCCCAGCTTGACGCGTCCAGTGCCATTGGCGTGAAAAAAACACGAGGTGTCCAGGTGCAGATTGAACCCATCGCCCGAGCGCGGGGCCAGGCCTTCGTGCAGCAAGCCCTGCCATATGTGATCGACCAGGCTCAACTTGTCCGCATCGCGGTCGGCGCATTGCCAGTGCAACCCACCATCAGCGTCGATGGACATGCGCGCACCGGCCACGTCGAGCTCCGGTGCGTTCACTTCGCAGATGCCATCCGTGCGTGCCGCAATACGCACATTGGCGCGGCGATTCACCGCCAGCACCAAGGCAGGCGCACTTTCCAGTACGGCGTATTCACCCAGTAACACGAGTTTGCCAGGTGCGCTGGCAGTCAGTTCCATCATGCCTCCAGCGCCCCCAGGGCAATGGCGTGCGCGCCTGCGCCAAGTCCGGAGTCGAGTACATCGAGTACGCCAGGAACCTCACGCAGGGCTGCTTTAACCTTCTCGATCGCCGACGGTGCGCAAACGGCCTTCAACTGCGGTCCCGCATCGACGGTGAAGAACACGGGCAGTCCCTGCTGACGCAACGTGCGCACACGGTGCATGCATTCCACCGTGGCTCCATTCCAGTACAGCAGCCCTGGCTGGGCCGCCATGGCCAGCGCATGCATCTTGAGGCAGCTATGCTCGGAAACAAGCGCCAGGGCATCGAAATCGCACGTCAGGATAGCGCTGCGCGCCGCAGCCAGATCGGTTTCCTGCGTCGCGATCCAGGCTGCCTGGAACGGGGATGTCTGCGCAGTGCGACGCATCCCTTCGCTGGAGCCCACCTGCTTGGCCGCGGTAGAAGTAATCGCTACCGCCACGCGCAAGGGCCATGCATCCGCTGCCAGCATGGGATGCGCGGCCGAGTCGCTGCCGTCCGCCAGCTGTCCGCGTGTCCACTCGACATAGCCACCCAATACCGAACGCGCTGCCGATCCAGAGCAGCGACGCGCCAATATCGATAGTTCAGCCTCGCTTAGCTCCAGACCCAGTGCCCGCCCGCCCGCGTATACCAGCGCGGCGAACCCGGAGGCGGAGGAAGCCAGACCCGCAGCCGTGGGAAAATTGTTGCGACTGTCGACCACCGCGCCCCAGTCGATATGTGCGCGCTGACGCAGCAGATCGAGGCAGGCAACCACCCGCTTCGTCACGGACTCATCGCTGCGGCCATTGAGACTGACCCGATCCTGTACCGCCCCCGGCACGAAGCGCACTTCGGTTCGCGTCCACAAACTGTCCAGCGTGATGGAGATGGAGCCGACGACCGGCAAATTTAGTTCAGCATCGCGCTTGCCCCAGTATTTGACCAGGGCAATATTGGGCTGAGCTTGTGCTGCGGCATGGTATTCACCGAGCGCGACCGCATGCGGTTCAGGATTCATGGGCATGGCTGCGGCAAGAGTCGGTTACATGCGCTGCGCCGACCAAGCGTTGCCCGCACGAGGCAGATGTATCGGGCTCCGCTCCGGCAATGTCGCAACCAACCGGTTAGACGATGCCCAGGCTGTGCTTTCGCTTGGCTCACCGGCCGACTTTAAGCCAAATATTTCGGCTATACCATAAGCAGGCATGACTACAGGCGCACTTATGGATGGCATTTACTGGCTCGGTACTGGACTGAGCACGGCCGCAGCCGGTTACGCCTGCGCTGCCTTGTGTGCCGTACTGAAAAGCCCCCGTGCTCGGTCTTCATCGTCCGGCGACAACAGCATTCCCCACCTGTTGCCCGTAAGCGTACTCAAACCGTTGCATGGGGCCGAACCGCGGCTGTATGAAAACCTGCGCGACTTCTGCCTGCAGGCGCACCCCGATTACGAACTGGTATTAGGCGTGCGCGAGCCGGAAGATCCGGCCATCACTGTCGTGCGGCAGCTACGCACGGAATTCCCGCGGCTCGTCATCACCCTTGTGGTCGATCCGCGCATATACGGCGCAAACCTGAAAGTAAGCAACCTCATGAACATGCTGCCGCATGCCAGGCACGACTGGCTGGTGCTCGCTGACAGCGACATCAGCGTACCGGCGGATTATCTGGTGCGCGTGACTGGCCCTCTGGCGGAACCTGACGTGGGCATCGTCACCTGTCTTTACCGTGGTATCGCGCAACACGGAATCTGGGCAAGCGTTGGCCGTCTATTCATCGACGACTGGTTCGCGCCATCGGTCCGGCTGGCACACGCCTTCGGTTCGACGCGTTTCGCCTTCGGCTCGACCATCGCATTGCGCCGCGATACCTTGCAAGCCATCGGCGGCTTTGAGGCGCTGCGGGATACGCTGGCGGACGATTTCTGGCTGGGCGAACTGACTCGACAACTCCGACTGCGCACGGTGCTCTCGGATATGGTTGTTGGCACCGATGTCAGCGAAACGCATCTGCCCGCGCTGTGGGCGCACGAGTTACGCTGGCTGCGCACGATACGGGCGATAGCCCCGCTGGGCTTTGCCATGAGCTTTGTCTGCTTTACGTCGCCGATGCTTTTGCTGGGCGTGGTCCTGGCACCCGGCGCATGGACCGCAGGCCTTGCGGTGGTGGGTGGCTGCGCCAGGATCTTGCTGAATATTTCGCAACGGCCATCCAGTCATGCGGCCTTGCCATGGTACGAAGTTCTGCTGATTCCCCTTCGCGATGGTCTATCGTTGCTGGAGTGGGCTGCAGCCCTGACCGGTTGGCGCGTAAGATGGCATGGTCAGGTGCTGCATGCGCGGGGCGACGGTCCCGCGTCGTCTTCCTGAGTAATTCGATGTAGATGGGTATTGGTCCGTGTTTCCGCAGGAGCTTCCAGTCCTATGAAAACGCTTTTTCTGCAGGCCCCTTCCTTCGACGGCTTTGACGGTGGCGCCGGTTCGCGCTACCAGGCCAAGCGCGAGATCAAGAGTTTCTGGTATCCAACCTGGCTGGCGCAGCCGGCCGCACTGGTGCCGGATTCGCGTGTGCTCGATGCTCCTGCGGATGAACTCACGGTCGAAGAAAGTCTGCGCATCGCCGAAGGCTACGAGCTGGTGATCATCCACACCAGCACGCCGTCCTTCCCTACCGATGCGAAGTTTGCCGAGTTGCTGAAGGCCCGCAAACCGGACATGCTGATCGGCATGGTCGGCGCCAAGGTGGCGGTAAATCCAACCGAATCACTGACCGCCTCGGCGGCGATCGATTTCGTCGCCCGCGAAGAATTCGACTACACCTGCAAGGAAGTCGCCGAAGGCCGCCCGCTCAAGGACATCAACGGCTTGAGCTACAAACTCCTCGATGGCAGCGTGCAACACAACCCTTCGCGCGCGATGATCGAGAACATGGATGATCTGCCCTTCGTGGCGCCGATCTACAAGCGCGATCTGAAGGTCGACAACTACTTCATCGGTTATCTCAAGCATCCGTACGTATCAATCTACACCGGGCGCGGCTGCCGTTCGAAGTGCACCTTCTGCCTGTGGCCGCAGACCGTGGGTGGCCATCGCTACCGCGTGCGTTCGGCCGAGAACGTCATCGCCGAGGTGAAGTGGATCAAGGAGAACATGCCTGAGGTCAAGGAGATCATGTTCGACGACGACACCTTCACCGACAGTTCCAACATGGAGCGCGTGCACGAGATAGCGCGAGGTCTCAACAAGCTCGGCATGACCTGGTCCTGCAACGCCAAGGCAAATGTGCCGTACGAATCGCTGAAGATCATGAAAGACAACGGCCTGCGCCTGCTGCTGGTGGGCTACGAGTCCGGCGACGACCAGATCCTGCACAACATCAAGAAGGGCCTGCGCACCGACATCGCGCGCCGTTTCACCGAGGACTGCCGCAAACTCGGCATCACCATCCACGGCACCTTCATCCTCGGCTTGCCCGGCGAGACCAAGGAAACGATCGACAAGACGATCCAGTTCGCCAAGGAAATCAACCCGCACACGATCCAGGTGTCGCTAGCGGCGCCCTACCCCGGCACCACGCTGTACAAGCAGGCGATCGAGAGCGGCTGGCTGCAGGAGAACGAAGCGGTGCATCTGGTCAACGACAAGGGCGTGCAGCTCGCGCTGATCAGCTACCCGCACCTGTCCAAAGAAGACATCTACCACGGCGTGGAGAAGTTCTATAGGAGCTTCTATTTCCGTCCGTCGAAGATCTGGGAGATCGTCAAGGAAATGCTGGCGAGCTGGGACATGATGAAACGCCGCTTGCGCGAGGGCGTGGAATTCTTCCGCTTCCTGCGCGCACACGAGGCTTGAGCGGACCGGCGCGGTGAGTTCGCCATCCGGCCTATCGTTCGCTCTGCGGGTGTAGACGACCGTGCAGCCCCGGCGTGCCACGACGATCCGTCCGCGCCTGATCGTCACCGCGGACGACTACGGGCTGCATGAAGCCGTCAACGAAGCCGTCGAACGCGGCTATCGGGAGGGCGTGCTGCGCGCGGCCAGCCTGATGGTCGCGGCGCCTGCAGTGACCGACGCTGTTGAGCGGGCCCGACGACTTCCCGGCTTGGCCGTCGGCCTGCATCTGGTGCTCGCCGACGGCCAGGCGGTACTGCCGCCCACGCGCATTCCCGATCTGGTCGATGTGCGCGGCCGCTTTAATGACGCCATGGTGCGCAATGGCTTCCGTTTCTTTTTCCTGCCTCGCGTGCGGCGTCAGTTGGCCGCCGAGATACGTGCCCAGTTCGAGGCATTTGCCGCAACAGGCCTGCCGCTCGACCACGTCAATGCGCACAAGCACTTCCACATGCATCCCACCATTTTTTCGCTGTTGCTATCCATCGGCCGGGAATTCGGCCTGCGGGCGGTACGATTGCCCGCGGAGCCCGGCATGGGGCCATGGCTGCGACCCTGGCTGGCACTGATGCGTCGACGCATGGATAAAGCCGGCATCGTCTACAACGATCACGTCTTTGGCATCCGGCATAGCGGCGGCATGGATGAAGCCGCACTGCTCGATATTTTGCGCGCTCTGCCGGACGGCCTTTCGGAGTTGTATCTGCACCCGGCGACGCACGTGGGACTGGTCGCCAGCATGGCCGATTACCGGCACGCCGACGAACTGGCCGCCCTGCTGTCGCTGCGCGTACGCGACACGATCGCCGAGCGCTACCTGCTCTGTCGTGGCTTCGCCGATCCAGCGGCGATACCCGTATGAACATGAAACGGCTCAGTTACCTCGCTGGCCTGCTGGGTCTGGCCGCCGCCATTGCGCTGGTGGTGCACGAGGGCTGGTCCACGATTTGCAGCACGATCGATCACGCGGGCTGGACCTTGCTGTGGCTGCTGCCGTTTCATGCGCTGCCGCTGCTGCTCGATGTGTTCGGCTGGCGTGTGCTGCTGGCGCCGCGCGATCCGGAGCGGCAAGCCACCATCCCGATACTGTTCTGGATTGCGGCGATACGCGAAGCGAGCAATCGCCTGTTGCCGGTGGCCAACATCGGGGGCGAGATCATCGGCATCCGCCTGGTCAAATGGCGCGGCATCAATGGCGCCGCCGTTGCCGCGAGTGTGATCATCGAAGTGCTGCTGACCCTGATCAATCAGTACTTGTTCACGGCGCTTGGCATCGTGCTATTGATCGAAATGACGGAGAACATCGGCACCCTGAGTTCGGTGCTGACCGCGCTGATCGCCAGCCTGCCGCTGCCCATCTTCCTGATCGTGCTGCTGCGTCACGGCAAAGTGTTCACACGGCTGGAATCCTTGGCAGAGAAACTGCTGGGCGGCCGCTCGCGGCTGACCGAGCTGATCGACGGCACGCGACTGGATCTGGAGGTCCGCGCGCTCTACGCTCAGCCATTGCGCCTGCTTGCCGCCGGCGCCTGGCAGTTTCTTGGTTTCCTGGTCGGCAGCTTCGAAAGCTGGCTGGCGCTGCGGCTGCTGGGCTATCCGATCAGCGTATGGGACGCCATCGCCATCGAGGCAGTGACCCAAGCCTTGCGCCACATCATCTTTGTGGTACCGGCCGGATTGGGCGTGCAGGAAGGAGGCCTGGTCCTGTTCGGCCATATGATCGGCCTGCCTGCCGAGGCGAGCATCGCGCTATCCCTGGTCAAGCGCATGCGCGAGGTGGCATTCGGCATACCTGCCCTGATTTCCTGGCAGTGGGCCGAAGCGCGCAGACTGCGGGCCGGGTGGCGAAACGGAACATCGTCCGGGCTGTCCAATACCCGCGACGTATGACGCAACGCATGGCCATGCATTGAAGAGACGAGGTTTCCGATGTCGAACCAAGACGCCGTAGCTGCCGCGGACTACTCCATGCGTAACTGGCTGGGTGCCGAACCCGGTCGTATCAAGATCGGTTCGGACGCACATAAACAGCTGTTCTGTCGCATGCTGCTGGATACGCATAACCCCTACAAACCGGCGGTTCTGGTGTGGCCCAAGTTGAGTCCGGAGACCCTGCAGCGCATCACCTCATTGCCGATCTGGGATATCGCTGTACAGACCGAGGGGCGCGCCATGCTGCGCGTCGAAACCTATGCCAACAAGGTAACCGACCCGATGCTGCACGAAGCACTTATCATGGACGGCGGCGAAGAAGCGCGTCACAAGGTCGTGCTCAGCAAGCTGGTCGAAGCTTACGGTATAGCGCTAGCACCCGAGCCGGCATACGAGGTGCCCAAGGATCCCGAGTGGGGCTGGATGGTCACCGGCTACAGCGAATGCATCGACAGTTTCTTTGCCTTCGGCCTGTTCGAATCGGCCAAGCGCACCGGCTATTTTCCGGCGGAGCTGGTGGAAACTTTCGAGCCGGTGATCCAGGAGGAGGCTCGCCACATTCTGTTCTTCGCCAACTGGACGGCATGGTATCGCCGGCAATTACCCTGGTGGCGGCGTCCACTTTACTCGCTCAAGGTTCTGCGGGTATGGGCCTTCCTGATCTGGGAGCGCATCGGTATCGCCAAGGGCCTGGACAGCAAGGGCGAGATGCAGGATGCGAATTTCGCCATCACCGGCCATCAGCAAATCGGCCTGGACCTCAAACTCGGCGAACTGCTGGAACTGTGCCTCGTCGAAGACCAGCGTCGCATGCACGGCTACGATCCACGCCTGTTGCGCCCCACGTTCGTGCCACGCATGGCCCGCCTGGCGCACTTCTTTGTGCGCTGAGCGTCAGCGGCGATCAGTCATCGCTGTTGTCTGAACCATTGCACGGCATCTTCCAGCGCCAGGCGCGCCGGACGCGGTGCGTAACCGAGTTCGCGCACGGCCTTGGCACTGGAGAAGAACATACGCTTTTTCGACATGCGCACCTCCTCCACCGTGGCGATCGGATTCGTTCCGGTCAATCGCGCCCATGCCTCGGCCGCATACGCCACCGGCATCACGGCCGCATGCGGCAAGCGTATTTTTGGCGGTGAACGTCCGGCGAGATCCGCGATCTCGATCAGCACGTCGCGCAGGCCCAGATTGAATCCGCCAAGGATGTAGCGCTCGCCGACCCTGCCACGCTGGAACGCCAGCCAATGCCCTTCGGCCACATCGTCCACGTGCACGATGTTGAGGCCGGTTTCGACATAGGCCGGCAGGCGGCCGGCGATCGCGTCACGCACGATCCGCCCGGTAGGCGTGGGCTTGATGTCGTGCGGACCCAGTGGTGTCGAAGGATTGACGATCACGATCGGCAAGCCTTCGGCGGCGAAGGTTCTGGCCACTTCCTCCGCGAGAAATTTCGAACGCTTGTAGTGTCCGATCATGTCGCCCAGCGCCACTGCCGTGCTCTCGTCCCCCAAGCTGCCGTCCTTGGGAATGCCCAAGGTAGCCACGCTACTGGTATAGACGATGCGCGGCACCCCGACCCGCCTGGCTGCTTCCAGAATGGCGCGGGTGCCCTCGACATTGGTGCGATAGAGCTCCTCGGGGACAGGCGCCCACAGCCGATAATCGGCTGCTACATGGAACAACGCATCGCAACCATCGCACGCCGGCAGCAACGAGGCAGTCTGGCCAAGGTCACCTTCGATCACTTCCACATCGAGGCCTTGCAGATTGCGGCGATCCGATATCGCTCGCACCAACACGCGAACTTGGTGTCCATCAAACAATAGTCGGCGCATCACCGCCGAGCCGACAAAACCGGTGGCGCCGGTAACCAGTGCTTTCACGGCAACTTCATCCGAGAGATGGTTGCCGACTCGTACTCGTACGTCGAGACTGGCCAGATATTTGAGTAAGCAGTCATAATGCAATTATGTACTAAGCACTCGCAATGCTGATGATGAACGAAGCTATCGTCACCACTGAAGCACGGCAGCCATGCTTGTTACCATCTGCCAGCTGCGTGCCCATCCACCTGGCATGGCGTGCATCCCGCACGCCTTCCTCCCTGTACATGCATTCTCCGTTCGCCCATTTTCGGTATGAAACAACCAGGCAGGCCGAGGCACGCCCATGACCGAATTTCGCCATGTCACCGCGGCACTGCAAAACGATGCTTTTGCCTATCAGGACAGCATCCTGCCGAAGGTGTCCAGGACATTCGCATTGACCATCCCGCAATTGCCGCCGGCACTGCGCGTTGCGGTAACCAATGCCTATCTGTTGTGTCGCATCGCCGACACCATCGAGGACGAACCCACGCTCTCGGCCGAAGACAAGCGCCATCACGAGGACGCTTTCGTCGATGCAGTGACTGGCCGCATTGATCCACAGCGCTTCGCTGCAGAATTGAGTCCGCTGCTTTCGGCGCAGACGCTGGAAGCCGAGCACGATCTGGTACGCGGGCTGCCATGGGTACTCCAGGTAACCCGGACCTTGAAGCCGGTGCAGCAAGCCGCCATCGTAAATTGCCTGAAAGTGATGTCCCACGGCATGTACGATTTCCAGCGTGGTGTCGGCCTGCAAGGCTTGGACACATTGCGCGACATGGATCGCTATTGCTATTGCGTCGCCGGTGTCGTGGGCGAAATGCTGACCGAGCTGTTCATCGACTTCGAACCGACCTTGGCAATGCACCGCGAGAGCATGATGCGGTTGGCGGTTTCCTTTGGTCAGGGCCTGCAGATGACCAACATCCTCAAGGATCAGTGGGAGGACCGCAGCCACGGCGCCTGCTGGCTGCCGCAGGATGTATTCGCGAAGCGTAACGTGCGCCTTGTGGAACTGCAGGCCGGCCAGCAGGACACCAACTACGCCGGTGCGTTGAGCGAACTCATCGGCGTGGCGCATTCGCATCTGCAGCGCGCACTTGAGTACACACTGCTCATCCCTGCCCGGCATGCCGGAATACGCCGTTTCTGCCTGTGGTCCGTAGGCCTGGCGGTACTTACGCTGCGCAATCTGCAGGACAACCTCGACTTTTCCTCCGGCACCCAGGTAAAGGTTTCGCACAACGCGGTGGCCGGTACCATCGTGCTCATCAAACTGGCCAGCAAATACAATTCGAGTTTGCGTTGGATGTTTGCCATGGCCGCGCGCCAATTGCCGCTTACGCCACTGGCTGCGGAATGGAGCGAACCAGCAAGTGCCGGTCTGGCGTGGCCAAAAAGCAATATCCCTTATCTCACTGAAGCCACCTGGTACGAGCTCGAGGACGTCAAAGACGTACAACAGCGATGAACCCGTCTTCACCCAGCGCTTCGGCCGCCCGCATCAGCTTCATTCGGGAAACCGAAGCTGCGCGTCTGAACCAGGCTGTTGAACGCGCACGCGTAGCTTTGCTGGCGCAGCAACGGCAGGACGGACACTGGTGCTTCGAGCTGGAGTCGGACTGCACGATCACCGCCGAATACATCCTGATGATGCATTACATGGATGAAATCGACGGCCTGCTGCAGGAAAAGATGGCACGTTATCTGCGTGCCATCCAGGCAACGGACGGCCACGGCGGCTGGTCGCAGTACCACGGCGGGGCGCTCGATCTCTCGTGCACAGTGAAAGCCTATTACGCGCTCAAGGCTGCTGGCGACGATCCCGCCGCAGAGCATATGCGTCGAGCGTGTGAGGTCGTGCTGGCACATGGCGGTGCGGCCAGGTGCAACGTGTTCACCCGGATTCTGCTGGCCTTGTTCGAGCAGGTGCCGTGGCGCGCGGTACCCTACGTTCCGGTCGAGATCATGCTGCTCCCGCGCTGGGCGCCTTTCCATATCGACAAGATCTCCTACTGGGCACGCACGACCACCGTACCGCTGACGATTTTGTGTACGCTCAAGGCGAAAGCGATCAATCCGCACAAGGTTGGCGTGCGCGAACTGTTCGTCACGCCGCCGGAGCAGGAGCGGCACTATTTTCTCCGCGGCGGCGCACTGAATCGCGCGTTCCTGGCGCTGGACAAAGTCGGTCGCGCACTTGATCGATGGATGCCGAAGCGTTTGCGGCAACGCGCGGTTCGCGAGGCCGAGGCATGGTTCCTGCCACGCGTAAACGGCGAGGATGGCGTTGGCGCGATTTTCCCGCCAATGGTCAACTGCTACGAGGCGATGGCCTTGCTCGGCTATCCCAAGGATCATCCGGCGCGGCAAGCCTGTCTGCGCTCGCTGCAGAAGCTGGTCGTCCATCGCAACGATGGCTCAGCCTATTGCCAGCCTTGCGTTTCGCCGATATGGGACACCGGCTGGAGCGTGCTTGCACTGATGCACACCAGCAACGATGCATCGACGCAGATGGCCATCGCGCGCGCGTGCGATTGGCTGACCGCCAAACAAGAACTCGAACACAAAGGCGACTGGGTGGCACGCGCGCCGGACGTAGCTCCCGGTGGCTGGGCCTTCCAGTACGCCAATGCGTTTTACCCGGACATCGACGACACGGCCGTGATCGCCGCCTTGCTGCACATACAGGACCGTCATCGCGCGGAACCCGATCGCCACCGCATCAACACCGATCGCGCCGCCGACTGGATGATCGCGCTGCAGTCGAAGAACGGCGGCTTCGCCGCTTTCGATGCCGACAATACCCATTACTACCTCAACGCCATTCCGTTCGCCGATCACGGTGCGTTGCTGGACCCGCCGACCGAGGACGTTTCCGGCCGCGTGCTGGCCAGCCTGTGCGTACTCGCACGCGAGCAGGATCGTGACAGTATCCGTCGCTGCATCGACTATCTGCGCGCGACCCAGCAAGCCGACGGCTGCTGGTGGGGTCGCTGGGGCAGCAACTACATCTATGGTACGTGGAGCGTACTCGGTGGCCTTGCTCTGGCCGGCGAGGATCCGCAGCAGCCGTATATCCGCAAAGCGATCGATTGGCTGCGCTCGCGACAGCACGATGATGGCGGCTGGGGCGAGACCAACGACAGCTACATCGATCCAGCCTTGCGCGGCACCAACGACAACGTCAGCACGCCTCATTCCACCGCATGGGCGGTACTGGGCCAACTCGCCATGGGTGAGGTGCATTCCGACTCGGTGCGGCGCGGCATCGCTTTCCTGCTCGCGGATCAGCAAGCCCATGGCCTGTGGTCGCACCCCTCGCACAACGCACCAGGGTTTCCGCGCGTGTACTACCTCAAGTACCACGGCTACGCGGCGTATTTCCCGCTATGGACACTGGCTCGCTATCGACAACTATTACGGCTGGCTGAGCCTTGAACGAACCGACGCTGGTCAGCTCGGTAGGTATCGTCGTGGCGCTGGCGTCCGAAGCCAGGGCGCTGACGACGCGCAAGGTACATTCCGGGCGCATCATTCCGCTCGCAGGCGGTGCGGGTCTGTGGCTAAGCGGCATGGGACCGGCTGCCGCGCGGAACGCAGCACAAGCTCTCGCCAATAGTGGTGCAACGGCCCTGGCGGTGTTCGGTGTCGCTGGCGCACTGGATTCCGGCTTGCGCAGCGGAACGCTGTTTTGCCCGGAGCGGATTCTCGACGACAACGGCCAAGGCTACGCACCCGATCCCACCTGGCGCCTCAGCCTGCTGCAACAGCTGGGCGCAGCGACGCTGCCCATACTGGAAACCGGGAAGCTGCTCAGTATGCCGATGCCCTTGCTGACGACAGCGGCGAAAACGGCGGCACGCGACCGCTATGCAGCGGCTGCTGTAGATATGGAAAGTGCTGCCGTCGCCGAAATCGCCAGAGATCACGGTCTGCCGTTTGTGGTGCTGCGTGTGATCATCGACGAACTGCATGACACGGTTCCCGCCGCGCTGCATGCGAGCGTCGATGCGTGGGGGCGCCCACGACTGCTCAGATTGATGGCGAGCCTGGGCCGTCATCCGTCGCTATTAGCCCACCTGCCTGACCTGCATAAACGCATGTCACAAGCCCTACGAACATTGCGCGCTGCAGGCGAAGCTGCATCGCCCGCATTGGGCTGGGATAAATGGCTCGCCGTCACACCACGTTCAACGTGAAAACGTAAGGCATGACATTCAATGCCTATAATGAGCTAACCGTTTGCATCGCCACCCTTAGCAGCCATGCTTCAGCGGAGAACAGCCTCATGTTCATTCGTCATCGGTTCGGAATTTTGTTGTTCATTGCGGCTTGCGCCTTCACCAGCATGTCCGTATCCGCGCATGCCATCCTGGTCGACAGCACACCGAAGCCTAACGGCACGTTGCCCGCGGGCCATGTGGCGCTGACCTTCAAGTACAACAGCAAGATCGACCAGAGTCGTTCGCGACTGACGCTGATACGACCCGACCATAGCGAAACGGTCTTGCCCATTGCTTCCGACAGCAGGCTCAACGAACTGGACAGCGGCGCCGAACTTGCACCGGGCGCCTATGTGATCCGCTGGCAGGCGCTTGCGCTGGATGGCCACATCACCCGTGGCGATGTGCCTTTCACTGTCATCGCGAAGCCTTGACCCGGCGGCGCCTTCGAACGGATTACCCGCGTATTCGTAGTTCTAGCCAGAGCGATTCTTCGTGACCCTTCTCGTCGATATCTTCGGCTACCTCAGCATCATCCTGCACGGCCTGGTCATCGTTGCCCAATCGATGAGCCTGGGTGGCGTGATGTTCCTGGTTTTCCTGCTGCGCCCGTTCGCTGGTGTGCTGTCGCAAGGCAAGGATCTGGAACGACGCGTAGCGCGCCTGACCATGTTCAGCGCGCTCGGCCTGATTCTGGCCGAGCTTGCCGGCAACGCGCTGCAGATTGCGGTGCTGATGGCCACGGTGGATCTGCCTTTCAGCAACGTGATCCAGGCCTCCTTTGCCATCGCAGGTGCGGTCAAGATTCTCTGTGCATTACTGCTGATTCCCTGCCTGAGCGCACGTTTTTCGACCTCGCGCGCGGCAGCGCTGCTTGCGTTGCTGCTATGCGCAGTGGAACTGACGGCCGCCACGTTCACCACGCATGCTTATGCGCGCTTGAGTGACAACACCCTGCTGCTGTTGGTGGAAGGGATGCACCAATTCGGCGCGGCGATATGGATCGGCGGCATTCCATGCTTTGTGATGGCGCTCGGTCGACTGCATGACGCCGACGGCTGGCGACGGGTCGGCTCGCGTTTTTCGCGGATGTCGATGATCGGCGTGGGTTGCATCGTGGTTTCCGGCGCCACCATGAGTGTGTTCTACATCGGCAGCCTGCAGGGTTTCTATGGCACCGCCTACGGTGTCATGGTGGGCGCCAAGATCGCCATGTTCCTCGCCCTGCTCGCACTCGGCTTCAGCAATTTCCTGGTCACCGAGCGGCTGCGCAAGCAGCAGGACGCGCCAGTAATTCGCTTGCGCCGCTTCGCCGAGATCGAGATCGGCATCGGCTTCACGATCTTTTTCGCCGCCGCGTCGCTGACGTCTGTACCACCGGCCGTCGATCTCACGACTGATCGTGTCAGCCTGCACGAGATCGCGGTACGCAACGCACCAGCGTGGCCACGGCTCAGCTCGCCTGACCACGATCAGCTTGCCGTTTCGCAATTGCAAGCGCAATTGGACAGCGAAGCAACGCACTCCCACCAAGCCGCCGCACTCGCCATCGTGCCGGGTTCCGGCATCCTGGCACCGCGCAATGCGCAGGACATCGCCTGGTCGGAATACAACCACCACTGGGCCGGCATTTTCGTCCTGCTGATCGGCTTGCTGGCCCTGCTCAATCGCGCCGGAGTCGGATGGGCAAAGCACTGGCCATTGCTGTTCCTCGCCTTGGCCGCCTTTCTGCTGGTGCGTTCGGACCCCGAAGTATGGCCACTAGGCAATGAGGGATTCTGGGTGGCATGGCGCGATGTGGAGGTCGCGCAGCATCGGTTCTTCGTGCTGTTGATCCTGCTGTTCGGCGTGTTCGAGTGGGCCGTGCGTACGGGACGGCTGCGCAACCCCAAGGCGGCCCTGGTGTTTCCGTTGCTGGTTTCCGTCGGTGGCGCGATGCTGTTGACACATACGCACCAGATCTCCAACGTCAAGGATCAACTGTTGATCGAACTGACGCATACGCCGCTGGCTCTGTCCGGCGTGGCGGCGGGGTGGGCTCGCTGGCTGGAGCTGCGCTTGCCGGGACGCGGTGGGCGGATCGCCGGTTGGGTCTGGCCGATGTGCTTTTTGTTGGTCGGCATCATCCTGCTTTGGTATCGCGAAGCATGAAGGTCAAAGCCAGATCTGCAATGATAAAGTTGTACGACGGTTGTCCAACCAGACTCTTCCCCATCGTGATTCATGCAGTGATGCCCATCACCTCGACGCCTACCTCGAGTGCACCATGAGCCTGATTTCCGAAGTTTCCGCTTTCGACACTCGTGTGCCTGCCTATCTGCAACGGCTGGAACACGTCATGGATACCTATCTGCCGTCAGTTGATACTGATCCTGATCGGCTCCATCAAGCAATGCGTTATGCCTGCAACGGCGGCAAGCACCTGCGCGCGCTGCTGGTCTATGCCAGCGGCGAAGCATTGAGAGTGGAGCCCGAACGACTCGACCCGCCAGCTTGCGCCATCGAATTCATCCACGCTTATTCACTGGTGCACGATGATTTGCCCGGCATGGACAACGACGACCTGCGCCGCGGACATCCGACGGTGCACAAAGCTTACGACGAAGCGACCGCGATCCTGGTCGGCGATGCCCTGCAGACGCTCGCTTTCGGCGCACTGGCCAATGCCAATGCGCTCGACGCGGAACAGAAAGTCGGCATGGTCAGCGGCCTGGCGCTCGCCGCCGGCTCGCTGGGTATGGCCGGTGGCCAGGCTGTGGACATGGCCTCGGAAGGCTGCACGCTGAGTATTGGACAGCTGGAATCGTTGCATGGCCGCAAGACTGGCGCGCTCATTCGCGCCGCCTGCCAGTTGGCCGGTATTGCAGCGAAGGCACCTGCCCCCGCTCGGCAGGCGCTTGACCAGTACGGGAAATGCCTTGGTCTGGCTTTCCAGATCCAGGACGACGTGCTGGATTTGATCGCCGACACGATCACGTTGGGCAAGACTGCAGGCAAGGACCAGGCCCAGCACAAATCCACCTTCCCCTCCGTGCTTGGCCTGGAACAGGCACAGCATCGTGCCGCCGCCTTGTTCAATGAAGCACGCAGCGCCGCCCGCCATGTTTCCAGCGATCCAGAACCTTTGCTGTGGCTCGCCGATTACATCCAGCAGCGCGATCACTAGCCCCCTCACATGTCGGCCATCGTCGTTCCTACATCCGAGACAGTGACAGATAGTGCGCAGCTATCCGATTTTGTGGCTGCCCATCATCGTCTGTTTGTGCTGACGGGTGCAGGCTGCAGCACGGATTCGGGTATCCCCGACTACCGTGATGCCAGGGGCGACTGGAAGCGTTCTCCGCCGGTGACATACCAGGCATTCGTCGGTGCACTGGCTACGCGCCAGCGCTACTGGGCACGCAGCCTCATCGGCTGGCGTCGGTTTGGACGTGCCATACCCAATGCCGCACATCATGCCTTGGCCCGGCTCGAGCAGCAGGGAAAACTCGCACTTCTATTGACGCAGAATGTGGATCGACTGCATCAAGCCGCCGGCAGCCACCATGTGATCGACCTGCATGGCCGGATGGATGTGGTGCGTTGCCTGGGCTGCGAACAACGGCTGTCGCGTGACGTTTTCCAAGCCGAACTGTTGCAGATGAATCCCGCCTGGGCGGATCTGGAAGCGGCGGATGCACCGGATGGCGATGCCGACCTGGAAGTGCAGGATTTCTCCAGCTTTGAAATCCCTGCCTGTCGCCATTGCGGCGGACTGCAGAAGCCGGACGTGGTGTTCTTCGGAGAAAATGTGCCGCGCGATCGAGTGGATGCCAGCATGCAGGCATTGTACGCCGCCGATGCCGTGCTGGTAGTCGGTTCATCGCTGATGGTGTTTTCAGGCTACCGTTTTGTGCATGCCGCCGCGCGCGCCGGCAAGCCCATCGCTGCAGTGAACATCGGGCATACCCGCGCCGATACGCTACTGAGCCTCAAGGTCGAGCAATCCTGTGCGCAGGCGCTGGCCTTCCTGTAGCGGCGACTCAGCGACGAGCGCGGAAGAAATCGCGCAGCAGGCTGGCAGACTCCTCGACGAGCAAGCCACCAGCCACTTCGATGCGGTGGTTGTGGCGCTCGTCGGTCAGGGTGTTGAACACACTTCCGGCCGCACCGGTCTTGGGGTCAGACGCTGCATAGACCACGCGGCCGAGACGGGCGTGGATCATCGCCATCGCGCACATCGCGCAAGGTTCCAGCGTGACGTAAAGCGTGGCGCCGGACAGACGGTGATTGGTCAATTTTTCGCCAGCCGCGCGCAACGCCATGATCTCGGCGTGCGCGGTTGGATCGTGCAAGGTGATGTTGCGATTCCAGCCCAGGCCGACGATCTCGCCATCCAGCACCAGCACGGCACCGACTGGCACCTCGTTCTCGGCGTCACGTGCATGCGCGGCGAGCTGCAGTGCGCGCTGCATGTACTGCACGTCTGCGGTCGAGAATGCTCCGGATACCTCGGTAGTTTCGTCAGTCATTTCAATGAATTGTGATCTGAATATGAGAAAGCCGGCAACTTGCCGGCCCTCCTGGATGCACGCAAGTAGCTGATTTTGTTATTCCCACTCGATCGTGGCAGGTGGCTTGCCGCTGATGTCATAAACGACACGAGAAACACCACGTAACTCATTGATTATTCGGTTTGAAACTTTGCCAAGAAACTCGTACGGCAGGTGTGCCCAGTGCGCCGTCATGAAATCGATGGTCTCCACGGCGCGCAGTGCGATCACCCATTCATAGGCACGCGCATCACCGACCACGCCCACCGACTTCACCGGCAGGAATACTGCGAACGCCTGGCTGGTCTTGTCGTACAGGTCGGCCTTGCGCAATTCGTCGATGAAGATCGCATCGGCCTGGGCCAGCAGTTCGGCGTATTCGCGCTTCACTTCGCCCAGGATGCGCACACCCAAACCCGGACCAGGGAACGGATGGCGATAGACCATCGCGCGCGGCAGGCCGAGTTCCACGCCGATACGGCGCACCTCGTCCTTGAACAGTTCGCGCAACGGCTCGACCAGTTTGAGCTTCATGTGCGCCGGCAGGCCGCCGACGTTGTGGTGGCTTTTGATGACGTGGGCCTTGCCGGTCTTGCTGCCGGCCGACTCGATCACGTCGGGGTAAATGGTGCCTTGCGCCAGCCACTTCACGTTGCTGCCGTCGGCGGTGATCTTGCTCGACTCCTCGTCGAAGATCTCCACGAACAGGCCGCCGATGATCTTGCGCTTGGCTTCCGGGTCAGCCACGCCTTCGAGTGCCTTGAAGTAACGATCCGCCGCGTTGACCCGGATGACCTTGACGCCCATGTGCTCGGCCATGGTGGCCATCACCTGGTCGCCTTCCTGCCAGCGCAGCAGGCCGGTGTCGACGAAGACGCAGGTGAGCCGATCGCCGATCGCCTTGTGCAGCAGGGCGGCGACCACTGAGGAATCGACACCACCGGACAGACCCAGCAGCACGTGATCGTCGCAGACCTGTTCGCGCACACGGGCGATCTGGTCGTCGATGATGTTGGCGGCGGTCCACAACGTGGCGCAACCGCAGATCTCGGCGATGAAGCGCTTGAGCAGCGCCCCGCCCTGCTTGGTGTGTGTCACTTCCGGGTGGAACTGCACGCCGTACCAGCGCTTGGCCTCGTTCTCCATCACAGCGACCGGGATGCGGTCGGTGGTGCCGGTGATTGCGAAGCCGGGCGGCGCCTTGGCGACGTGGTCGCCGTGGCTCATCCAGACGTCGAGCTTGTGCGCGCCGGCATGATCACTGAGTTTGTCGAATAGACGGCTCGTCGCCACGATGTCGACTTCGGCGTGACCGAACTCGCGCGCATCAGCGGCCTCGGTAGCGCCACCGAGCTGGGCGGCCATCGTCTGCATGCCGTAGCAGATGCCGAGGAGCGGCACACCGGAGTCGAATACCTGCTGCGGTGCTTTCGGTGCACCTTCGAGCGTGGTCGATTCCGGGCCACCCGAGAGGATGATGCCCTTCGCCCCGAACGCGGCGATCTCGGCCGGCTCGTGATCCCAGGCCCAGATTTCGCAATACACGCCAAGCTCGCGGATACGACGGGCGATCAGCTGCGTGTACTGCGCGCCGAAATCGAGGATCAGGATCTTGTCGCTATGGATGTTGGTCATCGGGGAGCCGGGAATCGGGAATGGAAAATCGGGAATGGAAAAGCCGGTTCGCTGTATCCGGCGCGCGCGGGAAAATCAGGAAACGGGGGTGTCGCTTTTCAACGATTCCCCACTCCCGATTCCCCATTCCCGGCTCATCAGGAATTGAGCCGGTAATTCGGCGCTTCCTTGGTGATCTGGATATCGTGTGGATGTGCCTCTGTGACGCCGGCGGAAGTCACCTTGACGAACTGCGCCTTGTGACGCACGTCATCGATGGTGGCTGCACCCAGATAGCCCATCGAGGCGCGCAGGCCGCCGATCAGCTGGTGGATGATGTTGCGCAGCGGACCACGGTACGGCACGCGACCTTCGATGCCTTCCGGCACCAGCTTGTCGGCATCGGCTTCGTCCTGGAAGTAACGATCCTTTGAGCCGAGCTGCATCGCGCCGATCGAGCCCATGCCGCGATAGCTCTTGTACGAACGGCCCTGGAACAACTCGACCTCGCCCGGCGATTCCTCGGTACCGGCGAACATCGAGCCGAGCATCACGGTGGATGCGCCGGCGGCGAGTGCCTTCGGGATATCGCCGGAATAGCGGATGCCGCCATCGGCAATCAGCGGGATCTCGTCCTTCAGCGCAGTGGCGACCATGTCGATCGCAGTGATCTGCGGCACACCGACACCGGCGACCACTCGCGTGGTGCAGATCGAACCGGGACCCACGCCGACCTTGACGGCATCGACACCGACATCGAGCAGCGCACGCGCCGCTTCACCGGTAACGATGTTGCCCGCGATCACCTGCACCTGTGGGTAGTGCTTCTTGACCCAGCCGGCACGTTCGATCACGCCTTGCGAATGACCGTGTGCGGTATCCACCACCAGCACATCCACACCGGCATCGACCAGCGCGGCAACGCGCTGCTCGGTATCGCCACCGACGCCTACCGCGGCGCCGACCAGCAAGGCTTCGTGGCGATCCTTGGCGGCGTGCGGGTTGTCGCGCGCTTTCTGGATGTCCTTGACGGTAATCAACCCGCGCAACTCGAACGCATCGTTGACCACCAGCACCTTCTCGATGCGGTGCTTGTGCAACAACTGCAGCACTTCGTCCTGGCTGGCACCCTCGCGCACCGTTACAAGCTTGTCGTGGCGGGTCATGATGTTGCGCACCGGGTCGTCGTGCTTGCGCTCGAAGCGCAGGTCACGGCTGGTGACGATGCCGACCAGCTTGCCGCCATCGACCACCGGTACGCCGGAAATGTTGTGCGCATGGGTCAGCCGCAACACTTCGCGGATCGAGGTGTGCGGTTCCACGCTGATCGGGTTGCGGATCACGCCGGCTTCGAACTTCTTCACCAGCCGCACTTCCGCCGCCTGCTGCTCGGCCGTCATGTTCTTGTGGATGATGCCGATGCCGCCGTTCTGGGCCATGGTGATGGCGAGGCGGGCTTCGGTGACCGTGTCCATGGCAGCGGAGACGATCGGGATGTTCAGGCGCAGGTTGCGGGTGAACCGCGTGGAGGTGTCCACATCGCGCGGCAACACGATGGAGTGGCCCGGAACTAGGTAGACGTCGTCGTAGGTCAGGGCCTCGGCGATGATGCGCATGCGAAAAGTCCCGCTGCAAAGAGGGAATTATACGCGCCTCGCCATGATGCTCGCCAGATGTTGGCTGAACGCTGCCCGTGGATCAGGCGATTTTGTGTGGCGTGGAGCGCGCGTCAGCGGCTTCCAGCGTGTTTTCCATCAAGGTGGCCACGGTCATCGGGCCGACGCCGCCAGGGACAGGCGTGATCCAGCTGGCCTGCGCTGCTGCCGTCTCGAAATCCACGTCGCCGACCAGCCGGCCGTCGTCGAGGCGGTTGATGCCCACGTCGATCACCACCGCACCCGGCTTGATCCACTCACCCTTGACCAGACCCGGTTTGCCGACGGCCACGACCAGGATATCGGCCTGCCGTACGAAGCTTTCCAGATCGCGGGTGAAGCGATGGCAGCAGGTGGTGGTGCAGCCGGCGATCATCAACTCCAGCACCAGCGGACGGCCTACATGGTTGGACACACCGACAACCACTGCATGCTGACCACGCACCGGGCGATCGGTATGTCCCAGCAGGGTCATCACGCCCTTGGGTGTGCATGGGCGCAGGCCGAAGCGACGCAGCGCGAGGCGCCCTACGTTGACTGCCTGGAAGCCGTCCACATCCTTGTCGGGATCGATGCGATCGACCAGCGCATCCTCGTCGATGTGCTCTGGCAGCGGCGACTGCACCAGGATGCCGTGCACGGTTGGATCCGCATTGAGGCGGTCGATCAGGGCGAACAGCTCGTCCTGCGTGGTGCTTGACGGCAGGTCATAGTCGAACGAGCGAAAGCCGACCTGGTGACAGGCCTTGCGCTTGTTGCGTACGTAAACCGACGAAGCCGCGTCGTCGCCCACCAACACCACCGCCAGCCCGGGCTCGGGCAGGCCCTTCGCCACGCGATCGGCGACGCGCAGGCGTAACCGCTCCAGCAATTCCTGTGCGATGCGTTTGCCGTCGAGGATGCGTGCGCTCATGTTGATGCCTGGCAGGAAGTTGCCCATTATCGCGGCTCGACCTGATGCGCACAAACGCAGGCACGCATGGACACACACGAGACTCCCCTTCCAGTGCTGGAGCTTACCGACGGACGGCTACGCCTGCGCCCGTGGCAGGACCACGATGCTGCCGAGCTATATCGCGCGGTCCACGAATCACTGGCGAGTGTCGGCCAGTGGCTGCCCTGGTGCCGTGCGGAGTATGGACACGACGATGCGACTGCCTGGGTGGAACATTGCCAGGCCGGTTGGCACGCGGGCGAGCATTTTGCACTTCCGATTTTCGACGCGTCCACCGGCGAGCTGCTGGGTGGTACCGGCCTCAATCAGCTTGATCGACTGCATCGCAGTGCCAATCTTGGTTACTGGGTTCGTCAGTCGCGTCAGCGCGAAGGCATTGCCGCGGCAGCAGCCGTGCTCGTGGCGCGTTTCGGATTCGAACAACTGGGTCTGATCCGGATCGAGATCATCATCCAGCCCGACAACCATCCGAGCAGACGTACGGCTGAAAAGGTGGGAGCGAAGTTCGAGGGAATTGCACGCCATCGTCTATGGGTGCATGAGCAGCCGCGCGATGCGGCGGTGTATGCGCTGGTGCCGGACGACCTGCACTAACCCGCAGCCGAGCAAAGCCCTGCGATCTGCCGATACCCCATGAATGGAGCGTCAGCGGCGCAGCCCGGACAGGTCGGATCCCGCGGCAAGCGCGTCTCGCGGAAGTGCATGCCGAGCGCATCGAAACTCAGCAGGCGACCGACCAGCGGCTCGCCCAACTCCAATATCAGCTTCAATGCTTCGGTCGCCTGCAGCAGCCCGACGATGCCGGGCAGCACGCCGAGCACACCGGCCTCGCTGCAATTCGGCGCATCGGCGGCGGCAGGCGGTTCGGGGAACAGGCAGCGGTAACACGGCGAATCGTCGCGGCGCGGATCGAATACGCTGAGCTGGCCGGTGAAACGCTCGACGGCGCCGTACACCATCGGCAGTTTCAATCGGAGTGACGCCGCGGCCAGCAGGTAGCGCGCAGGGAAATTGTCGGCACCGTCGATCAGCACGTCATGATCGGCCAGCAGTCGTTCCACGTTATCGGGCTGCAGTCGCTCGGTGCGGGTTTCGATATGGATGCGTGGATTGAGCGCCTGCAGCGCGATCCGTGCCGATTCGGTCTTGGCCATGCCGACGCGGGCATCGGCGTGGATGATCTGGCGATGCAGGTTGGAACGCTCGACCTTGTCGTCATCGATCAGGGTGAGCTGGCCCACACCGGCAGCAGCGAGATACAGCGCTGCCGGTGCACCGAGGCCGCCGGCACCCAGGACGACTACTTTCGCTGTTGCCAGTCTGCCCTGCCCTGCTTCGCCCACCTGCGGCAGGCGCAACTGACGCGCGTAGCGTTCGGTGGTATCCGCATCCAGCGCACTGGCGGATATCGGCAGACCCTCGGCCTTCCAGCGGTTGAATCCGCCGGTTACCGAGCACACCTGGCGATAACCCATACGCTGCAATGCCTCGGCGGCGAGCAGCGAACGCTGGCCGCTGCCGCAGAACACCAACAGCGGGCGATCACGATTTGCTTCGAGTTGTTCGATGCGCAGCTCGAGGAAGCCGCGCGAAAGGCCCAGCGCATTGGACGGCGTGCCAGTGACACGTTCGGCGTCTTCGCGCACGTCGATCAGCAGGGCGCCACGGGCCTGCCGTGCCAAAGCCTCGGCCGGGGAAATTTCAGGCACGCGGCGGCGCAGTTCGTCCAGCCAGGATTCGCGATTCAGGGGCTCGCTCATTCGCGTAGCCTAATACGAGATGCGGGAGCGCCGACGGATCAGCGCGTGCGCTTGATCAGGTCGCTGACCCGGCGCCGGGCTTTTTGCTCCTGCTCCTTGGTCAGCACCTTCTTGCGACCCGCGAACGGGTTTTCGCCTTCGCGGAAGGCAATCCGGACCGGGGTGCCTTCCAGCTTGTAGCGCTTGCGGAAGAAGTTCTCCAGATAGCGCTGATAGGCCGGTGCAATATGCTTGGTGCGGGTACCGTGGATCACGATGGTCGGCGGATTGTTGCCGCCCGGATGCGCAAAGCGCAGCTTCGGCGAGTGGCCATGCACCAACGGCGGCTGGTAGCTCTCGTAGGCCTTTTCCAGCGTCTTGGTGAGGTCGGACGACACCAGCACCTTGGTCGCAGATGCATGTGCGCGCACTATGGCGCGCATCAGTTCGCGCAAACCGGAACCGTGCAGCGCTGAGATATGTACCTGCTTGGCCCAGTCGACGAACACCAGTCGACGATCCAGTGCACGCATGCACTCGTCGCGTTGATACTGGTCCAAGCCATCCCACTTGTTGATCGCGATCACCAGCGCCCGGCCCTCGTCCATCGCGTAGCCGATCAGGGTGAGATCCTGGTCGGCCAGATTCTCGCGGGCATCGATCATCACCACCACGACCTGGGCGGCGGCAATCGACTGCAGTGTCTTGATGACACTGAATTTCTCGACGGCTTCCTCGACTCGTGCCTTGCGGCGGATGCCGGCGGTGTCGATCAGCGTGTAGCGCTTGCCGTCACGTTCCAGTGGCACGCGAATCGGGTCGCGGGTGGTGCCGGCGACGTCGGAGACGATTAGTCGCTCCTCACCCAGCAGGCGATTGATCAGGGTTGATTTACCGGCATTCGGGCGACCGACAATGGCCACGCGGATGCTGCCATCCTCGCCTTCCGCCTCAGTCGTGCTTTCCTCGTCGGCCGGCAGCAGCGGCAGAATCAGCTCGATCAGGTCCGACGTGCCGCGATTATGCGCGGCAGATAACGGCAGGATCTTGCCGACACCGAAGGCAGAGAACTCCGCCAGCACGGCCTCTTCTTCCAACCCGTCAGTCTTGTTGACCGCCGCGATGATGGTCTTGCCACTGCGGCGCAGCTCATTGAGGATGATGTAGTCCTGCGGCAGCAGGCCTTCACGGGCATCGACTACGAACACCAGCACGTTCGCCTCTTCGATCGCGAGGCGTACCTGCTTGGCAGTCAGGACATCCATCGCCTCCTCGACGCCGGACAGACCGCCGGTATCGACCACCACGAATGGCCGCTCGCCACTGCGGCATACACCATAGTGGCGATCACGGGTGACGCCCGGCATGTCAGCTACCAGGGCGTCACGGCTGCGCGTCAGTACATTGAAAAGGGTCGATTTACCGACATTGGGACGACCAACTAGCGCGACGACGGGCAGCATGGGATTTCATCGACTCCGAAGGTCGATCAATGCGCGGTCAGACGGTAAGCGCCGATGCGGCCCTTCACATCTTCGACGTAGACGATGTCACCCACCACCAGCGGCTGGGCGCGGATTACTTTCTTCGACAGCCGTTCACGGGCGGCCAGCGCACCATCGCCGACCTGCAGCCAGTGCACATAGCCTTCCATGTCACCGACGACGACGTAGTCGCCCTGCACAGCCGGCCCGGTGAGCCAGCGGTATTTCAGCGCGACATTCTTCCAGGTATCGGCGCCGCCGCTCTTGTCGAATGCCCACACTTCTGAATCTTCATTGACGCCGTACAACGCATTGCCGGTAGCGGCGAGCGAGGTGAAGGTGGAGAACGGATGCCCCCACACTGGCCGGCCGCTGGGACCGTCCACCGCCATCAGGTTGCCGTGAAAGGCTGCGGCATAGAGGGTGCTGCCATCAAGCAGGATCGAGCCATCGGCATCATTCAGACGCTCGATATCGGTGCGGCCCGCGCCGCTGGACAGTTTTTGTTCCCACAGCTTCGCGCCGTTGTCCTGGCGCAACGCGATCAGCTTGCCGTCGTCGCTGCCGAAGAACACCACGCCATTGGCTGCCAGCAGGCTGCCGTTGCCGCGCAGACTCAGCAGCGGCACGTTGCCCTGGTCGTATACCCAGCGACGCTTGCCGGTTGCCCGATCCAGACCATAGACGCGACCGTCCTCGGTGCGAGCCAGCACCAGGTCACCCGCAATCGCCGGTGATGCCAATACTTCGGAATCCAGCTCGGCATCCCAGCGCGGACTGCCGTCTTTGGCATTCACGGCATAGACATGGCCGGCCAGTGTACCGACCACCACCAGGTCGCCATCCACGGCGGGACCACCGGCATACAGGGCATCTTGACGCTTCTTGTCGCCCCAGCCGAACCAACCGTGGGTCCGTGTGCTCTTCGACCACAGGGTCTTGCCGCTGGTGGCATCGATCGCAGCCAGCTTACCGTCCGTGCTGTCGGCGTAGAGCACGCCGTCGACCACGGTCGGGCGCAGACGTGCGCCACTTTTGCCAGCACCATCACCTACGCTGGTAGTCCACAACTTGGTCACCTGGACCGTGGGCTTGAAGTCCTTGGCCAACGGGGTCGGCGGTTCGACGTTTGCCTTCTTGTAGGAATGGCAGCCAGCAAGGGCTACCAGTGAAGTCAGTGAGATCAGCAAGACGCGTTTCATCATTTCAGCTTTCATGCACCCTGCTTCCCGGCCGTAGCCAAATCATCAAGTTTCATCTGCAAGGCACCGCGTTGCGGCGCTTCCTCGCTCAACGCCGACAAGGCCGTCTGGTAGGCCTTGCGCGCATCGTCAGAGCGCCCAAGCTTGACCAGCACATCGCCGCGGAGTTCCTGTGCCAGGCCCCGATAGCTGTTGGCCGGAATACGATCGAGCGTTGCCAGCGCTGCCGCGCCGTTGTCACGGGCCAGTTCCACCTGCGCCATGCGCAACTGGGTCAACGACTTCAGTGCCGGGTCACCAGCGTGACCTTCTGCCCATTCCAGCGAGATCTCGGCCTTGTCCAGTTGCTTGTCCTGCACCTGTTGCCTGGCGCGGTCGCTCACGGCAAACACAGCGTACAGCGACTTGGCGTAATCGGTCATCAAGCGGTCGACGAGTGGCGTAGCGATATCCGGCTTGCCTGACGCCAGGGCAATCTGAACCTGCTGATACAGCTGGGCAGCCTCAGCCTCATGGTTCGCCTGGTGACCGCGCCACTGCTGCCAGCCAAAGATACCGACGAGGCCGATCGCCACGCCGACGACGATGGACAGGCCATTCTCGCGCAACCACTTCTGAACCAATTCGCTTTGTTCGTACTTGTCGTATTCTTCAAATGCCATGCAATCACCAATCAGAAGGCCGCGCACCCGCAGGCGCGTGCATAGGCCGGCGCGGTAAAAAAGGAAAAGCCGATCACGTCCGCTCGGTACTCGAACGGACAATGAGCAAGCATAACCGAAATGGATTGTCCGAGGCGCCTGGAGCGGCGATCAGAGGCTGGCCGCGGAGGCCTTGCCGTCCTGTAGCTGTACGCGGAAATGCGCCACATTGGCATGCCGGAAATCGTCCAGCCCCACCGGCTGGCCATCGATATTCACCTGCGCTCCACTGGCATTGCCAATGCGCACATCCAGCGGATAGTCGCTGTGATAGATCTTGTTGCTACCGGCAGGCAGCAAGCCGTATTCCAGCCGCGTACCGTCAGCATCGATCACCTCGACCCAGCTGGCAGCAGCAAGATTGAGGTTCAGGGTATGACTACCCGCACCGACATCGGCAGTCGGTACTGCCGGCTGGGGCGAAGCCGGCAGGCTGTTGCCGCTATCCATGCTCGGGAACGGCGCCATTGACGCCATCAAAGGCTGATCTTGCGCCGGCGCCTGTACTGGAGCGGTCTTTGTTGGCACTGGCGTCACCTGTGCCAGGCCATGGCTGGCAAGCAACGCAGCACCTGCACTGCTGGTCGCAGCGGGTGCATCCTGCTGCGCCACCGGGGCGGCGTCCAGCGGAGCAAGATGGGTCAGGTCACGATCGAGCGTGCCGCGCACGCCCAACCAGATCATCGGCACCACGATCACGGCGGTCAGCACGACGTAAGTGGCTGCGGTCGCGTAGCGATCAAGCAGGAAACGCGAATGCGAGATGCCACCCGTCGCCACCAAGGTAGGCTCGACCTGTTTGATGCGATCCATCTCGACCTGGATCGACACCTCGTTGATACCAAGGTAGCGGCCGTATTTGCCGACATAGCTCGCCAAATAGACCTTCGAGTCGGTGTCGTCGTACGTGTCGTGCTCGAGCTGGCGCAGTACGCGAGCCGGCAGCTTCAGCGTATGCGCACAAGTCTCGATATCCAGCCCGCGCGCTTCACGTGCCGCATGCAACCGACTGCCGAAACTGACAGCATGGGAATCTGTGGCTGGCCCGTCCAAGTTGAGCAGGTTGATGCCGAACAGATCGGGCTCGCTCGAACCCTGTTCTGACTGGGTTGGCTGCATGGAGGTCATTGGCGGGCAGTAGGGTTGAGGGCGTGCGCCTGTTCCGAATCCGGGAACTGGCTCTGCAATCGCGTGCTGTAGGTTTGGGCAGCTTCCTGGTTACCCAGACGAGATTCAATGTCGTGGCCGAGCTTGAGCGCCGCCGGTGTCGGGTTGCCCAGCGCGTCGAAACGCTGGATGAAGGCCCGAGCCCGGAACGCATCATTATTTATGTAAAGCGTGTTCGCAAGTTGAAAGAGTGCCTCTGCGTTGTTCGGATTTCGCGCGATGGCGTCACGAAAACTCGCTTCGGCCCCCGGAACGTCATTCGCGCGCAGCTGGCATACGCCAGCATTCGTCAGGGCCACGTCAGGGGTCTGATAGAACGGGTCGGCCACCGCCCTGCGGAAATACTGGTTGGACTCCGCCACTTTCCCCGTATGGCACAGGAACACCCCGAGATTGTTGTTCGGATCACCCTTGGCCGGCTCCAGCTCGACCGCCTTGCGGTAGTGCACCTCGGCTTCGGGAAGATTATTGATCTTCTCGTACAGCACCGCGATCACCGTGTGTGCCGGCGCATAGTTGGGGTCGTACTTCAGCGCCATGGTCAATTTTTCAAGCGCACCCTGCAGGTCGCCGTTGGCCATATAGGTCTGACCCAGCGCAGTGTGGGCCTTTGCCGCCTCAAGCGCCTGATCGGCCTTGCTGGTCGGCGGCAGGTTCTTGCTGAGCGAGTTGCTGTCGGTGCGCGTGGTGATGCAGCCGGCCAGCGGCAGCAACAGACAGAAAATCAGTGCACGCTCAAATCGCATGGATGACGCCCTCGTCCTGCCGTTTGCGAATATCGGCGCTACGCCGGGTGCGATCGGTCACCTGCCCAGCCAGCTGGCCGCAGGCAGCATCGATATCGTCACCACGGGTACGCCGCAACATGGTCAGCACACCGGCATTCAGCAGCTGCGTCTGGAAGTCGCGAATGTCATTCGCGTTCGAACGCTCGTACTGGGTGCCCGGGAATGGATTGAACGGGATCAGGTTGACCTTGCAGGTCGGCAGCTTGCGCATCAGCTTGATCAGCTGGCGGGCATGCTCGGGCTGGTCGTTGACGCCCTTCATCAAGGTGTATTCGAAGGTGATCGAGGTGCGCGGCTTGCGCGCGACCCAGCGCTGGCAAGCGGCGAGCAGGTCGGCAATCGGATAGCGCTTGTTGAGCGGTACTAGTTCGGTGCGCAGATCGTCGTTGGCCGCATGCAGCGATACCGCCAGCGACACATCAATGGCATCCGACAGCTGGTCGATCAGCGGCACCATGCCGGCGGTGGACAGCGTGACGCGCTTGGCGGCCAGGCCGAAGCCGAGGTCGTCGCGCATCAGGCGCATCGCCTTTACCACATTCTCGAAATTGGCCAGCGGCTCACCCATGCCCATCATCACCACGTTGGTGATACGACGGTTCTGGTGGGTGATGTTGCCCAGGTACTTCGCCGCCACCCACACCTGGCCGATGATCTCGGCGGTGGACAGGTTGCGGTTGAAGCCCTGCGCACCGGTGGAGCAGAAACTGCAATTCAGCGCGCAACCGATCTGCGAGGACACGCACAAAGTGCCGCGGGTGGGCTCGGGGATGTACACGGTCTCGACCGCGTTGCCCTTGTCCATGCTGAGCAGCCATTTGTGCGTACCATCATTGGCGGCCTTGTCCAGCATCGTCTTCGGCGCGCCGATGTAGCACACCTCGGTGAGCTTGGTGCGCAGCGCCTTGCCCACGTCGGTCATGTTCTCGAAGTCATCTTCCAGGTCGTGGTAGATCCACTTCATCACCTGCTCGGCGCGATACGGTTTCTCGCCGATCTGCGTGAAGAAATCACGCAGGCCCTGGCGATCGAAGTCGAGCAGATTGACCTTTGCAGGTGGATTCACAACGACCTGGTTCACAACTTTTGCCTCACAACTTATTTGATCGCTCAGCGCGAAAGCACGTCCGTTGCAGCGAAGAAATACGCAATCTCCACCTTGGCGGCATCGACTGCATCGGAGCCATGCACGGCATTGGCGTCGATGGAATCGGCGAAGTCGGCGCGGATCGTACCCGGCGCGGCTTCCTTCGGATTGGTAGCGCCCATCAGGTCACGATGCTTGAGCACGGCGTTCTCACCTTCCAGCGCCTGGATCATCACCGGACCGGAGATCATGAACTCGACCAGCGCGTTGAAGAACGGGCGCTCGCGGTGCACGGCGTAGAAGCCTTCGGCTTCCTTGCGCGACAGCTGCTTCATCTTGGCAGCAATGACTTTCAGGCCAGCCTTTTCGAAACGGGCGTAGATTTCACCGATGACGTTCTTGGCAACGGCGTCGGGCTTGATGATGGAAAGGGTGCGCTCCAGCGCCATACGGGTGTGCTCCGGAAAAACGGATTTAGGGAATGGGATGACTGCCGGCTCCCAAGCCGACAAAGCGCTAAACCTGACAGGCGGTGCGGATTTAGCTCACGAAAGTTTGACAGATTCTAGCTCATACGCAAAGAACCTGCTGTTTGCAACAAACGATCGTTTGACGGCCGGCGAGCTGTCCGCGTATGCTCAAACGATCGTTTGAACCAGCCTAATGGCCGATGCATGACCCAGCTCGTGAACAGCTCCGGTTCGACCAAGGAACGGATACTCGGCGCCGCCGAGGTCCTGTTTGCCCAGCGTGGTTTCGATGGCGCCTCGTTGCGCCAGCTGACCGCAGCAGCCGGCGTCAACCTGGCCGCGGTCAACTACCACTTCGGTTCCAAGGAAAAACTGGTCGAACAGGTGTTCCGGCGTCGCCTGGACGCGCTGAATGCCCACCGGCTGGCCGCTCTGGCCAAGATCGCCGGCCATCCCGACACTACCCTGGAAGACGTGCTGGCCGCCTATATCCGCCCCGCCCTGGACCTGTCCCACGACGACAGCGGCGCGCTGTTCATGCGCGTGCTGGCACGAGCTTTCGCCGAGCATGACGACACCCTGCGCCAGTTCCTGTCCGAGCACTATGGCCACGTGATGCGTCAGTTCACCGCCGAATTCGCCCGCCTGCTGCCGCAACTGAGCAAGTCCGAGCTGTATTGGCGGATCGATCTGGTCACCGGCGCGCTGACCCACGCCATGTCCGGCTTCGGCATCATCCAGCGCAAACATGACGTCAGCGAACAGGTGCACCGCGAGCAGACCGCCCAGCACCTGATCCGCTTCAGTCTCGCCGGACTGAGCCACCCCTAGTTTCGTGTCACCGGCCGGCAACGGTCGTGCTGTTCCATTCCATCCAAAAGTTTTGTGTTCGTACCTCCGGAGAAGCCAATGACTGCTGCATCCTCAACCAAATCAGCACTACGCATCCGCAAGGCTGCCGTGCTGGGCGCTGGCGTCATGGGCGCGCAGATCGCTGCGCACCTGACCAATGCCGGCGTCGAGACCGTGCTGTTCGACCTGCCCGCGAAGGACGGCCCGAAGAGCGGCATCGCGCTCAAGGCCATCGCCAACCTCGCCAAGCTCTCGCCTGCCCCGTTGGCTGACAAGAACCTCGCTGCTGCGATCATCCCGGCGAACTACGACGAGGACATGGCGCATCTGAAGGACGTCGACCTGGTGATCGAGGCGATCGCCGAGCGGATGGACTGGAAGCTCGATCTGTACAAGAAGATCGCGCCGCATCTGTCGAAGACCGCGATCCTTGCCTCCAATACCTCGGGCCTCTCGATCAACGGCCTCGCCGAGGCGCTGCCGGAAGAAATGCGCCACCGCTTCACCGGCGTGCACTTCTTCAATCCGCCACGCTACATGCACCTGGTTGAGCTGATCCCGACCAAACTTACCGACCCGTCCGTGATCGAAGGCCTCGAAGCCTTCCTGGTCACCACCGTCGGCAAGGGCGTGGTGATCGCCAAGGACACCCCGAACTTCATTGGCAACCGCATCGGCGTGTTCTCGATGCTGTCGGCGATGTATCACACCGACCAGTTCAAGCTGGGCTTCGACACTGTCGACGCGCTGACCGGTCCGGCGCTGGGTCGTCCGAAGAGTGCGACCTACCGCACCGCGGACGTGGTCGGCCTGGACACCATGGCGCATGTGATCAAGACCATGGCCGATACGCTGCCGGACGATCCGTGGCACCAGTACTTCAAGGCACCGGTGTGGCTGCAGGGATTGATTGATAAAGGCGCGCTTGGGCAGAAGACAGGCGGTGGTTTCTACAAGAAGGCCGGCAAAGATATCGTGGTGTTGGATGTCGCCAAGCAGGATTACCGCGCCTCCGAGCAGAAGCCGTCCGACGAAGTCGCCGCGATTCTGGCGATCAAGGACCCGGCCGAGAAGTTCGGCAAGCTGCGTGCGTCGAGCGACCCGCAGGCACAGTTCCTATGGGCCAGCTTCCGCGACCTGTTCCATTACACCGCCTATCACCTGGCCGATATCGCCGACACCGCGCGCGATGTGGATTTCGCGATCCGCTGGGGCTACGGCTGGAAGCTCGGTCCATTCGAGACCTGGCAAGGCGCTGGCTGGCAGCAGATCGCCGGCTGGATCAACGAGGACATTGCTGCCGGCAAGGCGATGAGCAAGGCGCCGCTGCCGGCGTGGGTCACCGATGGCCGTAAAGGCGTCCACGGCAAGGACGGTTCGTACTCGGCCAGCGCCAACGCTGACAAGCCGCGTTCGCAGCATCCGGTCTACAAGCGCCAGCTGTTCCCCGATCCGCTGATCGGCGAAAAGTTCGACCAGGGCACCACGCTGTGGGAGAACGAGGGCGTGCGCCTGTGGACGCTGGGCGACGATGGCGTCGGCATCCTCTCGTTCAAGACCAAGATGAATACGGTCAACGACTTCGTGCTCGACGGCGTGCAGCACGCGATCAAGCTGGCCGAAGAGAAGCTCAAGGCCGTGGTGATCTGGCAGACCGGCGAGCCGTTCTCCGCCGGTGCGGACCTCAAGGGTGCCCTCGGCCTGCTCAAGGAAGGCAAGATCGCCGACTTCGAGAAGATGGTGGAGAACTTCCAGCGCACCAGCATGGCGATCAAGTACTCCCTGGTACCGGTGGTCTCCGCCGTGCGCGGCATGGCCTTCGGTGGCGGCTGCGAGTTCCAGATGCATTCGGCACGCACCGTCGCAGCGCTTGAGAGCTACATCGGTCTGGTCGAGGCTGGCGTTGGCCTGCTGCCGGCTGGCGGTGGTCTGCATGAACTGGCCGTGCGCGCCGCCAAGGCGAACCCGGGCGACCCGTTCGAGGAACTGAAGAAAGTGTTCGAGACCGTGGCGATGGCCAAGGTTTCCGCCAGCGCGTTCGAAGCGAAGCAGCTTGGTCTACTGCGCGACAGCGACGTGGTGGTGTTCAACGCCTACGAGCTGCTCTACGTGGCCAAGCAGGTGGCGAACGCGCTGGCCGAAAGCGGCTACCGCCCGCCGCTGCCGGCCCGTGCGATCCCGGTCGCCGGCGACGTCGGCACTGCCACGTTCAAGGCGTCGCTGGCCAACCTGCAGGCCGGCTACTTCGCCTCCGAGCACGACGTGGACATCGCCACGCGCATCGCCGACACCATGTGCGGCGGCGTGATCGAGCGTGGCTCGACGGTCGACGAGGAATGGCTGCTGGCGCTGGAGCGCAAGCATTTCGTGGAACTGGCGCAGACCGAGAAAACCCAGGCCCGCATCGCCCACACCATGACTACCGGCAAACCGCTTAGAAACTGAGAATCGGGAATAGAGAATCGGGAATGGTCAAAAGCTATTCCTGGCAATGCCAACCATTTCGAAACAATGGCCGGACTCGCTAGGGGCCGTGGGAATCGCAAACCGATTCCCGACTCCCCACTCCCGATTCCCGGCTTTCGGAGAAAGCTAATGACCAAGCAAGTGCAAGACGCCTACATCGTCGCCGCCACCCGCACCCCGGTCGGCAAGGCGCCGCGCGGCGTATTCCGCAACACCCGTCCGGACGACATGCTCGCCCACGTGATCCGCAGCGTGATGGCGCAATACCCCGGCATCGACCCGCACCGCATCGGCGACGCCATCATCGGCTGCGCCATGCCCGAGGCCGAGCAAGGCATGAACGTGGCGCGCATCGGCGTGCTGCTGGCCGGCCTGCCCGACACCGTGCCCGGCGTCACCATCAACCGCTTCTGCTCGTCCGGCCTGCAGGCCGTGGCGATGGCGGCCAACCGCATCCGCCTCGGCGAAGATGACCTGATGCTCGCCGGCGGCACCGAGAGCATGAGCATGGTGCCGATGATGGGCCACAAGATCGCGATGAACCCGGCGATCTTCACCAACGAGCACATCGGCATCGCCTACGGCATGGGCATCACCGCCGAGAACGTGGCCAAGCAGTGGAAGGTCAGCCGCGAGCAGCAGGACGAGTTCGCGGTGGAAAGCCACCGCCGCGCACTCGCTGCCCAGGCCGCTGGCGAATTCAACGACGAGATCAGCCCGTTCGCGCTGGACGACCATTACCCCAACCTCGCCACCCGCGGCATCATCACCGACAGCCGCAGCATCGGCACCGACGAGGGCCCGCGCGCCGGCACCACGCTGGAAGTGCTGAGCAAGCTCAAGACCGTGTTCCGCAACGGCCAGTTCGGCGGCAGCGTCACCGCCGGCAACTCCTCGCAGATGTCCGACGGCGCCGGCGCCGTGCTGCTCGCCAGCGAAAAGGCGATCAAGGAATACAACCTGCAGCCGCTGGCCCGCTTCGTCGGCTTCTCCGTCGCCGGCGTACGCCCGGAGATCATGGGCATCGGCCCGAAGGAAGCGATCCCCAAGGCCCTCAAGCAGACCGGCATCACCCAGGATCAGCTGGACTGGATCGAACTCAACGAAGCCTTCGCCGCCCAGGCCCTCGCCGTGATGGGTGACCTCAAACTCGACCCCAGCAAGGTCAACCCGCTCGGTGGTGCCATCGCGCTCGGCCATCCGCTCGGCGCGACCGGTGCAGTACGTATCGCCACGCTCGTGCACGGCATGCGCCGCAGGAAGCAGAAGTACGGCATGGTGACGATGTGCATTGGTACGGGTATGGGTGCGGCGGGGATTTTCGAGGCACTCTAAAGCTTGTCATTCCGGCGAACCCCACAAAAAGGGGCGAGGGCCGGAATCGCTTTTCAACAGCGAAGCTGGTTATCGCTTCACCAACGGCGCCGCAGCAATGCGGCGCCGTTGCTCATTAGGGCATGCCGCACTCTCTTTGACGTATTACGCTGAACGTAATATTCTCAACCCATGATACGGAGCTTCCACTGCAAGGATACGCAGGCGTTGTTCGAGGGCGGTGATCCGCGGCGATTCCGCGCGATCAAAGATGCGGCCATTCGCAAGCTGTCCCAACTCGACGCCGCGCATACGCTGGAGTTCCTGCGCTCACCGCCGGGCAACCAGCTGGAAGCGCTGAAACACGACCGCGCCGGCCAGCACAGCATCCGCGTCAATCGACAATGGCGCGTGTGTTTTGTCTGGACAGCCGCCGGCCCGGAAGACGTCGAAATCGTGGACTACCACTGAGAATCGCCATGAAACCACCCGTCAATCACATGCGCCCCGTCCACCCCGGCGAAATCCTGCGCGAGGACTACCTCGCACCGCTCGACATGAGTGCCAACGCACTGGCTGTTGCACTCAGCGTTCCTGCTACACGCATCCATGAAATCGTCAACGAACGGCGTGGCATCAGCACCGATACCGCCGAACGCCTGGCTCGCTACTTCGGCGGTGATGCCATGTCATGGCTGAACCTGCAGGCCATGTACGACCTCAAGACGCTGCCTACACGCAAGGAGATCATGCGTCGGGTGGAACCGCGGGCGGCGTGAATCGCGTGGTGCCGGGCAACGTCGCGATCCACGATCCCCAAGGCCCTCAAGCAGACCGGCATCCCCCAGGATTAACTGGACTGGATCGAACTCAACGAAGCGTTCGCCGCCCAGGCCCTCGCCGTGATGGGCGACCTCAAGCTCGACCCCAGCAAGGTCAACCCGCTCGGCGCCATTGTGCTGGACGGCGCAACCGGCGTAGTGCGCGTCGCCATGCTGGTGCACGGCATGCACCGTAGGAAGCAGAAGTACAGCATGGTGACGATGTGGATCGGCACTGGTATGGGTGCGGCGGGGATTTTCGAGCCATTGTAATCGCGCAGCCATTAAGGCTCGTAGCATCAAGTTTGAACTGCACAGTTGATCAGTCTTCATCGAAGCACTCCTGGGGTGTTTGGTA
>NZ_LMUE01000018.1 GCF_009766065.1 Dyella sp. S184 | reverse complement strand
CACGCGCCGCACCTAACTACTCGTTCAAGGCGGACGGCTTTGCCGCCGCTTAACTCCAGCGTTAGGGCTCATGAAGACCACCCTCGCATTCCTTGCAGCAATCCTGGTACCGGTCGGTCTCATAACCGGCTGGTATCTGTGGGAGCAATTCGCCACCTTCAAACCCAACGATCCATACATCTGGGTTCGTACCGGAAACTTCCTTTGTCTCTGTGCATTAATCTCGGTGGCCTATGTGCTTGTGCTTGGGCTTCCGACCTACGTTTTACTTCGTTGGCGCAACGCAGTTCGCTGTTGGTCAACTATCGCAAGTGGCTTCGTATTAGGTGCGTTCCCGGTTGCCGTGCTTTCTTGGCCTCTGCGTTTTTCAGGGGGCGCATCTGCAACCATTGACGGTGTCCCCACTTTGGTCAACGGCATACCTACTTTCGCAGGCTGGCTGCAATACCTAGAATTGGTAGCATTCATGGGTGCCTGCGGTGTCGCCTCGGCCGCGGCTTTTTCGCTTATCGCACGGCGACCTAACAGTTCGTCCAAGCGGACGCCAAAACCGCTACGCGGTTTCGGCACCGCTTAACTCAAGCGTTAGGTGGCAAATGGACCTGGCAGCATCGAAATGGAAGGTCGCAGCGTTAACCTTGGTTACC
>NZ_LMUE01000017.1:234201-252579 GCF_009766065.1 Dyella sp. S184 | reverse complement strand
CACCGGCTGCGCCAGCACCGGTGCGCCGGCGAGCGCCGCTGCAATGGATGCGCTGAGAATGAAATAACCCTGTTTCATGGATATAGCTCCCTAATTCTGTAAGTTGGTCAAAAAGTTGATGGCGCACTTGCCGGATCTACTTTGCGAACAGCACCTTGCGTGCAGAACCTACGCCCCTGCGACGGGTTTTGGATTTCCGTCTTCCATCCAGACACCTGGCATCAACGTGGACGTCCATGCCTGTTTCTGCCTCACCACAGCGTTTGACCGTGGTGCAACTCAGCACTCAATCAGGAAGTGAGCCAGCAGAACGGCCGCCGCTAAATTAAGCCGCGTGCAATCAATCAGCTGGTCGAATTTCCCTCCGATAACACAACAGCATTCAATTAGATGCCCCTCACCCCAGCACCCCGTTGTGCTCCGCTGAGTGTGCGACGCGGCATCAGTGTCTGCAATGGCATTCGCCAATAATCAGCGATTAGTCAAAGCGCATGATTAATGCAATCAAATTCAACTTGTTGCAAGATCTAACGAAAATTGCGGCTCCATTGCAGAAACACATTAAAAACGAAATATATTACGAATACGAATAAGTTATATAAGTAAAATCAAGGCAAATACAGCCATAACCGGACCATGGAAATCACAATATTTTGCGATTTAAGCGCCCGCGAATAACTCGAGTCCAAACAAACATGAACTCGAGATGAACCTGTAGGCATAGTTTCGACTGTATGCCTGAATCCTGCCGGCAAGCGCCAACCTGGTCACAAATTACGAAACACGTCCTGTTCGCCCATGCGTTTCCGGCGACGCAACTCGTACAGCTTGGCGTATTTCAGGAACGCGTAGAACGCATGGATCCGGGCTGCGATGAAACCGGCCCAGCCCGAGCGGTAATGCCCACGCAGCACGTAGTAACGCAGGAAGGCTGCGGTCGGGTAGAACACCATGCGCATGCGCAGCCAGGACACCTTGCGCCGGGCCAGATCAGCCAGCTGCATGGTGGAGTAACGGTTGGCCTTGGCCGTGCGCCCGGCGATATCGGGCTCGCCATAATGGTCGATCACTACGTCGAGTACACCGACCGGGCCGTCCACCAGCACCGACTCATGTACCTGGTGATCGCTCATTCGCGCGCGCTGTTTGTCGAACAGCCGCACGTAATGATTGAGCCGGCTGTGCAACGACTGCCAGCGCCAGAACTGCCACTCGCGCCGCCACAGCTGATAGCCGGCATGGCTCGGCGCCTGCAACGCCTGCTGCAATGATGCGGCGGCAGCCGGGGCGAGTGATTCATCGGAATCGAGCAGCAGCACCCAGCGCTGGCTAGCCAGGTCGATCGCTGCCTGCTTCTGCGCGCTGTAGCCGGCAAACGGCTGGGCATGGATCCGTGCACCGTAGTGCGCGGCAATCGCCAGCGTGGCGTCAGTCGAGCCCGAATCCAGCACCACGATCTCGTCAGCCCACGCCACCGAACGCAGGCAGGCGTCGAGCGTGCCCGCGTTGTTCATCGTGGTCACCACCACCGATAGCGGTTCACGCGGGCTCATCGTCGTCCTTCACCACATAGAGCGCGGCACACCACAGCCCGAGCAGCCAACCGAACAACAACCCCCACCATGCCGAATAAAAAGCCAGGTGGGCATTCAACGGAAACAGCATCACGCCCAGCGCCAAGCTGACCGGGAACGTCCGGCTACGCGCCGCCGATCCGACCCGACGCCAGGCGCGCCAGGCCAGCACGACGGCAGCCAGCCACAGCGACAAGCCGAGCACGCCGGTCTCGGTGAGAATCTCCAGCACCAACTGGTGCGGATGACAGGCACCTTCGCCCACGCCGCAAGACTCGGCGGTGAGGAAGTGATCATTCGCCGGTGCATAGTGCGGATAGGCATAGCGGAAGCCACGCACGCCGACACCAGTGACCGGATGCGCCGCGATCATTTCCACGCTGGTATGCCAGATATCTAGCCGGCCACTGAGCGCGGCATCCACGGACTGATCGGTGCCCTGCAAAGCAAGCAGGGTGCGATCCATCCGCAGTTGGAACCTGGTGGAGGTTTTCCAGGCGATGCCCCCGGCCAGCGTGAGCAGCAGCGCGGCGATCACGCAGAATCCGGCAAAGCGCAGCGGTGAGCGCGCCTCGCGCCAGGCAAAGCCCAGCGCTACCAAGGCGTAGCACAGCCAGGCCGCACGCGAACCGGCCAGCAGCACCGGGCCCAGCATCAGCACGAACGCCAACAGCAGACCCGGCAGGCCCCAGCGACGCCGCGCCACCCATAACGCAAACGGTGACAGCACCGCCAGCGTCGGGCCCAGCTTGAGATCGGTGGCTCCGAAGATGCCGGAAACGCGCTCGGCCTCGGCATGACCACCCAGACTCCAGCCGGTCAACGCCTGCACCCAGGCATCCACCGTCCACAGCGCCAGTACCAGTGCCACCGCTACATACAACGCCTGCAGCTTGCTGTCGCGCCGGATCGCGAAGCACGCATACAGGCCGAGCGGCACATAGCGCAGCACGGCCACCACGGTGCCCCAGCTCTTGCCCGGTACCACCGAGTCGAACGCGGACAGCAACGCAGCGCCGACATAGGCACCCAGCAGCCACAGCAGCAAGCGCGCACCCGCATGCTCCTGCAACGCGCGCGGCTCCCGCGCAAACAGCAAGATCACGCCAAGCAGGCATAAAAACGTACCCAGCTCCGAACTTCGTCCCAACGGCAGCAGGGCGACTACCAGCCAGTACGGCAGCAGCGGCGAACGAAGCGCCGTCTTGAACAAGGTACCGAGTGAAGTCATGCGCGGGCCGATGCGAAGGCGGTCACGCATTGTAGGCGAGCGCGAACTCAGCCGCTGGTCACCTCGTCATACAGCGCCAGCGTGGCCTGCTGCATGTCGAGCAGACCATAGTTCTGCAGCGGCGGAATCGGCGGCGCCACCCGCAGCAACTCCGCGGCACGCTCGACCAGTCGCTCGCGATCCCCCAGCGGTACGCGACCGGCCGGATACAGTTCGGCCAGCAGTTCGCCGACGCCGCCATGCGCGTAGCCAAGCACCGGCCGGCACAGCGACAACGCCTCAATCACGGTACGTCCGAACGATTCGGGTTTGTTCGACAACTGCAGCACCAGCGCAGACACCGCGTAGATGTCGCGGATATCGTGGCGCGGCGGCGACAGCACGACCTGCGAGATCACCCCACGCATGCGGATCAGCTCGCGCAGCTCTTCCACGTAGGCCTCGCGACCGGGCTCGATCACACCCAGCAGCAACAGCCGCGCTTCGATGCCGCGGCGCTTGAGATCAGCCAGCAACTCGATCGCGTCATGGTGGCCCTTCAGGCGTGTGCCGCGCGCCGGCATGGTCAGCAGCGGCGCACCGGTCAGCGCCGGAAATTCGGCAAAAAATGCCTTCTGCCATGCATCGTCCGGTCGGTGCCCATACGGAAATGCCGCCGGGTCGATACCACGCGGAATCACCCGCACCTTCGCCGGTTCCAGCCAGCGGTAATGGCTGAGCACGAAATCGCGCACGGTCTGCGAGACCGCAATCACCCGCTCCCCACGCAGCAGGATCGCGCTGTAGCTGCCCGGCGAGTTGAGTCCATGCACGGTGGTGATGAAATGCGGGCGCGGCGTCATCCCCTTCAGTGCCCACCAGCCCATCCAGGCCGGCAAGCGCGAACGGGCATGCACGATGTCGGGCTTGAGTTCATGCAGCACCCGTCGCAGCACGCCGAGACGGGTCAGCGTGCTCAGCGATTTGCTGCCCAGATCGAGCGTGATGTGCTCACTGCCCTCCGCCAGCAGCTGTTCGGTCAGTCGACCGCCGGCCGAGATCACCACCGAACGGTGACCGGCCTGTACCAGCGCACGGGCAATCTCCAACGCCGTCCGCTCCGCGCCGCCCGAATGCAGTGCGGGGATCAACTGGACCACAGTCAGCAGCCTGGCAGGGACGACAATGCTGGACATGAGCTCTGGACTGGACGCTTTCATCCTTGATGCAAGCAAAAACAATGCCGCCGGCCATCCGGATGAAGCCAACCGCTCAGTCGCGCAGCACGTAATGGGCGCCACAGTAGGCGCAGGTTGACTCACCACCGTCATCGACGATCGGCAGATAGACCTTCGGATGCGAATTCCACAGCTCCATGCCCGGCATCGGGCAGGACAGGGGCAAGTCCTTGCGCGTCACTTCGTAACGATTTTCGGCATTTGCCGGCACCAGCGGCAGCGCCGCGGAAAGGGGACCCGACATGGGCAAACTCCAGACTGGATATCAGGCCGGGAATGGTAACAGGCCGGCAGCATCACCCGCGTATATGCAGGAAACGCGAACCGACCGAAGGGCATAGCCCGTGCGGTCAATACAGATTGTGATCCCCCAGGCCGAGAATCCGTGTGCAGATTTCACATCGGAACGACTGGTCACTAGGGGACACACTCATGGACTTCGGAAAAATCATCGAACGCGTCAAGGCCATCCTGACCACACCCAGGACCGAATGGCCTGTCGCCGCGGCCGAGCCCGCCAGCGTTGGTGGCCTGTATGCCGGTTACATTGTGATCGTCGCTGCGTTGCCGGCAATCGCCAGTTTCATCAAGGGCAGCCTGATCGGTTACGGCGGGTTCGGCATCACCATACGCACGCCGTTCACCCTCGGCATCGTCGCGATGGTGCTGGGCTACGTGTTGAGTCTGGTGATGACCTACGTGGTCGCGCTCATCGTCAACGCGCTTGCACCTACCTTTGGCGGCCAGAAGGACCAGACCCAGGCCCTGAAGACCATCGCCTACGCCTGGACCGCCTACTGGATCGCCTCGATCGGCACCATCGTGCCGTGGCTGGGCTGGCTGATTGGCATCGCCGGTGGTATCTACTCGATCTACCTGCTCTATCTGGGCCTGCCCCACACCATGAAGTGCCCGCCGGACAAGGCGGCTGGCTATACCGCCGTGAGCGTGGTGATCACCATCGTGCTCGGCTGGATCATCGGGCTGGTCGTCGCCGGCGTCGTCGGCACCGCCGCCTTGACAGGCGCCTCGATGAGCGGCATGAACATCACCGGCAGCAACGGCGACAGCAGCAACGTCAGCATCGACAGCAACAGCGCACTAGGCAAACTCGCCGCGATGGGGCAGCAGGCCGAGCAGGCTGGCAAGCAGATGGACGCCGCACAGAAATCCGGCGACAGCGCGGCGCAACAGGCCGCGATGGGCAAGATACTTGGTGCAGTGGCCGGTGGCGGGACGACAGGCACAGTCGAAGCGCTCTCGCCCGACCAGGTCAAGGCCTTCCTGCCGGACAGCCTGGATGGCCTCAAGCGCACCAGCATTTCCGCGCAGCGCAGCGGCGCGATGGGCATGCAGCTCTCCGATGCGAGCGCCGTTTACAGCGACGGCAATGGCCACAACATCACGCTGGAAGTGACGGACAGCGGTGGCGCCAAAGGCTGGATGTCGATGGCCACCGCGATGGCGCCGGAAGAGGAAAAGGAGACCGATCACGGCTATGAAAAGACCTATACCGATTCGGGCCGGCTGACCCACGAGGCGTGGGATACCCAGTCCAAGTCCGGGGAATACAGCCTGATCATCGCCCAGCGCTTCAGCGTCAAGGCCAACGGCAATGCCGACAGCATCGACCAGCTGAAGCAGGCGGTCGGCAGCGTCGACCTGGGCAAACTGGAATCGATGAAGGATAGCGGCGTGAAGTCCAACTGATTTCGGCACAGAGGGCCATAAAAAAAGCCGCGCCATATTGGCGCGGCTTTTTAATCCGCAATGCAGATTTACTGCGCCGCGTCAGCCTTCGGCACTTCGCCTTCGGTGGTGATGCGGATCTTGATCTCGTCGCTGACTTTCGGCACATACGCGCCGACACCGAAGTCCGAACGCTTCAGGGTTCCGGTGGCATCGAAACCAATCGCCTGAGCCTTGGTCATCGGGTGCGGGCCAACCTTGTTCAAGGTGGCATCCAGCACCACCGACTTGGTCACGCCATGCACGGTCAGGTCACCGGTGACCTTGAACTTGTTGCCACCCAGCGGCTGCACCTTGGTGCTCTTGAAAGTCACCGTCGGGTACTTGTCGGCATCGAAGAAATCCGCTTCCTTCAGGTGCTTGTCGAGCGCTGGTACGTGAGTGTCGAGGTTGGCCAGCGGCAGGGTCACCTCCACGCTGGACTGGGCCGGATGCTGCTCATCGAACACCAAGGTGCCGTCGCCCAGGCCGAAGTCGGCAACAGGATTGGAGTAGCCGAAGTGGTTCCAGCTGAACAGCACCATGGTATGGCCCGGATCCAGCTTGTAGGTGACCGGTGCGGCCTGCGCCGATACAGCGGCGCCGAGCAGGCCGGCGAGTACGAGATATTTCAATGCACGCATGGAAGTGACTCCTTGAGAATGAGGGTTCAGCATTAGCTTCAGGGGATTTTTCAAGCGATCTTGCAGGCTTCGTCGAACGCGAGGCGGGGACTGCGTGGAAACAGATTACGGCTGCTATCGCCGTAACCGATACTGATCAGGAAATTGGATTTGATCGCGGTGCCGGCGAAGAACGCCGCATCCACCCCGGCCTGGTCATAGCCGGACATCGGGCCGCAATCGAGCCCGATCGCACGCGCCGCCAGCAGCACATAGGCACCCTGCAGGGTTGCATTGCGAAATGCGGTGGTATCGATCAATGGCTGGTTGCCGACGAACCAGCTGCGCGCATCGGCGTGTGGAAACAGCTTCGGCAGGTGCTCGTAGAACTCATGATCGGTGGCGATGATCGCTGTCACCGGCGCTTCCATCGTCTTGGCACGGTTGCCTTCGGACAGGAACGGCTCCAGCTTTGCCTTGGCCTCTTTCGACTTCACGAACACCACGCGCATCGGCGAGGCATTGGCGCTGGTAGGGCCGAACTTGGCCAGCTCATAGAGCTGGTGCAGTTGTTCGTCGCTCACTTCTTTCGGCAGCCATGCATTGAACGTACGGGCGTTGCGGAACAACTGGTCGAGGCTGGCCTCGGAAAGCAACTCGCTCATGGGTATCCTCTGCGGAAAGACGCGCCGGCATGACGCTACAGGCTGCAAGTGTATAGGTGCCCGCGCACCAGCAGATCACGATCTGAGGAACGTACTGTGTTGATCAGGGAAACAATGCCACGCCGCCTGCGCCGATGCTGAAGCTTCAGGGCGAATGCTGGGTGATCACCGATGCTGCCGCCGGCAACCAGCGGCAGGCACTGGCTCTGGCCGAGTACCTGCAGATGCCGCTGCGCCATCTGGTCCTTGAACCGCGTCCACCATGGTCGTGGCTGGCGCCACGCCTCGCACTGGGCGGACAACTGGCGCTGACCGCCAGCCAGAGCGAGCTGTTTGCGCCGCCGTGGCCGAGCGTGGCCGTTGGCTGCGGCCGCGCCGCGGCCTTGTTCACCCGCATGCTGCGCGGTTTGTCCGATGGCCAGTGCTACACCGTGCAGATCCTCGACCCGCGCATCGATCCCGCCCACTGGGACACGGTGATCGTGCCGCGCCACGACCAGGTCGATGGTCCCAACGTGCTGCAACTGCTCGGTTCGTTGAATTCGGTGGACGATGCCTGGCTGGCCGACGGCCGCGAATCCTGCCCGCAGTTCGCCGAGCTGCCGCAGCCGCGCGTCGGCGTGCTACTGGGTGGTCAGCGCAAGGGCATCGCGTTGGATGCCGACTACGCGCGTCAACTGGCTAACCGCCTGCTGGAGGACCAGCGCCGGGAAGGTGGCAGCCTGTTGGTGCTGGCCTCACGGCGCACTTCGTCCACGCTGATCGAGATCTTCCGCCATGCGCTGAAAGGCGTACCCGGCCTGGTCTGGGCTGGCCACGATGACGGCCGCAATCCCTATCCCGGCGTACTCGGCTGGGCCGACCGTCTGGTCGTCACTCCCGACTCGGTAAACATGCTCAGCGAAGCCTGTGCCGTCGGCTGCCCGGTGCAGACCTTCGTCATCGAGCCATTGCCGTCGAAGATCGAGCGGTTCCACCGCGAGCTGCGCAACGCCGGACTGCTGCAGGATCTTGGCGCGCCGGCACCAGCAGCACAAGCGCCGCCGCCACTGCGCGAAACCGCACCGATCGCAAGCAAATTGTGCGAACGCATCTACAGCCGCCGGCAGGGCTGAACGCAACAACGGTGCGGACAACCTGCCTCAGGGCGCTTCGCGCACCCAGCGCAATTGACCCGCGGCGAGCAGTGCGTCGAGTTGTGGCACGAATGGGTTGCACAGGACCTCCGCAGGCAGCGGCCTGGTGGCGACTAGGCCGACGCTGGTGTTGCGCCCATCCTGCTTGGCGCGATAAAGGGCAAGGTCGGCCAGCTCCAGCGCCGCGTCGAAGGTCTTGCTGCCAGCATGCATGGTAAGCGGATGCAGGCTGAAGCCGACCGAGCAGGTCAACCGGATCGTGCCGCCGCGGCCATCCATGAACTCATGCGCGGCGATATCCCGGCGCAGACGTTCCGCAATGCTCAATGCGTCGGCGACATCGACCCGGGGCAGCAGCAGCAGAAACTCCTCCCCGCCCCAGCGCACGGTCACGTCGCTGTCGCGCCGCGCGGCGGTGAGCAGACCGCCAAGAGCGCGCAAGACCGCGTCGCCAACCGCATGACCGTAACCATCGTTGACCTGCTTGAAATAATCGATATCGATCTGCAGCACACCGATGCTCTCGCCGCTGGAAAGCATTCCGGGCAGACGCGCCAGCAGGTACCTCCGGTTGTGCAGCGCGGTCAGTGCATCGGTGTGGCTCTCTTCAGCCAGCGCGAGGTTGGCAATACGCAGGCGTTCGATCGCGCGCGCGAGCTGCGCGGTGCGGCGCACGACCTGCGCTTCCAGCCGTGCATTGCGGCTACGTTGTATGCGCAGGCTCCACCCGACCAGCAGGACGACCAGCAGGCACAGCAGCAGAATCGCCGCGCCACGCACCAAGATGCGTTCATACCAATGCGGTTCGACCTGGACCGGCAGATCCGCCTCGGGACCAAATCCGGGGCCACCGGAAAGCGATGCGGCAACGCGGAAGCGGTATTTGCCCGGCGGCAGGTGCGTGTAAAACGCGGTGCGCCGCACGCCCACGTCCTGCCAATCCGCATCGTAACCTTCCAGTTGATAGCGGAAGCGCACCGTTCCCATGCGCAAATAGGGCGCGGTGTAGTGGATGGCCAGGTCACGCGCACCCTGACGCAGGTCAAATGATTCGCCGGGGAACTGCACACCTTCATGCTCGATGGATTCGACCATCGCCATCGGCGGCATCGGCGGCCTACCGAGCGCACGTATGTTCAGGCCCAGCGCACCGTCGGTCGTGCTGTACCAGATGTTCTCACCATCGATCAGGCTGCGCGCGCCAGCGCCACCGTTGCAGCAATGCGTATTGTGCAAGCTGGTGGTGCGCTCTTCGCCGGCGAGCAACTGCGGCATGACCTGACTTGCCGGGGAACCTGGCAGCGGCAATTGCGCGAGCGGCAACCGCCATGCACCGGCAATCGAGCCGACGTAGAGCTCACCGTCGAGCACGTCGAGTGTCCAGGCATTGTCGCTGGGCAGACCATCCTTCTGGCTGGTCATGCGCAGCTGCCCATTCACCATGACGCCGATACCGGCATCGGTGGTCGCGATGCCGAGCATGCCAGGCCCCAACATGGCCACACGGGATACGAAGTGACCATGCAACGGCTCGGCCCATGCAGGTTGTGCCAGCTTGCCATCGCGCCATTCGCGCACGCCATCCTCGGTACCGAGATAAAGATGATCCGGCGCCAGCGGAAGTATCGAGCGGATGATCGACGCCGCCACCGATGCACCGGGATCGACCCGGCTGAGGGTGCCCGCATGCCAGCGATACAGGCCACCGGAAGTGCCGATCCAGAAGTCGTCATCGGCAACTTCGCGGATATCGTTGATCTGCCAGCTGTCCAGTGCCGACAAGGCCGGCGGGGTGATGATGCTGCGATGGTCGTAGACCGCGATGCCCGCACGGGTACCGATCCACAGGCGACCGCGATGGTCGTAGTACAGCTCATACGCGGACGGGTTGGGCAGCGCCTTGCCCGCGATCAGTGGGTGTACGTGCCGGCCATCGAAGGTTTCCACGTCGGAATTGGTACCGAGCACGATATCGCCGTGCGACGCGCGCGCGATGCTCCATACCAGCGAATCGGCCAGCCCGTCGCGTAACGAGACACGCCGCGTCCAACCATTCCAGACCCGATACAGGCCGCTGATATGGGTTCCCATCCACAGGTTGCCGGCGCGATCCTCGTACAGTGCCTGGATCCACGGGTGATGCTCGATATCGTTATCGTCTGCCCGTTCCAGCGTGGCGTCCGGCAACCGTCGATACAGTGCAGGCACGGTGCCGATCCACAACGTACCGTTGCGATCGGTCAGAAGACTTTCAATCGACGTGGTATCGAGATCGGCACTCAGCCCGGAGGATACTATGCGCTTCCCGGCCACGCGCATCAGCCCGAAGTGTGTGCCCAGCCATAGGTTGTCCCGAGTGCTTGACATCTGGGTGATGGCAACGGGTTGATGGCCTTCCGTGTCTTGCTGCATGCATGTCACGGTCGGTGAATCCAACGCACCGGCAACGCTGCACGCGCGCCCCAGGCCACCGATCCATAGCGTCTTGCCCTCGCGCAGCAGGCTGAAGGCAGGGCCGCTGTAACCGGCAATCGGAACGATATGGCCGTTCCGCACCCGTGCCAAGCCATGCGAGGTGGCCAACAGGGGCGTGCCATCACCCGCATCGATGATCGCGTTGACCGCGTCGTCACCCAGTGCAGTGAAATGCCCGTTACGCTCGCGCAACAGGCCGTGCGCACCGCCGAACCAGACTTGTCCGAGTGGATCCGCCCACTCGGCGGAGAGCATGCTGGTATCGACCCCGGTGTTGGCACGATCAAACGTGACAAATTGCGCGCCGTCGAAACGCGTTACCGCAATCTCGGTATTGGCCCATAGAAAGCCGGCACGATCCTGGGTCATACCGAGGACCGTGATCTGCGGCAGGCCCTGCTCGACACTCCAGTGATCGAGGACAAAGGCGTGGAACGGCGTCTGCGGATCCAAGGCAACGGCTGGCCGCATACCGAATATGCAGATCGAGACCGCGAACAGGACCGCGTACAACGCCCTTGCCATGCTTCCCCTTGTGCAAGCGACATCGGCACTCCTGGTGACATCGCTGGCTTCTGGCGATCTTGCCCTGTTGGCAAGGTGCCCGACAAGGGTTGTCGTTAAAGCTCTGCCAAGGGTGAACGGCAGCGCGTCGCTAGGTCGGGTTGCTCGGCGCGCCAAACGTAAAACCAAGCGCCGTTGTGACGTCCTGCACGCTAGCGCACAGCTGTTCCAGTTCCCCGTCACGCGGCGCGATGCGCGAGCGCAGATCAAGCGTGCAGGCCAGCCCACGTTGCAACAGGTCGGCGTGCGCCACGTTCAGGATCGCCGCCTGATTGGCGTCGAGCAGCCCGGCCACGCGACAGGCTTCGATCAGGGCCGCATTGGCGGTCACGCCGAGCAGCGCGGGAAGCCGTGCAGCATGCGCCAGCACCAGTCCCTGCAGTGCGAACTCGATGTCGAGCAAACCGCCGTGGCCCTGTTTGAGATCGAGCTGGCGTTCGTCTGAGCGGTCGCGTTCAGCGCGCCAGCGCGAACGCATGCTGCTGACGTCGGCCAGCACTGCCGCAGGTTCGCGCGGCACGGCAAGAATGTCGCGGCGCACCTCGGCCAGTTCGGCACTGAGTGCCGCATCGCCGGCCACCGGGCGGGCACGCAGCAATGCCTGGTGCTCCCACGTCCATGCGCGGCTCTTCTGATACGCCGCGAAGGAATCAAGGCTGCTGACCAACAGCCCCTTGGAGCCATCCGGACGCAGCCGCGCATCGACCTCGTACAGACGACCGCCGCGAGTCAGCACGGTAAGCCAGTTCATCACCCGCTGGGCCAGCCGCTGATACCAGCGCGCGCCCTCCAGCGGACGCGCCCCATCACTCATCGCCCGCGCGCGCCGGCCGTCATAGACGAACACCAGATCCAGGTCCGAGGCGAAACCCAGCTCCTCACCACCCAGGCTACCGTAGCCAAGCACGGAGAAGCCCGAACCCGCACCGGGCAACCGGCCATGCTGCGCTACCAGCTCGCGCTCGGCCAATGCCAGCACGGCGCCCACCACCGATTCGGCCAGGGCGGCCAGCCGGCGTGCGGTGGCAACCGCATCGGCGCGGCCATCGTTGAAGGCCAGCCCGAGCCGGAACGCGGTGGACGCCTTGAACTCATTGATCCGATCGAGCTCCGCTTCGGCCTCGCGTTCGTCCAGCGTGGTCAGCACGCGGGCGATCTCGGCTGCGATATCGGCGCGCTTGAACGGCAATTGATCGATGCGTGGATCGAGTACGTCATCCAGCAACAATGGTTGTGCGATCACCCGCTCAGCCAGGAACGCGCTGTCGCCGAACAGGCGCACCAGCCGCTTGCGTGCACCCGGCTGTTCTTCCAGCAACGCCAGATATGACGAGCGCCGCGCCACCGCCTGCATCAGCCGGCACAGCCGCAACAGGCTTGATACCGGCGCCGTGGTGGTGCGCGCCGCGCTGAACAGTTGTGGCATCAGATGATCCAGCCGCTCGCGCGAACGCGCCGACATCGCACGCACCGGCGCCGCCTGCGGCAGTTTCAGCAACGCCTCGGCGAGTTCGGTGCCAGGTACGAAACCGGAGGCTTCCAGTACATCCGCGTCGAGTGACTCGTCGCAGGCGCGTTGCCACAGCACCATGTCCGCCGCCGGCACGACCGCGGCGCGGCCGCCCTGCGGCATCAGCACCGCGGCAAATTCCTCGCTGACGATGGCGCGATGTTTGGTCAGCGCCGCGTCCAGCGCATCCCAATCGGGATAGTCGAGACTCAGCGCGATGCGCTCGCGGCTGAGCGCATCGTCGGGGATATCGTGGGTCTGCGCGTCGCGCAGCATCTGCACGCGATTTTCCACCCGGCGCAGCAACACATACGCCTGACGCAACATCCGCGCCCGCGAGGCTGCGATGTGGCCGCGCGCCTCGCACGCGGTCAGCGCCGGCAGCAGGCCGCGCACGCGCAGGCTGGGTTCGCGACCGCCGCGGATCAGCTGGGTCAGCTGCACGATGAATTCGATCTCGCGGATCCCGCCAGGGCCAAGCTTGAGGTTGTCGGCCAGATCCTTGCGCGCGACCTCCGCATCGATCAACGCCTTCATCTCGCGCAGGCCGGCGAAAGCGGTGTAGTCGAGGTACTTGCGGTAGACGAACGGCCGCAACAGTTCCTGCAATTGCTTGCCGGCGGCGCGGTCGCCGGCGACCGGACGCGCCTTGATCCAGGCATAGCGCTCCCAGTCGCGTCCCTCGCTCTGGTAGTACTGCTCCATCGCGGCGAACGACAGCGCCAACCGGCCCGCGTTGCCGAACGGGCGCAGGCGCAGGTCGACCCGTGCGCAGATGCCATCCATGGTCGTCTCGTTCAGCAGCCGCACCAATTGGCGACCGAGCCGGATGAAGTATTCGCTGTTGTCGAGCGGGCGCGCGCCATCGGTCTGGCCGCCATGCGGATAGGCCAGCACCAGATCGATGTCGGAGGAAAAATTCAGCTCGCTGCCGCCGAGCTTGCCAAAGCCAATCACCAGCAAGCGCTGCTGCGCACCGTCCTGCGTGCGGCTATGCCCGTAGCGTGCCGCCAACGCGCGCTCGGACCAGTCCAGCGCCACGCCCAGAAGCGCCTCGTACAGCACACTGGTAGCCGACAGGGTTTCCGGTAGATCGTCCAGACCATTGACGTCGCGAAACACCAGTCGCAATGCCTCGGCATGACGAAAGCGGCGCAGCGCGACCATGCAAGCAGCTTCATCGTCGGGCAGTTTCACGGTATCGATACGTGCGCTGGCATCGTTGCCGGAGCGCAGCCGCTCCAGTCCCTGCGGCGCCAGCAGCTGCGGCTGGCGGCACCACACGTCGAACGCGAAGTCGCTGGCCAGCAAGGTACGCCGGATCCGTTCGGCGACACCGGCATCGTCGTGCAAGGGCACGCCGGCGGCGCGGCAGCGGGCGGCAAGGTTGCCGTAGCGGTCGTCGATCAGCGCACGCAGCGCGGCGGATTCATGGGCATGGGCAGGCATCGGGTCATTGTGCCGCAGTGCGGCAAAGGATGCCGACCTGAATGACCACCCTCGGACTCGTACACCAGCATCTCGCCGGAGCGTTGTACAACCCAGTCACAGGCCTGGAACTTGCGAGTCCGGCACAAACACTTGGTTCATCCGGCCCCGATTACATTTCCGTGTCTGCACCATGACAGCAATCGCAGGACTGCCATGTCGTTGAGTTCCACCAACCCATCCCGCCACTGGCGCGCGCTGGCAGCGCGCGTCGCGCTGCTGTTGTTGCTGGCGCTGGCATTCGTGTTGCTGACCGGCCTGCTGGATGGGGGCGACGGCGTCGCACCTGCGCAACTGTTCGATCAACCGCGCTTCCCGCTGGCCAATGCATGGCCCGGCTTGTTGCTGGCCGGCGTGCTGCTGGCGCTCAGTCGTCGCGCGCTGCTCTCGTTCGGGCTGGCGTTCCTGCTGCAGGGGTTGTTGTACGCCGTCAACATGCTGAAGGTGGCGAACCTCGGCACCCCCTTGCTGCCGGACGACTTCCGCATGGTCGGCCAGTTGCGCAAGGGTGGCGCGCACCTGCTGTTCGGTTACCTGCCGCACAGCCCGTGGCCTTATCTGGGATTGTTGGCCGGACTGGTCCTGATCATCGCGATGTGGCGCCATGAGCCGCCGCTGTTCGCGCGGCGCACCCGCGGCAAACGACTGGCGGCCGGCACCGTGCTGGCGGCCGCGTTGATCAGCATGCTGGTCGGCCTGTCCGCATGGGCGAAGATCTACAACGCCAGGGTGCTCTGGCTGGAGCCCTGGTCGGCCTCGTCCACCAGCGCCCATTCCGGCCTGATCAGCTCGCTGGTGATGTTTCACCTGCAGTATGGCAACGGCAAGCGCAAACCCGACGGCGCCGCGGCATCGCAATTGATCGGCCAGTCCGCGGCAGCGTTGCAGCAATCGCTGCAGACGCCGACGGCAAGCGATCCTCTGCCCGACATCGTGGTGATCCAGAGCGAGTCGTTCTTCGACCCCACCAACATGCGTGGCTACGAGGACAGCAACTTCGCGCCGAACCTGCGCCGACTCGCCGCGCACGGGATCAGCGGCAAGCTGCATGTACCGACCTTTGGCGGCGGCACCATCCGCACCGAGTTCGAGGTACTCACCGGCCTGTCGTTGCGCTATTTCGACAACCTGCAGTTTCCCTATCTGCAGATGAGCCACAAGACGATGCCGAGCTTGGTGCATGTACTGGACGCACATGGCTACACGACGACGGCGCTACACGGCAACGATCCGGCGTTCTGGAACCGCACCGCCGCATTCAAGTCGCTGGGCTTCAACCGCTTCGTGTCGCAATCGTCGTTCCCCGCCAATGCGGCGATGGACGGCAAGTACATGGCCGACAGCGCGATGACCGACGAGATCATGACCCAGCTGAAAAACAGCGGGCCGCCACAGTTCATCTTCGCGATCAGCATCGAAGCGCATGGCCCGTACGATGTCGAACCTGCCAACCGCGCCGAACGTGATGCCATCCCGGTACCCAACGGCGTCACCGGCCTCGCCAAGCAGGAACTGCAGACCTATCTCTACCATCTGCAGCACGCCGACGCCGAACTTGGCCGGCTGGTGACATGGCTGGCCCAGCGCAAGCGGCCCAGCCTGGTGCTGTTCTATGGCGACCACCTACCAGCCTTGACTGACAGCTACCGCACCACCGGTTTCGTCGACGGCCAGGACATGCTCAGCCAGGCCGGCACGTGGTTGCTGGTCGATCCGCACTATCAGGGCGCGCCGGTGCACGCGGACACCGCCGCATGGCTGCTTCCGGGCAAATTGCTGGAGCAGGCCGGGATCCACGACGATGCCTACTTCGCCCTGACCGGCGTGGTCGGCCAGCAACTCGCCGCACTGACCGCAGCCCCTGGCGCGCCGCCGCCGGCTGAAGACAGCGACGAGCAGAAACTCGACGACGCCATGGCCAGCGTTCATCAGCTGCGCATGAACGGCAAACTCGACAAGCTGCTGCCGAAGGCCGGCGCACTGCCTACCGGTGGTATCGCCCACAATGACACCGCGCCGACACAACTGCCGGCAACCGCCGCGCTGCCGCAGTAAGCCCGGAGTGTTTGTCCGGGCACCAACCGCTTCGTGAAGCGTCCGTCAATGCGTGAGAGCTGCAATTCAGCGAGCTGTCTGTCAACTGAAGTGAAACCGGACGTGTTCATACCCCAGCAGGTAAGCGACGTCTAGCGTCGGTGCAGCCCCAGAGCACGTTTCCATTTCGCGGCTTGCGGCGCTCTCTCACTAGGAGTCACCCATATGCGCAAGACCATGCTAGGCACTCTCATCATTGGTGCCAGCGTACTTACCGGCACCGCCTTCGCCCAGGTCAACTTGGGTGGTACCGCCCGGGTTGGTGGTGGTGTGAATGCCGGCACCGCCATGCCCAGCGCAATGAACACGACCCATCGGGTCGGTGCGCAAACCGGTGAAACCTTGCAGCACACCAGCCACAAGGCGAAACAGGTGACGCACAAGACCGCCGACCAGGCCCACTCGGCCGTCAGCAATACCGACCGCACCAACGCCAGCGTGAATGGTGGCGCTGCGATGAGTGCTGGTACAGGCAACCGCAACGCGTCCGCGAACGCCCGCGTCGATACCAGGGCCAACGTGGATGCCGGTGCAGCAACCAACCGGGTCGGTCAGGCTGGGCAGAGCCTCGGCAACCAGGCCGGCAATACCGTTCATTCGACGCTGCGGACCACCGGCAATACTGCCCACTCGGTTGGTAACACCGCCGGACAGTCCGTCGGCGCCGACGCCAATGTAAACGCCAACGCTGACGCGCACGGCCACTAAGTTTTCCGCTTGTTGTCGCATGTAAAACAAAAACCTCGGGAGGAAACTCCCGAGGTTTTTTGCTGGATCATGACCATCATCTCGGATGGAAGCCGACCAAAAAAGAAAACCCCGCCGAAGCGGGGTTTTCCGTATTGCAATTGCAGCTTGAAGAGCGGGACTTAGAAGTCCATACCGCCCATGCCACCCATTCCGCCGCCCATGCCACCGCCGCCATGGCCGTGGCCGTCGTCCTTCTTCGGCAGCTCGGCAACGATCGCCTCGGTGGTGATCGCAAGGCCGGCAACCGACGAAGCGTGCTGCAGCGCGGTGCGGGTCACCTTGGTCGGATCCAGGATACCCATCGCCACCATGTCGCCGAACTCACCGGTCGCGGCGTTGTAGCCGAAGTTGCCGGTGCCTTCCTTGACGCGGTTGACGATGACCGACGGCTCTTCGCCGGCGTTGGAAACGATCGCACGCAGCGGCGCTTCCAGTGCGCGACGGGTGATCGCGATGCCCAGGTCCTGGTCGGTGTTGTCGCCCTTCAGGCCTTCGACGGCCTTCAGTGCGCGGATCAGCGCAACGCCGCCGCCCGGGACCACGCCTTCTTCGACGGCTGCGCGCGTGGCGTGCAGGGCGTCTTCAACGCGGGCCTTCTTTTCCTTCATTTCAATCTCGGTGCCGGCACCGACCTTGATGACCGCAACGCCACCGGCCAGCTTGGCCACGCGCTCCTGCAGCTTCTCGCGATCGTAGTCGGAGGAGGTCTCCTCGATCTGCGCCTTGATCTGGCCGATGCGCGACTGGATCTTCTCGGCTTCACCGGCACCGTCGATGATCGTGGTGTTTTCCTTGGTGATGACGATGCGCTTGGCGCGACCCAGATCGGCGAGCGTGGTCTTCTCCAGCGACAGGCCCACTTCCTCGGACACGACCTGACCGTTGGTCAGCACCGCGATGTCTTCCAGGATCGCCTTGCGACGGTCACCGAAGCCCGGCGCCTTCACGGCGGCAACCTTGACGATGCCGCGAATGGTGTTGACCACCAGGGTAGCCAGCGCCTCGCCTTCGACTTCCTCGGCGACGATCAGCAACGGCTTGCCAGCCTTGGCGACGGCTTCCAGCACCGGCAGCAGCTCGCGAACGTTGGAGACCTTCTTGTCGTGGATCAGGATGTACGGGTCATCCAGCTCAACCTGCTGCGAAGCCTGGTTGTTGATGAAGTACGGCGACAGGTAGCCGCGATCGAACTGCATGCCTTCGACGACGTCGAGCTCGTTCTCGAGACCCGAACCTTCCTCGACCGTGATCACGCCTTCCTTGCCGACTTTCTTCATCGCGGTGGCGATGATGTCGCCGATGTTGGTGTCGGAGTTGGCCGAG
>NZ_LMUE01000017.1:95661-234130 GCF_009766065.1 Dyella sp. S184 | reverse complement strand
CGTCGGGTTGGACAGCTTCTTCAGCTCACCGACGGCAGCCGCGACGGCCTTGTCGATGCCGCGCTTCAGGTCCATCGGGTTGATGCCGGCGGCAACAGCCTTGAGGCCTTCCTGGATGAATGCCTGGGCCAGCACGGTCGCGGTGGTGGTGCCGTCACCGGCGACGTCGGAGGTCTTGGAAGCGGCTTCCTTGACGATCTGCGCGCCGAGGTTCTCGTAACGGTCGGCCAGCTCGATCTCCTTCGCGACGGACACGCCGTCCTTGGTGATCGTCGGGGCGCCGAAGCTCTTCTCGAGCACGACGTTGCGGCCCTTCGGGCCGAGGGTGACCTTGACCGCGTTGGCCAGGGTGTTCACGCCTTTCAGCATGCGAGCGCGGGCGTCTTCGCCGAAACGTACTTCTTTAGCTGCCATTTTCTTGAACCTCTGGAAATCGGGAATAGGGATTTGGGAATCGTTGAAAGCAGAAAGCGGAGATCGGGCGGCTGGGGTCGGTTACGCGGCGCGGCTTGCGCTCTTGCGATTCCCGATTCCCCATTGCCGATTCCCGGCTGCTCAGCCTTCGATCACAGCCACGATGTCGTCTTCCTTCAGGAACACCAGATCTTCGCCGTCGATCTTGATTTCCTGGCCGGCGTACTTGCCGAACAACACGGTGTCGCCTGCCTTCAACGACATCGGGCGCACCTTGCCGTCGGTCATGATCAGGCCGGTGCCGGCGGCGACAACTTTGCCGCGGGTGGGTTTCTCGGTGGCGCTATCGGGGATGACGATGCCGCCGGCGGAGACGCGCTCCTCTTCCAGGCGCTTGACGATGACGCGGTCGTGCAACGGACGCAGTGTGCTCATGGACAACTCCAGCTGACTATTGAGATGGGACAAGGCTTTCAGGACCCGGATCGGCAGTCTTGTTAGCACTCGCGGTAAATGAGTGCCAATTTTACGGGTATGGAACGCCGCTGCAAGAACTTTGGATCGAGGATGAACAGCTAATTGGGTAAGCGGGGACGGGTTTCAAGGGGAGTCCGGGAAATCTCCTCCTGACAATCACACCGGACAGGGCGACCCGATCCAGCTTAGGCTTCAACCATGACAGCCTCAACCACTCCCGACATGGTTCTGCTCTGTTACTGCAGCTGCCCCGATGCCGCCAGCGCGCAGGCGATCGCCACTGCACTGATCGACGAACGGCTGGCCGCCTGCGTCAGCCGCTTGCCCGGGATCAGCTCCACCTACCGCTGGCAAGGCACGGTAACTACCGACAGCGAGGAATTGCTGTTGGTCAAGACCACCGCCGCGCGCTTCGACGCGCTGAAAGCCCGCCTGCTGCAACTGCACCCCTACGAACTGCCGGAGCTGATCGCCGTACCGGTGAACTTCGGTCACACCGTTTATCTGGACTGGGTACGGCAAGCCGTCGGCGACTGACGCGGTGCCCCTCCGCGCTTGGCGACCCATGCGTGAAGCAGGCGTCTGGGCAAGACTGCTGACAGATCCTGTCAGTGCCCGGAATTAGCCTGTGTTCTCCGCCACATTACAAACCGATGCCATGAAAAAGTCCGACGCCGCCGCCCTGTTGCTGCTTGGCGCCTTGTGGGGCGCCTCGTTCCTGTTCATGCGCATGGGTGCCAACCAGTTTGGCGGCATGGCGCTGGCTGGCATGCGCGCCATTGGCGCGGCCATCTGCTCCATCCCCTTGCTGAACTCGCGTGAGCGCGTGGCCGAGCTGCGCACGCACTGGCGATCGGTGCTCATCGTCGGCATCGCCAACTCGGCGTTGCCGTTCATCCTGTTCTCCTACGCCGCGCAGAGCCTGCCGGCCGGCCTCTCGGCCATCTTCGACGCGATCGCGCCGTTGCTGGTGGCGGCCTCCGGTTGGCTGTGGCTGGGCGAAAGGCTCGACCTTGCACGGGCCAGCGGCTTGCTGATCGGTTTGGCCGGGGTAGTGTGGCTGATCGGCGGCAGCCTGGGTCTCGGTCATGGCGGCAGCTCGGTCGGCTGGGCGATGGCCGCCTGTGTCGGCGCCAATCTCTGCTACACCTTCGGTGCCCATTACAGCCATCGCCGCCTGAAGGTGGTGACACCGATGACCGTGGCGATCGGCAGCCAGTTCGCCGCAGCGCTCCTGCTGCTGCCTTTCACCGTCTGGCTATGGCCGGCGAAAGCGCCGACTGCGCAAGCCTGGTTCGCCATGTTCGGCCTTGCCGCGGCCTGCACCTCGCTCGCCTACGTGCTGTTCTATCGGCTGATGGCGCGCATCGGCTCGACCCGAGCGATGGCCGTGCTGTACCTGATTCCGGTATTCGGCGTGCTGTGGGGTGCGTTGTTCCTTGGCGAGCGCGTCACCGTCGCCATGGCCGGCGGCTGCGTGGTGATCCTGCTCGGCGTGGCGCTGACCACCGGCATGCTGCGTTTCGGGGCGAATGTCGCCGTTCCTCTCGATCAGGTCGAAAAGGCCTGATCGTAAACAGGCTGTAATGCCGCATATCCAGGCGCCGATCCAAAGCTGGGCCATAATCCGCTTTCACGTCGAAACACGATCCAGAACGCGGAGTTGCAATGCGCTCGATTTTCCACGGCCACCGGGCCGCGCTGTTGTTGCTCCTGCTCGCCCTGTTAGCAGGTGCGCAGGCCGTTCTTGCGCAAGACACTGCCGACCTGCTGCCGGTCACCGAGGCGTACAAGCTGACGGCTGACGCCGCCACACCGGGCGTGCTGAAGCTGCACTGGACGATCGCGCCGGACTATTACCTCTACCGCGGCCGCATGAATTTCAAGGCCGGTGATGGTGTGACGCTGGGCGAAGCACAGCTACCGGACGGCGAGAAGCATCACGACGAATACCTCGGCGACGTGGAGACCTATCACCACAGCATCGATGCCACGCTGCCGTACAGCGTGGCTGCCGGCACCACGCGATTGAAGTTGAGTGTGCGCTATCAGGGCTGCCACGAGGTCGATCCGAAGATCTGCTACCCGCCGCATACCGAACAATTGGATCTGCCGTTGCCGACCAGCCTCGGCAGCACCGGCGCACCTGCCGGCAACAATCCACTGAGCGCAGCACTCGGACAGCTGGGCAGCCACTCAAGTGGCGTAACCGTCGGTATGGATAGCGCGCCGCTGCCAGCCGAACAGGCATTCCGCTTCGAAGCGCTGGCGCAGAACCCGCATCAACTGCTGCTGCGCTGGACGATGCCGAAGGGCTATTACCTGTATCGCGACCAGACCTCGCTGAAGCTCAAGGATGCCGGCGGACTCAGCCTCACGCCGACGTGGCCGGCTGGCACCGCGCATCACGACGCACATTACGGCGATGTCACCGTGTACTTCGATCAGGTCGAATTGCCAGTGGCTGTCGACGGCGATCTCGCCGGGCGCAAGCAACTTACGCTTGAGGCCAGCTTCCAGGGTTGCCAGGACGGCGGCTTGTGCTATCCGCTGATGACGCGCGCGGTAAGCGTCGATCTCGGTAGCGGTGTCGCCGCCTCCGGCAAGGCCACGGCGACGGCACCGGAATTGCCGCCAGCCAATGCTGGCGAAAGCGCGCAGCCGATCAGCCTGATCGTCGCGCTGCTGCTCGCGCTCGGCGGCGGACTGGTGCTGAACCTGATGCCGTGCGTGCTGCCCGTGTTGTCGATCAAGGCCGTCAGCGTGCTCGAGAGCGGCGAGAACCGTGCCACTGCGCGTCGACACGCCCTGTTCTATACCGCCGGCGTGCTGGTCAGTTTTGCCGCGCTTGGCCTGGGCATTCTCGCCTTGCGCTCGGCCGGCCATGCCTTGGGTTGGGGTACCCAGCTGCAACAACCTCTCGTGGTCGGCGTACTGGCGCTGGTGATGCTGGCGGTCGGACTGTCGATGTCCGGCGTGGTGCAGTTCGGTGCCTCGCTGGGTAATACCGGCGCCCACCTCGCCGCACGTTCCGGCCCAGCCGGCGACTTCTTCACCGGCGTGCTGGCGGTGGTGGTGGCCAGCCCCTGCACCGCACCGTTCATGGGCAGCGCACTGGCGTATGCGTTCGCCGCACCGATGCTGGCGGCGCTGCTGGTGTTCCTGGCACTGGGTATCGGACTGGCGCTGCCGTTCCTGCTCATCGGTTTCGTGCCCGCGCTGGCGCGATTGCTGCCGCGGCCGGGGCGCTGGATGGAAACGCTGAAGCAGGTGTTGGCGTTCCCGATGTACCTGACTGCCGTATGGCTGGTGTGGGTTCTGGCCGAGCAGCGTGGCGCCGATGCAGTAGGTCTGGTGCTGGTCGCAATGGTGCTGCTGGCGATGACGCTGTGGTGGTTCGAACGCAGCCGTTCGCGTGGCGCGATCAGTCGTGTACTGGTCGCACTACTCGCGCTGGCCACCCTGGTCCCGATGTATCTGCTCGCCCACGTGCCAGCGCCGTCCAGGGTTGCCGCGAGCGAGGACGGCGTTGTCGCTTACAGCCCGGAAAAACTGGCCGAACTGCGCGCCGCGGGTACACCGGTATTCGTCGACATGACCGCCGACTGGTGCGTCACCTGCAAGGCCAACGAGCACACCGTGCTCGACACCCAGGCGTTCCATGACCTGCTCCAGCGCACCGGCGCGGTTTACATGAAAGGTGACTGGACCGATGTCAACCCGACCATCAGCGCCTTCCTGCAGCAGTACCACTCGCCCGGCGTACCGCTCTACGTGGTGTTTCCCAAACATGGCGCCCCCGGCATGCAGTTGTCGACGGTGCTGACTTCCTCGATGGTCGAGCAGGCACTGACGGAAGCGGTCCGCTGATGATGGATCGAAGCAACTGGCTAATCCTTGGACTGGCCGTGCTGGTAGCCGCCATCGGTGGCTACGCGCAACATCGAAACCAGCAAGCTGCCCCCACAGCAAACCAGGCGCTCCTCGGCCAGCCACTGCCTGCTTTCAGCTTGCCCGATCTCGATGGCAAAACGCATTCACTGACTGACTACCACGGCCACCGCCTGCTGCTGAATTTCTGGGCCAGCTGGTGCAGCCCGTGCCTGGAAGAGATGCCGGCGCTGAATCGGGCACAGACAAAGTTCGGCGAAAAAGGGGCGATCGTCGTCGGAATTGCAATGGATGAGCCCGATCGTGTTCGCTCATTTTTGGCCGCGCATCCAGTGAGTTACCCGATTTTACTGGGTCAGCTGGCCTCACCCAGCACCTCGCTGCAGTTGGGCGATATGCATGAAATGTTGCCATATAGCGTGCTTATAGACGCTGATGGACGCATTTTGGCAACCCATACCGGTGCCATGTCCACCCCGCAACTGGAACAGTGGCTGGCGTCGACGCCGGACCGGCCCTGAACCACGGTCGACATACGCTTACGCACGGAATCCCGCCCTTCTCCGTCAAACATCGTCGATCTGCGGTGAACTGGACAACATTCGCGACTGCGCGCACACTGCGGCAGGTTCCGGGTTGTCCGGACGCAAGCTGGACGGTTTTGTGGCGAAGATCCTGGTCTTGCATGGACCCAATCTCAATTTGCTGGGTGCACGTGAGCCGCAGATCTACGGCCACGAGACGCTGGCCGACATCAACCAGCGTCTCGCCGCTCGTGCGCAAGAGGCTGGGCACGAGCTGGCCTGGTACCAGTCCAACGCCGAGCATGAGCTGATCGGTCGCATCCATCAGGGCCGCGACGACCAGACCGCCTTGATCCTGCTCAACGCCGGCGCCTTCACCCACACCAGCATTGCCTTGCGTGATGCACTGGCTTCGGTGGCGATCCCCTTCATCGAAGTGCATCTTTCCAACGTGTTTGCGCGCGAGCCGTTCCGCCATCACTCGTACCTGTCGGATATCGCGATCGGCGTGATCTGCGGCTTCGGCGGTGACAGCTACCGGCTGGCACTGGAAGCGGCAATCCACCGGTTACAGGCGCCCGCACCCGGCGCTGAATAGAACCAACGTGGCCACTTGGCCAACCCTATCCCCTTCCGGCCACCCTGATGGTGGCATGACTGACAAAGGCTCATCCGATGGATTTGCGCAAAATCAAGAAACTGATCGACCTGCTCGAGGAATCCAACCTCGCCGAACTGGAGATCAAGGAGGGCGAAGAAGTCGTCCGCCTGTCGCGCGTGCCCAAGAACACCGCGCCGGTCGCTGCTGCACCGGTGGCCGTGGCCGCCGCACCCGCGCCGGTCGCTGTCGCACCGGTAGCCGTGGCTGCTGAAGCGCCCGCCGCCGACGCGCTACCGGCCGGCCACGTGGTGAAGGCGCCGATGGTCGGCACGTTCTACGCGTCGGCTACGCCGGGCACTCCGGCTTTCGCCAAGGTCGGCCAGCAGGTCAAGGCCGGCGAGACGCTGGGCATCATCGAGGCGATGAAGATGTTCAACCAGATCGAGGCCGACGTGGCCGGCACCGTGCAGGCGATCCTGGTCGAGAACGGCCAGCCGGTGGAATTCGACGAACCCATGTTCGTGATTGCCTGAGTTGCCGGGAACCGGGAATGGGGAATCGGGAATCGTTCAAGCGGCCGCATGAAGGCCTGGATGTATGGCAGGACGCCATGCAGCTTGTGGAAACGGTTTATACGTTTTCCACGCACTTTCCCGATTTGGAACGTTTTGGCCTGACAGCGCAGCTTCGGCGTGCAGCTATCAGCATTCCTTCGAATATCGCCGAAGGTGCTGCTCGACGTTCAACTCCGGAGTACTGCCGGTTTCTCTCCATTGCACGTGGCTCGCTATCCGAACTGGATACGCAGTGCCAAATTGCAGTTCGACTGGGCTATGTAGAAATGTCCCCTGCTTTGAACGAATTGATTGATCGCGTGTTTGCCCGACTTACAGCGCTGCTGAACGCGTTGAACCAGCCCAAAGGTGCGTGATGACAACACTTGCCGCCATCCGATTCCCCATTCTCGATTCCCTATTCCCATGCTAGAGAAAGTCGTCATCGCCAATCGCGGCGAAATCGCGCTGCGTATATTGCGCGCATGCCACAGCCTAGGTATCAAAACCGTGGCGGTGCACTCCACCGTGGATCGCAACCTGAAGCATGTCGGCCTCGCCGACGAATCGATCTGCATCGGACCCGGCCCATCGGTCGACAGCTACCTCAACATCCCGCGCATCATCGCGGCGGCCGAGATCACCGATGCACAGGCGATCCATCCGGGTTACGGTTTCTTGTCCGAGCGCGCCGACTTCGCCGAGCAGGTGGAACAGTCCGGTTTCATTTTCATCGGCCCGACCGCTGAAGTGATCCGCCTGATGGGTGACAAGGTCGAAGCGATCCGCGCCATGAAGGCTGCTGGCGTGCCGTGCGTGCCCGGCTCCGGCGGTCCGCTCGGCGAGGACGTCGATACCAACATCAAGATCGCGCGCGAAATCGGCTATCCAGTGATCATCAAGGCCGCCGGCGGCGGCGGCGGTCGCGGCATGCGCGTGGTGCGCACCGAGGCGCACCTGGGCAACGCGATCACCATGACCAAGGCTGAGGCCAAGGCTGCGTTCGGCAACGAACAGGTCTACATGGAGAAGTTCCTGGAGAATCCGCGCCACGTGGAGATCCAGGTGCTCGCCGACGGCCAGGGCAACGCGATCCACCTGGGCGAGCGCGACTGCTCGATGCAGCGCCGCCACCAGAAGGTGGTCGAGGAAGCACCGGCGCCCGGCATCACGCCGGAACAGCGCGCCGCGATCGGCAAGGTCTGCGTCGATGCCTGCATTCGCATCAACTATCGCGGCGCCGGCACGTTCGAGTTCCTGTACGAGAATGGCCACTTCTACTTCATCGAAATGAACACCCGCATCCAGGTCGAGCATCCGGTCACCGAGCTGATCACCGGTGTCGACCTGGTACGCGAGCAACTGTTGATCGCCGGTGGCGAGAAGTTGTCGATCCGTCAGGAAGACATCGTGATCCGCGGGCACGCGATCGAATGCCGCATCAACGCCGAGGATCCCGACACCTTCATGCCAAGTCCAGGCACGGTGAAGCGCTTCGAGGCACCGGGTGGTCCTGGCGTACGCGTCGACACGCATCTTTACGACGGTTACAAGATCCCGCCGAACTACGATTCGATGATCGGCAAGCTGATCGTGCACGGCCCGGATCGCGAAACCGCGATCGCGCGCATGCGTCTGGCACTGGCCGAGACGGTGATCGAAGGCGTGAAGTGCAACATCCCGCTGCAGCAGCGCATCATGGCCGACGTCGGCTTCCAGCACGGCGGCCAGAACATCCACTATCTGGAAAAGCGGATGGCGGAGCAGAAGGAACACCCCGCCACCGGTCACTGACCGGCGTGCCGCGATAATCAGCCGTTGCGCGATAAACGATTCCTCGCGCAACGGCTCTTGCCTGCCGCCATTGACTACCCACGGACATTGCATGCCCTGGCTTGAACTCTCTCTTGTCGTCCGCACCGAACAGCAACCCGGCGCGGAAGAAGCGCTGGATGACCTCGGCGCCTTGTCCATCACGCTGCAGGACGCCAATGCGGAGACGCCGGATGAGCAGGCGATCTTCGAGCCGGGCGTGGGCGAATTGCCGCTGTGGCCGACGATCACGCTGAACGCGTTGTTCGACGCCGGCACCGATCGTCGTGGTCTCGCCGCAGCGCTTGGCGAACTGTTGCCGTGGCTGGAACCGGATCAGCTGACGTTCCACGACGTCGCGGACCAGAATTGGGAACGCGCATGGATGGATCAGTTCAAGCCGATGCCGTTCGGTCGCCGGGTGTGGATCTATCCGTGGAACATCGAGCCACCAGCCGGCGATGAGCTGGTGGTGGTTCGGCTCGACCCCGGCCTCGCCTTCGGCAGTGGCACCCATCCGACCACCGCGCTTTGCCTGGAATGGCTGGATGGCCTCGATCTGGCCGGCAAGACGATTACCGACTACGGCTGCGGCTCCGGCATCCTCGCGATCGCCGCGCTGAAGCTGGGTGCCGCCAGCGCGATCGGCGTCGACAACGACCCGCAGGCGCTCACGGCATCCATCGACAACGCCGAACGCAACGATGTCGCCGATCGCCTCGCCGTGTTCCTGCCCGAAGACGCCGCGGCCGAACCAGCCGATGTCTTTATCGCAAACATCCTCGCCGGCCCGCTCGGTGCCTTGGCGCCAACATTCGCGGCCGCCGCGAAACCCGGCGCACCGTTCGCGATTTCCGGCATCCTCGATGGCCAGCAGGAGGAGCTGCTGCAGCGTTACGCCGAATGGTTCGACGAGTTGCGCGTGGACACCCGCGAGGACTGGGTACGTATCAGCGGACGGCGTCGCGCCTGAACGAATCGGCACGACAGCATCGGTTCGCACGTGCATCACCACGTTGAGCATCGGCGCGCGAACCCGCTGGGCCGCCCTGCTAAGCTTGCTCGATACTGATCAAAGCGGCCCGCATGTACACCCAATGCCCCGAATGCCTGTCCGTGTTTTCGCTGGATGTGCGCACGCTTGCGCAAGCCCACGGCCACGTGGTGTGCGGGCATTGCAAGGCAAGCTTTGACAGCATCGCCACGCTCGCCGAGCAACTGCCGCCGGAGCCCTTTCACGAACTGCCGGTAAACGAACCCGCGTTCGAGCCACCATGCATCGATCTGGTGGTCTATCGGCCGCGGCCGGATCCGCCCGCCGTGGTCGAGCAAGACACCGTGATCGCGGAAGCCCCAGCGGTGGAGGATTTCTCGCAGTTGGTGTTTGCACCGCGCTTTGCCCGCGAGTCGCACGCGCATCGACCGGCACGATCACCGCGCCGGCAGCGCCCCCGTTCATCCGGCGAGCAGCGCTGGCCGTGGATCGTCGCCGGCGCCCTGCTCGCGCTGCTGCTCGTCATGCAGCTGGGCTGGGCGGAACGCGACCCGCTGATCCGCAATCCCACCGTGGGTGGCTGGCTGCGCAGCAGTTGTGCCGTACTCGGCTGCGAGCTTCCGCTGGTCGCCGCACCCCAGCAGATACAGCTGCTCGCCAGCAATGTGCAGGCACACCCCAGTGTCGCCAATGCCCTGATGATCAGCGCCAGCGTGCGTAACAACGCCGCGTTCGCACAACCCTATCCCATACTCACGATCACCTTGTCGGACGCGCAGGGACAGCGCATCGCGATGCGCCGGCTTCGACCGGATGAATACCTCGATGACCCCGCTATTCTGCGCCGTGGCCTGACGCCGGGCGCCAGCGCCGTACTGTTGCTGGAGGTGGAGGATCCAGGTGACAAGGCGGTCGCGTTCGAATTCGGTTTCGAATAGTACTTAAAATTCTCCTCACGCACGGGTAGACTCAACCCCTCGCGCAGACTGCCAACCGGTGCCCAGCACGCACCGCGACCTGCAGCAATAGTCATAACCATATGCAACGGCCCATGTAGCCGTCGTCTTGTACGTGAGGGAAGATGCCTGTGAATGCCGTAAGACTGCCTGCTGTCGAGGCCGCAAAACAGACCTCGTCGCAGGGCGCCGATTCGCAGGGTGCCAGCTCGCTTAGTGCCGGCTCTCATAGCGCATTGAGCGAATGCGTCAGTCGTACGGTACGCCGCTATCTCGCCGACATCGGTGACACCGAATGCGCCGAAGGCCTGCACGCGCTGGTACTGCGCGAAGTCGAAGTACCGTTGCTGCGCGAGGTGCTGGCGTTTCATGACGGCAACCAGAGCCGCGCCGCTGGCGCGCTCGGCATCAACCGCGCCACCTTGCGCAAGAAGCTGGCCGCCCACGGCCTGCTGTAACTCCCGCCAAAACCGTCACCCAATCAGACGGCTATAATGAGCGGCTTTCCCCTCCTGGAAACCCGCACATGTCCACGCCCCAGCTCGTCCCGGTCCGTCGCGCCCTGCTCAGCGTCTCCGACAAGACCGGCCTGATCGATCTGGGCCGGCGATTGGCCGCCAAGGGCATCGAGCTGCTCTCCACCGGCGGCAGTGCCAAGGCCCTGCGCGAGGCCGGCATCGCGGTCACCGACGTCAGCGAGGTCACCGGTTTCCCCGAGATCATGGACGGCCGCGTCAAGACGCTGCACCCGAAGGTGCACGGCGGCCTGCTAGGCCGGCGCGGCACCGACGACAAGGTGATGGGTGAGCTCGGCATCGTGCCGATCGACCTGTTGGTGCTGAACCTGTATCCGTTTGAAACGACCGTGGCGAAGCCCGGCTGCACGCTGGAAGACGCAATCGAGAACATCGACATCGGTGGTCCGGCGATGCTGCGCTCCGCGGCGAAGAACTGGAACGATGTCGGCGTGCTGACCTCGCCCGATCAATACGCAGACGCGCTGGCCGAGATCGAACAGCACGGCGGCCTCATCCGCCCCACCCGCTTCAAACTGGCGGTGGCCGCGTTCAACAATGTAGCCAGCTACGACGGCGCGATCAGCGATTACCTGTCGGCCCTGCAGCTCAACGAGACGCAGGATGCCATCGCCGGGCATGATGCCTTCCCGGGCCAGGTCAACGGCCGCTTCGTGAAGCTGATGGATCTGCGCTACGGCGAGAACCCGCACCAGCAGGCGGCGTTCTACCGTGACATGTATCCGGCACCCGGCACCCTGGCCACCTTCCGCCAGCTGCAGGGCAAGGAGTTGTCGTTCAACAACATCGCCGACGCCGATGCCGCATGGGAGTGCGTGCGCAGCTTCAGCAAGCCGGCCTGCGTGATCGTCAAGCACGCCAATCCGTGCGGCGTCGCAGTAAGCCTGGATGGTATCGGCAAAGCCTACGACCTCGCCTACCAGACCGATCCCACCTCGGCCTTCGGCGGCATCATCGCGTTCAATCGCGAGGTGGACGGCGCCACCGCGCAGGCCATCGTGGCGCGCCAGTTCGTCGAAGTAGTACTGGCGCCGGGCTATGCGGATGAGGCGCTGAAGGCATTCGCCAAGAAGGGCAACGTGCGCGTGCTGGTGATTGCGCTGCCTGACGATGGCAGCCTGCTGCACGCCCATCCGGGCAACAATTCCAAGCGCGTGGGTTCCGGCCTGCTGATACAGAGCGCCGACCTCGGCATGGTTGGCGCGGAGGATCTGAAGATCGTCACCCGCCGCGCGCCGACCGAAGCGCAGATCCATGATCTGATCTTCGCCTGGAAGGTGGCCAAATTCGTCAAGAGCAACGCCATCGTCTATGCGAAGGACCGCCAGACCATCGGCATCGGCGCCGGCCAGATGAGCCGCGTCTACAGCGCAAAGATCGCCGGCATCAAGGCGGCTGACGAGAAACTCGAAGTGCGTGGCTCGGTGATGGCATCCGATGCGTTCTTCCCGTTCCGTGACGGCATCGACGCCGCCGCCATCGCCGGCATCGCCGCGGTAATCCAGCCGGGCGGCTCGATGCGCGACGCCGAGGTAATCGCCGCCGCCGACGAACACGACATGGCGATGGTGTTTACTGGCATGCGCCACTTCCGCCACTAAAGTGGCGGAAGTAAATCAGGCAAGGCCGCCATTGAGGCGAAAGCGCGGTGGAACTTCCCACCGCGCGATACACGAAGGCCCGGGTCGCAAGTCCGGGCCTTCGTCGTTTCGGCAGGCGTCGACGCGCCTCAGTTCGCTGGCGCGACATCCGCCTCGCCTGGCATCGACGGCGCCGCCGCGTCGAGTCGCCGTGCATAGCGACGCGCCAGCACCGCGCAGGTCATCAGCTGGATCTGGTGGAACAGCATGATCGGCAGCACGATCATGCCCAGCGGATGGCCGGCAAACAGCACCTTGGCCATCGGCACGCCGCTGGCCAGGCTCTTCTTGGAGCCGCAGAACACGATGGTGATCTCGTCGTCCTTGCAGAAGCCCAACGCACGCGAACCGTAGGTGGTGAGCAGCAGCGCCAGCGTCAGCAGCACCGCATTGACGATGAGCAGGCCGCCCAGCACCGGCAGCGGGGTCTGCTTCCACAACCCTTCCAGTACGGCCGCACTGAACGCGGTATAGACCACCAGCAGAATCGAGCCCTGATCGACCACGCCGACCAGCGGCTTGTGTTTCTGCACCCAGCCGCCGATCCAGCGCTGCGCCACCTGCCCGGCCACGAACGGCACCAGCAGTTGCAGCACGATGCCGCCTACCGCATCCCACGACATGCCACCGTGCCCATGCGACTCCAGCAAGGCGCCCACCAGCAGCGGGGTGATGAAGATGCCGAGCAAGCTGGAAGCAGACGCCGAGCACACCGCGGCGGAAACATTGCCGCGTGCGATCGAGGTGAATGCGATCGACGACTGCACCGTCGACGGCAACATGCACAGGAACAACACACCCATATACAGGTCCGGCGTCACCAGCGGCGACAGCACCGGTCGCAACAGAAACCCCAGCAACGGGAACAGTACGAAGGTGCTGGCCAGCACCGTCAGATGCAGCCGCCAGTTGGTGAGGCCGGCGACCACCGCCGTGCGCGATAGCTTGGCGCCGTGCAGGAAGAACAGCAGCGCGATCGCCACATCGGTGAGCACGCCAAACACCTGCGCGGCAGCGCCGCGACATGGCAGTACGCTGGCCAGCAGCACCGTGCATAGCAAGGCACAGGTAAAACGATCGGGAAGGAAACGGCGAAGCATGGGTACTCGGCATGCCGTCTGGAACGACGGCGCGGGTAGTCAGGTGCAGCTATTGCACCGCTCCTGCATTGATAAATCAAATCGTTTTATCTTATGCACTGATACCATATCCACATGAATGTCAGCCTGCGCCAGCTGCGTGCTTTCCTGGCTGTTGCCAGACTGCAGCATTTCCGCCGTGCCGCGGAAAGCTTGCACCTGACCCAGCCGGCGGTAAGCCGCCTCGTTGCGGACCTCGAAGCCGAACTCGACGTACGGCTGTTCGACCGCAATACACGCGAAGTGGTGCCGACTGAGGCGGGCCGTTATCTGCAAAGTGCCATGGAGCGCGTGCTCGAGGAACTCGAGGGCGTGCTGAGCCACGTCCACTCGGAAAGCGAGCGCCGTCACGGCAAGGTGCGCGTCGCGGCTGTGCCGACGCTGTCCGCCGGACTGATGCCGCAGTGCATCGCCGCCTGCGCCCACCACTATCCCGAGCTGACCGTGCAGCTGCATGATCAGGTGCAGACCCTGGTGCTGGACAGCGTGCGTGGCGGCGAGGTGGATTTCGGCCTGGCGATCGAACCGGCCGACCCCGAGGCGTTCCACAGTGAAACGATTCTGCATGACCCGTTCGTGCTGGTTTGCCGGCGCGACCATCCGCTGGCAAAACTCACTGCGGTACCGTGGAAGAAGCTCCAGGATGAACCACTGGTGCTGCTCGACCATACCTCGGGCAGCCGCCGATTGATCGACGATCAGTTGCTAGCCCACCACATCGCAGCGGACGTGGTGCAACAGACCGGACATACGCATACCGCCTTCCGCATGGTCGAGGCGGGACTGGGCATCAGCATCACGCCCAGCCTGTCGATGCCTGCCTCGGAGCAATTGGTGGTACGTCCGCTGACGCCCATCGCGAGGCGCGCCGTCACCCTGATCCGCCGCCGTCACCGCTCGCTGTCGCCGGTGGCCGAGCTGGTATGGACACAGATCCGCGACATGGCTGCTCAGCTGTCGCCAGCGCGGCGCGCGCCATCGAAACCGGGCTGAGCGCGACCCACTCATCAACGGGCAAGCCACTCGCTCACATCGCCTTGAACCCGACGCGCCTAGCCTCGACGGCACTCAAGGGAGGCCGCTATGCGCTATCAGCTTTACTACTGGTCCGGCATCCAGGGGCGCGGTGAGTTCGTGCGACTGGCGCTGGAAGACGCCGGTGCAGACTACGTCGATATCGCACGGGAACAGGGCGACGACGCCATCATGCCGTTTCTTGCGGGTGACCAGGCCGGTGCGCTGCCGTTCGCGCCGCCCTTCCTCAAAGTCGGACGCACGGTGATCACGCAGACCGCCGCGATCCTGCTTTACCTGGCGCCACGGCTGAAGCTGGTGCCGGCAGGGGCGGTGGCCGGGCTTTATGCACACCAGTTGCAGCTGACCGTCACCGACCTGGTTGCCGAGGTACACGACACCCACCACCCGATCGCCAGCAGCCTGTATTACAAGGATCAGCGCGCCGCCGCGCTACAACGCGCGGAAGACTTCCGCCAGCACCGGCTGCCCAAATACCTCGGCTATTTCGAAGATGTGCTGGTACGCAGCGATGGCCTGCGCGCGTTGTCCGCCCACTCCTACGTCGATCTCTCGCTGTTTCAGATCATGAGCGGGCTCGATTATGCCTTCCCGCAGGCGATGCGCCGGCTGCGTCGCAAGCTGCCGCATTTGCACGCCCTCGCCGCGCAAGTCGCCGAGCGGCCACGGATCGCCGCCTACCTGGCCTCGCCGCGCCGACTGGCCTTCAACGAGGACGGCATCTTCCGCCACTACCCGGAACTGGATGCGGCACGCTGAACGCAACACCCGCCGCTCAGAACAGTGCAATCACCATCGCACCAGCCACGATCAGCCCGCCACCGATCAACAGCGGCAGGCTCGGCTTTTCGCCGAGGAACACCAGCGCCAGCACGATCGCGATCGCCACGCTGAGCTTGTCGATCGGCGCCACCTTGCTTACCGGACCCAACTGCAGCGCGCGGTAGTAGCACAGCCACGAGAGGCCCGTGGCGATGCCGGACAGCACCAGAAAAAGCCAGCTGTGCAACGGCAATCCGGTCGGCTTCGCCCACTCCTGGCGCAGGCTGAGGATGCCGGCGGTGACAATCAGGATCACGATGGTGCGGATGAAGGTAGCAAGGTTGGAATTGATGCCGACCACGCCGAGCTTGCCGAACAACGCGGTCAGCGCCGCGAACAGCGCCGAGCCCAGGGCAAACAGCAGCCAGCTTTCACGCACTTGCATCGCGCCGCCCTCTGCTCGGGATCCGTCTTACCTGCGTCGTCAGGGCAACACGCGCCGATGACGACACTCAACGCCTGACTCAGTGGCTACCGTCATCCGCTGGCGTCTCGGTCGAGTCCGCAGTGGCCGGCTTGCTCTTGCCCCATTCCAGCACCTTGTACATCGCCGGCCCCACGTGCTTCTGGCCATGCTCGTCGACCAGTCGTCCCTGCGGATCGACCATGTAGGTCTGCTGTAAACCGTGCTTGGGTGTGACCACCACCATGTAGACCTGGCCACTGTGGCTGTATTCCTGGATGGTGTTGTCGCCTTCCTGGCGCACCCTGATCTGCGGCAGCGACGCGTCCTTGCTGCCGGTACGCGCATCCTGCATCGTCGGCAATGCTGGCGGCTCCCGGGTCATCGGATTTCCGTTCGGCGTTGCGGTGGTGCGATTCGAAGTGGCTGCCGGCGTGGCTGGGGGCGCCACCGCCTTGACGCCCGGATCGTTCATTCCAGGCGGTGGCGGCACGGTGGACGAGAAGGACTGCGCAGAAACGTTTGACGCAAACAGGCTCGAAACGAGCAGGACGCTGGCGGTAGCCAGCAAGGCAGCGGTTTTCATGGCGGCAACCTCGATCGGGGTGCAAAGCATAACAGTGCCTTCGCACAGCTTCCGTGAAGCGGATTGACGCATGCGAGAATGCGGCATGGCCAAATTAATCCTGATCGACGGCTCCTCCTATCTGTATCGCGCCTTCCACGCGTTGCCGCCACTGACCAATGCCCACGGCGAACCGACCGGTGCGCTGTTCGGGGTGGTCAACATGCTGCGCGCCACGCTGAAGGCAAAGCCGGACTATCTGGCGTTCGTCAGCGATGCCCCCGGCCCCACTTTTCGCGATGCGCTGTACGACCAGTACAAGGCGAACCGGCCGCCGATGCCGGAAGACCTGCGCTCGCAGGTCGAGCCAATGCTGGCGATCGTCGGCGCGCTGGGGTTTCCGATTCTGCGCGTGCCCGGCGTCGAGGCCGACGACGTGATCGGCACGCTGGCCGTGCAGGCACAGGCGCTCGGTATCGAGGTCGAGATCTCCACCGGCGACAAGGACCTGGCGCAACTGGTGAATCCGCACATCACCCTGGTCAACACCATGAGCAACACGGTGATGGACAGCGCCGGGGTCATGGAGAAATTCGGTGTGCGACCGGAACAGATCATCGACTTCCTCGCACTCACCGGCGACACCGTCGACAACGTCCCGGGCGTACCCAAGTGCGGCCCGAAGACCGCCGCCAAATGGCTGGCCGAATACACCACGCTGGATGGTGTGGTCGCGAACGCCGACAAGATCGGGGGAAAGATCGGCGAGAGCCTGCGCGCCGCGCTACCGCAACTCCCGCTGTCGCGCGAACTGGTGACGATCAAGACCGACGTGGCGCTGGAACTCTGTCCCACCGATCTGGCTCAGCGCGATGCTGATACCGCGCAGTTGCGCGAGCTGTACGCGCGCTATGAATTCAAGGCGGCGCTGAAGGATCTCGACGCCGCAAGCTCCTCGGCATCCTCACCCTTGGAAAGCAGCGCGCAGAGCGAACTATCCGGGATAACGGCTGCCCCGACACCTTTGCTGGATAACAACCGCGCCGCACCGGATGCCGCCTTGTCAGCGCCCGGCAGCTACGAACTGGTTACCACCCAGCCACAACTCGACGCATGGCTGGGAAAATTGCGCGACGCCGAGCTGATCGCGTTCGATACCGAAACCACCAGCATCGATGCTATGCGTGCGGACATCGTCGGCCTCAGTCTCTCCATCGAACCTGGCCATGCCTGCTATATCCCGCTGGGCCACGACTATCCCGGCGCACCGAAGCAACTCGATCGCGACGCGGTACTGGCTGCACTGAAACCTGTGTTCGAGGATGCCGGCAAACCGAAGCTCGGCCAGCATGCGAAGTACGACATCAACATCCTGTCGCACTACGGCGTCGCCGTGCAGGGGCTGAAGCACGATTCGATGCTCGAGTCCTACGTGTGGAACGCCACCGCGACGCGCCACGACATGGATTCGCTGGCGCGGCTGTACCTCGGCTACGAGACGATCAAGTACGAACAGGTCGCCGGCAAGGGGGCGAAGCAGATTTCGTTCTCGCAGGTGGATCTGGACACCGCCTGCCGCTATGCCGCCGAGGACGCCGACGTCACCCTGCGCCTTCACCATGCGCTGTGGCCCAAGCTCGAGAGCGTCCCGTCGCTGCGCAAGGTGTACGAAGACATCGAGATTCCACTGGTGCCGGTGCTTGCGGCGATGGAACGTCGCGGCGTGCTGATCGACGGTGACGAACTGCGCCGGCAAAGCCAGCAGCTCGGCAAGCGCATGCTGGAACTGCAACGGCAGTCCTACGCTCTGGCCGGACGTGAATTCAATCTCGACTCGCCGAAACAACTGCAGGCCATCCTCTTCGACGAACTTGGCCTGCAGGCCAAGCTGAAAACACCGACCGGGCAGCCGTCCACCAACGAGGAAGCGCTGGAAGCAATTGCCGATACGCACGAATTGCCACGGCTGATCCTCGATTACCGCGGACTGGCCAAGCTGCGCTCTACCTATACCGACAAGCTGTCCGGCATCGTCAATCCGCGCACCGGTCGTGTGCATACCAGCTATCACCAGGGTGCGGTGGCGACCGGACGGATCTCCTCGTCCGATCCGAACCTGCAGAACATCCCGGTGCGCACCGAGGAAGGCCGGCGCATCCGCCAGGCGTTCATCGCGCCGCCGGGCTGGAAGGTGATGGCAGCAGACTATTCGCAGATCGAGCTGCGCATCATGGCGCACCTGTCCGGCGACGAAGGCCTGCTGCGCGCGTTCCATGAAGGCGGCGACGTGCATCGCGCCACCGCGGCAGAAGTGTTCGGCGTGCCGCCAGAAGACATCACCACCAACCAGCGCCGCGCTGCCAAAGCGATCAACTTCGGCCTGATGTACGGCATGAGTGCGTTCGGGCTGGCGCGCCAGCTTGGTGTCGACCGTGGCGAGGCCAGTGACTACATGGCGCGTTATTTCTCGCGCTATCCCGGCGTACGCGCGTTCATGGATGCGACCCGCGAGCAGGCGCACCGCGACGGCTACGTCGAGACGATCTTCGGTCGCCGCCTGTATCTGGAAAACCTCACCTCGCGCAATCAGGGCCTGCGCCAGGGCGCCGAGCGCGCCGCGGTGAACGCGCCGATGCAGGGCAGCGCCGCCGACATCATCAAGCGCGCAATGATCACCGTGGCCGGATGGATCAACGGGCGCGACGACGTGCACATGCTGATGCAGGTACACGATGAACTGGTGTTCGAAGTGCGCGCCGATGCAGTTGATGAGGTGCGCGCCGCGGTGATTGAGCGGATGTCGGGCGCGGCGGAACTGGCGGTGCCGTTGCTGGTCGATGTAGGGGTGGGCGCGAACTGGGACGAGGCGCACTGAAGCAATAGTCTCGTATGCCGCACATGCAGACCTTCCCGTATAACAATGGCTTGCGCGTTAATGTTTCATCATATGAACCTGCGATAAATTTTTCTGCGCTTCCACTGCAACTTTCCCGGCAAACCTCGCTCTAAGTTATCGGATGCACGCAACGGCATCCACGGCTGGCTCACCTCCCTGAGCCGCCACGGACGAGAACCTCTCCCCTGGGTCTTCGCGTCCGCCCGGCCCCGAAGGTTCCCCCTAACCTTCGGGGCCTTTTTTTGCCTGCAATCGGGCCCGAACTCTCCAGCCTGTACTTTTTGTGCACACCGGCACCCGGCATACTCCAGCCACATCCATTGAGGGGAAACATCCATGCGCGCAGGACTGATCATCGTCGGCATCATCTTGCTGGTAGCCGGCATCTGGATCGTCTCCGGCCACGCCAGTTACCAGACCACCGATACGCTGTTCCAGGTCGGCTCGGCCAAGATCACCGCCACCCATGACAAGGGCCTGCCGCAATGGATCGGCATCGCCGGCATCGTGGTCGGTGGCCTGCTGGCCGTTGGCGGTTTCATCAGCAAGCGCTGAGCGTCATCGGACGCATCCGGAAAACCGCCGCCTACGCGGCGGTTTTCATTTGTGGCCGGCTACAATGGGCAGGATGGATGTCTCGTACCTGATCGACCCGCTCAACGACGCACAGCGCGAAGCAGTCTGCGCCCCGCCTGGCCACTATCTGGTATTGGCCGGTGCCGGCTCCGGCAAGACCCGCGTGCTCACCCACCGCATCGGCTGGCTCAACCAGGTCGAACGCGTGCCGCCATGGGCGATCCTCGCCGTCACCTTCACCAACAAGGCCGCCGGCGAAATGCGTGCGCGACTGGACGCGCTGATTCCCGGCGGCACCCAAGGCCTCACCGTGGGCACCTTCCACGGCATTGCGCATCGGCTGCTGCGCCGGCACTGGCGTGAAGCAGGCCTGCCGGAAACCTTCCAGATCCTCGATGCCGACGATCAGTTGCGACTGGTTAAACGCGTGGTCGCCGGACTGGGGCTGGACGATGCGAAATTCCCGCCGCGCCAGGCCAGCTGGCAGATCAACAACTGGAAGGATGAAGGCAAGCGTCCGGACAGCATCGAGCATCGCGATCATCCGGTCACGCACACCTTCGTCAACATTTACAAGGCATATGAAGACGCCTGCCGCCGCGCCGGGCTGGTCGATTTCGCGGAACTGCTGCTGCGCGCGCACGAGCTATGGCTGAAGAACCCGGCGGTGCTCGAGCATTACCAGCAGCGCTGGCGCTACCTGCTGATCGACGAATTCCAGGACACCAACACGCTGCAGTACGCGTGGATCCGCGTACTCGCCGGCAGCACCGGCCAGGTGTTCGTGGTCGGCGACGACGACCAGGCGATCTATGGCTGGCGCGGCGCCAAGGTGGAGAACGTGCAGCAATTCCTGCGCGATTTCCCCGGCGCGAAGACGATCAAGCTGGAGCAGAATTACCGCTCGACCTCGACCATCCTGAAAGCCGCCAACAGCGTGATCGCACGCAACGGCAGCCGCCTCGGCAAGCAGTTGTGGACCGCGGGCGAGGATGGCGAGCGCATCGCGCTGTATGCCGCCTACAACGAGCAGGACGAGGCGCGCTTCGTGATCGAACGCATCCGCGAATACATCGCCGAACACGGCCACGCGAAGGACTGCGCGATCCTGTACCGCTCGAACGCACAATCACGCAACTTCGAGGAACAACTGACTCAGCGCAACATCAAGTACCGCGTCTACGGCGGCCAGCGCTTCTTCGAGCGTGCCGAGGTCAAGGATGCACTGGCCTATCTGCGCCTCAGCGCGAACCGTCATGACGATGCCGCGTTCGAGCGCGCGGTGAACACACCGCCACGCGGCATCGGCGACCGTACGCTGGATGCACTGCGCCGCCGCGCGCGTGGCGACAACACCTCGATGTGGGAAGCCGTGCTCGCCGAATTGAGCAGCGGCAGCGAACTGGCCGGTCGCGCGAAGAACGCGGTAAAGGCATTTCTTACGCTGATCGATGAGATGGCGCAAACCTTTCTCGGTCATGGCAGCGACGAAGCACTCACCCTCGCCGAACAGATCGACCACGCGATCACCCACACCGGCCTGCGCGACTTCTACGAGAAGGATTCGCGCGGCAATGCCGAATCGCGCGTCGAGAACCTCGATGAACTGGTCAACGTCGCCAGCCGCTTCGAACCCACGCAGGAAGATATCGATGCGGGCCTCAGCGAACTGTCCGCCTTTCTCTCGCACGCCACACTGGAAGCCGGCGAGAACCAGGGCGAGGCGTGGGACGACTGCGTGCAGTTGATGACACTGCATTCGGCCAAGGGGCTGGAGTTTCCGGTGGTGTTCCTGGTCGGCATGGAAGAAGGCCTGTTTCCCAGCCAGCGCTCGGTCGACGATGAAGGAAGGCTGGAAGAGGAACGCCGACTGGCCTACGTCGGCATCACCCGCGCCCGCGAGAAGCTGTTTGTCACCCACGCCGAATCGCGCCGCATGCACGGCACCGAGATGCTGGCACGGCCCTCGCGCTTCCTCGGTGAAATACCGGCCGAGCTGATCGACGAAGTGCGCCCGCGGGTGCAAGTCACCCGGCCGATGTATGCCGGTCGCCCGCGCGAAACCTCATCATCGCTCGAGGAAACCCTGCCGGTGAAACTCGGCCAGCGCGTCAGCCACCCCAGCTTCGGCGAAGGCATCGTACTCAGCGCCGAAGGCAACGGCGCACACACGCGGCTGCAGGTGAATTTCGAAGGCGCCGGCAGCAAGTGGCTGGTGGCGGCGTACGCGAATCTGACGCCGCTTTAGAGCTGCATTCGGATCTGTTCGCCTAGGTTCACCGCGACGAATCATATTGCGTGGAATAGCGAGCAGCGCGGCGCGATAAGTCGGCACATCTGTTGGCTGGCCTCGAACCAAGGTAGCGGATCATCACGACCCAGCCGCAAGATCATGATCTTGCGGGAGTGATATGAACGCGTGCACCCATGCGATGAAACTCTTGTACCGCTGGCGCGTTCAATCCCTAGTCACCTATAGCCAGCGAAGAGTCATCATGGATCAACAGATCACGACGCCAGGCACATCGGAGCGCACCCGGCTCGACGAGAACATCTGCGTACACATCTTTACCGCGTCGGCTGCGATGGTGGGCGTCTGCCTGACGGTGATCGGGATCATTCGCGTGGTGATCTCACAGCACCGATCTGACATGCTTGCGGACGATCTGCTGGCCATAAACGCCATGCTCTACCTGGCATCTTCCCTGCTGTCGTACTGGGCTCTGCGCACGCGCAGTGTGACCCGTAACTATCGACTGGAACGCATCGCCGACATCATCTTCCTGGTCGCACTGACGTTGACCGCAGTCAACGCCGCCTACATCACCTGGGCGATGTCGGTGCACTGAGGGCAACGCATTGCACGATGCGATGGCGCGTTATTCGCGCAGCCGCGGCACCCCATGCTCGTTGCGTTCTTCGATCGCGACCGGGCGCGTATCGAGACGGTCGGCCCGCTGTTCCTGCGGCAGTGACTCGACGGCGTCACCGCGGATCAACGAGAGCGCGTTGCGGTAACAGCGTTGTGCCTGCTCCGGATTGCCCTGGCCGGCAAAGGTGTCGCCGAGCGCTTCCCATGCGCCCGCGCTCGGCACCAAGGCGAGCGAGCGTTGCAGGTACTGGTTAGCCTTGCCCCACAGCTTTAGCCGCACACACATGCGACCGAGCGTGAGCAACAAGGTGGCGTCGTTCGGATGACCGTCGAGCCAGCTTTCGGCGCGGCGCAGGCGCGCCTCGAGATCGTCGCCACCGAGTACGCCGTAGGTTTCCACGAGCAGCGGCGACCATTCGCGACGCAGCGCCGATTCGACTTCATCCATCGCCGGCAGGATCAGGCCGAAGCCAGCCGCACGGCGCGCATACGCGTCGATCACCGCCGGCACCCGGCGCTGCGCCTTGGGCAACTGCGACCACAGCGTATTGAGCGCGGCACCGTCCGGCGCGACATTGATCGTCGCGATGAGTACTTTCGCTTCCAGCGCCGCGTAAGCACGGGTGCCGAGCGCGCCGCTTTTCTGCAATGGATCGAGCGCCGCGCGCGCGCGCCGGACATCGCCGCTAGCCAATGCGGCCAGTGCCAGCTCGCGCCAGCCGCCGGGAGTCAGCGTGCCCTTGTCGGATTCGGGGGCCAGCAGCGCCAATGCTTCGGCCGGCTTGCCTTCACGGCGCAGCACGCGGGCGCGCAAGACACGGGCCGCCTGCGGCGCGGATTGCGAAGCCTGGTTCAACGCTTCCAGCGCGCGGCCATGTTCGCCGCGACGCGAGGCCGCTTCGGCCGAGGCCAACAAGGCTGGGGCACGCAGGCTGTCCAGGCGCGAGGCGCGGTTGAGGTCGCGCTCGGCGTCGCCGTGACGGCCTTCGATCAAAGCAATCAAGCCATCGCCCATGCGTTGCTGGCTGAGTCGCCGATGTCGCCGCGAGAACGCGCCGAACGGCCAGCGCAACAAGCGCCACAACACGGTTAGCAAAGCCCACGCCAGCAGCAGGATGAGCACGGCGGCGACGACAGTGGTTTCCACCCGCCAACCGTGCAGGCGCAGCAGCACATAGCCAGGATCCGCCGCCACCCAGTGCCAGCCGAATGCGGCCAGCGCAGCGACGATCACCAGCAGCAGAATCCAACGCCATAACCTCATGGTTTGGCTCCACTGGTCGGCTTGGCCGCACTACTGGCAGCCGCCGGCAGCGTGTCCGGATTCAGCGCATGCACGGCGCGCAGATTGCGCAATTCGCTCAAGGCGGCACCCAGTTGCACCGGCGCACTTGCGGGCAACGCGGCGGCGAGTTGCTTGAGCGTGACCTGTGCCTGCTGCACCGCGGGCGCTCTGCCATCGAACTGGGTCGACAAGGCGGCATCCACCCGCTGCAGCGCCGCTGTGTACTCCGTACTGTCGTAAGCCAGCAGGGCGACCTGCGCCTGCGCCAGATCCAACTCGGCCAGTTCGCGGGCAAAGCGCGCATCGGCCACCGCCAGCGGCGCGCCATTGTCGCGCTGCACGCTGACTACGCTGGCCAGCGCGTGACTGATGCGCGACCAGGCATCCGGCGCCTGCGTGGTGCCCGGGTTGTCGAGCGGCTTCAACGGCAGCATGGCCAGCGTGCCGCGCAAGGCGGTCAGCTGCTGCAGCGCATTGGCCTGGCTCGCCGGCTGGCTCTTCGCCAGGGCGTCGCGTTCGGCACTGATGCTCTGGCGCAGACCGCTGAACGCGGTGTCGTTGACCGCCGCCAGGGTCTGGTCGGCCAGCGCATACGCGGCCGCCGCGCCCTGCGCGTCGTGGAACAACGTGTAGCGTTCGCTGGCCATGCGCAGCAGCGATTCGGTTTCATCCAGCAGCATCGCGTCGTGACCGGAGAGGCTCTTCTCGGCGAGCTTGGCCACCGCATCCTCGAGATTGCGCGTGCGCTCGGCCTGGCCGAGCAATTCCTCGCGCAACGAACGGTTGACCGCGGCCGCATCGTTCAGGCGCTGATTGAGGCTGGTGCGCTCGCCGCTGACGCCGGACAGCGTGGTTTCCAGACTGGCCACGCGCTGCTGCAGGCTGGCCACACTCTGGCTGTCGGCGGCATTGCCCTGCTCCTGCTGCCATTGACGCCAGCCGACGTAGCCGGAAGCGCCTAGCGCGATCAAGGCCAGCAGCACGGCCAGCGCAAGACTGCCGCCGCCACGCGGGCCTGGTTCGCGCGGTGCGGGCACCGTTCGTGCCGGACGCGCCGGCATCACATCAGGAGGAACGCCCTCGGGCGCGGCGGACTCGCTGGGATTGTCTACGTTGCTCATGCGCGCATGCTAGCAGCCCATACGCCCGCGTTCGTAGCAAGCCGATGTGAAGAACGGGTCAGTCCGCGTGCATCGCCGCAGCGAGCAGATCGGCAGCCAGTGCCGAGGCGGCCCGCGTGATGCGTGAGAAACCGGCAGCACGCGCAGCGTCAGCCAGCCGTTCGCTGCTGACCACCGCCGTCGCTGCACACAGCCGCGCCCATGCCGTCCCCGGCAGCAGTTGCTGCAGATTCTGCAAGGCCTCCACACTGGACCACAGCACCTGCGCCGAGGGTGGCAGCTGCAGCAGTGCACCGACATGCCGACGATCCAGCCGCGGCCGTGCCCGCTGATACACATGCAACTCATGCAGCCGGGCACCGCGCGCGACAAGTTGTTTGCGCAGCAGGCCGCGACCGCCGGAGGCGCCGATCAGGCCGACGCGGCGATCGTGCAGACGGTGCAGCACCGGCTGATCCAACAGGCCTTCGCTGTCCTGTCGCGACGGTGTCAGCGGCGCCAGGACGCCGTGCCGGCGCAATGCCCGCGCCGTCCCTTGGCCCACGGCCAGCACCGTGGCTGCGGTCTGCAATGATGCCAGTGCCGCGGCGAAGCGCACGGCGGCCGGGCTGGTGAAGATCAGCACATCGCTCTGCAGTGTCGCCAGCAAGGCCGTGCGCGCCGTGGCTTCATCGGCCACGCCGCGCAGGGTCAGCCCTGGCAGCAGCACGGGTATGCCGCCCAGCGTTCGCACCCGTCGTGCCAGCGCAGCCGCGGTACCGGCGGGCCGGGTGATGACCACGACCCGACCACCGAGATCCGTCTTGTTCACCGGGGTTTGCCGCTGCATCCGCACACCGCATCCATCATGACCATGGCTCCAGTGTAACGGCCGCCTTACACTGGGAAGTCCCCTTCCCCGCTTGGCCCCGATCAACGTGACCCTGACCGACGACGCAACCACCCGTGCTCAACAGCTGATCCAGTTCATCCGCGACGAGATTCCGCTGGCCCATACGATGGATCTGCAGCTCGGCGAGTGCAGCGACGACATGCTCAGCCTGCTGGCGCCGCTGGCACCAAACGTCAACGACAAGGGTTGCGCGTTCGGCGGCAGCCTGGTCAGCCTGATGACGTTGAGTGGCTGGGCGCTGGTGGAACTGGCGCTGCGCCGACTGGGCCACGACTGCGATGTATTCGTGGCCGAATCCACGGTGCGCTATCTGTCACCGCTGTGGCAGGACTTTCGCAGCGAGGCGCGACTGAGCGCGGACGCCGACTGGGCCACGTTTTTCAACACACTGAAGGCACGCGGCAGGGCACGCATCGAAGTCGCCTGCGTGGTACCCGGCGAGGACGGCAAGCCGGCCGCCACGCTGAGTGCGCGCTTCGTCGCCAAGAGACGGGATTGAATCCGGCGCGGCTGAACCACGACAAGCCGCGTTGAGGCAGAATGGGCAGGTATTCATCGGGGGAGAAACCCACATGCGCCGTATCCTGAGCCTGCTTGCCCTGCTCTCCGTACTGTTGCTGGCCGGCTGCGCCACCGCCCAGAAGCGCGGCGATACGTTGACCACGACGCTCAACGCTTATGCCAGCGCGCTGCGCTGGGGCGATGTCGAGAACGCGGAGCACTTCATCGATCCCAAGATCCGCGCCGAGCATCCGCTGAGCGAGCTGGATATCGCGCGTTACAAGCAGGTGCAGATCAGCGACTACGACGACGGCAGCGGCCCGCTACCGGCTGGCAAGGATAGCGTGAAGCAGACCGTGCACATCAGCCTGGTCAACATCCACACCCAGTCCGAGCGCGGTATCGTCGACCACCAGACTTGGCAATACGACGAGAAAACCAATCACTGGTGGCTGACCAGCGGCTTGCCGGACATCACCCAGCAACCCTGACTAGGGCCGGCAGCCGCCTGCCGGTCGTGCCGTACCCGTATAATCGTCGGTTTACCCGAGTCGGTGCGATCCACGCACCTGTGGACTGATGATGAACGACATCCTGCACAAGCTGCCCGAATTTATCGGCAATCATGTGGCCCTGGTGGCCCTGTTCGCGATCCTGCTGGTGGCGTTGATCGTCATGCAGATCATCGAACTGTTCAGCAAGACCAAGGAGCTGACCCCGGCCGGCCTGACCTTGCTGATCAATCGCGAAACACCGTTGCTGATCGACCTGTCATCGATCGCCGATTTCGAGAAGATGCATGTGCCTGGCGCGAAGCACGTGGCGATGAGCCAGTTCGATCCGGAGAACAAGGATCTGGCCAAGGCGAAGGAACTGCCGGTGGTGGTGATGGACAAGGATGGCCGCGGCAATTCGATCAAGGCCGCTCAGCGGCTGGTCAAGGCCGGTTTCGTCAAGGTGCATACGCTGGGTGGCGGCGTGCTGGCGTGGCATGCGGCGCAGCTCCCCGTTGCCAAAGGCAACAAGTAGCAAGAGTGAGTGGAGAGGAGTGAGGAGTGAGAGAAGGCATGCACAGCACGGCTCTTCTCTCACTCCTCACTCCTTTTCTCTCACTGCTCCGCTGTCATGGATCCCCGCGCGGGCGGCAATGATCTGCGCCAGCACGTCCGGCGCGTAATCGAACGAGTCGTAATAAAGCCGCTCTTCCGGCAGGCCGGCATCGAGGAACAGCGGGTGAGCTGCATCGATCATCGCCGGTGGCCCGCTCATGTACAGATCGTGGCCGGACAGGTCGGGCTGATCCTGCAACACCGCCTCGTGTACCAGCCCCGTGCGCAAACCCGCCGCCTGTTCCGGATCCGACACCACGGCGTGGAACTGCAGGTTTGGTACCTCGCGCGCCCAGTGCTCGGCCAGCGGGAGCAAGTACAGGTCCGCCGCTGTGCGCGCGCCCCAGTACACCTGCATCGGCCGGCGCGTACCCAGCGCGATGAAGTGCTCGATGATCGCCTTGACCGGCGCGAAACCGGTGCCGCCGGCCATGAACAGCATCGGCCGCTCCGAATCCTCGCGTGGCACGAAGGTACCCAGCGGACCCTCGATGCGCAGGTGGTCACCCACTTTCAGGGCATCGTTGACCCACGAGGTGAAGCCACCGCCCGCCACGTGCCGCACATGCAGCTCGATCATGCCGTCCACCTGCGGGCCATTGGCGATCGAGAACGGGCGTCGCTTGCCGTCCTCCAGTAACACATCCACATACTGGCCCGGCAAGCGGTTGAGCCGGCGCTCGCCGTGCGCCGGCAGCAGGCGCAGGCCGATCACATCCGGTGTCAGCGGCCATTTCTCGGTCACCACCATGCCGAGCTGGCGCCGCGCGATGTCCTCGACCGAGGTCACTTCGCGCGCCTCCAGCAGCAGATCGCTGGTCGGCACCGCCTGGCACAACAGCACCGCATGATGTGCCAGCGCGCTGGCACTCAGCGCCAGCGGCGGATTGCGCGGGTACTCGCAATGCCCTTGCAGCAAGGTCGCCTTGCAACTGCCGCAGACGCCGGCCCGACAGGAATACGGCAACGCCACGCCTGCCCGCTGTGCCGCTTCCAGCACGGTTTCACCGGCAGCTACCGAAAACTGACGCTCGGAGGTTTTGAGAGTGACATTAAACACGCATGCATTGTCGTGGCGATGAGAGCGGACAACAATGCGGGCTCGACACACAGGAATCAACGATGAGCCTCTGGAAACAGCCCACCGACCTGGCGCGGATCAACGCCTGGAGCACGAATACGATGATGGAGACGCTGGGCATCCGCATCACGGCGATCGGCGACGACTGGCTTCAGGGCACCATGCCGGTCGACCACCGCACTCACCAGCCGTACGGCCTGCTGCATGGCGGCGCCTCGGTGGTGCTGGCCGAAACGCTAGGCAGCAGCGCGGCGATGCTCACGCTCGATCCTGAGAAGGAACTCGCGGTCGGCCTCGACATCAACGCCAACCATATCCGCGGCGTGCGCAGCGGCACCGTCACCGGCACCGCGAAGGCGATGCATATCGGTCGCACCACCCAGGTATGGGAAATCCGCATCGAAAGCGAGGAAGGCGCGCTGGTGTGCATCTCACGCATCACCATGGCGGTGGTGCCGGCACGCGTCGTGGGCCCGCGTTGAACGACACGCCGTACGCCAGCCTCAGCCCCGACCTGGTACTGGATGCGGTTAGCGCCTGCGGCCTTTGGCCGGACGGTCGGCTGCTCGCACTGAACAGTTACGAAAACCGGGTGTGGCAGGTGGGGCTGGAAGATACGACACCAGTGATTGCGAAGTTCTACCGTCCCGCCCGCTGGAGCGATGCGGCGATCATCGAGGAACACACGTTTGCGCAGGAACTGGCAATGGCCGAGTTGCCGGTGGTCGCACCGCTCGTGTTCGGTGGCCACACCATGCTGCTGCACGACGGCTTTCGCTATGCACTGACCCCACGCCGCGGTGGCCGTGCGCCGGAACTGGAAGCGCTCGATCAACTGCAATGGCTGGGCCGGCTGATCGCGCGCATGCATGTGGTTGGTGCGCGCCAGCCGTTCGTTCATCGCGGCAAGCTCGATCGCGACACCATGGTGCGGCAACCGATGCTGGCAGTGCTCGCGTCGTCCTTGCTGCCAGCATCGCTGCAGACGAACTACCGCGCGGCAGCGATGCGCCTCGATGCCTCGATTGCCTCGCGTCTTGAAGCGGTCGGCCCAGTGCGGCAACTGCGCCTGCACGGCGACTGCCATCCCGGCAACGTGCTGTGGACTGACGAGGGCCCGCACTTCGTCGATCTCGACGACGCGCGCGCCGGCCCGGCAGTGCAGGACCTGTGGATGCTCGCCAGCGACGAACGCGCGATGAATGCCGTGCTCGAGGGTTATCGGCAATTCCGCGATTTCGACGACAGCGAGTTGATGCTGGTCCCCGCCCTGCGCGCGATGCGTCAGCTGCACTACGCCGGCTGGATCGCCGCGCGCTGGCATGACCCAGCGTTTCCGGCCGCGTTCCCATTTGCCGCCGAGTCGCGCTGGTGGGAGCAGCACATCGCCGACCTGCATGAGCTCGCCGACGAGCTTGAATAGCTCCCACGGTAGTCACCCTTACAATTCTCATCATTTCCCCTATGGAGTTCTGCATGCGCACCATCCTGTTCCGCCTGATCGGCATCCTCGAAATTGCCGGTGGCCTGTATGGCGTGGCGGCGGCGTTGCATCGGTTGTTGCCGTTCGGTTCGGCCCACGAAAGCGTGATCGCGCTGATCAGCCTGGCGCTGTACGGGTTTGTGCTGGCTGCCGGCGTGCAGTTGCTCGACGGCAGCGATCGTGGCGTGCACATGTCCAGTTGGGCACAGCTGCTGCAATTGCCACTGATCGCGTTGCCGATCTTCAGCTATGCGCTGCACTGTGGTGCCTTCGTGAATGTGTTCGCCACGCTGCAGGCCGCACCGCGGCTCGGCATCGACTGGCATTTCGGCAGCCAAGGCTTTGTGCTGGCCTTGGCCGGCCCAGGCGTATCGCGACTGGGCATTAACCTGCTGGCCCTGCTGTCATGGCTGGTACTCAGGCTGCGCTGAGCCATTCACCTACTTCAATCGACCACACAACGGAGCCGACCATGGCGCGTCCCAATTACATCGAACTGCCGGCCAGCGATATCGTCGCGGCCAGAGCCTTTTACACCCAGGCGTTCGGCTGGGAGCTAACCGATTTCGGCCCGACCTACGCCTGCACCATGACCGGCGACGTCGATATCGGTCTGCAGGGCAACCCGGCCGAAGCCACCCGCGCGCCGCTGCCGGTGATAGCGGTGGACGATCTGGAGGCCGCGCTGGCCGCGGTCACTGCAGCCGGTGCCCGCATCGTGAGGCCGATCTTCGCGTTTCCCGGTGGTCGCCGCTTCCAGTTTCTCGATCCGCACGGCAATGAACTGGCGGTGATGCAGGCCGATTGAGAGCCTGTTCAATGGGGCGCGCACGCTATCATGCGCGGATGAACTCTCCTGACCAGCTTTCGCCGGCACCGACCCTGCCTGTCATTCGCCTGAAATCCGATCGCAACCCCGGCCACCCGTGGGTGTGGTCGGCGCAGATCTACAAGCCGGAATCCAAGCTGCCGCCAGGCAGCGTGGTCGAGGTGCAGGACGCGAAGGGCCGTTTCGTCGGCCGCGCTTTCTGGAACGGTCATGCGCGGATTGCCTTGCGCCTGCTCGACAGTCATCCGGATCAGGTGATCGACGCGGACTGGATTGCCGCACGCATCGCTCGCGCGGTGGAGCTGCGGCGCGAGTGGTTAAAACTCGACAGCGTCAGTGACGCCTGGCGCGTGGTGCACAGCGAAGGCGATGACCTGTCCGGACTGATCGTCGATCGCTACGCCGATATCCTCGTCATCGAATACTTCGCCGCTGGCATGTGGAAGTTCCGCGAGGCCATCCATGCCGCGTTGCTGCACCACTTCCCCGACGCGCGGCTGTATTGGTTCGCCGAATCGCACGTGCAAAAGCAGGAATCGTTCGACGTCCGCAGTCCGGATGCTCCGGAGGCCGTCGAAGTGCATGAGCACGGCCTGCGCTTCCACGCCACGCCCGGCTCCGGCCACAAGACCGGCTTCTTCGCCGACCAGCGCGACAACCGCAAGCGCTTCGCCGAACTGGCCAAGGGTCGGCGCGTACTCGACTTGTGCTGCAACGCCGGTGGATTCGCGGTGCATGCGATGGCGGCCGGCGCGCGCGAAGCGGTCGGCGTGGATCTGGATGCGGGCATACTTGAGGTCGCCCGCGCCAACGCCGCGGCGAACAACGTCGCCGTAAGCTTCGAGCAATCCGACATCTTCGACTGGGTACGCGCCGCGGTCGCGCGCGGCGAGCATTACGACGCGGTGGTCCTCGATCCGGCCAAGCTCACACGTGATCGCAGCAAGGTGATGGATGCGCTGAAGAAATACTTCGCGATGAACCGCATGGCGCTGGACATCATCCCGCCGGGCGGTCTGCTGCTGACCTGCTCGTGCACCGGCTTGGTCGGCGAAAGCGAATTTCTGGAAATGCTGCGCCGCGTGGCACTGAATGCCGGCCGCGAGATCCAGGTGCTGGAAGTGCGCGGTGCCGGTACCGACCATCCGTTCCGTACCGATGTACCCGAGGGGCGTTATCTGAAAGCCGTATTCTGCCGCGTGGATTGATCGGCCTGATCGCAGCGGGCGAGACAGCCTTGCGTAAACTCGCAACCTGCATCACTGGATTCCCTTATGCCTGCCACTGAAATGCTGCTGATCGTTCTCATCGTCGCCGTGCTGCTGGTCATCGTGCTGCAGGTGATCGTACTAATGCGCGGGCGCGGCGATGCAGGACTCGCCCCGCGGCTGGACGCGCTGAAAGACGATGGTGAACGACTGCAGCGCGCGTTGCGCGAAGAGCAGCGCAGCGGCCGCGAGGAGCTGCAGCAGGGCTTCGACCGCTTTCGTGGTCACGTCGTTGAACAACTCAGCGGCATGTCACAGCAACAGATCGAACGCATTGACGGTTTCGGTCAGCGTCTGAACCTGCTCACCGAACGCACCGACAACGGCCTGCAATCACTGGCGCAGCGTCTCGCCGAAGACGCACGCAAGAGTCGCGAGGAAGTCACGCTTTCGCTCAATCGCTTCGGCGAACAACAACAGCAACGCCTCGCCGCGCTCACTGCCGACAACGAGAAGCGCATGGGCGAAGTACGCGCCACGCTGGAAACCAAGCTCGGCGCGATCCAGCAGGACAACGCGGCCAAGCTCGAACAGATGCGCGCCACCGTCGACGAGAAATTGCAGAGCACGCTGGAGACACGGCTGGGCCAATCGTTCCAGCTGGTCTCCGAGCGATTGGAGGCCGTGCAGCGTGGTCTCGGCGAAATGCAGAACCTCGCGGTCGGCGTGGGCGACTTGAAGCGCGTACTCAACAATGTGAAGCAACGCGGCATTTTCGGCGAAGCGCAGCTTGGCGCATTGCTGGAGGACCTGCTGACTGCCGAGCAATACGCCTCCAACGTCATCACCGTGCCTGGCAGCAACGAACGGGTCGAGTACGCGATCCGTATGCCGGGCCAGGGCGATGGCGAGAACGTCTATCTGCCGATCGACTCGAAGTTCCCGGTGGAGGACTATCAGCGCCTGCTGGAAGCCCAGGACGCGGCGGATCCCGACGCGGCAGCGGCAGCAGGTCGCGGACTGGAAGTCCGCGTGCGCGAAGAAGCCAAGCGCATCCGGTCCAAGTATGTGGCGCCGCCACACACCACGGATTTCGCCGTGCTGTTTCTGCCGACCGAAGGGCTGTATGCCGAGGTACTGCGCAGGCCCGGCCTGTTCGAAAGCCTGCAGCGCGACCACCGCGTCACCGTGGCCGGCCCGACCACGCTGAGCGCCCTGCTCAACAGCCTGCAGATGGGCTTCCGCACCTTGGCGATTGCCAAGCGCAGCAGCGAAGTGTGGAAATTGCTCGGCGCGGTGAAGAACGAATTCGGAAAATTCGGACTCGTGCTGGAAAAGGCCGAACGCCAGCTCAACACGGTGAGCAAGAGCATCAGCGATGCCGGCAAGAAGACCCGCACGATCGAGAAAAAGCTGCGCAGCGTGGAGTCCCTGTCCAGCGAAGATACCACCGAGCTGCTCGGCAGTGAATTGATCGACGGCGATAGCAGTGGCACCGATAGCGAAGCTGACGAGGAAACATGAGCGAACCACGCCGACCGTTGGTCGAACACCATCGCCGGCTCGATCTGCTGACGGATGAACTGGCGCGGCTGCGGCAGGCGTTGCCACCACGCGACCGCCTGATTGTCGGCCTGGTCCATGCGCTGCGTGCCGTGCTGGCCGCGAGCATCAGCTACTTCATCGCCCTCGAATTGGGCCTGGGGCAAGGCTTCTGGGCCGCAATCACCGCGATCGCGGTGAGCCAGAGCAGCTATGCGGAGGTGCGCAGTTCCTCTCGCGACCAGTTCGTCGGCGCGATGATCGGCGGCCTGATCGGCATGGGCGCCGCGATGCTCGGCCATGATCATTACCTGGCCTACGTGCTGGCGGTGATCGTCGGCATGATGTTGTGCTCGGCCTTCAATCTGGGTGCCGCCGGCCGCATCAGTGGCACTACCACCACGATCATCATGCTGGTGCCGCACAGCGGTGCATTCTGGCAGTTCGCCCTGTTCCGTTGGGGCGAGGTCACCCTCGGCGCTGCGGCAGCCCTGCTGGTGACGCTCGCGTTCGACATGCTGGATCGGCGTCTCTTCGCCGGCCGCTCGTCATCATAGGCCGTAGCATTTCCTCGACAGACGCCACCGAAATCTGATCACGGGTTAACCCCATCGGCAACGGCGCAGCGTTACATCCCATGCATCGATCCGCGATGCATGCCGGAGTCGCCCCATGAAAACCCTGTTGCTCGCGCTCGCCTTCGCGGCGAGTCTGGCCCATGCCGCGGCCGCCGCTGCGGTGGGTCGGCTGGTCGATCTGAGCGTGTACGACCGCGACAGCCAGCGCGCGCTGCCGGTCTACCGGCACGATGGCCGCTACTACATCGCCGGTGAGCCTGGGCATCGCTACCAGATCAGCCTGCGCAACCGTTCCGGCAACGATGTGATGGCGGTCCTTTCGGTCGACGCGATCAACGCGATCTCTGGCGATAGCGCCGACTGGTCGCAGACCGGCTACGTACTGGACCCTTATACCAACACCGATGTACTCGGCTGGCGCAAGAGCATGGCGCAGGTCGCCGACTTCGTGTTCGCGGATTTCGCGCAGAGTTATGCGGTGCGCACCGGGCGTCCCGACAATGTCGGCGTGATCGGTGTGGCGGTGTTCCGTCGTCAGCGCGCCTACGCTCAGCCGGCGATGCCCGCACCCGTGGCCGATGCGGCTTCGCGGGAAACCTATGCACCGATGCCCGCTCCAGCGCCACCCGCTCCGGCGCCGATCATGGAATCGACGTCCCGTTCTGCCGTGAATCCCGCTCCGGCCATGGCTGCACCGTCAACCCAGGCTTCCATGAACCCGGCAGCGATGGCCAAGGCCCAGAGTGAAGGCCCGCTCGGCACCGGCCACGGCCAGCGCGAGGAGTCCTCGATCCATTATGTCGATTTCGAGCGTGCGTCGAGTACGCCGGACGAAGTGATCGCGCTGTACTACGACACCTGGGACCACCTGCTCGCCCGTGGTGTGGTACCGGCGCCGCGCCCGGGCATGCCGGAGCCGTTCCCCGACCATTTCGTGCCCGATCCCTGAGTCCGGCGCCCGATCCGGGTGCCCTCCTCCACACGGAACAGGGCATCCCTTGACGCATTCGCTAAACTGGAGGGAATCCGCAGAACCGAAGGAATCTCCATGAGCGACCAGCACGACGTCACCCGCGAACAGGCCGAAGAGGCGGTGCGCATCCTGCTGCGCTGGGCCGGCGAGGACCCGGCGCGTGAGGGCCTGCTCGATACACCCAAGCGCGTGGTCAAGGCTTACCGCGACTGGTTCTCCGGCTACGAAAGCGACCCGGGCGACTACCTGCGCCGCACCTTCAAGGAGGTGAACGGTTACGACGAGATGGTGGTGTTGCGCGACATCGAGTTCGAGAGCCATTGCGAGCATCACATGGCGCCGATCATCGGCCGCGCTCATGTGGGCTATCTGCCGACCAACCGCGTCGTCGGCATCAGCAAGCTGGCCCGTGTGGTCGAGGGCTTCGCACGCCGCTTCCAGGTGCAGGAAAAGCTCACCGCGCAAATCGCCCAGTGCATCCAGGAAACCCTGCAGCCGGCCGGCGTGGCGGTGGTGATCGATGCCAGCCACGAATGCATGACCACCCGTGGCGTGCACAAGCGCGGCGTGTCGATGGTGACCAGCCAGATGCTCGGGACCTTTCGCGACGACGCGCGCACCCGCGCGGAGTTCCTGCAGTTCATCGGCATCCACGGCGGCAGCCGCTGATGCGCCGCCTGGTCATCGCCATGGCACTGCTCATGCCGCTGGCCGCATTTGCACAGGACTCGCGCGCGGACTATCTCAAGCAGTTCGACACCAACGGCGATGGCAAGGTAAGCGAAGCCGAATACGTGGCGTACATGAGCCAGGGTTTCTACCGCATGGATACCAACCACGACGGCATCCTGGAGACCAGTGAGCTACCGGGTGGCCGCGGCAAACCGATCACGCTGAAGGAATACCAGGACAACTTGCGCCGTCAGTTCCACAAGCTTGACCGCCACCACCACGGCTACCTCAACGCGCAGGAACTGACCGCGCCACCGCAGGGCTGAGGCTCCGCCCCTGCTGGTGGCCTCAGGCTGAAATCGCCAGCCGCTCCGAGCGATACAACTGGACCGTGGCCAGCAGCGCGAGCAGCGCCGCCGCAAAGCTGCCGGCCAGGCACAGACCGAGCTGTTCCACGCTGACACCATCGCCACGCAGCAACTGCATGATGCCGAGGTTCTGCCCCAGCAGCGGCACCGCGTACATCCATGCCTGCGCCTTGATCGGCATGAACGACAGCAGTGCACTCGGAATCAGTGGGACCAGCATCAGCAGCGAGATGTAGGTCTGCGCCTCGCGGTAACTCTTCGCGAACGCCGCCACCATCGATTGCAACGCGGCCAGCAGCAGCACCAATGGCAGCATCAGCAGCAGCACGTAGGCCGCGAAGTGCACGCCAAGATCCAGCTCCATGCCGATCTTCTCGGCAGGGATGAACTGCCCCACCACCGCGAATGCCAGCAGGGTCATCAACAGGCTGGCGGTGGAGAATGCGCAGATCGCTGCCAGCTTGCCGCACAGGATCTTCCAGCGCGCCACCGGATTGGCGAACAGCGGCTCCAGCGATTGCCGCTCGCGCTCGCCGGCGGTGAGGTCGATCGCCAGGTACATGCCACCCATGAAAACGGTTATCACGAAGAAGTACGGCAGCATCGCGAACATCAGCACCGCGCGTGACTGCGGCGTGGCCTGGTCGCGCCGGGCGACCTGCAATGGCCACGCCGTGCTCGGCGACATCCCGCGTGCGACCAGCCGCATCGCGCCCTGCTGCCGCGCGTAGTTCTCGACCAGCGTGCTCACCCGCTCCACCGATGTGTTCGCATCGCGCTGCGAGGAGTCGTAAAACAACTCCACCTGCACCGGCTCGCCCTTGCGCCAGGCTTTGCCGTAGTCGGATGCAATGCGCAGCACCACGTCGGCGTCCTGCTTGCGCACGGCCCGCTCCGGATCGGCCACCGCCGCACCCGGCACCACGCCGCCGGCTCTCAGCGCGTCGAGCAGGTTCGGTGCGTATTCGGCGCCGATCACTGGCACCGGCAGTGGCTTCTCCGCCTTGTCCAGTTCGCGGTTGAGAGTGAAGTTGATCAGCATCACGAACAGCAGCGGCCCCAGCAGCGGGCCGGTGAGGAAGGCACTGATCAGGGTGCGGCGGTCACGCAGGTTTTCCTTCACCTCCTTCAGGAACACGGTGAGGAAGGCGCGGCTACGCTGATTTTTTCCCGTGACATTATTCATGCGGCCAGACCCTCGTCGGTGCCGATGATCTTCACGAACGCATCCTCCAGGTTGTTCTCGCCGGTCTGCGCACGCAGCGCATCCGGTGACTCGTCAGCCACCACGCGACCATGCGCGATCACCACGATGCGGTCACACAGCGCAGCGACCTCCTGCATGATGTGGCTGGAAAACAGCACGCAGCGGCCCTCGCCTTTCAGTCGCGCCATGAACTGGCGCAATGCTCGCGTGGCCATCACGTCGAGGCCATTGGTCGGCTCGTCAAGGATCACGTTGCGCGGGTCGTGCACAAGGGCACGTGCGATCGCGGTCTTCACGCGTTGGCCTTGCGAAAAGCCCTCGGTGCGGCGATCGGCGATATCGCCCATCTCCAGCGCCTTGATCAACGCATCACGACGACTGGCCAGCAGATCCTCCGGCAGACCATGCAGGCGACCGAAGTATTCGATGTTCTCACGCGCGGTAAGTCGCTTGTAGAGTCCGCGCGCATCCGGCAGCACGCCGAGCTCGCGGCGCACGCGGAGCGGATCGACTGCCGCGTCGATACCATCCACCAGCACTTGGCCGCGATCCGGCGTCATCAGCGTGTACAGCATGCGTAGCGTGGTGGTCTTGCCCGCGCCGTTGGGACCAAGCAGGCCGGTGATCTCGCCATCGCGCGCAGTAAAGCTGACGCCATCGACGGCCTTCACTGCGCCAAATGCTTTATGCAGGTTTCTGACTTCAATCACGACAAATCACTCCGTTTGAAGCAGCGCGCAGGCCGAAGGTCACCACGGACAGCGTGGCCAGCAGCGGAAGCAGTACCAGGAAAAGGAATTTCGGCGCGCCGAGCATCGCGGCAGCGATGATGGCAGCAGCCCACAACATGGCGTTGGCCAGAACGTACGGACTTTTCGCGAAGTGATATTTCATGGCGTTGCTCCGTTGAAGTCGATGAAGATCGGCGTGGGTTGCAGCCGATCCAGACAGCTGGCATCCAGCGTCTTCGGATCGAGTTTCTCGACAAAATGCTTGACCAATTCAGGCGTGCAGCCGGCCGACATCACGCTATGGCCCTGTCCCTTGAGCACCAGCACGCGTGCGTTCGACAAGCCCTTGGCCACTTCATCGGCATAGCGCGGTGGCGTCACGGGGTCGTACTGGCCAGCCAGCAGCAGCATCGGCTTGTCGGTCTTCAGTGGCTGATGGAAATCCGCCGGGCGCGAGCCCTTGGGCCACACCGAGCAGACCGCCTTGAATGCATCGATCATGTGTGTGCCGAGGATGGTATTGGCATCCTGCGGGCGCGGCATGAGCAGGTCGGCGTCCTCGCTGCAGATCACGGAGTACTGCATGCCGCTGCCCAGCAGCTCGGACAGATCACCGGACAGGATCTTCGCCTGGCCCAGCAGCGGGCCGACATCGCCATGTGCGGCCGCGTCGATCGACAGCGGCAACAGCGCCGCCGTCGCCGGCGTATAGGCAAACATCCGTACCACGCTGGCCAACGAGTTCTCGTCCAACACCCGCTTGACGGTCTGGTAGCTCTGCGGATCGCGGAAACTGACCTGATGCGGGTTGGCACGCAGCGCATCACGCAACTGATACAGGGTCTGGTCCGGGTCGCCGAACTGTTTCCTGCATGCAGGCTCGGCGGTGCAGCGCGCGAACTGTGCTTTAAGCGCATCGTCCAGGTTGCGTGCAAAGTCCTCGCCCAGTGCCAGCGAATTCGGTACCACGCTGTCCAGGATCACGCTGCGCACCGCATCCGGATAACGCATCAGGTATTGCTGCGCCATCCGTGTGCCATACGACACGCCGATCAGGTCGAACTGCGGCGAACCGAGCGCCTTGCGCACATCCTCCAGGTCCTGTGCCGCGACTGTGGTGGTGTAGAAGCGCGGGTCGGCACGGCTGGCCAGCTGCTTCAGGCAATCGGCGGCCGCTGCGCGCATCTTGTCGGCATCGAAACTGTCGTCGTCATCTGGTGTAGTCGCATCATCGGAATCTTTGCAGGTAAGCGCATTGGAACCACCGGTGCCACGCTGGTCGAGCAGCAGCACATCGCGATGCGCGCGCAAGGGTTCCAGCATCGTGGCGATTGCACCGGCCGAATCGGTGGCGGCCTGGCCCGGGCCGCCGGCGAGAAACACCAGCATGTCCTTGCTCGCCACCTGCGCACTGGAACGCAGCAGCGCCAGCTTCAGCTTGATCGTGCGGCTGTGCGGATCGTCGCGGTTCTCCGGCACGGGGAAGTCGGCGCACCATGCTGCCGTGCTGAGCCCGCTGTTCGGCTGGCCGAGCTGACACGCAGTCAACGTCACCGTGCCGAGCGTCCACGTCTGCGGTTTGGCCGGCGTCACCGCGCCGATGGCGACAACCGGAGTTGCTGCCGTTTCTGTCGCGACCTGCTGCGGATGATGGAACTGGTGCCAGGCCAGCGCCCCCAGCCCCACGACCACCGCACCGATGCGCATTGCCGTACGTCCCTTCAATGCCATGCCTATCACTCCTCACCCGGTACAAAAATCGATTCGATCGGACGGCCAAACAACGCCGCGATCTTGAATGCCAAGGGCAAACTGGGATCGTACTTGCCTGTCTCGATCGCGTTGATGGTCTGCCGCGATACCTCCAGCCGCTCGGCCAGATCCGCCTGCGACCAGCCCTGCTCGCCGCGCAGTTCGCGTACGTGGTTATTCATCGGCAACCGCCGATATCGAATGCCATCCCGACATCACAGCGCCTCGTGCTCGCCGCGTTGCCGCTTGCGCCGACGCAGGATCGCCAGCACCAGCGCCCACGCCACCAGCACCGAGCTCATGCCACACAGCATGGCCAGCTGGGCACCACTCATCTGATCGCGTCCAAGCCCGGCGATCGCGGCAATCACCAGCGCCACCAGCAACAGTTGCCAATACAAGGCAATCCCGTTGTTACACACCACATCGGAACCGCCGCCGTAGCGGCGACTGGCCCAGCCACGCCCGGCGGCATACACCAGCACCAGGGTCGGCCACACCCAGAGCAGGATCGCGCCATCGAGCCTGATCACGCCGGCCGCGGCGAGAAAACCGCCGACCAGACTCAGCGTACTCACCACGGTGGCCGCTATCGCCAGGCCGATCAGGTGAATGCGCTGCTCCAGCTCGTCGCTGCCCAGCACGAGCCGCACCATCGCGCGCACTACAAACAGCACCGGCAGCACCGGCAACAGCGCCAGCGCAATCTTCAACAGCTCACTGTGCACCCGCGGCAGCAATGGCCACAGCAGGAACATGATCGCGACATAGGCCAGCATCGCGGGCCAGAACTCGCGCTGATAGCGCTTATGGATTGAACGGGTATTGTCCAAGCGGACGGCTCCGGATGTGAATGTCAAGCGACCTTGACAGCCACAGCGTACGGAGCGCAGTCATCTGTGTCAAGCGAGCTTTACATTTATGCCATCACCGCTTGGCATAACTGCGAGCTATGCGTGGAAATCACGTGAATAGTTGGTTAAAAGGTGACGCAGGCCGCACTTTTCGATGCCATAATTTGTCAGGGACGGACCACAGGGGATGTGACTGTATAGCCTGCAAACGGGCAAAACCCTCCCCGAGGGCGGTCAAGCGGCTCGGAAACCGTTTTCAAACAGGACTTGGCACACAGCTTGCTGATGGTTGGGCAGACCCAGCCGCGCGCAAGGCTGCAGTCGGGGTAATGCAGTAGTGCAATTCAGAAGCGCGTCGAACCACTTAGCCAAACCAATACCATTGAAAGGAAATACGCATGAACAAGACTCTCCTCTCCGCTGCCCTGATCGCCGGTTTCGGCATCGCAGCATTCGCTCCGCAGGCCGCTCGCGCGACCGACGGCACCATCACCATTACCGGTGCAATCAACGCCGTCACCTGCAAGGTCGGCACCGGCAGCCCGAACAACGTCGCCGTCGTGTTGCCGACGGTCTCCAACACCGCGTTTTCTGGTGTAGGCAGTGTCGCCGGCTCGACTGGTTTCAACATCGTGGTTAGCGGCTGCGCCACGAGCCAGACCAGTGCGACCACCTACTTTGAAAATGGTGCCACTGACTCCACGGATGGCAACCTGAAAAATGCCGGCTCCGCCACCAATGTGGAAGTTCAGCTGTTGAACGGCAGCGGTGGCAGCCAAGCCGCCGGAAGTGTCATCGCGCTCAACAACCCCGCGGCCACCCAGAACTCCAGCGTGTATACGCTGACCACCTCTGGCGCAACCAAGGGTGCCACGCTGAACTACTTCGCGCAGTACTACGCCACGGCAGCAGCTGCACCGGGTGCCGGTACGGTATCAACCACTGTGCAGTACTCGATGATTTACCAGTAAGCCAGCAATAGCACACATTGGCGGCCGGTCCTCCCGGCCGCCAATGTTGTAGCCGACCCCCGGGGCGTAACCGCAATCTTTACCGGACAACTTCGATGAAAAATCCACTCTGCGCCATTCGCGCGGGCTTGGTTGCATTTTGTCTATTTGCAGCCGGTGCGCACGCCAACGTCATCATCGGCGGTACCCGCGTGATTTTTCCGGCGACCGACGGTGAAGTGACGCTGCGACTGACCAACGACAATACCGTGCCGGCCTTGGTCGAGGCGTGGATCGACAGTGGCGACATCCATTCCACACCGGACAAGGTGAATACACCTTTCCTGATCACCCCGCCATTGTTTCGTATGGAGCCGCACAAGGATCAGAGCCTGCGCATCATCGCGACGTCGCCGCATGTACCGGCTGACCGCGAATCGCTGTTCTGGCTTAACGTGCTGGAAATACCGCCCAAGCCTACCGCTGAGGAAGCCGCCGGCAAGAATCTGGTGCAACTCGCGATCCGTTCGCGACTCAAGTTTTTCTATCGTCCGGCTAACCTGCCGGGCGATCCGCTAAAGGCACCCGCCCAACTGACCTGGAAGGCCGTCGCCGATGGCCAGGGCTATGCGCTGGAAATACACAATCCCACGGCGTACCACGTCACAATCATTCGTTTGTCGCTGAACATCGGCGGCAAGCAGTACACCGGCGACCTAGGCATGGTTGATCCGTTTGGCATGCTGCGCTTGTCGGTAAAGGGTTTGGCTCAAGCGCCAGCAACAGGCACGCCGGTCGCGTATGACATCGCCAATGACTACGGTGCGGTTGACTCCTACAAGGGCACTGTGGCGCCGTGAATCAGATACACGCAGCACGCCAGGCGGCCCACCCGCGCAGGCATGCTGCGTGTCGCCAGCTATTGCTTTGCGTGGGTATTGCAGTTGCCCTGAATAGCTGGAGCACCAAGGTCACCGCTGCCGATGCAGCTGCACCAGCGGCCAGCGGTGCGGATGCCAGTGGCGCTGATGCTAGTTTCGACCGCAACCTGCTGTCCGGCGCCGGAATCAACACCACTGATCTTTCACGCTTCGAACATGGCAACCCGGTGCTGCCAGGCACATACAATGTCGACATCTACTTCAACACAGCCTGGGTCGGTCGCAGCGACATACGTTTCGCCACTGCTTCGGCAAATGCAAGTGCGACGCCATGTATCGATCGCAAACTCCTGGATCAAATTAGCCTGCATCCAGACAAGCTATCCGCCGAGCTTGTGGCAGAACTGAAAGATCCCGGCGCCTGCGTTGACGTCGGCAGCCTGATCCCCGGTGCCACGACGACCCTGGACTTGGCTGACCTGCGACTGGACATCAGCGTACCGCAGGCCTATCTCAAGCAGATGCCGCGAGGTTATGTCAGCCCGGAATACTGGGATGCCGGTGTACCGGCGGCGCTGCTCAACTACAACTTCAACAGCTTCCGCGTCCGCAGCCAGGGACAGAATCTGACCACCTCATACCTCGGTCTGAATGCCGGTTTCAATATTGGCCAGTGGTATTTTCGTCAGGAGTCGAACGTAGACTCCCAATCGGCCACGGCCGGAACACCAGCGCGCACCCAGTGGCAGGATCTCCAGACCTACGTGCAACGTGACCTACCGTCGTTGCGCGCGCAGCTCACACTTGGCGATTCTTACACCGACGGCCAGGTGTTCAACAGTTACGGGTTGCGCGGCATCCAACTCGCCACCGATGATCGCATGCTGCCGCAATCGTTGCAGGGCTACGCGCCCGTAGTGCGCGGCGTGGCCCAGACCAATGCCAAAGTCACTGTGCGCCAGAATGGCGCGCTGATCTACCAGACCACGGTGGCCCCCGGCCCGTTCGAGATCAAGGATCTTTACCCGACCGGCTACGGCGGCAGCCTGGACGTGACGGTCACTGAGGCGGACGGTCGCGTCAGCACGTTTTCCGTGCCTTATGCGTCGGTAGTGCAGCTGCTGCGCCCGGGCATCACGCGTTTCGATATTGCCATCGGCCAGTTGCGCGACTTGTCGATCAGGCATGAGCCCGCGGTCGTGCAGGCTGCCGTGCAGCATGGTTTCAGCAATCTGCTCACCGGCTATGCCGGCATGGTGGGTTCACAAGGCTATGCAGCCGTCTTGCTTGGCACCGCGCTGAACACGCGTTATGGCGCGGTCGCCTTCGACGTTACCCAGGCGCGCGCGCAGATTCCGGGTTATTCCACCCAGTCCGGCCAGAGCATGCGGCTGAGTTACAGCAAGATCTTTCCGGATACCCAAACCTCGATCTCGGTAGCTGCTTACCGGTATTCGACCAGTGGTTACTTCAACCTGACCGATGCAGCGCAGGCCCGTGATGAGGTGCGCCGCGGTATCAACCCATTCAACTACATCGCACCTGCGATACAGACGACCGTCGACGGCGAGCCCGTATCGAGCCTGCTTACGCCTGCCGAGCAGGCAACACTCGATGGCAGCAGCACCGTCGTCAGCAGCACAGGGTTGCAACGCCCGCGCAGCACGTTTTCCCTCAGCATGAGCCAGCAGCTGGGTACACATGGCGGTTCGTTTTACGCGAATGTCTCCGCCAACGACTACTGGAATACTCCTGGTACCAGCACGCAGTTCCAGGTGGGCTACAACAACTCGTTCCACCGCGTTACCTATGGCATCTCCGCCATGCGCACGCTGGATCCTCTGGGACGCAATGACAACGAGTATCTGGTCAGCTTCAGCATCCCTCTGGGAGCCAGCGCCCACGCGCCGAACCTAACTCTCAACCTGACCCACGATCAGCTAAGTGGCTCACAGGATCAAGGAATGGTCAGCGGGTCGCTCGGCGCCGACAACCAATACAACTATGGCGTAACCGCGGCTCAAGGCAGTGCTGGCACCGGCAATTCCGGCAGTGTCAATGGCGGCTATCGCGGCCCGTATGCGGTGGTCAACGCCAGTTATGGCGAGGGCAACGGTTATTCGCAGGAGTCGCTGAACGTGAGCGGCGCCGTGGTCGCGCATCCAGGTGGTATCACGTTCGGTCAGCCGACCGGCGACACCGTCGGCATCGTCTACATACCGGGTGCGACAGGCGCACGTTTGCTCAACGCAGCCGGAGCGCGTGTCGATGGCAGCGGCTATGCGCTGGTGCCCTACCTCACGCCGTACATCCTCAACACGATCCAGATCGATCCCAAGGGCCTGCCGCTGGATGTGCAGCTTGACGCCACCAGCGCACAGGTGGCCCCCTATGCCGGCGCGGTGGTGATGCTGAAGTTCAAGACCGAATATGGCCGCACAATCATCGTGCGCGCGCATCTGAAAAACGGCGATGCACTGCCCTTTGGAGCTGAGGTATTCAACCAGAAGGGCGTTTCGCTGGGCGTGGTGGGCCAGGCCGGACAGATTCTGCTGCGTGGTGTCGACCAGGCAGGCCAGGTAACCGCACGCTGGCAGGACGACAACCATGCGGCGCAGTCGTGTTCCTTCTCTTATCATCTTGGACCGAAAGCCAAGGGTAAGCGGGCACAGGCCTACGAAGAGATCAACGCGATCTGCACGCGTCCCGACGCCATCGCACAAGTCACCAGGAGCGGCACATGAAGATTCGCCCCGATAAAGCTCAGCGATTCTCGTGGTTGTTGGGCTGGGGTTTGTTCGTGCTTACCGGCTGGGCAACCCTGACCGTTGCGGCGACGGTGAGTCTGACCACTACGGCGCCGGTGAGAATTAGCCCGCAAACGAAAGTCCAAACGCAAACCAAGGCCAAGGCCAAGGGCCAGACGATAGGGCCAGTCCAGACAACAAATTGCACCGCTTCCTCCGCGACGCTTAGTCTGCCGGGCACCGTATACATCTCGCCCAATGCACCAAATGGTGTGCTGCCATATCCGGCCGGCACAGCCACCATAGTCTTTACGTGCGTCGGCCTCCCCGCCACCACTAACCACCCAGCTGATTACGAGGCACAAATTCAGGCAGGTGATACTCTGGCCACCCTGTCCACTGCAAATGTCCCCGCCGGCCCGGGCATTACCTTTGCGCTGCCCAAGCTGACCGGTCTTGCGTTGCTGGTGACAGCCACACCTGTTCAAGCCACCAGTCAGGCATGTCTTGCTTGCGGCCCCGCCAGCACGGCAGGTTATGTGCCAGGCAATGTCACAGCGCCTGCAGGCACCGCCCAAGGAACTTACTCGGGTACCGTGACTGCAACCTACACGGCACAACTCTACAAGACTGGCACGGTCAAAGTAGGCACGCAATCTTCGATCAACCTGATACCGTTCTGGTGGTATATCTCCGGCGGCAGTGTGGACTCATCCAGCGCCCTGCTGAATGCCAATCTTGTAATGCCCGCAATCACGGTGGTCGCATCCACCTGCAATATTACGTCGCCCACAGTGACCCTGCCGACTGTGTCGACTGCGGCATTACAGGCTGGACAAGTCGCTGGCAGTACCGCTTTCTCGATTACGATGACGGGTTGCCAGAGTGCCTCCCCCGATGCCGTAAGCGTGTTCAGCGGAAGTGGAATTGATACCACCACTGGCTACCTGAAGAATACGGGCACCGCCACAAATGTCGAGGTGCAATTGTTGAATGGTGCCGGCAGTACCAGTCAGACCGCCGGCACACCGATCCTGCTGGATCAAGCCGGTAGTGCGCAAAACTCGGGGACATACAACATTACCAGTGGCAATGCGACGCTGAACTACTACGCGCAATACGTTGCCATAAATGGCGCCGCTGCGGGTGCCGGCACGGTAAAGAGCACTGTGGCTTTCACCATTTACTACCCGTGATTGAAGGCGCAATTACCACAGCTTTCAATATAGCGTTTCGGAGGGGCGCCGCTCCGAAGCAGTACGATCACTCCTGGTTCTCAGCGCGATGAAATGTACTTCTCGCGCCGGATCTGCGGTACCGGCAGACCAAATTCCTTCAACACAGTAAACGCAGCGTCGACCATGTTCGGATTGCCGCACAGGTAGGCGATGTCGCGTTCGGCGCTGGGGCCGAGTTCGGCGAGCACATTCTGCACGTGACCACTGCGGTCCGTGCTGCGTGGCATGGCGCGTGGCTGACGGCTGAGGCAGCCATGGAATACGAAGCCGAGGTGTGACTGCGCGAATGCTTCGAATTCTTCGCCGTAGAGCAGCTCGGCTTCGGTGCGGGCGCCGTACAGCAACACTACTTCGCGGCCGCCTTTTGCCAGCAGTTTTTCGATCAGCGGCAGCATCGCGCGGTACGGGGTGACGCCGGTGCCGGTGGCGAGCAGGAGATAGCGCGGATGGGTGTCGGCGTCCTGCAGGCAGAAGCGGCCGTAGGGGCCGCTGGCATCGATGACGCCGCCGTTTTCGAGACCGCCCAGCAACTTGGTGGCCGCGCCGCCCTCGACATAGCTCACCGCGATCTCGATGCGCTGCACCGGCGAGCTGCCATCACCGATAGTAGCCACCGAGTAGCTGCGCTTGGTCGCGGTGCCGTCGTCGTAGTGAAAGTGCACCTGCAGGAACTGGCCCGGCACGAACGCCAGCGGCTGGCCGTCGACGCGCTCGAACACGAGGTGGCGCACCGTGGGGACAAGCATGCGGCTGTCGACGAGGCGGAGCTGGAAGTGGTCGGCCATGTAGCGGATTCCGGGACAGTGAGTGCACCGGCAGGGACCGGGCAGTGGCATCAAGCCCGCTATAATAGGTGGCTGCGAGCCACCGACCAAGCTGCATGGCACGCTCGGCTACCTGTTTTGCCGGTGCCAGCCATGCCCATGCAGCTGGTTTCCCTCGGCTTTCCCTCATCCGGCGTCATCCATGACCTCAACTCCCGCACTCGTTGTCGACAACCTGCGCAAGACCTACAGCAACGGCGTGGAGGCCCTCAAGGGCATCTCGCTGACGGTGCAGCCCGGCGATTTCTTTGCCCTGCTCGGCCCCAACGGCGCCGGCAAATCCACCCTGATCGGCATCCTGTCCTCGCTGGTGAACTCCAGTGGCGGCGATGCGCAGGTGTTCGGCGTGTCGGTGAACAAGCAGCGCAGCGAGGCGATGCGGCTGATCGGCCTGGTGCCGCAGGAAATCAACTTCAACCAGTTCGAGAAGCCATTCGACATCTGCGTGAACGAGGCCGGTTTCTATGGCATCCCGCGCAAGATTGCCGCCGAGCGCGCGGAGAAGTACCTGAAGGAACTGCGCCTGTGGGACAAGGCGCAGATGCAGGCACGCACGTTGTCTGGCGGCATGAAGCGACGCCTGATGATCGCCCGCGCGATGATGAACGAGCCGAAGCTGCTGATCCTCGACGAACCGACCGCGGGCGTGGATATCGAGATTCGCCGTTCGATGTGGCAGTTCGTCAGCGGCATCAACGCGGCCGGCACCACGGTGATCCTCACCACGCATTACCTGGAAGAAGCCGAGTCGCTGTGCCGCAATATCGCGATCATCGACCACGGCACGATCATCGAGAACACCAGCATGAAGCGCCTGCTGGCAACGCTGGATGTGGAGACGTTCGTGCTGGACGTCACCGCCATGCCCGACGAACTGCCCAGCCTGCCCGGCGTCACCCTGCGCCGCCGCGACGAACACATGCTGGAGGCCGAGATGGCCCGCTCGCATGACCTCAACTCGCTGTTCGCGGCACTGTCCACGCACGGCATCATGGTGACCTCGATGCGCAACAAGACCAACCGGCTGGAGGAACTGTTCGTGCGGCTAGTGGAAGGTGGCCGCAACGGCCAGGAACACGCTGGCAAGGAGCAGGCAGCATGAGCAATACCGCCGCCAACCTGGTCGCCCTCAACACCATCGTGCGCCGCGAGATCGTGCGCATCGTGCGGATCTGGACCCAGACGCTGATCCCGCCGGCGATCACCATGACGCTGTACTTCGTGATCTTCGGCAAACTGATCGGCAGCCGCATCGGTACGATCCAGGGCGGCTTCAGCTACATGCAGTACATCGTGCCTGGCCTGGTGATGATGAGCGTGATCAACAACTGCTACGCGAACATCTCCAGCTCGTTCTTCGGCGCCAAGTTCAGCCGCGCGGTAGAGGAGATGCTGGTGTCGCCGATGCCGAACTGGGTGATCCTGCTCGGCTATGTCACCGGCGCGGTGGCGCGTGGACTGGTGGTCGGTGCGATGGTGCTGGGCATCGCCTTGCTCTTCACTTCGCTGCATGTGGCGCACCCTTTCATCACCTTCCTGTCGGTGCTGCTCGGCGCCACGATTTTCTCGCTGGCCGGCTTCGTCAATGCGGTCTACGCGAAGAAGTTCGACGACATCGCGCTGGTGCCGACCTTCATCCTGACCCCGCTGACCTATCTAGGCGGCGTATTCTATTCGGTGAACATGCTGGGCGAACCGTGGCAGGCGATCTCACGGATCAACCCGATCCTGTACATGGTCAATGCGTTCCGCTTCGGCGTACTCGGCATCAGTGACGTGCACGTCGGTGTCGCGTTCCTGGTGATGCTGGGCTTCGTGGCCGGGTTGTCGATCGTGGCGCTGCAGTTGCTCAAGCGCGGCGTCGGGCTGCGTTCGTAACGCATGCGCGTCAACAAATACATCAGCGAAGCCGGCCTGTGCTCGCGCCGCGAGGCGGATGATCTATTGATCGCCGGCCGCGTCACCATCAATGGTGAAGTGGTCTCGACGGGCGCCAAGGCACTCGAGGGCGACGAAGTGCGCGTCGATGGCGAGATCGTGCGTGCACGCATCCTCGCCGCCACACCGGCGGCGAAGAAGGCGGTGTATATCGCGCTGAACAAGCCGGTCGGCATCACCTGCACTACCGATCACGGCGTCGACGGCAACATCATCGACTTCGTCGACCATCCGCAGCGGATCTTCCCGATCGGGCGGCTGGACAAGGATTCCGAAGGGCTGATCCTGCTGACCAGCAACGGCGATATCGTCAACGAGATTCTGCGTTCGGAGAACCACCACGAGAAGGAATACCTCGTTGCGGTGAACAAGTCGGTCACCGACGAATTCCTCGCCGGCATGGCCAAGGGGGTGCGCATCCACGGCCAGATGACCCAGCCGTGCCGCGTGCGCCGGATCGCCAAGTACGGTTTCTCGATCGTGCTGACCCAGGGCCTGAACCGGCAGATCCGCCTGATGGCCGCCGCGTTCGGCTACCGCGTGACCCAGCTGCGCCGCGTGCGCATTGTCAACGTGAAGCTCGCCCACCTGAAGGTCGGCCAGTGGCGCAATCTCACGGAAGCGGAGCTGAAAGGGCTTCTGCCCGGGCGCATGCAGTGGTAAGTGTGACTTGGTGGCCTTACGCCGCCGGCAGACTCTGCAGATCCCAGCGCGGATAAACCTGCACCGAGGCGTCCTGATGCTGGCCGCTGGCCAGCCGGATCGCGCCGGCCAAGGCGATCATCGCGCCGTTGTCGGTGCAGAAGTCCATCCGCGGGAAGTACACCTGGAAGCCGTCCTTCGCAGCGGCTGCGGCCAGTTCGCTGCGCAATCTTCGGTTTGCGCCGACGCCGCCTGCGATCACCAACCGCTGCGCACCGCTGGCCTGCAAGGCGCGTCTGCACTTGATGATCAGCGTGTCGACGATCGCCTCCTCGAACGCGCGGGCGATGTCGGCGCGGGTCTGTTCGCTCTGATCCGACTTCTGCCAGGCCAGCAGCACCTGGGTCTTCAGGCCGGAGAAACTGAAATCCAGCCCGGGCCGGTCGGTCATCGGGCGTGAGAAGCGAAACGCCCCGGGCCGACCCTGTTCGGCCAGCTTGGCCAGCGCCGGACCACCCGGATACGGCAAGCCCATCAGCTTGGCGGTCTTGTCGAACGCCTCACCGGCGGCATCGTCCAGCGTGTCGCCGAGGATGGTGTACTGGCCGATCGCCTTGACCTCGACCAGCATGGAATGGCCGCCGGACACCAACAGCGCCACGAACGGCGGTTCCGGCGGGTTTTCCTCCAGCAGCGGCGCCAGCAGGTGACCTTCCATGTGGTGTACCCCGATCGCCGGTACACCCAGCGCCCAGGCCAGTGCGCGCCCGGCGGAAGCCCCCACCAGCAAGGCACCAACCAGGCCGGGGCCGGCGGTATAGGCCACCCCGCCCAGGTCCTGCACGGTCATCCCGGCCTCGGCCAGCGCTTCGCGGATCAGCGGCAGCAGCTTGCGTACGTGGTCGCGGCTGGCCAGTTCCGGCACCACCCCGCCGTAGTCGGCATGCAGCTTGATCTGGCTATATAAGGTGTGCGCCAGCAGTCCACGACCCGGCGCATCCGGCTCCCAGCGCAGCAGGGCCACCCCGGTTTCATCGCACGAAGTCTCGATGCCCAGCACCGGGCCGGTTACCGGCTTGTTCGCCACCTTTGAAAATTCTGTGATATCCACGGTATAATTCGCGGCTCGCCCTATTTGACAGTCCCGTACATGCGGGCAGATTACCACTCGGAGTTTCCATGCCCAACGTAAAAGTTCGCGAGAACGAGCCGTTCGAGATTGCACTGCGTCGTTTCAAGCGTACCTGCGAGAAGGCCGGCGTCCTGGCTGAAACGCGCAAGCGTGAGTTCTATGAGAAGCCGACCCAGGAGCGCAAGCGCAAGCGCGCTGCCGCGGTGAAGCGTCACCTGCGTCGCCTGTCGCGTGACGTCTCGCGCAAAGTCCGCCTGTACTGAGTTTCCCCCTGATCTGCCGCTTCGTCGGTGGATCCAGCAGCGCTCCGGCGCTGCATGCACAGGAAACGCGGTCGGCGCGGGTTCTCGCAGCCACCGCAAGCACTCGGCTTCGATCTGGCCGGTGTTGTCCCCTCAGGACAACGCCGGCTTCGTCGTTTCCGTAGCATGGATTTCCCCCTATCTCCCGAGGCTCCCGGCATGACGCTCAAGCAGCAGCTCACCGAAGACATGAAAAACGCCATGCGCAGCGGCGAAAAGCACCGGCTGGGGGTGATCCGGCTGATGCTGGCCGCGATCAAGCAGCGCGAGGTGGACGAGCGGATCGAGCTGGATGACGTGCAGATCCTCGCCACGCTGGAAAAGATGCTCAAGCAGCGGCGCGACTCGGTCAGCCAGTTCGATGCCGCCCACCGCGAGGATCTGTCCGCGATCGAGCGTGCCGAGATGGTGGTCATCGAAACCTACTTGCCGAGCAAGCTGAACGAGGCGGAGATCGACGCCTTGATCGCGGCCGCGATCAGCGACACCGGCGCCAGCTCGGCCCGCGACATGGGCAAGGTGGTCGCCGCGGTGAAGGAAAAGGCCGCCGGCCGCGCCGACATGGCCGTGGTGTCCGGCAAGATCAAGGCAAAGCTGGCCGGTTGAGGCTTCCACCGGTTCTTGCTGTCGGCAGGATCACCGCCAGTACCGCCACAAGCCGGCGATGCATCCCGTTCACATCCAGCCCGTTACAAAAGCGCACTTGGCTTGCCGGGCAATCTTCCTGCCGCGCAGCCGCTCATCGCCGCAGGAGAAACGCATGATCAAGTGGGCCATCATTTTCGCCATCGTCTCGCTGGTCAGCGGCTGGCTCGGTTTCGGTGGAATCTCCGGCGCCACGGCAACCATCGCCAAGGTGTTGTTTGCGTGCTTCGTGATCCTGTTCCTGCTGGCCGTGCTGGCGGTGATCGGCGTGATCCACCTTTTCTGACGACGAATTGTCGTCATCAGGCCGGCGCACGCCATTGCATGCGCCGGTGATCCGGTACCCGCCCCTGCCGATTGGCAAGCGTCGAGCGGCGTTCGCCGGTGACCTCGAAGCCCAGTCGCTGGTATAGCCGCTGGGCATCCGGGTTGGTCGTCGCCACATCCAGTATCACCGGATCCCGAGGGGCAGCCCGCGTCGTATCGAGCAGGTGGCCGACCAGGGCCGAGCCGAAGCCATGGCCGCGCCATGACGGGCTCACCGCCAGATGTGCCAGATAATGCATGGCGCCAGTCGGTGGCGGGATCACCGACTCCACCCTCAGGCCACGCGCGATCACCCCGGTCGCATGGCGCCAGCCGTAATGACCGAGGATCTGGCGCGCTGCCGCCAGCGTGAACGGCCATTTCGTGGCGCCACCATAGCCAGCGCCGACCGCCACCACTGCGCCATCCAATTCACCCACCACATGATTGCGCCAGCCAAACTCACCGGCACCGTCGGTGAATGCCTGGCGCAGGAACGCCTGCGCATCGCTATATCCCGGTACGGCGAAAACGTAATCGAACGCCGCCGGACCGGAGCTGTGCATCAGCGGTACCGCCTGCAGCGCATCCTCCGGTGCTGCCGGCCGAAACTGCACCGCTTTATGTCCAGCCTGATGCATCAGGGACCTCATAATGAGCAACCGGGAGTTGTCCGGGATGCTAGCTTGACGAACACGCGAGTACGGTCCCGCACCGGCAGATTGGCCGGGTTGCCCACTGCATTGGCCGACTCGCCCCCGTCGCCGCGGTGCAGGCCCTAAACTAGGGCGCTTATGCGCGGCCTGATTCCCGACAGTTTCATCGATGAACTGCTTGCCCGCGTCGACATCGTCGACGTGATCGAGCGGCGCGTGCCGCTGAAGAAGGCCGGGCGCGAATGGACTGCCTGCTGCCCGTTCCACAACGAGCGTTCGCCGTCGTTTTACGTCAGCCCGGCCAAGCAGTTCTTCCACTGCTTCGGTTGCGGCGCGCACGGCAGCGCGGTGAAGTTTCTGATGGACTACGAGCGGCTGGAGTTTCCCGACGCGGTCGAGGAACTGGCGCAGACGGTCGGCTTGAAAGTGCCACGCGAAGGCGGTCGCGAGGCCGCACCGCGCGAGGACAAGACCGACCTGTACGCGCTGCTGGATGCGGCCGCCGGCTGGTATGAGGGCGAGCTGCCGCGCAGTGCCGAGGCGCAGGCGTACTGCAAGAAACGCGGGCTGGACGCGGAAACCATCAAGCAGTTCCGGCTCGGCTGGGCGCCGGCCGGCTATGACGGTGTGATCAAGGCACTGGGCAGCAGCGAGCGGCGCATGCAGCTGCTCAACGAGGCCGGCATGGTCGCCAGCAGCGAGCGTGGCAGCAAGTACGACCGCTTCCGCGAGCGGCTGATGTTCCCGATCCTCGACCGCCGCGGCCGGGTGATCGCATTCGGTGGAAGAGTTTTAAGTTCGGAGCAGTCGCCGAAATATCTGAATTCGCCCGAGACACCGCTGTTCCACAAAGGGCGTGAGTTGTTCGCGCTGTGGCAGGTGAAACAAGCCAATGCGAATCTGACGCGGATCATGGTGGTCGAGGGCTACATGGACGTGATCGCGTTGCATCAGGCCGGCCTGCCGATCGCGGTGGCCACGCTGGGCACGGCGACCACGCCGGAGCACACCGAGGTGCTGTTCCGCGCTGCGCCGGACGTGGTGTTCTGCTTCGATGGCGACCGCGCCGGCCGTGCCGCGGCATGGAAGGCGCTGGAGTCCGCCCTCCCGCGACTGCGCGACGGCCGCCAGGCGTACTTCCTGTTCCTGCCCGATGGCGAGGATCCCGATTCGCTGGTGCGCAAGGAGGGCAAGGACGGCTTCGAGCAGCGCATCAAGCAAGCGATGCCGTTGTCGGACTACTTCTTCAACGAGCTGTCGCACGATGTGGAAATGGGCAGTCTCGATGGTCGCGCGCGACTGGCCGAACGCGCCCGCCCGCTGATCGCGAAACTGCCCGATGGCGCGTTCCGTGACCTGATGGCACAGGAGCTGGAGCGACGCAGTGGCGCCCGTGCGGTATTGCAGGCCGACCCCGCCACGCATCGCGCGGTGCAACGACCGGTCGCCGTGCAGCGCAGCCTGGTGCGCAGCGCGATCTCGTTGCTGCTGGCGCAGCCGGGCGTGGCCGATCAGGTGGAAAGGCCGTACCGCTTCCTGCGCCTGGACAAGCCGGGCGTGGAACTGCTTGCCGAACTGCTCGACATCGCCCGCTCACGTCCCGGTATCAATCCGGCCATGCTGGTCGAGCATTTCGCCGAACGGCCGGAGTACCCGTCGCTGCAGAAGTTGATGGCAGCGATGTCGGTGGGTGAACCGGAACTCCAGCGCATCGAATTCTTCGAAGCGCTGGCCCGGATGGAAGAACAGGCCATCACGCTGCGACGCGAGGCACTGCACGCCAAGATGAGCCAGGGCCCGCTGGACAGCGCCGAAAAAGCCGAACTGCGCGAGCTGTTGGCGGCGCGTGGCCGGCCACCGGTCACTTCAGCCTGAATGTTGATGCTGCAGTGCAGGTCGACTCATCGCTGCCGGCTCATGCAGAGTCGTTGCACATCAACAACAACCCGACTATGGGATCATGCCCCGTTGCCACAATGCGGGTTCGCATGAAGCGCAAGGATATCGATGGATCTGCTTGAACGATTGATCACGATCTTCGCCGAGAACGGTTACCTCGCGGTGTTCATCGCGTTGATGATCTGCGGCGCGGGCCTGCCGTTACCGGAGGACATCACCCTGGTCGCTGGCGGCGTCATCGCCGGACTTGGCTACGTCAATGTGCACGGCATGTTCGCGCTGGCAATGTTTGGCGTGCTGCTGGGTGATTCCGCGATCTTCCTGCTCGGCCATCATTACGGCGCGCGCATGCTGAAGTGGCGGCTGGTGGCACGCATACTCACGCCCAAGCGCTATGCGATGGTGCAGGAAAAATTCGTGCGCTACGGCAATCGCATGCTGTTCATCGCGCGCTTCCTGCCCGGCATGCGCACCACCGTCTACATCACCGCCGGCACCAGTCATCGCGTGTCGTTTACGCGCTTCCTGCTGATCGACGGATTGGCCGCGCTGATCAGCGTGCCGTTCTGGGTATATCTCGGCTATTTCGGCGCCGACAACCACGAGTGGCTGATGAAATGGGTGCGCCGCGGCCAGGGCAGCCTGTGGGCGCTCGTCGGCCTGGTCGTATTGGCCGGGCTGGTGCTGTGGTGGCGGCATCGGCACCACGCGCACCGCACCCCTGACTGAACCGGCACGGTGGCATCACGGATCATGACGACGGCGCCGCCACGTCATGCCGATTCCACCAGCCACCGCCGAGCGCCTGGAACAATGCCACGGTATCGGCATAACGGTTCGCACGCGCTTGCGCGAGGCTGATCTCGGCCTGCCGCCAGGTCTGTTCGGCATTCAGCATGGCGATCTCGCTGAGATCACCCAACGCCAGTTGCCGCTGCGCAATCGCCAGACTGCGCGCAGCAGCCCGTTCGGCCAGTTCGGCTGAAGCCAGCGCCGCGGCATCGGACTGCACCGCGTGCAGCACGTCAGCCACGTTCTGCACCGCATCGATCACCGTGCTGCGGTACTGCGCGGAGCTCTGCCGATAGGTCGCCTCGGCCGCGCGCTGCTTGTGCTTCAACGTGCCGCCATCGAACAGCGGCGCGGTGATCGCAGCGCCTATATTCCAGAAGCCGGTACCGGTGCTCAGCAAGGAACTCGCGCTCTCTGCCGCGCTGCCGATGTTCGCGGTGATCTGCACGTTTGGCAGCCGGTTGGCGATCGCCACACCGACCTGTGCGCTGGCCGCATGCAGCTGCTCGTCGGCCATGCGCACGTCGGGACGCTGTTCGACCAGGCGTGCCGGCAGGCTCAGCGGCAGCTCGGCCGGCAACTGCAGCGCATCCAGCGTGAAGCGGGCATCGATGGTGTCGCTCGGCATGCGTCCGCTGAGCGCGGCAAGCAGATCGCGTTGCTGCGCAAGCTGTTTCTCCAGCGGTGGCAGTGTGGCACGGCTCTGTTCCAGCGCCGCCTGCTGTGCGGCGACGGCAGCCTCGGGTGCATCACCGAGCGTCTGCTGGCGCAGCAGCGTCGCCATGATCTTTTCCTGGTCCGCGATGATCCTGTGGGTGGCGTCGATCTGCGCGCGCAATGAGGCTTCCTCGATCGCCGCGTTGACCAGGTTGGTCGTCAGCGTGAGATAGGTCGCCTCCAGCTGGAAGCGCTGGGCATTCGCCTGCGCCACCAGCGATTCCACCTGGCGGCGGTTGCCACCCCACAGATCTGGCGAGTACGAAATACTGAGTTGCGCCGTGGTGAGGTTGTACAGCGTGCTGTTCGAAGCGACGTTGCTGGACAGCACGTTGCCGGTTTTCTGCCGGGTCGGATTGACGCTGGCATCGACGCTGGGGAAATACGCGCCGCGCTGCGCGCGCACGTTTTCCCACGCCGCCTGCAACGCCGCCTGCGCCGCATCGGCGTCGGCATTGTGCTTCAGTGCATCGTCGATCAGCGCATTCAGCGGTTCCGAATGGAACAGCGTCCACCACTGACCCGGAATGTCCATCGTCTGCACGAACTGCTGCGCGTTGCCGCCCGGCCCCGTCGTGGAAACGGTCGCCTGCGGTGTTGCCGTCGGCGCATAGTCATGGGCGGCAGGTGCCGCCGGACGCTGGTAATCCGGTCCGACCGCGCATGCGCTGAGCAGCAGGCCGATGCCAAGACCGAGCAGCATGTTGCCAGCGCGCCACGGGGTGATTTTGTGGAAAGCATGCATGGTCAGATGTCCCTCGCCGACGGCGCGTGACCGCGGTGCCTCTCGATGAAGCGCTCGATCGCGAAATAGAAGCTGGGCAGGATGTACAGCGTAAGCAAGGTGGCAATCGGCAGGCCACCTACCACCACGGTGGCCAGGCCGCGCTGCACGTCCGTACCGATGCCAGTGGCCATCGCAGCCGGCAGCATGCCCACGCTGGCCACGGTCGCCGTCATCAATACCGGGCGGAAGCGCTCGGTGGCGCCGGCCAGCACCGCCTCTGCCAGCGTCAGGCCTTCCTTTCGCACACGATTGATGTTCGACACCATGATGATGCCGTTTTGCACCGCCACACCGAACAGGGCAATGAAGCCCACGGCCGTGGCGATGTTCAGCGTCTCGCCGCGCAGATGCAGCGAAATCAGGCCACCCACGGCAGCCAGCGGCACCACGGCCAGCACCAGCACGGCCTGATGCAGCTTGCCGAACTCGGCGAACAGCAGCACGGCCATGATCGCCAGTACCATGCCAAGCACCACGATCAGGCGCGCCTGCGCGCGCTGCGCATTCTGGAAATTGCCGGCCCATTCCAGCCGATAATCCTGTTTGTCGTAGTGCACCTTCGCGTCGATCTGCTGTTGGGCGTCGGCCAGGTACTCCGACAACGCACGGTCACGGTTGTCGATGCGGATGGTCAACTCGCGATGGTCCTGTTCGTGTGAGATCGTGCTCTCGCCGGTCTTCAGGCTGATATGTGCGACCAGCTTGAGCGGCACCTGGGCGCCGTTGGCCGCGGTAAGTGGCAGCTGGCCGATCGCCTCGATATTGTTGGCCACTTCGTTCGACACGCGCGCAGTCACGTTATAGACGCGATCGCCCACATAGACCTGGGTGATCGGTGTGCCGCCGATCGCGGTCTGGATCAGGTTGCTGATATCGGCGATGTTGATGCCATAGCGTGCCGCCGCGTCGCGGTCCGCCTCGATCGCCAGTTGCGGGATAGGCGGCTCCTGGAAGATCGACGCATCCGCCGTGCCGCGCACATTCCGGAGCACGTCGACGATCTGGCCACCGATGCGGCGCAGTTCCTTGAAATCGTCACCATAGATACGAAGCACCAGCGGACTGTGCGCACCGCCAACCATGTCGTTCTCGCCATCCACGATCGGCTGGCTGATGCCCACGCTGATGCCGGGAATCTGCTGCATCCGCGCGTTGAACTTGCGCAGGAACTCCGCCTTGGTCTCGCCGTTCGTCCAGCTGCCATAGGGCTTGAGGCCCACCGCTGACTCGACGTGCGACGGCGTCCACGGATCGGTGCCGGTATCGTTGCGGCCGAGCTGGGTCACCACGTAGGAGACTTCCGGAAATTCGCGCACGGCGCGGCGCAGCTCGGCCGTCATCGCACTGGCTTTATCCAGCGACAGCCCGGTCGGCATCTGCACCTGCAGCCACAGTGAACCCTCATCCAGGTCGGGCAGGAATTCGCGCCCGATCGTCGCACCCAGCAACACCACGCTGAGCAGCGCCACGCCCGCCACCGTATAAACCACCGGCAGCTTGTGCAGCAGCCGGCCCAGGCTGATGCGGTAAGCCGCCTGCAGCCGCTCCAGTGGCTTGTTGTGGAACAGCTTGCGCGGCTTGCGCAATGCGATATAGGCCAGCCCGGGCGTCAGGGTGACCGTGCACAGCAACGCGGCCAGCAAGGCATAGCCCACGGTGAACGCCATCGGGCGGAAAAGCTTGCCTTCGGCATGTTCGAATGCGAACAACGGCAGGTAGGCGGTGATGATGATCAGCGTGGCGAAGAAGATCGAGCGGCCGACGTGTTTGGTCACCGTCATCACATCGTCTTCGGTGAGCACTTCGTTGGGTTTCTCCTCGCGCCGGCGCAGGATCGCCTCCATCACCACGATGGTGCCGTCGACGATCACGCCGAAGTCGATCGCGCCCAGCGAGAACAGGTTCGCCGGCATCCGGGTGAACTGCATCAGGATGAACACGGTGACCAGCGACATCGGGATCGCCACCGCCGCCACCAGCGCCGAACGCGGGCTGCCGAGGAACAGGATCAGCACGATGCAGACCAGGCCGACGCCCTCCATCACCGTGTGGAAGACTTTTTCCTTGGTCGCGTTGACCAGGTCGTCGCGATCGATGTACGGCACGATGCGCACGTCCTGCGCGGCGAACTGCTTGTTGAGTTCAGCCACCCTGGCGTGGATGCTTTCGAGCACGCGCGACGGGTTCTCGTACTTGAGCAGGTCGACGATGCCCTCGATCGTGTCGGGGTTGTTGTCCTTGCCGAGGATGCCTTCGCGCACCTGATGGCCGTACTGCAATTTGCCCAGATCGCGCACGAACACCGGCACGCCATTGGTCTGGATGACCACGATGTCGCCCAGATCCTTCAGCGTGTGCACCATACCGATGCCACGCACGATGTAGGACTGCTCGCCCCGGGTGATGCGGCCGCCGCCCGCGTTCGCGGTATTGGCCGAAATCGCGCTGCTGACCTGGCTCACGCTGACGCCGTAATGCAGCAACTGGGCCGGATCCAGTTGCAGTTGGAACTCCTTGGTGAAGCCGCCGAAGATATCGACGTTGGCAACGCCGGGGATCTGTTCCAGCGCGGGCACGATCACCCAGTTCTGCAGTTCCGACAGCTGCATCAGGTTCTTGCTGCTGGACTCCAGCGTGTAGCGATAAATCTCACCGGCAGGCCCGGATACGGGATCGAGACCAGGCGTGATCCCGGGCGGCAGCGTGACCTGGCCGATCCGCTCCATGATGCGCTGGCGTTCCCAGTAATCCTCGGCGCCATCCTTGAATACCAGCGTGATCAGCGACAGGCCGAACGTGCTGCTCGAGCGCATGCTCACCAGCCCAGGCGTGCCAGCCAAGCCACGTTCCAACGGGGTGGTGATTTCCTGTTCGATTTCCTCGGCGGCCAAGCCCGGCACCTGGGTGGTGACCTGGGCAGTGACGTCGCTCAGTTCCGGATAGGCCTCGATCGCCAGCTGGGTCCAGGAGTAATAGCCGAAGCACGCGACGAGGATCGTCACGACAATGAACAACACGCGCTTCTGGAAGCAGAAGTGAAAGATCGCGTTAATCATTGAGCAGCACTCCGCCCTTCACGATCACGCGATCGCCCGCCTTCAGGCCTTTCACCACGCGCGCACCGGCCGTCTCGTCGTAGCTGAGCTCGACCGTGCGACGCTCGAACGTCCACGGCGACACTTCGACGAACACCGTGATGCTGTCGTTGTTCATCAGCAGCGCCGACTCCGGCACGAACACCTGCGCCGGTTGCGGGATGCTGAAGCTCGCATTCGCGTACATGTTCGGCTTCAGCCGTCCGTCCGCATTGGCCACGGCAACGCGCACCATGTCGCGCCGGGTGTCCGCCTGCAACAGGGGGCTGACGAAACTCACGCGACCATGGAACACCTGGTCCGGATAGGCCGACAGGATCGCGTCGACCAGTTGCCCCTTGGCAACCAGTCCGACATCGCTTTCCGGCACATTCGCGGTGATCCAGACTGTATCGAGATTGGATACGGTCATCATCGCCGCGGTGGCGTCATTGACATACATGCCGGGCGACACCGACAGCGCGGTCACGTAGCCGCTGATCGGCGCGACTACATTCATCGTCCGCGTGGATCCCGATCCGCCCACGGCGGTGAGACGTGTCTGCGCGCGATTGAACTCGGCCAGCGCCTGGTTGTAGCCGCTCTGCGCGGCCTCCAGGTCCTTCACCGCATTACCACCGGCCTGCTGTACGCCATGCGCGCGGTCCAGGCTCTTCTTCGCCAGATCGAGCGCATCGCGTGCCTTGGCGACATCGGAGTTGGCCTGCGCCAGGTCGCCCGAATCAACCACGGCCAGCAGCTGCCCGCGGATGACGTGGTCACCAAGTCCGACTTTCAGCTCGACCACCCGACCAGTCAATGCCGGCAGCACGTTGGCGGTATGCCCCGGATCGGCTTCGACCGTCGCCGGGAACACCATCGCATGCGGGGCGGTGCGCATCTCGACCGGCTGCACCACCAACTCCGAACGCAGCGGCGATTTCACGGGCACCTGCAGCTGGCCGTGATCGGCGATGACCACCGGTGCGGGTTGCGCCTCGTCGCCCGACCCGTGTGAACAGGCAGCAAGGGACCACACCAGCACGATGGCGGCGGACAGGCGCAAAAGATTCTGGACGGAACGGAACGACATGAGCTTCCCCTTCGACATGAAGGTATGAACGGACCCGCGGCGATCATGCGAGCGGCGGGCGATGCATACGGCAAGGGAAAGGCAGGCAGTTCGCTGGTGAACTGTCGGCGCATTCCGGACCGCGGTAAGACCGTGAACGGTCGCCGCGTCCGGAGCTCACTTCAGGGCGAAGTGCGCACGAATACGGCGTCAGTACGGCTGGCTTGGATGTGGTTGATCGATTGAAGGACTACTGTGCAAGAGCTGTGTTCTCCTGTTTGCTCGATGTCGATGACAAAAGTGTTACAGCACGCCGTTGCTGGGGCTAGGGGATTCGCGAACCAGCCGTTCCTGCAGCAGCCCGACACGCTCCAGCACCGGGTAGGCAAGCGCAGCCAGATGCGAATGTATGCGCTTGAGGTCGCGCAGGATGCGCAGGTAAACGTCGCCGCCACCACCATCGTCACGCTGCTCGCGCAGTGCGCGAATGTGCCGCTCCGAGCTTTCGTTCTCCATTCGCCACAACGCCGGCTTGCGCGCCACCAGCTGCTGCGCAGCGCGCACGTCACTGCGCAGGAACACCGCCACCGCCAGCTGCAGGCTCTCCATCACCTGGTTGTGTATCGCGGCCAGGTCGAGGATGTCGTCGGCGCTGAAATCCTGGCCGCGCTCGGCCTTCTTCGCCGCGAACTCCATCAGGTTGTTCGCGGTGATGTCGCCGATATGCTCGATGTTGATGATGAAGGACAGGATGTCCTGGCTGCGCTCGCCGTCTTCCTCGTTCAGCGCTTCGCCGCCGAGGTCGGCGAGGTATTCGCGGATCGCCACGCCGAGCCGGTCCAGGGTCGGATCCATCCGGCTGATCGCGGCAGCGCGCATGCGGTCATCCTTGCCGAACACCTCGACCAGCCCCTTGAGCATGTTCTCGACCATGTCGAGCATGCGCATCGCCTCGCGCGCCGCATTCGCCAATGCCACGTTGGCGCTGTCCAACGCGGCGGGATCGAGATACTGCGGCACCGAAGCATCGGACGGCTTCGGCGGCTCCGGCAACAGGCGTACCAGGAATTGCGCAAAGCGCTCGACCGGCAGGATGAACAGCAACGCCAACGCGAGATTGAACGCTGTATGGAAATTCACCACGATGCGTGCCGGCGACACGCCCAGCGGTGCCAGCCACTGCGCGATCAGATGCAGCAGTGGCAGGCAGATCAGGCAGCCGAAGGCGCGTACCAGCAGGTTGCCCAGCGGCAGCCGACGCGCCACCGGCGAACCCGCATCAAACAGCGCCGGCAGCGTGCCGCCGAGGTTCGCACCCAGCACCAGTGCCAACGCACCCGGTGCATCGACCACGCCCGTAGTCGCCAGCGAGACGATCAACAGCACCACCGCCACACTGGAATGGCACGCCCAGGTCAGCACCGCCGCGACCAGCAGCGCAATGAACGGCTCGTCCGACAGGCTTTGCAGCACGGCGCGCAACGCCTGTGCGTTCTCCATCGGCGCCATCGTCAACACCAGCAGGTGCAACGACAACAGCATCAGGCCCAAGCCGATCGCGACACGACCAAGGTTCTCGTAGCGCACATCATCGCTGCGCCGGTGCACCGCGGTACCGAGCAGTATCAGGATCGGCGCAATCACCGCGATGTCGAACGACATCACCTGCACGATCAGCGTGGTGCCGACATTCGCGCCCAGCATCACCACCAACCCCGGCGCCAGGCCGAGGAAACCGCTCGCGGCGAACGAGGTTGCCATCATGCCGGTAGCGGTACTGCTCTGCAGCAGCGCGGTGATGCATACGCCGAACGCGAATGCAGCCGGACGCCGCCCGAGATAACGGCCCAGCCAGCGGCGCAGCGCGCTGCCGTAGCCGCGCAGCACGCCACTGGTCACCATGTGCGTGCCCCATAGCAGCAGCGCGACATAGCCAGCGATGTCGAACAAGGCGAATGTGCCTTTCATGTTCGCAGCTCCTAAAAAAATTACGCGCTCGTCGCGTTCGCCCTTCTCCGTTTCGGGGAGAAGGTCAAGATGAGGAGCGGGTGCTCGCGAAGACACTCATCGAAGCAGGCTCCGATCCAATCGCACCGAAAGACCTTTCCCCCACCTCAATCCTCTCCCCACAGAGAAGACCAGCAAGGATTACAGCCAGTGCCCGTAACGACGTATGTAGATCACCTTCACTAGCTGGGTTAGCGCGCAATACGCCACCACGGTCAGTGCCAGCCACGCGAAATACACCGGCGGCATTTGCATCATGCCGATCTTCGCGCCGATCGCTGTGTACGGCAGCAACATGCCGATCACGATGATCGCTGTGGTCAGGCCGAGCACGGGCGCCGCGGCGCTGCTCTGCAGGAACGGGATCTTGCGCGTGCGGATCATGTGCACCACCAGCGTCTGCGTCAGCAAGCTCTCGATGAACCAGCCGGACTGGAACAACGATTGGTGCGCTACTGAATTCGCACCGAACACGTACCACAGCAGCACGAAGGTGGTCATGTCGAACACCGAACTGGCCGGACCGATCCACACCATGAAGCGGCCGATGTCGCCCGCGTCCCACTTGCGCGGCTTGCGCAGGTATTCCTCGTCCATGCGGTCGAACGGGATCGATAGCTGAGAGATGTCGTACAGCAGGTTCAACACCAGGATCTGCAGCGGCAACATCGGCAGGAACGGCAGGAATGCGCTGGCGATCAGCATGCTCAGCACGTTGCCGAAGTTCGAGCTGGCAGTCATCTTGATGTACTTCATGATGTTGCCGAAGGTGACGCGCCCTTCCAGCACGCCCTCCTCCAGCACCATCAGGTTTTTCTCGAGCAGGATGATGTCGGCCGATTCCTTGGCGATATCGGTCGCGGTATCCACCGAGATGCCGACATCCGCATCATGCAGCGCCGGCGCATCATTGATGCCGTCACCGAGGAAACCCACGGTATGGCCTTGCCGCTGCAGCGAACGCACCACCCGCGCCTTCTGCAACGGCGACATCTTGGCGAACACCGTGGTGCGCGCCACCAGCGCATCCAGCGCGGCATCATCGAGCGCCTCGATTTCCTTGCCCTGCACCGAATGGGTGACATCGAGGCCGACTTCACGGCAGATCTTGCGGGTCACCGCCTCGTTGTCGCCGGTAATCACCTTCACCTCGACGCCGTGCTGGTGCAGCGCGCGGATCGCGGTGCCCGCCGAGTCCTTCGGCGGATCGAGAAACGCCAGACAGCCGACCGCGATCAGATCGCTCTCGTCGGCCACGCTGTACGGCCGATCGTGGCTCGGCTCACGCTGCACCGCGACAACCAGCACGCGCAGGCCGTCCTCGTTGAGCTTGTGCGTCATCGCCTTGATGTCGTTGCGCCGCTCATCAGTCATCGGCTCGGTGACATCACCGACCTTGGCGAACGTGCAGATTGACAGCATCTCCTCGACCGCGCCCTTGCAGATCAGCAGGTGCTCGCCATCGTCCTTGGCCACCACCACCGACATGCGCCGGCGCTGGAAGTCGAACGGGATCTCGTCGATCACGCGGTAGCGCGTCGCCGCCGCCTCCAGATCACGGTGCTCCAGCACTGCCTTGTCCATCAGATTCTTCAGGCCGGTCTGGAAACGGCTGTTGAGATAGCCGAATTCCAGCGCCTCGTCGGATTCCTCGCCATCCAGATCGAGATGACGCTCCAGCACGATCTTGTCCAGCGTCAGCGTGCCGGTCTTGTCCGTGCACAGGACATCCATCGCACCGAAATTCTGGATCGCACTGAGCCGTTTCACCACCACCTTGCGCCGGGACATCGCCAGTGCGCCCTTGGAAAGGTTGGCGGTGACGATCAGCGGCAGCATCTCCGGGGTCAGGCCGACCGCGACGGACAGTGCGAACAACAGAGCCTCGAAGAAACCATGCCTGATCCACTGGATGCCCAGCACCACCGGCACCATCACCGCCATGAAGCGGATCAGCAGCCAGCTGACGCTCTTCACGCCGCGGTCGAAACTGGTCTGTACGCGCTGGCCGGACATGCTGTGCGCCAGCGAGCCGAGATAACTGCGCGCACCCGTCGCCACCACGACCGCCGCGGCCGTGCCGCTGATCACGTTGGTGCCCATGTAGCAGACCGTGGGCAATTCAAGTGGGCTGTCGTATTTCTGGGGGCTGCTGCCATCACTCACGCGCGCCGGCGCGGACTTCTCCACCGGCAGCGATTCGCCGGTGAGGATCGCCTGGCTGATGAACAGATCCTTCGCGGTGAGCAGGCGCAGGTCGCCGGGCACCATGTCACCCGCGCCCAGGTGCACGATGTCACCGGCGACCAGCTCGGCCACCGGCACCTCGATCTGCTCGCTGTGGCCATCGGACGCCCTGCGCGTCACTGTGGCCGTGTTGCGCACCATCGCCTTGAGATTCTCGGCCGCACGCGACGAACGGAACTCCTGGGTGAAGTTCAGCAGCACGCTGATCGCCACCATCACCGCGATGATGATCGGCCCGGACAAGTCATCGGGCGTGGCAAACACCTCCACCACCGCCAGTACCAGCAGCACGATGATGAACGGGTTCTTGAACGCGCGCAGCAACTGCCGTGTCCAGTGCGGCGGCTTCTCGTGCGAGACCTCGTTGGGGCCGTCGCGATGCAGCCGCGCCTCGATCTGTTCCTCATCGAGGCCGGCCGGGGTGGTCTCCAGTGCAGCCAGCAACTCGTCGTTCGCGCGGAAGGCCTCCTGCGCAACAGCCGCATGTATCGCTGCCGCAGCCTTGCCCGCCGCCTTGCCTGCGACGGCCTGATTGGATTGCTTGCTCATGACCCGCTTCCGTGAATTCGCTGATGCCTGCTGCCGGTGCGAGTCGGCGGAATCAATCCGCCAGCTGCGCCACGGTCAGCGCGTTTGGCCGCGCATGCGGCCAGAACGGCACCGCCACTGGCGGGGGCCATCCCTTGCATGACGTATTTGCGACCATCAGCGACTGGATACCAGTGCAAGATGTACGGACGATGGCAACGCATCGGCCGGGGCCGGCGTCGACGCACGGCTGGCCGCCACCGGGGTCCGGCGGGACAGTTCGATCACGTTGCTGCCGACCGCCGCACGTTCGAGCGGGGCGGGCACGGTGATGGCGTAAGAACGGCGCACAGCCTCACGACGGCCAGCCAGCAGCCGACGCAGTGCGCGCAACAGAAGGGTATCGCGAAGGAGCTTCATGGGCCCATCTCCTCGTAACGACGCCTATGGCGTCGTCAGGGGTGGGCCGGACTTTCCCTAGTCGAGGAAAGCACCAGCCGACCGCAGGCGGTCGCCGCAGGCGTTCAACTTGTTGTTATGCGTCGCCGGCATCCGATGCTCGCGGATGACGACGTTGCGACTAGGGTAAACGTCCATATGCCTTGGTTTGTCAGGACTGGGAGCCAGCCGACGCGATGCGCCGGGAGGCGCGCGCATTGTCGTGCTGCGCTGCGGAAGTGTCAACCCATCAATTGCATCCGGGCCGACAGATCCGGGGGAAGACACGCAACGATGCGTAATACATACAATGCCGGCACGCCGCGTGATGATCGACCACCCTCCTGTCTCGATCCTGAACCCCATGACTGATCCCGCCAAGCTTTACGCCCAGGCCACTGCTGCATACAACCAGAAGAACTGGCGACAAGCACTGGAACTGTCTATGCAACTGTTACCGCAGGCACCAAACCATGCCGAGCTGTATTACCTGGCGGGACTGTCGGCACTGGAACTGCAGCAGATGTCACAGGCACTGTCGTACTTGCAGCGAGCCGTTCAGCTGTATCCGCAACGTGCCGACTATGCGACGCAATTCGCCAAAGCGCTGTCCATGGTCAACCTTTCAGCCGATGCCACGGTCGTCGCGGATCGGGCGCTCACTTTGCTGCCCCTGGATGCGCATGCGCTCGACACCCTCGGCGTCATTTTCACGCGCGCCAATGCCCACGAGCGTGCAACCGCGTTGTATGAGCGTGCCGTCAAGCTGGTACCGCAACATCCCAGCTATCGCTACAACTTCGCCAAATCGCTGGTCTTCCTCGGCCGGCTGGATGACGCCGAGCGCGAACTCGAGTCCTGCCTCCGACTGGCGCCAGATCATTGGGGCGTGTACCTGAGTTTGTCGGAACTGCGCAAGCAGAGCCTGACCAAGAATCATCTGGAGCGTCTGCACTCGTTATTGCCGAAAGGTGCAGGTAACCCGACGGCACAGATGAACCTGCAACTGGCACTGGCCAAGGAGTACGAGGATCTGGCCGACTACCCCAGAGCATTCGAGCACCTCGTCGCCGGCAAGCTGGCCGCCGGCAGCATGCGCCACTATTCGCCGCGGCAAGATGAAGTCCTGTTTGAGAAGTTGATCCAGGCATCGCCGGAGCCACAACCCGTCGGTGCAGGCTGTTCGAGCGATGAGCCGATCTTCGTGATCGGCATGCCGCGCTCGGGCACCACCCTGGTCGAACGCATCCTCTCCAGTCACCCTGACGTGCATGCAGCTGGTGAATTGCAGAACTTCGGGATCGCCTTAAAGCGCGCCTCCGGCAGCCGCACGCCTCAACTGCTCGATGTGGACACCCTCGAACGTGCGCGCGAAGTCGACTGGCAACAACTCGGCGAGGCCTATCTGGCCAGCACTCGCCCCGATACCAGCCACAAGCCGCACTTCATCGACAAGTTGCCACACAACTTTCTGTATGTCGGTGCAATCGCGAACGCGCTACCCCATGCAAAGATCATCTGCCTGCGGCGCGATCCGATGGACACCTGTCTCAGCAATTTCCGCCAGCTCTTCGCGCCGGCATCGCCATACCACGACTATTCGTACGAACTGCTCGATACCGGCAGGTACTACGTCCTGTTCGATCGCCTGATGGCGCACTGGAAGCAGGCATTTCCGGGGCGCATCCTGGAAGTGGACTACGAAATGCTGGTGGATATGCAGGAGGCCAAGTCGCGGGAGTTGCTGGAGTTCTGCGGCTTGCCGTGGAATGACGCCTGCCTGCACTTCCAGGACAATCAGGCACCGGTGACAACGGCCAGCGCCGTGCAGGTGCGTGAGCCGATTTATCGCCGCGCTGTCCAACGCTGGAAGCAGTACGAGACGCAGCTGACCGGACTCAAGGAACTGCTGGAGAGTGCCGGCATCGCGCTCAAACCGTAAAACGCGGCGCTCAGCTCGCGGGCTGGAACACCAGCCCGTGCTGCACCATCGGCCCGACCAGCCAGTGGTCGGCCAGCAGGAACGCAAACAGCGCCATCAGGTACACGATCGAGTACTTGAACACCTTCATCGGGAACATCTCGTCCGGCGGATTCAGCAAGCGTACGGCGTAATACAGGAAGCCCACGTCGAGCACGATCGCGCCGCCCAGATAGATCAGGCCGCTCATTCCGGTCAGCGCCGGCAGCAGGGTCACCAGCACCAGCAGCACGGTGTAGAACAACACATGCCAGCGGGTGTACACGATGCCATGGGTGACCGGCAGCATCGGCACCTGCGCCCGTGCGTAATCGTCGCGACGGAAGATCGCCAGTGCCCAGAAATGCGGCGGCGTCCACACGAAGATGATCAGGCACAGCTGCAAGGCGAACGCGTGCAGATGACCGGTAACCGCCGTCCAGCCCAGCACCGGCGGAATCGCCCCGGCGAGACCGCCGATCACGATGTTTTGCGGCGTGGCGCGCTTGAGATAAGCGGTGTACACCAGTGCGTAACCGATCAGCCCGCCGAAGGTGAGCAACGCGGTGAGCAGGTTGACCAGCAACGCCAGCACCAGCATCGAGGCGATGCCCAGCAGCACAGCGAACACCAGCACCTGGCGTGGGGTGAGCGAGCCGGTGGCCAGCGGACGCCGCGCGGTGCGCGCCATCAGCTTGTCGATGCGTTCATCGATCAGATGGTTGAAGGCAGCGGCCGAGCCGGAGGCCATCCAGATGCCCAGCGTGCCGAACACCAGCGCGCGCCATGGCGGGATGCCCGGCACGGCGAGAAACATGCCGATTACCGCGCAGAACACCAGCAGCGCGACGACGCGCGGCTTGGTCAGTTGCAGGTATTCGTGGAATAGCTCCATCTCAACGTGGCTCCAGCGACAGGGACATCGACTCGTCATGACGACGCTGGGTACGCGCCAGTGTGGCCAGCAGGGTGAACAGCAACAGTGCGGCCACGCCATTGTGCGCGGTTGCCACCGCCAGCGGCAGCCCGAAGTACACATTGCTGATACCCAGCAATACCTGACTCACCAGCACCACGACGATCGCGATGCCAAAGACGCGCAGGCCACGCCGCGCCAGCTTGTGCGACAACCAGCCGAGATAACAGAACACCACCAACGCGCCGAGCCGATGCACGAGCTGGATCGCACTGCGCGCCGCCATGTCCAATACGCCGCCTTCGTAATTGACGCCAATGCCACGCCACAGCACGAAGCCCTGATGGAAATCCGTCGGCGGTGCCCACTGATTGAGGCACTGCGGAAACGAACCGGGGCCGTAGCCACAAGCCAGTGCCGCATAGTTCGCCGAGGTCCAGCCGCCCAGCGCGATCTGGCAGAACAGCAGCACCACACCGATCGCTACTGGTCGGCGCAGATCGGCCAGCCGATCGTCCGGCGCCCCGATGCCGGCAAAACGCAGCGCCGCATACGCCAGCAGCGCGAACGTGGTCATGCCGCCGAGCAGATGGCCCATCACCACGATCGGCTTCAGCAGCAAGGTCACCGTCCACATGCCGAGCATCGCCTGGAAGATGATCACCGCCAGCGCCAGCACGCTGATCCGCCACGCGCCCGGTCGGCGCAGTGAGATCGCGGCGAACAGCGGCAGCGCGATCGCACACGCCGCCAGCAACGACGACCACCGATGCTCACCGCTGATGTACAAACCGACCCCGACGGCTGCAAACACCGCAGCAACGATGATCGCCAGCTGCGCGCCGCGCCGACGCCAGCTCGCCAGCAGTGCCAGCACCAGCACCAGTACGCCGAGCGTGCCAGCGAGGAAGCGATGCACCTGCTCGCGCCACGCCTTGTGCGCCTCATACGGGCGCTCAGGGAAGGCTGCGTCGGCCTTGGCCACCGCCTGCGCGTGCTGCGGCCAAGTCGCCTGGCCGTAACAGGTCGGCCAGTCCGGGCAAGACAGGCCGGCATTGGACAGCCGCACGAACGCGCCGAACATCACCAGCCCGAGCGCGAACACCGCCGCCAGCAGCGACAGGCTACGCAGGATCTTCAGGGTACGCGACGGCATTACTTGATCACCTTCTGCAGATCCTTGCGCAAACCGGAGGGATCGAAGCCCGCAGGGTACAGCGACAACGCCGTGCCATCGGATTCCACCAGTACGGCGCTGACACTGTCCGGTGTGGTCGGTCGATACATGGCGAGCTTGCCATCGACATCGCTGCCGAGCTGCCAGTAGTTCTTCATGCCATCGCGATCGTCATCCGCCGGCGGTGTGCCCAGATACAGCAGGCGCAGGCGCGACTGGTTGCGGTTGAGCGTGACGCGCGCGGCCGCCATGCTGGTCAGCGTCGCCAGACATTCCTTCGCGCAGCCGGGACCAGCCAGCGCCACCAGGGTCATGCGCGGCTCGCTGTCGCGCCAGGCATAGGCCTGGCCATCGGCCAGCTGCACCTGCAGCTTCTCGTCGACGAAATTTCGTTGTGGCTGGATCGGCTGACCATTGCCCTTGGCACCCGGTTGCCAGCCACTCCAGGTGAGCAAGCCGGCCGCGATCATCGGCGCGGCAAACACCAGCGCGATCAGGAGCAGGAACATCCGGCTGCGGCGCAACGATTTCGGATCAACAGTATTCATCGGACTTCATCGTCATTCGGAGGACGGGATTCGCGTGGCTTGCGCTTGCGATTGAGCACCAGCAGGATCACCACCGCCGCGATCGCAAACGAGAACCACTGGAACGCATAGGCCCGGTGCCGTGCCGGCGGCATCGAGGAAAAGTCGAGTGTGTGCACGCGCACATAGATCGAGGCCGGATCGGCATCCAGCGCCAGCACGCGCGGATACAGCGGGCGGCCGAGGTCGCGGGCGACTGCCACTGGATCCAGGAAGATGCTGCTCTTCGGCCATTGGGTCTGCCGCGCCAGCGCATCGCCACCCATTTCGAAACCGAGCGGCGGCGGCGGCACGTACAAGCCCTCCAGGCTGACCTCACCAGTGGGCAACGGCGGCAATTGCGGCACCTGCGCCGTGCCATTGCCCGGCAGGAAACCGAGATCCACCAGCAGCAGAGGTTGCGCTTGATCGCGCACCACGAACGGCGCAAAGACTTCCACCCCGCCGCGCTCGTCATGCTGCGGGTTGTCCAGCAGATACAGCCGATCGACCAGATAACGGCCATCTACCTGCACCCTTGGAAACCCATCGGCGGGTGGCATCTCGGCCACCTTGGCGAAGTCCTGCCGGGGCGCGGAAGCCGATGCGGCATACCGCCGCAGAAGTGCTTCCTTGAAGTCGGCGCGGTGCAGCTGCCAGACGCCCAAACGTATGAACAGCAAGGCGCCAGCCGCGGTCAGCAGGATGGCCCACCATGACGGACGGCGAAACCGGATCACGCGGCGTGCCCGCCGGCGATCGCTATACTGCCGTTGTCGAAATGGATCGGATCAATCACGTGGAAACCATCTACAAATGTGCGCTGGTGGTGATGCTGCTGGTGGTTATTTTCAGCCTCGGCCAGGCGCTGTACTTCATGATGACCGACAAGGACGACGACAAGCGCACCGTGTGGGCGCTGACCCGTCGCATCGGCCTGTCACTGGTGCTGATTGGCATGGTCGCGTTTGGCATCTGGATGGGTTGGCTGCATCCCCACGACATCGGCCAGTAATTGTACCCGGCTACTGTCGGCACTGCGGCCCCGCGACAAATCGCGCGATATGGCGGCTGACTGCGGCAAACGTTGAGTGGTTCCTCGCTACAACAAAAAGCCCGCCAATGGCGGGCTTTTTGTTGCCTGAGTCAGTACTGCCGAATCAGAGAATATAGACGAACATGAACAGGCCGAGCCAGACCACGTCGACGAAATGCCAGTACCAGGCCACCGCCTCGAAGCCGAAGTGGTGGTCCTTGTTGAAGTGACCCTTCAGCACGCGGAACCAGATCACCGCCAGCATGATCGTGCCCAGCGTCACGTGCAGGCCATGGAAACCGGTCAGCAGGAAGAAGGTCGAACCGTAGACGCCACTGTGCAGGGTCAGGTTCAGTTCCTTGTAGGCCTCGATGTACTCGTGCGCCTGGAAGTTCAGGAACAGCGCGCCCAACAGCACGGTGAGACCCAGGAACACCAGGATCTTGCCGCGATGGCCCGCGCGCAGCGCGTGATGCGCGATCGTCACGGTTACGCTGGAGCTGAGCAGGATCAGCGTGTTCAGCAGCGGCAGGCCCCATGCCGGTACGGTACTGAAAGTACCGCCGATATGTTGCGGGCCATTGCCGCCATTGGCGCCCCAGGAGGCGGCGTAATTGCTCCACAGGAACTCATGGGTCAGCGTGCCATGGCCGGTACCGCCGAGCCACGGCACCGAGAACATGCGGATGTAGAACAGCGCGCCGAAGAACGCACCGAAGAACATCACCTCGGAGAAGATGAACCACATCATGCCCATGCGGAACGAGGTGTCCACCTGGTGGTTGTAGTTGCCGGCCAGCGACTCGTTGATCACCGAGCGGAACCAGCCGAAGAACATGCCCAGCACGCCGATCACGCCGATGAGCAACACGGTCTTGCCGAAGCCGGCATCGCCAGGCTCCGCATTCAGCCAGTGCGCGGCACCGAACACGGTGGTGAACATGACCACTGCGGCCACGAACGGCCAGTAGCTCTTGGCCGGAACAAAGTAAGCGTCGTGCTGCTGACCCATGGTGAGACCCCGTGGATTTCTCTTGATGACTTAACCCCGTCAGGCCGACCGGGGAACTGCATGCCGGTCGTCAGACATGACCGGTTGAAGAAAAACATGTCGCGACTGCGGTACCGCTATTTCATCAGCATGATCTGCACGAACGACACCAGGAAGAACGCGGCCACGATCACGACAAGGATCGTCACGGTGCGCCGCACACCCTTGCGGCGGTCCGCATCGAACTGGTCAGTCACTGCTTGCTGCATTTTCGGTTGCGCCATGTGAATCGCTGCTCTGGGCGCCTCACCACCGTTTCCAGTGTGAGTGCCCTGTGGAGGGTCAATCGTTGACGTGGCCGTGCGCCAGTTCGTCGTCGTGAATCACCGGCGGCACCTCGAAGGTGTGATGCGGCGCCGGCGAAGGCACCGTCCACTCCAGGCCCTTGGCACCTTCCCACACGCGGTCGGTGGCCTTCTTCTTGGAGAACCACACGCCGTGGATCAGCACGCCGAGGAAGATCAGCTGCGAGGCGCCGAACAGGAAGCCGCCGATCGAGCTGATCATGTTGAAGTTGGCGAACGCCACGTTGTAGTCCGGGATGCGGCGCGGCATGCCGGCCAGGCCCAGGAAGTGCTGCGGGAAGAACAGCACGTTGACCCAGATCACGCTGTTCCAGAAATGCACCTTGCCCCAGAACTCGCTGTACATCCGGCCGCTCCACTTCGGCAGCCAGTAATACGTGGCAGCGATGATCGCGAACAGCGCGCCGGTCACCAGCACGTAATGGAAATGCGCCACCACGAAGTAGGTGTCGTGGTACTGGAAGTCGGCCGGTACCAGCGCCAGCATCAGGCCGGAGAAACCGCCGATGGTGAACAGGATGACGAACGCGATCGCGAACAGCATCGGCGTCTCGAACGTCATCGAGCCGCCCCACATGGTGCTGACCCAGTTGAACACCTTCACGCCGGTCGGCACCGCGATCAACATCGTCGCGTACATGAAGAAGATCTCGGCGCCCATCGGCAAGCCGACCGCGAACATGTGGTGCGCCCACACGATGAACGAGAGGAAAGCGATCGAGGCAATCGCGAACACCATCGCCTTGTAGCCGAAGATCGGCTTGCGCGCGAAGGTCGGGATGATCTCCGAGATGATCCCGAATGCCGGCAGGATCATGATGTACACCTCGGGATGCCCGAAGAACCAGAAGATATGTTGAAACAGGACGGGGTCACCGCCGCCGCCCGGGTTGAAGAAGTTGGTGCCGAAGTACTTGTCGGTGAGCAGCATCGTCACCGCACCGGCCAGCACCGGCATCACCGCGATCAGCAGGAACGCCGTGATCAGCCAGCTCCACACGAATACCGGCATCTTCAGCAGATCCATGCCGGGCGCGCGCATGTTGAGGATGGTCGCGATGATGTTGATCGCGCCCATGATCGAGCTGATGCCCATCAGGTGGATCGCGAACACCACATAGGCCAGCGAATCGCTCTGCAGTGACAGCGGCGGATACATCGTCCAGCCACCGGCCGGGCCACCGCCTGCCATGAACAGGGTGGACAGCAGCAGGGTGAAGGCGAACGGCAGGATCCAGAACGATAGGTTGTTCATGCGCGGCAATGCCATGTCCGGCGCGCCGACCATCAACGGGATCATCCAGTTACCGAGGCCGACGAAGGCCGGCATGATCGCGCCGAAGATCATCACCAGCGCATGCATCGTGGTCAGCTGGTTGAAGAAATACGGCTGCATCAGCTGCATGCCCGGCGTGAACAGCTCGGCGCGGATCAGCATCGCGAAACTGCCGCCGATGAAGAACATTACCAGCGCGAAAACCAGGTACAGCGTGCCGATGTCCTTGTGGTTGGTGGACATGCACCAACGCTGGAAGAAACTCTTCGGCGCGCCGTGGTGATCATCGTGCTGATCATGGGTGGCTGCGTGGGACATGGCCTTGCACCTCTAACCTGAAATATTGAATGCGACTGCGATGAGACTGCGAGTAGCTGGGGATCGGCCTTACTTGGCCGTGGCAGGTGCCGCAGCGGTCTGGGCGGACGCCGGTGCAGCCGCCGTGGAGGCCGCCGCCGGTGCCGCGGCAGGTGCTGCCGACTGCGCCTCCTGCTCGGCCAGCCACTTGGCGAAATCCGCCTTGGACTTGGCCACCACCACGATCGGCATGAAGCCGTGATCCTGGCCACACAGCTCGGCACACTGGCCGCGATACGTACCCGGCACCGTGATGTTGGTCCAGGCCGCATTGATGATTCCGGGAATCGCATCGAGCTTCCAGCCCAGCGCCGGCACCCACCAGGAGTGGATCACGTCGGCACCGGTGATCACGAAGCGGATCTTGGTGTCGACCGGCACCACTAACGGCTTGTCCACGTTCAGCAGGTAGGTGTTCTCGTCGCCCGTCATGACCTTATAAGGGTCCATGCCGGAACCGAGCTGGCGGGTCTGGTCGCTCAGCGTATCAAGCTTGGACATGAAGCCGACCTTGCTGATCGGCTTGCCCAGGTAGTCGACGTAGTCGTAGCGCCACTTCCACTGGTAGCCGGTGACCTTGACCGTCATCTGCGAACCGGTGGTGTCGGACCAGGAGGTAATGCCGCCGGTCGCCAGGTAGGCCAGCACGATCAGGATGATCACCGGGACCGTGGTCCAGACGATTTCCAGCATGGTGTTGTGCGACCACTTCTCGGCCACCGCGCCGCGCGATTTGCGGAAGCGGAACATGGCGATGAACATCGCGCCGAACACCAGGATGCCGATCACCACGCACACGCCGAGCGATATGTTGTTCAGGTCATAGGGCACCTGTGACCAGGTGCTCACGCCGCGCTGCATGTTCAGCTGGTACGGATGCGGATTGGCCTGAGCCGCGCCGCCGAACAGCGCAAGGGCAAGTGCCGCCCATGCCGTGAATGATCGCCTGATGCCGCCAGATGTCATGTCTTGCACCTTTGTTGAACCTGTTCGCGTGGCGGGCCATTGAAATCAGCCAGCAACACCATGAGTTTCTTCGACAGCTCGACGCGTTCCTGTTCCGCCAGAAAAGCGCCGATCTCCAGCTCGTGTCCGTGCGATGACAGCAGCAGGCGCTGGCGCCCATTGCCCGGCTCCAGCAGCACGCGTACCCAGTACGACTGGAAACGCACACTGCGGCGACCTGGCAGGGATTGCACCTCCAGCGACGAAGCGTCGAGGGTGATGCGCTCACTACGGTCGCCGGCCCGCCAGGCCACGCTCAACGCGACAGCCACGGCGGCGGATTCAGCCAAGGCAAACAGCGGAGCAAATACATTCCCCTGCCATGCGCCCAGTCCTGCCGTTATCAGCGCCAGTGCCACCAGAACCACGATCAATCGACGCAACCCGCGCCGGCTGAGCGCGCGATTGGGCTTGAGCCACATCGTCACGCACGGCAAGCCGGCGACAGCTGGTCGAAGCACGATCATGGAGATCCGGCGTGCCTGGAACAGCGGAATGATAGGCCGCGGCGAGTCAGCGGGCAAGAATGACGCACCCACGCGGTCCGGGGCGTAGCACTCATTCCCTTCGACAGACGCCTCGGCAGTTCTTCCAAACCGCCGCCGCACACTGACCGATCCACTTAGTTTGTGCACCCGACATACCGTGTCCAGCGTACAATTCCGCGTTTTCCCACCGTCCCTGCAAACGTACCGGCTTACTCTGTGACCCTACCCATTCTCAGCCCCGAACTCCCCGCTGGCGCCGGGCCCGCACGTGCGCGCATCACGGCCGCATGGCTGCGCGACGAGACCGAGGCGGTCAACGACCTGCTCGCCCAGGCGACCTTGCCGCCGGTCGAGCGCGAGAAGGTGATCGACCTTGCCGCTGAGCTGGTCAGCCGGGTGCGCTTGCGCGCCAAGGACCAGAGCGCCGTCGAATCCTTCATGCGCCAGTACGACCTCTCCTCCGAGGAAGGTGTGCTGTTGATGTGCGTGGCCGAAGCGCTGTTGCGCATTCCCGACAAGGCCACTGCCGACAAGTTGATCCGCGACAAGCTGGGCGACGCCGACTGGAAGAAACATCTGGGCCAGAGCGAGTCGCTGTTCGTCAACGCCTCCACCTGGGGCCTGATGCTCACCGGGCATCTGGTGAATCTCGCCGAGGACACCCGTCACGATTTCACCGGCGCGCTGAAGCGGCTGGTCGGTCGCGCCGGCGAACCGGCGATCCGCCTCGCCGTGCGTCAGGCGATGCGCATCATGGGTCACCAGTTCGTGATGGGGCAGACCATCGACGAAGCGCTGGATCGCTGCGCGAAGAAGGAATACGCGGTGTACCGCTATTCCTACGACATGCTGGGCGAGTCGGCGCTGACCAGTGAGACTGCCGAGCGCTACCAGCAGGATTACCGCAACGCGATCGCCGCGATCGGTGCGCGCGGCCCGTTTGCGAACCACACCGACGCGCCGTCGATCTCGGTGAAGCTGTCCGCGCTGCACCCACGCTATGAGGTGGCCAAGCGCGAACTCGCTCACCGCCAGCTCAGCGAGAAACTGCTGGAGCTGTCGCAGCTGGCGATGAAGTACGGCATCGCGTTGTCGGTGGACGCCGAAGAGGCCGAACGCCTCGAGCTGTCGCTGGACATCATCGGCGACGTGTTCGCGCACCCCTCGCTGCAAGGTTGGAACGGCCTCGGCATCGTGGTGCAGGCCTACGCCAAGCGCACCCCGTTCGTGATCGACTGGCTGATCGAGACCGCGCGCGCCGCGAATCGCCGCTGGTATGTGCGCCTGGTCAAGGGCGCCTACTGGGATGCCGAGATCAAGCGCGCGCAGGAAAACGGCCTGGCCGGTTACCCGGTGTATACGCGCAAGCCGAACACCGACGTGTCGTACCTGGCCTGTGCGCGGCGCCTGTTCAACGCCGGCGTCGAACTGATCTATCCGCAGTTCGCCACGCATAACGCACACTCGATCGCCGCCGTGCATCACATCGCACAGGGCCGTCCGTACGAGTACCAGCGCCTGCACGGCATGGGTACCGACCTGTATGCCGAAGTGATCGGCCCGCAGAACCTCAACGTGCCGTGCCGCGTGTACGCGCCGGTCGGCACGCACGAGGACCTGCTGCCGTACCTGGTACGTCGCCTGCTCGAGAACGGCGCCAACACCAGCTTCGTCAACCGCGTCGTCGACGAGAGCGTGCCGGTGCGCACCCTGGTCGCCGACCCGTGCGAAACCGTACGCGCTTTTGCTTCGATCCCCCACCCGCGCATTCCGCTGCCGGTCAACATCTACGCAGAACTCCGGAAGAATTCCATGGGCGTCAACTTCTCCAACGACAACGAACTGAAGGCGATGGCCGACGCGGTCAACGCCCATGCCGGCCCGTGGGCCGCAGCTCCCCTGGTGCCGGGCGCGACCGCCAACGGCCCGACCGTGCAGGTGACCAACCCCGCCGACCGCCGCCAGACCGTGGGCAGTTACATCAGCGCCGACAGCGCCACCGTCGACAAGGCGCTGAGCAATGCCGTCGCCGCTCAGTTCGGCTGGGATCGTCTGCCCGCGGCCAGCCGCGCCGCGATCCTCGAACACGCCGCCGAACAACTCGAAGCGCACCGCGGCGAGTTCATCGCGCTGTGCGTGCGTGAAGCCGGCAAGAGCCTGCCCGACGCGATCGCCGAGATCCGCGAGGCCGCCGACTTCCTGCGTTACTACGCCACCATGGCACGCCGCCTGTTCGGTCAGCCCGAACAGTTGCCAGGCCCGACCGGCGAGAGCAACCAGCTATTCCTCAACGGCCGCGGCGTATTCGTCTGCATCAGCCCGTGGAACTTCCCGCTGGCGATCTTCCTGGGCCAGGTCAGCGCCGCGCTCGCCGCCGGCAATGCCGTTATTGCGAAACCGGCCGAGCAGACCTCGCTGATCGGCTATGCCGCGATCAAGCTGCTGCACGACGCCGGCGTGCCGGTCGACGTGCTGCAATATCTGCCCGGCGACGGCGCTACCGTCGGTGCCGCCTTGACCCGCGATCCGCGCGTCGCCGGCGTCGCCTTCACCGGCTCCACCGAGACCGCTTGGGCGATCAATCGCGCGCTGGCTGCGCGCAATGCGTCGATCGCCGCGCTGATCGCCGAGACCGGCGGCCAGAACGCGATGATCGCCGACTCCTCCGCCCTGCCCGAACAGATCGTCAAGGACGTGATCGCCTCCGCGTTCCAGTCCGCCGGCCAGCGCTGCTCGGCCGCACGCGTGCTGTTCGTGCAGGAAGACATCGCCGACAAGGTCTGCGCGATGCTCGCCGGCGCGATGGGCGAGCTGAAGGTGGGTGATCCGGGTCAGCTGTCCACCGACGTCGGTCCGGTGATCGACGAGGACGCCAGGAAGATCCTGGTCGACCACGCCGCGCGCATGGACAAGGAAGCGAAGAAGATCGGCGAAGTCGCGCTCGATCCGGCGCTCACCGCCAACGGCACCTTCTTCGCCCCCCGCGCCTACGAGATTCCCTCGCTGGCCACGCTGACCCGCGAAGTGTTCGGCCCGGTGCTGCACGTGATCCGCTGGAAGGGCAGCGAGCTGAAGCAGGTGGTCGATCAGATCAACGCCACTGGCTACGGCCTTACCCTCGGCATCCACAGCCGCATCAACGACACCGTCGACTACATCGCCAGCCACGCCCGCGTCGGCAACTGCTACGTCAACCGCAACCAGATCGGCGCGGTGGTCGGCGTGCAGCCGTTCGGCGGCGAGAACCTGTCCGGCACCGGCCCCAAGGCCGGCGGCCCGCACTACCTGCTGCGCTTCGCCGGCGAGCGCACGCTCACCATCAACACCACGGCGGCCGGTGGCAACGCCTCGCTGCTGACGATCGGCGAGTAACCGTTACACGACCGCTTGTGCATTGCGCAAGCGGTCGGCGGCGCATGCGTGATAGAAAGGGCTGAACGCCGGCATGGTCCGGCTTGCAAGCGCTCCGAGCGAACGCACCATGGCACGTCCCGCCAGTCTGATCGGCCTGAATCACGCAGTCAGCCCCCCGCTGACGGATGACCCGCGCTATACGGCGGCCGAGATTCCGCCGAACGTATTGGTGTACCTGACCGAGCTGGCTGCCTCTCGCGGCATCGCCTGCGATGACTGGTTCGCCGGGCTTGGCCTGGATCGACGCCAGCTCAGCGACCCGACGCTGCGGGTTTCCTACCGGCAGGCCAGCATGGTGGTGCGTCGCGCGCTACAGGCGATCGGCGAACCGGGGCTCGGGCTTAGCGTCGGGCGCACCGAAACGCTGGGCAGCTTCGGTCTGCTTGGCCTGGCCATGATGACCGCACGCACCTTCGGCGAGGCGATGGGCGTGGGCATCGAATATCACAAGGTCTGCGGGAGCCTGCTCGACGTCACCTTCGAGGTGGTCAACGAGCGTCAGGTGGCAGTTGTTGCGTGGCCGCGTTTCAGCGACGCGGCGTTGCTGCCGTTCCTGTGCGAGGAACTGTTCGCCAGCTCGCTAGCGATCGCACGCCAGTTGCTAGGCGCATCGTTCAATCCCGCTCGACTGGAACTGAGCTACCCGCAGCCGGCGTATCGGCAGGCCTATGCCGACCTGTTCCAGTGTGAAGTGCAGTTCGGCATGCCGCTCAACCGCGTGCTGGTGGATGTGCAATGGCTGGGGCAGGAACTGCCCGGTCACAACCCACTCACCGCACGCCAGGCGTTGGCGCTGTGCATGCAGCAGCGTCCAAGCGGCAGCAGCGTGCACCAGGAAATTGTCGCCGCGGTGGAACGTCTGCTGCGTGGCCAGTTGCGGCAACCGCCGAAACTGCATGACGTGGCGCGCACGCTCAACCTCAGCGAGCGCTCATTGCGCCGCAAGCTGGCCGAAAGTGGGCGGATCTTTCGCGAGATCCACGACCGGGTACGCGCCGAACGCGCCCTGCAACTGCTCCAGGGCGGCAACCTGAGCGTGGCCGAGATCGGCAGCGAGGTCGGTTTCAGCGATCCGCGCGAGTTCCGGCGCGCGTTCAAGCGCTGGACCGGCATGGCCCCACAGGAAGCCCGTCGCGCGGCAGCCTGATCTGTCAACTTGTCGTCATACTGGCCGATTTGCCCCCCTTCCGTTGGCCGATTTACCCTCCCCAGTCGCGGCCGATTGCGTGACAGTGAACCCCTCTGCAGATGCCGTTCGAATTGGGGTTCAACGATCATGCGCAAGTTGCTCATCACCATCACGCTCGGTGCCGTCCTTGCCGGCTGCAGCAACAGCCAGACGCCCACCGCGCAAAGCCAGTCCGACGCCAGCTTCGAGAGCAAGTTGCAGCAGCAACTGCTCGACGCCAAACCCGGCAACGTGATCGAGATACCGGCCGGCCATTACTCGCTCAAGCGCGGCCTCAGCCTGCGCACCGACGGCGTCACCATCCGCGGCGCCGGCATGGACAAGACCGTGTTGTCGTTCAAGGGCCAGGTCGTTGGTCCTGAAGGTCTGCTGGTCAACGCCAACGATTTCACCATCGAGAACCTGGCGATCGAGGACACCAAGGGCGACGCGCTGAAGATCAACCAGGGCAAGAACATCACCATCCACGGCGTGCGCATCGAGTGGACCGCCGGCCCGCAAACCACCAACGGTGCCTACGGCCTGTATCCGGTGAAGACGCAGAACGTGCTGGTCGAGGATTCGGTGGTGATCGGCGCCTCCGACGCCGGCATCTATGTCGGCCAGTCGCAGAACATCATCGTGCGGCGCAATCGCGCCGAGCAGAACGTGGCCGGCATCGAGATCGAGAACTCGATCAACGCCGACGTGTACGAGAACACCGCCACGAAGAACACCGGCGGCATCCTGGTCTTCAACATGCCAAACCTGTCGCAGGCTGGCCATGCCACGCGGGTATTCAAGAACAAGGTATTCGCCAACAACACCGGCAACTTCGCTGCCAAGGGCGCCGCGGTGGCCAGCGTGCCGGCGGGCTCCGGCGTGGTGGTGAACTCCAACGACAAGGTGGAGATCTTCGACAACGACATCGCCGACAACCAGACCGCGAACCTGATTGTCGCCAGCTATTTCTCGACCAACTACTACAACACCCGCGGCGTGGCCCCCGACTACAACCCGTACCCGAAGGGCATCTACATCTACGGCAACCGCCTCACCGGCGGTGGCGATTCGCCCGACGGGCTCAAGCTGAAGACCCTGAAGACCGCGGTCTACGGGCTCAGCGGCCACTTCCCGGACGTGCTGTGGGATGGTTACAGCGACCCGAAGGATCTGGTGAACGGCTTGCCGCCAGCGGGTGACCGTATCTGCATCCAGGACGTCAACGGTGTGCTGAATGCGGACGGCGCGCACGACTACAAGAATCCGAGCACCGACACCAAGCCGTATCAGTGCACCTTGTCCAAGTTGCCGCCGGTGGTGCTGAATCCGGAGCCGAAGGTGTGAGGGTATCGTCAGTGCGGATGAAGTGGATCAGACATGTGTTGCCGCTGCTCGCCCTGTTGTTGACGGCATGCCAGCACGGCATGCCGCCGGTGACCTTCCACGCCGACGGTCGCCCGCCAAAACTCAGTGACTGGCACGTGGTCGAGGTGCGCGACGGCAAGCTCGAGCTCAACGACGGCGTGGTGCCGTACGATCTCAATACGCCACTGTTCACTGACTACGCGCACAAGCTGCGCACGATCTGGATGCCGAAGGGCACCTCGGCGAAGTACAACCCCAGCGATACTTTTGACTTCCCGGTCGGCACGGTAATCAGCAAGACGTTCTATTACCCGCGCGGCGCCAGTGGCAAGTTCAGCGATATCGCACGCACCGACGATTACTCGCACGACTTCGCCGGCCAGGGTCTCGACATGGCACACGTGCATCTGGTCGAGACGCGCATCCTGGTGCGGCGCAAGGACGGCTGGGCGGCGATGCCGTACGTGTGGAACGACGCGCAGACCGAGGCCACACTCGCCCGCACCGGCGCGGTGTTGCCGCTTACCCTGGTCGATGCCACACCCACCGACACCATACCTGCCCGCGAGGATTTCAACTACGTGGTTCCGGATGAAAGCCAGTGCGCCAGCTGCCACGCGCAGGACTGGATCGATCGCAAGATCCATCCGATCGGCCTGAAGGCACGCCACATCAACAAGGATTACCACTATGCCAGCGGCGAGCAGAACCAACTCGAGCACCTGATGCAGGTGGACTACCTCAGCGGTGCGCCGGCATCCGCTGCGACACCGCGCGACGCGAATTGGGCCGATCCGCAGACGCCGCTGGATGCGCGCGCACGCGCCTACCTCGACATCAACTGCGGCCACTGCCACAACCCGCACGGCGCGGCCAATACCACCGGGCTGTCGCTGACCTACGACACGCCGGAAGATCGTCACCTCGGCATCTGCAAACCGCCGACCGCCGCTGGCCAGGGCACCGGCGATCACTTGTTCGACATCGTGCCAGGCCGGCCGGACGACTCGATCATTCCATATCGACTGTCGTCCACCGAACCGGGCACGATGATGCCGGAGATCGGCCGCAGTACGGTGCATCGCGAAGGCGTGGCACTGATCAAGGCGTGGATCGCCGCGCAGCCGGGGAGCTGTGTGACGTTGCATTGAGAACCGATACCAATACAGAGCCGTGCCAGTGAGGTGCGGCCACACCATGCATGGGGAGCACGGCATGAGCATGCGTCAACGTCCACTTTCTTCCGCACTGCATCGCCTGCTGTTCGGCGGCGGCACCCTGCTGCTGTGCAGCCCACTGCTCGCGCTCGCCGCCGACAATGCACCGCAGGATGCAGCCACCGCCGCCAGCAGCACGCCAGCCAGCCCTGAGAACGCCAGTGCTGACAAGGCGAAGCTGCTCGGCAACGTCACCGTGACGGCGCAAAGCCGCTCGCAGGAGATGCAGTCGGTACCGATCCCGCTGCAGATCATCACTGCGAAACAGGTGCAGACGCTGGCCGCCACCGACATCAGCAAGATGGACATCTTCGTGCCCGGCCTGGTGGTCAGTGCCGACCAGCCGACCCAGCCCTCGTATGAACTGCGCGGCATCGGTGGCAGCGGATTCGGTGCCGGCACGGAATCCGCGGTCGGTGTCTATGTGGATGGTGTCTACGCCGCCCGTACCGGCGGCGCATTGCTGGCATTCAACGACATCGCTCGGATCGAGGTGCTGAAAGGTCCACAAGGCACTCTGTTCGGTCGCAATTCCGCTGGCGGCGCGATCTCCATCATTACCAATGAACCAAGTGACAAGTTCGAGGCAACGGGCACTCTTCGCTATGGCAATTACGGAGAGCGCTATGGCAATGCGCTGGTGAACATCCCGTTGAACCAGGACATGGCACTGCGCGTGAGCGTGTTGGACAACCAGAGCGACGGTTGGGTCAAAGACGCCGCCAGCGGCAAGCACTACGGCGGGAACGACGACTGGGGCACGCGGGCCGTGTATCGCTGGAACATCACGCCTGATACCCGCGTCCTTCTGGCCTGGGACCATGAGCAACTCAAGCAGGCGCCGCATCCGGCATTCGGGCTGATTCCGCCGTCGAGCTATATGCAGCTCCCGGCACCACTGAACAGCATGACCATACCGCCATACCCGGCCAATCCGGCGACCTACCTCGACCCCTTGCATTCGCCGCTATACAACGACGCCGTCGGTGCCGCCGAAACGCGCCGTTTTGACGGCGCCACCTTGACCGTCGACCATACCTTCAGCTGGGGCAGCTTCACGTCCACCACGGCGTGGCGCAACTTCGACACGTTCAACCTTGGCGACTACGACGGCACAAATAACTACAACATCTATCTCGATACAGCCAACATCGAGCACAACAACAGCTGGTATCAGGAGTTCAAGCTATCGGGCAACACCGACCTTATCGACTGGGTCACCGGCACCAGCTTCTACTTGGAGAAGTCGCATCAAACCAGCCAAGTCGACGTCAACACCAACTCCGTGACTACGCTGATCCTCAACAATTTTGCCAGCCAGGTGGGATGGCCACTGGTCGATGGCCTCATTCCAACCATGCCGCAGCTGGCCTCCCTGCTCGGCGACCCCTGGAGCGAACAGGTCCGCAACAGCCAGACCATCACGTCGTACGCGACCTATGGCGACGTGATCTGGCACCTCAGCGACAAGCTCAACCTCACCACCGGCGTGCGTTTCACCCTCGATCAGAAACAATATAGTTGGTTCATCCCGCCACGATACGCACCCCAGCTCGATGCCACCTTGGCCGCGCTGCCTCCGTCAGGGAATCCCATTTTTGACTCCCTTGTTCTTCCCGAGTTCGAGCAAAACCTCATATTCACCCCCGAGACCGCCGGTCCTATCGGTGTGCTGACACAAAAGCGCGACAACTGGCGCAACGTCAGCCCGCGCGTGGTGCTGGACTACCATTTCACCCCGAACGTGATGGCCTATGGGTCCGTGACGAGGGGCTACCAGGCCGGCGGCTTCAACTTCCAGCAGGTCGGCGGAACCTACGCGCCGGAGCACGTGACCAACTACGAAGGTGGCGTCAAGACCGTGTTCCCGGATCAGCACCTGTTGTTCAATGTGACCGGGTACTACTACACCTACGACAACCTGCAGGGACTGTCGCTCCAGCCGGCACCCGCGGGTACCAATGGCGTTCCGGAATACGTGATATCCACCAGCGACCAGCACGCTCATGGACTGGAGGTCGAGCTGCAGTGGATACCATTTGACAATCTGCAGTTGGGTCTCAATGGCGCCTATATCGATTCGACCTACACGCATTACATCTCTACGGACAACAAAAACCTGTCCGGCCAACCCACCGGTACTCCCTCCTTCTCCGGTGCCGCCAACCTCAGCTATACCGTGCCGGATGTATTCAACGGCAGTCTGGTCTATAACGCCGCCTACGGCTTTCGCGGCAAGACACGCTGCAACGCCGATTCGGGATTCCAGGGCACGTGCCAGGTCAGTCCCAATTTCCCCGTCGGCACCTCGCAGCAGAGCGTCGACATGCGGCTGGACTGGAATGCGCCGGGCGATCACTGGGGTGTCGGCATCTTTGTCAGCAACCTGCTCGACAAGCGCTACGTCACCGGCGTCGACAATACTGCGGCGCCACTAGGCTCGGCTTACGCGAACATCACGCCACCACGCACGTGGGGCGTGGAGCTGCGCGCGAAGTTATGACGCCGACGGCCGGCGCAGCCACACAGCCCGTCCTCACGCATATTTCCGATGCATGAGCGCATGCTGCATGCCTTAACACAAGTGACCCTCATGACCGATTCCACAACCGACCTCAGCCAGCGCCTGCAAATCCTGCGCACTGCCCAGCGTGCCGAGCCGATGCCGGATTGGCCAGCGCGCGCCGCAAGGCTGCGTACGCTGGAGAAGATGCTGCTCGAACAGCGCGAGGCTTTTGCGTTGGCGATCAATGCCGACTTCGGCTGCCGCCCGCGCGAGGAAACAGATCTGCTGGAACTCTTCCCCAGCCTGTCCGCAGTCCGCCACGCGCTCGGTCACGGCCGACGCTGGATGAAGCCGCGGCGTCGGCTGGCCGGCCTGGCGTTCCTGCCGGCACGCACCGAACTGCGCCCGCAGCCACTCGGCGTGATCGGCATCATCGTGCCTTGGAATTACCCGCTGTATCTGGCGGTCGGCCCGCTGGTCGACGCGCTGGTCGCCGGCAATCGCGCGATGCTGAAGATGAGCGAGTTCACGCCGCGCTTTTCGGCGTTGTTCGCCGAACAGGTGGCGCGCTATTTCCAGCCCGACGAAGTAGCCGTGGTGACTGGCGATGCGACCGTAGCACAGGCCTTTTCTGCACTGCCGTTCGACCATCTGCTGTTCACCGGTTCCACCGCGGTCGGCCACCATGTGATGCGCGCAGCGTCCGCCAACCTGACTCCGGTGACGCTCGAACTGGGCGGCAAGTCGCCGGCGATCATCGGACCCGGCGCGCGTTTCGAACATGCGGTGGAACGCATCCTGTTCGGCAAGCTGGTCAATGCAGGGCAGACCTGCATCGCGCCCGACTACGTGCTGCTGCCCCGTGCGCAGGTGGCCGATTTCGTCGCTGCGGCTCGCGCTACCGCTGGCCGGCTGTATCCCAAGCTGGGTGAGAACGAGCAATACACCACCATTGTTTCCGACCGCCAATACCAGCGTATTGCGGCGCTACGTGACGGTGCCGTAGCCGCCGGCGCGCGTGCCGTAGCCTTGGGTGACGAAGCCACAGGCAACACGCAACCGCGCCGGCTCCTGCCGGTGCTGTTGACCGGTGTCAATGACACGATGAGCGTGATGCAGGAAGAAATCTTCGGCCCGTTGCTGCCACTGGTGCCGTACGACAGCCTGGACGAGGCGATCGCCTATGTCGCTGCGCATCCGCATCCGCTGGCGCTGTATCTGTTCGAGCAGGATCAGGCGTTGATCGACCGCGTGCTGACACGCACCGTGGCCGGCGGCGTCAGCCTCAACGACACCCTGTTTCACATCGCCCAGCATGGCCTGCCGTTCGGCGGCGTCGGCGCCTCCGGCATGGGTGGTTATCACGGCGAAGCCGGTTTCCACACGTTCTCGCATCTGAAGCCGGTGTTCCGGCAGGCGCGCTTCAACGGCGTCGGCCTGCTCAACCCACCGTACGGTGCACGCTTCAAACGCATGCTAGGCCTGTTGTTGAAACGCGGTTGAACCGGCGCGGCTGAACCACGCTCCTGCTACCCTCGCGAATGCACTGGGGCGCCGCCCCAGTCATGCATCCCGACAGGTATCGCCATGCAATGTTTTGTCTATGCCAGCCAGCGCAAGCACGGCAGTTATCTGTGGCTGGCGCGGCGTGACGCGTTTGACGTGCTGCCCGAGTCGCTGGTGTTGCTGCTGGGCGAACTGCGCTTCGTGATGGAAGTGTCGCTCGACGAAGAGCGCAAGCTGCCGATCGAGGATACCGAGCAGGTACTCGAGCATCTGCGCACACAGGGCTGGCACCTGCAGTTGCCGCCAAATGAAACGCTGGCCACAGCAAACCACCTCGCCTACACGCATTCCCCGCAAGGTGAACGCGGCGAGTGAATCGCGCACATTTAAGTCGCTCGCGTTAACACTTGGTTACCGTCTGCACATCCAACGATTTCTATACTGTCGCCATGACCCAGCCCAAATCGCGCCGCCGCCCGCCCTTCCTGCAAGCTCTCGCCTGGTTCATCCCGGGGCTCATCGCGGTCGCCGCTGCCGGATTGGCGACCCATCCGCTGACGCTGATTCCGCTGCTGCTGGCCAATGCACTGACCATGGCGGCGATCTGCCACGCGATCGGTTTCGATCCCGAACCACGTTTCGGCCGCACCGTGTTGCGCCGCGGCGCCGCGCATCTGGTGATGTTCACCGGCTACACCGCACTGGTGTTCGTGCTGGTCGCGTGGCCGATGCTGCAGCTGAGCCAGGCGCCCAGCCTCGGTATGGCATTGCTGCTGGCCGCGGCACTGGTGCTGGCGCTGGTGGCCCTGTGGCGATTGTGGCCGGCGTTCGGACTGGTGTTCGTGTGGGACGACGCCTATCCGACCCAGCGCGATGGCTCATGGATCTTCACAGCCACCCTGCGCAGCATCGCGTTTGGTCGTCACCTGTCGCATGAGGAGCGTTTCTTCAGCCACTTCCTGCCCGCCGCGCTGGCCCTGTTGGTGCTGGCCTTCGGCGCGATCGCACTGACCGGCCTGGTTGGCATGCTGCCGTCCGAGCCACGCATCGCCGCACTGGTGCTGTACGGCATCGTGTTGCTGCCGCTGGGTTGCCTGGTCATTGCCAATCGCACGCTGCGTGCGCTGCTGTGCGAGCGACACCACCAGCCGCGTCGACGTACTGACAACACCGGGCTGCCGACGCAGGTAGCCGCAAGCATCCCGCGCCCCGTGTTGAGCGAAGAGGAGCGCACTGCCGGCACACCCGAGCAAGCGGAGGCTTTGCTGGCTGCCACCCGCGATGGCGATATCGAACGTGCGCTGGCGCTGATCGAAGCCGGCGCCGATCCCGACACCGCACCCGCTGCCGGAGACCGCGACCAGCGCCCGGTCTTGATGCTGGCCGCGCTGCTGCCCGACACCCGCCTGCTGCGCGCACTGATCGCCAAGGGTGCCGATGTGAACCGCACCAGCGGCGGTCTCACGCCACTGCTGGCTGCCACGCGTGACAGCTGGCACGGCCGCGCCGAGGCGGTGTTGACCCTGCTCGCCAACGGCGCCAGCCCGCTGGTCACCGATGCCGAAGGCAACACGCCGCTGCATGGCGCCGTGCTGAGTGCCGAGCCGGGCGTGGCGGCGATGCTGCTGGATGCCGCCGCACCGGTAAATGCACTGAACCAGGCCGGCATCAGCCCGCTGGCCACCGCCTGTCGCGCGGCCAACTGGACACTGGCGAAATTCCTGCTGGAACATGGCGCCAAGCCCGCGCCGGCCGATGGCGAGCCGGCGCTGGTCGCCGCCGCCGGCATCGCCGACGACGATGTCGCTGGCGTCAAGCTGCTGCTCAAGCACCGCGCTGCGGTCAACGCGGTCGACGCACGCCATCGGCATGCCCTGCTGGGCGCTGCCGCCGAAGGCCACGAACAGATCGCCCGCGCGCTGTGCGCCGCCGGCGCCGATGTCAATCTGGCCGACCAGAACGGCAGCACCGCGCTGATGGAAGCGGCGCGCGCCGGCGCGGGCGCAATCGTTCAACTGCTGGCCGTGGCGCAGCCCGATGCGCGCGTGCGCGACCAGCATGGCCGCGACGCACTGACCCTGGCCTGCCAGTCACCGCATGCGCAAGGTGAAACCGTTCGCGCGTTGCTCGCGCTGGGCGCCGAGCCAAAGACACCCGGCAGCGATGGCCGTAGCGCGCTCGATCACGCCGCTGCCGCCGGTCGCTGGGATCTGGTCGCACTGCTTGATCCGGACACACCGCTGCCAGCCAGCCTTAGCCGTGAGCTGCTGAGCGAGGGCGCGGATACGCCGACGCACCTGCTCGACGCACTACGCTTCGGGCACTGGGCAATCGTGTCGGGTTTTGCTGAGCGCGCGCGCGAATGGCCGTCGGCACAACTGGCACAGCTGTATCTCGATCTGGCCACCCCGGGCCTCGCGGCCGCGCGCCGCTGGCTGCTCGAACACGGCCTTGATGCCGAGACGCGACTGGAGGCCCCGCGACTGGACGACGCCGAAACCGGCGAAGCGCCGGCGCTGCCACCGTTGGGGCGGCGCCTGTTCGATGCCTTGCTACAGCAACTGCCGAGCTCGACCGAAGCACTGGAGGATTTGCTGCAGGCCGGTGCCAGCCCAGCCGGTGCCAACCTGCTGGCGCTGGCGTTGTCGCGTCTGAACGGTGCAGCGCAAGGCGCCGCGTTGCCGCTGAACCTGCTTGAGCGCGGTGCCGATCCGTTCGGCCCCGACGCGCGCGAACGCACGCCGCTGCATCTGGCCGTGGTCAATGCACAACCCGAGTTGTTGCAGGCCCTGCTGGCTCGCGGCTGTGATCCGAACACACGTGACCGCGACGGTCGTACCCCGTTGTTTGCCGCGCTCGAACATGGCGCGCAGGCGCTGCCGCTGGTGCGTGCGCTGATTGCCCACGGCGCCAACCCGGAAGCCGCCGACGCGAACGGTGAAACCCCCCTGGGGCTGGCACTGGAACATCCGGCCGTGGAACGTTGGCTGGACTGGCGCGACTGGCCACGGCCGCAGCGCCCGCTACGCGCCGATGACCTGCCCGCCGCCGCCGCTGCCGGCGCACTGGCCACGGTACAGCGTCTTCTGGAGCTGGGTTTCGCCGTCAATACGCAGGACGATCAGGGCGCCTCCGCACTGCTGCGCGCCTGTGGCGCCGGCCATCGCGAGGTCGCCGCCTGCCTGATTGATGCTGGTGCCGATCCCTCACTGGCCGCACGCAGCGGCGTGACACCGCTGGTTGCGGCGGTTGCCGCACGGCGTGAGGCGCTGGTTGGCTTGCTGCTGGAACACCAGGTCGCTGCGGACCAGCGCCTGCCGAACGATGCCACGGCGTTAATGGCCGCCGCCGCGATGGGTTATCCGGAGATCGTCGAGCAATTGCTGGATGCCGGTGCCGACGTCAATGCGGTCGATGCGGGCGGACGCAGCGCGCTGCATGCCGCCGCGCAATTCGGCTTCGAACACAACGACAGCCTGCGCGCGCGACGCCTGTTCGATGGCCTACTCAAGCACGGCGCCGACATCAACCATGCGGACGGTGAAGGCAAGACGCCGCTGCTGTTGCTGCTCGGTGCGGAACTGCGCCCCGGCAGCGATTGCGATGCCACCCATATCGGCGCGCTGGTGCCCTTGCTGCTGGAGGCCGGCGCCAAGGTCGAACACGCCGACCAGCGCGGCGTCACCGCGCTGCACGCCTGCGCGATGCATGCCTTGCTGCCACCTGCACGCGTCCTGTTGTCACGCGGTGCCGACCGCGGTGCCGTCGATGCGTTCGGTCGCACCGCTGCCGACGTGGCGCGTCAACTGGGTTATGTCGATATCGCGCACGAACTGGCCAGCCGCAGCGGCGCGATACCAAGCGTGCGCCAGACCCTGCGTCAGCCGGCGCAGCCAGCCGAGTAAGCGATCGTCACGGCACCGCTTTCCGGCGCAGTCGCCACGGTGCGCCATCGCAGTGCGCGCCATGCACTCACCACCTGTGCCGTTTCGATCTCATCCACCCGTCGAATCGCCGGCAGGCCACCGAGAACGACCACATCACTGCCGTACCCGCTGCGTGGTGTCCATACCTGCGGTGAGCGGGAACCCATCAGCACCACCAACGGGCAGCCCATGGCGGCGGCAAGGTGGGCCGGACCGGTGTCCACCGAGACCATGCTGTGGGCGATCTCCAGCAGCGCCTTCATGCGGCCGATCGGCAACACGGCAGCATCAATCCTGGATGACTTCGCATCGGTGACCGCGAGCAGCGTGTCGAGATAGCCTCTCTCGGCGGCCGAGCCGCAGAACAATACTTGCGCCTGTGGCAGCCGGTTGCTGATGGCACGTGCCAACGCGGCCCAGCGCTCCGCCGGCCAGGACTTGTCGTCATCTTCGGCGGCACGAATCCCACTCCAGCGCATGGTGCGCTTGTTGGCTGGCTGCAGCAGCACCAGCGGGCGCCCGGTCATGCCCTGGGTGCTCAACCATGCCTCGCGGTCAGCTCGCTCGCTCGCACTGACGTGCATCTTCGGCGCGGCGGCCACGGGGGACGTCGTCGGCGCGATGCTTGTACGGAATGCGGCCGGCGTGGTGTCGCCGAATCGCAACAGCAAGTCCACCCAGTGCTCGTCCTCGATCAGCGGGATGTCTTCGATGAAGGTGCAGTGGTCGGCCGGCACACCGGCCAGCGCCAGCATCGGTCGCACCTTGGTGCGCGTGCGCTCCACCGGTTCACTGATGTAGAACGGTGCCCCGCGCAGGCGCCGCAACGCCAGCACGGCACGCCACCGCTGCGGATGCATCCAGAGCGGCCCGGACTGCGAGTTGAGGGGAATGCAGTCGGCCACCTCCGGTTCCGCTGAGTAAAGCGCCGGCGACCAGTCCCCCAACGCGAGCAACTGGCAGGGCCGGCCAAAGCGCATGTGCAATTTGCGCAACAGCGGCTGCAACAGGATGGTGTCACCGAGCCGACCGAAGCGGATGACGACGGGGCCGGTCTCGGCAGGGCAGTGAATCGTAGGCATGACTCCAAACAACGCCGGAACCGGTAGCCGGTTGACCCAGCGTACTCCGGTCCTGCACGAACCTGCCGGATCGATCCGAACCGATCCGACTGGCTCAGTCAGTCGTCGCCGGCCAGCGGCTTCCCGGCATCACGCCGGCGCTGACGTTCGGCGCCCGGCTCGGCATCCGCCTCGAACAGTTGCTGCAGATCGACCAGCGCGTCGCGGGTGCTCTGGATCAGCTTGGTTTCGTCGTCATAGACCAGCGCCTGCTTCCTGAGCACATCCTCGTCATAGCGACGGAAACGCTCCACCCGGTCGGCCGCCAGCTCATGCGACAGGCCCAATGCCTCCAGTGTCTTGCGGGTCATCTTGAGACTGGAATGGAACGTCTCGCGCACCGGATCGTCCACGCCCAGGTCCATCAGCCGGAATACATGCTGGCGGTTGCGTGCCCGCGCCACGATCTTCAGATGCGGGTATTGCCGCTTGACCAGCTCCGCGGTGCGCAGGTTCGCCTCCGGGTCATCGGTGGCCAGCACGAACACCTCGGCCTTGTCGGCCTGCGCCGCACGCAGCAGTTCCGGTCGCGCCGGGTCGCCGAAGAACAAGTTGACGCTACCGAAGCGGCGCGAGAAATCCACCTGCTCGGCCGAATGCTCCAACGCCACGAACGGAATACCCTGTGCACGCAACACGCGGGCGACGATCTGCCCCACGCGTCCGAAGCCGGCGATGATCACTCGCGGTGTAGCGGTGTCGATGGTGTCGAACTCGCGCGCCGGTTTCCTCGGTTTCACGTTCAGCGCTTTCGCCGCCAGCACCACCAGCAGCGGCGTCAGCGCCATCGTCAGGGTGATCGCCAGCACCAGCGCATCGCGCTGGCCGATGTCGATCAGGCCCTGTTCGGCGGCCTGGCGCAGCACCACGAATGCGAACTCGCCGCCACACGCCAGCAGCACCACCAGGCGCAGGGTATCGGAACGATTGAGGCCGCCCAGCAAACGCCCCAACGGCCACAGCAGGATGCCCTTCAGCATCAACAGCGCTGCCACCAGGCCGAATACCAGGGCCGGTCGATGCAGCAGCAGTGACAGGTCCATCGACATGCCGACGCTGATGAAGAACAGGCCAAGCAGCAATCCCTTGAACGGCTCGATGTTCGATTCCATCTCGTGCCGATATTCGGAGTCGGCGAGCAGCATGCCGGCGAGGAAGGCGCCCAGCGTCGCCGAGACTCCGGCCAGCTCCATCAGCAGGGCGACGCCCATCACTACCAGCAGCGCAGTGGCGGTGAACACCTCCACCGAATCGGCGCGCGCCACGAAGCGGAACACCGGCCGCAGCAGATAGCGGCCGCCGACCACCACGGCCAGGATCACTCCGACCGTGCGCAAGACGGCATACAGATCGAAGTTGTGCGCGCCCGTCGAGGATGCCAGCAACGGCACCGCGGCAATCAGCGGGATCGCGGCCAGGTCCTGGAACAGCAGGATCGAGAACACCTGGCGGCCATATGCGGAGCCGGCCTCCTTGCGCTCGGCCAGGATCTGCAGGCCGAATGCGGTGGATGACAGCGCCAGGCTGCCACCGACGATCGCCGCCGCATTGCCCGACAGGCCGAACAGGTAGTACGCCACCGCGCCGATCGCCACGCTGCAGCTCAGCACCTGCAGCAGGCCGGTGCCGAATACCGAACGACGCATCACCCACAGTCGTTGCGGCGACAGTTCCAGACCGATCACGAACAGCATCAGCACCACGCCGAACTCGGAGATCGTCGCGACTCCTTCGGTATCGCTGATCAGGCCCAGCAACTGTGGCCCGATCACCATGCCGGCCAGCAGGTAACCCAGCACCGAACCCAGCCGGAAGCGCTTGGTCAGCGGTACCGCGATCACCGTCGCCAGCAGGAACACCACCGCGGTCTTCAGGAAGTGCTGGCTGTCCACGCGTGGGCGACTCCGATCGGGGAGCTCCAATTATTCCACGCGCTGAGGCTGCGTGCGGAACACGACAACCGGAAAAAGAACAGGCCCGCACGCGGCGGGCCTGTTCTTCGTCATGGACGATTGCCTCGTCCGTAGAGGCTTGCAGCGCTTACTTGTTCGGCACTTCCTTCAGACCACGATTTTCCAGCATCGGCTCGAGGCTCGGATCCTGGCCGCGCCAGTCCTTGTACATCTTCGCCAGATCCTCGGTGTTGCCTCGTGACAGGATCATGCTGCGGAAGTGGTCGCCATTCTCGCGGGTGAGGCCGCCGTGATCCTTGAAGTTCACGAAGGCATCGTCAGCCAGCATCTGCGTCCACAAGTAGGCGTAGTAACCGGCGGCGTAACCGTTGCCCCAGATGTGCTGGAAGTAGCTGGAACGGTAGCGCGGCGGCACGTAGCTGAGATCGATACCGTCCTTCTTCAGCGCAGCCGTTTCGAAGGCATCGGCATCCTGCAGCGGCGCATCGGCACCGAGCATGTGCCAGTTCATGTCGAGCAGGGCGGCAGCAGTCAGCTCGGTCATGTTGTAGCCCGAGTTGAACTTGCCGGCCTTCTTCATCTTGTCGACCAGTTCCTGCGGCATCGGTTCGCCGGTCTTGTAGTTCTTCGCGTAGTTGGCGAACACCTTCGGATCGGTGGCCCAGTGCTCGTTGAACTGCGACGGGAATTCGACGAAGTCGCGCGCCGTTGCGGTACCGGACAGGGTCGGGTACTGCTCGTCGGCGAACATGCCGTGCAGGCCATGGCCAAATTCGTGGAACATGGTGATCACGTCATCCAGCGACAGCAGCGCAGGCTGGCCTGCCGCCGGCTTGCTGAAATTGGCGACGTTGTAGATCACCGGCTTGGTACCGAGCAGCTTCGACTGGCCAACCAGGTTGTCCATCCAGGCGCCGCCGTTCTTGTTGTCGCGCTTGAAGTAATCGCAGTAGAACAGCGCCAGCGACTTGCCGTCCTTGTCGAACACCTCGAACACGCGCACGTCGGGCTGGTACACCGGGATGTCGTGGCGTTCCTTGAAGGTCAGCCCGTACAGCTGGTTGGCGGCATAGAACACGCCGTTCTGCAGCACGTTGTCGAGTTCGAAGTACGGCTTGATCTGGCTTTCGTCCAGATCGTACTTCGCCTTGCGCACTTGCTCGGCGTAGTAGTTCCAGTCCCACGGCTCCAGCTTGAAGCTGGGCTGCTTGAGTGCGGCCTGGTCCTTGTCAATCTGCGCCTGGATGTCGGCAGCCTCCGTCTTCGCGCGGGCCACCGCGGCCGGTGCAAGCTTGTCCATGAAGGCCATCGCCGTTTCCGGCGTCTTCGCCATCTGGTCGTCCAGCTTCCACGCCGCATAGTTCGGGAAACCGACCAGCTTGGCCTGCTCGGCGCGGATCTGCGCCAGCCGCTCGATGATCTTGCGGGTGTCGTTGTCGTCGCCCTTCTCGGCGCGGTTCCAGGAGGCCTCGAACACCGCCTGGCGGGTACCACGGTCGCTCAGGTCCTGCAGCTCGGGCTGCTGGGTGGTGTTCTGCAAGGTCAGCACGTACTTGCCGTCGGCGAGCTTGCGATCCTTGGCCGCCTGCGCGGCGGCTGCGAGTTCGGCGTCGGACAGCCCGGCCAGCTTGGTCTTGTCATCCACCACCACGGCGGCGTCCTTGGTCGCGGCGAGCAGCTTGTTGGTGAACTGCGTGCTGAGCGTGGACTCTTCCTTGTTGAGATCCTTCAGCTTGGCTTTGTCCGCCTCGGACAGCTTGGCGCCGGCATGCACGAAATTCTTGTAGACCACTTCGACCAGACGCGCCGATTCCGGATCGAGCTTGAGCGTGTCGCGCTGGTTGTAGACCGCCTCGACGCGCTGGAACAGCTTGTCATTGAGGTAGATCGCGTCTTCATGGGCAGCCAGCTTCGGCGCCTCATCTTCCTGCACCTTCTGCAGCGCGTCGTCGGTATTGGCGCCGGTGACTGCACCGAACACCGCCATCACGCGATACAGCATGACGCCGGATTTCTCCATCGCCACGAAGGTGTTCTCGAAGGTCGGTGCGTCCGGGTTGTCGGCGATCTTCTCGATCTCGGCCAACTGCTGCTTCATGCCCTCATCGATCGCCGGCTGGTAATCGCCGTCATGGATCTTGTCGAACGGCGGCGCCTGGTACGGCAACGTGCTGGCGGTGAAGAACGGGTTGCTGGTCATGGCGGTGGCGACCGGTGCGGCGCTGCTGGCGGGGGCCGCCGAGGCGGTCGGCGCGGGTGAGGTGGCGGCCCCATTCGGCTGCTGCGAGCAGGCGGCGAGGGCCATCGTGGTAGCAATCACAATCAAGCGGAGACGTAACATTCTGGCTTCCCCAAGTGGCGCGTCCATGGTCGGACACAGTAAGTCGGAACCTCCGACTGTACCCACTCCCGGGGGGTTTCTCCAAGCCCACAAGTCATGCAGTGATGCCCTGGTTCAGGCGGCCCGCATGTCGCGCAGCTGCCATGCCGCGCCGATCAGCAGATATAGCCGGTGCCGTACCACGCTCATCGGCAGGTCGGTCACCAGATCGACCTCCGTGTGCAGGTCCGCCACCCTGGCACTCACCTGCGCCGCGGGATCGGTGGCGCCCAGCGTGGTATCCACTGCATCCGGATCCGGTTGCACCGCGCACCAGCGCTGGAACAGGCTGTCGTCGCGCAGCGCCTGCTGCAATGCGGCAGCGAAGTCGTTTGGACCGGCGCCATCGTAGGCAAAGCGCGGGTCCGCACCACGCGCATGCGCCAGATCGGCGATGGAAAGGTAGTAATGGTTGCGGGCCATGTGGCCTCCGGCGATGGGAATCCACGCCATCCAAGCACAGCGGATGTGAAACTTAGCCCAAGGCTGCGACCGCAGCCTGCAGCTGCGCCGCTGCAGCTGCAGGCGCCACACCATGTGGCAGCACGCCCAAGCACGGCGCCGGCAACAGTTCACGCAGGGTCATCAGGTTTTCTGCCAGCGCGGCCATGTGCGGATCGATGCAGTTGCCGATCCAGCCGAGCAGGCGACAGCCGTCCGCTTCGATCGCTCGCGCACTGAGCAGCGCATGGTTGAGACACCCCAGCCGCAAGCCGACCACCAGGATCACCGGCAATTGCCATTGCTTCGCGATATCTGCCGCGAACAACCCCGGCGCCAATGGCACTAGCCAGCCACCGACGCCTTCGACCACCACCCGATGATGGCGGCCGGCCAGTTGATCAAACGCCTGGCGCATCGGCAGCAGTGAAATTTCCACGCCGTCATGCGCCGCCGCCAGATGGGGCGACAACGGATCGCGCAGCGCGACCGGATTGATCAGCGAATACGGCAGCACGGCACTGCCAGCCGATTGCAGCGCCAGCGCATCGTCGTTGCGCAGGCCTTCCGGCGTCTCCACGCAACCACTGGCCACCGGCTTCATGCCGCAAGCCGTATGCCCGGCCACCCGCAACGCATGCAACAGCGTGCACGCAGCGTGGGTCTTGCCGATGCCGGTATCGGTGCCGGCGATGAAGACACTGCGGTTGATCTCGGACAAGTCCAATCCCATGTGAGGTGAAATTCCTTGGCGATCCGTTCCTTACATCGCCACGCACAGGCCTCGGATCACCCGGCGCATAATAAATACTTTGACTACGGATCACGTCATGTTCGAACTGAAGTCACATGTTCCCGCCAGCAAGCGCGAACACTACGAGGATCTGGTGCAGCAGGCCCGCGGCCTGCTCGCCGGCGAGCGCGACCTGATCGCGAACGCGGCAAATTTCAGCGCACTGGTTTACCACAGCCTGCCCGATCTCAACTGGGCCGGCTTCTATCTGTACGACGGCAGCGAACTGGTGGTTGGCCCGTTCCAGGGCAAGCCGGCCTGCATCCGCATCGCGCTCGGTCGCGGCGTCTGCGGCACCGCCGCGCAGACGCGCCAGACCCAGCTGGTGCGCGACGTGAATGCGTTCGACGGACACATCGCCTGCGACGCCGCCTCGCAATCGGAAATCGTGGTGCCGCTGATCAAGGCGGATGGCAGCCTGCTCGGCGTGTGGGACGTGGACAGCCCGATCATCGATCGCTTCGACGAGGATGACCGCGCAGGCATGCAAGCACTGTGCACGGTGTTCATGGAAGCGATGCGCGGCTAGAACCGCGCCTGTCGTTCAGCGCTCGCGTCCTTGATGCGCACCATCACGCGGCTGGCGCAGCAGCGTCATCACCGCCTGTCGCGCCTCATCCACGCCAGTGCCGGCAGACGAGGAAAAGATCTGCGCCGTAGCATGCAGGCTTTCTGCTGCGAACTGCTTGCGCAACGTCGCCAGTGCCTGGGTGGCCTGGCCACGCGACAGCTTGTCGGCCTTGGTCAGCAACAGGTGACAGGGCAACTGGGTGGCGAAGCAGAACTCCAGCATCAGCCGGTCGAACTCCTTCAGCGGATGACGGATATCGACGATCAGCACCAGCCCGCGCAGGCTGCGGCGCTGATGCAGATAGGCGTCGATCTCCAGCTTCCAGTGCTCGCGCATCTCCAGCGGCACCTTGGCGTAGCCGTAGCCGGGCAGATCGATCAGGCGCACATCGATCGGTGGCTGGCCATCGATCTGGACCGGCGGCGGCAGGCTGAAAGCAACCATCTGCTGGGTACGACCGGGCGTCTTGGAGGTACGCGCCAGGCCCTTATGGCCAGTCAGTGCATTCAAAGCGCTGGACTTGCCGGCATTGGAGCGGCCGGCAAACGCCACTTCGGCGCCTTGATCGGCGGGCAACTGGCTGATGCGGTGAGCGGCGAGCACAAACTGCGCGCCTTGCAGGGGATTCGACATGGGAATGGTTTGACCAAGGTACGGTGGCGCAGGGATAATTCTTCGGTTTCTGCCTGCTGCAGGCCTGATGGCTGCAATCGACGGCAGTGTTTGCAAGTCTTTCGGGAGTCAAGTGTATGAGTTTTCGCTCCGCTGGTTTTCGACCCGCTGTTCTCGGGTCTGCCTTGGCCCTCGTGTTCGCGCTGTCTGCCAGTGCGCTGATGGCACAGAATGCCCAGCCGAAAACCGCCGCACCCGCTGCCGCCAGCACCGCTGCAACGCCGGCGAGCACCGCCAGCACGGCGGCCGTGCCGACTGCCGAAGCCGCGATCAAGCCGGGTGACGCCACCGCCGGCCAGGCCAAGGCTGCCGTCTGCGGCGCCTGTCACGGCCTCGATGGCAACTCCAGCGACGCGCAGTACCCGAAGCTGGCCGGCCAGAGCGAGCAGTACATCGTGCGCCAGCTGACCGACTTCAAGGCCGGCAAGCGGCAGAACCCGATCATGCTGGGCATGGCCACGCCACTGTCCGAGCAGGACATGCACGACATCGGCGCCTACTTCGCCAGCAAGACCCCGCTGCCCGGCGTGGCCGACCAGGCCCTGGTGGCGCACGGCGAACAGCTGTTCCGCGAAGGCGATACCAAGCGTGACATTCCTGCCTGCATGGCTTGCCACAGCATCGACGGTCGCGGCAATCCGGGCGCCATGTATCCGGAGCTGACCAGCCAGCACGCGCAGTACATCCAGGCCACGCTGAAGTCCTGGCATGACGGCACCACCTGGGGCGATGACCCGCACTCGCAGATCATGCCGTCGATCGCGCAGAAGCTCGATGCCGACGATATCGCCGCACTGGCCAGCTACATCGAAGGCCTGCACAGCGCCGACAGCCAGCCGGCTGCCGCCACACCCTAATCTGATCGATCCACGCGCCGACCGAAAGGTCGGCGCTGTCGGTTTCAGCCCGATCAGATCAGCCCGATTAAAATTAGCCCGACCCAGATCCCATCCCCGAGGTTAGCCATGTTGAAGCGTCTGCCGATCCTGTGTGCCGCCCTGCTCGCGCTTGCCGCCTGCAGCCAGAACAGTGGCAACAACAGCGCCGTCCAGCCGGCGACCCCCGCGCCGGCCGCAACGGCGCCTGCGGCAGCTCCGGCTGCACCGGCCAGTGCGGCTCCCGCGCCGACCGCCAGCGTCGCTCCAGCTGCCAGCGCAAGCACGGCCACCGCCGCATCTGCGCCAAGCAAGCCGGCGGCGGATGCCACGGCCTTCGTCGATGACGGTACCTGGGTGGAAGGCAAGGATTACGAGCGCATCGATCCGGCCCAGCCGAAGCTGACCGGCACCGACAAGATCGAGGTGGTCGAGGCATTTTCCTACGGCTGCCCGGCCTGCAATGCCTACCATCCGACGATGAATCAGCTGGTCAAGGAGCTGCCGTCGAACGCCGTGGCAGCCTTCCTGCCCGCTTCGTTCATGCCGCAGGAAAACTGGGTGACGCTGCAGCGTGCCTACCTCACCGCACAGGCGCTGGGTGTGGCCGACAAGGCGAACGACGCGATGTACACCGCCGTGTGGGGCACGCGCGAGCTGAGCTCGGAGAACGCCGATGGCACTGGTCTGAAGCCCAAGGATGCGCTGCCCACGATCGACGACATCGCCAAGGTCTATGCGAAGTTCGGCGCCGACCCGAAGGAGTTTGCCGCCGTCGCCAACTCGTTCACCATCAACACCAAGATGAAGCGCGCCGACGAGCTGATGAAGGCCTACGGCGTCGATGGCACGCCGACCCTGATCATCGATGGCAAGTACCGCTTCAGCCCGCTCAAGCTTGGCGACCCGGCAAAGTCGATCCAGTTGGCCAAGTGGCTGGTGGCGAAGGAAGCCGCCGGCAAATAAGTCGCCGGTGCCGTGCTCCGTCACTCACGGCAAGCACCCTGCCGGTCTTCGCACGATTGAGGAAAACCCATGTTCAAGCGATTTGCCCGTCCGTATCTGCTCACCCTGCTCGGTGGCCTGCTGCTGGCCAGTGCGTGTAGCGCCCAATCCGGCACACCGGCGCCGTACACCGAAGGCAAGGAATATGTGACGCTACCCGGGGCGCCTCAGCGCTACAGCAGCACGGGCAAGGTGGAAGTGGTCGAGGTGTTTTCGTACGCCTGTATCCACTGCGCGCACTTCGCGCCGATCGCCGAAAAGTTGCGCAAGGAGCTGCCGGCTGGGGCGGTGTTCAAGCTGGTACCTGCGTCGTTCAATAACGAATGGATGCCGTTCGCACGCGCCTATTACGCGGCGAAGCAACTCGGCGTGGTCGATCGCACCCATCAACAACTGTTCGACGCCAAGTGGGGGCAGAACTACCCGATCAATTCGATGGACGAACTGGCCGACTTCTATGCGGGCCATGGCGTAAACCGGGCAGATTTCTTGCGCATTGCCACTTCCGACGAAACCACCGCGAAATTGAAGGATGACTTCGCACTGATTCAGAAATGGGACGTGGATGGCACCCCGAGCATCGTGGTCGATGGCAAGTACAAGGTCGCCAACGTCCAGACGCTGGACGAGATGGCGGCGGTGGCCTTGTGGCTGGCCAAGCGCGAACTGAACGCTCAATAAGCCAGCCCTCGATGCAACGGCGCCGGTCGCTGCGCTGGCGCGATGTTCACATCCATTAGATCATGCTCATTGGCCTGTCTCCGGCCACTGCCCGATCACCATGACCGCTGGCATCCCCTTCCCCTGTAGTGTGTTGCGATGACCCGCGCCGCTGTCTCACAAGCCGCCCCTGCCGAGCGCCGTCTGCGCCTGCTGAGCTGCAACATCCTCGCCGGTGCCAGCGTGCAGCGTTACAGCGAATACGTCACCCGCAGCATCAATGCGGTGCTGCCGGGGCGCAACAAGATGGACAACCTCGACCGGCTCGCCGAAGTGCTGCCGCAGTTCGACGTGATCGGCCTGCAGGAAGCGGATGCCGGCAGCCTGCGTTCAGGTTTCCTCAACCAGACCCGCTATCTCGCCGAAACCGCCGGCATGCCTTACTGGAGCCACCAGCCGAACCGCGCAATGGCGCGACTGGCACATTCGGCGAATGGCCTGATCAGCCGACTGAAACCCCACTCGGTGCTGGATTACCCGCTGCCCAGCCGCATCCCGGGCCGGGGTGCGCTGCTGGCCCAGTTCGGCGAGGGCGACAGCGCGCTGGCCGTGATGATCGCGCACCTGTCATTGAGCGCACCGGCGCGCACGCGCCAGCTCGGTTTCATCGCCGAACTGCTGCACGACTTCCCCCATGCAATCCTGATGGGCGATCTGAACACGGAACCGCACAGCGCCGAGATGATCCACCTGTTCGCCAAATGCAACCTGCAGCCGCCCGAGCAATCGACGCTGACGTTTCCCAGCTGGAAACCGCGCCGCGCGCTGGACCACATCCTGACCTCGGCCGCGATCCAGCTGGACAAGGTATGGGCGCTGCCGCAGGCGTTTTCCGACCACCTGCCACTGGCCGCTGAAATCCGCCTGCCGGCGCATGTCGGCGGCACTTCGCGAAGCCGCCGCCGATGATGCCGATAAATACGACTCGCTGGCGCCACGCCCCGCCTTGGCTGCTGCTGGTCGCCGTCGGCGCGGCTGCAGCATGGTTGCGCTATGACCTGATCGAACCCAGCGACATCGGGGAACTGTGCGGCGCTAGCCACAGCCCGACATGGTGCGAGTGGCGCTTATGGCTGGTGCTGGGCTTCCAGCACCACGCCTACGGCATCAGCCTCTACGGCGTAGCCGCACTGGCCGCGGCGGCGCTGGCACTGCTGTGGAAACGGCCATCGGCAGCGTGGCTGGCCGCGGCGCTGGGCGCATTTGCATTGCAGCTGTACTGCTTCGAGCCCGGTGCATTGGCGTTGCTGATCGGCTGCCTAAGCCTGCTGCGGATACAGGCGCAAGTGTTGCCGCGCACGACGCCAGCCGAGTAATACCGGCACCGCGAGCAACAGATTCAGTCCCAACCATAGCCACGCCACCGGCGTGAGTCCGGCTTCCTGCAGCACCACGATTGCTGCCAATACGGGCAGCCATGCCGCAAGGAAACGCTCCTCCAGCGCCGGCATCCGCACGACCTGTTCACTGGATAACCAGTACACCAGCGCATAGCCGAGACAAGGCAGTTCGAACAGGCCGAGTGGCAAGTCGCGATAGCGCCCATCGAACACCAACAGCAGACCGTAAAACGCCAGCACGAACAGCCATCCGAACCGCAACCATGCCGGAGGCACAGGTGGTTGGGTGATACCAGCCAGCCTTGCTGCGATCCAGCGTGCCAGCAACAACACCGTCACCAGTGCGAACGCGCAGGCGAGCAGCGACGCCGTCCATTCCCATCGATCGCGACAGGCAAACAACATCTGCCGGTATTGCCACGCCAAGGCACAGCCACTGGCAAACCCGGTCAGCTTCAAGGCCAGCCAGCCGCGCCAACCACGACGCCAAGCGCCGACCAGCACGAACAGCCACGCGCCCGCCACGCCAGCCACCCAGCCGGCCCACCAGCGCGGTTCCTCGGTTACCGGTCCCTGCATCGCGAACTTCGGCCGTGCCTGCGCATCGAAGATGCCCCAGTAACCGCCGGCCGTGCCTTCCTGCTCGCGCTTCCATGGCTGGTCGAACGCCTCGATCACGTTGTACGGCATGTTCACCGTGGCCGCGTAGCGCAGGAATTCACGCAAGTAGCGCGCCTCGTTGATCAGGCTGGCGCTGGCCGCCTGGCGCGGCCGCCCCGCGCTGGGCCAACCGGTTTCACCGATCATCACGCGGCGACCGGGAAACGCTTGCTGCACTTTCGCGTAGACCGTCGCGACATGCTGCACCGCGCGCTCCGGCGACACCGGCGTGTCCTCCCAATACGGCAGGATGTGGATGGTGAGGTAGTCGACCGAACCGGCCAGCTCGGGATGGCGCAGCCAGAACTCCCACACATCCGCATACGTCACCGGCACGCTGACGGCAGAGCGCACTTCATGCAGATAGCCGGCCACTTGCGCCGATGACAATTCGCCGCGCAACAGCACCTCGTTGCCGACGATCACCCCACGCAGCACCTGCGGGTACTTGTGCGCGATGGCGATGCCAAGCTGGACCTGCTGCTCATTCGCCTTCTTGTCGCTGCCCAGCCAGATACCCAGCAGCACCTTCATGCCGTAGCGGCTGGCGATTTCCGGCACCGCGCTGAGGCCCTGTCCCTGCGAATACGTGCGCACGCAATCGAAGCGCTGCGACAGCGCACGCAAATCTTCATCGATGCGCGCAGGGCTGATGAACGCGTTTGGATCCAGCGGCGTCTCGCCCGCCTTGCGGAACGGCGCGTACGACACGCAGGCGATCCGCGCCGATGGTGCGTCAGGCAGCATCACCGGGCGACCGATCGCCCACCACCAGTACGCGCCGGCGAGTGCCAGCAAGGTCAACACCAGCCACGCGAATCCGTGCCGGTGATTGACGGGCGAAGAAGCTGACGACATGCCGGTTCCGTAGATGCTGACGACGAAGCGCGTCAGCTTAACAGGCGTATCCGAGTGCGCCGAAGACCCGCGTTCACCTGGGGCCACGGAGGCTTGAACTAAACTGGCAGAGGATCGACCGCAGGAGTTCGCATGTTTTCTCGTTCACCTTCGCGGCGCACGCTGCTGGCCGGTTTGTTGTTGACCGCCGGCTGGCTGCTCGCCGCCACCAGCGCACCGGCCAGCGAACCCACGGCCGCCCAGCGTGCCGCCTTCAAGCAGGCTTATGCCGCCGCGCAGCAGGGCGGCGACAGCTGGCGCAGCCTGGCTAGCGGACTGCGCGACTATCCGCTGTATCCCTACCTGCAGGCCGCCGCGCTGGAGCACGATATCCAGCAGACTGATCGTGCCACGGTGGAGGCGTACCTCAAGCAATACCCGGACTGGATTCCCGCTGCCGACCTGCGCCGCGACTTCCTGCTGGAACTGGCACGGCGGCAGGACTGGAACAATTTTCTCGCGATGTACCAACCGGGCCTCAGCGACGCGCTGACTTGCGATGCGCTGCAGGCACGACTGGCTAATGGCGGCACGCTGGATTTCGACAAGGACCTGGCGACGTTGTGGGCCAAGCCAAACCTGCCCGGCGCCTGCACCCCGGTGTTGAGCGCCGCGCATGACCAAGGCCTGCTCACCAGCGCCCGGGTGTGGACGCGGATCGATCGCGCCGCGGACGCCGGCCAGGGCGGCACCATCGCCAGCCTGGCCGATTGGCTGCCAACAGACGACCGCGCCTCCGCACAGCAACTGGCGCTGGCCTTGCGCGATCCGGCCAGCGCCGCGGCGGCGGCGGCAAACTGGCCCGATACTCCGCGCTATACGCAGGCTGTCACACTGGCGCTGAGCCGGCTGGCACGGCGCCAATCCGACAGTGCCGACTACGCTTGGCAGCAATTGCAGACCCGCTTCAGCTTCAGCGAGCCGCAGCGCGACCAGATCCTGTATGCGCTGGCGCTGTTCCATGCCACCGATTACGACGATGGCGCACTGGCCCGGCTGATCGCCCTGCCGGCCGCCGCGCAAACCGATACCAGCCGCGAATGGCGCGTGCGTGTAGCGCTGGCGCAGCAGGATTGGCCCGCGGTGCTGGTCGCGATCGACGCGATGCCACCCAGCCTGCAGCAGAATGGCGAGTGGCGCTATTTCCGCGCCCGCGCGCTGACCACCACCGGCCAGACCGGACCGGCACAGGCGCTGTATGCCAGCCTCGCCAGGGAAACCACGTTCTTCGGCTTCCTCGCCGCCGACCAGCTCGGACAACCTTACGCAATCTGCCCACGTGCGCCGATCGACGACCCGCAGCAGGAGCAGATGCTACTCGCGCAACCCAGCCTGCAGCGCGCGTTCGAGCTGTTCGCGGTGGACCTGCCGAAGCTGGCACGTCGCGAATGGGCGCGCGCGCTGGATGGCGCCGACGAACGCACTCAGGTGCTGGCTGTCGAACTGGCGGACGCCCGCGGCTGGTACGACCGCGCGGCGTTCACCCTCAACCACGACGAGGCGATGCGCTACTACACACTGCGTTTCCCGCTCGCCAGCCAGGACGGCCTGGTAGCGCAGGCAGGGCAAGCGGGCATCGACCCCGCCTGGGCTTACGGCATCCTGCGCGCAGAAAGCGCCTGGGTGAGCGACGCGCGCTCCGGTGCCGACGCGCGCGGCCTGATGCAGCTGGTGCCGGCAACCGCCGAACTGGTCGCCAGGAACAATGGCCTGAACTGGGGCGGTGGCGACACCTTGTACGACCCGACCGTGAACATCACCCTTGGCACGCGCTATCTGGCGCAGCTGGCCGAACGCTACAACGGCGCGCCATGGCTTGCCAGCGCGGCCTATAACGCCGGACCCAACCGCGTCGACCAGTGGGTAGCCGCACGCAGCAAGCTGGCGCCGGACCTGTTCGTCGCCACCATCCCGTTCAAGGAAACCCGCGAATACGTCGCGCGCGTGATGGACTTCAGCGTGATGTACGACTGGCGCCTGCACGGCAACGCGGTACTGCTGAGCACGCGGCTGACCGCGATCGGCCAGCCGTATGGACTGCCAGACGCCAGCACAGTACGCAGGATGACCGACTGCCCGCCGCCCGCAGCGGTCAGCGCGCCAGCTAACGCCGCCTCCACGCCCCACGCTTCACCATAGGACTCTACCCAAGGATCGATCCGCATGGCCGCACAGCAACTCGTCATCCTCGGCGGCACCGGTTTCGTCGGCAGCCATCTGGTGCCGCGGCTTGCCGCCGATGGCCATCGCATCGTGCTGCTCAGCCGCAACCGCGAGCAGCACCGTGAGCTGGGCGTGCTGCCGCAGGTGCGCGTGCGCAGCGCCGACGTCTACGACGATGATGTGCTGCGCCGTGAGCTCGCGGGCGCCGACGCGGTGATCAACCTGATCGGCATTCTCAACCCGAGTGGCAAGCACACCTTCCAGCGCGCGCATGTGGATCTGACCAGGCGCCTGATCGCGGCCTGCCATGCCAGCGGCGTCGCCCGACTGCACCAGATGAGCTCGCTGAAAGCCGGTCAGGGCCTGTCGCAGTATCTGAAGACGCGTGGCGAAGCGGAATCGCTGGTCAAGGCCTCCGGACTCGACTGGACGATCTACCAGCCCAGCGTGATCTTCGGCGACGGTGATGGCCTGGTCAGCCGCTTCGCCGCGCTGCTGCGGCGCCTGCCAATGCTGCCGCTGGCACGAACCAAGGCGCGCATGGCACCCACCTGGGTCGGCGACGTGGCCGAGGCGATCACCCGTTGCGTCGGCAGCGACAAGCTCGGCCAGCGTCGCTGCTTCGAACTGTACGGTCCAGACATACTGACGCTCGGTGAGATCGTGCGAGCGGTCCGCGACACTGCCGGCCTGCGCACACCGGTCATCCCACTACCCGACAGTCTCGGCCAGCTGCAGGCACAGGTCGCTGGCCTGCTGCCAGGCACGCCATTTTCGCTCGACAACTTCCGCTCGCTGCGCACCGACTCGGTTGGCAAAACGGACGGCTACGCCGCGTTCGGCATCGTGCCGCAGCCGTTTATTCCGTGGTTGCCACGATTGCTTGGTGGTTCACCGCTGCAACGGCGACTGGATCAGGCACGGGCAGCGCGGCGCTGATTAATCACCCGGCAACAGATGTTCCTGCACCAGCCGGCTGGTGGATTCGCTCAACCGCCCCTGATCATCGAAGTGCAGCACCACCACCCAGTTGTAGACATCACCCGGCCATGTCTTGCGTCCCAGCAACTGCTTGGCATCCCCGCCCAAGGCCTCGATCAGCTTCACGATATGGCCGTGATGCCAGGCGATCAGCACCACCGGCGCCTCGTTCTTCTTGCGTAACTCCTTTGCCAGATCGTCGACCTGATCGTCGGCCCAGGGCTGCTCGATCGGCATCTGCAGACGCGCGGCCAACGGCGTCAAGGTAAGCCGCGGGCGCATGCTCGCCTTGCTGTCGCTGGTGGCGATCAGGCGCTGCGGCACCAAGGCCGTGCCATCGAGCTGGAACGGATCGAAATAGCTGGCGTAAGCCTGCGCACGCTGCTCGCCGCGCGGGCTGAGGCCATTGCCCTGGTCGGGTTTCTCGGCGTGCCGAATGATCAGCACGGTGACATCGCGCAGACCGCGCGTGTCCTTGTCGGCGTGGTGCGCGGACACCAGCATGGGCCATAGCAACACCACCCAGATAAGTTTGCGTATCTGCATGACCCGGATTCCATATGGAGAGTGCGCGCCAGAATATCAGCGCGATCACGTGATCATGGCCACGGGGCTGAATGGATACCAAAGCGACGATGTGATGCGCGCCGGTGAGCGAGCGCATGGCAGAATCCCGGCATGCACATCTATCTGGTCGGCGGCGCGGTCCGTGACAAATTGCTGGGGCGGCCGGTGGTCGATCACGACCATGTGGTGGTCGGCGCGCTGCCCGAGGAGCTGCTGGCGCTGGGCTACAAGCCAGTGGGCAAGGATTTCCCTGTGTTCCTTCACCCCAAGACCGGTGAGGAATACGCGCTGGCGCGTACCGAGCGCAAGACCGGACGCGGCTACCATGGCTTCGTGTTCCAGGCTGATGCTTCGGTGACGCTGGAGCAGGATCTGGCGCGGCGCGACCTCACCATCAATGCCATTGCCGAGGACACACACGGCGCGCTGACTGATCCGTATCGCGGCGTGCACGATATCGAGGCGCGCGTGCTGCGGCATGTCTCGCCCGCGTTTGTGGAAGACCCTGTACGCGTACTGCGGGTGGCGCGCTTCGCCGCGCGCTTCGCGCCGCTGGGTTTCACGGTGGCCGCCGAGACGATGGCGTTGATGCAGCAAATGGTCGCCGACGGCGAAGTGGACCACCTGGTACCCGAACGGGTGTGGGCGGAAACGCGCAAGGCACTGGGCGAACCGCAGCCGTCGGCATTCCTGCAGGTGCTGCGCGCATGTGGTGCGCTGGCGGTGCTCTTTCCGGAACTAGATGCGCTATACGGCGTGCCGCAGCGCGCCGAGTTCCATCCCGAGATCGACACCGGCGTGCATCTGGAAATGGTGTTGGACGCGGCGGCGCGGCTGGCGCCGGGCGACGATCTGGTCGGCTTCTGCGCGCTCACGCATGACCTCGGCAAGGCGCTGACGCCGATCGATGAACTGCCGCGCCATGTCGGCCACGAACACCGCGGCGTGGCGCCGCTGCGTGTGCTGGCCGCGCGCCTGAAGGTACCGACCGAACACGCCGCGCTGGCCGAACTGGTCTGCCGCGAGCATCTGAATGCGCACCGCGCGTTCGAGCTGAAGCCGGCCACCGTGCTGAAGTTGCTCGGCGCGCTCGATGCACTGCGGCGCCCTGCGCGGCTGGACGCCTTCCTGGCCGCCTGCGAGGCCGACAAGCGCGGCCGGCTGGGGCATGAGCAGGATGCCTACCCGCAGGCGGCATACCTGCGCGCAGCGCTTGCCGCGGCGGCAGCCGTGGATGCGAGTGAGTTTGTCGAACAGGGTCTGGCTGGCCCGGCCATCGGCGCGGCCATGGCAACAGCGCGCACCGACGCGATCGCCGCCGTAAAAACTAACCATCCGCCAAGCTGATCCGCGGTATAAAGCCCCGATAAAGATTGCCCGCAGCGGGCATCCGTCGATCTCACGTTCTGCTGGAGCTGCCCGTGCCCCGCGCATTCACCCGAGTCTCACCCCTGCGTCAGCGCTTCCGTCCGCTCTGGTGGCTGGCAATCACCTTCGTGCTGATCTCCTTCATCACCCGCGTGGCGCTGCTGGTCATGTCCGGCCAGGAAATACCGCACACGCCGTTGAACCTGCTGTACGCCTTCGGCGTGGGCCTGGGCTACGACCTGGTCACCTTCATCTACGTGGCGTGGCCAATGGTGCTGATGCTGTGGCTGGTACCGGCACGACGCGCGCCGATTTCCGGCCTCGGCCTGTGGCTGCTGTACCTGCTCGGCATGGCGCTCTTGTATGCAGCCTGCCTCGGCCTGGTGTTCCTGCTGTGGCATGTGCATGTGCACGAGTCGTGGCCGCTGATCGTGCTGTTCCTGTTCTTCCTGCCGATGCCGGCGCTGGCGTATTCGGCACGCAGCGGCCAGTGGGCGATGTACGTGATGGGCCTGGTGCTGCTGTACGGCCTGTTCTTTGTGGCGGCATCCGAACTGGTGTTCTGGAACGAGTTCAGTGTGCGCTTCAATTTCATCGCGGTGGACTATCTGGTCTACACCAACGAAGTGATCGGCAATATCCAGGAGTCCTACCCGATCGGCCGATGGCTTGCGCTGCTGATGGTGGCCGCGCTGGTCGTGTTCGTACTGACCAAGCGCGGCCTGCGTACGCGCGATGACGGCAGCCGGTTCTGGCAGCGCAGCAAGTTGGCGCTGGTGTGGCTGGTGCTGACCGTGCTCTCGCTGTTCGCGGTGAACAGCGGCATGAAGGATCGTACCGGCAACAGCTACGTCGACGAGCTGGCCGGCAATGGCATCTATCAGTTCTTTGCCGCGTTCCGCAGCAGCCATCTCGATTACGCGAAGTTCTACCAGACCCTGCCGGAAGATCAGGCGTTCCGCATCCTGCGCGACAACGTGAAGGCACCGAACGCAAGCTTCGTCAGCGACGATCCGAAGGATCTCACCCGCGCGATCACCCACGTGGGGCCGGAGAAGCATCTCAACGTGGTGCTGATCAGCGTGGAGAGCCTGTCCGGCGATTACCTGGGCACGTTCGGCAACAAGGAAAACCTCACGCCGTATCTGGACTCGCTGGTCAGCCAGAGTGTGTTCTTCGACAACATGTACGCGAACGGCACGCGCACCGTGCGCGGGCTGGAAGCGTTGGCGTTGTCGGTACCGCCGACGCCGGGCGATTCGCTGATCCGCGAACACAACAACGAAAACCTGTTCTCGATCGCCGACATCTTCAACGATCGCGGCTACCAGTCGGACTTCGTCTACGGTGGCTACGGCTACTTCGACAACATGAACTACTTCTTCAGCCACAACGGCTACAAGACGGTGGACCGGGGCGACATCCCCAAGGATGCGGTGATCCATAGCCAGAACGTGTGGGGGGTCTCCGACGAGGATCTGTACACGCTGGCATTGAAGCAGATGGATGACGCGCAGGCGGCCGGCAAGCCGTTCTTCCTGCACATCATGACCACCTCCAACCACCGGCCGTATACCTACCCGGCCGGCCGGGTGTCACAGATTGCGCCGTCGCGTCCCGGCGCAGTGGCGTATACCGACTGGTCGATCAAGGATTTCATCGAGCGAGCGCGCAGCAAGCCGTACTTCGACAATACCGTGTTCGTGATCACCGCCGATCATTGCGCCTCCAGCGCCGGCAAGACCGCCATACCGATCATCCACTACCACATCCCGCTGTGGATCTATTCGCCGAAGAACTTCCCGCCGCAGCGCGTGCATACCTTGATGGGGCAGCTGGACATCCCGCCGACCCTGCTCGGCATGCTCAACTTCAGCTACCGCACGCGCTTCTTCGGCCAGGACGTGTTCCAGCTGCCAGCAGGCGGCGGCCATGCCATGCCCGGCACCTACGAGAAGCTCGGCTACCTGCGCGACGACGTGCTCACCGTGCTGGAACCGCGCCGCAAGCTGGAGCAGTTCAAGCCGGACTACACCACTGGTGATGCCACGCCGATCCAGCCGGTGGACCAGACCTTGGTCGACCAGGCGATCGCCTACTACCAAGTCTCCAGCGATCTGTTCAAACGTGGTCAGCTGGTACGCCGCCCCAGTGACGCGACACCGGTGCAGCCGTTGCCCTTGCCCGCTGCCGCGTCATCGGTACCTGCGCCGGCCAGCTCGGCACCTGCACCCAGCAGCTCAATGCCAGCACCAGCCAGTAGTACGAGGACGACACGCTGAGCTGCCGCCAAGCCATCATGAAGTGTCCTTAGGCATTCTGCCGTCGGTCGACACCCTCATTACTTGCGCAAACGCGCGTTTTGCCGAATCGGCGCTATGACTTTGACATGGATTTTTCGCATTCCCTCTCCAGAACCAGCAAGCACGTGTCCGAACGCGAATCCCCGCACGGTCCAGTCCTTTCACCCCGCAGCGCACGACCCTCATGACATCCGGTCGCGGCAAGGCGACCACGCATGAATCTTGCGCAGCGCACTCTCCTTTCGCGGATGCTATTACCGTTTTGCCTGGCGGTCGGCGCGGCCCTGAGCGTCTTCCTTGGCCAGGACGCGAATTTTGACTTAAAGAATTATCACATCTACAACGCATGGGCACTTTTGCACGATCGCAGTGCGCACGACTTCGGTGCCGCGGGGTCGCAGAGCTTTTTCAATCCCTTGCCCGACCTTCCGTACTACGCGCTAGGCACTGGAGTATTGAACGGCTGGCCCATTGTCCTGGCTGCTTTTCAGGGACTCTGGTATGGCCTGCTGCTGTTCATCTTGTGCAAGATAGCCATTGCGCTGACGAAGCTGCAGGGGCGTTCGCCTGGTTGGCCCGATTTGCTTGCGGTTGCTGTAGGTGCAAGCGGCACCATGGCGGTATCGCAGGCCGGGAGTACGACGAACGAGATACTGCTCGCCTGCCTCGTTCTCCTCGGATTGCTACAGTTGTTGCCACTGTACGGCGCCGACCTTGCATCCAAGGCGCGCAGTGCATGCGTGGCTGGCATCTGCTGCGGGCTGGCCGCTGGGCTGAAGCCTACAGCCGTGATTTACATCCCTGCCATGGCGCTCTCCCTGCTGGTCACTCTGAGACCGCGCGGAGATGCGCTCAGGCTTGCGCTCATCTATACCACCGGATCCGTCCTCGCCTTTCTGGTGAGTTACGGTTGGTGGGGATGGCATCTGTATCGACTCACCGGCAATCTGAGCTTCCCCTACTTCAATCAATTGTTTCGCTCAGACTGGATCGGCACAGTCAGTGGCACCGATCCACGGTTTCGACCACGAGATCTTGCCCAATGGCTGTTTTATCCCTTCTACTGGGCCAAGAAAAACAGCGGTCTCGTTACCGAACTGGAATTCGCTGATCCGCGTTATGCGCTGGCGATGCTTGCCGTAATGATCACGGCCACTCTTGACGTGTTCCAGTCGGCAAGAAGCTGCAAAAATATCCACGGGTCGCCGAGCGGCTTGCTGTCAACTTTTGCCGTTGTCGCCTACGTAGCGTGGCTCGGGCTTTTTTCGATCCTCCGCTACGCCGTGCCCATCGAGGCGCTCACCGGTCTTCTGATGCTGAGCGCCGTGCGTACGGTGATTTGTTCCCTGCCGTCTGACAGCAGAGAAGATCGCTGTGCCGGATTGGCAATGCTGGTTATCCTGCTGGTGACCGCAGGATGTACCCGCTATCCCGACTGGGGACACGTCAGCTTTTCAAAGACGATGTTCAAAATAAATCCCATCGAAGTCGAACCAGGCAGCATGGTTCTGCTGGTTAGCGGAGCGGAGGCCTATGTGGTGCCTTTCTTCGCACACACGGAAAATATCGATTTCATCGGCCTTAGCCTTTCCCGATTCGACAGTACCGTAGCAGGCTACCGATACTCTGAACTCAGACAGCAATATGTCACTCAGCACAAAGGTCCGCTCTATGCACTTCGTCGCGCTGACCCGGACAACGGCAAGAAGATTCTCGATGCCTATCTTCCGGATCATCGGCTTGCGAACTGTCGACCCATCTCGTCCAATCTGGAAATCGAACGCGACGGAACGGCAGCGCTGCAAATATGCGCCGTCGAGAAAACGCCATAGTGCCCAACGCTACAGCCGCTGGCTCTGATCCGATGCCAGCAGCTCGGCGGGTAGCGGTAGCGCATCCATGCCGCGGGCGAAGAGCATCGCCTGAAACCGTTCGCCCATTTGATCGGGCAGCATGAGCTTCTTCACCTGCTGCGCCAGCCGGTAACGGCTGTGCTCGTCGGCGATCTTTGCCTGCTCGATTTCGAAGATGTCCTGCAGGCCGGCACCGATCAGGAACTGTGCCTGTGGCAGATAGGCGGCCACGCCGAAGCCGGCACTGTTGCCCGCTTCGGCCAGCGCAGTGAAATCGACCGAGGCGGTGAGATCGTTCAGGCCAGGCAGATACAGCGGATCGTTGTGCGCGTGATGGCGGTAATGCGCCATCAAAGTGCCGTCGTCACGCTCGGGCAGGTAGAACTCGCGGCGCACGTAACCGTAGTCGACGAACAGCATCAAGCCGGCCGTCAGTGAACCGGCTATCGCCTGGATCCAGTACGGCAGCTGCGGCAGGATTTCCGAACGGTAGCCCTCGCTGAAATCGCTGCCGAGGTCGCGTTCGACATGGCGCACCGCTCCGGCCACCAGCGCATCGGCCGGACGATCGACGCGCAACAGGCGACCTTCGCCATCCAGCGCTACATACTCCTCGTAGACCTCACCAGCGCGCATCGCGAAGCGCGTGGCCGGCAACGCATCGATCACCTCGTTGGCAAACAGCACGCCGCGCCAGTCCTGCTCGGGTGGACGATCCAGCCATTGCACGCGGGCGTTGAGCTCGGCCGGAAGATGCGCGCGCAGCCGTTCGCGCTGCCGCTCACGCAGATCGGCGCTGGGTTCGAGAATCAAGTATTGCCGCGGCAACGCACCACCAGCGGCCAACGCTTTAAGCGCCACCTCGGCGAACGCGCCGCTGCCACCGCCTAGCTCCAGAAAATCCGCCTCGTCGCCAAGCATCGCCAGCACTGGCTGCACTGCATTGATCACACAGCGCGCGAACAGCTCGCCCAACTCCGGCGCGGTGACGAAATCGCCGGCCGCGCCGAACTTGGTCTTGCCCGCGCTGTAGTAACCCAGCCCCGGCGCATAGAGGCAACGCTCCATATACTGCGAAAACGGCAACGGCCCGTGCGAGGCGATCTGCTCACGCAGCAGCTGCAGCAGATGGTCGGAATGCGCGCGCTCGTCGGCGCTCGGATCGGGGAGGCGGGAAGGCATGGGGCTTGCCGGTAGTGAAAAACCGCGGCAAGCATAGCGGAAGGGGCGCATCGCGCGTCCCTCACGTGTTTCCGTAGGAACGCACCTTGTGCGCTCCTACGCCAGCCGCGTCTCGATCAGAAATCTTGTCTCGATCAGAAATCTTTCTGCAGGCTCAGGTACAGCCCACGGCGCGGCCCGTACTGCGGCGCACCGACGCCGATGCCGGTGCCGTCACGCAGCTCGTAGGTACGGTCCAGCGCATTGATCAGCGCCAGCTGGGTGTGCAGCTGGCCGAAATGATCGAACGTGAAGTCGTGCGAGATGTTGAGGTTGAGCTGGAAGTAGTCCGGCAGGGTGCCACCGTTCGGCACGCTGCCGTCCTTGCGCAAGCCAGTGCCGAACAGGTAGTCGGCGCCAAGCTTGGTGGTATCGCTCAACGCGTAGTTGAGGCCGCCGGATGAGGTGAACTTCTGGTCGTGGTCGAGGTAAATGTAATTGTTGGCGATGTAGGCCAGGTCTACCGGACTGAAATTGTACTGGCTGGTCATCACATCCTTGCCCATCGCCTTGGTATAGGAGAAGTTGAAATAGGCCGAGAACGGACCAGCGCTGTAGTTCGCGGTGAACTCCGCGCCATCGACGCGACCGTATTTGTAATTGAAGGTGGAATACACCAGCGCCGTGCCGAACTGGCCCTCGTCCTGCAAACGGCTCACCGTGCGGTAATAGGTGTCCAGGCCCAGCGTCCAGTTGCTGCCTAGGCTCTGCGAGACGCCGAGGTCGAAGTAGTTGGAGCGCTCGGCCAGCGGCGTGTTGTCGCCATAGTTCTTCACCGCGTTGGTGGTATTGGCGAACGCGGCGAGATCCGTGGAGGAAATCAGCTCGGTCGCCGGCGGCGTGAAGTAGCGCGAGTAGCCGGCGTGCACGGTGGTGGTGCTGGTGGCCTGCCACACCATGCCCAGGCGCGGGCTCAGCTGGCTTGCGGTGGTATCGAACGCCTGGTACTGGTCGCCGCGCAGGCCGTAGTTCACCGTCCAGTTCTCGCCGATGCTCCACTCATCCTGCACATAGGCGGACCAGGTCTTGGCGGTGATCCGATCGCTGGTGAAGATGTTGAACGGCACCGTGCTGGCCTGACTACCGTCCGGATTGGCCGGGAACACCAGCGAATTGGTGTCGGTGCTGGCATGGTCGAAGCTGCCGTACAAACCGTAGCGCAGGGTATGGTTGTCGCCCATCGGCGTGGAGAAATCCACCTGCAGCGTGCTGGCGCGATCGCTCTGGTTGATCGCGCCGGCGACGCCGTTGAACATCAGATCACCGATGTCGTCCGGCATGTACTGCAGGCCGCTGAAGCGCTGACCCAGCGAGACCTGGTAATCGGTCGCGCCCAGCTTGCCCTGCAGCGCCAGCACGCCGAAGCGGGTCTGCTCGTTCTGCTGCTCGTTCAAGTTGGCCGAGTTGAAATTGGTGACATCCAGATAACCGAACTGCGGCGTCTGATCCGGGTTGTTCGGAATCTGGAAGTGGTTGTTCGCCACACCGAACAGGAAGCTCAGGCGTGTATCGCTGTCGATCAGGTAGCTGACATCGCCAAACGCCTTCACCTGGTTGGTGTGATCATGGATCGGCGTGCGGCTGGCCGTCGGATTCTCGATGCCGACATTGTCTTCCGTGTAGTTCGCGGTGAAGAATGCGCTCCACGGGCCGCTGCTACCCCACAGCGAAACATTCGGATTGAACGTGCCGAACGAGCCGGTGGTCATGCCGACGCTGCCGCCATTGCCCAACGCGCTACCGCTCTTAGTGGTGATATCGACCACCGCCGCCGTGCGCAGGCCGTATTGCGCCGGCAACGCGCCGTCGAGCAGGCTCACGCTCTGGATCGTGCGCGCGTCCAGGCTCTGGCCGAAGCCGGAGATCGACTCGGGAATGATCACACCATCGATGCGGTATTGCAGGTTGGCGTGGTCGCCGCGCACATGCAGACCGCCGTAGGAATCCTGCACCACGCCGGGCGCCTGCAGCAGCACCTGGTTCATTGGCGTGGACGCACCCAGCGGCAACGCCTGGATCGCCTTCTGGTCGATCACGTACTGGCTGCTGCCGGTATCCGGCGACAATGTGTTGCGCGCCTTGTCCAGCTTGGCCGACACGTCGATCGCGCTCAGATCCCGCGTCTGCGGCTGGTTGCTGGTATCCGTCGTGTTATCCGTGCCTGTTGTGGCAGCGGCGGGCGCTGCAGGCGTATCGGTGGCATGCGCAGCAGTCGTGGCCAGCGCAGCGGCAAGGCTCAAGGCAAGCAGGGATCGTTTCATCAAGGGTTCCAGCAAGGACAAGTGAGAGGCTGTGTGTAATGTTATAACATTACTGACATCTCGTCTTGCCCACCTGAGCCAGAAGTCATGCCTGCGGCCGATACCATGTCGAGGGACCGCCTGCACCGGCCATTGAGTCCAGCTTCACGCGGCTCCTCTAGACTGCTCGGACGCACGCCAGTTCGTGGCGCGCCCACCATGGAGCCCCGCATGGCCAAGCACAGCGAGCAAGTTCCTGCCGTCATCGCACCGGTCGAGCACAACCGGGTCACCCAGGCGATCCTCGATTTCGTCAGCAAGGTGCCGGACAGCAAGGTCGGCAGCAGCAAGGATCCCGCCACGGAGGCACGTCGCCTGGCCAACCGCGCAGCCCAGCGAGCTGCGCTCACCGCCGGCTCGCTGGCGCTGCCACCAGGACCGCTGGGCTGGCTGACGCTGTTGCCGGAGCTGATCGCGATCTGGAAGATCCAGGGCCAGATGGTCAGCGACATCGCCGCCGCCTATGGCCGCAATCACACGCTGGGCCGCGAGCAGATGCTGTGGTGCCTGTTCCGGCATACCGCGGCGCAGGCGTTCCGCGACCTGGTCGTGCAGATGGGCGACCGGCTAGTGTTCCGACGCATGTCCTATGGTGTCGCGCAACGCGTGGCGAAGCAGATTGGCGTCAAGCTCACCCAGCGCACGGTGAGCGAAGGCCTGTCGCGCTGGCTGCCGGTGATCGGTGCACTCGGCGTCGGTGCCTATGCGTATTACGACACGGGGCAAGTCGCCAGTACCGCGATCGCCCTGTTCAGTGGCGACATCGTGATGGAAAACGAAGGCGACGGAGCTGCCGCCGCGGAACCCGCCAAGGCAGCGCCCCGCAAAAAGGCATCGTCGGTGCGGCGCGCGATGGACAAGCTGGTCGACAAAGCGACGACCGGCGCTGCCCGCAAGGTCGCCAGTGCCGCACGCAAGGTCGCCAGCCGGAAACCGCGCAAGCCAAAGACGGACTGATCGCTCGCCGACGGATGACGCACCCATTGCTTTGCGGCAAGCTGTCCGCTGGATTGCCGCAGGAGCCTACGCATGAAGCCACGCCATGACCGACCCGTCGCGCTGATTACCGGTGCCGGTCGCCGCGTGGGCGCGGTGATCGCGCGCACGCTGCACGCAGCGGGCTACGACCTGGCCTTGCACTACCGCCGCTCCGTCGAGCATGCCCATACCCTGGCCGACGAACTGGAACAGCAGCGCAGCGGCAGCACCTTGCTGCTGCAGGCCGAACTGGCCGACATCCCTGCTCTACCCGCGCTGGTCGAGCAGCTATTGGCGCATTACGGCCGGCTCGACGCGCTGGTCAACAACGCCTCGGCGTTCTATCCCACCCCGCTGGGTGCGGCGACGCCAACGCAATGGGACGAATTGTTCGCCTCCAATGCGCAGGCACCGTTCTTCCTCAGCCAGGCGGCGATACCTGCATTGCGCGCGGCGCGCGGTGGCATCGTCAACCTGCTGGACATCTACGCCGAACGCCCGTTGGATCAGCACACGCTGTACTGCATGGCGAAGGCCGCACAGGCCGCGATGACCCGCTCGCTGGCGCTGGAGCTGGGACCCGAGGTGCGCGTCAACGGCGTGGCTCCCGGCGCCGTACTATGGCCCAGCGACGGCAAACCCTATGCCGACCAGCAGACGATGCTGGCACGCACGCCATTGCAGCGGGCAGGCACACCGGACGATGTCGCCGGCGCCGTGCTATGGCTGCTGCGTGACGCGCCGTTCGTCACCGGCCAGATCATCCGTGTGGACGGCGGCCGCACGCTGTCGGTGTGATGCCCCGTTCGGCGCGGAAAATCCGTGCTGGTCAGTCCGGCAACGACTCGACAGTCAGGGGCTCATGTTCCGCCGGAAACGCCGCCCATAGCTCGGCCATGCTGAGGCCACTCAGCGGATGCCGGAGCGTCGGTGCGATATCCGCGATCGGCCGCAGCACGAAGGCGTGCTTCAGCTCCTTGCGTGGAATCTGCAAATGTCCTGGCCCATCGAGCACCAGCGCTCCATAGAACACTATGTCGATGTCCAGCGTGCGGTCGGAGTAGCGTGGCCCGTCGCGGCGGCGACCGTGACGGTCCTCCAGCGCATGCAGCCACTCGTTCAGTGCTTCGGGCGACAAGTCGGTATCCAGTCCCACCGCTAGATTGATGAAATCCGCGCCGTCGAAACCCACCGACTTGCTGCGATACGCCGGCGATACCGCGATCACGCCGAAGCGCTCGCGCAACGCAGTGATCGCCGCAGAGAGGTAGCGTCGCGGTTCGAGGTTGGAGCCCAGACTCAGGTAAACCCGCGCCATCAGTCCGGCCGCGTGCCGCGTTCGATCCGCACGCCGACCGCCTTCGCGCCGCGCACCGCGCCGGGCTTGGACAGCTTCAGACGCACCCAGCTGACCCCGAACTCCTCGCGGATGATCGCCACGCAACGCTCGGCCAGTGTCTCGACCAGGCCAAAGCTCGACTCGCTCACATAGCCGATCAGGCGCTTGGAGACGTCCTTGTAGTTCAACGTGAGCGCGATGTCGTCGCTTGCTGCCGGCACCGTATTGTCGAACGCCATCTCGATATCGAACGACAGCGTCTGGCGCACACGGCGCTCCCAGTCGTAGATACCGATGACGGTATCGATGCGCAGGTCTTCGATGAAAACGATATCCATGGTGGTAATCACTGAGGCGATAGCCGCACAGGGTCGGCGAGCTGGCTGCCAGATGCAAGTCGCCACGATACATTGCATGCAGTCATGGGCAGTCGGTACTCCACTGACTTCTATTTTCTGGCTGGCTTTGCCCATGCCGCTTGACTTCGGAAATTCTCCATGTTTATATTTAACTATTACTTTAAATATCTAAATGTTTATGGCCGTCGACCGTATCTTTGAAGCCCTCGCCTCACGCCCACGGCGCGAAATCCTCGCCTATCTCTCAGCCAATGAGTTGACTGCAGGTGAGATCGCCAGCCGTTTCGCGATGAGTGCGCCAGCCATATCGCGGCATTTATCGGTACTGGAGGCTGCCGGCCTCGTGGACAGTGAACGCCGTGGCCAATTCATCTTCTACAGCCTCAACAAGGACAGCCTGGTGAACACACTTACCGGTTTCGCGCTGGAGATCTGTCCTGCTGCAGGACCGCTCAAGCGCGAATCACGCAAGCTGGCCACGAAGAAACAAGGCGTTTGACCAAGCCAGCAATAGTACGGGCACCTGGAGCGATTCGATGTCGATGCACGCGAGAGTCACTCGAACATTTCCGACGGCATGTATCCCATCTTCGTCGGGTGGTCTGCCAGTAGAAGTCTCGCTTATCGCGCAGCTCGGCCACGGTTCCGGCGACCACCTGTTTGCAAGTGTGCTGGCGCGACAGCAGGCACATGAAGATTTTGTCGATGAACTGGATGAGCCCTCTGCCCGGCTCGGTAGTACCGATCTTTCCAAAGGCGATGCCACTTCGCTGTATTCGTTTGCGGTCGGCGCGAAAGGCCATCCATTCCATCGGCATGCCGGCCACCGCGTATTCACAGCAATCTCCGGCAGCGGCGGTGCTCAATTGCGCTTTTCCAGCGCCAATGCCGAGCAGATCGAAACGGACCCATCAAGCTTCATCCAGGCGCTTCACTACATCAACATCCCGCCTGATTGTCTGTTTACCGTCCGCTTTGGAGGTGACACCTGGCATCAGTTCGCGCCACTCACGAAAAACTCGCAGCACCCGGCATTCTTCGCACTGTCATGCCATACCAACGAACTCGGCGGAGATCTCCCGGAGGCGCTACGCGAGAAAGTACTTGCGGACGAGGCGAGCATCCCTTCACTCACTGTGCTTCTGCCTACTTGCGTTAGCAAAATGCTGCACGATGCGTCGTCCGATCACCTCCATGTCCCGACCACCTATCTCTCACTGGATGCGCCGCCGGGAACATTGCATAGCCTGCTGTGCACGTCCACACGTTGTGCTGCAGGCATGATTCGCGGCGCCTGGGCCGCATGGAGGCGCTCGACCGGCTTCCTGTTTGAAAGTGGCGGCTACACGGTCACGGAACTCGACCACTTGCCGGCGGATTCGCTGCTCGTGCATCAATTGACCGATGACCATTGCCATCACGAAGACATGTTCTGCATAAGCATCACCGGTCAAGATGCCGGCGTCAAAAGCGCCTCTTTCCTGCTCAGCAGTGTGCTGGACGGCTTCCTGAGCAACCCGCCTGCCGGTGTATCGCGCATGATGGCGCTGCGCAATCTATTGGTGAAACCCATCGGCTTGCGCACGTCACCGCTTGGTTGCCCGGTGTCGTCGCTATTGTCGCCAGCAAGGGGCAGCCTGTTTGATCAGCGCTATCCCGTGATTGATCAGGCCATCGACCAGGATGATGTGCATGCGCAAGTGATTCTCGGTGCCAATGACAAGCACCTGATCTTCCGATCCTGTGTCAGCGTACAAGTGCTAAGCAATCAGCGCGTGGACATTACCCTTGGCACACGTGTGCACTGCAAGAATATTTTCGGTCGGCTCTACATGGCAATCATTCAACACGCGCACCGTTCCTACGTGACGCCGACCATGCTGCGCATGGCGGTCGAGCACGCATTTCCGCTGTCGCAACTTGCCGGTGGCAGACAGGCAACCATGTTGCACCCGCCACTTCCGACAGCCGCCATGCATTGATGCGATCATATGCAGATGACCGCCTTCAGCTCGCTCCCGCTCAAACCCGCCCTGCTCGCCAGCCTCCAAACGCTCGGTTACGCCACGATGACGCCCGTGCAGGCACAAAGCCTGCCGCCGATGCTGGAAGGTCGCGACGTGATCGCGCAGGCGCAGACTGGCAGCGGCAAGACCGCGGCGTTCGGGCTGAGCCTGCTGCAGGCTATCGATGTGGACACGATCCGGCTGCAGGCGCTGGTGCTATGCCCGACCCGCGAACTGGCCGACCAGGTCAGCAAGGCGACCCGCAAGCTGGCGGCGAACATCCCCAACGTGAAACTGCTGACGCTGTGCGGCGGCATGCCGCTGGGGCCTCAGCTGGCGTCACTCACGCATGACCCGCACATCGTGGTCGGCACGCCCGGCCGCGTGCAGGAGCATCTGAAGCGGGAAAGCCTGCATGGCGGCGGCATCAAGGTGCTGGTGCTGGACGAGGCCGATCGCATGCTCGACATGGGTTTCACCGATGCGATCGACGACATCATCGGGCGCATCGCCAAGCATCACCAGACGCTGCTGTTCTCGGCGACCTATCCCGATGAGATTCGCGCGGTAAGCCAGCGCGTGCAGCGCAACCCGGTCGAGGTGACGGTGGATGCGCCGATCGAGCAAAAGCCGGCGATCGAGCAGCGCTTCCACGAAGTGGATCCGGCGCAGAAAATCGATGCCTTGGCGCAGCTGCTGAGCGGCGACCGCGCCGAGCATGCGCTGGTGTTCTGCAACATGCGCCGCGAAGTGGATGCGGTGGCGCAGGAACTCGATCGTCGCGGTTTCTCCGCACTCGCGCTGCATGGCGACATGGAGCAGCGCGACCGCGACGAGGTATTGGTGCGTTTCGCCAACCGCAGCTGTGCGGTGCTGGTCGCCACCGACGTCGCCGCGCGCGGGCTGGACATTGCCGCGCTGCCGTTGGTGGTGAGCTATGACATCCCGCACGACCCGGAAACCCACACGCATCGGATCGGCCGCACCGGCCGCGCCGGGCAGTCCGGCCTCGCGATCACGCTGTGCACGCCGCGCGAGCGGCCGAAGGCGACGAACATCGAAGAACTGGGTGGCGTACCACTGCCGTGGCGCCCGCTGAAGATCGCGCCAGCACGAGGCAAGACCCTGCACCTCGCGCCGATGAAGACCCTGGTGATCGATGCCGGGCGACAGGACAAGCTGCGCCCCGGCGACATCCTCGGCGCGCTCACCGGCGATGCCGGGCTCGACGCAAAGGACATCGGCAAGATCGACGTGTTCGCCACCCGCGCCTACGTGGCGATCAGCCGCGCACTGGCGAACAAGGCGCTGGAGCGCCTGCGCGCCGGCAAGATCAAGGGGCGCAACTTCCGCGTACGACCGCTGGGCTGATAACGTGCACGGCCTCGACATGACTTCCTTCAGAAGAATCTGACCGATGACCCGATTGCCCGGCCTCACCTCGATCCTCGCTCTCGCCCTTTTGCTGGGCAGTGCCGCTGCCCAAGCGGCGATACCCGTCTACGGCTACAAGGTCGTGCACGTCTATCCGCACGATACCGGCGCCTATACCGAAGGTCTGTTCTACAAGGACGGCTACCTCTACGAAAGCACCGGCGAGGCCGGCGAATCGACCGTGCGCAAGGTGGAACTGAAAACCGGTGAAGTGGTACAGCGCTACAACGTGCCGTCAGAGTATTTCGGCGAGGGCATCGTCGACTGGAAGAACCATCTGGTGCAGCTCACCTGGAAGAACCAGACCGGTTTTGTCTACGACATGGCCAGCTTCAAGCTGCAACACACGTTTGCCTATCCGGGCGAAGGCTGGGCGCTGACCCGCGACAGCCATCATCTGTATATGAGCGATGGTTCGGCGGTACTGCGTATCCTCGATCCGGAGACGCTGACCACGACCGGCAGCATCATGGTGATGGCCGACGGCGAGCCGGTGACGAATCTCAACGAGCTGGAATGGGTCAAGGGCGAGATCTATGCCAACGTCTGGCTGACCAACCGGATCGCGCGGATCGATCCGGCCACCGGCCACGTCGTGGGCTGGATCGACCTCACGGGTTTGCTCGACGTCAATCAGCTGCCGGATCCGGGTAATGATGTACTCAACGGCATTGCCTACGACGCCGAACACGATCGTCTGTTCGTCACCGGCAAGCGCTGGCCGAAGCTGTTCGAGATCAAGCTGGTGAAGCAGCATGTGCCATGAGACACAACGACCGCCGCGCGAACAAGACAACTCGGCGACACGTTGAAGCCGCCATACGTGGATTCACCAGCCGCAAGCTGTAGCTTCTTGCGTCAACCACACGCACGGCAAACCGTTACAAACCATTCTGCCAGTTATGCTGACGGTGGCTCTGCCGTCCGGGATGACGTTGCTTTGACAAATGAAAGTGCTTTAGTAACGGGTATTGAGCACCCGGGAGATGGTTTATGAGTGCCGACACACCGAAAGCAAACGAACACTGGTACAAAAGGCGTGGCTTGCTGATCACTGTGGTGGTTATCGTTCTGCTGGTTGCCCTGGTCGTGTTCCATCTCCTCAACAGCAAGAAGGCAAAAGTCGGTACGCCAGCGCAAGTGGTGAGCGCGGCCACTGCAATCTTGGGCAGCATGCCGGAAACCTTGAGCGAGCTGGGCACGGTGACCCCGGTCGCCACCGTCAACGTACTGCCGCAATTGAGCGGCTACCTGACTGCGGTCGGCTATCAGGAAGGCCAGGATGTCACCAAGGGGCAGTTCCTCGCCCAGATCGATCCACGCCAGTACGAAATCGACAAGCAGCAGGCCCAGGCGCAATTGGCCAAGGACCAGGCGACCCTGGCCCAGGCCCGCGCCGATCTGGCCCGCTACACGCAGTTGCACGCGCAGAAGTCGATTGCCGAGCAGACCTATGCGGACCAGCAGTTCACGGTCCAGCAGGACGAAGCTGCGATCAAGGCCGACCAGGCAAGTATCGCGCAGTTCGACCTCGACCTCGTCTACTGCCACATCACCGCACCGGTTGCCGGGCGGGTCGGTTTGCGCCTGGTCGATCCAGGCAATTACGTTACCCAGTCGACCTCGCCGGGCATCGTGACGATCACCACCATGAAGCCGACCACGGTGCAGTTCACCGTGCCGCAGAACTCGCTGGCGAAAGTGCTGCAGCGCTTCAACAGCCCCAACGCAAAGCTGGCAGTCACGATCTACGACAGCGACAACAGCAAGCAGATCGCCACCGGCACGCTGTACGCACTCGGCAACCAGATGGCCACCAGCACCGGTACGGTGAGCTTGCGTGCGACCGTGCCCAACGACGACGAGGCGTTGTTTCCCAGTGAATTCGTCAACGTGAAACTGCTGGTCGACACGCTACAGAACGCGGTACTGGTGCCGACGCCCGCCGTGCAGAGCGGCGCGCCAGGGGATTACGTCTACCTCGTCAACGCTGACAACACCGTCTCCGTGCACAAGGTGACCCAGGGCCCCAGCGACGGCAAGAATACGGTCATCCTGTCGGGCCTCGCGGCTGGCCAGGTCGTGGTCACCGACGGCATGGACCGCTTGAGCGACGGCGCCAAGGTCAAGCTCGCCGCGGCGAAATCGGCCAAGCCGGCAGAAGCAGGCAGCACCCCGGCGCCCGCTTCTTCGGCGGCAAGCACATCGCAACAAGGCAGGAAGCGGACCCACGGTACCGCCTCCGCCTCACAAGCTTCGTAAGCGGCGGCGACGACCCGATGAACATTTCCCGCCTGTTCGTACTCAGGCCGGTGGCTACGTCACTGCTGATGATCGCCCTTGTGCTGGTGGGCCTGGTCGCGGTGCGTTTCCTGCCGGTGTCGTCGTTGCCGGACGTCGACTACCCGACGATCCAGGTGCAGACCTTCTACCCCGGCGCCAGCCCCACGGTGATGGCGACCACGGTGACCGCGCCCCTGGAAGTGCAGCTGGGCGAGATCCCCGGCTTGCAGCAGATGACCTCGAACAGTTCCGCCGGGGCTTCGGTCATCACCTTGCAGTTCGACCTCTCGCTCAACCTCGACATCGCCGAACAGAACGTGCAGGAGGCGATCAACGCATCCAACAGCCTGCTGCCCACGGGACTGCCGGCACCGCCGACCTATGCCAAGGTGAACCCGGCCGACCAGCCGATCCTTACCCTGGCGGTTACCTCCAACTCGATGTCGCTGCCGCAGTTGCAGGACGTCGCCAACAACCGACTGGGCGCGAAGATTTCCGAAGTGTCCGGTGTCGGCCTGGTCACCCCGGCCGGCGGCAACGTGCCAGCGGTCAGGGTTGAGGCGGACCCGCAGAAGCTGGCCGCCTACGGACTCAATATCGACGATCTGCGCTCGTTGATCGCAAACGTCAACGTCAGCCAGCCGAAGGGCAATTTCGACGGTCCGAAACTGGACTACACGATCAACGGCAACGACCAGATCGAGAATCCCGAGGATTACCTGGCCACGGTGATCTCCTACCAGAACGGTGCGCCGGTCTACCTGCGCGACGTCGCCAAGGTCACCCAGTCCGCGCAGAACACCGAGCAAGGCGCCTGGTTCAACAAGACGCAGGCGATCGTGCTCAATGTGCAGCGCCAACCTGGCGCGAACGTGATCGCCACCGTCAACCAGATCATGAAAGAGCTGCCTCAGCTTGAATCCACGCTGCCGGCGGGGATGAAGGTCGAGGTCGTTTCCGACAGCACCGGCGTGATCCGCTCGTCCGTCTCCGATGCGGCATTCGAACTGGTGTTGGCGATCGTGCTGGTGGTGCTCGTGATCTTCGTGTTCCTGCGCAACATACCGGCCACGATCATCCCGAGCATTTCCGTGCCGGTGTCGCTGATCGGCACGCTGGCGGTGATGTACCAGCTGAACTACTCGATCGACAACCTCTCGCTGATGGCGCTGATCATCGCCACCGGCTTCGTCGTCGACGACTCGATCGTGATGATCGAGAACATCGTGCGTTACCTGGAGGAAGGCAAGACACCACTCGAAGCGGCACTGGAAGGTGCCGGGCAGATCGGCTTCACCATCGTGTCGCTGACCGTCTCGCTGATCGCGGTGCTGATCCCGCTGCTGTTCATGGGCGGCGTGATCGGGCGCCTGTTCAGCGAGTTCGCGGTCACCCTGGCAGTCACCATCGTGCTCTCGGGCGTGGTCTCGCTGACCCTGGTGCCGATGCTTTGCGCACGCCTGCTGCGGGCACAGGCCGACCGGCATCCGAGCCGCTTCGAGCGGATCAGCGAAGGCCTGTTCAACAAGACCCTGGCTGGCTACGAGCGTGGCCTGCGTGTCGTTCTGAAGCACCAGACGCTGACCCTGCTGATCTTCCTGGCGACCCTGGCGCTGACCGTGATCCTGTACATCACGATCCCCAAGGGTCTGTTCCCAACGCAGGACGTGGGGGTGATCCAGGGCATCAGCGTCGCCGACAACTCGGTGTCGTACACCGCGATGGTGGAACGCCAGGCGGCGCTGGCTGACGCGATCCTCAAGGATCAGGACGTCACCGGGCTGACCTCGTACGTCGGCATCGACGGCACCAATACCACGCTCAACAACGGCCGCTTCCTGATCAACCTGAAGGCGCGTGACGATCGCTCGTCGACAGCGGCCGAAATCGCCCGGCGCCTGCAGACCGAAGTAACGAACGTATCGGGCATCCAGCTGTACCTGCAGCCCGAGCAGGACCTGACCCTCGATACCACGGTGTCACCGAACCAGTACCAGTTCGTGCTGCGCGGACCAAACCAGCAAGCCTTCATGCAATACGTGCCCGCCCTGATCGCGCGCATGAAAAAGATCACCTCGATCACCGACGTCACCAGCGATCTGAACAACGATGGCCTGAGCGTGGACGTCGAGGTCAATCGTCAACTCGCCGCACGTTATGGCATTACCGCGGCGACGATCGACAACGCGCTCTACGACGCGCTGGGACAGCGCATCGTGTCGACGATCTTCGATCAATCCAGCCAGTACCGCGTGATCCTGGTCGCCAAGCCCGAAAGCCTGCCGACGATCGAGTCGCTCGGCAACTTGTACCTGCCCAGCCAGACCAGCAGCAGCGGCCAGGTACCGCTGAAAGGCATCGCCACGATCAAGGTCACCAAGTCGCCGCTGGTGATCAGCCATCTGGCCCAGTTCCCCGCGGTCACCATCTCGTTCAACCTGGCCCAGGACGCCTCGCTCAGCAAGGCGGTGGACGAGGTAAATCAGGCCGAGCAAGCCGTGCATCTGCCACCTTCGATCACCTCATCGTTCCAGGGCGCCGCGCAGGCCTTCCAGGATTCGCTGTCGAGCGAGGTATACCTGCTGATCGCCGCGCTGGTCGCCGTCTACATCGTGCTCGGCGTGCTGTATGAAAGCTTCATCCATCCGGTGACGATTCTCTCGACGCTGCCCTCGGCCGGCATCGGCGCGCTGCTGTCGCTGATGATTGCGGGCAGCGACCTGGACGTGATCGGCATCATCGGCATCGTGTTGCTGATCGGTATCGTGAAGAAAAACGCGATCATGATCGTGGACTTCGCGCTCGAGGCCGAGCGCGAGCACGGCAAGCCGCCCGAGGAGGCGATCTTCGAAGCCTCGCTGCTGCGCTTCCGGCCAATCCTGATGACGACATTGGCCGCGATGCTCGGTGCGTTGCCGATGCTGCTGGGCACTGGCACCGGCTCGGAGCTGCGCCGCCCGCTCGGTCTGGCCATCATCGGCGGCCTGACGCTGAGCCAGGTGCTGACGCTGTTCACCACGCCGGTGATCTATCTGCTCTTTGACCGTCTGGCGCAGCGCTTCCAGCGCAAGCGTCCCGAACCGACGTCTGAACAGGCGTCCGAGCGCACGCCGTGAGTATCCCGGGACTGTTCATCAAGCGACCGGTGGCGACCACCCTGTTGGCGGTCGCCATCTTGTTGTCCGGTTCACTGGCATATTTCAAGCTGCCGGTCGCCCCGCTGCCGAACGTCACCTATCCCGTCATCGTGGTACAGGCCAGCATGGCGGGTGCCAGCCCGGACATCATGGCGTCCACCGTGGCCGCGCCGCTGGAACGGCGCCTGGGTTCGATTGCCGACGTGAGCGAAATGACCTCGACAAGCTCGGTCGGCTCCGCAAACATCGTCATCCAGTTCGGACTGAGCCGGGATATCAATGGCGCTGCCCGCGATGTCCAGGCTGCCTTGCAGGCGTCGCGCGCGGACCTGCCCTCGACGCTGCGCAACAACCCGACCTATCGCGAGTACAACCCGGCCGATTCACCGATCATGGTGCTGGCGCTGACCTCGAACACGCTGACCCGCGCGCAACTCTACGATTCAGCCGATTCGGTGATCCAGCAGCAGCTGTCGCAGGTCGACGGCGTGGGTCAGATCACCCTGGGCGGCAGCGCGTTGCCGTCGGTGCGGGTGGAATTGCAACCCGATCAGCTCAACAGCTACGGCATCGGCCTGGAGGACGTGCGCGCCGCGATCAGCTCGGCGAATGCCAACAGTGCCAAGGGCCACATCGATCAGGGCGACCAGCGCTTCGAGGTCACCTCGAACGACCAGATCAACACGGCCGCACCGTACCGCGATCTGGTGGTAGCCTATCGCAACAATGCGCCGGTGCTGCTGCGCGACGTCGCCGACGTCGAGGATTCCGCGGAAAACATCCGCAACGCCGGCCTCTACAACGGCAAGGATGCGGTGCTGGTCATCGTCTATCCGCTGCCGGGTGGCAACATCGTCAAGACCGTGGCGCAGATCCGCAAGGTGCTGCCATCGATCGAGGCGACGCTGCCACACAATGTCCATATCGGCATCGCCGTCGATCGCTCGCAATCGGTGAACGCCGCGGTGAACGACACCGAGCGCACCCTGTTCATGGCCGTGCTGCTGGTGATCGGCGTGGTCTTCATCTTCCTGCAGTCGCCGCGGGCGATCCTGGTGCCGGCGGTGGCGCTGCCGCTGTCGATCATCGGCACGTTCGGGCCGATGTACCTGCTCGGCTACAGCATCGACAACCTCTCGCTGATGGCGCTGACCATCGGCACCGGTTTCGTGGTCGACGATGCGGTGGTTGTGTTGGAGAACATCGTGCGCCACGTCGAATCCGGCATGGACGTGCGCGAGGCGGCCCTGCGCGGCAGCGCCGAGGTCAGCTTCACGGTGATCTCGATGAGCCTGTCGCTTATCGCGGTGTTCCTGCCGATCCTGTTGATGCCAGGCATCGTCGGCCTGCTGTTCCACGAGTTCGCGGTGACGCTGTCGATCGCGATCCTGCTCTCGCTGGTGATTTCGCTCACGGTCACGCCGACCATGGCGGCCTATGTACTCAACCGCAAGACGCTGCACTCCAAGGCGCGCTGGGCACTGTGGTACGAACGGCAGTTCGAGCGCTTCAAGAACGCGTATTCCCGTTCCCTCACCACCGTGCTCGATCATGCGCTGCTGGTCGGACTTACGTTGATCGGCCTGATCGTGCTCAATGTCCTGCTGATCAAGCTGGTGCCCTCGACCTTCTTCCCGGAACAGGACAACGGCATCCTGATGGGCCAGATCATTGCCGACCAGAGCATCTCGTTCCAAGCGATGGAACAGAAGCTCGCGCAGTTGCAGGCGATCGTGCAGAAGGATCCCGCAGTCGCCTCGGTGGCGGGTTTTACCGGTGGTCGTGCACTCAACACCGCCAATGTGTTCATCGAACTCAAGCCGCTGGCCGAGCGCAAGCTGTCCGCAGCGCAGGTGGTCGATCGCCTGCGCCCGAAACTCAATGCAGTGTCCGGCGCAAAGCTCTTTCTGCAGGCAGCGCAGGATCTGCATATTGGCGGCCGCTCGTCCGCCGCCGAATACCAGTACACGTTGACCAGCGACGACCCCACCGCGCTGTTCAAGTGGGTGCCCGCACTGGTGACCGCGCTGGGCAAGGACCGCACCCAGATGACGGACGTGAATTCGGACCTGCAGCAGAACGGCCTGCAGATCTATGTCAACTTCGATCGCGCCACATCCGCTCGCTATGGTTTTGCACCGAACCAGATCGACAGCGTGCTGTACGACGCCTTCGGCCAGCGCACCGTGTCGACCGTCTACAACCAGCTCAACCAGTACTACGTGGTGATGGAGGTCGCGCCGAAATACTGGCAGTACCCGCAGATGCTCGACCGCATGCGTTTCAGCACCGCTGCAGGCAATGCGAGTGGAACCCAGCAGACGCAGATATCGAGCAGCCTCGTGCAGCCGGTCCAGCAGGTGACAGCGGTGAGCGGGACGCAAGGCAGCACATCCTCGTCCAATGCGCTCAACGCCAATGCCGAGGCCAACCAGCTCACCAACGCCATCTCCAATGCCAAAGGTGGCAGCTCCAGCGGCAGCGCAGACAGCACGTCGAGCGAGACCCTGGTGCCATTCCCGCAGCTGGCGACATATACGAGCAATCACACGGCCACCCAGGTCAGCCATCAGGGCGGCCTGGTCGCCGCCACGATTTCCTTCAACCTGCCGCCTGGCGGTTCGCTGAGCAAGGCCACGGACGCAATCAACCAGGCTTCGCAGCAGCTGGGACTACCCGCCTCCATCCACGGTAGCTTCGCGGGTGCCGCGCAGGTCTACGCGCAGTCGATGTCGACCATGCCACTGCTGATCCTCGCCGCACTGGCAGCCGTCTATATCGTGCTCGGCATGCTCTACGAGAACACCGTCCATCCGATCACGATCCTCTCTACACTGCCATCGGCAGGCATCGGCGCCACCCTTGCGCTGCTGATCTTCGGTACGCCGTTCTCGGTGATCGCGATGATCGGCATCATTCTGCTAATCGGCATCGTCAAGAAGAACGCGATCATGATGATCGACGTCGCCATTCACCTGCAGCGCGACGAAGGCTATGAGCCGCAGAGAGCCATTCACGACGCGGCCGTGGTGCGTCTACGGCCGATCATGATGACCACCGCCGCTGCCGTGCTCGGCGCGGTGCCGTTGGCCATCGGCATCGGCCAGGGCGCATCGTTGCGACAACCTCTGGGCATTACCGTCATGGGTGGTCTGATTTTCAGTCAGGTCTTCACGCTGTACACCACGCCAGTGATCTACATCTACCTCGACCGCTTGCGCGCCAGACTGGCCAAGTGGTCCGCCACCCTGCCGTGGAACAGATCGGACGCGAGCGCATGAACATGAAGATTCTCCACACCACAATGGCTGCCTCTTTGGCACTGTTGCTCGGCGGCTGCATGGTCGGCCCTGACTACCATCGCCCGCAGGTGGCGACACCGCCGCAATACAAGGAACTGCCCGGCTGGACGGCGGCGGCGCCGGCGGCCGAAGCGCCGAAGGGCGACTGGTGGACCGGCTTCAACGATCCGCTGCTCAACCAGCTCGAGCCAATGGTATCGGTCTCGAACCAGACCGTGCGCCAGGACTACGCCAACTATCAGGCTGCGCTCGCCGAGGTGCAGGTGGCACGCAGCAGCCTGTTTCCCACGATCGGCGTCACCGGCTCGGCGACCAGGCAGCGCAGCGCCAGCAGCAGTCTCGGCAACAACGGCAACGGATCGATCAGCAGCGCCGGCTCGCTCGAAGGCAATGTCAGTTGGGCGCCGGATCTGTGGGGCAAGGTCCGTCGCACCATCGAGGAGAACAAGGCGACCGCCCAGGCCAGCGAGGCGACCCTGGCCAACGCCACCCTGTCCGAGCAAACCGCGTTGGCCACGGCAGTCATCGAACTGCGTGTGAGCGACGCCAACATCGACCTGCTGCAGAAGACCGTCGATGCCTATACGGAATATCTGCGCGTGATTGCCAACCAGGGCACCGCCGGCACCATCGCGCCTTCCGATGTCATCAGTGCGCGGACCCAACTGGAGAACGCGCAGGCCAGTCTGCTCGCGCTTGGCGTCGCCCGTGCGCAGTACGCCCACGCGATTGCAGTGCTGGTCGGCAAGAACCCGGAAGAACTCGACATTCCGCACAGCACGACCTTGCCGACGCTGCCCACGGTTCCGGCCGGCGTACCTTCGACCCTGCTGCAGCGCCGCCCGGATATCGCGATCGCCGAACGCCAGATGGCCGCGCAGAACGCCGCGATCGGCATCGCCATTGCCGCCTATTACCCGAGCCTTTCGCTGTCGGCAGCCGACGGTTTCTCGCAATCGCCGCTGGCGGGCCTGCTGCACATCGCCAACCATGTCTGGTCGCTGGGCGCCGACGCGAGCGAAACCCTGTTCGACTTCGGTGCACGCCATGGCGAGGTTGCCGCGGCCAAGGCAAACTACGAAGCCGCAGTCGCCAACTATCGTGGCACCGTGCTGACCGCGTTCCAGAATGTGGAGGATGACCTTTCCGGTCTGCGCATTCTCGCCCAGCAGGCCGAGGTGCTGGACACGGCCGTACACGACGCCACCCGCGGCGCCGAGATCGCGTTCAACGAGTACCAGGCCGGCACCGTGGACTACACCACCGCAGCCACTGCCCGGGCTATCCAGCTGAGCACGCAGCAGAGCGCGCTCAGCGTGCAGCAGCAACGCCTGCTTGATGCGGTGTCGCTGATCGGGGATGTGGGTGGCGGCTGGTCGGCCAGCGAACTTGGCGAGCCACCGAAGTCCTCGCTGACGTCATCCACCCAGCACTGAGAACAGCACGCGTGCCGACTACTTTCCCAGCCAGTGCGCCGCGCCGCGGCCGGCAATCAGTCCGCTGGCGAAGCAGGCGGTGAGCAGGTAACCGCCGGTGGGTGCCTCCCAGTCCAGCATCTCGCCCGCGCAGAATACCCCGGGGCGCATGCGCAGCATCAGCTTGTCGTCCAGCCCCTCCAGCCGCACACCGCCGGCCGTGCTGATCGCCTCGGCGACCGGTCGCGGTGCACGCAGGCGCAAAGGCAATGACTTGAGTTGCGCTGCCAGCGCTACTGGATCGGCCAAGATCGATTTCGCGATCAGTTCGAACACCAACGCGCACTTCGCCGGATCAAGTCCGGCGCGACGGCGCAACCAGTCACCGATGCTGTGCTTGCCGCGTGGAGCTGCCAGGCGATCGGCAAGTACGGGTTCGGTATAGCCCGGCACCAGATCCAGCTTCAGCACGGCATCGCCACGCTCGGCGATCTGCTCGCGCAGTTCGGCACCGATCGCATATACCAGGCTGCCTTCGATGCCGTATTCGCTGATCACGCACTCGCCCTGGCGCGCATGGGCCACGCCGCGGCGATCTGTCCAGTGCGCCACCACCGGCTTGAGCGGTGCGCCCGCAAAGCGACTGGACAGGTGTTCGCTCCACGCCAGCTCGAACCCGCAGTTCGCCGGTTGCAGTGGTGCGATGTCGATCCCGGCCTGTTGCAGCGGGGTCACCCAAGCGCCATCGGAACCGAGCTGCGGCCAGCTGGCGCCACCCAGCGCCAGGAGCACCGCATCCGCCGGCACCACGCGTTCGCCCTGCGGCGTGGCGAAGTGCAAGGCACCGTGCGCCTGCCAGCCCAGCCATCGATGGTGCATGTGGAAGCCCACTCCGGAAACACGCAGGCGATGCAGCCAGGCGCGCAGCAGGGGCGCCGCCTTCAGGTCTTTCGGAAATACCCGACCGGAGCTGCCGGCAAACGTCTCCACGCCCAGTCCACGTGCCCACGCCCGCAATGCCTCCGCATCGAACGCATCGAGCCATTGTTTGATCTCGGTCTGGCGTGAACCGTAACGCTCGACAAAGCGCGCCGGCGCTTCACCATGGGTGAGGTTGAGACCGCCCTTGCCAGCCAGCAGAAATTTTCGCCCGACCGAACTCTTCGCATCGTACAGATCGACGGTCACGCCCGCTGCGCACGAAGCTTCGGCCGCCATCAGGCCCGCCGGGCCGCCGCCAATGATCGCCAGTCGGGGATGGGTAGTCCGGGTCATCAGTGCATGGTCGCATGCCGCCTGCTCGGAATGAGCGGGGCGCCGGCTCACCGTCACGCTGGATCAGCTGCCCCGCCTTGATCCGCCTGCATCCATCGGATGCCCACCAGAACGCGGCTGCCGGAATAACGGGTCGGCCAGATGATCTGTCTTGCCATCCTCTTCCGTTCATGGTGGACCATGAGCAGCTGAATTAAAAATGAACCGGGTAAATCCGTCACAACCGATTTTCAGGCAGTGCGGAAGCACTCACTTCACATAATCGCATGCAATATATTGCGGCGCGCGGCGAGATAATCTCGTTCTAAACGCATGCAATTGCGTTATGCGCAAGTTGCCTCGGCTGCGGCTGGTGACATTTCTGTTCGGCAGAACCACCGCGCCGGAGCGACCCAATTCTGTCTGGAAAAATTTTCTATGTAATTGATATTGATTGTAATAAATGGCAATTTTTGCGAATGCGGCAAGGTCATGTGCACATGCATTCACTCCACTGCGCCAGCGCCACGGCCACCGAAAATAATTGCGGCAAGCCTATCAAGTCCGGCCTTATTGATTATGTGACTGCAATCACCGGTCACCTCAAAAAGTCCTATTGACGCTCCTCTGTCATGGGCCATACCGTCGATTGGTTCGTCGATTGGGAGTTTGACGAATGATCCTGTCACAACGTCATGAAAATCCTGTTTTGACGTTACCGGTGAAACTGCGTGCAAGCCCTGAGGGATATATGGGGAAGGTGAGCCGCAGTACTCGCAGGATCGCAGAGAAATCCAACACAACTTAGTGATGCCGTGTCTGTCCACGGTATTTCATTCATGAGGTCCCATGCGGCCCCAGTGGCTTTGTGCGTCCTCAAAAAACTTTGGGAGTTCTAAATGCCAAGCCATTTTCGTCTCAAGTTACTGGTTGCAGCCATCGGCATGGCCGCTGCCGCGTCGGTCTCCGCCACTGCCAGCAGCGCCTTCGTCGCGCTACCGGCGCAGCATGCCAATCCACTGCGCAACGGCGACGCCGCCATCGGCGCCCTGCCCGCCGCACAGCCGATGCAGATCGTGGTCGCGCTCAATTTCCGCAACGAATCGCAATTGGACAGCTTTATCGCAAAGGCCCAGCAGCACGATACGCCGGCGGCCGAGCGCTCGATGAGCCCGGCACAATTCGCCGCGCAGTACTCGCCGACCCAGGCACAGGCACAGGCAGTCGCGGATTACCTGACCAAGGCCGGTTTCAAGAATGTCACCATCACCCCGAACCGCTTGCTGGTGACGGCTGACGCCACCGCCGACTCGGCGCGCGCTGCATTCAACACCTCATTCGAGCTTGTGCGCACCCACGACGGCCGCAATGCTTTCCGCAACACCACCGACGCGATGATTCCCGCCTCGCTGCAGGGCATCGTGAAGTCCGTGGTGGGTCTGGATACGGTGCACATGTCGCACATCTTCGCGCGCCGGGCTAAGACGAACATTGCCCATCCAATGGCCAGCGGCACGGCCGTGGGTCACAACCCGCTCGATTTCCCGAAGATCTACGGCGCCAGCAGCCTTCCCGCCGCCACGTCGATCACGATCGGCAACGTGGTTTCGGGCCAGATGAGCGATGTGCTCAGTGACATCAAGTCTTTCGAGAGCACCAATGGCCTGACGTCCCTCGTCCCGACCATCGAAGGCACCGGCAATACCGGTTCCGTCTCGGCCAGCGGCGACGGCGAATGGGATCTGGACACCCAGGACATCATTGCGATGTCGGGCGGCCTGAAAAGCCTGATCCTTTACGATGCTGCCTCGCTCTCCGACGCCGCCCTCACCACGGACTACAACCTGGCCGTGACTGATGACAAGGCCGTTGCCATCAACGTCTCGCTGGGCGAGTGCGAAACCGATGCGAAGTCGGCGGGTACGACCACCGCAGAAGATGCCGTCTTCAAGCAGGCCGTGGCACAGGGTCAGACCTTCTCGGTCTCCGCCGGTGACTCCGGCGCCAACGAATGCACCAGCGGCATCACCCCGAGCTGGCCGGCCAGCTCGCAGTATGTGGTCGCGGCTGGCGGCACCGAGCTGTACACCACCAGCACCACCACCTGGACCAGCGAGACGGTGTGGAACAACCTCAGCGAGAACGAGGGTGCCACCGGCGGCAGCCCCAGCACGTTCGAGCCGATTCCGACTTGGCAGGTAGGCGTGGGCCAGAACGGCACCTCCAAGTATCGTGGCGTTCCCGACATTGCCTTCGACGCCAGCCCGGATTCCGGCGCACTGGTCATCGTCGACGGTCAGGCGAACCAGCAGATCGGCGGTACCAGCCTCGCTTCGCCGCTGAACGTTGGCTCATGGGCGCGCATCCAGGGCGCCAATGGCGGCGCACTCGGCTTCGAGGCTCCGCTGCTGTACAAGGCCGCCGCTGCCAACTATGCGACGGACTTCCACGACATCACCTCCGGCAACAATGACGGTGAGACGGCCGCCGTGGGCTGGGACTACACCACCGGCTGGGGCAGCATCATCGTCAGTGGGCTGTCCAGCAACGTTGGCGGCAGCGGCAGCACCGGCGGCACGCCGACCGCCAGCTTCACCGATACGACCAGCGGCCTGACGGCGACCTTCACCAACACGTCCACCGATTCGGGTGGCACCATCGGCACCTACGCGTGGACCTTCGGTGACGGCAGCACCTCCGCTGTCGCCAGCCCGAGCCACACCTACGCCGCCGCCGGTACCTACAGCGTCACCGAGACGGTCACCGACAGCGTCAGCGGCAAGACCAGTTCCTCGACCCAATCGGTAACGGTCTCCAGTGGCGCCACGGGTGGCACACCGACCGCCAACTTCACCGATACC
>NZ_LMUE01000017.1:77387-95651 GCF_009766065.1 Dyella sp. S184 | reverse complement strand
CGCCAGCCCGAGCCACACCTACGCCGCCGCCGGTACCTACAGCGTCACCGAGACGGTCACCGACAGTGTCGATGGCAAGACCAGCTCCAAGACGGCATCGGTGACAGTCACCGCCAGCACCCCGACCCAGCTCCTCACCAACACCGGCTTCGAAACCGGCAAGGCGACGCCGTGGACCATGAGCTCGGGCACCTTGTGCGACATCAGCAGCTCGTCGTCCAGCTACTGCGGCAGCGGCGAGACCTCGCACGCCGGGTCGTGGTTCGCCTGGCTTGACGGGTATGGTGCTTCGCACACCGATACGGTTTCGCAGTCGGTAGCGATTCCGAGCGGCAAGACGACGGCGACCTTGCAGTACTACCTGCATATCGATTCGACCAAGAGCACAGCGGCCGATACCTTGACCGTGCAGGTGCTGAACTCGTCGGGCACGGTGCTGGGCACGGTGGGTTCCTTCACCAGCCTCAACACCAACACCGGTTATGCAGTGGAAACCGCCAATCTGTCCGCGTATATCGGCCAGACGGTCACCATCAAGTTCACCGGCAAGGAGACGTCGTCTTCGGGTAACACCGACTTCACGCTCGACGACATCACCCTGACCGTGCAGTAAGCCACCCTGACGGCAGCCGCTCCACGCGGCTGTCGTCAATGGTTGTCGAGGAAGCGCAAGGCTGCGTTTCCCGTTTCAAATCAAGGAATCCCCCGGCCCGATCGGCAACGATCGGGCCTTTTTTTGGACGTCCAAATGCTTTCCGTGAGTCCAGGAAAGCGTGTCTCGTTATCGCGTTGCATGGTTTGCCCAGGCCGCATCAATCAAGCTGAACGCCCAGCGAGCCAAGCCGACGCAGACCGTCAACGCTGGGCTGCACGGCCCTTCCGGGCGGCAGCCGGCGCAGCCAGCCAGCTTCAAACATTGCCGAGGTCAACGCCACGCCCAGCGGACCGCCCAGATGCATGCGCCGTTCGGTCCAGTCCACGCAGCTGCGGCCGTACAAATGCGACGCATCGGCCAGCGCCAGCCCGCTCGACGCCAGTGCCTCGGCGCCCGCCGGCCGCAAACACAAGCCACGTGTATCGGTCTCCAGCCAATCGCGTTGCAGCAGCGTGGCGCAGAAAGCCACGCCCAGCGCACCGGCCAGATGCCGATAGCAGCAGCGCGCCCGGCGCAGCTGTGCATCGCCCTTGGCCGGCGTCCTGTGCAACGCAGGCGCACGGGCCAGCGCGAGCGATTCCAGCATCGCCGCGACACGCTCATCCGCCAGCCGGTAGTAGCGATGACGCCCCTGCACTTGCAATGCGAGCAGGCCACCGTCCAGCAGTCGGTGCAGATGCACACTGGCGGTAGCCGGCGTGATGCCGGCCGCCTGCGCCAGTTCACCCGCCGGTCGTGACGTACCGTCAGTCAGCATCAGCAGCATCGCCGCACGCGCCGGCTCAGCCAGCAAACTGCCGAGTTCGGCCAGCTGATAGCGATTGAGCGGGGCAGCATCGTTCATGCGTGCAGTCTAGCCAGACCCTCAGCCGGACGCTTCGTCATACGACGAAGCATCACGATACATCGCACGCCGACACTGGCGGCATGGACATCTACCACGCCCCCGACACCCTGCTGATCCAGCCGTCGATCCTGTACTTCGGCACCCCGGTCGTCTTGATCACAACGCGCAACCCGGATGGCTCGACCAATATCACGCCGATGTCGTCGGCATGGGCCTTGGCCGACCGCGTCGTGATCGGCCTTACCGGCGGCAGCCAGGGCGTGGCCAACCTGCAGCGCGAACGCGAGTGTGTATTGAACCTCGCCGACGAGTCCATGCACGCATCCGTAGAACGGTTGGCGCCAACCACTGGCCGCGATCCCGTACCAGCCTGGAAGCAGGCGAAAGGTTATCGCCACGAACCGGACAAGTTCGCCCTGGCCGGCTGGCACGCATTGCCATCACTCGACGTAAATGCGCCGCGCATTGCCGAAGCACCCTTGCAGCTCGAAGCGCGACTATGCAGTGCCACTCCACATACACTGGATGCGTGGCGCGGCAATGCCGAAGGCTATGTCACGCTGGAACTCGAAGTATGCCGGGTGCATGCACACGCCGACATCGTGGTGCCGGGCACGTCGCATATCGAGCCGCGTCATTATCGGCCGCTGTTCTATGTGTTCCGCCACTACTTCGGCCGCGGCGCGCGGCTGGGTAGCACCTTCAAGGCTGAGGTGTAACAGCGCGCAAACGCGCTGTCAGCCTTGCCTTGATCGCCTGCCATTCACTGTCGATTATCGAAAAATAAACCGTATGTCGCACCCGGCCGGATTCGGGAATGATCATGTGGTTGCGGAACGTGCCCTCTTCCAGCGCACCCAGGCGCAGAATGGCCGTGCGTGACTGCTCATTCAGCGAATCGGTCTTGAGACCGACCCGATTCGCCCCGAGCACGTCGAACGCTTGGGTCAGCAACAGCAGCTTCGCTTCGGTGTTCGCGCCACTACGCTGATGGCTGGTGGCCAACCACGTCCAGCCGATCTCGAGTCGCCGGTGACTGGTCTCGATGTTGGCGTAACGCGTGCTGCCGATCACCTGGTCGCTGGCCTGATCGATGATGACGAAGGGCAGCGAAACGCCCCGACGCTGTTCGTCGATCGCCGTCAGCACATACGCCTGCATGTCTTCGGGTGTCTGCATCCGGGTGGGCACCCAGCGCCACAGCACCGGCTCCAGTCCAACCCGTGCAAGCGCAGCGGTGTGATCGAGCGTCAATGGCTCGAGTCGCACCGTGCTGCCGCACAGAGTAACCGGCTCAATCTTCATGGGATCAGCAAGCGTCATTGTGCATACTCCTCAATCAACCTCACCATGATCTTGCTCGATTCCCATGACGCGCGTAAGGCTTCACGCGGTCAACCGCGGGGCTTCGCCCGATGCGTCGGCTTTGCCGTCCACGGATCATCCGGCCACGGATGGCGCGGATAGCGACCTTTCAGTTCCTTCTTCACTTCCGGATAGGTGCGCTCCCAGAAGCCTTTCAGATCTTGCGTGACCTGGATTGGCCGACCCGCTGGCGACAACAGGTGCAGGGTCACCGGGATGCGGCCGCCGCCCACACGCGGCGTGTCGGCAAGCCCGAACAGTTCCTGCAGTTTCACTGCGAGCACGGGCGGTTCGTCGGGCGCGTATTCCAGTCGGCGGTTCTGTCCACTGGGCACGGTGAGGCTGTCCGGTGCCTGCGCGTCCAGCAGGCGTCGCTGCTCGTAGTCGAACAGCGCGCCGAGCGCCTGCGACAGCTCCTCGGCACTCAATGCATCGAGTCGACGCTTGCCGCTCAAATACGGCGCCAGCCACTCGTCGAGCGTGGCAAGCAGGCGCGCGTCGGAAACATCGGGCAGATCCTGTTCCGGCATCCATTCGCGCAACGCTTGCATGCGCGCGCGCAGGCGTCGCGCCTGTTCACTCCATGGCAGTACATCGATGCCCTTGGCACGCACCGCAGCGAGCAGCGCCGGCAACGCGTCCTCGGCTTTCACCGGCACGCTTCGCCGCTCCAGCACGATGGCGCCGAAACGTTGTTCGTCGAATGCTTCCACCGCGTTGCGCTCGTCGTTCCAACGCAGCGTGCGCTCGCGCACGAACTGCTGCGGGTAGTCGCGTTCCAGCGCACGCGAGTCCAGCGGCGCAGCGGCGAGAATCAGGCTGTCGCGCGCCTCGAAACGTACATCCAGCGCAACCAGCCAGGGCTCACCCAGCAACGCGGTGTTCTCATGCAGGCGTGCACCGCGACCGTTGGCCAGCGTGTAGCGCAATGGCTGATTGTCGTCGCGACGCGCAATACGATCGGGGAATGCGTGCAACAGCAAGTCGCCCACCGCATGACTGTCCGGCATGCCGCTCGCCGCGCTGCGGACGTCCAGACGACGACGCCAGCCCTTGCTCGCCTGTTCGATCACCGCCAGCGCACCAGCATCAGCACCACCACGCGCGCCACCCATGGATGGCTCGGTGTCGCGAGCGAAGGATGCGCGAGAGCGACCGCCAGCACTGTGACGATCGCGCCACGCATGCAGCGCGGCTACGCGCACACGGAAGTCATCACTGCGTGCCTGCTCGCCACGCAGCGGCGAACGCGCTTCCATCAACGCCAGCAGATCGGCGATCAGCGCGCGCAATTCGGCCGGTGCGCGCAAGGCGGCAGCGCCGAGGCGCGGCGTAGCACCGAGTTCCAGCATGCGGCGACCCAGCGCGGTGATGCGCTTGCTGGTGTCGAGCGCGCCGAGGCTGACCAGAAGTTCACGCGCCTGCGCCTGCGCGCCGGCTGGCGGCGCGTCCAGCCACGGCAGCTCGATACTTCCCCAGGCGGCCAGCTCCAACGCGAGACCAGACAGTTCGGCCTGGGTGATCTCCGCCATGCGCGCCGCATCAAGCCGCTTGCTCTGCGGCCACAACCGGTACGCGGTACCTTCCGCCACTCGACCGGCTCGACCGGCGCGCTGGTCGGCCGACGCCTGCGAGATGTTGACTGTTTCCAGCCGGGTAAAGCCGGAGTTCGGATCGAAGCGCGGTTCGCGCGCGAGGCCGCTGTCGATCACCACGCGGATGCCCGGCAGGGTCACGCTGGATTCGGCGACGTTGGTGGCCAGCACGATGCGTCGGGTACCCGATTCGGCTGGACTCAAGGCGAGCTGCTGTTCAGCCAACGACAGCTCGCCATGCAGCACGACCACCTCGACGTCATCGCGCTCGAGACTCTGTGCGAGTACCGCCTGCGCCCGCGCGATCTCGCGACGACCTGGCAGGAAGGCCAGCACGTCGCCAGCGCTATCTTCCAGGGCTTGTCGCGCCACACGCCCGAGCTGATGCTCGACGCTCTCCTGCGCCCGCGCCGGCGGGTAATCGATGCGTACCGGATAACTGCGACCGGGGCTGGAGATGCGCGGCGCGTCCAGCCACTGCGCGATGCGCTCGCCATCCAGGGTGGCCGACATCACCACGATGCGCAATTCGGGCCGCAGCGTGGCCTGCACGTCAAGCGCCAGTGCGGCGCCGAGATCACCGACCAGATGGCGCTCGTGAAACTCGTCGAACAGAATCGCGCCGATGCCGCTTAATTCGGGATCGCCCTGGATCAGCCGCGTGAGGATGCCTTCGGTGACTACCTCGATCCGCGTCGCTGCACTTATCTTCGACTCGAAGCGGATGCGATAGCCAACGGTGCGACCGACCTCTTCGCCGAGCTGCTGCGCCATGAACTGCGCTGCCGCACGTGCGGCGATCCGTCGTGGCTCCAGCATCACGATCTTTTGCCCGTACAGCCATGCCGCATCGAGCAGTGCCAACGGCACCTGGGTGGTCTTGCCGGCACCAGGTGGCGCCTCCAGCACGAGCCGCGGATGCGCGGCCAGCGAGGCGCAAATCCCCGGTAGCAGCGAGGTGATCGGAAACGCGGGCGTGGATGCACTCATCCACGCGGATGATACCGGCTGTCGCAACGCGCCTTCCATGGCGCGTCATGCGTGGCTATTGGGTGGTCTTCGGCAACAGGCATGCCTGTTGCTGCTTGCGCGCGGCGGCGACACCCCTGGTGTCATTACCATGCTGGCGCGCCTGCTGGATGACCTGCCAGTTGCGCTCGCACAGGCTGCCATGTCGCGTGCCCTGTCGCCACGACTGCATCGCCAGATCCTGCGCATCGGCATAATCGGCCTGCTGCAAGGCAGTTTCAGCATGCTGCTGCAGCTGTTCCGGCCAGCCTGCGACGGTAATGGAAGTGGTGGAGGTGGAGGTTGTGGTCGACAAAGGAGTGATCACGGCCGGCACAGAGGACGTGGACGCCGTCATCGTGGACGCTGCATGCTCGGACGCGCGCAGCGGTGCCAGCGATTCGAACTTGTCCTGATAGTCGTCGGTAACCTGCTTGGCATCTTCGGCGCCGCGGATGACCCTTGGCGTGATCAACACGATCAGCTCGGTGCGGTCACGGTTGCGGGTGGTGGTGCCGAACAGCCGGCCCAGCCACGGGATGTCATTGAGTCCTGGAATACCGGTGTTGCTGGTGGAATCGTCCTGCGTAATCAGGCCACCGAGCAACACGGTCTGGCCACTTTGTACGGCAACCTGGGTCGACACGTCGCGTTGTGCGATGGTGGGATTGCCTTGCGCGTTTGCTGTGCCCGCCGAACTGACCTGCTGATGCACGTTGAGGTAGACCAGACCACCCGGATTCACCCGCGGCTGCACGTCGAGAATTACGCCAGTGGGGAGATACGTCACACTGCTGGCCGTGGCCTCTGTGCTGGAAGTCGTGCCAATGCCAAGGATCGAGGTCTGGTTGATCGGTATCTGGTTGCCGACCTGGATATGCGCCAGCTGATTGTTGAGCACGACCATCGATGGTGCCGACAAAGTCTTGGTATTGCTGTTGGTCTCAAGCGCGCTGATAGCTACCTGAAACTTGCCGCTGCTGCTCAGAAAAGAGTAGAAGAACGGCTGACCACCATATTGGTTACCGCCCTGACCCAGGGCAATCTGGCGATGGGCACCAGGATAATTGCTGGTCGCGACCCCCGAGGAATTGGGTGTGCTGGCGGCGAGACCTTGCAGATACCACTGCACGCCGAACTGGAGGTCTCCGGTGAGCTCAACTTCCAGAATCCGCGTCTCGATCTGCACCTGCAGCGGTACATTGTCCAGCTTGTTGATCGCCTGCTTGATCTCCTCCCATTGCGAGGGCCGTGCACGTACCATCAGCTGGTTGTTGGTGTCGACCGAGCTGATCTTTATGCTGCCATCGCTGGAGCTGTACTGCTGGTCGCCCGATGCACTACCACTACCCGTGCCGCCGCCCGCACCACTGCTGTCGCGGCCACCAGTGGTACTGCCTCCGAGGCCACTGCTGGTACCGGAAGTGCCGCCGGTACTGCTCAATCCGCCCAAGCCCGTCGAGCCGGTCGAACCTGGCACGCCAATCGCACCGGTGGAACCGGTGGAGCCGATCGAGCCGGTTGAACTACTACCGAAGCTGCCGGCGGTGCTGCCCATGCTGGTCCCGCTATTGGTGTTGTCGGCACTGCCCAGCGTACTGCCGCTCAGGCCCGGACCGACCTTGCCGCCATTGTCGCTGCTGCTACCGTTGCTGTTGCCATTGGTGTAGATCTGTCCCAGGTATTTCGCCAGATCCGACGCCTTGAGGTTGCGCACGTCGTAGACGAACAACTGTGGCTCGTTGCCGCCGCCCCGGTCGATCTTGGCGATCCAGTCGCCGACCTCCTGCAAGTATTCAGGCTGGGTGCTGATCACCACCATGGCATTGGTGCGCTCGATCGGAATGAAACGCAGCATGCCGGCCAGCGGGGTATCGCCGTGTGCGCCGAACATATCGTCGAGCTTTGGCATCAGCTCGGTGACGTTGGCGTATTGCAGGTTGAACACACCCACTGACATGCCGCGCAACCAGTCAACATCGAAGGTGCGCACCATGCTCTGATAATTGGCCAGTTCCTCCGGCGTACCGGACATCACCAGCAGGTTACGCGCCGGATCCGCCAGCAGTACCGCATCCGCTCGCGCAAACGGCTTGATCAGCTTCTGCATCTCGGTCGCGGAGATGTAGTGCAGCGGGAACATACGCGACTGCAGGCCACCACTGGGTGCGTTGGCGCCAAGGCTCGGCACCATGTTGCCGGCCACTGCCTCCTTCTCCGGAAGTACCACATATCCGCTACTGCGTTTGACCAGTGCGTTGTGGGTCCACGACAGCAGGGTTTCCAGGATCGGCAGTGCCTGCTCGGCATCCACCGGTTCGGAGGTCGAGAACGAAATATTGCCCTGCACACCCGGCACGATCGTGTAGTTCTGCTTGAGCAGGTCGCCGAGGATCGCCTTGACGACGGCCTGCACCGGCTGATTCTCGAAATTGAAGGTCACCGATCCATTGCCGCTGGCCGCTGGCCGCGGATTGCTCAAGGCCGTGGGCCGAATGAACTGCCCGCTACCTTGGCTGATCTCCGGTTGCGTCGCAGTTGCGCTGTTGGTCTGCGCATTGTTGTTCAACGGCAACGGAGCTGGTACCGGATCATGCGTGCCCGCCATCGCCTCGCGCTGCAGTGCGCCGTCGTCATGTGGCTGTGGGAGGCTGGCGCAACCGGCCAACCACACGGCAACGGCCAGCGTGCCAGTGCGCAGAACTTGCTGAGTGAGATTGCGGAACATGAATCAACGTACTCCTTCGTTGGCCGCGGCGGCATTGGCGGCACGACGCTTCTGGATGTTTTGCCTGAGCTGGTCAAGAAACGGTTGCTTTGACTGATCTTCCTGCGGATTTCTGGCTCGTGGGCCACGGCCATTGCCTGGGTGCGTCTCCGGCTTTCCGGCACTACTTGGTCCGATGATAATCATTGCTCCCGCAGGGGCACTCTGATCGACTGGAGCTGTCGCCGCGGCATCGGGCTTTTGCCCATCGAAGGGCGCTCCTGCCGGCAGTTTCAATTCGGTTCGGCCCGCCGACGTATCGAACAGCGCCGAGCGCGGCCGTACTTCGAACAGGGTCACGCTGCCATCAGGCAGCGACTGGCCCTCGTGCAGACGCACCTCTCGGTGTTCGTCGCTCTTGTCGCGCAGCAGGGCCATGCGCAGGTTCGGTGTAAGGATGATGCCGCTCAATTCGAGATCACCAAGGCCCGCGCCAGGATCAGCCATCACCGGCACCGGTTTGCGATCGGGGCTGAACAGCGGTTTTTGCCAGACCACGGCGAACTGCTCCAGTGGCAGCGGTGCCGGCAGACTGGCAGCACTGCTGGCGGGCGGCAACGGCGTCAGCAACCGCTGCGCACCCCAATGCACCTTGCTGCCCACACCGCCCAGCAGCAACAGCAACAGTGCGCCAAGCACGACGGCCGTCACGGCGAGTACCGGGGTCAGGCTGCGCTGGTGGGCTGCGTTCATGGCGCAGCTCCCTGACCGGCCGGCGTGCTGGCCGGGGCAGCTGCCGGGCCCGCATGCGCAGGACGCAGGTAGCCGGATAGCGTGAACTGCACCTCCAGTGCCGCGCCATGGTTCTGCTGCGCCGCCACCGGATTGCGATAGATGCTGAGATCGTCGACGAATACGTAGGGCATGCCCTGCTCAAGCGCATGCAGGACATTCGCCAGCGACTCGATATCACAGCTCAGATTGATGCTTACGGCTGCCTTGCGATAAGGCTCGCCAGGTGTCACCGGTGGGTTCGGCAATGGCATTTTCTGGCTCACCACGCAACTGCCGCCATGGGTATTGCTGGCCACCACGTCGACCACGCGCTGCATCAGGTCCGCGGCAGCCGTGTTCGGATCATCGTCGGCCAGGAACGCACTGCTGGCGGCCTGTCCGGCACCGAGCGTGGCGAGGCGCTGCTGCAACGCCGGCTTTTCGGCGATCGCTGCCGCATAGCGACTATGGGTATCGCGCAGGTCGGCCATCTCGCTGCCGATCTCCCGCAACGGTGCCACGAACCACCAATGCAGCAGCACGAAGTAACCCAGCAACAGCGTCAGCAGCAGCAGCACGATCGCAGCGATACGACTCTCGCGCGGTTTGAGCGCGACCATCTTCATGGCGTACCGCCGGCGTCGGTCGATGCGGCAGCAGCGGGCTTTGCCCGGCCAGTGTTCGGCTGATGCAACTGCGCGGTCAGGTAGAAGCGCTCCTTGCCACTGGTCGGATCGGGCTGGATGCTGCCCTGGAAGCTGGCCTGCGTGATCAAGGTGGAGTCCTTCAGTACATCGAGCAGTTTCGCCGCCTGCAGGCTCTGTCCCTGCATGCCGATCTGGCCGGTGTTGTCGACGTTGAAGCGCTCCAGCCACGCGCTGTCCGGCAGTCGCGTCGTGACATCCTGCAGCAGGCTGAGCATGGTCACGGTGCCCTTCTTGCGCTGGACCAGGAACCCGGCGGCACCGGCGTTGTCCTGCAGTTGCTGACGCAACGACGCGATCTGCTGCGCCTCGCCGCGCATGTCGTCAACCTCGGTCTGCATCTGCGCCAACGCCGCCTGGCGATTGTGCAGCCACTGGCCCAGCATCAGCGCCAGCAACAGCACGCAAGTCGCCGCCAACGCCAGATTCAGGCGTTGGCGCGGCCGTACATGGCGCGGCGTCTGTTCCGACGGCAGCAGGTTGACGCCGAGGCGCTCGTTGTCGACTGCCAGATCCACCGCGTCAATGGAAACACCGAGCGTGTGCAGGTACGCCAGCACGGGATCCAGCATGCCACGCGTGACCACCACCAGCTCCGCGTTGAATCGCCCGGCGATCGCTGGCCCGCGCAACTCGCGTGCCGCGTAATACACCTGGGCCATGCTGAACGGGGTCTGCCGATCCATTTCGAAAGCCATTACCTGCTGCAAGTTGTCGCGCGCCGCAACGGGCAGCACCAATGCACGTCTCAGCACGGCGGCCGGCGGCAACAGCAGCGCCAGCCGCAGATCATCGCGATCCACTTTCTGCAGCACCGCCTTCATTGCGGCCTGACCGACACCAGCGTCGGTGGCAGACGCCTCGTCACTGTCATCCCAACGCGCCAGTACCGCACTGTAACCGGCGCGGCGCAGTGTCCATTGCGTGCCTGCGTACTGCAGCAAATGCCAGTCCGCACCACCGCCGAACCAGCCGTGCCAGTGCGGCGGCAGCATCCCGCGTAGTTCCCCGGCCCACCAACCGAAGAAAACCGGCAACGGCGAAGCACGCCAGCCACGACGCAGACGATCCACCAGCGGCCGCAACGACTGCATTGCCGTACTACTCATTCCTCGTTCCCCTCCTGCCAGCGCAGCACCGTGTACGGTTGCGTGCTGCTCCGTCCCGTCTGTGCACGAATCGTGGCGCGCAATATGGCGCGTGTGCCGTCGGCCAGCGTGGCCTCCGACCGGATACTATGCGTGGTTCCGTTGTTGAGAGCCAGACTCGGATCATTCGCATTCCGCAAACGGGTGGCCTGGATCACACTCAGTTGCTCCGGGGTCATCCCTGGAATCGCCGCAAGCGCCAGCGGCGGCGCGGTGTTCGAGTCCGGACTCTGGTTGCCGGACCAGATGGTGACCACCGGTGCCACCGTGCGATAGAGCGCCGGCGTCATGCCCAGCACCATCTGCAGTTCCTCGATACTGGCGAACGGCCCATGCCGCGGACCGTAATCACGCCCGGCAGCCGTATAGGCAGCGCGCTGGGTCTCCGCTACGCCAATGATGCTGACCTGATTGCGCCAGTCCACCACGTTGTCCGCCAGCGCCTTGGCCGGCGCCAGTGGCATCCCGGCGGCTTGAAACAAGGCTTGCAGCACATCGGGCGTGGCGCTGTTGATATCCACCTTGCCGCCCTCATCGACCGCTGTCACCACAATGGTGGCGTTGTCGTAGCGGAACTGATAGATACGTCCATCACCGATCCAGCGCTGTTTCAGGTCAGGATTCTGCAATCCGTAAACCGCGCGCATCAGGCCCGCTTCGGCGGCGTAATGCGCCTGGGTCTGGGCAAACTCATAGCGCGCCTGCAGGCCTTCGGTACGCGCCAATGCGGCATAGCCGCCCAACAGGATGGCCAGCAAGGTGCACGCCCACAGCACCAAGAGCAGGGCCACCCCGCGCTGATCGGCACGCCGGGCCAGCGTTCGCCTCATGGTGAACTCCCGCCGCGCAAGCCAGCCTGCGGCAGGGCATTCAGCGCATTGCTGCTCAACGGATTGGCGCGCAGCGGCACATCCAGTTGCGGCCAGCCCTGGTTGCCCTCAGGCTGCAAGGCGATCCGCACCAGCTGTGGCAGCGCCCGGCCGTCGGCCCACGTGCCGGACCATGGCACCGGATGGCCGTCTGCATCGACGCCGCGATAACTGAAGCTGCCACCCTTGATGTGGTCCAGCAGCACCTGCGGGTCGCCTAACGGCTTGGGCGGCTGCCCATCCGGCGGCAGTACAGCCAAGCTCAACTCCAGCCGCAAGCCACGGTTGCCGTCATCGACCAGCTGCAGCCGTTGCAGCTGCGGGCCGAGTTTGCCGAGATAGCCTGGCAGTGGTGCGATGTAGCGCATCTCGCGCGCACTGCCAACGAAATAGATGGCCTCGCCACGCTCATTGTGGCTGATGGGTTGGATCAGGCTTTGTGCCAGCTCGCGTCGCAGGAATTCTTCGGCAGAACGAACCTGGTCAATCCGCTCGATCGCTGCGGTACCCGAGCGTACGCTGTGAGTGGCCGTGCGCAGGCCCGAATACACGCCGACCAGCAGCAGCGCCAGCAATACCAGCGATGCGAGTACCTCCAGCAGGGTGAATCCGGCGACGCGCTTCATGGGCTGCCCTGCGCGTTGCCAGTGTTGTTGCCGCCAACTTCCGGGCCAGTCAGCCGCAACGTGCTGAAATGCGCCGAGTGCGGATGCACCGACTGCCCCCACAACACGTCCAGATCAAGCTGGTAGAGATGCAGCGACGCATTGGGTACCGCGGCCCCGGCCTGATTCCATGGCGTCACGTTGAGCTGCCAGCGGAACTCCTGGTTGAACCGGCCCGAGCTGGCGCCCGGCTTGACCGACTCCCCCACGAACGCGCTGTCGAGCAGGCTGCGCGCCCACATGGCCGCCTCAGTGTGTTGCGCTGCATTCTGGCTCAGGCTGATCGAGGCGCCAGCCACCTTCATCAGTGCAGTGAACGCGATCGCCAGCAGCAGGATCGCCGCGATCACTTCGAGCAGGCTAAAACCCCGCTGCAGCCGTGGACGCGAGCGGTTCATCGCGTCGCCACGGTATCGACTACGCGTACTTCGCCGGTCAGCCACGACACGTTGACATGCCACTGCCGCTTGCCACTCTGCAACGTAATGCGGCCGCCGGTGGAACTGCCATCCGGGAAGAAGCGGATACGTCCGGTATGGTCGTTCGGCTGGTCGTCCTTCGCGCTGGTGATGCTGAGTCGCAACCCCTTGGGCAAACGCACGTCCTGCTGCTTCACGTTACGGTAGGTGTCGGCGCGGGTGTCGACGTCGAAGTTCTCTTCCTGCCCGCGCACGATCGCCTGCGCACGGGTCGCCCGCAGTGCACCGGCCAGCTCGCTGCTGGCCGCATTGATGCGCGCACTGGCCAGCCCCTGTGTCACCGAGATCGACACGGCGGCGGCAGCGATGCCGATCAACAGGATCACCGCCAGCATTTCCAGCAGGGTGAAACCTTGGGCGCGCGAAGCCTTCATGTCTTACTGCCAGTTACCCACGTCCTGACTGTAGCCATCACCGCCGGGCTTGCCGTCCTGACCGTAGAAGATCAGGTCGAAACTGCCATGCTGCCCAGGGTACTGATAGCCGAAGGCATGGCCCCACGGATCCTTCAGCTCGGACTCCTTCGCATACGGACCCTGCCAGTTCGCCGCATTGGCCGGCTTGACCACCAGATCCTCCAGCTGCTGCGGCGGCGAGCCGTTGTCCAGTGCATAGTTCTCGACCTTCTGGCTCAGCGTCATCAGCTGTGCCTTGCCCGCACCGTATTTGCCCTTGTCGACGTTCTTGCCGACCTGGGTCACCACCACCGCACCGATGATGCCGATCAGCACGATCACCGCGAGCATTTCGAGCAGGGTGAAACCGGCGTTCGAGCCGAGTCTTCGTGGTTGCCTGTACTGCATGTGGATCACCTCGGGTTTGCGAATGGTTGCGTGTCTATTGGATGTTGCTGGTCAGGCTGAGCAGCGGCAGCAGGATCGCCGCCATGATGAAGGCCACCATCACCGTCATCACGATGGTCAGCGCCGGTACCAGCGCAGCCAGTAAACGATCGATCGCTCGTTTGGACTCAAGTTCAAAAGTGTCGGCGACTTTCAGCAGCATGGTGTCGAGCTGTCCGGCCTCCTCGCCCACCTGGACCATCTGCATCGCCAAGCGCGGGAACAGCTTCGACTGGCCCAGCGCGAGGCTCAAACCGTTGCCGCCCTTGACCTGCTCGTGTGCCTCGCTCAACGCCTTGTCCAGCGCGCGATTGGCGGTGACCTGGCGCGCGATGGTCAATGCACCCAGCAGCGGCACGCCATTCTTCAGCAGGGTGCCGAGCGTTCGCGCGATTCGCGCCGTCTCCACCTTCAGCAGCAACGGGCCAACCAACCGCAGGGTCAATAACCGGGTATGCCACGCGAGTCGCGCCTGGGGATCGCGCAACCGCGCACGCCAGACGAACAACCCGCCGCCCAGCAGCAGCAGGATCAGCCACCACCAGGCCTGCAGCGTATTGCCGAGCGCCAGCACCACCTGGGTGATGAACGGGATCGGCACCTGCATGTCAGCGAAGATCGGCACAAACTGCGGCACCACATAGGCCAGCAACAACACCAGCGAGCCAAGCACACCAACCATCAGGAACGCCGGATAGATCAGCGCGTTGACGATGCTGCCGCGCAGTGCCTGCGAACGTTCCAGATAATCGGCGAGCCGGCGCAGTGTTTCCTCCAGCGAGCCACCCGCCTCGCCGGCGCGCACCAAGCTGACATACAGCTTGGGGAACACGCCATGCTCCTCGTCCAGCGCCGAGGACAACGTGTTGCCGCCGCGGACCCGATCGCGCACGCGTTCGACCAGTTTCTTCGCATGCTCGCCCTCGGGTAGATCGAGCAGGATGCTGAGTGCGCGATCCAACGGCTGGCCGGCACCGAGCAGGGTCGCCAGCTGATGGGTGAACTGTGCCAGCTGGTCGCCAGTGAACGGACCGCGCTTGAACAGCGCCGCCAGCCCACTGCCACCACCCGCGCCATCGGCTGGCTGCGCTTCCAGCGGGGTATGACCCTGATCCTGCAGGCGACCGATCACTTCATCGACGCTGGCTGCCTCCATCTGACCTTGCAGCATCTCGCCCGCATCGCTGACCGCCTTGTAACGAAACTGCGCCATCTCAGCTTTCCTGCGACACGCGCAGGACCTCTTCCAGCGTGGTGATGCCTGCCACGGCCTTGGCGATGCCGTCCTCGTACATCGTACGCATGCCCTCGGCGCGTGCCAGGCGCTCGATCTCGCCGGCGTCGGCACGCTGCATCACCAGCCGGCGCAGCGGATCGCTCATCACCAGAAATTCCATGATCGCGCGACGACCACGGTAGCCGCTGGGATTGGCCGCACTGCTGCCCGGTTTCCACAGGCGAATCGGCCGCTCATCGGTGTATTTCTCCAGTTCGAACTGCGCGATCACTTCCGGCAATGCCTCGTACGAGGTCGCGGTTTCCGGATCGAGCCGGCGTACCAGCCGCTGCGCCAGGATGCCGTTGACGGTAGAGCCGAGGAGGTAATCCTCGACACCCATGTCGAGCAGCCGGGTGATCCCGCCCGCAGCACTGTTGGTGTGCAGCGTCGACAGCACCAGGTGACCGGTGAGCGCGGACTGGATCGCGATGCGGCAGGTTTCCAGATCGCGCATTTCGCCGATCATGATCACGTCCGGATCCTGGCGCACGATCGAGCGCAAGGCACCGGCGAAATCCAGCCCGATCTGCGGCTTCACCTGGATCTGGTTGATACCCTCGATCTGATATTCGACCGGATCCTCGACCGTGATGATCTTCACGTCCGGCGTATTGATCTGCGACAGCGCGGTATACAGCGTGGTGGTCTTGCCTGAACCGGTGGGGCCGGTCACCAGCAGGATGCCGTGCGGTCGATCGAGCACGTCGACGAAGCGCTGCTGGAAATGGTCGGTGAAGCCGAGCGAGGCAAAATCGAATACCACCGATTCGCGATCGAGGATACGCATCACCACCGATTCGCCGAAGCTGGTCGGCACGGTCGATACGCGCAGGTCGAGCTCCTTGCCCTGCACACGCAACTGGATGCGGCCATCCTGCGGCAACCGGCGCTCGGCGATGTTCAGCCGCGCCATGATCTTCACGCGCGAGATCACCGCTGCGGTGGATGACGATGGTGGAGCTTCCACTTCATGCAGCACGCCGTCGATGCGGTAACGCACCTTCAGGTGATTCTCGAACGGCTCGATATGCACGTCCGACGCCCGCTGCTCGACAGCGCGTTGCAGGATCAGGTTCACCAGCCGGATCACTGGTGCTTCGGAGGCCAGATCGCGCAGGTGCTCGACGTCGTCCTCCTCGGCAGCGCTGCCGTCGAGGTTTTCCACAATGGTACCCATCGCCGAGCGGCCGCTACCGTAATAACGTTCGATCAAGCCATCGATTTCCGAACGCAGCCCCACCCGCAGCGCGACCGGCCGGCCAGCAGCCAGCATCACCGCCTGCAGCGGATACGGATCGGCCGGATCGGCCACGATCAACGCCAACCCATCCTTCTCGTCCTGCACTGGCACGACATGCTGCTGCTTGAGAAAGCGCAGCGACAACTCGAGATCGGGCGGCGGCAGCTCCGGTGCATCGCGCCCGGCCAGCAGTGGCACCTGCAGCAGTTCGGCCCACGCTTCCGCCAGATCACGCTCGGACACCAGCCCGAGCCGCGCCATTAGCGTGGTCAACGTGCCCTCGGCAGATTCCTCGTGCAACCGGCGCGCGCGACCCCAATCGCTGTCTTTCAGGCGACCACGCGCAACCAACCATGCACAGACTTCCGCTTCGCGATCGTCCACCACCTTGCCTGCCTCGCTGGCCACCGGCTCAATGACTGCCGACATCCATCCACCCCGCTCAAATTCTTGCGATTGCCCCGTCAACGCCCCTCGACGTCCACGCGGTAAACGCCATTGGTATCACATCCAGCCAACAACAGGCGAGCATGCTTAAGAGCAACGCTGAAACGGTTCAGCCGGCCCCGCATAATTGAACTCTCCGGCACAAAAAACCGGCGCCGCAAGGGCGCCGGTTTTCGTCGTACTCAACAGCCCGGCAAACCGGGCCGGTGCTGGCTCACCAGCCGAAGCCCACGCCCACGCCGCCGGAAGCTTCGTTACCGCTGACCGCAGCACCGAAAGTCAGGTTCGCTTTCGATGACAGCTGCCGCGAGTAACCGACCGACAGCGCTGCCTCGCCATGATAGCCGCCGACGCCCACGCCAACCCGGTTCGGTGTGTTGACGCCTTGTGTGCTGAACGACATCTGCGCCATCGCCGTGCCCATCGCGCCAACCTGGTTCATGCGCTTGTCCACCGCATGGAACTGGCCGTTGACTTGGTCCCGCAGCGCATTGATGTCGCTGGTCGTGGCGAAACTGCCGATCTTCTGATCGGTATACGCATTCGCCTTCTGCAAAGTCTGCTGGTCGCCAGCATCGGCATAGGTCTTCGCCGTGACCAGCGCTTCCTGCACCTGGCCGACGTTTGCCACATCCGTCGCCTGCGTGCCGGCGGCCACATTGGTGATCTGGCGCTGGTTGGCCGCCGTACCCACCGATACCGTGTTGGCACGGTCAGCCACCGAGCCCTGACCCAACGCCACCGCACCGACCGCCGTCACCGAACTGCCCTGACCGAGCGCCGTACCGGAGGCCTCGGTCACCGACGCACCCTCACCCACCGCCACCGCATTGGTCGCACTTGCCGCAATCGTGGTGTTGGCGCCCACCGCTGTACTTCCATCGGCGTTGACCTTGGCATTGCCGCCAATCGCGGTGTCGTTCGAGCCGGCGGCATAGCTGTCTCCACCCACGGCGGTGCCGTGATCGCCACCCGCTGTTGCATGGGAACCAACCGCCACACCCGTGGAGCCCGGCACTACGCTGGCCGCATCAGTACCATCGTTCGGACCATCCGTTGCCACGTGGGTATTGGTTGTCCCGCCGCTGGCGTAGTTCTGTTCCAGCAAACTCACGCGGTTGTCGATATTGCTGATACCCGACCAGGCGCCAGCCAGAGCCGTATCCAGCGCACCCAATGCATCGCCGACATTGTTGTAGGCGCCACCCTGGATCGCGAAGCTGGGCAGGCTGATGCCACCACCTGCCTGCAACATCGCGCCACCGCCGAAGGCACTCAGCAGGTCATTTATCTGCCCCACCGTGGCGGCATCACTCAACACATTGCTGGCCTGAAGATTGCTGATCCGCGTGCCATTGGCGCCAGCCAGCGTGATCTGTTCATCATCGCTGTCATCGTATTTGACGGCACTGTCGGTCAGATCAGCCAGGTTGCCGGAGACATTGGCTACGGCCGCATCCAGCTGCCCCTTGTTCACCGCATCGTGGATGGCACTCCCATCTGCCACGTTGCCCAGCGTTACCGGCGTACTGCCATTGCCGAGTACCACCGCCGTACGGCTGGCATCGGTATAAAACACCGCCGTGTTGTTGATCGTGCCGATCGACGCCGTATTCGTCGCGATGTTCGTCGTGTTCTGT
>NZ_LMUE01000017.1:76229-77377 GCF_009766065.1 Dyella sp. S184 | reverse complement strand
GCTCGCACCACCGGCCACCGCGTGCTTGCCGATCGCCAGCGCATCTTCGCTGCCGTCCGTCATCCCATCGGCGTCAAACAGGTGCGACGCCTTTGCCGTTGCACCGCCCAACTGCGCGATCGCCTGGTTCGTGCTGTTGAGCTGGGTTCCATTCACTGCATCGGTGCTCGTGGCGGTCACCGTACCCGCGGCGACGTTGCCCACCTTCACCGCCGTTGTGCCATTGCCCAGCGTTACCGCCGTGCGCGTGGCATCGGTGTAGAACACCGCCGTGCTGTTGATTGTGCCGATCGCCGTCGTGTTCTGCGCCACGGCCGCATTGGTCGTATCGAGCTGGCCCTTGTTCACCGCATCCGTGGACTGCGTACCCGCACCCACGTTGGTGATCTGGCGCTCATGACCGGCCGTACCCACCGATACGCTGTTCGCACGATCCGCCTGCGAGTTCGCACCCAGCGCCACGCTGTTGTCCGCGTTGGCCGTGCTGCTGTAACCCACCGCCGTGCTGCTCTTGCCCATCGCACTGGCCAGCGAGCCCACCGCCGAGGCGTTGTCGGCATTCGTGAAGCTGCCCGCACCCAGCGCCACCGTGTTGTTGCCCGTGGCCACCGCACCGGCGCCGTACGCCGCGCTCTCATCGCCGATTGCGAAGCTGCTCGCACCACCGGCCACCGCGTGCTTGCCGATCGCCAGCGCATCTTCGCTGCCGTCCGTCATCCCGTCGGCGTCAAACAGGTGCGAGGCCTTTGCCGTCGCTGCCACCTGTGCATTGAGCTGACTTACGTTCACCGCATCCGTACCGACCGTGCCGGCCGCCACGTTGCTAACCTTCACCGCCGTCGTGCCATTGCCCAGCGTTACCGCCTTGCGCGTCGCATCGGTATAAAACACCGCCGTGTTGTTGATCGTGCCGATCGACGCCGTGTTCGTCGCGATGTTCGCTGTGTTGGTCGCGATGTTCGTCGTGTTCTGCGCCACCGCACTGTTCGTGCTGTTGAGCTGCGTGCCGTTCACCGCATCGGTGCTGGTGGCACTGACCACGCCAGAGGCCACGTTGGTGATCTGGCGCTCGTGACCGGCCGTGCCCACCGACACGCTGTTCGCACGATCCGCCTGCGAGTTCGCACCCAACGCCACGCTGTTGTCCC
>NZ_LMUE01000017.1:0-76219 GCF_009766065.1 Dyella sp. S184 | reverse complement strand
AGCTGCTCGCACCACCGGCCACCGCGTGCTTGCCGATCGCCAGCGCATCTTCGCTGCCGTCCGTCACACCGTCCGCGTCAAACAGGTGCGACGCCTTTGCCGTCGCTGCTGTCTGTGCATTGAGCTGCGCCACGTTCACCGCATCCGTACCGGCCGTGCCGGCCGCCACGTTGGTGATCTGACGCTCGTGTCCGGCCGTACCCACCGATACGCTGTTCACACGATCGGCCTGCGCACCCGCACCCAGCGCAACGCTGTTGTCCGCATTGGCTTGCGCCGCGAAACCAAGCGCGGAGGAATTTGTCGCGGTAGCTTTCGCAACACTACCAATCGCGGTCGACTGTGCCGCGCTTGCGCTCGAATACGCGCCATTGGCCAAGGCATAACCACCATTGTCCGGGCCGACGCCCGGCGCATTCGCATAAGCCTTGTAACCTGAGGCCGTGTTGTACGAGCCATTGTTGGCCTGGGCATAGACGCCCACCGCACTTCCGCCCTGGTTGTCACCGCCACCTTGCGGATCGGCTTGGCTGCCAAAACCCACTGCGATGCTGCCCTTCCCGGCAACATTTTTATGCGCCGCGGTGTCACCCCCGCCAATGGCGGTCGAACCCGGACCGGAACCGCCTACTGGCGCACCAGTGGCCTGCGCATGTCCACCGATGGCGATAGCGTAGAAGCCACTCGCAATTGCAGCATTGCCTGCAGCAACCGCGTTGATGCCGGAGGAAACACTGTTCAGGCCAAGTGCCACGCTATCCGCACCAGACGCCCAAGCATTGCTGCCAAACGCCAGAGTGTTCGTACCATCCGCCTTGGCGTCGGAACCACAAGACAAGGCATCCTCTCCAGTGGCAGTCGGCTGGTGACCACTCGCATAGAGGGCTTCGCAAGGAGAAACACCCGCAGCAGCGTGAGCTGAGCTTGCGGCCATCGCCAAGCCTACGGCCAGCGTTGCCGCGGAGGCGCGCAGGCGCTTGGATGCGCCGCCCTTACCCCTGGCTTTGGCATGCTCGGAAGCAACAACCAGCATACCCAACGACTTGTTCCACACCTTAATATAGATCTTGTTCAAGACACCGCCCCCAACTGGAATTTTTCGAATCCGGCACGAACCTGCCGCAGCAGGCTCGCGTCGAACGACATGATGTTTGCCTGCCGTCTGACAGGTCTCTCGATACACGTGGTGCGGACTTGCGCGCCGGCTACTGCTGGATATGAAGTCCGCGCTTGCTGCTGAAGCCGCCTTCAGCACTAGGGCGTTTCATCTGCCGGTGCATGCGAGACTCCGCCCGCGCATGCGGAGTCTCTGGCGTTGCCTACGTCGAAGAGGCTTACTTGGGTGCGACGTAGCTACCGACGACGCTCACGCCGGTGTAAGCAGCCTCACCAACCACATTGACGTAGTAGGTCGCAACCACCGGACGCGAGATCGCCACCGACTCGGTATTGCCGGCATTTGTTGCCGATTTGAAGTCATAGTTGGTGGCACTGCCGACGGAACCCGCCTTGACGTAAATGGATACGTTGCCGGTGCCGCCGAGCGTGCGCAGGGTCAGTGCAAGCGCACCAGCCGGCACGTCCAGCTTGTAGACGGTGCTGGATCCGGTCGCTCCGGACTGGCCCGTCAGCGCGACGCCGTTGACAAGCGGGATCGTGGTGTCCTGATTGCCGCCACCATTGCCACCGGTGCCATACGTCGCAGCAGCGGCCACGGCAGCACCTGCATTGAGAATGCCGGCTCCAAAGGTCTTGGCCGAATCCGGGGCCACGTTAGGCACACGGGCCGTGCTCTGCAGGATGCTGCGCACTTCAGCCGGCGTCAGCAGGGGCAAGCCCGCACCAATGCGTGCGCTCTGCATTAGCGCCACCGTACCGGTGACATGCGGCGTAGCCTGTGAGGTACCTGCCATGCCACCGTAGGTATCGCCCCCTGGGCTTGCCTTCGGTGTGGTCGTGCCGGTGTTGATCGCCTGCCAGGCGAAGCCTTCCGGATTCAACTGCGCGCCGGTTGCCGCATCATCGGGATAGACGCCACCACCAAACGCACCGAGCGCCACGACATTCTCACCCGGGCTGTTGTAGTTGGAATAGAAGGTCAGCCTGCTGGTGATACCAGTGGCAGCGACCGTGACCGCACCCGGGCAGCTGGCTGGCGAACTGTTGGCGACATCGTCGCCGTCGTTGCCGGCCGCCACTACCACGGTGGCACCCAGGGCATTCGCCTTGGCAATCGCGATGGCGGCGTCATCGTCAGCCGAGCATGCACCGTCGCCGCCGAGGCTCATGTTAATCACCTGCGCCGGGTTCGGATTGTCCGGAATCCCGTCCACATGACCGCCTGCTGCCCAGACGATGGCGTCATTGATGTCGCTGTCGTAGCCACCGCAATGGCCCAGCACACGGACCGGAACTACCTTGGCTTTGTAGGCAATGCCCGCCATGCCGACACTGTTGTTGGTGTACTCGGCGCCACTGGCGCTGGCCACGTGGCTGCCATGCCAGGAGCTGGCTTCGGCCGGGTTACTTGCATCAACACAGCCACCGTTCTTGGTTGTGTATTTGCTGCCTGTGGTCCAATCGCCCAGATCCCAGCCACCGGCCACACGGCCATCGGCGGTACGTCCGGACACGAAGGAATCAATGATGAAATCGTAGCCGGCGTCGCCCAGCGAGGTATTGATGTCGGCATGCTTGACGATGCCGGTATCGAGGATCGCAATGGTCGCGCCGGTGCCATCGGCGAGATCCCAGGCACCCGTGATATTGGCGCCGCCATAGTTGGCAACCTTATTCGTGGTCGTCAACGCGCCGTCACCCGGCAGATAGTCCGTTTGATACTTCGCGAAGTTGGGGTCGTTGGGTGTGAAGGCCGTCGGCGCGTCAGACGCCGGGATATCACGTACGGCGTGACGAAGTACGTCCGGAGCGACATGGGCCACCGCCGGATCAGCTGCAATGGACTGGATAAATGCCGCAGCTTCGGCCTGGCTCAATTTGCGCGAGGTCGTCACCAGATACGCGCCGGTCGCCAGTTTCCGCTGGTAGTTCACGCCAGGTGCGTTCATCGACAACGTCGCGTAGCTACGGCCAGCGCGCGCGACGGCGGCCTGGATATTCTGCACGGCGGCGGCCTGACTGCCCTGCTCGGCTGAGCCTGCGCGATACCTGACGATGAAGCGGTCGTAGCTGCCATCCATGCGCAGCGAACTGACATTGAAGTTCGCAGCAACTGTCGGACTGGTAGATGCAACTTGCACGACATTGCCTGCAAAAGCCGAAAAGGAAAAAGCCATTGCGATCGAGGCTGCCAACAATCCCTTGATCCCCAAACTATTCACCATTGCGATGATCCCCAAGTTTTGATGAGTGGCTTTCCATGGAGACATCCATGAAAGCCTTGCCACGTGGAACCCCCGTCCCACGCCTATGTGCCCGCTACTGCTACGTTGCGTTATTTCGTGCGCCTCGCTTCGCGTGGTCTTGCGAAACTATCATCATGTTCTTGCGATAGTCAATGCGAAAATGCGACTGGCCGCAATTTCTTTCAAAGAAGAAGGTGCTAGGGGAATTTGTGCTGCCACGGGCAGCACTGCGCTGAAAATGCAGTGATCGCTGGCGGAGCGATTGCCCCTGATCATGGCGGCTGCGGGCAGCACGAACCCGGGGCATCCTCGATGCAGATCCAGCAATTTATTGCTGGCCTGATTGCCGATTTTCGTTCGCGCAGGCCTTCCCGCTCATCCTGTGGCAATGCCCCCAGGCGCGAGATGGACATTGCACATTCCCTGCGATATGCGATCTTCGGTGAGATGTCTTGCACAAAAAAAGAATCGATTCATCAAAAACAAATGGACGTCCATACGCCTATTCATGAAATCACGAAAATTCCGCACACGATGATCGGGACCGACATTGATGCCATCACCCAGGGCGTACTGGCTCCCGGCATGCCGGGAGCCAGCACTTTCACTCCTGCGTGCGATCAATGGATCGCACGGACTGGCTTACGGAACGTAGCTGGCCTGCACGCTGACACCAGAGAACGCCTGCACACCCACCACCTTGATGTAGTACGTGCTTGTTGCAGGCTTGCTCACGGCCACCGACTCGGTGTTGCCGGCATGAACCGAGGCGTAGTCGTATGCCGTGGTGGTCGGCTCAGCACCGGCCTTCACGAACATCGACACGTCGCCCGTGCCGCCAGAGGTGCGCGTCGTCAGCGCACGCGCACCCGCTGGAACGACCAGTGTGTATAGCGTCTCGCTGCCCGCCGTGCCCGACTGACCACCCATGGCGATCCCGTTGGTCAGCTCGATCGCGACCGGCCCGGTCGGGACGGTCGGATCATCCACGCCGTTGCCCCACGCATTGAACTGGTTATGCAACTCGGCGTCGCTGAGGCAGGCATTCAAGCTGCTGGCTTGCGGCGCCGAGATCAGCTGCTGAGTGGCAAGGTTGGCTGCATAGGTCAGCATCGACGTGCGGTAAATGCCGAAATGGGCGGCCGAAGCGGCAATATTCCTGGCACTGGCATACACGTTTGCGCCGATCACGATGCCGCCCGGGATCCAGGTCGGCACACCGGTGTTGCAGGTCAACAGCATCTGGCCGGTTTCGTTGACCTTCCAGCCCTCGTCCTTGAACAGCGCCGGGGTCAGGTCCAGATTGATGTGACCCTTCAGGTCCGGACTCTCGGCGTACTCCATCAGCGCATTCGGCGACAGGCGGGTGTCGTAATGTGAGAACGACGAACCCGAGGCGAGCGTCGTCGGCGCATAGATCAACACCGCACCCGTCGAATCCGTACCGGCCAGGCCGCTACCGATACCCAGGCCCATAGTCGCCGGCACGTTGGCCTTTATCTTGGTGCCATCGGCCAGACTCACCATCACGGTCGGCACGGTGACATTCCCGACCGTGTCGTCGCCTGCCATGCCGATCACGCCGGCAGCATTGTTGGCGATGAGCACCGCCGTGGCGCCGGCCTGCTGCGCGTTGTAGGCCTTGGTCTGGAAGCTGCAGGTACCGCGATCGACGATCGCAATGTGGCCGGCAACTGCATCCGGATTGGTCAACGCCGTACAAGCCTGGCTGTCACTGCCTGAAAAGCCCAGCACGGCCGTGCCGGAAAAATTCTTCGCGGTGGCTGTCGGGCCGAACGAGGCCTCGCCATAAATGTAGTCACCCACGGCGCCGGCGGGTGCGGTGACCTTGACGACCGGCGGCGGCCCCAGCGCCAGCGGCGCTTCCGCCATGACGTTGCTACCACGGAAGACGAGGTTGCCATCGTCCAGTGCCGCCGTCTTGCGCTGGGCGTTGGTCATGTCGCCCCAATTCATCTTGAGGGTGTTGTCGTAGACGTATGACGAATAGATGTCGTTCCTGCTGCTGACGAGTGCGCCACTGGTGAGCGTGGTGCGGCCGGCAAAGCCCAGGCCGTGGCTCATCTCGTGCAGCATCACGTTGAGCAGATTGGATTTGCCCTGCGGCGTATTGCCGTCGAGGCCGAAATACCAGCCCGAGTCCGGCAGGCAGGTGGAGGTGCCTAGCGCACCATTGAACGACATCGTCATGTCGGATTTCGTTGCCTGATTGCTACCCAGAAACGCATTGAACAGCGCACCTGAGTACCACAGGTTCGTCTTCGCACCCGCCGGCACGGTGCTGTCGGTGAAAGAACCGTAATTATTGGTACCGGTCGAACCCAGCACGGTGCCGTTGGCGTCGCACTGGAGCGGGCCGAAATTGGCGTCAACTTTGATGGGCACGGCGCTCTTGAGCACGGCGCCCCACATATAGGCAGCAAAGTTGAAGACGATTTGTGCCTGCTGACCACGCGTGGTGCCCTGGTTGCCACCGACCGGCGTGGCTGGCGTCGTATCGTTGAGGCCAACGCCGGCCTTGTCCAAGTTGATGATCTGGATGTCGGCGGCGGCGGCGCTACCGGCCGCGCCCAGCAGGCCCGCGATGAGCAGGGCACTGAAAAGCTTGCTGCGACGGATCATTGGGACACCTCCGCGGCGGTGGCATGCTGCACGCTATCGCCCGGATGCATGACCACGAGATGGCCATTCGCATCTAGCTTGCCGACCAGATAGCTCATTTCGCTTTCCGGGGTATCCATTATTTCCACGTTGTAGCCGTTCACACGTGCTTTGCGCAGCGTCTTGAGCGCCTCCTCCTCGGTACGCGGACGGCCACTGGTGCTGGGCTGCAAGGCCTGCTGCTGGCGCCTGAGTTCAACCGACTTGGCGAATGCCGCCGCCTCTTCGGGCGTGGGCGCTCGCAACTGCTTGGTGACCGGATCAAAGAAGGCCACCTGCATGGAACCGCCGGAAGCCGCCACCGGTTGCGCAGCCTGTACGGGTTTATTGTCTGTTGCGATCGCCGCGGTGGCGAACAGGCCGGTCAGTATCACAGCCGCCGCCTGAGTCATTACGTTCTTCATCATGCAAACCCCTCCCGTTGAAAAAGGCACCGTCAGCCGGCACCGAAAATTTGGAGCGCACGCATCCCGCACGCCCGAATTGCGCGCCGAAATTCCGTCGACAAGAGCATCTGGTTCGCGTGAGCGCCCAATGCGCGTACATGCACCCGTGGCGCTGCGCGCTGCATCGACAACCGTTGCTTCGAATGCACCAGGGCCGTTTGACGACGCGCCTCCCACACTCGACGTCCAGGCCCACGAACTTCCTGACCCACCACGACATCCCGTCGGTCTACCCGGTGCAGAACCCCCACCTCCGTCGATGTCGCTGGCGCCCCCGCCTATCCAAACCGCAGATTCCGAAATCTCCTCCAATCCCGAATCATCGAAACTATCAGCAAGTTCTTGCGTCAGTCAACGCAATTTCCTGATGATCCGCGGCGCATTGATGCTGCGTTGCGGAAACAACTTGCGCTTGCGCGCTTGCCCACAACTGCCAGAATTGGCTGCCGTGCCACGGCCAGAAACCATGCAGCTACTTGATATCGGCGCCAACCTTGGCCATGAGTCGTTCCATCACGATCTGGATGCGGTACTGCAACGTGCGCATGCGCATGGGGTCAGCCGGATGATCGTTACCGGCGCCTCGCGCGAAGGCAGTACGCACGCGCTTGCGCTGGCCAAGGCTCATCCAGGTACGCTGTTCGCGACGGCTGGCGTACATCCGCACCATGCGATCGACTACGACGACGCTACTGATGGATTGCTGCGTGAGCTTGCGAAGGATCCCTCGGTGCGCGCGGTCGGCGAGACCGGGCTGGACTACAACCGCAACTATTCGCCGCGCGACGTGCAAGTGCAGGTGTTCGAGCGGCAGTTGCAGATCGCGGTGGATCTGCAGAAGCCGCTGTTCCTGCATCAACGCGATGCACACGGCGATTTCATCGCGCTGCTGCGGCGCTATCGCGACCAGGTACCGGCAGCCGTGGTGCACTGCTTTACCGACAGTGGAGAAGCGCTGCGCGACTATATGGCACTGGATTGCCATATCGGCATCACCGGCTGGATCTGCGACGAACGCCGCGGCACCCATCTGCGCGAACTGGTGCGCGAGATTCCGGCGAACCGGTTGATGATAGAGACCGATGCGCCCTACCTGCTGCCACGCACCGTGCGGCCGCATCCGGCGCACCGGCGCAACGAGCCGATGTACCTGAAACACATCTGCGAGGAAATCGCGCGCGATCGTGGCGAACCGGCGGAAGTCACGGCAGCGAACAGTACGGCAGCCGCTGAGGCATTCTTCGGGTTGCGATGACCTCTGGCGTCAGTCGGCGAGCACTTTCGTTTCGCCCGGCGCCAGACAACCCAACGCGTGTTCGCCAATGCGCATACGGATCAGCCGCAGGGTCGGGAAGCCTACCGCCGCGGTCATCCGCCGTACCTGGCGGTTGCGGCCTTCACGCAGGGTCAGGCTGAGCCAACTGGTGGGAATGGCCTTGCGAAAGCGCACCGGCGGATCGCGCGGCCACAGCCAGTCCGGTTCAAGCGCTGGTTCCGCGATCGCAGGCAGGGTCGGGCCATCGTTCAACAGCACGCCGCGACGCAGTGCCTGCAGCGCAGGCTCGTCGATCTCGCCGTCGACCTGCACCAGATAGGTCTTGTCCTGCTTGTGGCGCGGATCGGTCAGCCGGTGCGCGAGCTGACCATCATCGGTCAACAGCAGCAGTCCCTCGCTATCATGATCCAGCCGTCCAGCCGCATAGACGTCCTTTTGCCTGACGAATTCGGCCAGCGTGCGACGACCGTCAGCATCGGTGAACTGACACAGCACGCCATACGGCTTGTTCAAGGCAATCAGCATAGCGACGCGTCGTGCACGCTACCTCAGGGAGTCGAGGTAGCCGGCACCGGCGCCGATGGCTTGACGAAGCGCAGGGTCATCCGGTCGGACTCACCGATCGCCTGATACTTCGCCTTGTCCTGCTCACCCAGCGTAAGCGTGGGGGGCAAGGTCCACACGCCCTTCGGATAGTCCTTGGTGTCCTTCGGGTTGGCGTTGATCTCGTTGCTCTCGTCCAGCGTAAAGCCTGCCTCGGTGGCCAGTTTCACCACGTAGCGGGTCGGCAGGTAGCCGCTCTGCTTCACGGTCGCCAGCGATGCGTTGTCGTCTGCACGGTGATCTACGACACCCAGCACGCCACCGGGCCGCAACACAGCAAAGAACGCCTTGAACATCGCCGGCGCGGTATCGGCCATCACCCAGTTATGCACGTTGCGGAACGTCAGCACCAGGTCGGCCGAGCCGGGTGCACCGAACACCGGCGCCTTCGGATCGAATTCGACGAACTTCGCCTTGCCGTAATGCGCCGGGTCGGCGGCAAACTTCTGGTGCAGCGCATCGCCATCGCGACGCGCTTCGTCACCACCGGCAGGCGCCTGCACCGCGGCGATGTAGTGGCCGTTGTCGTGTAGCAACGGCGCCAGGATCTCGCTGTACCAACCGCCGCCAGGAGTGATCTCGATCACCGTCTGATCCGGCCGGATGCCGAAGAACTGCAAGGTGGCCTTGGGGTGGCGATACACGTCACGCGCCGTATTGGCGGGTGAACGCCAGCTGCCGGCGATCACGCTGTCGAGCTGCGCCGAGGTGAAGTCATTGGCGCTGGTCGGCGGTACCAGTTCATCGGTCGGCTGATCCTGCCCGGCGGAGGCAGCCGACGCCACCTGTGCCATTGCCGATGCAGGCATGCCCAGACATGCCGCCAGCAACAGTGCTGCCAGCGGCGCGCCAACACGAACCGCCCCCATCCCTGCTGTCCCCGTCCCGCGATTCATCGTTGACCCCTTGGCGCATTGGCCGTGCAGATTTGATGCAATGTGACGAAAACCATGTGTAGGCGCGGTATTCGGAACGGCCGCGGCTTATCAATAGTGGATCACGGAACGGATCACCTTGCCCGCATGCATCAGCTCGAACGCGTCGTTGATGCGCTCCAGCGGTAGCACCTCGGTAATCATCTCATCGATGCGGATCTCGCCGGCCATATACCGTTCGACATAGCCGGGCAATTGCGAGCGGCCCTTGACCCCGCCGAACGCCGAACCACGCCATACCCGCCCGGTGACCAGCTGGAACGGCCGCGTACTGATTTCCTGTCCGGCACCGGCCACGCCGATGATGATCGACTCGCCCCAACCCTTGTGGCAGCACTCCAGCGCCGCGCGCATTACGTGCACGTTGCCGATGCATTCGAACGAATAGTCCACGCCGCCATCGGTGAGATCGACGATCACCTGCTGAATCGGCGTATCCGGGCAATCCTTCGGATTGATGCAGTCGGTGGCGCCGAGCAGCTTCGCCATCTCGAACTTCGCCGGGTTGGTGTCGACCACCACGATGCGGCCGGCCTTCGCCATCACCGCGCCCTGCACGACCGACAGGCCGATACCGCCCATGCCGAACACTGCCACCGACGCACCCGGCTCCACCTTCGCCGTGTTGAGCACCGCGCCGATGCCGGTAGTGATGCCACAACCGAGCAGACAGACCTTCTCCAGCGGCGCGGCCTTGTTGATCTTCGCCAGCGAGATCTCCGGCAGCACGGTGTATTCGCTGAACGTGCTGGTGCCCATGTAATGCAGTAGCGGCTTGCCGTTGAGCGAGAAGCGGCTGGTGCCATCAGGCATCAGGCCCTTGCCTTGGGTGATGCGGATCTTCTGGCACAGGTTGGTCTTGCCGGACAGGCAGAATTTGCACTCACCACATTCGGGCGTGTACAGCGGGATCACGTGTTCGCCGACCTTGAGTGAGGTGACACCTGCACCGACTTCCTCGACGATGCCGCCACCTTCGTGACCGAGAATCACCGGGAACATGCCTTCCGGATCGGCGCCCGACAGGGTGAATGCATCGGTGTGGCAGACACCGGTGGCGACGATGCGCACCAGCACCTCGCCGGCTTTCGGTCCGGCGACATCGACCTGTTCGATCGTGAGCGGCTTGCCGGCTTCCCAGGCAACAGCGGCGCGTGACTTCATGGCTCAACTCCTGACGATGGATCTGCAACGACTCACGATGATGACGCGTCCGCCCGCTTTGCGAAACCGCATCAGTCGACTCCCGTGTCATCGGGCCGAAACGCCGACATCTGCCGGCAGTAGTCCTCCGCCTCGACCAACAGCCACTCGCGGAACAGCTGCAAGCCACGATGCTCTTGCGAACGTGGCGGATATACCAGCCAGTACGCCTCCTCCACGCGCAGGTATCGATCACCGAGCACCTGCAAGCGCCCGGCGTCGATCAGCGATTTCGACGTCACCATCCGCCCCAGTGCGACGCCGAGGCCTTCCAGCGCCGCGTGGCGCAACGCATCGAGGCTGTCGAACTGCGCCACGTAGCGTGCCGGTGGCGTGCCGCCGGTGCTGCCGAACCAGTCGCTCCAGCGCGTGGAGGAATTCGGCTCCCCGAGCAGCGGCCAGCGCCACAGGTCGCGCGGATCGACGCCTTCCATCCGCATCAACAATGCTGGCGCAGCGACCGGTGCGATCCATTCGCCGAACAGCCGTTCGCTGTGCAAGCCGGGCCAGTTGCCACGGCCGTAGCGCAAGCCGACATCGACCGGCTCGCGCTCGAAATTCACCAGCGCCGAACTCGACTGCAGGCTGAGCTCCAGATCCGGATGCACGGCGACCAGCCGCGGCAGTCGTGGTACCAGCCAGCTCGACATGATGCCGGGGCTGGCGCTGAGCGTGAGTGCATCGTGACGTCGCTGGTGATAGCGCGACAGCGCGTGTTCGATGCCGTCGAAATGCTCGCCCACCGCCTCGAGCAGGCTGCAGCCATCCACGGTCAGGGTCACCCCGCGCGGCCCGCGCTCGAACAGGCGTCGCTCCAGCCGCTCCTCCAGCTGGCGCATCTGGTGACTGAGCGCGCTGACGGTGAGGTTCGCCTGCGCCGCGGCGCGCGACAGATTGCCCAGCCGGGCGACCAACACAAACTGTTGCAGGAGGCCCAGCGGCAGCTTTCCCATCTTGAATTTCTCTCAAGTCTGGCTTGCGAATATATCGCTTTTTTGCGCCCTGCTGCACGCGTACCTTGAACACACTCCAAGCCACCGCGCTACCCCCGGGAGCCTCCCCATGAACTCGCTCTGGAAAAATCTGCTGTTCCTGCACGGTCACATCAGCCACACCGACCTGGCCTGGCGGCCCGATACGCGTACCGAGCCGGATCGGCGCAAGGGCGCCGCCAGGAAGCTCAAGGCCATCGTGCCGATGTGCTGTGCATCCATCTGGCCGCGGCTTGTCGGGCCGCGCTGAACCGTCCCGGCTACATCACGCTCTTTTTGCCCGGACGCGTGCATGCTTGGCACTCCCCATCGTCCGAGGTGTTCCTCCGTGCACAAGCGTCCACTTGGCAAATCGTCGTTGTCCGTCGCCCCGCTCGCCTTCGGCGGCAACGTATTCGGCTGGAGCGTCGACGAAAAGCGTTCGTTCGAACTGCTCGATGCTTTCGTCGATGCCGGCGGCAACCTGATCGACACGGCCGACGTGTACTCGGCCTGGGTGCCGGGCAACCGCGGTGGCGAGTCGGAAACCATCATCGGCAACTGGCTGAAGCAGAGCGGCAAGCGCGACCAGGTGGTGATCGCCACCAAGGTGGCGAAGTGGGCGGAGCATCCCGGCCTGTCGCCGGCAAACATCCACCAGGCCGTGGACGGCTCGCTCAAGCGCCTGCAGACAGACCACATCGACCTGTATCAGGCACATGAGGACGATGCCAGCGTACCGCTGGCGGAAACCTTGGGCGCGTTCGCACGGCTGATCGAATCCGGCAAGGTGCGCGTGATCGGTGCGTCCAACTACGGTGCCGCGCGCTTCGCCGATGCACTGGCGGTATCGAAGCAACACAACCTTCCGCGCTACGAAAGCCTGCAGCCGGAATACAACCTGGTCAGTCGCGACAGCTACGAAAAAGAACTGGAGCCGCTGATCCGTGCAGAGAACATCGGCGTGATCAGCTACTACGCGCTGGCCAGTGGCTTCCTCAGCGGCAAATACCGCAGCGAAGCCGACCTGGCCAGAAGCAGTGCACGCGGCGGCTCAGTGAAAAAGTACCTGAACCCGCGTGGCCTGCAGGTGCTCGCCGCCCTCGACGCCATCGCCGCTGCCCACCACGCCACGCCGGCACAAGTCGCGCTGGCGTGGTTGATCGCGCGACCCGGTATCACCGCACCGATCGCCAGCGCCACCAGCGTGGAACAACTGCACGAACTGCTCGGTGCTACTTCGTTGCAACTGAGTCCTGACGAGATCGCGCAACTGGATCTGGTCAGCGCGGGCTGATCACCAACTACGGCGAGGTGCCAGCGTTCGCGGGAGCGCCGGCACTGCTGCCGGAGGCAGGATCAGCATCCTGGTCTTCCGGCGACTCGACCTGATAGCCGTCCGCCTTCAAGCTGGCCAGATAGCCGTCCGGTTTCAGCAATTCATCCATCGGCAGCATCGCAAACGTCTGCGCGTTGCTGGCAAGCGCCGCGCGCGCTGCAGCGATCCAGACCGCCTGTTGCTTGGCCGGCACATCATCGAGCCCAAGCGTGTGCGCAAACCCGGCACTGGCGACAGCCGAGACACAGGCGTCGCGTCGGTCGCTGTCGGGCAGTTCGCGCAAGGCCTGCAGATCGCCGGTGGCCCAGGCGTTAGCACGCGCCTTCATCGCCGGCATGTCCTGCTCGACGCTGTCCAGCGTACGGATGAAACAGGTGGTGTCGCGTGGTGCGGAGCTCTTGAACGCCTTGATCGCCGCGCCCGGATGCTCGATGACGACCTGGTAGTCCGTCGAGACCTGCTTGACACCGTAACGTGTGGCCAGCGTATTGATGGTCGTCGGAACCCCGCCGGTCTTGCTCAGTCCATTGGACTGGATCGCCTTCTTGTACAACTCCTGCGCCGCGAAGATCGGCCGCCAGCGCTCGATACCCCGATCGTCGCCGATGTACTTCTGCTTGAGCACCAGCCAGCGCGCATACACCGGCGGCGGCAAAACCTGTTGCAGGGTTTCGCCATCGTCGTTCTTGCGCGCGCTATAGGCCGACGGGAGCAGGAAGAGCTTGCCAAGGAAACCGACGTTGGCCTTCAGCTGCAGCGTGGGCGACAACAGCACCTGCTGTGACTGACTGATGATCTTTTCCAGATCGTGCGACTGCCACTGCATGTTCTGCGGCAACGGTGACAGCGTGCCCAGCACCCACATCACATGACCGCCCTTGGACACCTTCCACAGGCCGGGACCTGGCTGCACGCCACTGACCACCACGGTCGCGAGCTCGGCCACATCCGAAGGCAGCGGTGGTGGCGGTGCGGTGGATGCCGTCGATTGGGCGAACGCCGGCGTCAGGCCACTCAGGGCGAACAGGAATGCAACGCAGGGCAGACGCATCGGTGACGCTCCATTCTCGGAAGCATGCATTGTGTCAGGACCATGCTGACTCGGACGTAGCCGGAACCGCGCGTGGGCATGCGGCTCGGGGAACTTCTGGCACGCCAGCCGGACACCTTGTCCAGCTGGCGGCAACGGCCAAAATAAAAACGGGGCGCCGCAAGGCACCCCGTCTCACTGTTGCTCCAGCGTACGACGCTTACCCCAACGCAACTTGCCTCACGCGGAAAGAGCTGCCAGCGCGGCGTTGAACGTCGCGCTCGGACGCATGGCCTGGCTGACCAGCTTCAGGTTCGGATGGTAATAACCCTGGATATCCACCGGCTTGCCCTGCACGCCATTGAGCTCGGCGACGATCTTCGCCTCGTTCTCCTGCAGCGCCTTGGCCAGCGGCGCGAACCTTGCCTTCAAGGTGGGATGCGACTCCTGCGAGGCCAGCGCCTGCGCCCAATACAGCGCCAGGTAGAAATGGCTGCCGCGGTTGTCCAGTTCACCGACCTTGCGCGACGGCGACTTGTTGTTGTCGAGGAACTTGCCATTGGCCTTGTCCAGCGTCTTGGCCAGCACGTCGACCTCGGCACTGCCGTAGCGGCTGCCCAGATGTTCCAGTGACGCCGCCAGTGCGAGAAATTCGCCCAGCGAATCCCAGCGCAGATAATCCTCTTCCAGGAACTGCTGCACATGCTTGGGCGCAGAACCGCCGGCACCGGTTTCGAACAGGCCGCCGCCGGCCATCAGCGGCACGATCGAGAGCATCTTGGCGCTGGTGCCCAGTTCCATGATCGGGAACAGGTCGGTCAGGTAATCGCGCAGCACGTTGCCGGTGACGGAAATCGTGTCCAGCCCCTGGCGGATGCGTTCCAGCGAGAAGCGCGTGGCGGCCACCGGATCCATGATGCGGATGTCCAGACCGCTGAGGTCGTGATCCTTCAGATAACGCTCGACCTTGCTGATCATCTGCGCGTCGTGGGCGCGCTGCGGATCCAGCCAGAACACCGCCGGCGTATGCCGCGCGCGGCTCACCGCCAGCTTCACCCAGTCCTGGATCGGCGCATCCTTGGTCTGGCACATGCGCCAGATATCGCCCGCCTCGACCTCGTGCTGCAACAGCACGGTGCCGGCTTCGTCGATCACCTTCACCACGCCGTCGGCGGCGATCTGGAAGGTCTTGTCGTGCGAACCGTACTCCTCGGCCGCCTGCGCCATCAGGCCGACGTTGGGCACGCTACCCATGGTCGCCGGATCGTACGCACCGTGCGCCTTGCAGTCGTCGATCACCACTTGATAGACGTCGGCGTAGCTGCGATCCGGGATCACCGCCTTGATGTCCTGCAACTTGCCTTGCGCGTTCCACATCTTGCCGGAGTCGCGGATCATCGCCGGCATCGACGCGTCGATGATCACGTCGCTGGACACGTGCAGGCTGGTGATGCCCTTGTCGGAATTGACCATCGCCAGACCCGGACGCTGCGCGTACTCGGCGTCGATGTCGGCCTTGATCTGTGCCTGCTGTGCTTCCGGCAGCGAGGTGATGCGTGCATACAGGTCACCGATGCCGTTGTTCGGATTGAAGCCGACCTGCTTCAGCACCGCCGCGTGCTTCACCAGCACATCGCGGTAGAACTCGCTGATCACCACGCCGAACATGATCGGGTCGGAGACCTTCATCATGGTCGCCTTCAGATGCACCGAGAACAGCACACCCTGCTTCTTCGCATCCGCGATCTGCGCATCGATGAAACTGGCCAGCGCGCGCCTGCTCATCACCGCGGCGTCGATGATCTCGCCGGCCAGCAAGGCGGTCTTCGGCTTCAGCACGGTGTGGCTGCCGTCCTTGCCGAACCATTCGATGCTGACGTTGCCACCCTGCTCGACGACGACGGATTTCTCGGTGCCGTAGAAATCGCCGCCCTCCATGTGCGACACGTGGGTCTGCGAATCCTTGCTCCATGCGCCCATCTTGTGCGGGTGCTTGCGCGCGTAGTTCTTGACCGAGGTCGGTGCGCGGCGATCGGAGTTGCCTTCGCGCAGCACCGGATTCACCGCACTGCCCTTGACCCGGTCATAGCGCGCCTTGATGTCCTTTTCCGCCGCGTCCTTCGGCTCATCCGGATAGTCCGGCAGCGCATAACCGTGCTGCTGCAGCTCCTTGATCGCGGCCTTGAGCTGCGGCATCGAGGCGCTGATGTTCGGCAGCTTGATGATGTTCGCCTCGGGCGTGGTGGCGAGCTGACCCAGTTCGGCCAGATCATCGGCAATCTTCTGATCGTCCTTCAGGAACTCCGGAAACAGCGCAATGATGCGGCCGGCCAGCGAGATGTCGCGCGTCTCCACCTTGATGCCGGCGGTGCCGGTGAACGCGGCGATGATCGGCAACAGAGACTGCGTGGCCAGGAACGGCGCTTCATCCGTCAGCGTGTAGATGATCTTTGGCGTGGTGGACATTGTCTGTATGGACCTCTCTGCTACGACATTTCAGGAATGGGGCGCTGCCGCTTGGGCCGGGCCGCAGATGCATGGCATACGCCACACCCGCGGCGACCGGGTCATCCAATGCCGCCATGGCAAGGTTGATCGGAGTGCACGAAAGCCTCCTATTGTCGCGTTTTCGCCGGGTAGGGGAAAGCACAGGCCACGTCGCCTGTAGTTCGCTGCGAATGGCTTGAATCAGCCGCTTGGTGACGGCACGACCCTTTGCTTGCGACAAGACACGCCGGCCAGAGGAAGGTGGGCCGCGGTATTCTGGCAGTGCGACAGCCGCCGGCACTCGGAGGTGAAAGATCCGCAGCTGGTGAGCGTGGCCCTGCGGCACCACGTGGGATTGCATGGGTTTGATCGCACGCCAGCCGAACGGGCAGGGCTACATCGGCAGTTGGCTGGACAGTTCCACGCCTGCACTGGCCTATCGCTGCAACGGGAAACCACCGCGTCGACGCTGATGGCCGACACGCTGTGAATTACCGCCCGTCACGCGAGCGGTAATTCACGTCACAACGCGAAAACAGGAACGCAGCCAAGCCGCGTTCCTGTTTTGAATCACCTCAGGAATTCGACCGTCGAAACGGACTCGGTGGCAGCTTGCCTGCCATCCGACTGGAATCCCGGCTGCGTTCGCGCTGCCTTAACTCCCCGAGCCTGCAGTACCGCTGCTGACAGGTGGTTGCGCAGAAGAACCGCTGTTCATCGGGGTCATCGCGGAACCACTGGGCGCCGGTGACTGGGTGGAGGAGCTGGGCGCCATGGCCGGCGCAGCCGCGGTGGCCGCCGGGGGTGGCGTCGCGGGTACCTGCGAGGCCGATTCGTCGGTCTTGCCACACGCACTCAGAGCCAATATGGCGGCCAGCGAGACGGTGTACATCAGGGCATGGCGAGTCATCTTCATCGTAAATCTCCTGCTTCGGGCGAACAAACGCGTGTGCATTTGTGGAAGGTGTCCAGTGATACCCAGCATGGGGTTAACAAGCCGTGTGCATGAAGGCAAAGCCGCGCATACAAACCATCATCAGGGCCGGTTCAGGATCGACCTCCCGCAAGCGGTACATCACCCGCGCACACTGACGATCCGGCGCGCCCGTGCACGCTCCTGCCGGCTCACCCGCCAGCTCTTCCAGCGCGCCGCCAGGCACGAGAAGATCACGTACAGCGCTGGCGTGCTGAGCAGGGTGAGACTTTGCGAGATCAGCAGGCCGCCGATCAGCGCGATGCCGAGCGGACGACGCAGCTCGGAACCCTCACCCAGCCCGATCGCGATCGGCAACGCGGCGAGGATCGCCACCATCGTCGTCATCATGATCGGCCGGAAGCGCACGATGCATGCTTCGCGCGCGGCTTCCAGCGGGCTCTTGCCGTGCTCACGTTCGGCGACGAGGGCGAAGTCGATCATCATGATCGCGTTTTTCTTGACGATGCCGATCAACAGCACCATCGCGATCTGCGCGATCACCGACAACTCGGTATTGGTAAGCCACAACGCCAGCAGTGCGCCGACACCAGCCGCCGGCAGCGTGGACAGGATCGTCACCGGGTGGATCAGGCTCTCGTAGAGCATGCCAAGCACGATATAGACGGTGAGAATCGCACCCAGCACCAGCCACAGCATGCCGCTCTGTGATTGCTGGAAACGACGAAAATCGCCACCCACATTGAGCTTGATGTCGCCCGGCATGCGCATGTTGTTGGCGGTGGCCTGGATCACCTGCAACGCCTCGCCCTGGCTCACGCCGGGTGCCACGTTGAAACTGAGGTCCATCGTGGTCTGCTGGTTTTCATGGCTGACCTGGGTCGGTGCCAGCCCGGCCTTCTGGTGTGCGAACGCGGTCAGCGGAATCATCTTGCCGCTGGTCGACTGCACGTAGGTGCTGTCGAGCGAGGCCGGCGAGGCGGTCTGGTTCGGCAGCGCGTTGATCACCACCTTGTACTGGTTGAGGTCGGAGTAGATCGTCGATACCTGACGCTGGCCGAACGCGTCGTACAACGCACCATCGATGGTGCCCATCGACAACCCCAGTCGCGAAGCCTTGTCGCGATCGACCACGATGTCCTGCTCGAGGCCGGCATCGTCCACGTCGCTGCCGACATCCATCAGCTTGGGATTCTTTTTCAGTTCGGTGACCAGTTTCGGCAGCCACTCCTGCAGCTCGGTCAGATCATCGCCCTGCAGGGAGATCTGATACTGCGCACCCTGGCTGGTGCCACCGCCACTGAAACTGGGCAGGTCCTGGATCGGGCGCAGTCGTACGTTCAGGTCAGGATACTTGGCGGCCTTCGCACTCAACCGCGCCAAGGCCGCGAACGTGTCGTCCTTGCGGCCTTCGGCATGGGTCTTCAGCTGGATGTCGAAGAAGCCACTGGCGCCCTGTCGGCTACTGCCCAGGCGCGAACCCACCGTGGCCACATCATGGTCCCTCAGCAGCATGTCGATCAGGCGCTGCTGGCGAGTCACCGAATCCTGGAACGATACCGTGGCGCCCGACGTCGCACGACCACGGATAAGGCCGGTATCCTGCGGCGGAAACAGGCTGGTCTTGACCTGGGTGAACAGGAAGATCGTGATACCGATCAGGATCAACGGCGTCAGCGACAGCAGCAAGGCATGACGCAGCGAGAAATTCAGCGCCCGCACGTAGACCGCGAGCATGCGTTCGTGAAAACGGTCGATCGCCAGACCCCAGCGTGACGATTCTGCTGCTTCGCGATGTCCGCGCATGAAGTGGCCGCACATCGACGGCGTCAGCGTCAGCGAGACCACCGCCGAGATCACGATCGCTGCCACCAGCGTCATCGTGAACTCCTTGAAGAACATGCCGGTGATGCCGCCCATGAACAGCAGCGGGATGAACACCGCGATCAGTGAGCCGGTGATCGACACGATGGTGAAGCCGATCTCGCGCGCACCGGTCAGCGCTGCCTGCATCCGCGTCATGCCTTGGTCGATATGCCGCACGATGTTCTCGATCACAACGATCGCATCGTCGACGACGAACCCGATCGCGATGACCAGCGCCAGCAGGGTGAGGTTGTTGAGGGTGTAGCCGAGGATGTACATCAGCATCGCCGCACCGGCCAGCGACAACGGTACCGCTGCCGCCGCGATCAGCGTGGGCGCGAGCCGGCGCAGGAACAGCGCCATCGTCAGCACCACCATCGCCAGGCTGATCAGCAGCGTGGCCTGGACCTCGTGCAACGACGCGCGAATGGTCGGCGTGCCGTCGAAATACGGGGTCAGCTTGGTGCCGGGCTGCAGGAAGCCGCGCAGTTCGGGAATGGCCGCCTTGACCCGGTCCACCGTGCCGATGATGTTGGCATTGGACTGCTTGTAGACGTACATCAGGATCGCCGGCTTGCCCTGGAACCAGGCCGCCTGATACGCATCCTGCTGGCCGTCGTAGACGTTGGCCACGTCGGACAGGCGCACCACCACGCCGCTCTGGTTCGAGATGACCAGTCCGGCAAAATCGGCAGCATTGTGCAGGGCATCGTTGGCGGTCACCGACATCGTGGTGGTGCCGTCGGAAAGGAAACCCTGTGGCGAGGTCACGTTGGCCGCGGTCAGCGCGTTGCGCAAATTGTCCGGCGACAAACCCATCGCGTTGAGCGAACGCAGGTTCACATCGACGCGTACCGCCGGCGTCGACGCGCCGGCAATATCCACCGAAGCGACGCCCTCGAGCTGGCGCAGCCGCTGCGCCAGCAGCGAATCGGCGACGTCATACAGATCACGCGCGGATTGGGTTTCCGAAGTCAGCGCAAAGGCGATGATCGGGTCGTCGTTCGGATTGGCCTTCTCGTAGCTGGGCGGGCTGTTGAGTCCTGATGGCAGGTCCGCCTGCGCCGCATTGATCGCTGCTTGCACATCGCGCGCCGCGGAATCCAGGTTGCGGCTGGTGTCAAACATCAGCAGCACCTGCGTGCTGCCCAGCGAGCTGGACGAACGCATGGTATCGATGCCCGGCACCTGGCCCAGGTGGCGCTCGAGCGGCGCGGCGACGGTGGAGGCCATGTTGTCCGCACTGGCACCAGCCTGGCTGGCCTGCACGAAGATCACCGGGAACTGCATGTCCGGCAGCGCGGACACGCCGAGCAGCGCGTAGCAGATCACGCCGACCACGAAGACGCCGATCGCCAACAACGAGGTACCGATCGGACGGCGGATGAACGGGCCGGAAATATTCATGGAACTGGCTTGACCAAAGTACGGATCACGGTATTCCCGATGGCGCGCGAAGAGCCCATCACGCTGCTAACGCAGATACCGCGAAAAGGTTGAGCCGGGACGAGAATGATCGGGCACCTGCATTTCCATGTGCCGGGTGCCCTGCGGGCAAGATCACGCCACGCCCTGCTTCGCGTGCCTGAGGGCGCGCTGTTCGCGGCGTTCGGCGAGCCAGTCGGAGAATCGTTCCATGTACAGGTAGATCACCGGCGTGGTGTACAGCGTCACCAGCTGCGACAGCAACAGGCCGCCGACGATCGACACGCCCAGCGGACGACGCAGTTCCGAACCGATGCCGTTGCCGAGTGCCAGCGGCAACGCACCGAGCATCGCCGCGGCGGTGGTCATCATGATCGGACGGAAACGCAGCAGGCAGGCGCGGCGGATCGCATCATGCGCGTTCATGCCGGTACGTTTCGCCTCGATCGCGAAGTCGATCATCATGATCGCGTTCTTCTTGACGATGCCGATCAAAAGCACGATGCCGACGATACCATCCACCGACAGGCTCATGCCGCACATGATCAGCGCCAGCAGCGCGCCGACACCCGCCGGCGGCAACGTGGAGATGATCGTCAGCGGATGGATGTAGCTCTCGTAAAGCACACCCAGCACGATGTAGATCACGATGATCGCGGCGAGCAGCAGCAGTACCTCGTCGCCGAGGCTGGAGGAGAATTCCGCCGCCTTGCCGATGAACTGACCACGCACCTGCGCCGGGAAGTTCATCTGCTTCTCGATATCGTGGATCGCATCCACCGCCTCCGACAGCGAATAGCCCGGCGCCAGGTTGAACGAAACCGTCACCGCGGGCAGCTGCTGCTGGTGACTGATCACCAGCGGCGCGGTCGTGATCTCGGACGTCGCCAGCGAGGCGATCGGGATGATGCTGCCGGTGCCGATGATGACGCCGGTATTGGCGACGTTGATACCGGTACTGGTGGACGAATTGCTCGAGGCAGCCTGACCGAAGCTGGTTGCATTGCTGCCGGTCAGCGCACCGCTGCCGTTGCTCTTCACCGCCAGCTGGTTCAGCAGCGACGTGCTGTTGCGGAATTGCGGCGCCACTTCGAGCACCACGCGGTACTGGTTGAGCTGGGTGAAGATGGTCGAGATCTGGCGCTGGCCGAACGAGTCGTACAGCGTGTCGTCAATCGTCTGCACCGGCACACCCAACCGGCTGGCCTTGTCGCGATCGATGGTCAGCTTGAGTGCGGTGCCCTGGTCGGCGAGGTTGTTGCCGACATCGGACAGTTCCGGTCGCTGGCGCATCGCCTGGGTCATCTGGTTGGCATAACCGGACAACTCGGCCGCGTTCACATCGGACATCGAGTACTGGTATTCGGTGGCGGACACCTGGCTGTCCAGCGTCACGTCCTGCACCGGCTTGAGATACAGCGCGATGCCTGGAATGCCCGCCGCGGCGGCCTGCAGATTCTCCACCATCGTGTCCAGGCTGGCGCGGTCACCACGATCCTTCAACACGATGCTGAGCTGACCCTGGTTCAGGGTCGGATTGACCGAGCCGGCACCGATGAAGGCCGCCACGCCGGCCACGCCAGCCTGCTTGCGCAGTGCATCGGCCACCGCCTGGGTGCGCTGCTCCATCTGCGGGAACGCCACGTTCTGGTCAGCCTGCACCACGCCGGTGATCAGGCCGGTGTCCTGCTCAGGCAGGAGGCCTTTGGGGATCACGATATACAGGAACACGGTAAGCACTACCGCGGCGGCGGCTACCAGCATGGTCAACGGACGGTGATCGAGCACCCAGTCCAGCGAGCCTTCGTAGACGTTGACCGTGCGCGTCCACAGATTCTTCTTGCCGGCCGCGGCATGACGCTCATGCGCATCGTCGCCTTCGGGCAGCTGGTCGGCCTTGAGCAGATACGCGCACATCATCGGCGTCAGGGTCAGCGATACCAGCATCGAGATGGTCACCGCGATGGTCAGCACCCACGCGAATTCGTGGAACAGGCGGCCGGTGACGCCGGGCATCAGCAGCAGCGGCAGGAATACCGCCACCAGCGACACGGTCAGCGACAGCACGGTGAAGCCGATCTCCCGCGCGCCGATCTCGGCGGCTTCCTTGCCGTCCTTGCCCTGCTCGATGTAGCGCACGATGTTCTCGATCATCACGATCGCATCGTCGACCACGAAGCCGGTGGCCACGGTCAACGCCATCAGCGAGAGGTTGTCCAGCGACATGCCGGTGAACGCCATCACGCCGAACGTGCCCAGCAGCGACAGCGGCACCGCGACGGACGGGATGATCGTGGCCCACAGGCGGCGCAGGAACACAAAGATCACCGCCACCACCAGGAAGATGGTCAGCAGCAGGGTGAACTCGACGTCATGCACCGAGGCGCGGATCGTCACCGTACGGTCGGCAAACACATCCAGATGCACGTTGGCCGGCAATACCGCGCGCAGCTGCGGCAGGATCTGGCGGATCGATTCCACCGTCTGCACGATGTTCGCGCCGGGCTGGCGGCGGATATCCAGCAGCACCGCCGGCTTGCCGTTCGCCCATGCGGCGAGCTGGTCGTTCTCCGCGCCATCCACCACGCTGGCCACGTCGGACAGACGCACCGCCGAGTTGTTCTGATAGCTGATGATGGTGTTCTTGTATTCCTCGGCAGTGGCCAGCTGATCATTGGTGCCGATGCTGTAGCTCTGCGTTGCGCCGTTGAGCGTGCCCTTGGGCGCGTTCACGTTGGCCTCGGTGAGCGCGTTGCGCACGTCCTCCATGGTCAGGCCGAGGTTGGCCAGCTGCGCCGGATTCACCTGCACGCGCACGGCCGGGCGCACATTGCCGGCGATCGAGACCAGGCCCACGCCCTGCACTTGCGACAGTTTCTGCGCCAGGATCGAATCGGCGTAATTGTTGACGTCACGCAGCGGCAGGCTGGTGGAAGTCAGTTCCAGCGTGAGGATCGGCGCATCGGCCGGATTCACCCGGTTGTACACCGGCGGATACGGCAGCGTGCTGGGCAGTGTGCCGCGTGCCTGGTTGAGCGCCGACTGCACGTCCTGCGCCGCGATGTCGATGTCGCGATCCATGTTGAACTGCAGCACGATCGTCGACAGACCGGCCGACGAATCGGAGGTCATCATCGACAGACCGGAAATCTGACCGAGATTGCGCTCCAGCGGCGTGGTGACGAGCGAGGCCATGGTGGCGGCGCTGGCACCCGGATACTGCGTGCTCACGACCAGGCTGGGCGCCTCGATCTCCGGCAACGCCGACACCGGCAGCTGGCGGTAGCCGAGGATGCCGAGCAACAGGATCGCCACCATCAGCAACGAGGTGGCGATCGGCCGGCGAATGAAGAGTGTCGAAAATCCCATGGGGCGTCGCAACCGTCAGTAGGCGTGGTCGTGGGCGACCAGCAATGGATGTACTGAATAAAATCCGGGCGAATCAAGCCGGCGCAAATACAGGTTTCGCGAAAACCAGTCGTTGCAGGTGATCGGCGGGTACGCCGTGATCACCTGCAACGCGTGGCTGGACTTGTCAGCCACCGCCACGGCGGCCGCCCTTCTGGCCGTTCTGCTTGGATTTCTGCAACTCGGCCGCGGAAGGCGCCGCCGGCACTTCGCCGGGCTTGAGCGCCTGCACCTTGCTGCCGGGCTTGAGTCGGAACTGACCTTCGGTGACCACCTGCTCACCCACGGCCAGACCCTTGCTGATCATCACCTTGCTGGCGCCCACCTCGTTGGCCACCGTGACCGGCTGCATCTTCACCGTCTGGTCGTCCTGCAGTTGGTAGACGTAGTCGCCATCCGGACCGCGCTGCACCGCCTGCGCCGGGATCACCAGGCCACCGGCCGTGGTGCTGACCTTCAGCTGCACGTTGACGAACTGTCCCGGCCACAGGACGTTGTCGGCATTCGGGAATTGCGCGCGCAGCTTGAACGTGCCGGTGGTGGTGTCGATCTGGTTGTCGATCACCTGCAGCACGCCGCCGCCGGCGAGTGGATGCGAGTCGGTGCGATCCAGCGCCGCCACCTCGAGCTGGGCGCCGCCCTTGAACGCATTGCGCACGGTTTCCAGGTTCTGCTCGGGCAGGTAGAAGATCACGTAGATCGGATGCACCTGGGTCAGCGTGACGATGGCGGTGGTGGTGGTCACCACATTGCCCGGATCCACGCTGCGGATACCGGTGACACAATCGCAAGGCGCGATGATGCGGGTGAAATCCAGCTGCACCTTGGCCGAATGCATCGCAGCCTCGTCGGCAGCGACCGTGGCGACCAGCTGCCCCACGTTGTTGCGGTAGGTATCCATGTCCAGCGCCGCCACGTAGCCGCTGGCCACCAGCGCCTGGTTGCGCTTGAGTGTGCTTTGCGCGGTCGCGAGCAGGGCCTGGTCCTGCTTCTGCTTGGCGACCGCCTGGTCATAGTTCGCCTGGAAAGTGCGGGGATCGATCTGCGCCAGCAGATCGCCCTTCTTCACCGACTGGCCCTCGGTGAAGTTGATGCTCATCATCTGTCCGGCGACCTGCGAGCTGATCGTCACCGTGTTGAGCGCCTGCACGGTACCCAGTCCGGTCAGGTAGATCGGCACGCTCTCGCTCACCACCGGCTCGACCGTGACCGGCACCGGTGCATTGTCCTTGTCCTGGCCCGCCTGCCCGCTCTTGCTCGAATCAGCGCTTGCATCTGCGCTCGCACCATGCCGATGCCTGCCACTGGTTGCCGCCGGCGTGTGCAGCAACCGGAAGCCGATCGCGACCACCACGATCACGGCGATGACGATCAATGCGATCTTCCAAAAACGCGACATGTAAAACTCCTGGACTGAACTGGAACCGCGCGGCTACCCGGCACACCACCACGCAGCATGCATATCTAATGTGTCCGGAGCTTGTCGGCTTCACCCGCCTGGACAAAGTCCGAACGACTCCTCTCGGGGTGAGAGCATAGGGGCAGTTGAACGAACTTTGACAATGCCGGTTGACAGGGGTCGGGCATGACCGATGGCAGGGTGAACGGCCCACGCCACGTACTCTCAGGCTGCCGGCCGATTGTACGGAACCCGGCCGGCATCGTCAGGTACTCTCACGAAGGCCTGAAACTTGCCGCGCGCTTCGTTTATAATCCGCGACTGGTTGCCAGTCCGCACCGGATCACGGGTCTGGCGGTGACAGGGCATCCACACCATCCATCCGCAGTGCGGGACCCACGCCGGAACGGGTTCGCCAGACCGGTGATTCAGTACAAGCAACTCAGGCATGCCGGGATGGCCATCGTGGCCTCGCCGCCTGCCCACTGACAGGAGTACGTGCGTGAGTGGTCCTATGAACAAAACCGATCAGGCAACCATCCGCCAACTTACGCTCATGATCGGCGGCTTGGCTGTGCTGACGCTGGTGCTGATCCTGTCGGCGTTGGCGATTTACGAACATGCGCCGCATGAAACCAATCCGGATCAGCCCGCACAGATCACTGAGCGGATCGCGCCAGCTGGCGCGGTGTATGCCGGCAATACCGGTCGCGCCGCGATGCAGGCCGCGGCCGATGCCGCCGCCAAGGCAGCCGCCTCGCAGGTCGCCTACGGCGGCACCACTGACGGCAAGACCATCTACGAAAACCTGTGCACCAGCTGCCATACCGCTGGTATCGCCGGTGCACCGAAGCTGGGTGACAAGAGCATGTGGGGGCCGCGCATCGCCGAAGGCCTGGACACCCTGATCAAGCATGCCACCGAGGGTTACCACGGCCCGGACGGCAACTTCATGCCGCCGAAGGGCGGCAACCCGGCCCTCACCGACGCGCAGGTCAAGGCCGCCGTCACCTGGATCGTCGGCCAGGCCAAGTAAGCCAGCTTCAATACAGCAAAACCAAACGCCGCCCTCGGGCGGCGTTTTCGTTTATCCCTTTTCCCCTCCGGCGACCGAAGGAAGTCCCCTTTTCGGGAGGAGTAAGGTTGGATGAGAGGTGGGTGCTCGCGGGGATTCGCCTCACTAACCTCCATGCACCTCAACCCACTCCCGCGCAAACCCTTGCAACTGCGGAAAGAACACCTCGAAATGCTGCCGCAGCACCGACTCCCGCGCCACCAGCACCGGTAGTGCCGAATCCAGCGGATTGTCCCGGCTCAAGCGTTGCCCGATCCCTGCCAACGCCTGCCCCAACACCGCGCGATCGGCATAGCCTGCTGGCAACCCATGCGCTTCCATATAACCGCGAAACCGCCGCAGTGCCGGTGGTAGCAAGCCATCGTGACGATGCAGCAGCGCACGCAACGCATCGGAGTAATCGTCCAGCGGCTGCGCGCACCAGCGCGCAAAGTCCTGCGCCAGGCAATGGTCGAACCACATGTCGAGCAGGATCCCGGCATAGCGCCGGTACGGCGGTGACAGCTGCGCCTTGGCCGCCAGCACCTCGGGGTGGGCATCGGTATACACGTCGATGGCGCGATGCAGGCGGATGCCGGCGATCACCCGCGGCGGAAACAACTCGGGATCGGGCTGGCCGTGCACGAAGTCGCCCAGCATGCCGCCCAGCTGCAACCACTCGTCGTCGCCGGCCAGCAGCGCATGCGCCAGGTGGTTCATCGACGGCGCCCGCGGCGGCAAATCGCGGCGACGGTTATCATCCTGTACATGAATCCCACCGAGCTCTCCGCCGAACCTGCCAGCTTTCCTGATATCGCCGCCAGTTTCATACTCGACGGCCCCGCCGGCAAGCTCGAAACCATCAGCGATATCGCCGAGGCTGCCTGCGCGCGCCGCGGCGTGGCGGTGATCTGTCATCCGCTCACGCCGGAAGGCGGCACCATGCACAACAAGGTGGTGACCATGGTCGAGCGCGCGCTGCGCGAATCCGGTCTCGACACGGTGCGTTTCAATTTCCGTGAAGCCGGCAACTCGCAGGGCACCTACGACAAAGGCCACGGCGAAGGTGACGATCTGGCTGCCGTGGTCGCCTGGGTGCGCCGCACCCGTCCGGACGACGCGCTGTGGCTGGCCGGTTTCTCGTTTGGCAGCTACGTGAGCATCGCCAACGCGGTGCGGCTGCATGCCGATACGCTGATCAGCATCGCGCCGCCGGTCGGGCGCTGGGCGTTCGAGCAACTCGCCCTGCCCACCTGTCCGTGGCTGGTCGTGCAGGGTGAAGCCGACGAGGTGGTCGAACCGCAAGCCGTGTTCGACTGGGTCGATGCGCTGGAGCACCCGCCGGAACTGGTGCGCATGCCCGACACCAGCCACTTCTTCCACCGCCGGCTGATGGATCTGCGTGGTGCGATCAAGCACGCCGTGCGCGACTGGCTGCCGCCGACACGTCTGGCCTGACGACCGTCATCACTCCATCCAAGACCTGTCCGATCCATGAGTGAAACCCCACCGCTAGCGCCGAGTGCGCGTTACCAGGAAGGCGTCGCCGCGCATCGCTGGGAGTCCGATCCCACCCAGCTCGCGCTGCTGCCCGAGTTCGACCGCATGCATGCGGCGCTATGCGTGCAGCCCGACACCAGCAGCGGTTTGTTCGGGCGGCTGAAATCGCTGCTCGGCAACGATCAGCCCGAAGCCGTGCCCGGCCTGTACCTGTGGGGTACCGTCGGTCGCGGCAAGACCTTTCTGATGGATCTGTTCGTCTCCAGTCTGCCGCATGGCATCGCGCTGCGCCGGCACTACCACCGCTTCATGGGCGAGGTGCACGAAAGCTTGCGCGCGCTGGGCGAGCGGCAAAGTCCGCTGGTCGACGTTGCGGCCGAACTCGCTGCACGCTGCCGCGTGCTGTGCCTGGACGAATTCCTGGTCAACGACATCGGTGATGCGATGATCCTGGCCAACCTTCTCGACGCACTGTTCGCGCGCGGCGTAATCCTGGTCACCACCTCCAACACCGCACCGGCCAATCTCTACAAGGACGGCCTGCAGCGCGCCCGTTTCCTGCCCGCGATCGCACTCATCGAACAGTACTGCCACGTGGTCGAGATGGCCTCGTCGCACGACTGGCGCCTACGCGCACTGGCGCAAGCGCCGGTGTATCTGACGCCACCGGGTGCCGAAGCCGAGCGAGCGCTGGGGCGCATCTTCAACAATCAGGCGAGCGGCTCCATCCAGCAGGACGGCGCGCTGCAGATCAACGGTCGTGACATCCCCTATCGCAAGCGCGCCGACAATATCCTGTGGTTCGATTTCGACGCGCTGTGCGAAGGCCCGCGCGCGGTCGCCGATTACATCGCACTGGCCAAGGCCGGTCCGACGATCATCATCTCCAACGTGCCACAGTTCACCATCTACAGCGAGGACGCCGCCAAGCGCTTCGTGCAGCTGGTCGACGAGTTCTATGACCGCCACGTCAAGCTGGTGCTGTCCGCCGCCGCACCGATCACCGAGCTGTACGACGGCGAGCGCCTGCGCGCCGAATTCGGCCGTACCGAGTCACGCCTGATCGAGATGCAAAGCAAGGACTATCTGGCGCTGGAGCATCGTGCGGACTAGCCTTGATGCCCTGCCTCCGCGGGATCCTGCCATGTATGCGGCCCCGCACACCGATGGAAGGTCGACACGCCATGTCAGCTAGCGACTGGATGTTCGGGCTTGCAGATGCCCTGGAAAAACTTCCGGACGGCCCGGATGAATTCCGTTTCCACTACGGTTTGAGGCAAGGTTCGATGAAAGTCGGACTCTATGCGCCGCGGGGCACGGACCCACAGTCGCCGCACCAGCAGGACGAGCTCTACATCGTCATCAGTGGCAACGGTGAGTTTTCAAAAAACGGGGAACGCATTCCGTTCAAAGCTGGCGATGTCCTGTTTGTGGAGGCCGGTGCCGAGCATCGGTTTGAAAGTTTCTCTGCCGACTTCGCCACGTGGGTCGTGTTCTGGGGGCCGCATGGTGGAGAACACTAGGCGTCAGAACATCCTGGCGATCTTCCGCGTCGTTGGCGGCAATTTCCTCGAGATGTACGACTTCATGGTCTATGGCTACTACGCCTCGGCCATCGCACGCACGTATTTCCCCAGCCACAATGCGTATGCGTCGCTGCTGCTGACCCTGCTGACCTTCGCCGCCGGCTTCGTGATGCGGCCGATCGGCGCGATCGTGCTGGGTGCGTACATCGACCATCACGGCCGCCGCAAGGGATTGATCCTCACCCTCGCGATGATGGCCGTCGGCACCTTGATGGTCGCGGCGGTACCGGGTTACGCCACCATCGGTGCGCTGGCGCCGCTGCTGGTACTGGCCGGACGCCTGCTGCAGGGATTCTCCGCCGGCGTCGAGCTGGGCGGCGTGTCGGTCTACCTGTCCGAGATTGCCACGCCCGGGCATCGCGGCTTTTACTGTTCCTGGCAATCGGCTAGCCAGCAGGTCGCAGTGATGTTCGCCGCCCTGCTCGGCCTGTTGCTGCAACGCTGGCTGTCGCCGCAGGCGATGAACGACTGGGGCTGGCGCGTGCCGTTCCTGATCGGCTGCCTGATCGTGCCGTTCGTGTTCCTGATCCGCCGCTCGTTGCAGGAAACCGAAGCCTTCCTCGCCCGCAAGCATCGCCTCAGCGCCAGCGAAATCTACCGCTCGATGCTCACCCACTGGCGCATCGTGCTGCTCGGCATGGCAATGGTGCTGATGACCACGGTGTCGTTCTATCTGATTACCGCCTACACGCCGACCTTCGGCAAGGAAGTGCTGAAGCTGTCGGAGTCGGACGTGTTCGTGGTGACGCTGTGCATCGGCATCTCCAACCTGATCTGGCTGCCGCTGATGGGCGCGCTGTCCGACCGCATCGGTCGCTGGCCCTTGCTGCTCGCCTGCACCGTACTCGCCCTGCTCACCGCGTACCCGGTACTGCACTGGCTGGTGGCCAAGCCCGGCTTCGATCGGCTGCTCGGCGTGGAGCTGTGGCTGTCCTTCATCTACGCCAGCTACAACGGCGCACTGGTGGTGGCGCTCACCGAAATCATGCCGGTCGAGGTGCGCACCGCCGGCTTCTCGCTCGCCTACAGCCTCGCCACCACGCTCGGCGGTTCCAGCCTGGCGATCTCGCAATGGCTGATCCATCTCACCGGCAACAATGCCGCGCCCGGGCTGTGGCTGTCGTTCGCGGCGCTGTGTGGATTGACCGCCACCGTGCTGATATATCGCAATCCGGAACGACGGAAGCTTTATCGAACGTAGGTTGCTGTGATTCGTTTGAGCTAAGGTCTGCTTTCGACTCATAGGTAACATTACAGATAGCGCAGAAATGCGCCGTGGCGGAGGGAGATTCATGAGGCAACGACTAAGGACAATTGTGGCCCTCGCGATGCTCGCATTGATATTCCTGACATCGTGTTCGAGGGCACCTGATTTGCCTCCTACGCCATCGACGATGTCCGCAAGAGAGTTGCAGGCGGGCTGCCTAGCACTTCAAAAATTTTCGGGCGAGCTGAAAGGGCAGGCGACCGAGAACGATTTTCAAAAATTTGCTTCCTCGACTGACAACTATGACGTCGTGTTTCGCGAGAGCGAGAAATCTTTCTCTTTCACTTTCAGAATCAAGCCCTATCAGGGGCGGCGCGTATTCGATGGCGTATCGACCTATACGGTCGATAAGGCCGGCCTCACAGTCGTAAAGACACGGTCTCTATAGGAGCGCTTCTGGCCGAAAGCAGTCATAACTGCTCCTTAGATAATGCTGCCATTGGCCATTGGAAGAGGAGCATCGGCGCTTTGCATGCTGCCGTTGTGACTTGAACTTGGCGGCGCACCATCCGCCAGCATCACGACTTAGAAAGCTTTCAACACCACGGTCCCGTGCTGATGCCAACCGATCTGCGCTAGCCTGACGCCATGGCCCGTATTTTTATCCCGCTGCCGCATCGTGATTTCGATCCATCCGAAGTCGCGGTGAGCTGGTACACGCTGCACGCCGACGGGCATGAAGTGATCTTCGCAACGCCCGACGGACAACCCGCCAGCGCCGACGAGCTGATGCTTAGCGGCGTCGGCCTCGATCCGTGGGGCTGGCTGCCGGGGCTGAATCAACTACGTGTAGTCGGTCTGTTGCTGCGCGCGAATGCCGATGCGCGCAAGGCCTATGCGGCGATGCTGCAGGATGCCACGTTCCGCGCACCGTTGCGCTGGGATGCGCTGGACGCGGCGGCGTTTGATGGCTTGCTGTTGCCGGGCGGACATCGCGCGCGCGGCATGCGCGAGTATCTGGAAAGTCCGCTGCTGCAGAAGCTGGTCGCTGCGTTCTTTGCGGCTGACAAACCCGTCGCCGCGATCTGTCATGGTGTGCTGCTGGCCGCGCGCAGTCGGTCGGCGGATGGCACGTCCGTGCTGCATGGGCGCCGCACCACCGCACTGACCTGGGCACTGGAAAAGAAAGCCTGGGCGACGGCACGGATCAGCCGCTTCTGGGATCCGCTCTATTACCGCACCTATGCCGAATCACCGGGCCAGCCGGTCGGCTACATGTCGGTGCAGCAAGAGGTGACGCGTGCGCTGGCCGAGCCGGCCGATTTTCTCGACGTACCGCGCGACGCACCGGATTACCGCCGCAAGACGAACGGGCTGGCCCGCGACAGCGAGCGCGATGCCTCGCCGGCCTTCGTGGTGCGCGACGGCAACTATCTTTCCGCGCGCTGGCCCGGTGACGTGCATCGCTTCGCGCGGGAATTTTCGGCGATGTTCGCCAAGCCGTAACTACCGCCTATTACAGGGCGGTCGCGCCCGGATGCGTTTGCTGGAAACGGCGGTGATGGATCAGCAGGCCGCTGAAGTAGACGATGTAGTAGCCGACCAAGAGGCCGACCACCAGCATGGTCAACGGGCTATAGGTGTAGCTCGACGGATACCCCGCTGCCTGCGCGGCCGCGGACACCTGCTGCATTTCCATGAACTTCCATATCAGCCGCCCCAGCAGCAGCACGGTAAGCAGGGCGCCGATCCACGGGTTTGGCACATAGCAGTCGCCCTTCACCGGATCGACTTCGAAGCGGGTGAGCCTGAGCCCGACCATGCCGATCAACGCGCCGATCAGCACTCCCACGAGCAGTCCCTCGAGCAGCTGGATGCTGTGCAAGCCGGCAAGGCTCAGCAGGCAGCCCACCACCGCAAAGATCGCGATGCGCGCGATCATCCGCTTGCGCTGGATCGGCTGGCGGCCGAACTGGCGGCTCACGCGCCGCCACACGATCCACGCCAGCAGCGGCAGCATGATCAGGTAATTGGTCAGATGGGCAGGCATGGGCATCGCCGTAGGATGGACTGCGCCCAGCTTAATCGAGCAACCCGCGGCTGGCGACTGACGTTTGTCACCCGTCGTCCAGGCATCCTGCAGCGTGTCAGCCGGTACCCAGCTGCTCGGCCAACGAGCGCGTCCGTTCGGTCACGACGTCGCCGGTATGACGGGTCGACTTGCGCTCGATCAGCATCAGCAGGCATTCCTGCTCGGCCACCGGATTGTGCCGCATGCCCTTGGGCACCACGAACATCTCGCCTTCATCCAGCTCGACGGGCGCGGCATGTTCGAGCTCGATGCGCAGATGCCCCTTGAGGATGAGAAACAGCTCGTCCTCGTCGTCGTGGCTGTGCCAGCACAGCGAACCGCGGACCTTGGCAACCTTGATGTAGCTGTCATCGACTTCACCAACGACCCGTGGCGACCAGTAGTCGGTGAGTGCGGCGGCAATCGCTTTCGGCGAACTCGCGTTGGGCATCGTATCGACCTATTTTGCCTTGCCCTGGTTCGCCACCGCGGCCATCTTCGCCGCGATCGCATCGGCATCACCAAGGTAGTAGTGGCGCAACGGCTTGAGATGCTCGTCGAACTCGTACACCAGCGGCACGCCATTGGGAATGTTCAGTTCGACGATGACTTCGTCGGACATGCCGTCGAGGTATTTCACCAGCGCGCGCAGCGAGTTGCCGTGCGCGGCGACCAGCACGCGCTGACCGGTGCGGATCGCCGGCGCCAGCACCTCGTACCAGTACGGCAGCACGCGGGCCACGGTGTCCTTCAAGCATTCGGTGTCAGGGATGTCGTGCGGATCGAGGCCGGCGTAACGCGGGTCGTGTACCGCCTCGTTAGCGCTACGCTCCAGCGGCGGCGGCGGGATGTCGTAGCTGCGGCGCCAGATCTTGACCTGATCCTCGCCGTACTTCGCCGCGGTCTCGGCCTTGTTGAGGCCGGTCAGCGCACCGTAGTGGCGTTCGTTGAGGCGCCATTCGGTGACGACCGGCAGCCACATCAGGTCCATCGCGTCCTGCACGCCCCACAGCGTGCGCACGGCACGCTTGAGCACCGAGGTATGCGCCACGTCGAACGTGTAACCCTCCGCCTGCAGCAATCGACCCGCCTCCTGCGCCTCGGCCATGCCCTGTGCGGTGAGATCGACGTCAGCCCAGCCGCTGAAGCGGTTGTCGAGGTTCCACTGCGATTGGCCGTGGCGGATCAGTACGAGCTTGTGCATGGGTGCGCCCATCAGGATGCGGTAAACCGGGAATGGTGAAGGCGGGGGCCGGCATCGTCAAATGCCGACCCTGCCACAGGTCATGCTAAACCGATGGCGGCGCCGAGGCATCCTAGTTACACCACTCATTTACGGAGACTTGCCATGCGTCGTCTTTCGACGGTACTCATCACCGCTGCGCTTGCGCTGGGCCTGCCATTGCTGGCGACCGCGCAGGACAGCGATATCGACAAGGTCAACGGCTCGGTACGGGTCGAGGCTGGCCAGCATGCCGGGGCGGTCAGCACCGTCAACGGGGCCGTGCACATCGCCGACGGCGCCGTCGTGCGCAAGGCCAGCACCGTCAACGGGTCGATCGATTTGGGCGACAAGGCGCAGGCCGGCGAAATCAGCACCGTCAACGGGGGGATTTCCCTGGGCGACGGCAGCCGCATCAGCGGTGAAGTGAACGCCACCAATGGCGGGATTCATCTGGCGCGGGGTGCCGAGGTCGGCGGCAAGCTGGACAACGTCAACGGCTCGATCACGCTGGATGGCGCGCATGTCGCCGGTGGCATCAGCACGGTGAGCGGCGACATCACGGTCGGCGCCAACTCGCACGTGGAAGGCGGCATCCTGGTCGACAAGCCGGGCGGCTGGTTCAACTGGAACAGCCGCAATCCGCTGGTGGTGATCGGCCCGCATGCCGTGGTGCAGGGCACGCTGGAATTTCGCCGTGAGGTGGTGCTGAAGGTCAGCGACAGCGCGCAGATCGGCCCGGTGAAGGGCGCCACGGTGGTGAAGTTCAGCGGCGAGATGCCGACCAACTGAGTTTGGTGACAGCGGTCCCGCTGCCATGGCGGGGCCGTGCTTTTACAGCCAGTCGCGTGGTTTCAGATAATCGGCCAGTCGTGCCTCGGCCGTGCCGGATTCGGGTGTATAGGCGTATTCGAAGCGCACGCGCGGCGGCAGGCTCATCAGGATCGATTCGGTGCGGCCGCCCGACTGCAGGCCGAACAGCGTGCCGCGGTCGTAGACCAGGTTGAATTCCACGTAGCGGCCGCGCCGGTACAGCTGGAATTCGCGCTCGCGCTCGCCATAGGGAGAGCCGCGCCGACGTTCGACAATCGGCAGGTAGGCATCGAGGAAACCGTCGCCCACCGCGCGGGTAAATGCGAAGCAGCGCTCGAAGCCACCCTCGTTCAGATCGTCATAGAACAACCCACCAACGCCGCGCGCTTCGTCGCGGTGCTTCAGGTAGAAGTATTCATCGCACCATTGCTTGTAGCGCGGATAGACATCCGCTCCATACGGCGCGCACAGGTCGCGCGCGACGGTGTGCCAGTGCACCACGTCCTCGTCCACCGGATAGAACGGGGTGAGGTCGAAGCCACCGCCGAACCACCACACCGGTTCCACCCCTTCCTTGCTGGCTTCGAAGTAACGAACATTGGCGTGCGTGGTCGGGATGTGTGGATTGCGCGGATGCAGCACCAGCGACACGCCGGTGGCGATGAAGCTGCCGCCGCCCAGTTCTGGCCGATGCGCGGTAGCACTGGGTGGCAGCTGGTTGCCACTGACCCGCGAAAAGTTGACCCCGGCCTGCTCGAACACCGCGCCGTCGCGCAGCACACGGGTACGGCCACCGCCGCCGGCTGCACGCTGCCACGCATCCTCTTCGAAGCGCGCGCCGCCATCGACCTGTTCTATCGCAGTGCAGATGCGATCCTGCAGGCCGCGCAGAAAAGTTTCGGCAAGGTTGGCTTGCTCGCTCATCACATTCCCGGATTCGCTGATAGTGGTGAGCTTAGCAAGGCGACGCGCATGGCGGCTGCGGCGAGACGTCGCGCGCTCAAACGATGACGGCCCCGATGCGGGGCCGTCAGGGTCGGCATGCCGGCCGGCCTCAACCGACGGGGGCAGCAACCGGAGTCGAACCCGCACCCGCGGAAATCAGCTGCAGATTGCGGCCTATGTCGTCGCTCAGGTAGCGCATCCAGCCCATGTAGTTGGTGTGGATCATGCGCTGGCCGTTCTTCTTCACTTCGTATTTGAGGTTGGTGCTACCGACATAGCTGATCTTGATCTGCCGGGTGTCGAAAGCGACATGGATCCTCGCGGTGTAGTCGTTCCCGGTCAGGGTCGAATCAATGCCATCGGCCTGTTCGGCCGTCACGGTCCAGCCGCGACCGATCAGCCCACCCTTGACTGCCTTGCCCACCTGCACCGCAGTGAGGCCGGCGGGCACGTCGATCGGCGGCGGGTCAGCCAGCGGCACCTGACGGAATGCCATGGTGAGCAACAGCAAAGGCAGCAGCAACAGCAATGACATCCTTGAACGTGACATCGTCTTCCCCCTGAATGGCCGGCAAATTGCACGGCTCGCGCAGTCTGCCGAGGCATCGCGATGCATACAAGCCTGCACGAGTCATGGCTCGCATCAGGCTGCGAATCAACTGATGCGATCACGCATACGACGGTTGCCGATCAGCTGCGCCCAGCGCAGGCCCAGGTCGGTCCACATCAGAAAGCCTGCTTCAAGCAGCAGCAGTCGCAAGTAGCGCCCATGCCATGGCATGACCGGTTCGGCCGCGATCGGCAGGGCATCGAAACCCAGCCGCCGCGCCAGCAACAGGCAGCGAGCCAGGTGATAGCGACTGGTGACCAGGGCTACTGGCGGCAACCCGGTGCGATCGGGTTGCGCCTGCAGCAGCCGGCGCGCCTGACGCAGGTTCTCCAGCGAATCGACCGAATCCTGCTCCAGCTCCACCCGCACATTGGCAGACAGGCCACGCTGCTGCAGCCATGCATGGCCAGCCGCGGCCTCGCTGCACTGACTGCCGCTGCAACCACCGAGCAGCAGGATATGGTCGACCTGCCCCTGCCCGGTCAGGGTCAGCACGCGCTGCAGGCGCAGCTGGTAGTCGTGCTCCGGCGCATCATTCTCGAGCCGACGGCCGAATACCAACGCGATCATCCGCCGCGGCGGTGCCAGCGGACTACGCGTGGCCACCCGATAGACATGGATCAGATAGCCCAGCCAGACCAGGCCGCCACTCAGCAACACCGCCAGCACGGTCACCACACCCGCATGTTGGATGTCGTGGTCACGCAGATAGCGCCAGGGGCTTCGTGCTGCAGGCATGGGGACGAACTGTACTCGTGCAGGCGAATACTTCAGCTTAGCGGGCGGACCCGGTGTTCGCGGCACCTTCATGTGCCCGTGGTCACGCTGAACGCCCGCCTGTACGGTAACCGGGTCGCAGGCTAGGCAAGCCTAGGGGTGACCGCTAGGCTTTCGTGATGCCTGTTTTGATGACTCCCCTCGCGATTACCGCCTATACCACCACCTCGGCCATGGGCCACGGCCTCGCCGCCCAGCTCGACGCGATCCAGCACACCCGCAGCGGCCTGCGTCCCAACGATTTCAGCAGCGCGCCGCTGGCGTGCTGGATCGGCCGCGTCGCTGGCGTGGAGGACACGGCGCTGCCCGTCGCCCAGGCCGGCTGGGACTGCCGCAACAACCGGCTGGCGTGGCTGGGCCTGAACCAGGACGGTTTTCTTGCCCGCGTGCTGGCCGCGCGCGAACGTTACGGCGCGCAGCGCATCGCGCTGCTGCTAGGCACCTCCACCGCCAGCATCGGCGCCACCGAGGAAGCCTATCGCCGGCTCGACGCGGACGGCGGTTTCGCCGACGACATGCTGCGGCCGGCAATCCACGCACCGCATTCGCTGAGCGCCTTCGTCACCGCCGCACTGGGCCTGGAAGGCCCGTGCATGACCATCTCTACCGCCTGCTCCTCCAGCGCCAAGGTCTTCGCAAGCGCGGAACGCCTGATCCGACTCGGCCTCGTCGATGCCGCCGTGGTGGGTGGCGTGGATACCCTGTGCGACAGCGTGCTGTTCGGCTTCAACTCGCTGGAGCTGGTATCGACTGAACCATGCCGCCCGTTCGATGCGGCGCGCGATGGCATCTCGATCGGCGAGGCGGCCGGCTTCGCGCTGCTGGAACGGATCGATGCCGCGCCCGATGCGGCGCAGTTGCTCGGCTACGGCGAAGCGAGCGACGCGCACCACATGTCAACCCCGCATCCCGATGGACTCGGCGCCGAGCTGGCGCTGCGCGATGCGCTGATGCGCGCCGGACTCGACGCAGGCCAGGTCGACTACATCAACCTGCATGGCACGGCCAGCCAGAAGAACGATGAAGTGGAAGCAGCGCTGGTCAATCGCGCCTTCCCGGCCCGCACACGGGCCAGCTCCACCAAGGGCTTCACCGGCCACACCCTGGGTGCAGCCGGTATCGTCGAGGCGACGATCGCGCTGCAGGCGATCGAACACGGCCTGATTCCCGGCAATCTCGGTGGCAACACGCCCGACCCGATCTGCGGCGCGCAATTCGCCTGGCGCAATGAGCACCAGCGCGTCGACGTGGCGCTCAGCAACTCGTTCGGCTTCGGCGGCAACAATGCCTGCCTCGCGTTCGCGCGTGCGGGATTTGCCGCATGAGCGCACTGCGTGTCTACATCGAAGGCGTCGGCCTGTGGTCGCCTCAGCTGGCCGACTTCGCCGCGCTCCGCTCACTGCTGGCCGGCAACACACCCGAGCCGCCGTCGGCCAGGCCGGCCGCGGCCACGCTGCCGCCAAACGAACGCCGCCGCGCACCGGAGAGCGTGTTGCTGGCGATCGAAGTCGCTGGCCAGGCGGTAGCGATGAGCGGACATAGCGCGAGCGAACTGGCCTGCATATTCGCCTCCGCGCACGGCGACCAGCCGATCACCGATTACATGTGCGCGACACTCGCACAGACGCCGGCCGAGCTGTCGCCGATCCGTTTCCACAACTCGGTGCACAACGCGCCGGTTGGCTACTGGACGATCGCCACCGGGTGCCATGCGCCATCCACCGCGCTGGCGGCACAGCGCGCCAGTTTCGGCGCCAGCCTGTTGGAGGCAGCCAGCCAGGTGCTGGTGGAGCAACGCCCGGTGCTGCTGGTATGCAGCGATACCGCCAGCAGCGGACCACTGCTGGAAGTCACCGGCTGCACCCAGTCGTTCGGTTGTGCGCTGGTGCTGGCACCGGAGTCCAGCGCGACGACGATGGCGTCGCTGCGGCTGTCGCTGACCACGAGCCGGGTCATCTCGTCGCTGGCCGAACCACTGGCGCACTGGCGCGAAGCGAATGCCTCGGCCGGCGCGTTGCCATTGCTGGCACTATTGGCCGAAGGGCACGGCCGCTGCCAACTGGACGCCGCCGCCACACTGGGGCTGCAGATCGACATGGATCACATCTAAATGGGGCTGGTCGCTTGAACACCGCTGTTGCGCGTTGGTGCGTGCTGATTCCCTGCCTCAACGAGGAGGCCGCGATCCAGTCGGTCGTCGAATCCGTACTCGCGCTCGGTGCGCCGGTGATCGTGATCGACGACGGCTCCGACGACCGCACTCCGGAGATCGTCGCCGCCCTGCCGGTCACCTTGCTGCGGCACAGCGAGCGACATGGCAAGGGTGAGGCCTTGCGCCACGGTTTTCGTGAAGCACTGCGGCAAGGCTATGACGCGGTATTGACGATGGATGGCGATGGCCAGCATCAGGCCAGCGATATTCCACACATCGTGGCGGCCGCGGCGAAATATCCGCAACACATCGTGATCGGCGCGCGCCTGCTCGATCGCGCGCAACAGCCAAGGGGGCGCCGCCGCGCCAACGCCGTCGCCGATTGGGGCATTTCGTGGGCCTGCGCGCAGCCGATCGCCGACACCCAGAGCGGCCAGCGCTGGTATCCGCGCGCAGCCTTGGACCTGGTCGACCTGCCAGCCGAGAACTTCGTGTTCGAGGCCGCCATCCTTATCGCCGCCTCACGCGAGAAGAAACTTGGCGTGGTCTCGGTACCCATCGCCTCTCGCTACAACGGCGAATTCCGGCTCAGCCACTTCAATCCGGTGGGCGACGTCACCCGCATCACCTTCTACACCATCGGCCGGATTTTTCACTACGGCGACATCATGGCCAGTCGCCGCCGTTCGCATGCCGCACCGATCATCGTCAGCGATCGCTCTGGCGGCTGACGCCTCCGCTTCCGCGAAGCGCAGTCAGCCCATACCGCCGTTGACGCCGATCACCTGGCCATTGATGTATCCCGCTGCATCGCTGCACAGGAAAGCCACCAGCGCGGCGACTTCTTCCGGCTTGCCGGCGCGTTGCGCGGGCACGATCTCGCGGATGCGTTCGGGCGGGAAATCCGCACCGATCATGCGCCCCTCGATCACGCCCGGCGCGACCACGTTCACGGTGATGCCGCGCGAAGCCATCTCACGCGCCAGCGATTTGCTGGCACCGTGCAATGCGGCTTTTGCGGCCGCATAGTTGGTCTGCCCACGATTACCGAGCTGGGCCGCCACCGAACTCACCGAGACGATGCGACCGAAGCGCGCACGTGCCATCGGCAGCAGTAGCGGCTGGGTCACGTTGAAGAAACCATGCAACGAGACATCGATCACCCGATGCCATTGTTCGGCGCTCATCCCCGCCATTGGTGCGTCGTCATGCACGCCGGCATTGTTGATCACCGCGTGGATTGGGCCTTCGGACAACAGCACGTCCAGTGCCGCACGTGTCACTTCGGCATCGGTGACATCGAAGGCCGTCGCCTGCGCGCTGCCGCCGGCGGCGTGAATCGCGGCCACGACGGCTTCCGCGCGCGACAGGCTCTGATTGGCGTGCACGATGACGTGATAGCCGCCAGCAGCCAGCGCCTCGCAGATCGCACCGCCGAGTTCGCCACTGCCGCCAGTGACCAGCGCGCGACGCACCGCAGATGTTGCTGACATGACGTGACCTCGCGACTCAGGATTCAGGGTGGATGACCGCGGCGCGCCCGCTGGCCAGCAGGCGACCGCGATGTTCGACGCGGAACGCGTATTGCGCACCACCATCATCGGCATAAAGGCATTCGGCATGGATGTCGAGCTGACTGTCCAGCCGATCGACATATTCTTCAAACAACTGCACATCGCGCAGGCTGACCAGCCGGCCCGGTCGTGCCGTCTGCGCACCCTTCGCGCGCGCCAGCAAGCCGCCATGCACGGCCATCGCCTGTGCACCGTATTCGGCCAGATGCACCGCATGCAAACCCTGCGGGCCACGCAACGGGTTATCTGCACGCGTGTGGCCAGCGCTGATCGCGTGAATCGTGTGCTCGTCCCACGCCAGCACTGCATCCAGCAGGCACATGCTGCCAGCGTGCGGGATCAGCGCTGCCCAGTCAGTCTTCGGAAGCATGCGTATGTGGCGCCATCAGGATCGACAGGCAGAAGTGGAAGGCAACGCCAAGGCTCACCGTGAGGCCGATCGCGCGCAGCACCGGAATCGTTGCCCACGCCAGCATGCCGAACACCAGCAACGCGGACAAGACGCACACGATCGTGGCATGCAGGGTGCGCCGCTGCTCCGCTGGATCGCCGGTATCGCGTTCGAAGAACAGCGCGTAATGCAGGCCGAGGCCACCGGCAAGGATCAGCGCGACCAGATGGAACAGCGAAATCTCGATGCCCATCATGCGCTCCACCGCCAGCACCAGAAAGGTCGCCAGCGTCATCGGCGCCAGCACATGCCAGGCACGCCGCAGGCTGCGCAGCGCGAACGTAATGGTCAGCACCAGCAACACACTGGCCACCAGCAGCGCTTGCAGGATGCGCGTGCGATACGCCGCCACCAGCGATTCCGAGGCGACCTTCAGGTCGAGCAGGCGCACGTTGCCGCCGCTGTCTGCACCCAGCGCCTGCAGTGCCGCAACGTTGTGCACACCACTGACTGTGCCCAGGCCGAGCCAATGCCCATCGCGCTGCATCAACATCGCCGCGAGGCGCTGACCCAGCGGTGTCTGCACGTAAAGCTCGGGTGTCAACGGCGGCAATTGCCGTGCCGTTTCAACGTCATCAAGGAAGGGCTGGAACAGATCGGGCCGAAACGGCAAGCCCTGCAAGGCCTGGTTCAACTCGCTCTGCAAGCTGGCGCGATCCGGCAGCTTCTGCTGCCGCGCCTGTTGCAATGCGACCGTCGGCAGATAACGCGACGGCAGTTCCAGCGCATCGACAGCGTGCTGCGCCACCAGCGCATCCACCTTCGGCTGCAACTGCTCAGACAGCGCCAGCACGCCCTGCTCGGTGGATGCCTGCAATACCAGCAGGTAACGCACGTCGGGGGCACCCAGCGCTTCGCGCAGACGTGCGTCGCGCAGCAACATGTCCTGCGGCAGCGGGGTCAGCGCGGCGAGATTGTTCTGCCAGAACGGGCCTGGTGCGACGGCCAGCATCAGGATAATCGCCAATGCCACCACCACAGGAATCCAGCGCGGCCGTGGCAGCCGATCGACGAGATCGCGCGCCTTCGCCAGCCAGCGCATGTCGGCCACATCGCGCACACGCACCGGCAGCAACCGCGACAGCAGGTAGCGCGTACTGAAACCGGCCACCAGCAAGCCGACGATGGTGAACACGGCCAGTTGCTTCAGTCCATTCACGCCGGACGCATAGAACGCCAGGTAGGCGATGCACGCCGAAGCGATCGCGGTGAGCAGCAGCGGCCACAACGCCCGCACGCTCTGCACCGCATCCTCGCCGGCACGGCGATGGCTGAGTACGCGGATCGGATACTCCTGCGCCACCCCGAGCAGGGTGAAGCCAAATGCCAAAGTGATGCCGTGCACTTCGGAAAACACCACGGTCAGCGCCGCGATACCGGCCAGCGCCGCGCTGGCGATCGGCAGCGCGGATAGCAGCAAGGAACTCAGGCTGCGATATGCCAGCAGCAGCAGCACGATGAAACCCACGCTGGAAATCCGTCCGATCCAGTCGGCCTGATGCCGCGTCTGTGCACCGACCACCACGCTGAAATAGCCAGGGCCGCTGAACTCGAGCTTTGCGCCGGCATGGCCTGGCAAGGCATTGAACGCGTGCTGGATGCCGTCGATCGCCTGTTGCTGCGCGTCCGGATCAAAGCCTGCGGCGGCGGTCTGCACCAGCAGCAAGGCTTCGTTCTGCGGCGAGAACCACACGCCTTCGCGCAGCTCGGGCGATTTCGCCGGCGTCCAGCGTTCGGCCAGCTTCAGCACTTCCAGGGTGGGATCGCGTGGCAGCAAGCCTTTCAGCAAACTCGCCGCCGGCGAGGATAGATCATCGAGCCGCTGCTGCAGCTGATCGGCGAGATACGGCTCGTCCAGCGGCTGCGTATCCAGCGTTGGCGACAGCAGGTAGCGATACGGCAGCAGGCCGGAAGGCAGCGCACCCAGATCGAAGCTGCCGTTGAGTACCTGGCTGTAGCGCTTGTCACCGTGCAGCGCGCCGACCAGACCCTGGCTCAGCGCGGCCAGCTGCGCATCCGACTGGCCGGCGCCAGCCATGGATGGCTCAGTGCCGCGGGCGCAGGATGCGCGCTGCGCAGGATGCGCGAGTCCCGCGGGCGCAGGGAGCGCAGGAGCGGGGCAGGAGCGGCTGATCGCCAGCAACAGCAGCCGCGAACCCGGTCCATCGCCCACCTGCTCCATCAGCAGCCGCTGATCCGGTGTGGTCGGTGCCGGCATGAAGCTGCGCAGATCGGTACTGACCTTCAACCGCTGGCTGACCATCCAGCCGAGCCCTGCCAATGCCAGCAGCCAGAGCACAAGCAGCGTGGCGCGACCGCCGCGGCGCACTTCAGTGCGCGCCCTGACAGAGGGCCAGCAGCGCCTCGCGCGTCGGTTGTGCAGGCATCTTCGCCGCGAGCGGGCCGAGCATGTCGATCGCGAGATCGCCATCCGCCTCCTGCATGCGCATGCAGCGCGAGGTCTTGCCGTCACCGTCGATCGTGATGCCGGCCACCGTCTTGGCCACCTTTGCATCGCGTGGCACCAGGGTCAGTGTCCACGCTGCTGCCGGATCGCCGCCCTGCCGGATCTCGAACGCCTGCTGCAGGCGCCCGGCATCGCCACTCAGCAACGCCACGAAGCTGTCCAGCAATACCTGCAACTGCGGTGCGCGGCTAAGTGAGAAGTGCCGCGGGCTCTTGCCCGCGCGCTGCTGGGTTACCTCGCCGTCGGCGATGGTGGCGGTTTCGTCATTCGGATGTTCGACATGCCGTTGCAGCTTGTCGCCGCCCAGCCAGGCCAGCTCGCCGGACACCACCAGCGGACGATCCAGCACCTGCATGAAACGCGCTTCGGCGAATGGCGTGCGAGCTGGAGCCGGTTGACCCAGGCCGGTGATCAACGCTTGCGCCGATGACGATGCCGCGGTTGGGACAGGCGCGGCGGGACTGGCCTCAGGCGCCGACGCGTTCGCCCACAGCGGCAACGACATGCTCAGCAGGAGCGCGCATATCTTGCTGCCAGAAATCATAGAAGTTGAACCAGTTGTAGGGAGCGACATGGACATAATGTTCCAGACGTTGCGCGTAGCGGGCAATCAGCGCATCCAGTGCCGGGCCACGTTGCTGCCGCGGAATCTCCACCCGGTCGGCCAGCGGCTCGAAGACCAACCGGTAACGGTTGCCGCCCAGGTACAGGCCAAAGCACAGCACAACCGGTACCTGCAGCGTGTGCGCCAGCAGCCACGGGCTGACCGGGAACGGTGCCGGTGAACCGAGGAACGGCGCATACCGCAACACCTCATGCCCGCGCCCGCGGTCGGCCAGCATCGCCACCACGGCACCGTTCTGGCAGGCCTCGGACATGGCCAGGGCGATCGAGGTGCCATCCTGCGCAGCATCGATCACGCAAGCACCTATGTCCGGTGCCAGCGCCTCCAGCAGCTCGGTCATCGCCGGGGTCTTTTGCTTGTCCAGCACTACCCGCAAGGGCATTTCCGGACGGCGCGCGCCGAGCGCCCGCAATGCCTCGAAGCTGCCCTGATGCGAACCGAACAGCAGCACGCCACGGCCTTGCGCGATACGCTGGTCGAGCAGTTCCAGGCCTTCGGTCTCGATCTGGAACGGCTTCTCGCCGTGCGCCAGCAAAAACACCCGATCCATGATCGTGGCCGCGAAACAATGGATGTGCTTGAACACCTGCCACGGCATCACCGGCTCGCCAAACACGCGCTGCAGATACTGCTTCGACGCCACTCGTTCCGGCCGGCGGCGCAGGTAGAAGTACAGCGTGATCGGATACAGGCACACCCGTGCCACGCGGCGACCGCCGTACAACGCGATCGCGCGGATCAGCCAGATCGCGAAACGCCCACCGCCTTCCGGGCGGCTCTGCCAATGTTCGTTCGTGCTCATGTCGCTCCCTCGACCAAGCCGCGTGCCAACAGGCTGCTGTCACGCCGAATCTCGAAACGGAACCGCGAGTGGACCGCATCCGTTTCCGTCAGGTACACGGTGGCCACCTCATCCGGCAGCAACGGTGCCACGAATTTCGCTTCCAGCACGCGCGCCAGCCGCTGCCCACGCCACGCGCGCAAGGCCAAGGCCACCTGCTCCAGCAGGATGACTCCCGGCACCAGCGGATGACTCGGAAAATGCCCCGGCAGCGCCGGATGACTGGCGTCGATGCACAGCACCTGTTCAAAGCCGGCGCCATTCATGATGCGGCGGTCCGGTTGCCGTGCACCAGCTGCGGCCAGTGCAGAGCCAGCTGCAGCAGCATGTCGTGCAGGCCGGGGTGGCTCAGGTGGCGCAAGCGCCAGCGGCGGTAGCCATACTCCAGCAGAAATGCCGCGCCAAGCAAAAGGTAACCGCCGACATGCAGCCAGGCCGTGGCCCAGCGATCGGATACCAGTAGCGGCGAGACGATGCCGAAACGCGCCAACAGCCCGCTGTGCTCGGCACATAGCAGCAACACCGCGAGTACCACCGCCTGCGTCGCCAGCAACAAGGTCCAGAACCAGGTGAGCTGCCGGGCATAACGCGCCACGCCAGGCTGCGACAACCGATCGGTACCTTCGATGGCGACGATGAAACGCGCCACCAGCGGTTCGGACGTACCCAGCGTGCTGCCAAACCAGCAGGCCAGCAGCGCATTGATCAGTACGGGCACGGTTTCCAGCAGCAGGCCGGCGAATCCATACAGCGACAGCAGCAGCAACGCCACCAGCACGCCCAGCCAGACCAGCCATGGCCCGGCACGATGCGTCTGCAACCGGGGCAACATCACGGCCGTCAGCAGCAACAGCAGCGCCGCCAGCGGGAAAATCTGCCGCTGCGTCACCGCGCCGGCGATCGCCAGCAACGGATAGGCGAGCAGCAACGGCAGCACATAACGCCGCGTCGCACTTTCAGCAGGTGGAGATGAAGACGTCATGCAGCATTCCGCGATGGCAGCACCGGTTGCGCAAGCCTGCCACTGACGGGGGAATACTGCGTGACGAAACGGGCGTCACCGTGTCGCTCACGAACCGGCATCAGCCGACGCGGTGCTGCTCGACATGCGCGGACAGCGTGCGCAGGCTGGTGAAGATCTGCCGGTTGTCCGGATTGTCCGAGCGCAACTGGAAACCGTAGCGCTTTGAGACGGCCAGCGCGATTTCCAGTGCATCGATCGAGTCCAGCCCCAGTTCGCCGCCAAACAGCGGTGCATCGGGCTCGATCTGCTCCGGAGTGACCGCCTCGAGATTCAGGCATTCCACGATCAACGTGGCCAATTCGCGCTGCGCCGCTGTCTGCTCTGCCATGCTCGATTCCGTACTCAAAATTCATTGCCTCCCCCCGGTGGCAGTGGCCGCGGAGTGTAACATAGCGCCCTTGTCGTTCCCGGTTGTACGCAATGATTCAGGGATGTGAAGACCCGTTGCCCGGCCCACTCCACCGCCATGCGCCACGCATTTCCTACCGGATCGCGGATGCCGCCGCGGCGCTGAAGGAACCGGGCACGCTGGCCTTGTTCGGCTTTGGCGCAGGCAGCTCGTTGGCTGACGATCCACGTTGCCTGCAGGTGGCGCTGGAATGTTTTGATGCCCCCGCCCCGCTGGAAATCTGGCAGGTCGATGCACCCGTGACCCACGGCACCGACGGCGCCCTGCACTGGTCGGCCGGTGGTGGCTGGCTGTTTGCCGCGATCGAGCTGGATGAGGTCGAACACGGCGGCCCCAGCGCCACCGCACAGCTGGCCTACGAGCAGTTGCACCGCTTCGTCGCCGCACGTGGCGCGCAACACGTGCTGCGCGTGTGGAACTACCTCGGTGCGATCAACCGCGGTGAAGGCGATGCCGAACGCTACAAGCACTTTTGCGACGGCCGTGCCGCCGGCATGGGCGACTTCTTCGCCGAAGGCTTCCCCGCCGCCACCGCCATCGGCCATCACGGCGATCCGCACCGGCTGCAGGTTTACCTGTTGGCCTGCGACCAGGGCGGCACGCGCGTGGAAAATCCGCGCCAGGTCAGCGCCTGGCGCTACCCGCGCCAGTACGGCCGCACGCCGCCCAGCTTTGCCCGCGCCATGGTGCTGCCGGCCCAGGATGCGCTGGCGATCTCAGGCACCGCCGCGGTGGTGGGGCATGCCTCGGCGCACCATGACGATCTGGATGCCCAGCTCAACGAAACCCTGACCAACCTCGATGCGCTACTGGCGAGTGCCGACATGGGCGCCGGCTTCGACACCCACTCCACGCTGAAGGCCTACGTGCGCCATGCCGCCGATGCGCCGCGCGTGCGCGAATTCTTCCGGCAGCGCCTGCCCAGCGTGCCGGTACTGCTACTGCACGGCGATATCTGCCGCAGCGAGCTGCTGGTGGAGATCGATGGCTGGCGATATGCCTGATTAACCAAGTCAGGCAGTCCCGGCCCAAGCGACCACGGCACCCATCTTCTGGCGGCGAGCAACCTATGCTTGTTCCGCCATCGCTTCAATTGCGCGAATAGGCAGGATCCAGGTTGCCGATCAGGGTATTCATCTCGGAACGGACGTATTCACTCGCGTCGCCTTTGTAGCTGGCATCACGTTGCTCGTGGACGCTCGTGTTGAGCAGGAGCTTGCCGGTTGCTGAATCGAACACATAGATCGTCCCGGTGTAGCCGACTTTCGGAGGCTGGTAGCCACCGCGCATGTCCCCGCCAACACCGCCGCTTCCGTCGTAACTGGGCACGATCAGCGGTGCGAGCCGGATCGCCACGCGGTAAGGCAAAGCATCATGTCGCCCGGACGATGGAATGCCGCCAGTGAACAAGGCGTCGCCAGGCTCGATCGGTCGCATGGCGATGCCCCGGCTTCGCGACCAGGTGGAGAAGGCATTCTCGGCCGTCACGCAACTGGCATCCTCGCTGGTACAGGCCAGATAGAAACTGAATCGCGGACTCGAGTCCGCATTGAACAGCTGCAGGGATTGCAGGGATTTCTGCTGAGTCTGATTGACTACGGTGTCCGTTCCAGCGCAACCCTGCAATGCAAGCACGATGAGCGTGCTTTCGATCCATACCCGAAGACGCATGAAACACTCCTTTGCTTGGTTGTGTTGGCAACGCCGCTAAAAGGAAATGGAGCGACGCCGAAGCTTGTCAATCCGTTTTCTTGACCGGCCGCTTCCAGCCTGGATAGCTCTGCTGTCGACCGCGCGCCACGGTCAATTCGCCCGCTGGCGCATCATGCGTGATCACCGAGCCGGCGCCAATCGTGGCCTGTGCACCAATCGCCACCGGCGCCACCAGCGCGCTGTTGGAGCCGATGAAGACGCCATCGCCGATGCGAGTCAGGTGCTTGTTCACACCGTCGTAGTTGCAGGTGATGGTGCCGGCGCCGACGTTCACGTCGCGGCCGATCTCGGTGTCGCCGAGATAGCTGAGGTGGTTCGCCTTGCTGCCTTCGCCGATGCGGGTTTTCTTGGTCTCGACGAAATTGCCGACGTGCACGCCCGCATCCAGTTCGGTGCCCTGGCGCAACCGCGCGAACGGGCCGATCGTGCACGGACCATGCGTGATCACGCCCTCCAGATCGCAATGCGACTGCACCACGGTGCCGGCTGCCAGCTGCACGTCCTTCAGCCGGGTGAAGGCGCCGATGCGCACATCGTCACCGAGGATCACCTTGCCTTCGAGGATGACGTCGATGTCGATCTCGACATCGTGACCGGCCTTCACCGTGCCACGGACATCGATGCGCACCGGATCGGCCAGTCGAATGCCCGCGGATAGCAGCGCATGCGCAGCGCGCTGGCGATAGGCCGCTTCCAGCTCGGTCAGCTGCAGCGCATTGTTGGCACCGGCGGCCTCCACCGGATCGGCGCATTCGACACTGAGCGCGGCGCGGGCTTCCTCGGCCGCCATGCGAAAGATGTCGGTAAGGTAATACTCGCCCTGGGCGTTGTTGCGATCGAGCCGCTTGATCCAGCCGCGCAGTGCCTTTGCATCGGCGACAAGGATGCCAGTGTTGACCAAGTTGACTGCACGCTGGGCGGGGTCGGCATCCTTCTCCTCGACCACGGCGCGTACCTTGGCATTGCCGTCGCACAACACCCGGCCGTAGCCATGCGGATCGGCGAGTCGGGTCGTGAGCAGGCTGAAGCCGCCTTCCGCCTCCACCAGCTGCTGCAGCGTCGCCACCCGGGTCAACGGTACGTCGCCATAAAGCACCAGCACCTGCGCGCCGTTGGGTATGCCGGCGAGTGCCTGTTCCACCGCATGGCCAGTGCCCAGCCGTTCGGCCTGCAGCACCCAGCGCAGGTCGGGCTGATCGGCGAACGCCGCCTGGACCTGCTCGCCGCAATGGCCGTAGACAATGTGGATCGCCGCTGGCTGCAGTGCACGCGCCGCAACGATCACATGAGCCAGCAAGGGCCTGCCCGCCAGTGGCATGAGCACCTTGGCCCGGTTCGATTTCATCCGCGTCCCGGCGCCAGCGGCAAGGACAATCACGTGCAAGGCTGGGCTTTCCATTTCGGTACCACGCATCAGGGATCAATGATCGCGCAGGATACAACCAGTCCCTGCAGACCGCGTTTCATTGCGTGGTGGCTTCGGCGGCGGGCTTCAGTTTCTGCAGCTGCGGCGTATAGGCCTTGATGAAGGCATTGCGAAGCACTCCGATGATCGCCTGGGACGTATCCAGCTGCTTGTCATCGATACGCCCGCTGATCGGCACGCGGGTGGCGAACTGATCGTTCGCATGGTTCTCGAACAAGGTGACCACACCCTGGGCCAGCGCCTCATAGGCCAGCTTGATCGGTCCCTTCTTGTCCTGCACCACATCCTGCTTCCAGCTGAAGAGCTTCAGGTCATGGAAAATCGGTTTGGCGTAGCCGTCCAGCTGGCCGTTCCTGGCCTCTAGCTCCATCGAGAAGGTGCCGGTGCCACCGGCGAAATCCAGCCCTGCATACGCTTGCGCGAGGGCGTTGGCCCGGGTCAGTTGGATGCCGGTGACCCGCAGCTGGTAGGAGAAATCGCCGAAGTGACTCAGCGGATCGAAGCTGGCATCGGTCTCGAACGGCGCATCGACGAGAATCTTCGCGGTGGCATGCAGGGTCGCCACCCGATTGCCGCTGCGCCGCTGGATATTGGTTAGATTGGTGACGGTGCCGTTGACATCGGTCATTTTCAAATCGACGCGCGGGTTCGACACAAAGCTCTGGAAGGTGACCGTACCGTTGCTTACGTTGACCTCGTCCAGCCGCATCGGCGCCAGCAGTCTGAGCTCGGCGCGCCAGTCCACGCCCTTGCCGGTCTGGCTGTCCCCTTCGCCATGGCCCTCGACAAAGTTGACCGTGGGCGTGCTGAAATTCACCTTGCCGCGAAACACGCCATGGCTCAGCGCGAACCAGCTCAGTTCGATATCGGCACGCGGGGTATCCAGCAAGGGCGCCGGCAGCTTGCCGGTCGTCTTGACGATGCGCAGTCCGTTGATGGTGTAGCCACCACGCCACAGGTGCAGGCTGATGTCCGCGATCTGGCCGTGGTAGTCCCCCATCCGGTCCATGCGGGCATTGAGATAGTGCTTCACCGCGTAGGGCAACAGCGCGCGTGCGATCAGCAGCAGGATGACGACCAGCAGCCAGCCAAGATGGCGGCGATGATGAGGCTTCATGGGGAGCGATCCACGGTGCGAGTCCGTCGATTCTAGGCGTAGGAATGTTCGCGCGGTGTGGAAGGCTGACGCACGATGCCTTGCCTGGATAGCAAAACGCCGGCACAAGGCCGGCGTTTTGTCTCGATGCGAACCGCGATGCCCCTCAGTGCTTGAGGCTCTTGCGCAGACGCTCCAGCGCCTGCAGCTGGGTCATCGCCTGGACCAGCTTGGCCTGGGCCTCGGCAATGTCCACCGCGTCGGTGCGATTGGCCAGTGCGTCTTCGGCTTCCTTCTTGGCGCGCTGCGCGGACGCCTCGTCCAGATCGGACGCGCGGGCAGCGGTGTCGGCCAACACGGTGATCACCTGCGGCTGCACTTCCAGGATGCCGCCGGACACCCAGAACTGCTGACGCTCACCACCGGCCAGCACCACGTCGACGTGGCCGGGCTTCAGGCGGGTGATCAGCGGGGCGTGACGGGGCGTGATGCCCAGCTCGCCCAGTTCACCGGTGGCGACCACCATCACGGCGTCGCCGTGATAGATCTCGGCTTCGGCACTGACGATGTCGACGCGTATGGTTTGGGTCATGATTCTCTCTCGCTTTGCTCGGTCGAACGGGAATCGGGAGTTGGGAATCGGGAGTGGTCAAAAGCGCGGCGGTGCGGCTCTACGATTCCCTATTCTCCATTCCCGATTCCCGGCTAAAGAATCAGGCAGCCTTCTTGGCGCCCATCTCTTCGGCCTTCTTGACCGCCTCGTCGATGCCGCCAACCATGTAGAACGCCTGCTCCGGCAGATGGTCGACGTCGCCGTCGACGATCATCTTGAAGCCGCGGATGGTTTCCTTCAGCGGCACGTACTTGCCCGGCGAGCCGGTGAACACTTCGGCCACGTGGAACGGCTGCGAGAAGAAGCGCTCGATCTTGCGCGCGCGCGACACGGCCTGCTTGTCTTCTTCCGACAGCTCGTCCATGCCGAGAATCGCGATGATGTCCTTCAGCTCCTTGTAGCGCTGCAGCGTGCCCTGCACGCGACGGGCAACGTCGTAGTGCTCGACGCCGATCACGTTCGGGTCCAGCTGACGGCTGGTGGAATCCAGCGGATCCACCGCCGGGTAGATACCCAGCGAAGCGATGTTACGGCTCAACACCACGGTCGCGTCCAAGTGGGCGAAGGTGGTCGCCGGCGACGGATCGGTAAGGTCATCCGCAGGCACGTACACGGCCTGGATCGAGGTGATCGAGCCGGTCTTGGTCGAGGTGATGCGCTCCTGCAGCACGCCCATTTCCTCGGCCAGCGTCGGCTGGTAACCCACCGCCGACGGCATACGGCCGAGCAGCGCGGACACTTCGGTACCGGCCAGCGTGTAGCGGTAGATGTTGTCGACGAAGAACAGCACGTCACGGCCCTTGCCGGAAGCGTCCTTCTCGTCGCGGAAGTACTCGGCCATGGTCAGGCCGGTCAGCGCCACGCGCAGACGGTTGCCCGGCGGCTCGTTCATCTGGCCGTACACCATCGCGACCTTGTCGAGCACGTTGGAGTCTTTCATCTCGTGGTAGAAGTCGTTGCCCTCACGAGTACGCTCACCCACACCGGCGAACACGGAGAGACCTTCGTGCGCCTTGGCGATGTTGTTGATCAGCTCCATCATGTTGACGGTCTTGCCGACGCCGGCGCCGCCGAACAGGCCGACCTTGCCGCCCTTGGCGAACGGGCACATCAGGTCGATCACCTTGATGCCGGTTTCCAGCAGATCGTTCGCAGCCGCCTGGTCGTCATAGCTCGGCGCCTCGCGATGGATCACCCACTGATCCTGCTCGCCGATCGGGCCGGCTTCATCGATCGGGTTGCCGAGCACGTCCATGATGCGGCCGAGCGTGGCCTTGCCGACCGGCACCTTGATGCCTTCGCCGGTGTTGCGGGCGATCAGGTTGCGGCGCAAGCCGTCGGTGGAACCGAGCGCGATCGTGCGCACGATGCCGTCGCCCAGCACCTGCTGCACTTCCAGCGTGATCTCGGTGCCGTCGATCTTCAGTGCGTCGTACACCTGCGGTACCTGATCGCGCGGAAACTCGACGTCGATAACCGCGCCGATGATCTGAACAACTTTACCCTGGCTCATGGAATGCTCCGGATGGATCTTTAAGGTTCTGTCTAAGCGCCGTTTATAGCGTCGCTCTTATTTAAGAATGCGGCCACGGATGGCCGCTTTTTGATCTTGCTCTGCGATCACGGACGATCGCACTTATACAGCCGCTGCGCCGCCGACGATTTCGGAAATTTCCTGGGTGATCGCCGCCTGACGCGCCTTGTTGTAGATCAGCGTCAACTCACCGATCACCTTGTTCGCGTTGTCCGACGCGCTCTTCATTGCCACCATCCGCGCGGCATGCTCGCTGGCCAGATTCTCCAGCGACGCCTGGTACACCACCGACTCGATGTAACGACCCAGCACATGCTCCAGCACGGTCTGCGCATCGGGCTCGTAGATGTAGTCCCAGTCGTGGCTCGCTTCCAGCTTGACGCCGGCATAGGCCGACTCGCCGGCCGCCTGGTGCGCTTCCATTTCCGCCGCCACCAGCGGCAACGGCAGCAGCGCGTCGATGGTCGGCTTCTGCGTCATGGTGTTGACGAAGTCGTTGTAGGCGAGGAACACGCGATCCAGGCCGTTGGACGTATAGGCGTCCATCATCACCTTGATCACGCCGACCAGCTGTTCAAGCTTGGGCTTCTCGCCGAGATGGCTGACACTGCCGATCAGGTTGATGCCCTTCAGCCGACGGAAGAACGAGATCGCCTTCTGGCCGATCGCCACCACGTCCACCTGCACGCCCTGCTGCTGCCACTCGGCGATCGCCGGCAACAGGCGACGGAACAGATTGGAATTGAGACCGCCGCACAGACCGCGATCGGTCGACACCACGATGTAACCGACCCGCGCCACTTTCTCGCGCTGGGTCAGGAACGGATGGCTGAAATCGGTGCTGGCCTGGGCCACGTGCGCGATCACCTTGCGCATCGAGCGGGCATACGGACGCGAGGCCTTCATCATGTCCTGCGCGCGACGAATCTTTGCCGCAGAGACCATTTCGAGCGCGCGCGTGACCTTGCGCATGTTCTGCGTGCTCTTGATCTTGGTTTTGATTTCGCGTCCGCTGGCCATGCTTTACTCGCTCGCTGTGCTCACTTCGTGGGAATCGGGAATGGTTCAAAGCGGAGCGCGCTGCGCTGATGCTCTTCCGATTCCCTATTCCCGATTCTCTATTCCCTGCTCTCTTACCAGCTACCGGTTTTCTTGTACTCGTCCAGCGAGGCCTTGAAGGTGGCTTCGATGTCGTTGTTCCAGTCGCCGGTAGCCACGATCTTGGCCATCAGCTCGGCATGGTTCTGGTGCATGAACGCGTGCAGGCCCTTCTCGAACGGCAGCACCTTGTTGACCGGCAGGTCGTCGAGGTAGCCCTTCTCGGCCGCGTACACCGACAGTGCCAGCTCGGCGATCGACAGCGGCGAGTACTGCGCCTGCTTCATCAGTTCGACCACGCGCTGACCACGATCGAGCTGGGCGCGGGTGGCCGGATCCAGATCCGAGGCGAACTGCGCGAACGCGGCCAACTCACGGTACTGCGCCAGCGCCAGCTTCACGCCGCCGGAGAGCTTCTTGACGATCTTGGTCTGCGCGGCACCGCCGACGCGGGACACCGAGATACCGGCGTTCACGGCCGGACGGATACCGGCGTTGAACAGGTCGGTTTCCAGGAAGATCTGGCCATCGGTGATCGAGATCACGTTGGTCGGCACGAACGCCGACACGTCGCCGCCCTGGGTCTCGATGATCGGCAGCGCGGTCAGCGAACCGGTCTTGCCCTTCACTTCGCCGTTGGTGAACTTCTCGACGTATTCCTCGGACACGCGCGATGCGCGCTCGAGCAGACGGCTGTGGAGATAGAACACGTCGCCCGGATACGCCTCACGGCCCGGCGGACGCTTCAGCAGCAGCGAGATCTGGCGATAGGCCACGGCCTGCTTGGACAGATCGTCATACACGATAAGCGCGTCTTCGCCGCGATCGCGGAAGTACTCGCCCATCGCGCAACCGGAGTACGGGGCGACGTACTGCAGCGCGGCCGACTCGGACGCCGAGGCGACCACGACGATGGTGTTGGCCAGTGCGCCGTTCGCTTCAAGCTTGCGCACGACGTTGGCCACCGACGAACGCTTCTGGCCGATCGCGACGTAGATGCACTTAATGCCGGAATCCTTCTGCGCGATGATCGCGTCGATCGCCAGCGCGGTCTTGCCGGTCTGACGGTCGCCGATGATCAGCTCGCGCTGGCCACGACCGACCGGGATCATTGCGTCGACCGACTTGTAGCCAGTCTGCAGCGGCTGGTCGACCGACTTGCGCCAGATCACGCCCGGCGCGACCTTCTCGATCGCCGCGTTGAGCTTGGCACCGAGCGGGCCCTTGCCGTCGATCGGGTTGCCCAGCGCGTCGACGACGCGGCCGAGCAGCTCCGGGCCGACCGGCACTTCGAGAATGCGGCCGGTGGTCTTGGCGGTGTCGCCTTCACGCAGGTGCTGGTATTCACCGAGCACCACCGCGCCGACCGAGTCGCGCTCAAGGTTCAAGGCGAGGGCAAACGAATTACCCGGCAGCTCGATCATTTCACCCTGCATCACATCGGCCAGGCCGTGGATGCGCACGATGCCGTCGGACACGCTGATGATCGTGCCTTCGTTGCGTGCTTCCGCGCCGAGCTTGAACTGCTCGATGCGGTTCTTGATCAGTTCGCTGATCTCGGACGGATTCAAAGTGGTGCTGGACATGGTCATTTATCTCGAAATGTTAGAAACGAAGCTCTTTCACCGAGTCCGGCCACGGACGGCCGGTTTTGCTCTTCGCGAAATGGACTTCGCGTTAAATCAACTCAGAGCGCTGGCCAGCTGCTCAAGACGTCCGCGGGCGGAGCCGTCGATCACCTGCTCGCCGGTATCGATCACCACGCCGGCCAGCAGCGAGGCATCGACCCGGGTTTCCAGTTCGATCTCGCGCTTGAAGCGACGCTTCAGCGATACCTTGAGCTGTTCGGCCTGCGCCGCGTCCAGCGCCATCGCGCTGGTCACCTTGACCAGCAGCTGCGACTCGGACTCACGCTTGAACGCCTCGTACAGTTCGGCCACTTCCGGCAACAGCGCCATGCGGCGCTGCTCGGCCATCTCGGTGAGGAACTGCGCGAACGGCGCATCGGCGGCCATACCGGTCGGCAGATGCAACGCCACCAGCTGGGCCGGCAGCACCCGCGGATCGTTGCCGAGGCCGGCCACGCGCGAATCCTTCGCCACCGCAGCGGCGAAGGCCAACGCCTGCGACCACGCAGCCAGCGAACCGGCGGCGTGCGCCACTTCAAAGGCAGCGCGTGCGTACGGGCGAGCGAGGGTGATTGCCTGTGCCATCGATCAGATCTCGGCCGCAAGCTGGTCGAGCAAGGCCTTGTGCGTGGACGCATCGACCTCGCGCTGCACGATCTTGCTGGCACCCTGCACCGCCAGTGCGCCAACCTGGTCGCGCAGCTGGTCACGCGCACGCTGGGCCATCGACGCGATGTCGTCCTGTGCGCTCGCCTTCAGCCGGTTGATCTCGGTGATGGCTTCGCCACGGGCCTTGTCGATGATCTGATTGGCCTGCTGCTGGGCCTTGTCGATGATCTCGGAGGCCTGCTGACGGGCCACCTTGATCTCGGCAGCCACCTTCACGTCGGCACTCTTCAATTCGGCATGCGCGCGCTCGGCCGCATTGAGGCCTTCGGCGATCTTGATCTGTCGATCTTCGATGGCCTTGTTGATATGCGGCCAGATGAAGTGGACACAGAACCAGATCAAGATGGCGAACGAAATCATTTCGCCAATCAAGGTCGCGTTGAAATCCATCGCTGCGTTACCTGTAGATACGGGATGAAACAGACACGGGCACTATTGATGCCCGTGCCAGACGGACGGCGGCGCCACGGCGCCGCCAGCAACTCAACCTGCGACGAGCTTCGACAGCAGCGGGTTGGCCACGGCGAAGTACATCGCCAGCGCCACACCGATCAGGAACGCCGCGTCGATCAGGCCGGCGAGCAGGAACATACGACCCTGCAGCAGCGGCACCAGCTCCGGCTGACGTGCAGCGGCTTCGAGGAACTTGGAACCCATGACGCCGATACCGATACAGGCACCGAGGGCACCGAGGCCGATGATCAGACCCAGCGCGATGGCGGTGAAGGACTGCACTTGAGCAATGTGAGCGATGAGTTCCACGACGGTCTCCTGAGAAATTGAAACTTGAAAGATCAAAATGGTTGAAACGGATGATTCGAAAACTGGTTCAGTGGTGATCGTGCGCCATCGAGATGTAGACGATCGTCAGCACCATGAAGATGAAGGCCTGGATGCCGATGATCAGGATGTGGAAGAGGCCCCACACCGTGTAACCGATGATGCCCGCGCCATACAGCGCCCAGCCTGCCAGGCCAGCGCCTGCACTGAACAAACCAGCGATCAGCATGAAGACCAACTCGCCGGCATACATGTTGCCGAACAGTCGCATCGCCAGACTCACCGGCTTGGATAGCAGCTCGACCACGTTGAGCAGGAAATTGGGGATCCACAGCAGCGGATGCGCGCCAAACGGAGCGGTGAACAGCTCGTGCATGTAGCCGCCGGCACCCTTCGCCTTGAAACTGTAGAAAATGATCAGCACGAAGATGGTCAGCGACATCGCGAACGTCATGTTGATGTCGGCGGTCGGCACGGCACGGAAATGGCCCACGCCGAATTTCTGGGTGATCCAGGGCAGCAGATCGACCGGCAAGAGATCCATCGCATTCATCAGGAAAACCCAGACGAACACGGTCAGCGCCAGCGGACCGAGGAAACGACGATCGCCGTGGAACACGTCCTTTACCTGGCCATCGACAAACTCAAGCACCAGTTCGACAAACGCCTGACCCTTGCCCGGCACACCGGCGGTGGCCTTGCGTGCCTTCAGCCAGAACAGCAGGCAGAAGATCACGCCCAGCGCCAGCGACACGCTAATCGAGTCGATATGCACCGCCCAAAAACCTTCCGGACTCGCCTGCGGACGCAGGTGGGTCAAATGGTGCTGGATGTATTCGGTAAGGCCACCCGACTCGCTCGCCATGTCTCAACCCTTGAATCTGAACGCCAGCAGATAAACCGCGTAGGCAGCCACCAACCCCGTGATGGCGGCCAGCGGCGGCAACTTGTATTGAACCAGGATCATGATCAGCCCCCCGACGATCACGATCCATTTCAGGAGCATACCCGTCAGCAAACGACTCAGCGCCAGACCCGCTCCACCCAAACCACTGAAGAAGCGTGCCGACATCAGCGCGGTACCCAGCGCCACGATCGCCGCACCCGCAGCGGCCGATATCGCTTCACGACGCCCCAGCATCAGGAAAACGAGGCCGGCCAACAGCGCCACAGCGAGCTGCAGCAGCATGATACGCAAGGCGAGACGTCGACCAGAGGCTAGACTGTTGAGCACGTAACGTCCCCGCGCGGTTTACACCAGGCGGCACCGATACAGCTACGGGCCACGATCCAATCCGTAAAAGTATAGCAGTGCCCTTCGCGCATCGACAAGCCGCGCCGCCTGCGACATCTGTTCCGGGAACGCAGATTCAGGCCTTCTGCGGCATGTTTTCAGGTGCATAAAAAAGGGCCGGACATGAAGTCCGGCCCTTGATAGTCGCGGCAAACCGCGACGATGCAGCGGTATTACTTGGCAGCAGCCTTCTTGGCAGCGGCGATCGGAGCAGCCACGGCCTCGTTGGCAGCCTGGCGCTGTTCCTGCACCAGAGCATTCAGCGACTCGGCGGTCTTCTGCGTGATCGCGAGGATTTCCTGCGAAACAGCCACCGAACGCTCGGCGTTGTCGCGGCTCAGGCTGGTGCCCTTCTCCCACAGGCTACGCAGACCATTGACGTCACGGGTTTCCAGCGCCTCGGCAACGAACTCGGCCGAAACCTTGGACTGCTGCTCGAGCGCCTTGAGCTGCAGCTCGGCGACCGTCTCCAGACCCTTCAGGGCCAGCGCCTGCGCCTTGAACGCGCTGTCGGTGAACTGCTTGGTGAAAGCGAAAATCTGGTTGTTGATCTGCTGAGTCATGATGGCGTCCTCACTGAGGATTGGGGTAGTGGGACGCACTATACCAGCAACTTTTGTGCAGTGCAATATATTTTTCCACATCGGCAAGACCGTTAATAAAAAATTCATGTAAAACGGTCATTTATGACAATTTGAAAAATATCGCGCCGCGTCAAAAACTGTCCCGACTGCAGCTGGCACCCGACGTACAGGTCTCATGCACCACCACCTTGTCCAGCCCCGGCAGGCTCGGCAGCAGCCGCTGCCAGATCCAGCGCGCCAGCATCTCGCTGGTCGGATTCTCCAGCCCCTCGATGTCATTGAGGTAGTGATGGTCAAGCTGGTCGTACAGCGGCGCAAACGCCGTCTTCAGATCCGCAAAGTCCATCACCCAACCCAGCTGCGGGTCAGGCTCGCCCGCCACATGGAGCTCAATACGAAACGAATGCCCATGCAGCCGTGCACATTTGTGCCCGGCCGGCACATTCGGCAGCCGATGCGCGGCCTCGAGCTGAAACACCTTGAAGATCTGCATGGCGGACGCCTGCGTGTAAAAAACGTATGGTTTGGCGGGAGAAAATACGCCTGCGAGTTATGAGTGCATCCGAATAGATGTCCCAAAGCCGCGTAGTTACAGGCGTTGTATCGCAACACCTTGAAAGCCACCTCCTGAAATACCCCAAGGTGATGCTTGCTGCTTCGTTGCGTCAGATAATTGTATCTGATGCCCCTGGGGGGACTTCCAACGAGCTCGGTTACCCGCCCGCAGGCCCTAAGTGCTCCACCTCTGGGTCGATCGCCAGTTGCTACAGCGCCCACTCGCTCGATTTCCGGGATTTTTCCCGCAGCTCTGCGATTTCGGAGTCCGTCAGGCGGTAGACCTCCCGCGCCCCGCCACATGAAGACAGCACGAGCATTGGATTCGATGAGGCTGCCGAAACCGCATCCGGGTTAATGCTTCCACCAACCTTGGATGCGTCCACGTATCTTCACTTCATCCAGCCTAGTCGATCGTTTCCGCGGCATAGATAGCGGTTGGAGTGTTCTTTTGTGCACGGGTCACCGGCCAGTAGAAAGGTGTGCCACGCCAGCCCTTCTCTGTAGAACCCTCTTGCCGAAGCAAGAAAAGAATCGGCTGGTCGATCGCATAAGTTTTCGCTACCTGGCCTTCGGTTTTTTCGGAGTCAGGCGTCTCGATGTACTTTGCATGTGATCCTGCGCCCGCTAGCCTCGCTGAATTGCGGCCCTCAGCAGCCCATAGCAAAACCTTCCCGCGCTTGGATTTGTCGGGATGTTGTTGGCTCAAGTGCGTCAGCACGGCCTCTGCTGCGACCCAGTTGAACTCCGGTGCGTCGTCTTCTGGAAACTCTAGGGTTGGACTGATCATCCACAACAAGTCGAGCGCGGCTTCCATAGGAATCAAAACCGGCTTTGCTGCATCGAAAGTGCAAAGCTTACTTGTTTAGTGGTAGTCGTCTTCGCGTTGGTGGCGGACGGCGAGTATTGTCACCGTGCGATCGTCCTCGATCTCGTACAACGCCACGTATCCGGATGCGCCGAACGAAACCAGCAGCTCTCGCAGGAACGGGTTGTCTGGATCGGCCTTACGACAGGTGAAGGGAAACGACTGGAGCAGCTCCAAGCTCTTATTGATGACATCCATTGCTCGCTGTGCCGCTTCCATGTCTTGCTCCAGCAGGAAGCCGTACAACCGCAGCAGATCGTCATGGGCCGCCCGCGTGTAGCGGACGCGCCAACTCACCGTTTGACCTTGCCGACCATTGCCTTGGTCAGCAAGCCACGCAGCTCGGCATGCACCGCTTCAGCCTCGTAGTACTCACCCGTCTGTCGTGCCTCGTCGCGCGAAGCCAGGCCACGCGCCACGAACTCCTGTTGCAACTGGCGCCGGGCCACTTGGTCACGCAGCGACTGTTCCATGAAGCTGGACAGGCTCTCGCCTTCGCGGAGGACGGCTTCAGCTGCCTGGCGCAGCTTTGGATCGACTCGAAGCGAAGGGATTGAAGCGGATTTCATGGGCACGCACCTCTTGCATTGCATTTGCAACGCAAGACTAGCATGGGGCGTTCGACCTTTCATTCCTCAAGTGGAATCGTGAATACCGATGGTCTTCTCAGGGACGATCCCGACCCATAGGACACAAAAAACCCCGCGATTTCGCGGGGTTATCTGTCTTCGCCTGATGGCTTGATCAGCCAAGAGAAGTGGTGGCTATGGGTGGACTCGAACCACCGACCCCAGCATTATGAGTGCTGTGCTCTAACCAGCTGAGCTACATAGCCTCGAAAAGGATATCCACCGTACCGATCTCGAGCGGGGCGCGGCAGTGTAGTCGTGTCGACTGGTACGTTCAAGTCTGATGCTTGCTGCTGCTTCGTGCGCTGTGGTTGAATCAGTTACAGGAGTGGGGCGGCCTTGCCTGCGGATACCGCGCCATACGGCTCCAGGAGGCGACATGATTGATGTTGATGGCTATCGTCCGAACGTGGGCATCGTGCTGCTCAATGCAGCCGGGCAGCTGTTCTGGGCGCGCCGGGTCAATCGTGATGGCTGGCAGTTTCCGCAGGGCGGCATGCGCTCGGACGAAACCCCGCTGGAAGCCATGTACCGGGAGCTGGAAGAGGAAACCGGACTGGCGCCGCACCACGTCGAAGTGATCACCGCCACCCATGGCTGGCTGCGCTACCGCCTGCCCAGCCGCTATGTGCGCCATCACCAGCGCCCCACCTGCATCGGCCAGAAGCAGGTGTGGTTCCTGCTCAAACTGGTCGCCAGCGAGGAGGAACTGAAGCTGGATGCCTGCGACAAGCCGGAGTTCGACATCTGGCGCTGGGTGGATTTCTGGTACCCGGCCGCGCACGTGGTCAACTTCAAGCGACAGGTCTACGAACGGGCGCTGCGCCACTTTGCACCGCTGGTGGAGGGGCTGTTCAGTGTCGAGCTCGGCAACCTGCCACCGCGGGAGAGCGCCGATACGCCGCCCACCCCGCCGCGCGACGGCTGCGAGGCCGCCTGAACGGGCGACGACGACCATCGTCTGATTGTTGACAATCATTCGCATTCGCGTTCTTATATGCGCATGTATATCTGCCTGTGCAACGCCGTTACCGACCATGACATCCGCCGCGAAGCGGCCGATGGCGTGCACACGTTTGCGGAATTGCAGGCGCGCACCGGCTGTTCGGATTGTTGCGGTTGCTGCGAGCAGGAAGCCCGCGCCACGCTGGATCATGCGATCGAACACGCGCTCGGCCAGCTGCCAATCCTCACGGCCTGAGCTTCAACCTCCTTCGAAACAGTCGTCGTGGCTGGCTCGTTCAGCGCGGACAAGGCGCAGGCAAACCATTGCCATTCGCATTACGTCCGTGCGTGCGCAGAGTTTGTATAGTGTGGCCTGAGTCAGCCGCCGGAGAGCCCCATGAAAGGTGATGCCAAGGTCATCGAGTTCCTCAACAAGGTGCTCTACAACGAGCTGACCGCGATCAACCAGTATTTCCTGCATTACCGCATGTACAAGGACTGGGGCTACACCGAGCTGGCCGAGCACGAATACAAGGAATCGATCGAGGAGATGAAGCACGCCGATCATCTGATCGAACGCATCCTGTTCCTCGACGGCCTACCGAACCTGCAGCATTTGGGCAAGCTGCGCATCGGCGAGAACGCTCTGGAGGCGTTGCAGGGCGACCTGGATCTGGAAATGGCCGCGGTGGTCGACCTGCGCGCGGCGATCGCGCACAGCGAGGGCATCGCCGACTACATCAGCCGCGACCTGTTCAAGAACATCCTGCACGACGAGGAAGAACACATCGACTGGCTGGAAACCCAGTTCAGCCTGGTCAAGGACATCGGCGCGGAGCGCTACCTGCAGAACAAGATGCAGAGCTGAGCCGCCCCACCGGCGCACCGAAGCGTGCGCCGGTTCCTTGACGCTTTCGTCATCGCAGGGCTATACCTTGGGTTTTACCCGGACTGGCCTGCATGGCTTCACGACCCCCACCGCGCTTTGTGGTGCGTCGGCACGATGATGCCGGCCCGCGCCAGCGTTGGCTGTGGCTGGGTTCGGCGTGGCTAGCCAGCCTGCTGCTGACCGGCTTGCTGGTTGGCCTGCTGACCCGGCATAGCAGCCCGGCGGCGAACGACCAGCGCCAACTGCGCGCACTCAACGCGCAGATCGATGATCTCAAGCAGCAGGTCGCGAATCTGCAGCGCGCGGCCCAGGTCAATGACGTCGCCACCCGCTCGCTGCGCGGCACTCTGGCCCAGCGCGAGGAAGAACTCAGCGGCCTGCGCGCCGACCTGGGTTTCTATTCACGACTGGTGGGCGGCGATGCCCAACGGGCCGGCCTGAAACTGCAGGAAGTGAAGCTGCAGCCGATCACCGGCTCGCACGGCTGGAACCTCACCCTCAGCCTGACCCAGAACGCCAAGCGCGACGAGGAAACCGTCGGCAACGCGCTGATCAGCGTGGAAGGCCTGCGCGGCGACAAGGTGGTCACGCTCGACTGGCCGGCGCTCGGCGATGCAGCGCTGAAGGATGGCCTGCCGTTCCATTTCGTCTATTTCCAGCAGCTGCACGGCACCTTCGTGTTGCCGGCGGATTTCCGCCCGACGCGGCTGCATATTCTCATTCAGCCCAGCAGCGGCGATCCGGTTGACCGTACCGTCGCCTGGGGCGCCGCGCTGAGCGGCGACATCACCACAGCCCAGGGGGACCAAGATGCTCAACCGTAAACGCAACGAGCGCAACAACACCAGCCACGAAACCAGCCTGATCGCCCGCGGCACGGTGATCCGCGGCGACCTTCGCTTCAGCGGTGCGCTGCATCTGGATGGCCGCATCGAAGGCACCGTGTTCGCCGAAGGCGAGGATGCGATGTTGACGCTCAGCGAGCACGGCCAGGTGCAAGGTGAGATCCGCGTGCCGCACGCGGTGATCAACGGCCACGTTACCGGCGACGTGCACATCAGCGCCCGGCTGGAACTGGCGGCGCAAGCGCGCATCGATGGCGACCTGCGCTATCACACGCTGGAAATGGCCGCTGGCGCCCAGGTCAACGGGCGTATCTCGCGCCAGGCCGAAGAGAGCCCGCGTGAGCTGCCGGCGCCGGAGGCAGCGGCCACCGACCTGCTCGACGACGCCATGCCGGCCTAAGCGGTATGCTTGCATCAACCGGCAACGCCCCCACTTGAACGTCATGGAAACTCTGCTCTCAATCCCCGATTACCGCAGCAGCGGTGCGCCGCTGCTGTTCACCGCTGCGGCTGCGCACAAGGTGCACGAGCTGATTGCCGAAGAAGGCAACCCGGCGCTGAAGCTGCGCGTTTACATCAGCGGCGGCGGTTGCTCGGGTTTCCAGTACGGCTTCACCTTCGACGAGGCCCAGGCCGAAGACGACTTTGCGGTCGAGCGCGAGGGCGTGACCCTGCTGTGCGATCCGCTGTCGCTGCAGTATCTCACCGGCGCGCAGATCGACTACGCCGAGAATCTCAGCGGCGCGCAGTTCGTGATCAGCAACCCGAACGCCAAGACCACCTGCGGCTGCGGCTCCTCGTTCTCCACCTGAAAGGCCGTCCGATGGATCGGGCCAAACTGCCGCCTCCCAATACCTTCGCTGGACTCAGCCTGGTTCTCGACCGGGTCGCCGAGCGACGCGATGACTCCGGGTGGGTTGCCGAACAGGCACGCTCCGCCGAGGCGCGCTACCTGCTGCTGGACGCGGCTGGCGAGGCATTCCTGCAGGGCGATCACGAGGCACTGCGCTGGCTCGACGTCAGCGAACGCGAACGCTGGCTCGACGACTTGCCGACCAGTCTGCTCGGCATCGCCGATGGACGCCCGCACTTCCTGCTGGTGCTGGACGACCCGGCGCGCATCACGGCACTGGAAACCGCACTCGACGCGCGCCGCGTGAGTCTGCGTGCCGCCGGCTTGCTGCTGCCGGCGCACGAGGCAGGGCTGTTCGCCTACGCCAAGGGCCTGTCGCACTGGCAGCGCGAGACGCGCCACTGCACGCGTTGCGGCTTCCCGCTGCAACTGGTCGCCGCCGGCCACCGGGGACAGTGCACGAACCCGAACTGCGGCCACCTGCATTTTCCGCGCACCGACGCTGCTGTGATCATGCTGGTCGAGCATGACGGTGCCTGCCTGCTCGGTCGCCAGGCCAGTTGGCCACCGAACCGCTATTCCACGCTGGCCGGTTTCGTCGAGCCCGGTGAATCGCTGGAAGATGCGGTGCGTCGCGAAGTGGCCGAGGAGTCCGGTGTCATCGTCGACGAGGTGCACTATCACTCCTCGCAGCCGTGGCCGATGCCCGCCTCACTGATGGTCGGCTTCATCGCCACCGCGCGGTCGCGGCAAATCATCATGCGCGACCACGAACTGGAAGACGCCCGCTGGTTCGCGCCACAGCAGATCATCGACGGCATCGCCGATGGCAGCTTCGTGCCTTCCACCGCGCTGTCGGTGTCGTACCAGTTGCTGGCGTACTGGCTGCAGCAGCGTGCCGGACTTGATCTGGGTGGCCTAGTTGCCGGCAGCCATTCGCACTGATTCCCGTGCGTGTCGCCACCGCAGCCGCTTATCGGCTCATCGAGAACGTCTGACACGCCTCGCCATGTTCCATCTGCGAACGGGCCGACCACTCGCATACAATGTAGCCACTGTCCGCGAGTCCGTCCGTCATGGCCATCCGTCTGCTTGTCATTCTCATCGCCCTCGGGCTGCTGCATGTCATGCCGCAGCTGGCACGCTGGCGCGGCGACGGCTGGTTCCGCCGCTGGGTGGCGCAATTGGCGGATACCAGCGGCAGCGGTCGCGTGCTGCTGGCCCTGCTGCTGCCGATAGCACTATGCGCGCTGCTCTGGTGGCTACTCGGCCACCTGCTGCTGGGCGATTTGTTGCAGATGCTGTTCTCGCTGGTGGTGCTGCTGTACTGCTTCGGCCCGCGCGATTTCGAGGCTGATCTGGAAGCGATCCTGAAGGCGCCCGACGGCGCCAGTCGTGAAGCTGCGGCGCAGGCCCTGGTCGATGATGGCGACACCGTCAGCTGGAACGCGGCGGCGCTGGGCGTCGCGATTGCCTACGCCGCACTGCGTCGCCGCTTCGGCGCGCTGCTGTGGTTTGTTCTGCTCGGCCCGGTCGGTGCGCTGCTGTATCGCCTGGCACAGATGCTCGGCCGCGACGACACGCTGCGCCTCGACCCAGGCAGTCGCACGACGGCCCGTTACGTGGCCAATGCACTGGACTGGCCCGCAGCGCAGCTACTGACCTTCACCCTGGCGATAGTCGGCCACTGGGAAGCCGTGATTGGTGCCTGGAAGCGCTGGCACGGCCAGGCGGCAGCTACCAGTTGGTACAGCGTCGGCCCAGGTTTTCTTGGTGCGGCAGCACAGGCCGATGTGCTGATCGATATCGAGGCTGGCGACGGCTACGCCGAGGAACACAGCGATCCGCTGGTTGAACTGGTGCGCCTGCGCAGCGCACTGTTGCGCGCACTGCTGGCATGGCTGAGCGTGGTGGCGCTGATCGTGCTCGGCGGCTGGGTGAGCTGACCCGTCCTAGGCGAGATCGCCGCGCAATTCGCGAATCCGCGTTTCCAGCGTCGCCGCGCTGACCTGTTGCGGCACCAGCGGTGCATCGACCACCAGCTCCACCCGGGCGCGGAAGCGCCGTGGCAATCGCGCGCGACGCAACATCGAGTCGCGCCGGCTCCACACACTGCCCCACAGGCCACGCAACGCCATCGGCACCACCGGCACCGGCCGGCGCGCCAGGATCTTTTCCACGCCCGGACGGAACGTCGCGATCTGGCCATCGCCAGTCAGTCCGCCCTCGGGAAAGATACACACCACTTCGCCTGCGGCCAGCGCCTCGTCGATGGCGTCATAAGCCTGTTGCAGCACGGCCGGATCTTCCTTGTAGCCCGCGATCGGGATCGCCTTCGCGGTACGGAAAACAAAGCTCAACAGCGGGATATTGAAGATCTTGTAATACATCACGAAGCGCACCGGCCGCCGCAGGTTCGCCATCAGCAGCAGCGGATCCACGAAACTGACGTGGTTGCAGACCAGCAGGGCAGCACCCTCCTCGGGAATGTGCTGCGCGCCGTCCGCACGCACCCGATACAGCGTGTTAACCAGCACCCAGGTGATGAAACGCATCAGGAACTCGGGCACCAGGGTGAAGATGTAGACGGCCACCACCACATTGAGCAGCGCATCGACCGCGAAAATCTCTGCCGCACTCATCCCCAGCCGGCTCAGCATCAGCCCGAACATCGAGGCCATCACGATCAGCAGCGCATTGATGATGTTGTTGCCGGCAATGATCCGCGACAGTTTTTCCCGTGGCGCGCGTGCCTGCACGAAGGCGAACAGCGGCACGACGTAGAAGCCGGCGAAAACGCCGATCGCGGTGAGATCCAGCACGATCCGCCAGCTGCCGGCCGCATGCAGGAAAGCCAGCCAGTCCAGGCCCTGCAGCACCGCCGCACCTGGCCGTGCGAAATACAGGTCGATGCCGAAAGCGGTAAGCCCGAACGCACCCAGCGGCACCAGCCCGATCTCCACCCGCTTGCCCGACATTTTCTCGCACAGCAGCGAGCCCACGCCGGTACCCAGCGAGAACAAGGTAAGCACCAGCGTACTCACCGAGCCGTCGCCGCCAAGGTTGAACTTGGTGTAGATCGGCAGCTGCGCCACCAGCACGGTGCCGAAGAACCAGAACCATGAGATGCCCAGCACCGCATTGAACACTGCACGATCGCTGTGCGTGATGCCGAGCACGCGCACCGTCTCGGTCACCGGGTTCCAGTTGAATTTCAGCTCGGGCGCCGTTGCCGGTGCGGGAGGAATCGCCCGGCTTGTACTGTAGCCGGCCAGCGCCACGGCAATGGTCAGCGCCGCCGACGCCAGCGGCCCCACCCCGGCAAGCAGCATCAACGCATTGCCCACGATCATGCCGATCAGGATCGCCAGCTGGGTACCCATCTCGACCATGCCGTTGCCGCCGACCAGTTCAGTGGGCTTCAACGCCTGAGGCAGGATCGCGTACTTGATCGGCCCGAACACCGTTGAGTGCACGCCCATCATGAACAGCACGATCAGCAGCAGCACCAGATGGTGGGTGTGGAAACCCCAGGCCGCCAGCAGCATGGCGGCGACCTCGAACAGCTTCACGTAGCGGATGATCCGCGTCTTCTCGAACTTTTCAGCGAGCTGCCCCGCCGTGGCCGAGAACAGGAAGTACGGCAGGATGAACAGCGCCGGCGCGAGATTGGTGTACAGCGACACCTGTCGTTCCGGCAGCCCCATCTGGAACGCCGCCAGCATCACCATCGCATTGCGGAACGCGCTGTCGTTGAACGCGCCCAGCGCCTGGGTCCAGAAGAACGGCGCAAAGCGCCGCTTGCCCAGCAGTGCGAATTGGCTCATGCGAAGCCCTGGTGAAGGAATATCCGCGTAAGCCCGCAGGCCTTCACGTCCGGAGGGATTATTGCCATGTGCAAGTCGCATGCACAACGCAAGCTGCAAGAGCTGATTCGACTCGGACCGAAGCCATGAAACTTTTGAGCGCTTACCACGTCGAAGTACGGAACCCGGGCCGGCCAAGCATTCCCGCCAACTCTGAGCATTTATCGTAATTTGCTGCGTTTTGATGTCGTGTTATTGCACTTTGCGGTAATTTACACGCGCAACACTTCGCAACTTTATGCAACCTTCAGCATTTCGCTGGCTTTCGGTATTACGATAGGCGCGCTTGCCCCCATTATCATCGCCCTGGCCACCGCCGATGAATACGCAAAAAAACACGCTCCCCACCACCGCAGGGACCTTCTCGGATCGCATAAAACTGCTGATCCAGCGCGTCGGCAGCGCTACCGAGATCGCCAGAATGTGCGGATTCTCGGAAGGTGTGGTGCGCAGTTGGCGCGATGGCAACACCGACCCTTCACGGGCGCGCTGCGTGACACTGGCGCGCACCTTGGGCATTTCGCTGGTCTGGCTGGTGGCGGGCGAGGGCACGCTGCAGCTCGACCCGAGTGTTCCCACCCTGGATGACCAGTACAGTTCGGAAAACGTGGCCTCCCATCGGCCGCGCCACCGGCTGGGAACGCAGCAGCATCAGGGGCATGCCGAGAGCACCGGTGTCGACACCCAGCGGCTGAATACCGCCATGCGCATTCTGCAGTCTGAGTTGAGCCTGGCCGGAAGCCAGCTTTCGATGTCGGAGAACACCGACCTGCTGACGCAGCTGTACGAAATCCTCGGCCCCGGCGGTTCCCATGTGGATCCGCTCGCGATGGTGACATTCAATCACCGCTTGGCAGAACGTATCCGCCTGGATCGTGGCACCGCCTGATTCCGCGCGCAGCGATCAAAGAAAAGAAAAAGCGGCAGCCATCATGGCTGCCGCTTTTTTTGTAGGCGCTGCTCAGAGCAGGGCGATATCGGCGATCGCGCTGAACTGTGCCTTCAGCTGCCCTAGCAGGGCGAGCCGGTTCGCGCGCACGGCAGGATTCTCGGCATTCACCAGCACATTGTCGAAGAAGGTATCCACCGGCACCTGCAGCTGCGACAGACGGGCCAGCACGGCGGTGTAGTCGCCGGCGGCCAATGGTTCGGCCGTGTCCCGTTGCGCTGAGGCGAGGGCATCAGCCAGTTCACGCTCGGCATCCACCTCGAAGTACGCCGGATCGACCGCGCGACCGATCGCCGGCGCGCCGGTTTCCTCGGCCTGCTTGCGCAGGATATTCGCGACACGCTTGTTGGCCGCAGCCAGGCTGGCCGCTTCCGGACGACGACCAAACTCGGCCACCGCACGCAGGCGCCGATCGAAATCGGCCAGGCTGCCTGGCTGCACCGCCAGCACGGCTTCGAACTGTGCGTTGTCGAACCCCTGCTCGGCGTAGTAGCCGCGCAGACGATCGAGCACGAAGTCGTACAACTCGTCGAGCAGGATCGCCCGCCGCTGGCCCGCATTCAGGACCGGCGGCTTGCCGTCCTTGCCGGGTTTCAGGCCCGCGGCCAGTGCGCCGTCGGGCAGCAGTTCCAGCGCCTCGACGAGGCTGCCGCGCAGATCAAGCTCCAGACCACCTTCGATCAGCGTGCGCGCCAGTCCCAACGCAGCCCGGCGCAGCGCGAACGGATCCTTGTTGCCGCTCGGCTTCATGCCGACCGCGAAGATGCCGGCCAACGTGTCCAGTCGCTCGGCCACGGCCAGTACCTGGCCCAGCCGGCCGGGAGCGATCGCATCGCCACCGAAGCGCGGCTGGTAATAACTGTCCAGCGCCGCGGCCACTTCGGCCGGCTCACCATCATGGCTGGCGTAATAGCGGCCCATCACGCCCTGCAGTTCGGGAAACTCCCCGACCATGCGAGTCAGGAGGTCGCACTTGCTCAGGCTCGCCGCGCGGGTGGCGGCACCGGCATCCACGCCAACCCGGTTGGCGATCACGCGCGCCAGCTCGGCCACGCGCACGCTCTTGTCCCACAGACTGCCCAGCGCCTGCTGGTAGGTGACGCTCTTGAGCTGCTCCTGATAGCTGGCGAGTGGCGTCTTCAGATCCTCGTCCCAGAAGAATTTGGCATCGGCGAAACGCGGGCGTATCACCCGCTCGTAGCCTTTGCGGATCTCGGCCGGATCCTTGCTGTCGATATTCGCGATGCCGATGAAATGCTCGGTGAGTTTGCCGTCTGCATCAAACACCGGCACGAATTTCTGGTTCGCCACCATGGTGGTCACCAAGGCCTCCGGCGGAACGCTGAGGAACTCGCGCTCGAACGTGCAGGCAATTGCAGCCGGCCATTCCGTAAGGTTGGCCAACTCGTCGAGCAACGCAGCATCCAGTCGCGGCACGCCACCCGTCTGTTTGCTGACCTGTTCGACCTGCGCGCGGATGCGCTGGCGTCGCTCCAGCGGGTCGGCCAACACGTTGGAAGCACGCATCGCATCCAGCCAACTGTCAGCATCGGCCACATGTACCGGCTGCGGATGCATGAAGCGGTGGCCGCGCGACTTGCGGCCGCTCTTCAGGCCCAGCACTTCGCCGTCGACAATCTCGGCACCATGCAGGATCACCAGCCAGTGCACGGGACGCACGAAGCTGTAGTCGTGATCGGCCCAGCGCATCGGGCGCGGAATCGGCAGCCCCTTCAGTGCCTCTTCGATGATTTCCAGCAACAAGGCGGCTACCGGCTGGCCCGGCTTCACCGCACGGAACACGAACCACGCGCCCTTGTCGGTCTGCAGCTTTTCAAGTTGTTCGACGCCGACACCGCACGATTGCGCGAAACCGAGCAGCGCCTTGGACGGTTGCCCTTCGGCATCCAGCGCGGCGTTCATGGCCGGGCCACGGCGCTCGATCGTCTGCTCCGGTTGCGCCTGCGCAATACCAGGGATATGCACCGCCAGACGGCGTGGCGAGGCATAGGCTTTCGCCTGATCCAGCGCGGCATCGATACCGCGTTTGGCCAGACCATCACAGATACCGCGCAGAAATGCCGCGGAAAGCTCATCGAGCGCCTTCGGCGGCAGTTCCTCGGTACCCAGTTCGATCAACAGCGGCTTGTGCTCAGCCATGGGCCAGTTCCTTCACTTGCTTGAGGCCCGGGAAACCGAGTTTCTCGCGCTGCGCCACATAGATTTCGGCCACGCTGCGCGACAAGGTGCGCACGCGCAGGATGTAGCGTTGCCGCTCGGTGACACTGATCGCGCGGCGCGCATCGAGCAGGTTGAACGTGTGGCTGGCCTTCATCACCTGCTCGTAAGCCGGCAGCGGCAGGTTCGCGCCAATCAGCTGGTTGGCGGTGGCTTCGCACACGTCGAACCAATGCAGCAGCTCGGGTACGTTGGCGTACTCGAAGTTGTAGGTGCTCTGCTCCACTTCGCTCTGGTGGAATACATCGCCGTAGGTCACGGTACCGCGCGGGCCATCCGTCCAGACCAGGTCGTAGACGTTGTCCACGTTCTGCAGGTACATCGCCAGCCGTTCCAGACCGTAGGTGATCTCGCCGGTCACCGGTCGACACTCCAGGCCGCCAGCTTGCTGGAAGTAGGTGAACTGGGTCACTTCCATGCCGTTCAACCAGACTTCCCAGCCGAGGCCCCAGGCACCCAAGGTTGGCGACTCCCAGTTGTCCTCGACGAAGCGCAGATCATGTATCAGTGGATCGAGGCCAAGCTCCTTCAGCGAACCGATGTACAGCTCGAGGATGTTCTCCGGGTTCGGCTTCATCACCACCTGATACTGGTAGTAATGCTGCAGGCGATTGGGGTTTTCGCCATAACGACCGTCGGTGGGGCGACGCGAGGGCTGCACATAGGCCGCCGCCCACGGCTCGGGACCGAGTGCGCGCAGGAAGGTGGCGGGGTGGAACGTGCCGGCACCGACCTCGGTATCGAGTGGCTGCAACAACACGCAACCCTGCGCCGCCCAGTAGCGGTTGAGGGTCTGGATGACGTCCTGGAAGGTGCGCGCGGACATGGTTTTCCGTGACCTTGGATAAAGCGCGATAGTATAGCCGCAGCTTGCATTCCCACTGGTTTGCACCCGGCAGAAGACGTTACGGGAGGAACATCCGGATGGCCGCATCACCGCAAATCGCATCCCTGCTGGGTCGCCGTGGCCGTCTGGAACTGGACGACCTGCTGGCGGCGCTGGTCGTCGACGGATACCTGCTGGCCGATGACGCCAAGCAGGTACGCATGGGCGCACGCTCTGGCCGCAGCACGGTGGAACTGCATCCGCTGGTGTTGATCGCCAATGCCAAGCTGGCGAATCAGCGAGAGCCGGGCCGGCCATTGAAGCTGGAAGCCTTGACCGAATGGCTGGCCAACCATGCCGGCCTGCCGTATCTGAAAATCGATCCGATGAAGATCAACGCCACCTCGGTGACCCAGGTGGTGAGCCATGCCTACGCCCTGCGCCACCGGATCCTGCCGGTCGCCGCCTCGGCGGGCGAGGTGACGTTTGCTACCTGCGAACCGTTCGATGCGGCATGGGCCAGCGACCTGGCACAGATGCTGCGTCGTGATGTGCACCGCGTGGTGTCCAGTCCGATCGACATCAACCGTTATCTGCAGGAATTCTACGGCGTCCAGCGCTCGATCCAGCTGGCCAGGGACGCCAAGGTCAACGACAACAACGCCTCGGCGATCCTCAACTTCGAGCAGCTGGTCGAGCTGGGCAAGAGTGGCGAGGTCGGTGCCGATGACCGCCATGTGGTGCACATCGTCGACTGGTTGCTGCAGTACGCGTTCGAGCAGCGCGCGTCGGACATCCATCTGGAGCCACGTCGCGACACCGGGCTGATCCGCTTCCGCATCGACGGCAAGATGCTCAAGGTGTTCGAGTTGCCCTCGCCGGTAATGACCGCCGTGACCGCGCGCATCAAGATCCTCGCGCGCATGGACGTCGCGGAGAAGCGCCGGCCACAGGATGGCCGCATCAAGACCCGCTCGGCTTCCGGTCGTGAAGTGGAGCTGCGCATCTCCAACATGCCTACCGCGTTTGGCGAAAAGGTGGTGATGCGCATCTTCGATCCGGATCTGGTCGTCAAGGATTTTGCCCAGCTCGGCTTTTCCCCCGGTGAGGGCGTCCTTTGGCGCAGCATGGTGGAACGTCCGCACGGCATCGTGCTGGTCACCGGCCCGACCGGTTCGGGCAAGACCACCACGCTGTATTCCACGCTGAAGCATCTGGCCACGCCGGAACTCAATGTGTGCACGGTGGAAGATCCGATCGAGATGGTCTCGCCGGAATTCAACCAGATGCAGGTGCATGCTGCGATCGACCTGGATTTTGCTGCAGGCGTTCGCACCCTGCTGCGACAGGATCCGGACATCATCATGGTTGGCGAAATCCGCGACCTCGAAACCGCGCAGATGGCGGTACAGGCCTCGTTGACCGGCCACCTGGTGCTGTCCACTCTGCATACCAACGATGCACCGAGCGCGGTCACCCGCCTGCTCGATCTCGGCGTGCCGCATTACCTGATCCAGTCCACCCTCACCGGTGTGGTCGCGCAGCGTCTGGTGCGAACGCTATGCCCCCACTGCAAGCAAGAAACCACGCAGGATCCGCAGGCATGGAATGTCCTGACCCATGGCTGGTCGATACCGGTGCCTGACAAGGTATTCCAGCCGGTCGGCTGCCTGGAATGCCGCAACACCGGATTCCTCGGCCGCACCGGCATCTACGAAATGATGAAGCTTTCGCCGCGGCTGCGCGGGCTCATTTCGGCCGAGCTCGACCTGAGCAACTTCGGTCAGGCGGCATTATCCGAAGGCATGCGACCGTTGCGCATCTCCGCTGCCGATCAAGTGGCCGCGGGGCTGACCACCGTGCAGGAAATACTTACCGTGCTGCCGCCGATCGAAGCCTTCGACGATACCAAACCATAAAGACGTCCATTCCGCACCCGACCTTGCCCTGCATGAAACCCGTATTGATCATCCGAACCGGCCGTGCGCCGGACAACATCCGTGGCCGGCATGGCGACTTTCCTCATTGGTTTCGGATTTGCACAGGGCTACGACTGCAGCAACTGCAGGTGATTGATGTCGCTGCTGGTGAAGCACTTCCGCCCGTACAGGACGTTGCCGGCGCCATGATCACCGGCTCGGCGGCCATGGTCACGGAGCGTGCGACATGGAGCGAGCGCACCGCAGGCTGGATCCGCAACGCGATGGATGTCGAGCTGCCGTTGTTCGGTGTCTGCTACGGCCATCAGTTGATGGCGCATGCACTGGGCGGACGCGTCGATTACCTGCCTGGTGGTCGCGAGATCGGAACCCAGCCGATCGAACTGCTTGATGCTGCTGCATCCGACTCCCTGGCCTGCACACTCCCGGCCAGTTTCCGTGCACACACCACCCACGAACAGAGCGTACTCGAGCCGCCGCCGGGCTCTGCCGTACTGGCCCGCTCTGCTCGCGATCCGCACCAGCTGTTGCGCCACGGGCCGGAGGCTATCAGCACGCAGTTCCATCCGGAGTTCAATGCCGAGGTGATGCGTGCGTACATCAAGCGCAAACATGCCGACATGCAACGCGAAGGTGCTGATCCAAAGCAGGCCTTCGGTAACGTAGCCGCCACGCCGGTCGCCCGCCAGTTGTTGCGGCAGTTCGCGCGTCAGAACAAATGGTCCCATGCCGCAGCATGCGGTTGATGTACTCAGCCGCGCAGACGGCGGGCGATCGTGTCGCGTGAGAACAGGGCAAACACCACGCCGAACAGAAAGCCACCGATATGCGCCCACCACACATAGGCGCCATAACTCGGCCCGGCATAGCTGAACAGCAATTGCAGCAGTACCCAGATGCCGATCAGCAGAAAGGCCGGCACCCGCACAAACTCCAGATAGAGTCCAAGCGGCAGCACCAAGCCGAGCTTGGCGCGCGGAAACAGCGCCACGTAGGTACCCACCACCGCTGATACTGCGCCACTGCAGCCGATGATCGGCAGCCGTACGCCGGTCAGCGACAAGGCACCGATCAAGTTCGCCACGATCCCGCCGAGCACGAACAACAGCAGGAACCGCAGCGAGCCCAGAGCACGCTCGCCCGGCAGGCCAAAGATCGCCAGAAACAATAGATTGCTGAGCAGATGTAGCCAGGTCACATGGATGAACAGTGCCGTGAACAGCCGCAGCAGGGCTGGGTCGGCCAACTGCGGCAGCAGCGCCTCATGCGGGTTGAAAATGTTGGCCGGTACGGTGCCCCATTCCAGCAACAACGGCCCGCGTTGCGGTACCGGGGTCAGCGCCAGTCCGACAAAACATGCCACGCACAGCGTGACCACCAGCAAGGTGGCCCAATGCCAACGAGGACGGCGACGTGTTTCGACGTGGACAAACAAGAGCGCGCTCCCTCCAACACCGACTGGATCGCGGCGTGTTGTCCATCATAGGTGATCGCAGAGCATCGACGGCGATCGACACCGCGGCAATTCCATCGCATACGACAACGCACACATCGTCGCCGCAACAATTCGGATCGCCAAAAAGAACAAACCCCCGTAGCGTGAGCTACGAGGGTTTGGGGATAAAGCCCCTGGCGGTGACCTGTTGCGGGTCGCGATCTTCGATCGCAACAGCAACGCCAAGCA
>NZ_LMUE01000016.1:29876-30177 GCF_009766065.1 Dyella sp. S184 | reverse complement strand
GTATTCGTTGCCCGTCGCCAGATTGATCGGGTCACCCGCACACGGACACGGTGGCCCCATTGTTTTGTTGGGGTGGCCCGATGGCGGTGATGCGTTGGCGTAACTGAAACCTGCCCCACCCCAACCCACAGCCTCCAAAGTTATCAACCCATTCTGCGCTTGATAAGAATCGACACAGGGGACTGTAATTTTGTCCTGAGAGGGGAGGTTTGCTTGAAGCGATGCAAGATTGAGCTGACAACCAGCCATCGCTTCCTCGGATGTCGCATAAGGGTATACCGCAAATACTTGTGCGTGAGCG
>NZ_LMUE01000016.1:5244-29669 GCF_009766065.1 Dyella sp. S184 | reverse complement strand
GATTTCCCCTTATGGCCCGGCGCTGCAGTTCAGCACGAGCGGTCAATACGCTTTATATCAAACTCGGGCGTGGGAAAGTTGTTCGCTGTGCCCTCGGTATCTGCCCGTTGCTGCGGAGCCTGCATCCAGCGGGTCCTTCAACGAGAAAGGCCCCCTTTCGGGGGCCAGTGAACCGGGCAAGGGGATTGCTACGGCTCGGGGCGCCCGGTGCATCGGCGAGGAACCAGACTTCCCGGGCTGGATCAATGTGCAGCGATGGCGACAGGGCGGCTATCGGGAGATAGCGTGCAACTGGGTAGGCGAACGCTGATGTCATGTCAGCGGACGATGGCTATAGTGCTCCAACGTGCCAGGGGGCATGCGCTTGCCGGAGCTCGCCGGCAACCCAGGGAAACTCATGTATCGGCAACTCATCCTAGCGGCGGCGCTTGGTCTGGCGTGCGCGTTCGCTGCCCCCGCACCGGCTTACCAGCTCGCACCGTCCCCGCCAGCGCAACAGACGCAGCAGACAGCGCCTGCCCACGACGATCGCTTGATCGAGTCGGGAAGCTACGTCAACAAGGCTGGCAACACGGTGCATCGACCTGCCCACACCGTGTCAGGAAACGCTCCCACAGGCGCTACTGCCCAATGTCGCGACAGTAGTTACAGCTTCAGTCAGAGTCACCGAGGAACGTGCTCACACCATGGCGGGGTATCGCGCTGGCTTTGAAGATCGCCTACGGGTAGCGTCAGATTCGGACGAAGCCTCGAGTGCGGACGAGAGTCTGCGCGGGGTATCTCATCAAGTGAAGCCGATATGAAAAAGGACCGTTGCTAACGGCCCTGTGCAGTATCAAGCCTCAATCCAGGCTTGCAGCTTCGAAAGTATCCATTTGATGGGGCACCTCCAGTTCCAGTCCAATATGCTGGTGCACATTAAGTGGGGCTCATTTCCTCTCTCTTCAAGTTGCAAAGAGCTTTGGGGATGGCGAACGAGTTCATTTCAGATCAATGCCCGGTCATCGGTTCGACCTGACGTGGATGGCGCGTATTCGATTATTTAACCTCAGAACTTGAAGCTGAGTTGGCCTTTGACTTTTCCTCGGCGAGCATAGCTTCGACCTTTTGTGCAGTTCCGTCTCCGAAGCGCGCGTCCAAAATCACCGCCGGCGTACCGTTAACCATTCTTATGGTGGGGGTGTATTCGATGACCTTGTGCCACAACTCGCCAAACTTGCTGGCCAAACCATGAATCATGGTTGAGGTGTAGCGATATTTGGCTCTAGAGAACGCAAACGGGTCATCAGCGTTGCCCATCCATGGGGTTGTCCGCTGTGTGTTGTACTCGGCTGGGAACAGAAAGCACCCCATCGGGGTGCTGTTGAAGGTCACCCCGTACGCCATCCCATGAGCAATTTCATCTCGACGCTTGGAACCTTCTTCAAATGCCAACATCAGACTCTTGAACGGCTTTCTCACTACTGGATTTTCCCATTCTTGGGCGAAGTAAATCTCAGCTGCAGCCTCAAGTGCCCTCCTGCGCCCAGCACTGCTCTCTATTGAACCGAATGCGCGTCGAACAGCGTTGTGAGCATTTGCGGTTTCAGCTCTCGACATCACCTGAAATAGCATCGCCAAGGCACACTCCGCACTTTCCCAAGTTGAGAGAGCCATACCAACCGCGTGAAAGATGGGATCTGGGCTTGTATCACCTGCTTCGCCGGGACTTGGCACCGGCCTAGCCCAATAGACCCTCGTGAATAGCGCATCCTGTGGCTCCGCTTGCTTGCTCATAAACATTCTTGCGCCTGAATCTGACGACTTCGCATTCTAGCCCTCCCTTAAATCTCCACGACGGTGAGGTGGCCTATAGCCGCTCGCGCGTACGCGTAGTAGCTATTCATGGCTCACCGGCCTCGCGCGCGGGCGCGATGTGTGCATTCATGGCCTAGTTGCACGGTAGTTTCCAAGGCAGTATCACGGCCCAACATCTTCGAGGTATGCACATGGCTTGCCTAAGAACTGTCGTCAGGAAAGGTTTCGACATTCGCATTCATACCAAGCACTCCGAATTCGGTATTTTTTACGAATTCGACATTGTGATCCGCAAGGACGATGGACATATATGCGGCGGCCCCTGGCGATACAAAGACGCTTGCTGTGACACTATCTCGTGGACCATCTGGAACATCCCTCGGAATGTCTCCGGAATGGACTGGGCCTGAGCCCAACAGCAGGAAAAGAGGTCCATATTGCGGTGGTCGGAGGGCGGCGTTGGCCGCGCCGCAGTATCGGAGTCGCCCCCCGCCGCCCGTGCCAGGGCGGGTTCGGACTGGAACAGGTAAATGTGGGGCACCACTTTTGCCAGCAACTGCTCAACCCGGTCCACATGACGGGGGTCAGCGAAACGGGCAAACTCCCCCCATTGAAACGGCCGCCAGGAGCCAGGTACCGTTCCGACTTTGGACGGCTTCGGCGAACCGCACCGACAGCTCGTCACTGTCGGAGATCTCCCGGATGGCGAACGTGTCCAAGTAGACCTTGGGACTGACGAAGCGCTGTGTCCAAACCACGTCCTCACAATCGAACGCAAAAGAAATAGCCATACGCTATCGCCTGCTGCTTGTGCGTATCAGCGCGTAGTAACACATCAGGCATCTCCCAACACTGGACCAATGTTCAGCACCTAACCGAGGCCTAGTCTCACCGCCCAGATCCGAATGTGATCGCAGCAGGGCGCCTGCCCGCGAATTCGCCTCCCTTTAGCGCTAATGTTGTGGCCATCCCACAAATGTATAGGTCACGCCCATGGCAGAGCGGCTCGAACGTGGATTTCAGCGGCGATTACTGGATCAGTTTGCCCATCAATATCCCGAAGAGGTGAGCCTTACCGAACATGAAATGTTTGACGGCCGCCACGGCGACGTACTGGTCAACATTCACTACTTGCATGAGCATGGGCTGATCGTTGCCAAGCTCGATAAGACGCTCAACACGCCTTTACGAGTCCTCAGTGCGAAGATTACGGCTAAGGGCCTGGACTTCATGGCAAACGATGGAGGCTTGGGTGCCATCCTAGGAGTGGTAACTGTGAGGCTAGACGAGGACACCCTAAAACAGTTGCTGATCACAAAAATTGATGCAACCGATGCCGATCCGTCCGCAAAAGACGAACTGAAAGAATCGGTGAGAAAGCTTCCAAGCAAAATGCTCGAAAAGTTGACAGAAAAACTGCTCGAGGCAGGCTTGGCGCACCTCCCTCAGTTGGTGCCCCTGATGGCTGCGACCATTCACAATCTCTGATACCAGCGTGATCACTGGAGCATGAAGTCGAAGTCGTCGGCCACGATCGGTGCATTGTGCCGATCGAGCCTGAGCATATCGACGTTTGATCGCGGCAGTATCACAAAAAACTGCCGGCGCCATACGCGATTCTCGACGACCGCGCGCGGACTTTCTATGAACACGGGATACAGCGCTTCGACTTCATGAGGAACTACAGCGATGGCAATTTCTCTGTCCCACGTGTGGGCCCCCACACCGTCGGACCTGCACGCAATTGCGGAAAACGCAATGGCGGCGAACGCTATCCTAAACATGCCATTGCTGAGGCGCCGTGCACGTCTGGTTGAGTGCGGGTATCCCCGGCACCTCTACAAGTTCCGGGATATTCCGCGCAACAAGAAGAAATACGAGAAAAAGCGTCGCCGGCAGTTGGAAGACATGCTGCTCAACAATGAGTTGTACGCCGCCACGTCGGAAAATTTCAACGACCCATTCGATGCCCAAGCAGATTACCGCATTGGGCAGCGGAGCCGACCGCAAGGTGGGTTAACAGGGAGCGGCGAATAAATCGCCGCCCTTAGCATAAGGCCATTCAATGCAATGGTCACAGCAACATGGGCACGTCTTAATAGGCGATTAGGTGGATTGCGACCACCGGAAGAGATGCTTACTTGGATGCTCAACTTTGTTCATTCGTTATCGGGGGCGAATATTCTTCCGACAATGTCGTACGCCACCACGAGCTCGGGGTGCGAGCCATTGCGAGCAATCGCATCACCAAGCGCAAGCAGACCATGCGCCAATTGGCTACGCCATACGGCATGCTTAGCGCGTTCTTCTCGCCGGCCAAAGGCATACGCGACGGAAAAATCGGATGAAAGCTCACACACCGTCTCTATCCTTTAACTCGCTTTGCAGTCGTCGCAACCGATCCAGAACCAAGCGCTGCACATCGGGCGACACCTCGCCGATCACGTCTAGGATTGCGTCGTACATCTGGCGCATGCGTTCAGTCGACCACGCGACCTCGGCATGCTGCAGCGCAAGCCTCATAAGGTCAGTGCGCATTCTGTGCGCGTCGCGCAGTGCGAACGGCACGCGCAACTTTCTTGTGCCATCTGGCATTGTTGTGACCGCGTAGTCACGCAGTAGACGAGTGTCCGCGTCAAGCTCATCGAGCATTCGCCAGAAGTCCAACGCTCGATGCGCCGCCGGCAAAACGTCAGCTTCACTGCTGACCAATTTCGTCATATGCGGGATGCTCTCGCGAACTTGAGCCGCGACCGTTGCTCGTGCCTCTCGCTCGCGTTCGGCTCGGTCTGGTTCGGGACCGAGTGCATCGACGCGCCAGCGTCCCCAGGTGCCATTGGGTATGTCTGCGAACTGCTCACGTGCTAACCGACCGCCCTCTTTCGTCCCGTGCTGTGTGCACAGCCGACGAATGGTTCCGATTGCTTCGTCTCTACGGTTGTCGGGTGGGCGCGCCATGCTTTCTTCGAAATTTCAAATTCAGGTGCGTTTAGTATCGAATCACGACATCGGCAACGGCCCATTTGGCGGTTAGGTGGTGGGATCTCTCACAACTCTCACACACTCTCACACCCTAAGCCCTTGTCTGATTTGGCTTGTGAGAATGTGAGAGTTGTGAGCGGTAAAAGATATATACAAAGAGAGAGAGCATCCATCGCCCTATACCTTCTTGGGCTAGCCCCCTGAATTACCCATGTTATTTCTATATTGTCGTGGAGCTCTCACACCTCTCACATCCTCACAAGCATTTATAAACAGCAACTTGTGGAGTGAGAGTTTGTGGGGGATAGGGTTCCAGTCTCACAAAACGACAAACCCCGCCGAAGCGGGGTTGCGTACTCGACTAGCTCAAGCGTCAAAAAGGCTCTGCACCCTCGTATTCGGTACGGTGCCTGAGTAGCGCGCTAAGCGGGATGCGGAGACCACTCGTATTGACCTCTCCAATGCGAAGCCCGCCACCACTATGAGCATCCGTAACGGAAACGCCACCAACGTGAGCCGCTCGGGTTGACCTGTAAATACAGGCCACCACCGTCGCCGAGCTTCACAGTTCGGCTCACCGGCATTAGCTCGGCAATCATCTGGTTCGAAAGATGTCCTGGGGCCATCTGGCTTGGGCAAGAGGTCAACATTCCCCAATACTGCCCCCATCTGCCCCCGAATTGCAACGAACGAATTCGGACAGCATGGGACACAAAAAAGACCGAAAACCCTATTTCTAATGGGTTAGTCGGCCTATTTCGGACCACATCGAACTAATTCGGACTATCAAATGGTGCCGGCACCCGGATTCGAACTGGGGACCTACTGATTACAAATCAGTTGCTCTACCAACTGAGCTATGCCGGCGAAGGTCGGGGATTCTAGCAGGCTCCGCCATCCATGCTCAAAAGCAACCGGCGCTATGCGATCCGATGCCGCTGACGTGGATGCGGCTTTGCCAGTCGAAATGGCTGCCGTCGGGCACCACCAGGTCAAGCCAGTATTCGGGCACGCTGTCGCCGCGCTCGGCCATGCGGGCAGGAAAGCCGGCGGCAATCACGTCATCGCGGCGTTTGCGCGCATTGGCCGGATCCTTGAACACGCCCAGCGAAATGGTATTGGGCTGGCCGCCGGAACTGACCACGAAGTAGTCGTTGAAGTTGTGCGCACCAAGCTGCCGCGCCTGCTCGAGCGCCTCTGCGCGACTGCCGGCAGCCGGCAGATAGACCCACCAGCCGCTGGTCTGGCTGGCCAGCTCCTGGCGCGAACGCATGCGCGTAGCCTGGGCGGTCAACGCCTGGCGCGCATTGCGCAGATCCTGTTGAGTGGCAAACGGGCCCAGAGCCAGGCAGCTGTAGCTGATGGTCTGTGGCGCGGCTGTTGCGATCGAGCCTGTCGCCGGAATGAGCGCCGAGGTCGTGCCTGCAGGTGCCGGCAGCTCCGACAGCAGGCGCAATTCCGCGACACCGGGATCGGCTGGGTTGCCGCCGCGGACATAGGGCTGGCCCAGCAGCAGCCAGGCACCTACCGCGATATTGAGCGCACACAAGAGTACAAACAGCAGACGCAGAAACATCGAACCCCCATCACCGTCAGCAGCGCTCATTCTATCGGGCGGAGGGCACCGCCACCTGCGTATCAGCCCACACTGCCAGACCACGCAGTACGCCATCGTGGCTCAGTTGTGCCGGCAACGACAGCAGCGGCCGCAGGATGGCAGCATCGCCGCCACCCAGCACCAGTACTGGCGTACCGCCCAGCCTCGGCGCCATGCGTGTGGCGAAGCGTTCGATGAGTGCCGCCGCCGCCTGCCAGCAACCCGAAACCACGGCGTCGGCGGTGTTGTCGGCCAACTCCAGAATCTCACCGGGCCGCTGCGGCCGTACCCGTGCGGTCGCTTCCAGCAGGGACTGCTGCATCAGCTGTGGTCCCGGCGCGATCAGGCCACCCAGATGCCGACCATCGGCGGCCAGCGCATCAAGCGTGAGCGCCGTCCCTATGCCTGCCAGGACACACGGCGAATAACCATCCGCATGCGCCGCCACCATGGCCAGGAAGCGATCCACGCCCAGTCGTTGTGGCTCGGCATAGGCATTGCGCACGCCGCAGGCGCTGGCTGGCGTGCGCAACCAGGTCACGTCACACCAGGACTCAGTGGCAACACACGTGGCAATCTGCTTTTCGCGCGCAGCGTCCACCACCGAGGCACCGAATACGGCCGCTGGCAGCGGCAACGCAGACCAGGCATCGGAAAGCACGTCCGCCACAGGCTCATCCCACGCTACCGAACCCTGCGCCAGCCAGCCGTCGCCCTGCTGCAACGCCCATTTCAGCCGCGTGTTACCCAGATCGAGCAACAGCCTCATGCGCGGCGCACCGTGACATCGGCGCTATCGACCAGTCGCAGGCTGCCGTCGGCCATGCGCACCTGCAGTGCGCCGCGGGCATCCACACCGGCACCAATGCCGTCGAACGCGCCGAGCACGCCGCTCAGTTGCAGCGGCTGGCCGTGCAGCAGGTCATGCCGCGCATAGTCGGCGCCGAAGCCAGCGAAACCATCACTCTCGAATTGCCGCAGCCCCTCCACCAGCGCCGCGATCAGCACCGACGCCACGCGATTGCGATCCGGTGGTGTGCCATCGGCCAGCGCGGCCAGATCGCAGGCAGGCTGGCCGGCCTGGGTGTGCAGCTCAGGGGTCAAGCGCAGGTTGAGGCCGATGCCGATGATGGCCGCGCACGGCCCCTGGTATTCACCGCTGAGCTCGACCAGGATGCCGCCCAGTTTGCCGCCCGGCCGCCCGGGCGTGAGGGCGAGCAGGTCGTTTGGCCATTTCAGGCCAGCCCCGGTGATGCCCAGTTGCTCCAATGCACGCAGCACGATCACCCCGACCGCCAGCGACAAGCCACTCAACGCGGCAAACCCCAGCTCGAAGCGCTTGAGGCAGGACAGATACAGGTTCAACCCCGGCGGCGACAACCAGGTGCGCCCGCGCCGCCCGCGCCCGGCGGTCTGGGTCTCCGCCAACAGCACGCTGAAATCCTTCGCGGAGGCTCCGCGCCGCTGCAACTCGCTGGAAGTCGAATCCAGCTCCCAATGCACTTCCAGCGCGCCCAGCGCATGCGCTAGCGGAGCCGGCAGCCCGGCGCGTATCTGCTTCGCATCCAGCATCTGCAGCGGCCACGGCAGCCTGTAACCGGCCGCGCCACGTGCCTCGATCGGCACGCCACGGGCGCGCAAGGTTTCGATCTGCTTCCAGATCGCCGCCCGGGTCACCCCGGCCTGCTCGGCAAGACCGGCGCCGGAAAGCGGCTCACCGGCGGCAAGCAGGGCCAGTAATTGTGCCGGCTGCATCAGCCGACCCTGCGCACAGGAGCGACAACCGGCCAGTGGTGGCGTGGGGCGGAAGAGCAGGTCAGGATGGACATGGGTGGATTTTAGCCCGGCCCGCGCGGCATGCGGCATCCGGCATCGCCGCCGGAGTGGACGATGGGCCGGCCGGCAGCACTGGCACCCCCTTCATGTTTCTGAGACGATCAGGGTCTTCGCTTGCGGGTCAGGGAGTTCGATCGCCATGCGTGCCACACATTGGCTTATCGGTTGCACGTTGTGCATCGCCGGCATCGGCGGTGCCTCCGCGACGAATCTGGACACCCAGGATCAGGACAACGCCCAGCACGCGGCCTCCGACAGCGCCGGCTCGCGTGACATCAACAGCAGCAACGGTGATGCGCTGGGACTGACCCGCGACGCTCCGTCGCACGCCACCAGTAACGACAATTCCAGCAGCACTTCCGGCAACAGCAACGATCGCTCCGGCGGCGCTTCTTCAACGCCCGCGCATTCTCGCCAGCCGCATCTGGGCTGGCAATCGCTGCTGCCTGGATCCATCCAGTAGCACTCGGCGTCATGCCCGGACGTTGGTGGCAATCACTGCGGGCTCGCTTTGAACCTCCGCCGATTGCCGACCCGTTGTGGCGGCGCGCATTGAATGGCTGTCCGCTCGCGCGCCGACTGGATCCCGAGCGACAAGTCCAACTGCGCCGACTGGCCGCGCTGTTCCTCGCCCGCAAGAATTTCCATGCGCTGGCCGGTGCGGTGCTGGACGACTACTGGCGCCTGCTGATTGCCATGCAGGCCTGTCTGCCAGCGCTGCAGCAAGGCGCCGGCAGCCTGCGCGGCTGGCGCGAGGTGCTGGTCTATCCAGGCGAGTTCAAGGTACGTCGCAGTCATCACGATGACCGCACCGGCGTGGTCACCGAGGGCGATGAGGTGCTGCTGGGCGAGTCGTGGGAACGCGGCCCGCTGGTGCTCTCGCTGGCCGATGTGCAACTGGATCTGGAGCAGCCGTGGGACGGCTACAACGTGGTCGTGCACGAGATGGCACACAAGCTGGACATGCTCGACGGGCCACCAGATGGCGTGCCGCCGCTGGCGGACATTCCGCGACGGCGCTGGATCGAGCAGTTCCAGCTCGCCTACGCCCACCTGGTCAATGCCCCGCCGGATAGTCACGACAGTCCGATCGACCACTACGCCACGGAAAGTGCCAGCGAATATTTCGCCGTGGTCAGCGAGCTGCACTACTCTCAACCCACACTGCTGCGGCAGGCGGAACCGGCAATCTCCGTGTTGCTGGAAGCGTTCTACGGCCGCTCACCCGCCGAGGGCTCCGAGCCACCCGGATTCAGCCGTCCGCGCTGAATGACTCAAGCCATCGCTAGCTTGCCGCCAGCTTCACGCTGAAGCGGGCGCCGCCGAATTCCGGTGAACGATCGACTACCAGTTCGCCCTGATAGGCATGCACGATGTCCTGCACGATCGACAGGCCAATACCGTGGCCCTGCACACGCTCGTCACCACGCACACCACGTTGCAGCACCTTGTCGATCTTGTCCTCGGCAATACCCGGACCGTCGTCTTCCACACTCAAGCGCAGGCCTGGACGCTGCCGGCCGGGTGATGGCTGCGTCTTCACGATCAACAGCACGCGGTGGCCCGCCCATTTGAACGCGTTCTCCAGCAGGTTGCCCATCAGTTCCAGCAGGTCGCCCTGCTCGCCGTAGAACACCGCGTCATCGTCGATGTCGAATTCGCACAGGACATTCTTGGCGGCATAGACCTTTTCCAGACTCTGCACCAGGTCCTCGGCATGGCCGGCGATCGGCACCGCGCTGGCAAAGGTCTGCCGGCCCGAGGTGGCGGCGCGCGACAGCTGGTAGGCGACCAGCTCATCCATTCGCCGTACCTGCACCAGCACGCCGTTGCGCCGTGACGGTTCGTCCCCGGCCGCTGATTCCAGCTGCGAGCGAATCACCGCCAGCGGTGTCTTCAGGCTATGCGCCAAGTCGGCCAGGGTGTGCCGGTAACGCGTGCGCTGCTCGCGCTCGTTGTTGATGAACGCGTTGATGCGCTCGGTCAGGCCTGTCAGCTCCAGCGGATACTGGCTGTCCAGCTGCTCGCTGTCACCGCGCTCGACCCGGCTCATGTCGCTGGCCACCTTGCGCAGCGGGGTCAGGCTCCAGCGCAGCAGCAGCAACTGCAGCACAATCAGCATCACGCCGAGGATCGACAGCCAGATCACCAGCGTACGCCGGAACACCGCGTTGTCGCCCTCGAACTGCGCCTCGGTCTGCGCCACCGTCATAGTCAGCTGCACCGATTTCTTCTTGTCATCGGTATCGAGCGCCACGCCATAGCTGTAGTAGTACAGCCGCCCCATACGCGTATCGATCGGGCCGATGAACTGGCTCTCTCCCGGCTGCAATGGTTTCAGGAAGCTGAAATCGCGACCGATCGCCGAGGCCGACTCCCAGTGGAACCCATACTCACCCACGGCCACCGCGTATAGCCCGGAGCCGGGTCGCGAGAAATTCGGATCCGGCAAAGTATCGCTGGGCGGCAGCAGCTTGTTGCCGTAGCGGTTGACGTCGGTATTAGTGATGTAGGCGATGGCGAAATTCTGCAGCCGATCATGCAGCGCGCTCAGCGCACGCTCGTTGTTCGCCTGTGACAGGGTCAGCCCGACCAGGCCGAGGAAGCCGGCCAGGACGAAGCCGGTGGCAATCGCCGCGCGAGCCGCCAGTGATAGCGGTCGGCGCGGCGATTCCAGCTCATTCGTCGTCGCCGTCGGTGCGCGGGATGGCAAAGCGGTATCCGCGTCCACGTACCGTCTCGATGGGTTTGAGGGTGCCTTCCGGATCGAGCTTGCGCCGCAACCGGCCGATGAACACTTCGAGCACGTTGGAGTCGCGATCGAAGTCCTGCTGGTAGATGTGCTCGGTGAGGTCGGCCTTGGAGACCAGCTCGCCCGCGTGCAGCATCAGGTATTCCAGCACCTTGTATTCGTAGCTGGTCAGGTCGACCAGCTTGCCTTCCACCGTCACCGTCTGCGCGGTGGTGTCCAGCTTGATCATGCCGCAGGCCAGGATCGGCTTCGACCAGCCGCTGGCACGACGCACCAGTGCATTGATCCGGGCCAGCAGTTCTTCCACATGGAACGGCTTGACCAGGTAATCGTCGGCGCCGTATTTCAGCCCCTCGACCTTGTCCTGCCAGCTGCCGCGTGCGGTCAGGATCAGGATCGGGTAACGCTGGCCGGCCTCACGCAGCGCCTTGACCAGATCCATGCCGGACATCTTCGGCAAGCCCAGGTCGATGATCGCCAGATCGAACGGCACTTCACGACCGAGGTAGATGCCCTCCTCGCCATCCTGCGCCGCATCGACCGCAAAGCCGTCCCGCTTCAGGCGTGCCGCCAGCGTCTCGCGCAACGGCGCCTCGTCCTCCACCAACAGGATGCGCATCAGTGTTTCTCCTTGCTGCCCGCGTTCTTGGCGGGCGGATTCTTGGTTGACTGACTGGAAGCCGGATTCTTGCTCGCATCGGAGGAAACCGCCATCACTCGCACATGCCCCTCCGGCGTGAGCACCTTGATGCGGTACTCCTGCCGACGTCCGACTCCGCGCTGCTCGGCCGACAGCACCTTGCCGCCGGTTTCCTGCTTCACCTTGAATACTGCCTGATCCATGGTCAGCACCTGCGCCGAGGCCACAGCAGCGCCGCCGAGGCACAATGATGCCAACAGAGTCAGGATGAAACTTTTGTTCATGGTCATGCGCGTTGATTCCGCCCGGCACTCGCCGGTGCGCCTAGCGTAGGTAATCACGGCTGAATACTGACCGGACGGCTGCCGGCTGTCACGCCGCCACCGAACATGGCGCCTGCGCCTGTTCGAGCAACGCCCAGCCAGCACCGGGCAGATGCGCGCCTTCGCTGAGCGTGCGGCGGAACGCCCGCGCGCCCGGCTCACCCTGGTACAAGCCCAGCAGATGGCGGGTGACGTGCTTCAGCGCAGTGCCGCGCGCCAGCTCGGCCTCCACATAGGGTTGCAGGTGGCGCAGCACGTCAGCGCGCTGCGGCAGGGGTTCGCCATACAGCGCCGCCTCGACCTGCGCCAGCAGATACGGATCGTGATACGCCGCGCGCCCCAGCATCACGCCGTCCAACTGCGCCAGATGCGCCTGCACCTCGGCCACCGTGGTGATACCGCCGTTGATCACCACCACCAGCTGCGGGAACTCACGCTTGAGCCGGTATACCCGCTCGTAGTCCAGCGGCGGGATCTCGCGATTCTCCTTTGGCGACAACCCCTGCAGCCAGGCCTTGCGCGCATGCACTACCAGCACCTCGACGCCGGCCTCCAGCATCGTCTCGGTGAAGTGCTGCAACCCGGCGTAATCGTCCTGGTCATCGACGCCAATGCGGCATTTCACCGTCACCGGAACCGCCACTGCGCCACGCATCGCCTTCACGCAATCGCCGACCAGCGCCGGTTCGCGCATCAGGCAGGCGCCAAAGCGGCCGGACTGCACTCGATCCGACGGGCAACCCACGTTGAGGTTGATCTCGTCATAGCCGGCCTCGGCACCGAAGCGCGCCGCCTGCGCCAGCTCGTGCGGATCGCTGCCGCCCAGCTGCAAGGCGACCGGGTGCTCCTGCTGGCTGTGCTCGAGCAGCCGCAGCTGCTTGCCACGCACCAGCGCGGCGCTGGTCACCATCTCGGTATACAGCCGCGCGCGCGGCGACAGCAGCCGATGGAAGTAGCGGCAGTGCCGATCGGTCCAGTCCATCATCGGGGCGACACATACGCGAAAATCGGCGTTAGACGGCGACTTTACAAGGATTTCTGGGCTTTTTAGGCCCTCAAGGTTTGTCGTATTTGCTGCCATTTCGGATGATTTCTGGACGTTTTTGCTACGGATTTGCTACATTATTTGCTCCACGGAGACGAATGTAGCAAATGGGAACGATCACTGCCCGCAAGCGTAAGGACGGAAGCACAGGATACAGGGCGCAAGTCCGAGTCATGCGCGACGGCAAGTCGCACAGCGAAACGGAAACCTTCGATCGGAAGGCGCTCGCGCAACAATGGATGCGCATGATGGAAGCAGAGCTCGATCAACGTCGCGCTCGCGGCGAGCCGCTGGGCCGCAAGCAGACGCTGGGCGATCTGGTTGACTGGTACGTCGAAGAGATCGGCGATGATGCCGAATGGGGTCGCACGAAGGCAGCGGACTTGAAGAGAATCCGCAAGGCAGCTATTGCGAAATTGGTCGTAACGTCGATCACGACTCCTGATTACATTCGGCATGCAGAAGCGCGGAAAGCGGAAGGTGCCGGCCCCTCAACGGTCGGCAACGATTTTGTCTGGATTGGTCAGGTTCTGAAATCTGCACGGGCAACTCTGGGCGTGCTGGCGGACCTATCTCGGCTGGATGACGCACGGCACGCGTTGCGGCAGCGCAAACTAATAGCGAAGTCGCAAGCTCGCGAGCGTCGGCTACAGGGCGACGAAGAAGGTCGGCTACTCGAATACTTCGCAAACCGCGACGGCCGCGCGGATATCCCTATGGTTGACGTGTTCCGCTTTGCTATCGCGACATCCAGGCGCGTGGAAGAGATCACTCGGATCAAATGGGCGAATCTCGACGAAGCAAAAGGCGTGGCCATGCTGGAAGACGTCAAGCACCCCACCCGAAAGAAGGGGAATGACCGAACCTTCCGATTGCTCTCTGAAGGATGGGAAATCATCAAAGCCCAGCCAAAGCGAAAAGCCGGCTTAGACAACGAGTACATCTTCCCATATAACCCACGCTCGATCGGCGCCGCATTCACGCGCGCCTGCAAGTTCCTCGGCATCAGGGATCTGCATTTCCACGACCTGCGGCACGAGGCGACTAGCCGATTTTTTGAACGGGGCTACTCCATCCAAGAGGTGGCACATTTTACGCTACACGATTCGTGGGGAACGTTGAAGCGATATACGCATCTGCGCCCAGAACAGGTACCCGAACGAAGGGGATAGATCCATTGGCCCGAGTCCTCGTGGGCTCACCATAACGGATATCAGAAGGTCCCATTGCACGGTTAACCATAGCCCAGAAGCTCGGGACTCCTCGTTATGGTTAAGGATGGAAAGGTCCGCTTTCGTAAGCGGACATTCCGAGATTGCCGCTTGCATGTCCTGCGCGCGAGGTCCGATCGCGGCGAAGACTGGTGATGACCCCGTCGTCCTCCACAGATCATTCGGCCACAGTTATAGACAGCCACTTGCCCATGACCTGGCAGTAGTTTAACTGCCCAGCCTCGGTCTCACCGATAGCAATGGCGTCATGCTCGCACTTCAACTGCTCCGCTTCGTTTTTGTTTGTAGGGTCTCTATCGGCTCGCTCGTAGTGACCCGGCGGCTCGCGGGCCACATATAAGTGGGATGCCAGGGTTGGCCACAACAGCAACTTGTCAAAGTGCCAACCAGAGTGGCTTCGGCGTGCCACGATGATCAAGGATGAATCGGCATTTTTCTTCGATCTGAGCGCAACCACCCACTGCATTTTTCCGTCGCCGTAGAAGTTTCCAGACGCTACGCCCAGGCAAGCACTTCCGCCATGGTTTCGTGCCCAACCCACGTCTTCAGCCAAATTGTCATTTTCGCGAGGAGTACGGTGCTCAGGGAACCGTTCCGCTATCGCAGAAACAAGCTCCTTCGGCAGCTGATGCCTACATGCATCATCGCCAGCAAATGCATTTCGAGGAATCAAGAACAAACTTAGGAGGAGCGCAAAGATCGTGGCCCTCAACGTCATAAGGTCAATCCTTCCTGGAACTCATGAATACAGTTGCAGCGAAGTACTCGCGAGCTCGCTCTGTTCAATTTGGTGATCGATAGCAAGCTGTGAGGGCACAACCTGGTGGCGCTACGTGTCGGTGATCTGGCTCGTGGCGGTGCGTTGGGTTCTAGAGCCAAATTGATCCAAAGGCGGACATTCACTAACGCCCAAGTTTAGCCGCTGGGCACCGCTCTCTCTAACGAACGATTGAGGCGGCCTAGCTGAGGCTGCACGGCGTCCTGTGGCCCACGTTCCGATCAACACAAGTTCAAGCCCATTTCAGATCACCGGTAAAGGCGATGCTCAGCCAGTACTGGGTGCTTTGTCCTCCGAGCCGGTCGGCGATCTGCTGACGGATTGCGTCGAGCTGGCTAATACCTTCCAGGTGATAGTCCATAGGAATGACCACATGGATTTCGATGACTTCGACACGTCCTGTCTTGGTGACATAGCTGGTGTAGCCCCGGAAGCTGTACTCGATGATGAGGGCATCCATGATCGTGCGCACGTGCCGGTCGAGATCGCTCGGAGCCACCATCATGACCTCCTGCAACGCATGCCAGATCGTCATGATCGGCATTGGCAATAGGAACAGCGAGATGATCAGCAAGACGGCCGAATCGACATAACGTGCAAAAGGATCCAGGCTCGTGCCAGCCATAAGTGCTGCTGCAGTAAAACCGATTAGCAAGGCGATGCTAAGGCTGCCGCCGATAAGCCAGCCGCGTGCATCCAGCCTCAGCAACTCCGACGACAGCACTTTGGCGCCACGCCGCATGTAAGCAGAAATTGCCAGGCTGATGGCACCGATCAGTGCAGCCCAGAAGGCGCCAAGCCCAAAAGCCAATGTGTGTCCACCACCGATCAGGCCAGTGATTGCATTAACTGCGGCGTAGACACAGGCCAGGCTGAGCATGGCGCTATTGAAGGCAACGACGAGAGGTTCCAAATGCCAGTAGCCGTACTGAAACCGGCGACTTCCTTCATTGGACAACAGTCGCGACACCGCCAGCACGACTAGGGTCAAAAGCATGTCCACCAGCGAATAGATACCGTCGAAGACGATCGCCTGGGAACCCATCCACAAACCAAAACAGACACACGCCGCACCAACGCTCAGCGTGGCGGCAATCGATCGCTTGAGCAGGGTCTGTTCGCGCGAAGTATCCATGGTCGTCCCGATATTGCCAGCGATGCCCTCAACCCAGCTCGATTTAGATCCGCTTCGAGTCGAAAACACACATTGAAACTCCAACCGCCAAACCGAAATCGGTTGGACGCGGCTATTAGCCAATCTTTGGCAGCTGCCAACCCAACCGAACCGCCGTTATTCGCAACGCGAAGCACACAACAAAGCCCAGCGCCGCCGCTAAGGCCGGTGGGCACCCGAGCCGTCGACCGACGACGACGACCGCCGCGCCGAGTAAGGCCGCGCTTGCATAGATTTCCGCGACCATAACCATTGGCACTCGTGCGAGCAGCATGTCGCGCATGACACCTCCACCACAGCCAGTAATCGCGCCCATCAGCGTCGCGATAAATGGGTTGATCTTGAAGTCGAGTGATTTCTCCGCACCAGCCACCGCGAACAGTGCGAGGCCGGCAGCATCGAGAGTCGTCAAGAGCAGCGCCGGCACAGCCTCGATCTGCGTATTAATCAGAAACGTCACCAATCCTGTGACAAACGCGAGCATCGGATAGCGCCAGTCGCGTATGGCACTCGGCGGTGTCGCGCCGATCAGCAGATCGCGGATTATGCCGCCGCCAAGCGCGACGATGAATGACAGCACCAACACGCCGAGCAGATCCAGTCTCGCGCGGATAGCCGCGTTGGCGCCCTCGATCGCAAACACCACCGTGCCCACTAGATCGGCAGTGAGCACGACCTGCTTGTGGATCATGACCAGCTCCAGTCCGACAGGACGGTTACTCACAATCATCATCCCTTCCGCGAAATTTGAATTCGGTCACAACGAAGAGTCGGCTAAATTTCATGGGCGATAACGCTGGAGTTAAGCGACCTCGAAACCGTCCACCTTGAACAAGTTGTTTGGCAAGTCCCAAAGTTGACCCGCTCCCCCGTTACCCGCTAGCTTACATTCCTAGGTGCTCAACACACCTTACCGCTAGCAGTGCCCGCGGCTGTCATCGCGGACTTTTTATGACCATAGGTTTTCTATGGTCGAGTAGCGTCCAGTGATACAAGACCCGGCTTGCCGGGGAAAGCTGGGGGCCGTCTAGCGGCGGTGTTGAAGTACTCGGCCGCCCCTCTCAACAGGGGCGTACTCAACGAACCGCTAGGAGGCCATCATGGCTGCTCGAATCCGTACCCTCACGGCATGTCGCCTACTCACTATTGGCTACAGTTTCTACATCCACAAGCGAAGTGATCGGCGACCGCCGCCACCTGTTCCCTACCTGCGCCTGCGTGGCTACTGGCTGAAGCAAGCCGGCTTCGCCGTAGGTCAGAGGGTGCGCGTCGACGTCGTTAATGGACGCATCACCATCATTCCTAGTCAGGAAGCCTGATCCGAATATGGCGGGTGAATGAGGCGTGGCTTTTTCACCCACCTAACGCTGGAGTTGAGCAGCGGCGGAGCCGTCCGACTCGAATGATTGGTTAGGCGCCACCGCTGCGAGGCTCGTTTGCCAATTGGGCCACGTACTCGGCGCGTGCCGACCCTGTTAGCGGAACATTACGCTCATTGCACCATTCTGACATGGCCAACACGTCGACAGAGACACGCTCCACTTTGCGCCCGCTGGACTCAATCTCACGAACAGCTTGGCGCGCAGATTGCTGCCATTGCTCGTACGTGTCATCGAGCTCGCCGCGATTGGGTACCAAAGCACAAAGTAGCTGCCATTGCTCCTCGTCGTACCAAGCCAGGTGCAGAACATAACGATCTTGTTTCGGACTCATTGTGTGCCTCAATTTGCCAAGATGACGCATTGGTGCCCAACGCTGGAGTTCAGCAGCGCCCGAGGCGTCCGCCTTGAATGATTGAATGGCACCTGTGAACTTCTCAGCGCCAGATGCGGAAGGCGGCACGCGCTCACTCTAGAAATTTCCAGGTGCCTGCTCCATCGAAGCGCCTAACGACGACCGACTCCAAGAGCGCGGGTTCAAAATTCCGCAGGTTCACTCCGTGGCGAGCGGAGGATGCGAGTTCAATTGGTTCCCAATGGGTGACGATACCGCAGTTCTTGCACCGAACATTCCTCAGGGTTCGGTCGCCCCACACGTAGCTTTCCGTATTCTCGGGATGGCCTTGGATAGAGACCGAGCCAATTTCGTAGTAGGCCCATATTCCTCCTGTGCGCCGACATAGCGAACAGTTGCAACTGGTTGCCGTGTCGGGTGCCGCCGGCAGCGTGAGTCGTACTAAGCCGCAATGGCAGGAACCGTGCAGCGATGGTGGATGCTGTTCTTGGCTCATCGGAGTGTGCGCCGGTTGCTGTGTCGCCTAACGCTGGAGTTAAGCGGCGCCGGAGGCGTCCGCCTTGAACGAGTAGTTAGAGCCTGCCACGACGCATCACCCGAAGCCAGATGGCAACACCTGCAAACACCGCAGAAGCGAGCAGGACGCCATACCCAACAATGAGAAGTTGGGACGCTCCGCGACAATACAGCTCGGGTGACAAAAGGCTACTCGGGCCGCAATGACCAAAGTGAAGAGACGCCGTACTAAACGCCGTCACCACCATGAGCGCACCGACGACACCAAGCACCACGGAGCAGACGACGAAAAGCCAAGTTGGGATTCGGGCTCGCGACATACATAAGGCTCTAACGCTTGAGTTAAGCGGCGCCGGAGGCGTCCGCCTTGAACGAGTAAAAAGAGACTTCCTCCCCTTACGGCCTCGAAGGCCACGATGGTGTTGCGAAACAACCGTCAGCAGAAGAGGAAGTCTCCATGAGCACTATAACCATCGGCGTGGATTTGGCGAAAGTCCTGTTTTCGGCGTGTGAGGTCGATGGCATTGGCCGTGTGCTGCGGCGGCAGGATATGCACCGTGAGCCGTTTGGCCTGTGGTTGGCCCAGCTGCCAGTCGGCACGGTGGTGGCGATGGAGGCGTGCAGCGGCGCGCATCACTGGGCGCGGCGATGTCTGGAATGCGGTCTGCAACCGCGCATCATCGCTGCACAGTTCGTCACGCCGTTCCGCAAGAGCTCGCGCAGCAAGAATGATCGCAACGACGCCGAGGCGATTGCCACGGCGGCGCGGCAAGGCAACATGCGCTTCGTACCGGTCAAAGACGTCGACCAGCAGGTGCGGCTGTCTTGGCATCGGGTGCGCGAGGGCTACAAGGCCGAATCGCTGGCGATCGGCAACCGCATCCGCGGTCTGCTCGCCGAGTTCGGGGTGATCGTGGCGCAGAGTGATCTGGCCCTGCGCCGGCTGCTGGGCGACCTGGATGCGCAGATCGGGTTGCCGGCCGAGTTCAAGGAACTGCTGCGTGATCTCGCAGACCACTGGTCGCAGTTGCGCCCGCACCTCGACGCGTGCGACGCACGCATTGAAGCGCACGCGCGACAGGACGAGCGCTGTGGGCGGCTGCGCGCCATCGTCGGTATTGGCCCGATCACCGCCGATGCGGCGGTGGCCACCGTGGGCAACGCGTGTGAGTTCAAGCACGGTCGGCAGATGGCCGCCTGGCTGGGGCTGGTGCCCACCCAGCACTCTAGCGGCGGACACGCACGGCTGGGCGAGATCAGCTGTCGTGGCGATGCGTACCTGCGCACCCTGCTGATCCAGGGCGCGCGCAGCAGCCTGCAACGGGCCAAGGCCGTCGCCACTGAGAAGGCCACGCCGGAACAGTTGTGGATACGCACACTCGATGGGCGCATGCCGTTCGGCAAGGTGATCGTGGCCATTGCCAACAAGCATGCCCGGCAGATCTGGGCGATGTTGGCGCACGACGTCAACTACGACCCGCACGCGTGCCTGCAGTATCCGATGCATCGGCACACCCATGCAGCCTAGAGGGAAGTTTCGATTCAACGTCAGCGCGACACGGTAGACAACAGGTCAGACCACCCCGGAGAGAACCTGACTAACTAGATGGACGTCCAAGCGGTGTTTCGGCCGATCCCCGAGCGCCGGACAGTCCGATGAACGAACGAGGTCTTCGGGTGCGGTATATACACAGGTCCGAGCCAGCATCATTGGCTCAACAAGACCGATTACGGAAATGCAGTCTGACATTCATTGCCGAACGCACAGCACTGACATGCACGATGCAACACGATGACCAGCAGCGGCCCGAAAGCTCAGGGCAAAAGCATCATGCGTCTGGGCTTGATCGGAAGTCTCTTACGGAATTGTTAGGCCGCACCCATGCCACCGTATGGCGACTGGAATGGCTCTACGAACAGACCGAGGCCGCTTGCAACTTGCTCCGCCCTGGAGCAACACGCCGGCACGCCAACGTACATATTGTAGTCGTACCCAATGTGGATGAACGAATCTCGCCCCTCAAGCTTGCACCAGAATTCCTCTCTTAATATGCGAGAGAGTGCAGTTTTGAGTTGATCTAGCGACAGGTTTGAACCCTCGCCAAATGTCAGCGATGCCCCGCGATGGTTCTCCAGTTCGCGAACCGCCAGTGAAGAAACACCAGACTCACGAAGGAATTCAAGAGCGGAAACGATGTAGGCGTTTTCAACCTGCAGATACTCGACTTCAGACAGCGGTAATCCATTGAACATGCAGCCGATGTCGCTAAACGAGGTCCACTCGGTGAGAGTGGACGCTCCTCCGGCATCGCGGTTGGCTGGGTCGTACTTTGTGACTCGATATTCGATCATCGCGGGCTTTTCTGCGGCCTAACGCTGGAGTTAAGCGGTGCCGGAGGCGTCCGCCTTGAACGAAATGTTAGGCCCCGGGTGCAACCCACTGAAGGCCCGCTTTGAGCTGCTCGGATCTAGCCATGTCTAGCGCTGCTTCGCAAGCCAGGCGAATTTCGGCGGCGCCATTGCCAGCGCTGGCCAATGCTCCTTGGAGCTGACACTGCCTGGTGCGATACGCCTGATATGAGTTGGCGGTGGAACGGAGCAACGAAGCTGAGGCCGCTTTATGTTGCCTTGCCAGAGACTCTCGAAGCAACAGCTCGACTCCTGCCAAAGAAGAACGCGCCGCCGCAGCTTGCTCATTTACACATGCACTCATCTGCGGGTGGTCGTGACCCTCCCAGCATCTATTAACGATGGCCTGACCTGTTGGCACTGATGCGATCTGAGGGCTAACAGCTGCGGCGATGAAAATAAGAGAAGCAATGCTCATAGGGGCCTAACGCTGGAGTTAAGCGGCGGCGGAGCCGCCTTGAACGAGTAGTTAGGCGACTACCTAGGGAATGGAATCGCCGGGTGCCAACGCTTTACTACCTAGATGCATATTGTTGAGGCTACCCGGCTCCGCTACGTAGACCTCGATGTCACCGAGGCCTTCAGGACCCACGTAGTCACTTGAAATATGAAAGTGTTGCTCAGGCTCGTTGCGAAGATTTGTAAGCAACGCAATTAGATGGTCGATCTCGGCAACTGAGAGTCCGAGGCTTACACCGTACCAACCATTGTTCCAATTTTCGATCTCGCCACGCATACGAATCCCTATATACGCCTAACGCTAGAGTTAAGCGGCGGCGAAGCCGTCCGCTTGGATGATGAGTTAGACAGCATGCTCACCGGTACACGACCGATTCCGCAAGGTGCTGAAGCTCAACCACGCGGTCCAGCTCACTGGATTCGAGATCGCTGGCGAACTGGAAACGGATGGTTTTTAAGCTTGTTGCAAGCAACGCCCACTCATCGGTGAGGCCGCTTACCCTTGGATAGCAGGGCAATATTGCACCCAGTGGCCGAAGTGCGCGCCGCTCGCACCAGCAGTCGATGAGCTGCCTTAGAAGGGTGTCCACGTTGCTGAGGTCTGTGCACATGCTGCCTAACGCTTGAGTTAAGCGGCGGCGTAGCCGTCCGCCTTGAACGAATTGTTAGCCGTCTAGCCGATACGCCGCACCGGCAAGCAAGATGACACCGAGCAGTCGAGCTGCAATTACCAACGGAACGTGACGCTTGAATTGCTTGGGATTTAGAGCCTTGGCCGTGCTGGTCCGAGGTGGTGCCCAGCCGGGACTTGGTAAGTATGTGAACATTGAGATTAGAGCAAAGAACCATGCAAATGGTGGCCGATGCCACGCAGCGAATGCACAAACTGTCAGTGCCAACGATGCAAGCACGTATGTGCAACCAAGATAAATCGCCCGTGCCCGAGATAGATACTCGTTCTCCGGTAGAGCAAACAGTTTCAACGCGGGTAGCAAGACAAAGAAGCCCATGATCGCGTGTAGAACTCCGAGTCCTCTTATCGCATTGATGATCATTTGATGGCTAACGCTGGAGTTAAGCGGCGGCGAAGCCGTCCGCCTTGAACGAGATGTTAGAGCCCATTGCCCGACAGGTAGGCCGGTGAGCGTAACGCCGCTGAGTATTGTTCGCTTGAGAGAAATGGCCAATAAGAGATTTCGCGACCGCGAGTGGCACGATACGAATAGATCCTGCCGGCAATGCCGAGCGTGAACAAATTGGCGATTGTGAGCAGCACAGCGGCGGGCTTTGTGAGAACCGGCCAGCCGTATGGAAGATTGGACTTGAGAAACAGGATGCAACGCGCGGCGACCTCGCGTGCTTGCGGAGAAAGCCGATCGCGCCCTTTGAGTCGATACTGACGCAAATCGCAGTACATGAGCCAAAAAGCTTTGTTGTAGATCTCACGAATTGCGGGATCGCTTGACCTCGGAATGTGGTCGTCGAACTGATGATTAGTGATGAGCCCCGCGACCAATGAGCGCGAAGCCTCTGCAAGTTTCGATCGTGCCTGTAGGTCAATCATGGGCTCTAACGCTGGAGTTAAGCGGCGGCGAAGCCGTCCGCCTTGAACGAAATGTTAGGCCTACCCGCCGATCCACCTAATTTGGAAACCTGCTTGACCTCGTAAGGGCTCGTGCGATTTGGGAAGGCTGCGGTTGGATAGTAGGAAACCCAATACTCGAATTTACCCTGACACGTCTGCAAGAACCATTGCTCGCTCCGAAGCCCGTTGTTGCCCGACACGGTTTTGCCAATCTTCGTGAGCGTAACAGCGCAGGAAGGCGCAAAGTTTTCTTTGATGAGATCGAGCCACGAAGATTCGACGCTATTGGCGCTGGCTGCCGACCAAGCGAAGAGCAAGAGGACTGCGATGACAGGAATGTACTTTGCAGATGCGCTCATGAGCCTAACGCTGGAGTTAAGCGGCGGCGAAGCCGCCTTGAACGAGATGTTAGGCCTATTCATTGGACTGCGGCCAGAAGCCTGCTTTTTTGAACTCGGATGTGTAGAACGAGACTAAGCGTTCAAGCTTGCGCTCACGCGCGTTGGCGCTAGGCGTCCATCGAACCAGCACACGATGCTCTCCATTCTGAATCGTCTCCATTACAAGCTCATCCCCATCCATGCCCATAACATCATCCTTTTGCGGCAAGGACCAGTAGCCACTTTGGTCCAGCGACAGGTGGAGAGCGGCGATTTCGCCTTGGGTAAGTGGCACAGTCTTGCCGGCCTTGAATTTTCCAGGATCGTAACCTCCCTGACCCGAGAGCATCACGGAGCGATATGTCCCATGCGCACCGTCTGTTTCATAGCGAACTGCAACTGGCGGGCCCCATGTTGGAAGCAGCAGGATCCTTAGTGCGAAATAGCCAGAGGGTTTGCCCGCCGCTGAAAGAACTGGCTCTTTCATTGCAGATAGGTCCGAGCCAAACCAGCCCTGCTCAAAATCATTGACAACGCCAGCGGGGAAGTAAGCTGGGATCGCTTTTTTTGGGTGCGTGGTTGATGCGCAAGAAACCACCACGAACGACACTGCTAAGACTAAGAGGCTGGAAAGTTTCTTCATTGGGCCTAACGCTGGAGTTAAGCGGCGGCGTAGCCGTCCGCCTTGAACGAATGGTTAGAACGACTGCCCGGGAACATCTCCAGGGTTGACGCCCCAAAAGGTACTACCAGAATGCTTCCGGTCGACAAAGTAGTGATGATTTTTACTGGAGATTGCGTCGATCGCGGCAGCTGCCGCAGCACGAGTCTTGAGATCTGGATGAGCTTGGAGTGAGGTGAGTTGCGGAATGACGTCGGGGCGAAGTGAGTACGCCAAAATTGAGCAAGCGTACTCGCGCACGATGTATGAACGGTCGGTCAGCGCTGATAGCGCAAGTGAAACGACATCTTGGCGCACACGGGCATACCGAGGAAGCCAAAACAAAATGCTAGCCCGACCGCTGCCACGCCGTATGAGTGGATACGCGCTAGCAAGCAAGGGAATTAAGGGCTCAAGACCGTGCCGCTGAAATAGGCGATGCTCAGCTTGACCAACATCGCTGCCCTTGCTCTGGCTATAGAGCGCTACCAGCTCATCAATGGTGGGAAGCGACATAAGAGTTCT
>NZ_LMUE01000016.1:3092-5234 GCF_009766065.1 Dyella sp. S184 | reverse complement strand
CGTCTGTTTCCCATAGGAGTGCCAGATTTCGAGGTTTTCCTGTGGTGCTTTATTAGTCGGTCGACCGATGCTCTTACGGGGCCTAACGCTGGAGTTAAGCGGCGCGCGGCTTTTCGCGCGTCCGCTTGGACGACGGGTTAGGCGCCGCTGCCACGCGACGCCGGTTGCCTGGAACAAACCACCCGAAAAAAATAAGCTCAACGATGGCGCGAACCACGTTAAGAATACTTGGCCGACGGAACGTAGCAGGCTCGTCCTGACGCGTGAAGACTTCCAGCGCTTGACGAGCCTCGGCGGCCAATGAGCTGGAGACCATGATGCGACGAGCATTGTAAAAATCGATCTGTGGCCCAGGTTTGAGAGAGCCAAAACCAGCGCCCTGTACAAACGCAGGAATGCGATGTGCTTCGAGAGTACAAAGCATGACGGAGAGCTCTGACTCGGACCATGGCTGTGCAATGACGACGAGGCTCATTAGGCGCCTAACGCTTGAGTTAAGCGGCGGCGAAGCCGTCCGCCTTGAACGAAATGTTAGGCCGCAACACGAGACCTGGCGAGTGCCGAGTTGGCATTTACTGCCGACCAAATTTGCTCCAGATGATACCGATTGCCAAGCCAGCCACGACCGTAACCCAGATCATGAATGTACCAAATGATGTGGAGCAGCCAAATGATCTGACGCCGCCACCTTGGCAACCTAGCTGGGAACCCTGCAACAAAGGTAGGCCATAAACGTACGTGGCGACGCCTGCACCAAGCAGCACAACAAGCACCAAAATCGTGAAGATGATGGGATTCTTTAAGGGCATGCTTGCGGCCTAACGCTTGAGTTAAGCGGCGGCAAAGCCGTCCGCCTTGAACGAGATGTTAGGCCGCACTGCGCGCCTTTGGTACGAGCGCGGCAAGTAAGTAAAGCATAGCTGTCTGGAAAGCACCGCAAGCCGTTAGCCATGTCAGCTGCGCGAACGGCGCTGCAAAAAATGCCGGCGAACGCTGGTAGAAGAAATCGAGTGTGTTGGACGTCGGCAGCGACACGATCAACAACAGAATGTCAGGAAGCATGTGCTCGTGCCCTGCATGAAGCAGCGTCACATCGATGTACCAAGCCCAAAGGGCCGCCAGGCCAACGACGACCGCATACAACAAAGCCAATATACGAGCGAAGTTTCTCATTGAGGCCTAACGCTGGAGTTAAGCGGCGGCGAAGCCGTCCGCCTTGAACGAATTGTTAGATTTGCTTCTTGGTCGAGGGGCGCCCGAACAATGCACATAGAAGGCCAAACACCATTAGACCCCCGTAGAATACAACCGGAAAGTCGCTGATTCTTCGGCCGTTGACCGAGTATGCGAGCGACCACTTGTCTTTGTGGATAAGAGTGCCAACAGGCAAGCGCCTTTCTAAAGATTCGTCAGTTGGGCCAGCTACATAAGTGGAGCGCGTTTGATCTTGCGCTTCTACAACGTACGTAGTGTCGCACCGATTGTTGTAGGGCTGAACACAACTGGTCTCGGATGAGACTACGGTGCCGTGTAGCGAAATTGCAGCACGCTGATAAATTTCATGGCCCGCAAAGAGCCAGACGAGCAATGCAAGGGGCGCGAAGTTTGGGATGCTTTCTCTGAAAGTCGGAATCTTTTGGCCACCGACACGTCGGTTTATAACCATCCTGAAGTCGCCGAGCCATTCGCGAAAGTGCCCTAGCATTGACTTTCCTTGTGCATCGAGGCTCATAAAATCTAACGCTGGAGTTAAGCGGCGCCGGAGGCGTCCGCCTTGAACGAGTGGTTAGGCGACCGGATGCCTACCACGGTGACTTTAACCAGTAAAAGCAATGCGGGCAAAACTCGATGGTAGTTGGCGAACTTAAGACAAACGGAGTTAGGGGGCACTGAGCGCAGTGAGGGCACGCAAGGTTGAGGCGAATTGCTGCATTGGCCGCTAGCGCGATGAACGCTATGACGAAGAAGAGGCCAAAAACGTAAATGTTGTGAAGGAAAATTCCGAAGCCAAGACAAAGGAGAGCCATGAAAAGAGAAGCGAATACCAATTTGAATTTTTGCTGAGAGCCTGCGGCCGCTAGCTGCCACGCCGCAATAGTCTCAGGGTCAAGGATTGCTTTGGTCTTCATGGCCTAACGCTGA
>NZ_LMUE01000016.1:1805-3082 GCF_009766065.1 Dyella sp. S184 | reverse complement strand
AGTGCTCCGCTGTCTTACGCAGGGGCTTTCCTATGAAACGTGTCCGCCGCTCTTGCTGCCGAACGCCTGAGTTAAGTGGCGCGCGGTACGCGCGTCCGCTTGGACGATGAGTTAGACGTCTTGCGGAGAAGCCTGCTTAGTGAATACGCAAGTGCTGTGGGCAGGATACCGAAGACAACGACGATGCCAACCGTGACCAAGAAGAAAGTGCCAACAGCATTGAACGTGTTTGCCAGGGTGCCGTGTGGAGCAGAGGAGATGTTGGGACCGTACTCGGAGTAGAACGCGAAACTTGCCAGAGCGACAAGCACGCCAAAGAACGAACCAACCACGCCGGTACTGATCAGTGTCTGTCGAAATTGTACCGAGATGCGCATTTCGATCCCTGACGTCTAACGCTTATTAGACCCCACATCGGGGCATATGCACCGAGTGTTCAGCTTTAGGCCATTGCCCGTCAAGCGGGCAAATCCTGCGGACAGACAAGGGTTTGCCAGATGGCTGCGGCGGCGCATAGGTCCGAAATGGCCATTGCATATCTCACGGATCGAGGTGCTATGTCTTATGACCCCGGAAACGAGGGAATAAACCGTATGGTCGGTGACCTACGGTTGCGCGATGCAATCTGCCCGCTAGCGAGTTATGTCACCCCCAAAACGCGCGCGTGCGCGAATGGCTTTCCTATTTGCAAAATAACCCCATGCAGTGAGGCGCCGATCCTGCCCACATCGCGCGCGCGGCGTCGCGCACGGGAAAGGATAACTTTGGGGAGAACTCCAATTCCACGTTTCCCGAAACCTTTGTACTGCAAGGCTTTCCAGCGACTGTTAGATAGACATCCGCCCACCACGGAATATCCAGTAAGATCCAAGAGAGACCAAAACCCCGCCTAAAAACGGGGTTTTTCTTGGGATATCGTTCCAATGAGATCGAAGGTGATCCATTGACTTCCAACAAGTCGGGGGGGACTGGTGGGGTAACCACTACTTTGCCTCATGGCAAGGAAAAGCTCCTAAAGTCTAGGTGTTTATCCCGGTGTCCCTCTCAAAGCCGCGCTCGAACGTCGCGATGAGGCACGACGATTGATCGCCGCAGGGATCGACCCAGGCATCAAGCGTCAATCGGAGAGGGAGGTACGCTCCGCCACCATCGAAGCAGTCGCCAGAGTGTGGTTTGCAAAATTCTCGCCCGGCTGGGCCTGCAGCCACGCCCTGAAGATCAACCGGCGTCACGCAATATCTGAATGAATCATTTGGGTTCGCGCTTCAGCATGTAGC
>NZ_LMUE01000016.1:0-1795 GCF_009766065.1 Dyella sp. S184 | reverse complement strand
CGGTACTGATCAGTGTCTGTCGAAATTGTACCGAGATGCGCATTTCGATCCCTGACGTCTAACGCTGGAGTTAAGCGGCGCCGGAGGCGTCCGCCTTGAACGAGTGGTTAGGGGCGAGGCCACCCATTAGTAGCGGCCAAACCGGCTCCAGGCAGCACCCACTGCCAAACCCACGCCCATAAACCATACGATCGCGAAGTTTCCAATGGCCGTGTGGCAGCCCATTGATTTGCCGGGACCTACCTTACAAGTAACGTTCGAATCATGGAGAAGGGGTACTCCGTAGCGGTATGCGATTGTGCCCGCCACGATGAATATCACAAGCAGAGAGAAGCTGAGGGCGAGCGGTCGCTTCATCGGTTGCTTCCCCCTAACGCTGGAGTTAAGCGGCGGCGGAGCCGTCCGCCTTGAACGAATTGTTATACCGCAACTTGTTCAATTGCCACGGGATCTGGAGCTGTTTTTGAACCCTCGACGAATCCATAAGCCGCAATGTCAAACGCGACGTGCGGTTCGAGTACCGGCAAGCATTGTTGGATAAGCAGTGCAGTAGCGATGGCAGCGGACTCAGCTGCAGCAGCGTACGAAAGGCCAAGGGCATTCTTGGTACGCGAGAACACTGGCTCCAATAACCTTTGCGTTGAAAGGAACTCAACATGTGGCTGGTGCTCGGGATCTTGCTTTGCACCCAGTTTGGACTTGTCTAGCGTAATACCCATATGCGCCAGCACGTTGCCTAAAATTTGAACAAGCTTCGGGCCTTGCTCGTTTGCAGCATCGGAAAATACGGCTTGGCCTGGATTGACAGAAGGTAACGGGAACGCGAACGACCGGAATAAAAATGTGCCTGCCATGCGAGCCGTTGCGGCAACCGCGGTCTCAGCGTGCACACCTTTATCGTTTTTGAGTGCCGCGATGACGAGCCCGACGAATTGCTGCGCGGCTTGCTGTTGCTCCTTGGTTGGTGCGGCCATTGCAATTCCTATGCGGTATAACGCTTGAGTTAAGCGGCGGCGAAGCCGTCCGCCTTGAACGAATTGTTAGGCCACATGACCGTCAACTTCACTCATGTAGTGCCTATCGATGATGGCCTGCCATTCCGTCCGGCAGGCGGTAAGGAAAGCACGAATCTCCATGCCATGGAATGGGCCGGAGCGGTCGTTGGACTCAAGATAGTAGTAAACCTGAAAGATTCCCTTGCCAGGCACGACACTGATGCCTTGACGATCAGACTCTCTAATGGATGTGTGAGGGCGGTCGAGAACAAAATGTTTTGAGCCGTTTGCCAGATCGGCGCACACAAGTAAGTATTGATTACTCTCGATCTCGCGCCGCAAAGCAGCCTTGTCTCTTGCGGCAAAGTAAGGATCGTTTAGCACCCAATCGCGTATGTGCCACATGCCTTGGCACGCGAATACAAGGACGTCTTGGAACGCCAGTATGCCGCCAAGGGCAGCTTCCTGATCTTTGGCGTTGACGAGATCCAGAAGGCGATCAACGCGAGCGACTTGTTCTTGGAATAGCCGCAGCATTTGATTGTGGCCTAACGCTGGAGTTAAGCGGCGGCGAAGCCGTCCGCCTTGAACGAAATGTTAGGCCTTACGCGATGTCCTTTTGCAGCCCTGAAATGCGAGTGATCTCACGCTCATAGGCATCAGGTGACGCGCTTAAGACCTGGAAAATGTAGTCTGCAACAGACTCGCAAGTTGGGAAGGTACCGGCATATAAACGTAAGCTCCCCCGTCAAGTAGACATTTCAAAAGTAGAACGGCTGGCGACTTGTTGACGGTATTCG
>NZ_LMUE01000015.1 GCF_009766065.1 Dyella sp. S184 | reverse complement strand
GGTGAAGGGCCTGGCCTTCGACTGGCAACGCATGTACGGCGAAAACCGGCCACGCCGGATCAGCCTACCCACCTATCCGTTTGCGCGCGAGCGTTATTGGGCCGAAATCCAGGCCTTGCAGCCGATGCACCTGGCGACGGGCGGCATCCTGCATCCGCTCTTGCATCGCAACACCTCGAGCTTTTCGGTGCAGCGCTTCAGCACCCGCTTCAGCGGCGAAGAGTTTTTCCTGGCCGATCATGTCGTACGCGGCATGCGCGTATTGCCCGGTGTGGCGCAACTGGAAATGGCATGTCAGGCGGCCGGCAAGGCCATCGATGAGCCATGCCGGCTGCAGTTGAAAAACGTCGCCTGGATGCGGCCGCTAACCGTCGATGCGGATGGCCTCGACGTGCAGATCGCGTTGGTGCCGCGGGATGCCGGCGACATCGGCTTCGAGATCTTCAGCAATACCGAAGACGGCGATGCCGTCCTCTACAGCCAGGGTTCGGTGATCGCCGGAGCGGTCATGGAAGCGGATGCGAAGGCGGTGCATGACCTGGCTGCACTGCGCCAGCAGTGCAACGTGTCGCAGATGAGCGACGCACAGTGCTACGCCCTGTTCGAACAGATGGGCCTGCACTATGGCCATGCATTCCGGAACCTGGTCGAGCTGTTCGTGGGATCGCGGCAAGTACTCGCGCGCATCGCCCTGCCAACCGCGATGCGCATGGACGACTATGTGCTGCATCCCGGCTTGCTGGATGCGGCATTGCAAGCCGCCATTGGCTTGACCGGCATGGCCGATGGCAGCGCCGAACCCGCTTTGTGGTTGCCCGTCGGGCTGAGATCGCTCGACGTGCTGGCGCCATGTACCAGCCGCATGTGGGCCTTCGTACGCCCCAGCGGCGGTACGGTGGATGACGCGTCGCAGGTGCTGGACGTCGATCTCTGCGACGAAGCAGGCGTGGTATGCGTTCGCCTCGGCCAGCTGGAGTTGCGCGTCTCGGCGACCCTCGCCGAATCCGGGACGGCTTGGCAGACCCTGCTGGCCAGGCCTATGTGGGAAGTGCAGCTCGCCGGCACCGAAACAACCTCTGGGCGCGCATTCGCGCGGCACGTGGTGCTGCTGTGCGGGCTGGCGGCGACAGATGCGGATCGCGTGCAGGCACGCATGCCGGAAGCTGTCTGCGTGACCTTGGCGGCGAATCAGGATCTGGCATCGGCGTATGCCGCCGCCGCCGAAACCTTGCTGGAACAGGTTCAGTCGCTGAACAGCCAGCCAGGCCAGCACCTGATCCAGGTGGCGGTGCCGGGCCACGGCAAAGGCCTCATGATGATGGGGCTGGTCGGCATGCTGCGCACGGCGCAACGGGAAAATCCACGCATCGTCGGCCAGTTGATCAGTGTCGAAGCGGGTCAGGACGTCGCCAAGGCGTTGCATGACGACCGCCACGGCGATGAGTCGCAGCTGCGTTACGTCGACGGCATCCGCGAGGTGAGCCGTTGGACTGAATTGACGGACACGACTGCCGAAAACCCGCCCTGGAGGGCGCAGGGCGTTTATCTGATCACGGGTGGTGCAGGCGGACTGGGGCTGATTTTCGCGCGTGAAATCGCGCGCCAGGCCACGGGCGCCACGCTGATCCTTACCGGACGTTCGTCACGCACGGAATCGATCGAAGCCAGGCTCGCCGAGCTCGAAGCGCTGGGGGCCGCGGCGCACTATCGCCAGCTGGACGTGGGCGATCGCGACGCCGTCGTGCAATGCCTGCGCGAGACGGCGGAGACCTTCGGCGCCCTGCACGGCATCCTGCACAGTGCCGGTGTCCTGCGCGACAGCTTCATGCTCAAGAAGACCCGCGAGGAGCTGCACGCGGTGCTGAACGCCAAAGTGGCCGGCACGCTTCATCTCGACGAGGCGAGCCGCGACATGCCGCTCGACTGCTTCATCTGCTTCTCGTCGCTGGCAGGCGTACTGGGCAATCTGGGCCAGGCCGACTATGCGGCGGCGAACGCCTTCATGGATGCGTTTGCCCACCATCGCGCCGAACTGGTGGCGCAAGGGCAGCGTCGTGGCCGTACGCTGTCAGTGAACTGGCCGCTGTGGGACGAAGGCGGCATGCAGGTGGATGCCGCCACGCGCCAATACCTGTTGCAGGAAACCGGCATGGCACCCCTGCGCAGCGCCAGCGGCTGTGCGGCTCTGGCACACGCCTGGTCGAGTGGTTTGCCTCAGGTGCTGGTGGTCGAAGGGCGGCTGGACCGGTTGAGGGCGACGCTGCTGAAAGAAGCGTCGTCGCAGCCGGAGGCGGCTGCGGCCGCGCCGGATGACGCGCCTCCGATCGCTGCTGATTTGCACGAACAGACGGTGCGCCATCTGGTCCGGCTGCTGTCGGGCACATTCAAATTGCCGGCACACATGATCGATGCGAACTCGGCCCTGGAGGCCTACGGCATCGACTCCGTCATGGTGATGGACTTGACGCTCAAGCTGGAGAGATCCTTCGGCCCGCTGCCCAAGACGCTGTTCTTCGAATACCAGAGCATTAATGCGCTGGCCGACTATTTCCTGCAAAACCACCACGCCGGGCTGATCGATCTGCTCGGGGACAAGCCAGCCGTCGTCATGCCGGTGCCTGCGGCAAGACCGCATGGCAAGCAGGCAGGCGTTTCGGCCATCCGCCATCGTTCGCGTTTTGACTGGTGTGGCGCCGATGCACGCGCCAACGAGATCGCGATCATCGGGTTGTCCGGCCGTTATCCGCAGGCAGGCAATCTGGAGGAGTTCTGGAG
>NZ_LMUE01000014.1:170-1409 GCF_009766065.1 Dyella sp. S184 | reverse complement strand
CGGCCCGTCTGGTAGGACGAAATCGCCAGAGACAGGTTGCTGCTGGCCAGCCAGGCGGCCAGGCCGCGCGAGCAGCTTTTTTCGACGACCTGCGGCGGCGGCGTCGGGGCGGCCTGCGCTGCTGGCGCATCCGTGGGCGCGAGCGCTTCCGGCGCGCCCTCGGCCGTCGGCGCAGCCGCCTCGCCGCTTACCGACTGCAGGCCCACCGCCATCTCGCTCTTGTCGCTGACGTCCTGCGGGCCGCTATCGGACGCTTGATCTTTCTTAGCCACGAAGTTCTCCATCTTTAGGGTAAGGGTCGCGCTTCAACGATGGATCCCATGTCGTCCACCAAGAGTACGCCCTGGAAAGTTATGGCGAGGTGCTTCTTGATCGCCAGCGTCATGCCTTGCGCTTGCCCACCACCACCGGTTGCAGGGGGGCCACGCGCCAGATCCGCACCGAGTCGTCATCGATCTTGCGACGTACAGTGTGAATTCCCTTCGATCGCGCCCACTGCATGAGCCGCTCGGCGTTGTCGGTCAGGAACGCTCCAAAATGCACCGCGAGAACAAGACTCTCGCCATCCTTCAGTTGCAGGAGCTGCTTCTGTTCGATGGAAAGCGGCTTCTTGTGTCTGGCCGGAAATGGAATGCCCCGCTCGATCTCACCAACCGTATAGCCTTCAAAGACGGTATGACCCATGCCTGTTCCTCAGACGGTGCCTAGCCGCCAGATCCGAGCGGTGTCGTTGTCGATCATGCGATATACGAGCCGCACCTGACGGCCCCGCGCCCAACGCGCCAGACGAGCAGCGATGTGTGACGCATTTTGGGAAAGCCCCTTGGCAATGACACCGTTGTCTTCCGCGATCCAGATCGTGTGCAACACGAAGCTGTCGCCATCTTCCAGTTCGAGCACACGTTGCTGGCCGGACGTGAGCGCCGTATCCATGCCTTGGGGAAGATGCACACGGGACTTGATATGTCCCACGTCGTATAGCTTGGTATCCATGGTGCCCACCTTGAAGTTGTTTGCTTCCGATCCATGCTGACGTGCTCGACCCGGCCCTTGTAGAGTGCGCCGCTGTGCTTATGCGCCGTTCCAATGGGGCGCACATGCTGCCCCAACGCTTCTGTTTTCCTGAAGATGAAAGAACCCGGCAGATCCTTACGATCGCCGGGTTTCCTCATTCCCCCTTGCATGCGTACTCAGAGCATCTTCCAACCATCCTAGAAGGTGTAGCGCAGCCCGACCTGC
>NZ_LMUE01000014.1:0-160 GCF_009766065.1 Dyella sp. S184 | reverse complement strand
CACACTCGTGCCCTTGGTGTTGGTCTGGCCGAAGAACGTGTCGTTGACCGAGTAGCTGTTCTTCCCATCCAGCTCCTGCACCGCCGACAGCGAGGCATACGGCATCCATACCGCGTGACTGCTGGCCGGCGTGTACGCCTTGCTGAACATCACACCCAAA
>NZ_LMUE01000013.1 GCF_009766065.1 Dyella sp. S184 | reverse complement strand
CAATCGGGCGCGGGTGCATGAGCAGACCGAAGAGTTGGCGCTTCCCTTTTTCCAAAGTGTTCTCGCAGCGAAGTAGCGCTGTCTGCCGACGCTCTACATCTGATACCGAAATACGCAGCAGCATCGCAGGGCCGGAAGCGAAGCGTCATGGCCGGCGCTTTCGTATAGAGGAAAGCCAGTGACTACGCGTGGGAATGACCTTTAACCCCTTAACGTTACGATCGACATATGTTCGGCCCTGATCGACAGGGCTCGCATTTGACCAATACACACCTTCTATGGAGTTTGCCATCATGAAGTCTTATCTGCTGATCACTGCAATTCTGTATGCGGGTCTGCTTAATGCAAAAGCGCCAACGGGTGACGACTATCTGGTTCCAAGATTCCAAGCGGGCCAGACCTTCAGTACCGTCTTCTCCATTTTGCGCTCGATGAAAGCAGACGGTTATGACGAACATGCGGGACGCAATGGCGGTTCGGCCGATGCCACTGTACTTTCTAATAGTGCTAGCGCTTGGCGCTTTACTTCGACTTGGCGCTACGACGGACAAGCCGGGGGCCATGATCAAAGGGAGCTAAGAGATGGTGGCCGCACATACTGTTCCTTGAATGGCGACGCCAAGGACAAGTGCCAGCCCTATCTGGAAGCTAGCGGTTTGACTTACAACCCAGCCCTATGGGGTGTCCCGCCGAAACAATTGGTCCAAGGCATGAGCTGGAAGGTCGACCTGACAAGGGCATGGGAACTGGGTGGCAAGAACGGTACTGAAACAGTTACCGTGATCCACCTCGACCCACTGACGGAAACCGTGACTTTGATGCGCGAAGGAACCGCAGAGGGATTTTTCTCGGAAGGTGATGCCGCCACGACACAGCTAAATCACGGCGGCCAGACCGAAGCGTTTGACATTGTTCCGGGCACCTCCCATTGGAAGGGCTATACCACTTTTGTCAAAGGCATAGTTTTCAGCGATGAACTCTTGGTGACGCGCAATGATGTGCTACACGGAAAAAATGGCCAGATAGTGAACGCAACCGACCGCCGCATCATGCTACTCAATGCCGCACCGTTTCCAACGCTCTAACAGACTGTTGAGAAAAAACCGCGTATCTAAGTGGCCATAGACTGCCTCAATCGCAGAGCGATCACGTGGTCACGGCCGACGACGATGCTCCGGTGGGTGGAGCAATCCCGATGGCTCACTCCCTTTGCCATGGGTCGAGCTGCTCATCAAGGCTCTTGTTCTCGGCGCGCCATGTACATTGGCAGCCCTTTCTCCAGCAATTCGTGGTCTTGGTGGGCCGTCGTGAGTAGCATGCGGTCTAACAATTCGTTCAAGGCGGACGGCTTCGCCGCCGCTTAACTCCAGCGGTAGGTTTTTACGAGGCCTGTGCTATTAGGCAGTGGCGAAGCGTTCCTGCCAGATATTAATTTGACCACGGCTGGCTTTCGTTGCACACAGCATGTGAATACCCTCACACCATGCATGTATTTCTGACAAAAACTTAAGCGCTATAGGGCACGTTGATTTGCCACAAGCACGGTGAAACGCATTCAAACCGACGGAATCCCATCATGAGACATTTTTTCGGCTGGCTCTTGGCGCTGATCGCGGGCGTATGGATCAACGTGGGAACGGCGAACGCGGCGCCGCTCACCGAAGGTTGGCAGAATGTCGAGGGCATTCATGTGTTTTATCGCGAAGGCGGCGATCCCTCTGCCCCAGCCATCGTTTTCCTGCATGGCACACCGCTTTCGTCCTTCATGTATGTGAAAGTCATGGAAGATCTACTTCGCATGCAACATGGTCACGTGCATGTGATCGCGATCGATTACCCTGGCTTTGGCTATTCGGAGGCGCCCGATCATCGATCGTGGCCGTACACGTTCGATCATATTGCGGCGACGGTCAGGGACTTGTTACGTCTGCGCGGTATTCGCCGCTATAGCCTGTATATGCAGGATTACGGCGCCCCGGTGGGTTTTCGGCTCATTGCGGATGAGCCATCGGCGGTCACGGCGATCATTGTGCAAAACGGCGTAATTCATATTGATGGCTTTCCGATGGCGCAAGACCCGCATAGTGCGATACGGCGCTATTGGTATCACCGCGATCTCGCAGTGGATGCGGCACAAATCGATGCCACCAAGAAACTGACCGAGCCGAATGCCACCTGGACAGACAACGACAACATCGGTGCCGATGCATCGCTGTTGATGAGCGAATCCCTGCAGCGCCCCGGTGTTGCCGAGGCACGCAATGATCTTTGGTTCGACTACGGCAGCAATCTCGCGCGGTATCCATCCTGGCAAGCAACGTTGCGAAAGATGGATATACCCGTGCTGGTGCTTTGGGGAAATCAGGACAAGTTCTTTACGACACCGGGAGCCAAAGCCTACTTACGCGAGTCTCCCCACGCGGAAATCCACATACTCGACGCCGGACATTTCGCGACGCTGCAAGTGCCGGATGAGATCGCAAGTTTGATATCGGCCTTTGTCGATCGACACAGCAGTGCGTTTATCGAGTGATGCGGAGGCCGCCAATTGTTAGTGCGTTACGCATACTGGCGTACGGGAGGAACCATCCGCGCGAAGGAGTCGCGCAAGTGGCGGTGATCGCTGGGCGAGGCTCCGCACCGCTTCGGCGGCGCTCGACATCGGCGGCGACGTAGGCACCTCAAGGTCCAGCCCGACTTGTTCCAGAACATCGAACTGGTTGCGAACCTGCGCAGTCAGGACTTGGCTGTTGGTGCTCGTTGAAAGCACTCCAGAGGGGCTCGTTGAAAATTGACCAGGGCAAGGAGGCTAAGGTAAGGGAAGACCGCTCGGCTGTGGATACTCACGGCAGCTTCTCCCGTGTGAGGGTGAAATCAGGCGGCATCGACGAGGATGAATTCCGCATCCTCATCGGCCGTGATGATGAGGCTGAGCTCATCGATGGCGGCGATACCATCACCGACCGCAACCCGTTGCCCGTTGACGAAGACCGCGCCTTGGCTAGGGGCGAGATAGGCATGCCGAAACCGGCCGAGCGCGTGCGTAACTGTGGTCCCTGCGAGAAGAGTGGCGCCCAAAACCCGGGCGTCGGCGCGGATCGGCAGCGCCTCTGTGTCTTGTGGATCCCCGCTCGCGAGCGTAACCAGCCGTCCGGCGCGATCAGCCTTCGGGAAACGGCGACTCTCCCAGCTTGGCGTCCCACCGCGCCGGCGCGGGAGAAGCCAAATCTGAAACAACTTGAGCGGGAGCTCTCCATGGTTGCGTTCGGAGTGACTGATCCCCGTCCCTGCGCTCATGACCTGAACGTCGCCTGCGACGGTATGACCAACGTTGCCGGTGCTGTCCTCGTGCGTGACAACGCCCTGCCGAACATACGTGATGATTTCCAAGTCGGCGTGTGAGTGACGGCCGAAACCCGTACCCGGAGCGATCTGGTCATCATTCCAGACCACCAGAGCGCCAAGCGGACTATTGGCAGGGTTACCGTTTGCTGCAACTACAAAGTGGTGGCGTGCATTGAGCCATCCGTGATCGCCGGTCTCGAGTGTTTCTTTGGGCCTGATTTTAAGCATTGCCGTTCCCGATTTCGAGCATGATGGCTGCTCGCTTCGTCGATATTTATGGAGCCAAAACGCCAGCGCGATTAGTCAGCAGATCACGGACAGGGCGTCCTGTCCGGTGAACGCCGCTGCTCTTTTGGCACGCGCAGACGGCGGCAAAATCACCGGACCTACTCACGGCGAAAATATGCCAATGTTGATGCAGTGAAATTTAACAACCTCACTTATTCAATCCGAAGCCAATTAAAATCATCGTCTCACCGCGATTTGGCGCATGCAGACTTCCATTTGAGATGTGTCGAATCTGCAGGCTGACGCGAGACCCTTGCCAACCCAGCGTGCTTACGAACTCGTAAGGGCTACTGAGCGCCTGGGTGCGGCCAGTATGTAGGGAAGGTTGGAAATTGAAGAAGAAGTGATGCATGTAGCTGGCATCTCCCCCATATCGCAACCTTATGCCAGCAGCAACGATCCAGATCTTGTCCTCAGTGCCGAGTGCGTAGCGTGTGTACCACGCAAGGTTGCGGCCGTTGATCCATCCCGTCGAAATATCGGGTGACCATGTGAAGGGTGTTTGGCCCATGGAATACTCACGAAAGGTGGCCTCAAGAAAGCCAGCGTTGGTGCCGAAGCTGTCCATGTAGCTGCGACCAAGCTGAGCCTCGATATGGACGGGAGACGGGTCAGCTTCCATGGCCAATGCGTGGCTACTGAGCAAGAAGGTGCAAGCAAGTGCTACCAAGCGGCGATAGGTGTGTGAGACCGTGGTTTGAACTCCCGTTTCCATAATCTTTCTGCACACCTGTCAGCCTGACCGCCAACCGCCGCCCAAACTCCGATAGAGGGTCACCAGAGCGTTCAGGCGATCGACACGGGCGCGTACTAGGGCCAGCTGAGCGGTCAACAGACCGCGTTGCGCGTCGAGCTGGTCAAGGTACGGCGAGTACCCGCCATGCTGGTGATATCGCTCGGCATGGCCTGCGCTGTCGCCCACTCACCACGGCCGTGCTGACCTCGGTCAACACACACCATACCGGACTTGCCTCTGGACTCAATAGCGCCTTGGCCAGGGTCAGCGGGCTGATCGCCACCGCCCTACTCGGCGCGGTACTGGTAGGCCGCGGCGCGGCCTTGATCAGCAGGCTTCACGGAGCGGTGATTGTCGGGTAGTTGGCCTCCGCGGTCTCCGGCGTTTGCGCGTTCCTTCTGATTCCTGGCGTAAAGGCGAGCGCGAGCCGGAGAACTTCGTGAGCGGCGCTCACAGCCATCTCGATCGGCTTGGCGACCGTCATCGCTTCGAATTGAATAGCGAAGTCGGCGACTAGTTGAGCGCTCATGCGTGGCTCCTTTCGAAGACCTTGCGGTAACCAGAAACCAACTTCATCGGCAGCGGCCCGATTTCATCCAGGGGAAGAATGTGCGGTGGGTGATCCTCTTCCATGGCAGCGATGGGCATGCATCCGCGCACAAAACTGACCCGATAGGACAGTAAGGTGCCACAGCGAACCATGTCTTGCTGCCGACAGTGGCTCATTCGCAGCTTGGTAGAGGTGGTACAGCTGGATATCGGGACCCAATTTCCCGGGCAGCGGCGCGGAGATCGAACCATTGTGCGGAATGGTCGTCATCAGCCCCGACGGGGGCCACTAGTGCGGCCGATCGGAAATAATCTGAGACATATATCACGACTGTAGAGAGCGGTGGTCTGCGCTCTTGAAAGAGCTGACGCCGTCAGTCTCGCTACAGACTCTATAGGAGCAATCGTGATGTTCAACTACCCAGTACTCGAGTGTCTTGTTGCGTTCGCCATCTTATTCTTGATTGGTTATGTGGTCGCCGACTGTAACGGCAGGAAGGGTCCAGTCGCACCGGGCAACGAGGTCGCACGCACATGACCCTATCTTGCCCACGCTGCCATACCCCGTTCGTCGTACGTCGACGTCGCGCGCAAACCGCAGCTATCGCTATCGCTGGTGTCGCTGGCGCTATCCAGGGTGCCTCCAGTGCGATCACTGAGACCAAGGGTAAAAGCGACCCCATGGGCGTCATCGCTGGTACGATCTTGGGTGGCTTGCTTGGCGGCGCAGCCGGTTGTGCCGCTGGGGCCGCTATCGGCGCACCGATTGATCATGCCCTGCCCGATAACTTTCTGTGTCAGGCCTGCGGCTATGCCTTCGACGGCGATCGTATGGATCCAGCGTTGACGTAGCACGGCCCGCGTCCACTGGAGCGAACCGTTTCGGCTCGAATCTCTTCGTTCTTCTCATCTTTCCTCGCGACTGCGCATAGAGCCCGGCCGTGAGGCCGGGCTCTATGCGTTTGTTCCGCTTACAAGGAGCACCTTATGAAAGTTGTTCGATCCATGGCATACACCCGCTACAAGCTCGGCACCGAGACGACGGAGCAAGACGTGCTCGCCGCAGCCGAAGGCATCCTGAAAGAAAGGCTCGTGCGGCGGGGAAGCATCGGCAACCCGACCGATGCGAGCAGCTTTCTGCGCATACGGCTTGGTGCGCTGTTGCACGAAGAATTTCACGTCCTGTGGCTTGATAACCGGCACCGGATCATCGACTGTCAAAAGCTCTTTACCGGCACCGTCGATGGCGCCAACATCTATCCCCGGGAAGTCGTGCGGGCCGCGTTGAGCATCAATGCCAGCGCCGCCATTCTCGCGCACAACCACCCCAGCGGCGTTGCGGAACCTAGTGCCGCAGACCGTGCAATTACCCACGAACTCCGCGACGCATTGAGGCTGGTCGGAGTGCGCATTCTGGACCACATCGTGGTGGGTGCTGAGTGCGTCAGCATGGCCGGTAGAGGGCTGATGTGATGCATATGCTAACTGCAGCCCTGCCCTTTGCCGGTTTCTACGGTTCCCAGCACGATGCTGAGCTGGACTACGCCATGACGGCGATGTTCTCAAACGACCAGGGTGATCCGAATCAGGGTTTGACCGATCGCTTAAGCAGCGCCTGCTGTTGGTCGGCAGTCCACCGCGCGTACGCCAAGGAGTTTTCGGAATGCTTTTGCGAGGAAGCTGGGATCCACCACGCGCGTTTCGAGTCGATGGATTCCCCAAAGTTCTACAACTTTGAGACCGATCGCATGTTCATCAAACTGCCCCTGAAAGAGGTACAGAGGATGATGCGCGAGACTTCGACTGCCTCGCTCGCCCAGGTGGCCGGTGAGCGCCACACGTCACGCAGCGGCTTCATCTCCTTCTACTCGCCCGACTGGAGAACGTGGGGTGACGTGACGTGCTGGGATCACAACCAACTTCAAACCTTGATTGAAGCGTATGTGCTCGACACCCATGGTGAACTGGATGAGACCGGCCTGATGGAGAGCGCACGAGGAAACGGAAGGCCTGAGGAGTGGATTGAGGACAACACGCCCGGGGTCGAGCGGCTCTATCGCGTTCACGACTACCTGCGCACACGGGAGGCGCGCACATGAAGAACTACAGCGAACGGCTGGCCGAGAACACGGCCACGCTCCACATGCACGGCAAGCTCATCGAGACGGTCGTGGAGATCGCATGTAGCATGGCGCTCGCCCGCTTCCGGCCCAACGACAGTTACGAGTTCCACAACCTCGCGAAGAATTGGGCGGCAGAGTTCGAGGCGTTGTATGACGATCGTGTCGCGTCTTGTGAGTGGGACGAAAACTCCCGGCGCGAGCGCTGCGAGTACTTCACACGGGAGAAGGTAGACGAAGTGGTACTTGCAGGACTCGGTCGAATTCTGGCGCGAGACGAGCCCTGAGTGGCGTCGGCTATGTCCGGGTGGCCGACGCCCTCTTTCGCGTCGCGCCTGATGCGGATGTCCATTCCGGTGGTGCCGCCATCTCGTTTGGCATGCCAGGAATGTCTCAGTTCGGCCACTTTCGGACAGTCGCTGAGCAACTTTCACAGGAAGAAAGCTGCCATTGCCGCCGACCCTTGGCGCGGCTACGGCTTGAGCTGCAGGACGGATTGACTTCGGTTAAAGCCACTCGCTCCAGCTTGGCCCCGTATACAAGTAGCATGGTGGCTTGGGAACAGGCAGCAATCCACATGGCAACAATTGAGGTAAAAAAAGGTCCGTTTGGCGAAGTTACGCTTGCCGATGCCCTTAAGCGGGCGCGAGCGGGTGACGACGTCGTGCTCGCACCGGGCATGTATCCGGCTGTGAGGGTTAACAAGGCGGTGCAAATCAGAGCCGGCAAGCCAAACACTGTACGTGTCATCGGGCAGCTTGTTGTTGCAGCAAAGGTCACCCTCAAGAATCTTGATTTAACTATCAAGGATGGCACCGGAAACACCGCAGCACTCCGCGTAGAAGCAGGCGGCGATGTTGCTTTATCCGACTGCGAAATCAGCGGGAACGGGTCCGGTGTGATCAGCAACGGCTCATTGTCGATGGTGCGATGTCAGGTTTTTAACCTATCCGGCAGTGGCATCGACATTCGAAGCGGGAGAGCGCAAGTCGAAAATTGCGAATTCTGGAATTGTGCCGGGCCGGCCGTAGCGGGTTGTGGAAAGGACGTTCGCCTTCAGATGCACAACAGTCGTGTGCACGATACAGGAATGAACGCGGTGTCGCTTTCCAACGGTGCTCGTGGCTTGATCGAAACCAGTAGCCTGCGTGGTTGCGGCGCTGAATTTGCCGCAGTGAATTTAGATTCAGAGGCGCGAGGCGAACTGCTGAATTGCAAAATCCACGATACGCCGGGAACTGGTATCACTGTCAAAGAAGCTGCACAAGCTGTCGTCGATGGTTGCGAGCTTTGGGCATGCGGGAGAGAAGCAGTTTCTGTCGATGAGCCCGCCAGCAGGATCGCCTTGAAGAGCACATTGATCCACGATACTGAAGGTTGTCTTTCGGCGAGCAACGGCGCCGATGTCCTCATCGAGGATTGCGAATTTCGAGGTGTTAGCGAGGATTGTCTCGCGATGCTATTTTCAAGCAATTCGACCGGCAAATTGCGCAAGGTGACCATCCGCGACATCGGCCAAACCGGGTTGGCTGTGGAGGGCCAATCGAAAGTTGAAGTCGAATCGTCAGGTCTAGAGGGGTGTGGCGATTACGGCGTGACCGTGTGCCATGTGGGCTCGGTGGCAACACTCATCGACTGCACATTCCGCGAAAACACACCTGCTTCAGTTGTCTCGAGAGAGGCTGCCATGGCGATGCTGCATGGCTGCAAGTTTCTCGATGAGTCTGAGGAAGAGGCTTTGCAACGTGAATCAGACGGGAGGTTGCTCGTATCGGAGTGCCAGTTTGTCACGCCGAACAGAAGTATCGAGCAAACAATGACGTATATCCAAACTTTAATAGAACAACGGGACCCGATGGCCGCATCTACTTTCGATCCCATCAACGGTTTAGTAATGCCCGCTGAGGCGCACGCCAAAGAAGCACTTGCAACGTCTTTCGAGCACTTTCAGCAACCAAAGTCAGATGCACCAACAGAGGCGGCGCTGCCGCTTTCGCCGATCAACTTGCAGCTATCTCTACTCGATCAAATGATCGGCTTGCAAGCAGTCAAGCGAGAGGTACAGAAGCTTGTGAGTTTCGTTCAAGTTCAGCAAATGCGGGTTGAACAAGGTCTAAAGGCACCTGCTGGCTTGAGTCGCCATCTTGTCTTTCTTGGCAACCCGGGTACTGGCAAGACAACCGTTGCGCGGGTGATTGCGAAGATTTATCACGCCATGGGTCTTTTGAAGACGGACAAAGTGGTTGAAACGGATCGAGCGGGCTTGGTTGGCGGATACATTGGCCATACGGCGATCAAAACGGCTGAGATTGTTGAACAGGCACTCGATGGAGTCTTGTTCATCGATGAGGCGTATGCGTTAGCAGGCAAAGGGGAGGAAGACTTTGGCGGGGAAGCGATCGATATTCTTCTCAAACTTATGGAGGATCAACGCCATCGCTTGGTTGTGATCGTTGCTGGTTATGCGAACAAGATGGAAGGGTTTCTTGAGAGCAATCCTGGGCTGCGGTCACGCTTCCGAACGACTCTTCATTTTGAAGACTACGACGCCGATGAGTTGTTTCAGATCATCGTGGGTATGGCGGAAAAAGATGACTACGCCATCGATGTGGATGGCTGTACGTATCTTCGCAGTTTGTTCGAGGAAATTTCCACAGATCGCCCTAAGCACTTTTCTAACGGCCGCTACGTTCGCAATATTTATGAAAAGGCAATCGAGTTCCATGCTTCTCGAATCGGTGAGATTCATAGACGCGCAGCTTTACAGGCAAAGGACCTGCTCCTTCTGCGCCTTCTGCGCGCAATCGACTTTGAACAAGCCATCGGTATGCAGTGATGTTCACGTCCGGGCACATAGAATATGTATCCCGGCGAATCTAACGTGCACAATCAGGCGTGCCCGCTTGCGGGCGGGTGCATCGTATTGCTAGGTCTCCTTACCGGGCAGTCGCTGAGCGAAACTGACGGATGTGATCGGTCGCATTTTGTTGGCGCTTAGCCGCCTGAAGCAGCGCAACATAGAAGACGGCACGATGACCAGCATCGGCTCGAAAGCTCAGGGGGCGAGGCATCAAGCGAGATATTGACCGGAAGTCACGCACGGAATTGTTAGACTTCACTACGAGATTGCCTTTGGGCTGATAGCACGCTCAATTAAGGCATTTGTTTTCTCATGTAAGTATTCCATTACGTCTCGTACTGAATCGATTGCGTGATCAACGTAATTCTCGTCAATTTCTACTTCGCAAGGATCAACACTTATTCCAGAAATTTTGTTGAGCCTTGAAATTTGCTCTTCAGTGAGCAAGAACATATCGCCGCCGTGATGTATGAGAGCGTTTCGTACAGCCAATAGGTCTTTTATCGGATCCCACAAGTTAGTTGGTAGCTCGAAGGAGCCATACTTTTCTAGGAAGACTCTACGGGTACTCCAAGTGTCGCCTTTTAGATCTGCAGGCTTAAACAGAGCTTGCTCTCCCATCGCGTGAACAACTCTATCGCACTCACGCTTCATTGCGCTCTCGAGAAGAGATGCGAGAAAGATCACGTGAGAAGAACGCATTCTTTTTCGGTAGTATCCAACTGCCAGAAAGCCAGAGTCATTGATTTCTTCTGACTCAGTTTCAACTTGCTCGTGGATGTAGCGCTGCTCCTCAGCATCCATCTGCGCCCAAGTGTTTTCAGTCTCTCTCTTGAACCATCGAAAGAGATCCAGCTCATACGTGTCCAACGAATAACTGTTCTTCAAGCCAGCAAGGAAGCGCCGCCGCATGCCTGGCTTTAGGTAGTCTGGTATTGGTCCGAGTGTCCAAGTCATGGCTATGCAGTCTAACGAAGCTGGAGAATAAGTTCGGGGGGCGAAAGGAACATAAGCAGCTAACTACGCTTTGTCGTCATTTTTTTGGACTTTTTTTTGTGTTCCGTTCGCGGAGCCACTGCCAACACTTCGGCAGACTCCTTGCGCTCCCCTTTGTTTTTAGAATGCATGCCTTTGCCGGCGCGCGAAAGATTGGCAGGGGACGGAACTCTCGGTTTGTTTGCCATTTGTATTCCCGTTAGCGCTGGTCAATCCTTAGCTGTCTACACCTTGTATCGAAGGTTAACAACACCGAGCTGGGCAGCGGCCGGTCTCGCAGACGGCCGGGTTTAGACGCCAACGGCCCCTTCGGGTCGGTCTCCGCCCGCCGCATCGTGCCCGGGCTTCGCCAAGCCCGCAATGAACAGCATTCGCCAAGAGCGGTCGTTCAATGTCTAAGCCGGCTTGATCTGATGCTCGGAGAAGCCAAAATCCGGTTGAACCTGCAACACAGACGACGCGATTACCGCAAAAGGGCCCTTGCCGTGCTCATGGTGAAGACGCTCGTAGCTGGATTCAAGCGCTCCGGGACGCGTTGAGCCGAAAACCACGAATCCTAGTGACTTCCCAAGTACTACTTGCAGCGCCAGCGTGTCCTTCTGAGGCGACATGCTCAGCTTGAAGGAAAACTGATCGTTCAACAGGCGACCAGAGCGAGCCAGCTGTGGTGCCACACCGTTAACTTCCCTCATGAGTTCAAGCATCTGGTATTTGCCGGTAAGCATTAGTTGTTCGTTTGAAAACCAGTTGAGGAATAGGCAGCCATCACTGGGAAAGATGGTTGACGAGTCACGATAGAAAATTGCCTTCGCGAGCTTCCTTCCGAACGTGCAAATCGCAACATGAAACTCTGCAGGAACGGAAAGAACAGGAGTTTCAAGGTGTGTTCGCCCTGGCGCGGGTTTTATGCCTAGCTTGCGATTGCGGCTCCGGGCCTCACGTGCGCTTGAGGGTATTAGCTTGGGGAAAAGGTCTGGAAACTGCTTGCTGACGGCATGCATGAGGCCATTCTGCCTTCCGTCCCGGTCGCCCAGCTCCGTGAAGGGATCCAATCGACCAAGCATGGCAATGAGAAGGTCCTCGTTGCTTGTTCCATGATTGCAAGCCTCACAGCAAGGAAATTCAAAACCCTCGGGCCACTGTCTATCCTGAAAAAGCGAACGTGGCGGACAGTGTTCAACTGTCGTGGCTAGAGCGGCTCCACCGCAGAAAGCGCAGTACGGATGCTTCAAGAGGAACGCCTTCTTGTGCTTTGTCGCAACCCCCATAAACAGACGCTCCTCATCGTAAACAACAGCTTACCTCAACGTGTTTTGTGACCAAAATCTTTCTACCTGCAATGTCTGCTTCGGGTCGAACAGCGACCGTCGGGCATCATTCACAGGCCGACGAATCATCGAACGACGGCCAACGGTCAGTGACCGGCCAATAACGGCCGGTCGCATGCTACAAATGCGTGGCAAAAAGCAGCCATTGCCGTGAGATTTAACGCTGGAATTAAGCGGCGGCCTAGCCGTCCGCTTGGATGACTGGTTAGGCCTCAATTGCGTTGCGCGGCGTCAAAAACTGCCTGCCCACACTGAGCGGCCGTATCTGACAACTTGCTAAGAAATTGATGCCACTCATTGTTGACCATACCGGAAACGTAGCGATCTCCCCAAGCTTTTGGATTGCACATGCTGATGATGTGCTCGCAGGCGTTCTGAGCCATGCTGGGACTTGCAGCCCGACCAACAATGCGCTTGATTTCGGATGCCACATCAGACGCCTCGGGAAGACGCTCAATGCTCGCAGCAAGAGCCAATAGCGGATCAAGTTGCGAAATTGTCATGGTTGAGGCCTAACGCTTATGTCTTGAACATTTCGTAGTCTAAGTGCCGAGAGCCCGGTGAGCGCACCCGATAACGCTTCGGTGTAGCAGCACCGTAACTCAGCCTGGGTCGCGCACCGGCCTCACGTCCTTCGCCCGAACAGTTGCGCGAGGAAAACTCGCACCGATAAGCGTGGGCAGGCCGTGAGTGGCTCTCGGCATTTCCTACTCTAACGGAGTTTGGTCATGACAGCAGTCGGCATTGATGTGGGCAAGGCAGCGTTGGACGTGGCGATCTTCGGCGAGCCGAAGGTGCATCGGTTTGCGAACACGGCGGCGGGCATCCGCCGACTGATTCGGTTGCTGCACGATCGTGAGAATGTACGGGTCGTGGTGGAAGCTACCGGCGGCTATGAAGAGGCGGTGCTGGCGGCGTGTGCCGAGTCAGGGCTATGGATTGCCCGGGTCAATCCACGACAAGCCCGCCACTTCGCCCGGGCGATCGGACAGCTGGCCAAAACCGACAACCTCGACGCACGGATGCTGGCGGAGATGGTGCAGGCGTTCCATGCACGGTTGCGCACTCATGTGCCTTTGGAGCCTTGGCAGGCCGAGCTTCGCGGCTGGTTGCGTCGACGCCACCAGATCACCGAGGCGATCCAGCGCACCCGCCAGCAACTGGCCATGACGCTGCCAGCGATCCGACCGCTGATGAAGAAAACCTTGGCGGCGTTGCAACGTGAGCAGACGCTGGTCGATACAGCCATGAAGCAGTTGCTGCAGGTTCATGCGACTCCTGCCATGCGTTCGTCCAAAGGACTGGGCCCGATGTTCCAGGCCAGTGTCCTGGCGTTGCTGCCAGAGCTGGGCCAACTGCGCCGTCAACAGATCGCCAAACTGGTCGGTGTGGCGCCGCTCAATCGCGACAGTGGCCAGAGCGAGGGCAAACGACGAATCTACGGTGGACGTGCTGAGGTGCGCGTAGCGTTGTACATGGCGACCTTGTCGGCGGTGCGCTGGGAACCCGTGATGAAGGCGCATTATCAGCAGTTGCGAGCACGAGGAAAGGTTGCGAAGGTTGCCTTGGTGGCATGCATGCGCAAGCTGCTGACGATCGTCAATGCACGGCGACGCGATGAGCTGCGAGGCGTGGAGCTGGCGACCCCAACCACCTGATCACTGGTTCGCGTTCAAGACAGTTGCTGAGTTAAGCGGCGCGCGGTACGCGCGGAGAGTTCCTACGCAAAAGTGGACACCGGATGGTTAGCCGCATTGTGCCTCGAACTCGATGGGA
>NZ_LMUE01000012.1 GCF_009766065.1 Dyella sp. S184 | reverse complement strand
GCACGCCACCGATATAGCGAACCGCGAGCGCAATGATGCGGAATTGCCGGACGAACTGAGCTAGCGCGCGGCCAGCAAGGTCTCGATCGCTTCGGCATGTTTCGGCATCGCCGCGGTGAGCACCTCGTTGCCATCACGGGTCACCGCCACGTCGTCCTCGATGCGGATGCCGATGCCGCGCCAGCGTTCGGCCACCGTGCGGTCGTCCGGCGCCACGTACAGGCCGGGCTCCACCGTCAGCACCATGTCCGGCTCGAGCAGGCGCGAGTCGCCGTCGATGCGGTAGTCGCCGACATCGTGTACATCCAGTCCCAACCAGTGACCGGTCTTGGCCGGGAAGAAACGCTGGTAACTGCCTTCGGCGATCACCGCATCGGCATCGCCCTTGAGCAGGCCGAGCTGGCATAACCCTTCGGCCAGTACGCGTACCGCAGCCGTATGAGCCGCACTGAATGGCCGGCCGGGTCGCACCTCGTCGATCGCCGCCAGTTGCGCGGTCAACACCACGTCATACAGCGCGCGCTGCTCGCGGCTGTAGCGACCGTTGAGCGGAAACGTGCGGCTGATGTCGGACGCATAGCAGTCCAGCTCGGCACCGGCGTCGATCAACAGCAGCTCGCCATCGTTCAGTGGCGCGCGATTGGCCTGGTAGTGCATCACGCAGGCATTCGCACCACCGGCAATGATCGGCGGGAACGCCGGCACCGCACCGCGGCTGCGCATCACCCGCAGCAGCTCGGCCTCGACCTCGTATTCGCGGCGCCCGGGCGTGGCCACTTGCAGCGCTGCAAGATGCGCCTCGACCGCGATCGCGGCTGACGCTCGCATCAGCTTCAGTTCGGCGCGCGACTTGTACAGCCGCAGGTCGTGCAGCAGATGGCCGAGTGCGACGAATTCCTTCGGCACCACACCGCCGCCGCGCAACTGGCGCAACCGGCGCATCCAGCCCAGCAGTTGCGCATCGAATTCCGGCTCGCGGCCGAAGTGGCAGTACACGCGGCCGCGGCCTTCGATCATGCCGGGCAGGATGTCGTCGATGTCATCGATCGGGAACGCGTCGTCCATGCCGTATTCGGCCACCGCACGCTCGGTACCGATCGTCTGGCCATGCCAGCGCTCGCGCGCCGGATCGCGCTCGCGGCAAAATAGTACCGCCTCGCCATGCTTGCGGCCAGGCAGCAGGGCCAGCACCGCATCGGCTTCGGGGAAGCCGCCGAGATAGTGGAAGTCGGAATCCTGCCGGTACGGCCATGCCGCATCGGCATTGCGCATGCGCTCGGTCGCCGCGGCCACCAGCAGCACCGCGTCCTCACCCGCCATCTGCATCAGCTGGCGGCGACGGCGCGCAAACTCTTCCGGCGCGATCACCAGCGTGGCCAGTCCCGGTGCGGTCGGAATCAATGCACGGTGCCGCTGGCAGGCCCGTCGTGTGCGGCGCACTCAGTGTGCAGCAGCATCGCGCCGACGCGCACGAACTCCTGCACCTCGATCAGCGCGTCCTCATCCTCGTCTTCATTGCCGAAATCGAACGACGAGCCGGCGATGTTGCCGAAGTCGCGCAGGATCTCCTGCGCCTCGTCCGACAGCTGCGCATGCGCGGGAGTGCCGGCAAGACCGAAGCCGCCGAGGAAGCCGCGGCACCAGTCGACCATCGCCTCGGCACGCTCGGCCAGCGGGCGGTCATCTTCCGGCAGCAACGGTTCGAAACCAAGCTCGGGATCAGTCAGTTCGGTTTCGCATTGCTTTGCCAGTCGCTTCAGCAAGGCCTGGTCATCCGGGCTCGGATCGGTCGCCTCGCCGTCGAGCTGCAGCGCGGCCAGCACTGAGCTGCCGTGCAGGGAGCCGCCGCCAGCCAGATAGCCACACAGCGAACCGTGCAGTTCGCTGGCTTCGGTGCCCAGCCGCAGGCGCATGATCAGCGCATCGATATCGTCGTGGCCCACAAGCCCGGTAGCCGTCATGGCGGTACTCCTTCAAGTAATGGCCGCCAGTTTAATGCAGCCGCCGCGCCTGCCACCCACCTGTGCAGGCGGTCACGCTGATTTCGGCCAGCGTCCTGTTATAGTTTCGTTTATGAGTCCGCCTGATCACATTCAGCCCGATACCGTCCATCAAGAGTTGGCCACGCTGGGCCAGCAGCTTGATCGCCTGCTCGATACCGTGCGCCGGCTCACCGAGGAAAATCGCAGCCTGCGCCAGAGCCAGGAGCAGCTGTCCGGTGAGCGCGCGGGTTTGCTCGCGCGCAACGAGCAGGCCCGTAGCCGCGTCGAGGCAATGATCCAGCGGCTGAAATCGCTTGAAAGCAACGGTTGATAGAACCCATGTCCAGCAGTGAACCGGTCGCGCTGCGACTGATCGACCGCGAATTCCTGATCGCCTGCGCGCCGGAAGAGCGCGATGGCCTGCTCGAAGCGGCTGGCTTCCTCGATCGCAAGATGCGCGAGCTGCGCGCGAACGCCAAGGCGCCCAGCTTCGAACGGCTGGCGGTGCTGACCGCGATCAGCGTCACCCACGAATTCCTGCTACTGCGCAAGCAGCACGACGGCCAGGAACAGCGTCTGAGTGACGGCCTTGCCGCGTTGCGCACCAAGCTGGAAGCCGCGCTCGACGGCGATCTGCTGAAGCGTTGAATGCCGCGGCGCTTGAACATTGCATGTCTCGCCGTTCGATGAACCCTGACTGTCATGCGCCAGTGGCACATTGCCGGGCAAGCGCCTAAAATCAACCTCGGCGTTTTCTGCGATGTTCGCCAGCACACTCTTACATTTGCCTTGTTCCTAAATACGGCCCCGGGTCGGCTTCACATCGGCTGTTGTGCATGTCCGCCACGTGCGGAAAGCCTCGAGGCCATGTAGCCCTCCCACCTGATCCATCTTGGATCAAGGTCGTTTGGTGTGCAGCGGCACCGCGGTTGACGCCACTTAATTCCCCGCCCCGTTCGTCTCGCGATGAACGGGGCGAACTTTCGACGGAGATGCGCGAAACGTGGACGCCACCGCCCAACGACGCGAGCTTCGCCAGCGCCTGGCCGACCAGCGCCGCGCCCTCACCGCGCCCGCGCGCATCGCCGCAGCCCAGGGCCTGCGCCGCAGCCTCGAACAGCTCCCCGAATACCTCACCGACAGCCGCGTCGCTGGTTACTGGGCCAGCCATGGCGAGTTGCCGCTGAACCTGGTGATCCCGCCACTGGCCACGCGCGGCCAGCAATTCCTGCTGCCGGTGATCGGCACGGACAAGCATCTGCGCTTCGCGCCCTGGCAATCCGGCGAGGAAGTACAGCCGAACCGTTACGGCATCCCCGAGCCGGTCGCGCCACGCGAGCTGCTGGAGCCGTTCCAGCTCGACCTGGTGCTGGTGCCGTTGCTCGGTTTCGATCGGCGCGGTCATCGGCTCGGTCACGGCGGCGGGTATTACGACCGCAGTTTCGCGTTCCTCAACAAGCAGGTGCGCCCAACCGAACCGCTGCTGGTCGGCATTGCCTACGATTTCCAGGAACTGGCAACCGTAAATAAGGAACCATGGGATGTCGCTCTGGATTTCATCGCCACCGATCGCGAACTGATCGACTGCAACCCTGAGATACACGCATGAATCACTGGCTGATGAAATCCGAGCCCGATGCGTTCTCGATCGACGACCTGAAACGCAAAAAGCGCGAAGCATGGGATGGTGTGCGCAACTACCAGGCGCGCAACTTCATGCGCGACGGCATGCGCCCTGGCGACAAGGTGTTTTTCTACCACTCCAATTGCACCACGCCCGGCATCGTCGGTATTGCCGAGGTCGCCACCGACGCTTACCCCGACCCCAGCCAGTTCGACCCCAAGAGCAAGTATTTCGACCCGGGCAGCTCGCGCGACAACCCGCGCTGGATGCTGGTCGACGTGAAGTTCGTGAAGAAGCTCAAACGCACGATCAGCCTGGACGAACTCAAGGGCCATGACGCGCTGGTCGAAATGCCGTTGTTGCGCAAGGGCAACCGGCTGTCGGTGATGCCGGTGGACGACGCTGACTGGAAATATATTCTCGCGCTGGAATAAGCAGGACCAGCTGCCGTATCCCGCATCCATCCACCTTTACGGAACCGATTCCATGAGCAACGCCAACGAAAAACGCCAGGCCGGTGAGGCTGCGATCCGCTACGTCGAGGATGGCGCCATCGTCGGCGTCGGCACCGGCTCCACCGTGGCGTTCTTCATCGACGCGCTGGCCGACCTGAAGGATCGCATCCAGGGCGCGGTATCCAGCTCGGAACAATCCACGGCACAGCTGAAGAAACTCGGCATTCCGGTACTCGACCTCAACTCCGCCGGACCGTTGACGATCTACATCGACGGTGCCGACGAATGCGATACACACAAGCGCCTGATCAAGGGCGGCGGCGCCGCGCTGACCCGCGAAAAAATCGTCGCTGCGGCCAGTCAGAAGTTCGTCTGCATCATCGACTCGAGCAAACGGGTCGACCTGCTCGGCAAGTTTCCGGTGCCGATCGAGGTGATCCCGATGGCGCGCAGCCTGATCGGCCGGGAGATCGTCAAGCGCGGTGGTCAGCCGGTATGGCGTGACGGCGTGGTCACCGACAACGGCAACTGGATCATCGATGTGCACGGCTGGCAGATCGTCGATCCGGCCGCGCTGGAGAGCGAGCTCAACCAGCTGCCCGGCATCGTTACGGTCGGCCTGTTCGCCCGCCGCCCGGCCGACGTGGTGCTGATCGGCGACCGCGAGATGTGATCACACGGCGGCGTTGGTCAACGACCGACGCCGCCAGTCTTGCTCAAGCACCAGCCGGCTTGACCGGCCGCTTCACCACACGCCCCTTGCGGAAGTGCAGATAGCGCCCGGACTTGCGCGCTTCCTGCAGGCGCTGCCCGTGTGCGGTGAGAATGTCGCCACGAGTAAGGATGCCGACCAGCGCGTGCGGCGCCTCGTCACCCACCACGATCAGGCGGCCGACGTTATGCGCCACCATGTGATCGGCGGCCTCGCGCAGCGAATGGCTTTCCTTCACCACGATCGGTTCGCGCAACACCAGCTCGCCCAGGGACAGCGTGTAGTGCCACTGCGGATCCAGCAGCGTGCGGCGGGTCAGCACGCCACGCACATGACCCTTGTCGTCGATGACCGGATAGCCCTGGTGCTGCATGTCAGGCAGGCCTTCGTTGAACCAGCGGCGCACCTCGGCCAGCGTCTGCGTGGTACTCAGGGTTACCACCTCGTGCGTGCAGGCATCGCGCACCACCACCTGATCCAGATAATCGGCAGCGTATTCGACCGGCACGCGCACACCGCGGCGTGCGATCTTCTCGGTCATGATGGTATTGCGCATCAGCAGCGCGGAAATCAGATAGGCCGCGGTACAGCCACCGAGCAGCGGCAGCAGGCCAGCGGGCTGGCCGGTGGTCTCGAACGCGAATACCACCGCGGTGAGCAGCGCACGCGCGGAGCCGGCGAAGATCGCCGCCATGCCGACCAGGGCGGCGACGCGCGGGTCGACGCCAAACTGCGGTGCCAGCACGGCGAGACCCATGCCGAACAACGCACCCAGCGCACCGCCGATAGTGAACAACGGCGCCAGCGTACCGCCGGAGGTGCCGCTGCCCAACGCAATCGACCACGACAGGAACTTCATCACACACAGGAACGCCAGCGCTTGCAGGGGGAGCTGGCCGGACACGATGTCCTCGATGTTGCTGTAGCCCACGCCCAGCGTCAGTGGTGCGAAATAACCGATGACGCCCACCGCGACACCACCGATCGCCGGCCACCACATCCAGTGGATCGGCAGCTTCTCGAACACGTCCTCGATGCCGTAGACGATCCGCGTCACGCCCACACTGATCAGGCCCAGCACTGCGCCGATAACAACATAGGAAAGCAGCGCCATGAGACCCGGTGCAGCCAGCGTCGGCATTGCGAATACCGGTGCCGAACCCACGGTGGCATAGCGCACGCCGGTAGCAGCAACGCAAGCCAGCGCTACCGGGATCAGCGAGCGTGGACGCAGCTCGAACAACAGCAATTCGATTGCCAGCACCACCGCCGCGACCGGCGAACCGAACACCGCCGCCATGCCCGCCGCCGCACCGGCGGCCAGCAGCACCTTGCGCTCGGCGCCGGTGACATGCAGCAACTGGCCGACGAACGAACCGAGCGCGCCACCGGTGGCGATGATCGGACCTTCCGCACCGAATGGGCCGCCGGTGCCGATCGCGATCGCCGAGGAAATCGGTTTCAGGAAGGTGATCCGCGGCGGAATCTTCGACTCGTTGAGCAGAACCTGCTCCATCGCCTCCGGAATGCCGTGGCCGCGGATCGCGCGCGAACCCCAGCGCGCCATCACACCGACGATCAGGCCACCGATCACCGGCACCACGATCACCCACAGTCCCAGATGGTTATCGGCCGGCGAGCTGAATGTCGTCGACAGCCGGCCGTAGAACGCCAGGTTCGTTACCAGCCCGATCAGCGAGGTGAGGAGCCGTGCAATGAAGGCAGCCGCGATGCCCAGCAGCACCGCCACCACGGTGATGCGCAATACGCGACGATCCACCAGGGTGGAGCGTCGTGGCATGCGCGTGGCATCGAGTGTCACCCCGAGTGATGGCGATAGCGGCAGGGCGTCGGTGCTACCTTCCAGGCGCACGCCCGGAGGGGCCGCCGGCTTGTCAGTTTCGGAGGTCATTGATTTACCGCGAGGTGAAAGCGGGGATTTTACGCTGGCGGTTTGAGGAACCGAAGGGGTAGGTTTTTGCGGGTGGGTTGGCAGCGTATGTTGGCAGGCGGAGCTCGTCCCGCTTGATGGAGCGCTTGGTTGGGGCGACGCGGCTGTTCGGCTACCTCGACGAAAATTTCAGTCGGACATTTCAAGTCGAAGCCGAGTGACGTTCAATTTGGTGTCATCGAACCGTGACAGTCTCACCCTCCCACATCTGGAAAATGTGATGCCGCAGGGTATCCAGCGAAACTACGGTGATCGGATAGCCACGACTTGCTGCTAAGCGCAAGTGCGTAGGAAAAGGCATCTTCCGAGTAAGGCTCGCAGCTCAAAAGGCGGATGCCAGTCCATTCTTCCTCAGCGTCAAAAAAGGCGTCTTTAAAGAGTTTCTCTACAGATTTTGCGTATCTTTCCGCATCGTCATCCGAAGAGTCCTGCAGATAGACGACGTATATGTGGAGTTCGTGGAGACGCTTCTCCGCCGACAACTCAATCAACTGATTGTTGTCGAGATCGAAAAATACGCCGCGAATTTGTGACCCGTGCCTTTTTGCCAACGCATCGAGTTTCTCGGCCACCTTGGTCTTATCTAGCAGCTCCTGGAACGAATTGGGAAAGGCAGATCGTGTGTATCGGGCCGCAAGCCACCTCCTAAGAACGGCGACCTCTCTGAGGGCAAGTTGGTGACGCGCCTTGGTTACGTTGCTGAAGAATTCCTGCTTATTCATTCGCCGCCGATTCTGGATTGCAACCTGCAGAACAATTTCCTCGGTGCAGTCCTTCGCTTCGACCTGAAGAGTGCGGGGGTTCTTGCCGAGCGTCAGGTTCCCCTCCTTCCGCTGATCGATAGATGCCTCTATGAACTCAACATCCGGCTCTAAGGCATCATCTGCACATATATCGCAGTCGTGGGTTACGAGAAGCGCCAGTTGGGGATGACTAGCGCCAGGCAGGTGCATTTCGAACACATCGCCTTGCCTCCATTCGGTTTGTCTGTTCTCGCTTGGCATTTAGTCGAAAAATTACCCGATATCGTCATCGACCAGTATCTCTACCGCCAAACCAGCAGCACGCTTTTCTCGCAACCGTGCTGAGCCAAGCTCCCTCTGAACACGCCGACGATCTGCGTTCTTCACAATAGTGTTAGCTAGCTCGCGCGGATCTTTGCCCTGACTCACTAGTTCCCAGAAGCTTGATCCATCAACTAAAGGCTGGCGTAACTGCAAGCGGTCGGACGCGCCAGCGTGGTGTATGTGCCTTGCCGCTGCGGCCAATTTTGCTATTTTTTCCCGTTGCTCGGCTCTAGGGGTTTCACCCGCCAGCCAGTTATAGATCGTTTGACGAGAGACGTTGAAAGCCATGGACATGGCTGTAGTGCTCAGCTTCAGGCCTTGCTTTATGTCTGCCAGCTCGTCGGAACAATCTATTTGTTTCTTTGCCGGACTAATGATCCGTACGTTGGACGGCGCGTAGCCGATATCCGTCGGCTGTGCTGCACCGCCTGCACCGCTTCCAGCAGCAAGGATGCCAGCTAAAACAAGGCTGGCTAGTTTGACGTTCTGATCTTTCGCAGACTGTTTAAACATGGCCATGACTTACTCCCAAGCCTTCAGGGCTTCCGGCGTGACCGTCGCTTTAAACGCAACCGACACGTCCTTCTTCAAGCTCAAAAGGCGATCGAGAATGATGTCTACGTCAAACGGCTGTGCCGTCCCTTGGGGCGTCGTGAAAGTGGCATCTGTATCGAGCAGCGCGTGGACACCGCTGATCTCGGCAAATTTCTTGGGAAGTTGAGGCGCAAACGGCGCGAGGTCAGGTGGCCAGATCACATTTGATGATCGGGTCACGACGCGTGCCTTCAATTTCTGATCGTTGTGAGCAAGGGATGCCTCAGAAAATGTGTAGTCCGCAAGCCAGTCATCGGGGATAGTGTCATTCAACCCGAGAAACTGCCGATGAATCAGGGGTGGAAGCAATCCATCTTCCCCCGCGACCACGGCGTCCAAAAAGCGCAGTCCAATCTGCAGGAAAGAGTCAGGGCCACAGAGCTCCGCATAAGCCAGAAGCCCTGGCTTAAGACGGTCGATGAATGTCTCGAACGTTCCATATTCCACGGTCGAGAAGGCAAAAGAATCCTTCATCGCGGTAAACGAATCAGCCCCGTCGCGAGAAGAGAATATGTGGTTGTTTACTTCGACCGGCTCGAACTTGGCCTCTGGAGGTCCAGACGGGGTAGTCGTCAGTTCGAAGGCGAGGTGCTTTAGAAGTTTATAGCCAGGGTACCCCTGCTTTCGGAGGCGATCCTGAAGGTCGGCGACAAAGCTATCCAACTTCAAGATAGGGCTGTGCCGAATCTGCGCAACGACGTAAAAAACCGGCGCGTGCGTTAGCTGCCTACCCATGGACCTCTCCAACGTGCTTTCTTTGAGTGTCAACTTTACAACGAAGTTGACACTTTTTACAGCGTGTCGTGACCAAAGTGCGATCTACCAATATGGTTCTCGCAAATGTGACCTTAGGTTTACCCGGATACGGTAGTAGAAGACCCCGTATTTGATCGCGATATGGGCAAAATGTGTGGGCAATGCGGGAACAGTTCGTCGTTCAACCGGGCAGTGCAGCCGGCGCGGTGGGGGTGTGGATCGAAACGAACCGGTTCCGTGCGCAGGATGCGCAGTACTCGCCCTCGCTCACCGTGCCGCTCCCGGTCGCCACGGATGACACAGCTGCCCTCACCCAGTGGGCCTTGGCGGTGTTGCGGCGGATCTATCGACCCTATCGGTTCGTGAAGGCCGGCGTGATGCTGATGGACCTGCAGCCCAAGGGTCTGGCGCAGGGCGATCTGTTCGACGCGGCGCCGCCCTCATCCGATGCGCGCCGTGACGTGCTGATGCAAACCCTTGATCGAGTGAACGCTAAATGGGGGCGTGGCACCCTTGGCATCGCCAGCGCGGAGCTGCAGGGAGATCGGGCGTGGAGTATGCAGCGAGGGAACCTCTCGCCTGCGTACTCAACCAGATGGAGTGACCTGCGCGTGATAGGGGAGTAGCGCGACTACGCCTGCTCCCTGACGTTCGCTTTCGACCCTTTAGGGTGAGGAGGGCGTTGGCTGCAAGGTGCAGTCCAAGCCTTGTTTCACGTCGGCCCAGAGCTCATCGCTGAGCTGATGCTGCAGGCTCGGCGTGATGTATCGGACACTCAAGGATTCCGAGCCTCGAAACGTGGCCACATACATCAATCGAATCCGTATCCCGGTTTTCCGGTTGACCATGTCCGCGAGTAGCACCGGGTATCTGCCTGCTTTGCATCGCACGCGATGGATGTTGGAATTGCTCGCCTCCAGCATGGCTTCCTGAGCGCTGTCGAGACCTTCGGCGCCAGTGAAGAGATCGCTTTTGGCGTCGTATCTGACACCTGTAGTTTTCCAGGACATGTAGCCGGCTCCATGCGGCATCTCACCTGTGGTTGCATAGAGCTGCGCATCGGAGTGCGTCATCCAGTAGTGGGCGCTGGCGCCAGGCCGATTCGCTTCCACACGCTCGTATGTCTCCGGGACGCTCATCCGCAGCGGAATACTAAAAGGCAAGATTTTGCCCGTGAACTCGTCGAACGACACGTGTTTCAGTTGCTCGGAGAAAGCGGAGGAGCTCATACCCATCAACAGCGCAGCCAACGTGACCCTCAAAAGCAACATCGCACGCTCCTATCATGGGCCTTTGATCTGCTTAGCGAACTCCAGCACGATCTCCAGCTTGTCTTGTGGAGCTTCAATTTACCGCATGAAGAGGGTGCCCTGCTCGTCGGTTCCACCTGACATTCTGGGTCTGCGTATCGCCTGACACCTAGTCGGTTGGGGCCAGACTCACGGGGCCAGAGCAGACTGCTCGCGTCGTTTGAGAGGGTGAATCTCGGGACGAGCTCCAAATGCCTTCAAACCCTTGTGCAGCCCCAAAACAAAAGCCCCGCTTTCGCGGGGCCTTTGATCTTGGCTGGGAGACTAGGATTCGAACCTAGATAGACAGCGTCAGAGGCTGTCGTCCTACCGTTAGACGATCTCCCAAAAACAGCTGGATCGATGCGCTCTGACTTTGTTGCATCGAACCGACAAACGCGATTTCCCGAAGGAGAATTAGCGCTTGGAGAACTGGGTGGCGCGACGTGCCTTGTGCAGACCGACCTTCTTGCGCTCGACTTCACGGGCGTCACGGGTCACGAAACCGGCCTTGCGCAATGGCGACTTCAGGCTCTCGTCGTACTCGATCAGTGCGCGGGCGATGCCCAGGCGGATCGCGCCGGCCTGGCCGGTGATGCCGCCGCCGGCAACCGTCACCGTGATGTCGAACTTCTCGGTGTTCTGGGTCAGTTCGAGCGGCTGGCGCACGATCATGCACGAGGTCTCGCGACCAAAAAATGCCTCAAGCGACTTGCCGTTGACTTCGATCGCGCCCTTGCCCTTGCGCAGGAACACGCGGGCGGCGGAGGTCTTGCGGCGGCCGGTGCCGTAATTCTGCTGGATCGTCATGATGATTCCTTAGAGTTCCAGCGCCTGTGGTTGCTGTGCGGTATGCGGATGCTCGGCACCGCCGTAGACCTTGAGCTTGCGGTACATCTCGCGACCCAGCGGGTTCTTCGGCAGCATGCCCTTGACGGCGATCTCGATCACGCGCTCCGGGTAGGTCGCCAGCAGGTCCTTCAGACTGGTCGTCTTCAGGTTGCCGATATAACCGGTGAAGCGGTGGTACTTCTTGTCGTCCAGCTTGGCACCGGTGACGGCCACCTTCTGCGCGTTGATCACCACGATATAATCGCCGGTGTCGCAATGCGGGGTGTATTCCGGCTTGTGCTTGCCGCGCAGACGACGAGCGATTTCGGTCGACAGGCGACCGAGCGTCTTGTTCGTGGCGTCGACCACGAACCAGTCGCGCTTGACGTTGTCTGCATTGGCGCTAAACGTTTTCATTTCAGAATACCTAGTCTGCCGCCGTGTGGCGGTACGCGTAATCGGTGGAACAAAGGCGCGAGATGATAGCGGAGCAGTCATCCATGGCGCAAGCCCACCGACCGGCGGGCTGTGAGCTGGCAATGATAGCATGATGAGCATGCCGCTTGAAAAGTCCCCCACGCGCGCGCCTGTCGGCCGCATTGCCGAACTGGCTGATCAATGTGTGCAGTGCGGGCTCTGCCTGCCGGTTTGCCCCACCTATGCGCTGGACCGGAATGAGGCGGAATCGCCGCGCGGCCGCATCGCCATTGCCGCTGCGCTGGCCCGGGGCCAGGTCGATCCCACCGCCGGGCTGCGCGAACACCTGGATCATTGCCTGGGCTGCCTGAACTGCGAAAAAGCCTGCCCGGCCAATGTGCAGTATGGCGAACTGCTGATCGAAACCCGCGCCCTACTGGGGCCTGGGCCGCAATCTCCCCGGCAATTACTGAACCTGATCAAGCGCCCGGTCCTGATGCGCGCCCTGCACCACATCGGCGGGTGGATGGCGCTACCGCGCTGGAAAGGCTGGCTGGCGCGGCGACTGCCGGCGGACTCGCCCTGGCGTGCTGCCCTGCTGGTGATACCCATTGAGGCCCCGGCGGCACGCGCCCGAGCCAGCGACAAGAACCATGGACAACCATGCGTGGCGCTGTTCCCCGGCTGCGTGGCCAGCATCGACGATGCCGAAGCGCAACAGGCGGCGATCACCCTCCTGCAGGTTGCCGGTTTTCAGATCAGCCTGCTGCCGGCGTTCTGTTGCGGCGCGATGGATCTGCATGGTGGCGCGACGGAATCTGCCGAACGGGCTGCCCAGCATGTACGCCGCGCTTGGGCCGAATGCGGCGCCACACAACTGGTTTCGGTGACGCCCGGCTGCCTTGGCACGCTGCGTCGCGCGTTACCAGGCGTGAGTGTGGTCGACCCGGTGGAACTGCTGGCGACGCACGCCGATGCATTGGTTTTCCGCCCGCTGGCGCAACGGATCACGCTGCACCTGCCATGCACGCAGATCAATGTGGCACGCAGCGACCACGCCTTGCTGCAGCTACTGCGCCGCGTGCCGGATCTGGACGTGCTGCCGTTGCCGCGGCCACCGTACTGCTGTGGCGCTGCTGGCAGTCATCTGCTGGAATTCCCCGAACGCGCCGCACAACTGCGCGACGCGACACTGCGACAAGTCGCCACGCTGGATCCGCAGCAGCTGTTGTCGTCCAATATCGGCTGCCGCCTGCATCTGGCCGCAGGGATCGATGCGCAGGGCCTGCACTGGCCCACCCGGCATCCATTGACCTTGCTGGCCCAGCAATTGATACACGCCCATTGAACGTACCCATTCCAGCAGGAAAGCCCATGAACGTCCGTACGCTGACCCCGCTCGATCGCCTGCTCGCCGGTTGTGAGCGCGCACTGGAAGCGATCGCCGGCTCGCCGCAGGCGCAGCGTCCCTCGCCTGCCACCGGCATCGGCGAGGCTGAGCTGGACGATGCCGAACGCCACCATGCTGCTGGCCTGATGCGGATCAACCATACCGGCGAGGTCTGTGCCCAGGCGCTGTATCTCGGCCAGGCCGCGCTGGCGCGCAACGCGGACAACCGTGAACACCTGTTGCACGCCGCCACCGAGGAAACCGACCACCTGGCCTGGTGCACGCAACGGCTGCAGCAGCTGGACAGCCGCGCCAGCCTGCTCAATCCGTTGTGGTACCTCGGCAGTTATGCGATCGGCGCGGCCGCCGCACTGGCCGGCGATCCCGTCAGCCTAGGCTTCGTGGTGGAAACCGAACGTCAGGTGGAAGCGCACCTGGCCGAACACCTGGAGAAACTACCGGCCCAGGACGAACGCTCGCGCGCCGTGCTGACCCAGATGCAGGCCGATGAAATACGCCATGCGCAGGCGGCCCAGCAGCGCGGTGGCATCGAACTGCCATTCCCGCTGCCGCAGCTGATGCACTTCAGCTCGACGGTCATGAAGACGGTGGCGTATCGCGTGTAGGAGCGCACCCTGTGCGCGATGCTGTTTGCTCCGATCGACATTAGAGCATCGCGCACAGGGTGCGCCCCTACAAAAAAGCCCCCAGAAAAAACCCGCCTTTCGGCGGGTTTTTTGTCACATCAGGTTGCGGCCGTGGAACAGTTCCTCGATCTCGCGGCGCAGCAGCTGCTCAATGCGCTGGCGCTCCTTGAACGACAGGTCATCGGCGTGCGAGTCGAACAGATACGTATCCAGGTCGAAGTCCTTGATGTGCATCTTCGTGTGGAACATGTTTTCCTGATACACGTTGACGTCAAACATCTCGTACTTCTGGCGGATGTGCTTGGCCAGGTAGTCCTGCACCGAGTTGATCTTGTGGTCGATGAAGTGCTTCTTGCCCTTGATGTCGCGGGTGAAGCCGCGCACGCGGTAGTCGCACACCACGATGTCCGACTCGAAGCTGTCGATCAGGTAGTTCAGGGCCTTCAGCGGCGAGATCACGCCGCAGGTGGCCACGTCGATGTCCGCGCGGAAGGTGGCGATGCCGTTGTGCGGATGCGTTTCCGGATAGGTGTGGACGGTGATGTGGCTCTTGTCCATGTGCGCGACCACGGCACCGGAGATGGTGTCGCGGCCAAGCTTCTCCAGCACCGGCTCCTCGGAGATCAGCATCGTCACCGAGGCGCCCTGCGGGTCGTAATCCTGGCGCGCGATGTTGAGGATGTTCGCGCCGATGATCTCCGCCACGTCAGTGAGGATCTGGGTCAGGCGGTCGGCATCGTACTGGTCATCGATGTACTCGATGTAGTTGCGACGCTGGTCTTCCGACACCGCGTAGCAGATGTCGTAGATGTTGAAGCTCAACGCCTTGGTGAGGTTGTTGAAACCCTGCAGGCGCAGACGGGGAAGTGGTTTGACCACGGCGGCTCTCCATGACCGGACATCCGGTCAGCAGTAGAGGCGGGTTAGCGACAAGGGTCCCCGCAGAATGGTGTGAAGTACAGGCAGGTAGCCTGCACGACCCTTGTGAACGGCGTGCGACAGTCTCGTCGCCGCCGGAAGACTGCGAAGTATGCGGCAAAACGAAAAGAAATTGAACCTGCGGCAAGCCGCCCGGGTTTGCCATAATGCCGAGCTTACAGGGGGTCACAAACACGCATGCTGCGGTTGCAATGAATCGCTGCGGCAAGGTAACCATTTTTCGGGGATGAACGTGGCGCAACTCAAATACCAGCTCCAACAGGCTTTCGAGCGCTCGCAGGCACCACTCGGCTTTGCCCCCGACCCCGCCGCGATGGAACGTTTCCTCGGGCTGTGCCATCGCCGCCGTTACCCCGGCAAGACCGCGATCATCCGCCCCGGCGACCCGGCCAATACCCTGTACTACGTGATCGACGGCTCGCTGGCGGTATGCACCGAGGACGAGCAGGGTCGTGAACTGATCCTTGCCTATATCAGCCGCGGCCAGTTCATCGGCGAGATGGGCCTGTTCGTGGAGCAGGCCCAGCGCGAATCGATGGTGCGCACACGTACTCCGTGCGAGATGGCCGAGATCAGCTACGAGCGCCTGTTTCAGTTGATGGAAGGCCCGCTGCGCGAGGAATGCCCGAAGATCCTGTTCGCGATTGGCGCCCAGCTCACCAACCGCCTGCTGCGCACCTCGCGCCAGGTCAGCCGGATGGCGTTCATGGACGTCACCAACCGCATCTCGCGCACCCTGCTCGACCTGTGCCAGGAACCTGACTCGATGACCCATCCGGACGGCACCCAGATCCGCATCTCGCGCCAGGAAGTCAGCCGCATTGTCGGCTGCTCACGCGAGATGGTCGGCCGTGTGCTCAAGCAGCTGGAAGAGCAGCGGATGATCGACGTCTCCGGCAAGACCATCGTGGTGCGTGGCACCCGCTAGGGTTTACGGGGCGGCGGGACGGCCGGTTTCGGCGCATAGAGCATGTAGACATCCGCGCGCGCGTAATGCGAGCCATCGCGGATCGTCGGCTGCAGCACGAAGCCGGCCCGTTCGTACATGTGCAACGCAGGCTTGAGGCTGCTGTTCGATTCGAGGAACAGGGTATGGCCATGACGCCGGTGGAATTCGGCAATCACCGCATCCAGCAGCAGCTTGCCAGCACCCAGCCCTCGGAAAGACTCGTCCACGCCCATCTTGGAAAGTTCGTAGACACCCGGCGCCTCGTGCAGCAAGGCGCAGGTACCGATCACTACCTCACCGAGCAGCGCGAAGAAGATCGCGCCGCCAGACTCCAGCACCGCATGCTCGGGATCACGCAGTATCTGTTCGTCGATCGGCTCGATCACGAAGTGCTTCTGCAGCCACGCGGCATTGAGCGTGTAGAAGTACTCGCGCAAGCGTGGCTCGAACGGCACGATCTTGACCTGTGACTGTATCAACTTAAGTGCGCCTGGCCAGAATCTTAGGATGCAGCGGCAATGTTGTCAGAACCACTCGACGCGGGTAACCGCCCGGCCGAGCGCCTTCTCGACCTTCTTGCACAGCGTGGGCGTGCCGTTAACCAGCACGGCCTCGGTGGCCAGTTTCAGCATCGGCGCATCGTAGATCGAATCGCCATAGGCCACCTGCCAGGTGGTGAGCCCGTGCTTCGCCAACGACTCGATCTTGCGCCGCCCCACGTTGTGCCACTGCGGCCGCATGCCGAACCAGCCACGGCGCAGCCGCGAGGCAAGCACTTCCAGATCGGTCAGACCCAGCTGCTGCAGGATGCCGCTGACCAGGGCGTGCTCGCAGCCCGTCACCACGATCACCCGGTCGCCAGCTGCCTGATGCCGGCGCAGCGCCTGCAGGCCGTCGCGACAAAACTGTCGCGACCGCTGCACCAGAGTCCCGGCAAACGCGGTCGCTGCCGCCTGATAGCGTTTCTCGCCCAGCCCGAGCAACGCTATGCGCACAAGCGTGCGCAGCGGCAGCCGGCGCGAGAACAGCAGCTGCAACAGCAATAGCGGCGAGCACAGCAGCGCCAGCAATACCCGCCACGGCGCGCATTTGTAACGCTCACGCATGAACAGGTAAAACGCGTCACCGTGGATCAGGACGCCGTCGAAATCGAACAACACCACACGCGGCCCTGCAGCTTCCAACGGTGCCGCATCCATCTCCCCCTCTGGCATGATGGTCACGGCGTGGCGAACAATCGTCGCAATTCGCTGCCCGGATCCTTGGCACGCATGAACGCCTCGCCAATCAGGAACGCCTGGATGCCGCCTTCACGCAGGCGTGCGACATCTTCCGGCGTATGGATGCCCGATTCGGCCACCAGCACGCGGTCGTACTCGATCAGTGCCAGCATCGCCAGCGAGGTTTCCAGCGAGGTCTCGAAATTGCGCAGGTTGCGGTTGTTGACGCCGATCAACGGCACCGGCAACGCCAGCGCGCGTTCCATCTCTTCCTCGTTGTGCACCTCGCACAACACGTCCAGGTCGAGCTCGGCGGCGAGCAACGACAGCTGCATCAGCACGTCATCGTCCAGCGCGGCGACGATCAGCAGGATGCAGTCGGCGCCGATCGCACGCGCCTCGTACACCTGGTACGGATCGATGATGAAATCCTTGCGCAGCAGCGGCAGCGAACAGGCCGCGCGCGCCTGCTGCAGGAAGGCCTCACTACCCTGGAAGAAATCGCTGTCGGTCAGTACCGACAGGCAGGCGGCGCCGCCCTTTTCGTAGCTCTTCGCGATCGCCGCCGGATCGAAATTCGCGCGGATCACACCCTTGCTCGGGCTGGCTTTCTTCACCTCGGCGATCACCGCCGGCAGGCCAGCGGCGATCTTCGCCTCGATCGCGGCGGCAAAACCGCGGGTATCCGGCTGCTCCGCAATGCGTGCCATCAGCTCGGCCAACGGCAGCTTCGCCTGGCGTTCGGCAATCTCTTCTGCCTTGCGGGCAAGAATGCGATTGAGGATGTCGGTCATGGCATCTCACTCGTTCGTGTATAAGCGCATCCTATGCGCGATTGCGATGTCGTGTCGTCAACGCGATGAACACACGCTCTTCAGCGTGCTGTCACATCGAGCCGGCCAGCCGTCGGGTGGCTGCCACGAAGGCCTGCATTTTCGCATGCGCGGCGCCGCTGGCAATCGTTTCGCGCGCACGCTCGATGCCGTCATCGATGGAATCAACCACATCGGCCGCATACAGCGCCGCGCCGGCATTCAGGCAGACGATGTCATGCGGGATGCCGCGGCGACCCTCAAGCGCCCCCAGCAGCATCGCTTTCGACTCATCCACGTTTTCCACCCGCAGATTGCGGCTGGAAGCCATCGCCAGGCCGTAGTCCTCCGGCTCGATCTCGTATTCGCGCACCACCCCGTGGCGCAGTTCTCCGACCAGGGTGGCCGCGCCCAGCGAGATCTCGTCCATGCCGTCGCGTCCCCACACCACCATTGCGTGCTGCGCGCCCAGCTGCTGCAGCACGCGCACCTGGATACCGACGAGGTCGGGATGGAATACACCCATCAGGATATTCGGTGCATCGGCCGGATTGGTCAGCGGGCCGAGGATGTTGAACAGCGTGCGCACGCCCATCTCCTTGCGCACCGGCGCCACCACCTTCATCGCCGGATGATGGTTCGGCGCGAACATGAAGCCGATCCCGGTCTCGGTCATGCACTCGGCCACCTGGGCCGGCTTCAGATCGATCAATGCGCCCAATGCCTCCAGCACATCCGCGCTGCCGGACTTCGACGACACGCTGCGGCCGCCATGCTTTGCGACGCGTGCACCTGCCGCCGCCGCAACGAACATCGACGCGGTGGAGATGTTGAAGCTGGAGGCGCCGTCACCGCCGGTGCCGACGATGTCCAGCAGATGCTCGTTGCCGCCTGCGACCAGCACTTTCTCAGACAACTCGCGCATCACGCGCGCCGCGCCAGTGATCTCGCCCACGGTTTCTTTCTTCACGCGCAGACCGGTCATGATCGCCGCGGTCATCAGCGGGCTCACTTCCCCGCGCATGATCTGGCGCATCAACGCGATCATCTCGTCGTGGAAGATCTCGCGATGCTCGATCGTCCGTTGCAAGGCTTCCTGTGGCGTGATCGTGATGTCGCGACCATGCCCGTTCATGCGGCCAGCTTCAGTGGTAGGCCAAGGAAATTGCGCAGCAAGTCATGGCCATGCTGGGTCAGGATCGATTCGGGATGGAACTGCACGCCCTCGACCGGCAGCGTCTTATGGCGCAGGCCCATGATCTCGTCGATCGAGCCGTCCGGGTTTTCGGTCCACGCAGTGACCTCCAGGCAATCCGGCAGCGAAGACTGCTCCACCACCAGCGAGTGGTAGCGCGTCGCCTCGAACGGATCCGGCAAGCCGGCAAACACGCCCTGGCCGAGGTGACGCACCGGCGAGGTCTTGCCATGCATGATTTGCTTGGCACGGATCACCTTGCCGCCGAAGACCTGGCCGATCGCCTGGTGGCCGAGGCATACGCCAAACACCGGAATCTCGCCAGCCAGCTCGCGCAGCACATCCAGCGATACGCCCGAATCATCCGGCGTACCGGGACCTGGCGAGATCATGATGTGCGAAGGCTTCAGCGCACGGATGCCGGCGATATCCAGCGCATCATTGCGCACCACCTTCACCTGCTGCCCCAGTTCACCCAGGTACTGCACGAGGTTGAAGGTGAAGCTGTCGTAGTTGTCGATCATCAGCAGCATTGCCGATACCTGCCAGATTGGTTCGTCATGGAAACCACCAGAGCTCTCGCCCCTGCCCGTTAGCGCTTCGGGCCAGCCTGAATCGAGGGAGATTCTGTTTGCACTGGCGAGCCCGTGCCGGACAGCTTCAAATCCGCTCCATCCGGGACCGGAAGCCCAACCGCGGTCAGATCGGCCCGATGGGTCTCTACAATCCGGTCACCCATGTACCTGGCAAAACCCATGGAAAGGTGGTCCTCATCGTAGAACGCCGGCTCGCCGTTTGCATACATCGTACACGTTGCAAGCTTCCCTCCCTTGCAGAACAGCTCATCCTTGCTGATATAGACATAATCGAGAGTTTTTACCTGCGGAATGGGCGACAACGCCCGCTCATCAGGATCAAAACTCTGCACGAATTCCTTGCGCTTGCAAGCGTCGTACGTTCCGTACTTGTTGTACAAGGACGAACAATCCATCTTGGTCTGCATATAGGACCCGATGGCAATGATCCTGATAGAGGGATTCTTCCTCTTCAGGAGTTCGAGGATGCCCCAAAGATACCGTGCAACCTCATCGAATCCATCGTGGACATTGTAGACCAACACATTGACATGCCTAAGGAACCTCTCATCATTCAAGGTAGCGAAACGCTTATCGCAAGCCAGGTTTTGCGTCGGCGAAGAAATGGAGTCCGCAGTCTGGACTGTCTTGCAATCGTTGACCGTACCGAAATTGATCAGGTTGACCCGTGGATCCTTGCCATACACGTGATTGAAGGCATTGAAGGCATCGGGCTCATGCGAATTCCCAAAGAACAGGACTTGCACGGGTCGATCCATGAAGCATCGCTTCGCGTCCTGAAGCACCTGCACGTTGCACGCGGTCAAGATGCCTGCGAAACGCCGACTCTTACCAGCCTCGATTTCTGTTGCACTAAGCGGACGAAAGACAGGATTGGCCTGTTCAGGCGCGCCCCGGAGATCCGTCTTCGAGGTCTCGCCAGCCACAGCAGCCGGCTCGCTCTCCTTCGACGGTGGTACGAGGGCTGTCTCCGCCATCGACCTGCCAAAGGAGCCAGGCATGAAATAGTTGTAGCGCCAGATCATGCCGTTGGAAGCGAACACGGCGGCACCCAAGACGGACATGGCGGCCGCGCTTGCGATGATCCGGCCGATCAGATTGCCACGGCCAGGGCTGGATCGCGTATAGCGGAACCGGGCCTCGACCCAATAGTGAAGGGCCGTGGCGGTCACTAGCGAAAGCGAGGCCATGACTGCAAACTTGATGCCCCAGGCCGCTACCGGTAGATACTGGTCAACGAACACCACAATTGGCCAGTGCGTCAGATAGAGCGAATAGCTGATCGCCCCGATCCAGGTCGCTGCCTTGTTGGTGAGTAACGCGCCAGCACTTGTCGACCTATGTGCAACGATAACCAAGAGCGCACCCAGGCATGGCGCAATCGCTTTCACATACGGAAAAACCATGCCCTCCCTGAGCCAGGCAATGGAATAGGCAATGATGGCCAGACCCAAGGCCATTAATAGCTCATGCAGCCAGCGGGATGATGGAAGCTTCTTTACAACGAAGCACCCTATGGCGCCAATGGCAAACTCAAAGACACGAAACTGCGGCAGGAAGAACAGATCCGATTTATAACCAATGTTGTGGGCAGTGACGACAAGATGGTTCGCGATGAAGCTCAGCACGCCAGCCGCAACGATGCTCCAGAACAGGCCTCGCCTGCTGAAAAGCCGGTAGGCTAGATAAATGAGCGCAGGCCAGAACAGATAGAACTGTTCCTCCACGCTAAGGGACCATGTGTGCAGCAGTGGTTTGGTCTGGGAAGCAGCATCAAAGTAGCCACTCTCTGACCAGAACAGGAGGTTGGAAAGAGAGACGGAAGATGCAATCAGCGATTTGCCGTAAGCGACAAGATCGGCTGGTGTCAGGCTCGCGATCGCCAGGATCGTCGTCATGGCCAACGTGGCGATCAGGGCGGGGATGATGCGGCGAATACGGCGCGCGTAAAAGTGACTGAAACTGAAGCTTCCGGTCCGGACAAGCTCATCGGCGATGCCCTTGGTGATCAGATAGCCACTGATGACAAAGAAGACATCGACGCCAACATATCCCCCGCCCAGCCCGGGAACGCCAAAGTGAAAAAGCAGGACAGCCATGACCGCAAGGCATCGGAGCCCATCGATATGTGGCATGTATGTTTGGCTGCGAGCTGCCATTGATTTCTCTTGATCAAGTGACGTCGAATAGCTTCCGAAGTCGGTTACCCCACGACTGCGTCGCTACCGGAGTGCATGACACTTACCGGCACTACGTGAAGTAGCAGATGAAAGTGCTCGTACCCATGGCCCCAGTTGCACTGAAGGCGCCGCAGGCATCGGCGCCCTCGCCGCTGGGGGGCACAGTATAGCCGTGCGAAACGGCCGAGTCGGTCGCTCGGCAGGCCGTGCAAGCGTCATCCTCGCGGGGCGAGCATCGCTGCTGCAAGGCTCATATTCGGCAATATGACCGGACGGCAGCCTGCCCAGAAGCAGGTTGGCTTTTGGCGGGAGCATCGGACAACTTCGAACCTTGTGGGATTCCGAGGCTGCTTATCCGATCATAAGCAACATGTCACGCAGATCCTGTCGATACGCAAGCGCGCATGCGCCCGGGCATTCTCGCCTGCGCGACATGACTCGCTTTTTCAATGGCCGCCGCTGAATGGTGACGAGCTTCATTGTGCGCGAAGCAGACTGGCGTCGTCATCCTGATTCATGCCACAGCGCATGCCGATGCAACCCGGCACTGCCGCGGACTTGCATCCATCGCTGCATTCAGACGTCCACTCGTCTCCACGATGCGGCTTCCATCGATCGCAAGTTCTTGACATGCACAACTCATTAAATGAGAATGCTTCGCATTAACTATTGCGTCGTTGCCCCACGCCCTCTGCTCGTAGGTGCCTGAAGGCACACTCCACCATCAGGGATTTGCTACGTGATGACCCTCTGCGCACTGCTGCTCAGCATGGCCGGCGCCACCCTCACCTATCTGGCCAGCACACAGCAGAAGCTGTTGTCCGCGCCACTGCGTCCGCATACACACCTTGTGGCCATGGCAATAGCCATTGGTGGCGTGGTGGCATGGCTCGAGGCAGCCGGTACCGGCGCGGGCATCGCGGCCACCTTGACGACATGGATGCTGACCTGGGTGACGTTGCCGTATCTTGCTTGGTGGCGTGGCGCGTCCGAACCCACGCGCGCGGGCTCTCGATGATCGCCCGCTGCCTCGCCGGCACCTTGCTCGGGTTTCCGCTGGCTGCCGTTTTGCTAAGTCTGTTGCTGCACGCCCTGCCGCAAGGTGGCGATGCTTATGTCATTCCCGCGTTGATCCTGTTTTTCCCGCTGTGGATCGCTTTCATGACCGGTGCCTACGCGTTTCGTAGCGGCACCCGCGCGTGGCTGACGCTGGGCAGCGCGAATGCGGTTGCCTTCTTCGCGCTGTGGCTGACCCGCCAAGCGGCTGGCCTCTGAAGAGCGCGCACGATGAAATCCGCAACGATCCGAACTTTCCAGACCGTGCACACCTGGACCGGCCTCATCGCCGGCTTCGCGCTGTTCGTGGCGTTCTATGCCGGTGCACTCACCGTATTCCACGACGACATCGCCGCGTGGCAGAACCCGCCATGGCGCAGCGCGCAGGACGCCCATGTTCCGATCAGCAGCTTGATCGATCACCTGATTGCGCAGCATCCGGAAACACGTGACGACTTCGGCATTGTGCTGCCCAGCGACGACGCCCACGCCGCCTATGCGTATTGGCAGGACAAGGACAACGCGCGCTTCGCCACCGCCAGCGAGATGACGGCGCCAAGTGATGTCGCCGGCCGTGGTGACCTCGCCGACTTCGTCTACGCGCTGCACGATTCGCTCGGCCTGCCCGTGGTCGGCCTGTACGTGATGGGCATCGTCAGCGTGCTGTATGGCCTGGCGCTGGTGTCCGGACTATTGATCCACCTGCCGCAACTGGCCAAGGACCTGTTCGCGATGCGCGTGGGACACAACATGAAACGCTTGTGGCAGGACGCGCACAACGCGATCGGCGTGCTAAGCCTGCCGTTCCACTTCATCTTCGCGGCCACCGGCTCGATCCTCTGCCTGTTCACGCTCACCCTCGCCGCGCTCAACGTCATCGCGTTCGACGGCAAGCTGTTCGGTTCGTTCGCGCAGGCGATCGCCACGGCACCGACGGTAGCGGCCAGTGGTACGCCTGCGGTGATGCTCACACCGGAACAACTGATCGAACGCGCCAGCGCGGCAGCGCTGGCGACCGGTGTCACCAGCTTCGAGCCGGACTACCTGCACTACACGCACTACGGCGACCGCAATGCGGTGGTGGAAGTCCGCGGCCTGTCGCAGCACACCCTGGGTACCTACGGCACCGTCGCGTTATCCGGCGATGACGGCCGGGTGCTGGCCACGCACGTCGGCGCAAAGCTCAGCATCAATGGCATCAGCAACTCGTCCCTGTACGCCCTGCACTTTGGCAGCTACGGCGGCCGCACGGTGCGCTGGCTGTACTTCGCACTCGGGCTCGCAGGGGCGTTCCTGTTCTATTCGGGCAACCTGCTGTGGATCGAGTCGCGGCGCAAGCGGCGCCACGTGGATCAGCCACACAGTACGCGGATCATGGCTCGCGCCACCATTGGCGTCTGCGTGGGCACCTGCCTGGGCATTTCCGGTGCATTCGCCGCCACTTTGGCGGCTACGCATCTCGGCCTCGACGCGGCGATATCGCAACAGTTCGCCTGCTATGGATTGTTCCTCGCCGCCTGCGCCTACGCCTGTGTGCGACCGATTCCGCGCGCGGCCGTCGAACTGCTGACGGCGACTGCCGTGCTGATGATCGCTGTGGCCATTACCGACCTGTTCGGCAACGCAGCTGCATGGAGCCGCGCGTGGGCGCCCGGCACCACTTCCGCACTCGGCGTTGACCTCACCGGCATCGCCCTCGGCATCGTCTTCGCCTGCCTGGCGCGGGCTGCTTTGCGACGTGCACGCCATGGCGACGCACACAGCGTCTGGGCGCTGCCAGCACCGCACTGATCGTATAACGCATCACCCCCAACCTCCGGCAAGCCGACGCCAGCCGGGCATGGATCAATCCAAGGAGTTTCATCATGTCCCCTGCCCTTTCCGGTGGCGCCGCGCGCCGCCTCGGTATCCATCGGCGTGCCGTCGTGCTCATCCTCGCCGCACTGATGGCCACGGCCACGCACGCGGACGACGCCGATCCACAGGATGCCAAGGTACTCGGCCAGGTGAATGTCACCGCGGGCAGCAGCCTCGACCTCTATCGCGCGAACGAAGCCAATACCGGCGCATTGGGCCAGCGCAGCCTGCTCGACACACCCTTCAGCATCGACGCGGTCACGTCTGACCTGCTGCAGAACCGGCAGGCACTGGATATCAACGACGCCTTCGCCGCCAACCCCGGTGTCACGCCGCTGGGAACCGGCTATGCCGGTGAAGCATCCGGCATCGCCGTGCGCGGACTGCAGGTGGACTCGCTCAACGGCTTCAAGATGGACGGCCTGTCGATTCCGAACTGGGGCAGCGACATGCCACTGGAACCGTTCAGTCAGATCGAACTGCTGAAAGGCCCGGGCGGTTTTATGTATGGCTTCGGCCAGCCGGGCGGCATCCTCAACTTCGTGTCCAAACAACCGACGCTGCAGCCGTATACCAGCTTCACGCTCGGCTATGTGTCCGATGGCGTGTTCAAGGAGGCCGTCGATCTCGGCGGCACGTTCGGCGGCCAGGGTGGATGGGGCTACCGCATCAACCTGGCACACGAGGATGGTGACACCTTCGTCGATGGCGGCCACATCAAGCGCAATGCCGCCTCGCTGGCGCTGACCAAGGACATCGCAGCGAACCTGCACTGGCATTTCAACAGCATCTATCAGGATCGCGACGTGCGCGGCGCCTACTACGGCATCATCCTCGGTCAGGACTACGGCATGGCGACGGGTGTGCACGTGCCCGCACCGCTCGACGGCGACCAGCGCGTGAGCCAGCCTTTCACCGGCTACCAGACCTCGTTCCGTGTGGCCAACACCGGTGTGAAGTGGGACATCTCGCCCGACTGGAACTTCGGCGTCGATTACAGTTATGCGAAGCAGACCCGCGAAAACCACGACAGCGCGATTATCCTCACCGACAACCAAGGCAGCTACACCGACCTCAACTATCTGGGCTACTCGGTCTACAACTACCAGCAGTGGCAGGGCATGCTCAGCGGCAAGTTCGAGACGGGCTCGATCAAGCACGATGTGGTGTTCGGTGCTTCCTGGCAGAGCCTGGATGCGCACTACCCGCTCGACTTCGCCGATCAGGTGCTGGGCCAGGGCAACATCTACAACGTACCGGCGTTCGCCAACCCGAATGTACCGGTCAGCCACAGCAACTACCTGGCGGAATCCACCACGCAGCGCGCGCTGTTCGCCAGCGACACCGTCACGTTCTCGTCGCAATGGTCGGCCCTGCTCGGGCTGCGCTACATGGACTATGACGACAAGACGTTCAATGCCGGCAGCCCGCTAGTCGCCGCACGCTATGAGAAAAGCCCGCTGACGCCGACCGCGGCGCTGATCTACAAGCCCATCGCGCAAGTCTCGCTTTACGCGAGCTATGTCCAGTCGTTGGAACAGGGCGGCAGCGCCCCGCAGACTGCCGTAAATGCGTACCAGACCTTCGCGCCCACGATCAGCAAGCAGTTCGAGGTCGGCGCCAAGACCGGGTTCGATACCTGGAGCACCAACCTTGCGCTGTTCCGCGTCGACCGCGGCCTGCAGTACCTGAACTCCGACAACGTGTTCGTGCAGAACGGGCAGACGCGCTACCAGGGCGTCGATCTATCCGCGCAGATGTCCCTGGCCAGAGACTGGACCCTGATCGGCGGCGTGATGTATCTCGACGCCAGCAACGTGCGCGCCGCCGCTGACGTGGATGGCAAGCGTGCCTATAGCGCACCTCGCGTGCAGGGCAATTTCTACGTCGAATATGCCGTGCCGCAGCTCCCCGGGCTGGTACTGAACGCCGGCGGCCGCTACGTGGGCAATGAAGCCATTGAGGCCGACAACAGCAACTTCATCGGCGCGTATCACACCTTCGACATCGGCGCGCGCTACAGCACCTCGCTGGGCAGCCACGCAATCACCTACCGCGCCGGCATCGACAACATCACCAACGAAAAATACTGGCTCACCAACTGGGGCTTCATGCTCAACCAGGGCACGCCACGGACGGTGCGCGCCAGCGTGACGCTGACGCTGTAATCGCACAGAAGCCGTATTGCATGTGACTGGCGTCGACTCTGGTCACTACGGGGAACCTCGCAAAACCATCGTCATTCCTGCGAAAGCAGGGATGACGAGCAAAAGCCCGGTTTTTCGAGGCTCCCTACGTCCGGCTCAGGGACGAGCCAATACGTTCGCGGTATAGCTCTCGATCACCACGCTGAAGGGCTGGTTGTCCTGCGTGTACAGCAGTGCGCGATGCTGCAGCACATGCGCCGGGATGGCCAGCGGCTTGTCGCTGGACGGCGGCAGCACGGTGCCGCTGTCCCAACCATCCGGCAGCGGCGACCACAGCAGTTCGGCGGAGAGCGTTTGGCGACGAAAATGCAGCGGCTGGACGACCTTGCCGAACGGTACGTCGGAGCTGTCCAGCTGCTGATTCATCGCCGTAGTGAGCCGCGCCGGCACATACCAGTTGTCCGCGTCGGACAACACCACCTCACCGCAAGCCAGCTGCACCCGCCGATAGCGCACCGGTTCATCCGGCCCGATACCGAGTTGCGCACGGGCACCGTCGGGCAACGGCTTGTCCGCACCTTGCACACGCCGCGCAACGATCTTCGCCTCGGCGGCCAGATGATGCGCACCGCACCAGCGCTCCAGGGTCAGGGTGGCACTCGGGTGACTCAACAGATCCGCATTCAACGTCTGCAATTCGGCCAGCGCCTGCGTGCGACTGAGCGGCGTGTCGGGCCAGCGCCCTGCAGGCTCCCGTGCAGCGATGCCAAGCGAATACGCCAGCAGCACTACCGCCAAGCCAGAGCGTGGGACGACATGGCTCATCGTGATGATCGACTCACATCTACGGGAAACCACTTCACACCTCCAGCCGATCATCCGGACGCGCCACCAGGGCATACAGCGCCGGCATCAGGAAGATGCTGATCAACAGTCGCGTGAACAGGCCACTGACAATGACCAAGGCAAATGGTCGCTGAGTATCCGTGCCGACGCCGGTGGCCAGCGCTGCCGGCAATAACCCCAATGCAGCTACCAGCGCGGTCATCATGATCGGGCGCAGGCGCAGGATCGCGCCCTGACGAATCGCCTCGTTGAGACCGGTGCCGCTGAGGCGTAGCTCGTTGACGTACGAGATATACACGACGGCCGTCTGCACCGAGACGCCAAACAGAGCCAGGAAACCGATGCCGGAAGACACCGAGAACGGCGTGCCGGTCAGCCAGAGCGCCACGATGCCGCCGACCGGTGCGGACAGCAGCACGCCGAGCACGGTGATGAACGGGAATTTGAAATTGCTGTAAAGGGTGAACAGCAACAGGAAAATCAGCGCTAGCGTGAGCGGAAGAATGACATTCATTTGCGCACGCGAAGCGGTGTATTCCGAGTATTCGCCGCCCCAATCCAGGTGGTAGCCCTGCGGCACGCTGACCTTCTGGTTGACCTGCTGGATGGCGTCTTCCACCGCGCCGGCCAGATCGCGTCCTTCCACCGAAAATTGCACGCCGATGTAGCGTGAATTGTATTGGCGGTAAATGAACGAGGCGCCGTTGGTCACCTGGATGTCCGCGAACTCCTTCAGCGGAAGCTGCTGACCGCCGGGCGTCGCCACCAGGATATTGCCGATTTCCTCGGGGTTGTCGCGATATTTCTGTTCAAGGCGAACAACCAGATCGAACTGCTTTTCTCCCTGCACCACCTCGGTGGCCACGTCCCCGCCGATGGCGGTCGTGATCACGCCATTGATGTCGGCGACGTTCAAACCGTAACGGGCAATCGCGGCGCGGTTGATCTTGATGGACAGACTGGGCTGTCCGAGTTCCTGCACCAGGGTCACGTCACGGATGCCGCGCACCTGCTCCAGCACCTTTTTGATTGCCTTGCCCTTTTGCTGCAGCGTATTCAGGTCGGAACCAAAAACCTTGACCGCCAGCGCGCTCTTCAGGCCGGTCTCCGCCTCGTCCACCGCATCCTCTGCCGGCTGCGTGTAATTGAAATTGATACCGGGGAAGGCCAGCAGTTTCTGGTTGATCGCTGCAATCAGCTCGGGTTTGGTGTGATAGGCGCCGTTCCATTCCGAGTAGGGTTTGAGGCCCACGTAGAATTCGACGTTGAAGAAGCCGGTCGAATCGGTGCCATCGTCAGGACGACCCAGTTCCGAGGCGACCGTGGTGACTTCGGGAAAGGTGCGCAGGATGTCGCGAATCTTCGGGGTGATCTTCGCCGACTCGTCGAACGAAATGGTGTACGGCATGGTGGCACGCACCCACAGCGCGCCTTCATCCAGTTGCGGCATGAACTCGGCGCCGATGCGCGGGATCAGCAGCAGCGAACACAGCAGCAGAAGGGTCGAGGCGAGTGTCGTCCCCCACGGATGGGCGAGACAGAAATCGAGGCCTTTGACGTAGACCGATTTGGTGGCTTCGAAAGCGCGGTTGTGTCGTTCCTTTACGCCCTTGCGCATGAACCACGCGCACAGCACCGGCAACAAGGTGAGGGTAACCACCAGGGAACCGACCAAGGCAAAAATCATCGTGTCGGCCATCGGTTTGAACAGCGTCCCGGAAGGCCCCGACAAGACATAGATCGGCATGAAGCTGACCACGATCACCGCGACGGCATAGAACAGCGGACGATCCACTTCCGCTGCTGCATCCCGGATGATTTCCCTGACGTTGAGCGGCGTTCCCTTGCGCTCGGCGATCTGGCGGAAAATGTTTTCCACCATCACCACCGCCGCATCCACCAGGATGCCGAAGTCGATCGCACCGATCGACAGCAGGTTGGCCGAAGCGCCTTGCAGATCGAGACAGATGAAGGCGAACAGCAAGGCCAGCGGTATGGTTATCGCGACAATCAGTCCTGCTCGTACGTCGTACAGGAAGAAAATGAGGATCACGATGACCAGCAACATGCCGCGCAACAGGTTGCCTTCCACGATCTTCGTGGTCAGCCCGATCAGGTCGGTGCGGTCGTAGTACGGGACAATCTTGACGTCCTTGGGCAGCACGCCGTTGTTGAGCTCCTTCGTCTTCGCCTCGACCCGCTTCAGCACATCCTGGGTTTTTTCACCCGTGCGCAACAGGATGACGCCTTCCACCGCGTCGTCCTGTTTCTCGTAGCCGAATTCACCCAGGCGCGGCGCGATACCGATGACCACGCGGCCGACGTCCTTCAGCAAGACCGGGGTGCCGTCATGCACCGCCAGCACCACGTTGCCGATGTCTTCCAGCGTCTCCAGATTGCCCATGCCGCGCACGTAATAGAACTGGCCGCCCTGCGAATAGAAGCCGCCGCCGGCGTTGCTGTTGTTGGCTGCCAGGGATGCCTCCACCTGTACCGCCGACAAGCCGACCGCGGCAATCTTGGCCTGGTCTAGCAACACCTGGTATTGCATGGTGCCGCCACCAAACCCCGAGTCATCCGCCACACCAGGCACAGACCGGTATTGTGGTTCGATGGTCCAGGCCTCGAGGGTCTTCAGCTCCATCGGCGAACGGTCCGGGCTTTGCAGCACGTACCGATAGATCAGGCCTGAAGGCGCGGACAGCGGCGACACCGAAGGGGTCACGCCAGCCGGCAGGCTCAGGTCGGGCAAGCGGTTGAAGACTTCCTGGCGCGTAGGCAGGTCGCCCGCACCGTTGTGGAACGTGATGATGACGTCGGACAGTCCGTACAGCGAGATCGAGCGGACATTGTCCGAATTCGGAATGCCGTTCATGCCGAGCTCGACCGGTACCGTGATCAGCCGCTCCACTTCCTCGGCGGCGTGCCCGGGCCACTGGGTGATGATCTCGACGATCGGCGGCGAGAGATCCGGATAAGCATCCACCGGCAGGCGCTGCAGGGAGCGTGCGCCTGATCCCACCAGCAGCAGCGCCATCAGGATGACGAGAAGGGGCTGACCCAGCGAAGAGGCCACGATCCGGTTCATGATCGAGACCGTTCGCGACTGGGGCCCGGTCGAAGGCAGTTGGTCGCTCATTGGTTTTGCATGAACTGGATGAAGATGCCGCCATCGACCACGATCTGGTCACCGGCGTTGACGCCGTCCGGAATAATGTATTGGTCACCCGTGCGTGAACCGAGCGTCACATGCTGCCGAGCGAAGCTGCCATCGTGCTGGGCGGCATAGACAAACGGCAGGTTCTCATCGTCACGCAAGACCGCCGACACCGGCACCAGCATGCCCGTGCTTGCCTGCTTGGCATGGATCTGCACACGGACATACATCTGCTTCTTCAGCAGGCCTTTGGGATTCTCGACGACGACCCGGGCGATAACGGCCCGGGTATCGGGGTTCACCACGGCCGAGATGTTGTCCACGGTGCCGGAAATCTTCTGCCCATCGATACCGGTCTCCACGTCGGCCGTGTCGCCCGTACTCACCGAAGCAAGATCGGAAGCGGAAATCTGCGCCATCACCCACACGCGCGAAAGATCGGCCACGGTAAAGCACGGCGTGGTGCCCGCCTGCAGGAGTTCGCCGGGCGTGATCAGCTTCTCCACCACGGTTCCGGTGATTGGTGAGCGGATCACGCCCTGGATGCGCGAAACCAAGCGGCCGGCCTGGATGTCCTTGATGGTCTGCGCATCCACGCTCAGCGAGACGAGTGCCTGCAGCGCGGCGTCGCGATCGGCCTCGGCGCTGGCAGCGTCGGTTTGCGACTGCTCGTACTCACGTTGGGATACACCGTTGTGCTGGACCAGATCCTTGTCCACATCGGCCAGCCGGCGAGCGTTCTTCGCCGTGACGAGCGCCTTGCTGTACGTGCCGATGGCCGCCGCAAAGTCCGGCGAATCCACGATCGCCATCGGGTCGCCTTTCTTGACGTGCTCGCCGGGGGAAACGAGCAGCCGCGACACCGGGCCGGAGAACGCCGCCAGCACGCTGGTGGCCTGATCGTTGTCGAAGTCGACCGCACCGATGCTCTCGACTGTCTGGTGGAACGTCGACGGTGCGACCGTATAAAGGTGGATGCTCTGTCGCTGCTCCGCGGTCAGGGTCACATTGCGGGCGGTCACCGCGGCGGCCTGCGCGTTGTCGTCCGCCTGGTGTGAACAGCCGGTAGACAACACCACCGTCGCCAGCATCATGGCGGCTACAACCAGTGCGCGCGCGGAGGTTCCCCGACGTTGCGCAGCCGGCATCCCGTAAAGCGATTTATTTTTCATCGTCAGCCTTGGTTGAACCAGCCTTGATTGAGTCGGCCTTGATTGGGTCCGCCTGCAGCAAATCCGCGCGGTTCCACCAGCCACCGCCGAGCGCCTGGAACAACGCTGCCGTGTCGGCATAACGATTGGCCTGCGCCTGCACCAGGTTGATCCGGGCCTGCTGATCGGCCTGTTCGGCGCTCAGCAGCGAAAGATAGCTGGCGTAGCCGTCCTTCCACTGGCGCTGTGACAAGTCCAGGGTGACCTTGGCGGCGTCCGCGGCGGCGGCCGCCGCCTTCAGGCCTTCGGCATCCTGATCCAGCGCCGTCAATGTATCCGCGACATTCTGGAAGGCCGTCAGCACCGTGCTGCGATATTGCTCTGCCGCCTGCACATAGGCTGCCTTCGCGGCGCGTTCCTGATGCAGCAAGGCGCCGCCCTGAAAAATGGGTGCGGTCAGATCCGCGCCCACACCCCAGAAACCCGTACCCGACTTGAACACCTGGCCGATGGCCAGCGCGCTGCTGCCGGCATTCGCGGTCAGCGCAATATTGGGCAACCGGTTCGCGATGGCGATGCCAATCTGGGCGCTGGCCGCATGGATGTTGGCCTCGGCCTGCAGCACATCCGGGCGCTGCGCAACGAGCACCGAAGGAAGGCTCACCGGCAGTTCCTGCGGCAACTGCAAACTTGAAAGTTCGAATTTCTCAGCCGATGCCTGACTCGGAAACTTGCCGACCAGAACGGCCAGCGCATCGCGCTGCTGAACCAGTTGCTTGATGAGCGGCGGCAACGTGGCGGTGACTTGCGCGAGCTGCGATTCCTGCGCGGCCACATCAAGCCGGCCGGCATAACCCTTGGCAAACTGGTAGCGCAGGATCTGCAGCATCTTCGTGTTGATGTCGATGAGCTGGCGGGTCGCGTCAACCTGCGCCTGCAGTGATGCCTCCTGCACCACGGCGGCCACCACATTGCTGCTGAGCGTGATCTGCGTGGCGATCATCTGGAAGCGAACCGCCTGCTCCTGTGCCTTCACCGACTCCGTCGTGCGGCGGTTCAGGCCGAAGATATCGGGCGCATACGAAACGCTGACCTGCGGGGTGTACAGGCTGTAAAGCAGGGCGTTCGAGCTGGGTGTGGGCGAGATCGTCCCTGGCGTCTTCTGGCGGCTGGCCGAAAAGTCCGCCGAGACACTGGGGAAGTAAACACCCCGTTGCGCCAGCACATTTTCCCTGGCCACCGACAACGCCGCCTGCGCCGCCTTGAGATCGGGATTGTTGGCGAGCGACTGCTCGATCAGCTCATTGAGCGGCCGGGAATGGAACAAGGTCCACCAGTCGCCGGGAATATCGCTGCCTTTGGCAAAGCGTTGGGCTTCGCCACCGTCGACGTTCTTGATCGCGACCGTGCTCGAGAGCGGGTGCGCGGTGTAATCGCTGACAGCCGGGGCAGCAGGTCGCTTGAAGTTGGGCCCTACGGCACAACCGGCAATTAGCAGACAGGCCGCAGCCGCGATGACGGGCCGGGCGCGCGATGGCGACGAATGAGCAGGCGACGAGACTGCCCTAGCTATCTCATCTCTCGTCCGTTCGATCCTGGCAAACACATCGGCCCACGTCTGGTTCATGCGAGCGCGTCTTGGAGAGAGAGTCTGGCTGTAACAATATATCGTATCAAATGCAAGCGAAAGCCGTGCCGAAGGTCATGACCTCCAGGCAAGCCGCCGAGCTTGGCGAATACAAGCGCCAACCGGGCACTGACGGGCAGCGACGCCGCAAACTATCGCCGCCGCTGCATTCTCTCCATACCTGAAATCACAGTCCCTTGGCGGCCTGTGCTACCGCGCGGAACAGGGCGCGCCCCTTGTTCATGGTCTCCTCCCACTCGGCGGCGGGGTCAGAGTCGTAGACGATGCCGGCGCCAGCCTGCACGTGCAGGCGGCCGTCCTGGATAATGGCGGTGCGGATCGCGATGGCGGTGTCGGCATCGCCCCACCAGCCGATCCAGCCGATCGCGCCGGCGTAGATGTTGCGCTTGTACGGCTCCAGCTCCTGGATGATCTCCAGCGCGCGGATCTTCGGCGCGCCACTGAGCGTGCCGGCGGGGAACGTGGCCTTGAGCACGTCCATGTAGCTGAGACCTGGGCGCGCGGTGCCCTGTACCTGCGAGACGATGTGCATCACGTGCGAGTAGCGCTCGATCGCGAACGACTCGCTTACCTCGACGCTGCCGACCTCGCTGATCCGACCGACATCATTGCGGCCGAGGTCGATCAGCATCACGTGCTCGGCGCGCTCCTTCGGATCGGCCAGCAGTTCGGCTTCCAGCGCCTGGTCCTCTGCTTCGGTCGTACCGCGCTTGCGCGTGCCGGCGAGCGGGCGTACCACCACCTTGCCGTCGCGGAGGCGCGCGAGCGTCTCCGGTGAAGATCCGACGATCTGCGTGTCGCCCAAGTCGACGAAGTACATGTAAGGCGACGGATTCATGGCGCGCAGTGCACGGTACACATCGACCGGCCGCGCATTGAAGCCGACACTGAGCCGCTGCGACGGCACCACCTGGAAGATATCGCCGGCGCGGATGTATTCCTTCGCGCGCTCGACCATCGCCTCGAATTCCTCGCGGGTGAACGAGGATTTGAAATCGGCCTCGTCCAGTGCGATCGACTGCGTGAGCTGCGGATACGAGGCACCACCCTGGCGCAGCCGGTAGACCAGCGCGTCGAGCCGGCGTTGTGCCTCGGCATAGGCTTGGGGCTGCGATGGATCGGCATGCACGATCAGGTACAGCCGACCCTTGAGGTTGTCGAATACCGCGACTTCCTCAGCCAGCATCAACAGCACGTCCGGCGTGCCGAGTTCATCGGCACGATTCCACTGCGCCAGCCGCGGCTCGATATAGCCAATCGTCTCGAAACCGAAGTAGCCGACCAGGCCACCGCTGAACGCTGGTAGCTGCGGCAAGCGCGGCACGTCGTACTGCAAACGCAGCTTTTCGATCTCGGCTAGCGGATCGTCAAGATGGCGGCGGTCGGTGACCTCGCCTGAGTCCTCCACTTCCAGCTCGTGGCCGCGCAAGCGGTATACGCGCTTGGCCGGCAGCCCAATGATCGAATAGCGCCCCCAGGTGGCGCCGCCCTCGACCGATTCGAACAGAAAGGTGTACGGGCCATCGGCCAGCTTCAGGTACACCGACAGCGGCGTGTCGAGGTCGGAAAACACCTCGCGCACCAGCGGGATGCGCGTGTGCCCCTGGGCAACCAGCGCGTCGAATTCGTCTCGGGAGATCACGTGGGGAAGTCCGCATGGCCAAACTGAGGAAGCAGCCATTGTAGGCGAAGCGCGCGCTCAGCCACTCAACCGCTGTCGCGGCATACCGTGCAATTGCAAGCTGAAGGCCACGCCTCTGCCATCGTCGAGGTTGCGGGCTGCCGCCACGCCTCCGTGACGCTCGGCCACCAGCCGTACCACGTACAGGCCCAGACCCAGGTGTGGTGCGTCGCCGGGCGTGGCTTTGTCGCGCAGGCTGACCAGCGAATCGAACAGCCGGCCCTGCATCTCTTCGGGCAACAGCGGTCCCTGGTTGGCGAGTTCGATCTCGGCACCGTCCACTGTGGTGCGCAGGGTCAGCCGCAACCAGCCACTTTCCGGCGTGAACGACAGCGCATTGTCGAGCAGCTTGTCCAGTGCCTGCGCGATCAGCTCCGGCGCGCAATGCAGATGCAGCGGCGCCTCGGGCAAGACACACTCGAGCCGGCGCTGGCCAATCAGCGGGCGATAGGCGTCGGCACAGCCGCTCACTACGTCACGCAGGTCGACGTCTTCCGGTTCCGCCGCCATGATCGAGCGCTCCATCCGGCTCGACTCGCTCATCGCACGCACCAGCGCGCCGAGCCGCGCGACGCCGTCACGGGCACGCGCGAGGTAGGGTTGCGCCTCGGCCGGCAGCGCCGCGTGCTCGAGGTTGTCCAGCGAGGACTTGACGATCGCCAACGGCGTGTTGAGTTCGTGCGAGAGTTTCGAGGCCAGCGTGCGCAGGTAGTCGGTGTAGCCGTCGACCACCTCGAACAGGCGCTCGAAGCTGCGCGCCAGATCACCGATCTCGTCCGATGCGTCGACCATCGGGAAGCGGCCATGCTTGAACAGGCCGTCCAGACGTCCATCATTGAGCTGCGCGCGCTCGGCCGCATTGCGCAGGCGCCCCAGCCGCAGGCTGAGGCGGGTGGCGAACGCCAGCAGAATGCCGCCAGCGACCAGCAGCACGCCGAAGCTGGTCAGCAGCAGCCCGAGCAGCGCCCGGTTGGCCAGCAACGGTACGGCACGGCTGGCCTGCTCCAGCAGCAGCACGCCATCCACCTGCCCTGCCCGCTCGATCGGCACGGCGGCGCTGAGCACCACGCTGCCACGCTCCTCACCACTGCGCCAGACGCTGACCGAAGTGCCTGCACGCGCCTCACGAACTTCGGCCGTATCCAGTCGTGGCACGTCTTGCGACCACAGGTTGGCATCCTCCAGCCGGGTCGCCAGCAGCGAGCGATAGATCATCGAGGCGAACCAGCCCGGCTGCCCGTCAGTGCCGGGCGCCGTGTTGAGCCGACCGCTGCGAGCCAGCAACCAGCCTTGCGGCGACAACACCCGCGCCTGCACCTGGTCAGGCGCAAACTGCGCCAGCTCGCCGGAAAGCGTGCTGGAGTAGCGCAGCAGCGGACGCGTATCCACCGCCATCGGATCGCCACCAACGTGGGCGTCGTACACGCCCACACCCAGCGTGAGCAACGGCAGCTTGCGCGGCAGGCGCAGCTCGACCCGGTAACCGCTGCCGTCCTCCTGCCATTGCGCGGTGATCAGATCGGGCAAGCCGTCAACGGCCGGATCAAGCGGTCGCGCCGTCAGCGCCCCCGGCGCCGCGCTGGCCAACAGGTAACGGCGCTGCCCGGCCGCGTTGCCCAATGCCAGGATCAGGTGATCGGCCGCCAGCGCATTCAAGTCATCAGCATCGGCGCGGGTACGCTGTGCATCCGGCACGTCCGCATACAGATACAGCCCGTCAGCATCCTCGGCCAGCAACAACCGGCCACGCTGGCCCAGCGACTGGCTCCACGGCGTCAAGGGCGCCCAGTCGTCGCCATAGCCATCCACAGTGATCGGATCTTGCGCCTGCTGCACATACCAGCCGTTGCCCTGCCCCGGTGCCACCGCACCGGTCACCACCAGGCTACGCGCCACTGCGCGCGCCGATGCCAGCAACGCCTGCGCCTGACCCTCGCGCAGCAACCTCTCCATCTGCTGCACGTACAGCCAACCCGCGATCGGCAACGCAAGCGTGCACAGGGCGACCAGCAGCAGCTTGCGACGCAGCGTCATCGTGCGGGTACCGGCATCATCAGCACGACGGCTCAGCCGCCATGTGCAGGCAATGCCGTCGGCGGGGCCACATAGCGTACATAGCGCGAGGCGACCACCACCTGCATGAAGTCATCGAGCAGCGCACGCCGCATGGGATCGCCATCGTCAAAGGTCATCGACCAGCTCATGCGGATACCGCTGTCCTTGCCCGGATCGCAGAACACCACTACATCATCGACATGATCACTGCCCTGATAGACCGTCGCCGCGCAAGGCATCGTTTTATGCTGCACGGCGAGGTCAGTAACCTTCGCGCGCGGATCGCTCTGCAGGAAATGCTTGCGGTCAGCCTGCACCTCCTCCGCCAAGGTGGGCAATTTGCGCGGCGACACGTTGAGCACCATCACCCGCTGCGGCTTGCCGGTCCATTCGCCCTGGTAGAGCACGGCATCGACGCCGATCGCACTCGCATAGGTGCAGCAATCACGCGTCCAGCCAGCCGGCGATGCAACGGTGATCGCCCACGCCGGCGCATCGCCGTCGCGCGCGCCGTGCGCCAGTAGGTTGTCTGGCGGCGTGGTCGCCTTTGCAAGCATCGCAGACACCGACAACCCCAGCATCAGCAGCACACGCCACATCACGGTTTCCACCGATAACCACCGCGATGAACTTCTTGCGGATGCGCTAGATCTGTTTTGCAGCATAGAGTCATGGACAGGGGCAACTCATAGTTGGAACTGGGTTTCCGATGGCTGCGGCATGCGCTTCGCCAGTGTCATCAGCAACGCGGCACGCAGTGCAGCAACGTCCCCAGCAGGTATCGTTGATATGCCCGGCAAGTCTTGCAGGCCACAGGCAGGCGTGGCAATCACCGAGACACCGGCTGCCACGGCAGCCAGCACCGCGCGCGGAGAGTGCTCCACATGCGCCGGCAGTACTACCGCATCGGCATGCATGAGCCAGTCGCTGGCATAGCCAGCGTACTCAACGTCAATTCCTTGCCAGAGTGTGAGGTCATCCGAGGGCGTGCCGAGCACTTGCAAGCGACAGTTCAGCCCACGCAAGGCCTCAGCTAGCTCGCAGGCACCTTTGCGCGCCATCGCGCTGGCCGGAAAAACCACCAGTGGAAGCCTAGTCGAGGTAACCGGCTTATGCGCCTTCACAGACGGCAGTATCCAGGGCAGCTGAAGCACGTCCAGTCCGAAACGTTCACGCCAGTGCGCGGCCACTTCACCATGCGCGGTAACTACTTGGCGCGCTCCACGCATGGCGTCGATTTCCGCCATGAGCAGGTCGGGTTCAGCGCGGAAGTCCGTCAATGTCGCTGCCTGTGCGGCACCAACCTTCGTGGAATGGTGTGCCAGATCGAGTCGGCGCTGGATCTCGTACATCGGCAAGGTAGTGGCCAGCACCTCGTAAGTGCGTCCGCCTAGCGCACCGTATTGATGCAGATATGGCAACAAACCCTGATCGATCACGAGATGGGTATGCTCGGGCCGCAACTTGCGTGCATACGCTGCCGCAAGCCAGCGTTGGCCATCGATGACACTGGCCTGCCGGCGACCTGCGTGCCGCGCCCAACGGCGCAACCACCAGCTGCGCCGCAGCCAAGTCCACCCGGCATGCTCGACGCACGCACCAGTGCTTGGCTTCAACGGAAACCAACCCACCTTGCCTGTCCTGCGCAGAGCTAACCAGCGTCGCAACCACAATGGCGGCAATGGCAACAGAAGATCGGCCGCTTGCCCATGGTCGAACAGATAAGCTGAAAGTTCGGGTGTCCAGGTATCCAGCAGCCACGCCGTCATCCCCTGCATCACTTGTTGCCTTGGCTGGTGCCGAAAGCACGAAGTCTCCTGACAGCTATTGCAGCCACGTGCAGTCGGCAGCGCTGATTTCCCAAGAGCCACTGCCCATGGAATCGACTGGAGCGTCGATGGTTCAACCGCCGCCTCTGCACGCAGAGTCAGCACCAGTTCGCTTGCATCCAGCTCCAGCTCAAGCCGCCATGCCTTGGGTGCCCGGATCTTGAGATCCACGTAATTCCAGAAGACGGTGGCATCAACCTGCTCAGCATGAGCACCGGCATCCTCGATACGCGCGCTATGTCCATGCCGTTCCACCAACTCGAAACCGGCTTGTATAGCGCAGATTGCCAATGCATTGGAAATTTGGCAGAGACCACCGGCAAGCGTTGGCACCACACAACCTTCGCGTATTTCGCGCCCACGGACAAAGCCCTGTCGTGCCGTCGGTCGCCCCAGCTGTTGCCAGAAACTCAGACATGCTCTGGCTGGCACTTCCACCGCATGGAAGGCCTTTGCGGCTATGCGTAGGTTATGCACCTTGCCCGCAACCAGCATGAACTCGTCAGGACGGCCATCATTCCACAGGGGTGTGCGCAGTTGCGCAAGAATCGGGGCATCAACCAACGCGTCTCCGGCTGCCCATCGACGCAATCGCCGATCAAATACGTTGCGCCAAGCCTGCAGAACGATCAACCGACGAGAACGCAACCAGAACCACATGGCATCCAGCCGGCTGGGTACATCCCGTACCTGCGTCGTCATTGTCAGCCACTCATCTGTAGACGGCATTATGGGGAAGCGCATACATCCGTCACGGTTTCCACCGATAGCCCACGCCATGCACCGTTTCGATCGCGTCGAACTCCGGCGCCACCGCGATGAACTTCTTGCGGATGCGCTTGATGTGCGAGGTGATGGTGGCGTCGTCCACCACCAGTTCCGCCTCCCGCATCAGCTGGTCGCGGTTCTTCACGTGGCCGGGGAAACGGATCAGCGTGTGCACCATCCAGAACTCGGTGACGGTGAGCGGTACTTCCTCGCCATTCCAGCTGATCCGCATGCGTTCGGATTCCATTTTCAGCGAACCATGTTCGATCACGGTCTCACTGGAAGCCGGCGCCTTCAACGACTCGATCCGGCGAAACAACGCGGCGATGCGCGCGGCCAGCTGATGCAGGCTGGTGTCCTTGCTGAGGTAGTCGTCGGCGCCCAAGCGCAGCCCGGAGATCACGTCGAAATCCGAGTCGCGCGCGGTGAGGAAGATCAGCGGCAGCGTGGACGACTTCGCACGCAGTTCGCGGCACAGGTCAAAGCCGCCCTCCGGCTCGTCGCCGAGGCCGATGTCGATGATCACCAGCTCCGGCAGTCGCATCGCGAATGCGCTGGACGCTTCCTGTCGCGAACCGTAACCACGTGCGTCGTAGCCAAAGCGGTTCAGCGCCTCGACGTAGTTGGCACGGATCAACGGTTCATCCTCGACGATGGCAATGCTGCGGCCCATGGCGCGCTCCCTTGGTAGTGCGCGCAGCGTGCTATGTGGAACGCGCGTGCGCAAGCTGTGCAGCATGACTGCCCGCGTTTTGCCACATACCAGCGGCAAGCCGGCCCGATTGTGCCGGCGCCAGCGCCGCGGCCGGATGTTTGATGTGTCCCATGCACCACGCATGGAGCTGAACGATGTCCAAGATCGAACCCACCGAACACGACCCGAACGCCGAACTGCGCAACTTCGAACCGCTGCGGGTGACCCTGGCGCTGGGCGCCCTGCTGCTCGGCCTGATCCTTGGCATGCATTGATTCGGAGTTGACGCCATGCACATGAACATCTTCAAACTTTCTGCCGTGGAAGGCATCGGTGCGTCCGGCGCGAAGGGAATCGCGCCGGACGCGGGGCACGAAGAGCCGGATCCCGATTGGCAACCCATCTAGTGCAACTGTATTCCGTCCGACATGGTGGTTACTTTCCCCTCCTTAACGAGGGGATTTTTTTGGAATCTGAACCGATCGCGCGGTCAATTCAGCACGTTCATGATTTGGCCGGAACCAAACCGGATCGCCCGGGTCAGAGTTACTGATTGGTACCGTTCCATTGCCGTGGAACGTGCCGGTACGGCCGCGACCCCCTCCCTCCGATGCGGTCGTATCGGCACACCGATCAATGGTGTTTCCTCTCACGTCATCCGACGACGTTTATCCCGGCGCCGCAGTTCTCGGCGCCGGGATTTTTATGCCCGACGTTCAGCCGATCACTTTGCGCATGGCGGCGGCAACTCTCAAGCGATCGCCTTGCGCATGGCGGCGATCTCGGCACGGTAATCCTTGGCGTGGAAGATCGCTGAACCGGCGACGAAGGTGTCGGCACCGGCGGCGGCAATCGCGCCGATGTTGTCGGCGGTGACGCCACCGTCCACTTCCAGCCGGATCGTGCGGCCGCTGGCCTCGATCCGCCGGCGTGCCTGGCGCAGTTTTTCCAGCGTGCCGGGGATGAACTTCTGCCCACCAAAGCCGGGGTTGACCGACATGATCAGGATCAGGTCGAGCTTGTCCATCACGTAATCGAGGTAATCCAGCGGCGTAGCCGGGTTGAACACCAGTCCAGCCTCGCAGCCCGATTCCTTGATCAAGCTGAGCGTGCGATCGATATGCTCGCTCGCTTCCGGATGGAAGCTGATCAGGCTGGCGCCGGCCTTGGCGAAGTCCGGCACGATGCGGTCGACCGGCTTGACCATCAGGTGCACGTCGATCGGCGCGGTGATGCCATAACCGCGCAGCGATTGCAGCACCATCGGCCCGATCGTGAGATTCGGCACGTAATGGTTGTCCATCACGTCGAAATGCACCCAGTCGGCACCGGCAGCGAGCGCCGCAGCGGTGTCTTCGCCGAGTCGCGCGAAATCAGCGGCGAGAATGGACGGGGCGATGATCGGAGTCTGTTTGCTCATGATTTTTCTCGGTGCGGAAGCGTGCCGGGTGAGACCCGATCAAGATTACTTGAAACCCCGTTGTTCCTTGATGCGGTCATAGGCGGCATTGATTTCGCTGGCGCGCGATTCGGCGCGCTTGCGCATGTCTTCAGGCAGATCACCCAGGCGATCGGGATGATGTTCGGAAATCAGCTTGCGATAGGCACGCTTCACCGCACGATCGTCGGCGCTGCGCTCGATGCCGAGCACAGCATACGGATCCGGCCCAAGCGTAGTGCGCTGTGGCGGTACATAGCCACCACCGGCCGAACCATGTCCCTGTCCGTAGCCATAACCGCGCTGACCACCGCCGTTCCACGCATAACCCTTCATCGCCATCAGCGCCATCAGCTCCATCTCGCTGACCCGCAGTGCGAAGGCGAGCTGGCGCAGGATCGCCATCTTTTCCGGCGCCGGGTTGCCCTCGGCCAGCACCGTATCGATCACCACGTCGAGCACCGGGAACGCGTGGTCACGGCGCATGCCGACCCAATTGCGCAACGCCGTGATGGTCTGGGTGACGTCGAATTCGGGCTGTTTGCCGACATTGAAGCTGACCACCGCCTGCTTGCGCAGCTCGGCATCCAGATTCATCCGGGTCATCATCCGCTCGGCAATCGCGATCTCCTGCTCCGATACGCGGCCGTCGGATTTCGCCACCGCGCCAAGCAGGGTGAACAGCGGTCCGACAAAGCCACCGGCTTCCGGTGTGGCGTTCTTGCGCTGGCTGTGCCGCAGGTTGTCGAAGATGAAGCCAACCACGGCCCCGGTGATCGCACCGGGCAGGTGGCCGATGATCAGGCCGAAAAACGCGAACCACAGCGTGTAGGAAAAACTCATGGATGTGCCTGCGGCGACTGCGCGCTGTACCAGCGGGCCAGCGCGTCGAGATCGGCATCGCTGACCGGGCCGATTGCCGCACGCATCAGCGGCACGTCGCGGCTGCCATCCCGATAGTGCCTGAGCGCGCTGCGCAGATAGTCCAGCTGCTGACCGGCCAGGTTCGGCACGCCGGGCATGCTGGCGTGACCGGTTTCACCATGGCAGGCCGCGCACAGGCCCAGCCGGCTTGGCTGGGCCGCGGCCGGGCTCTGGGCAAGGGCTGGAATGGCGGCGGCCAGGCACAGCACCGCAGTCAGGAGCCTGCTCATGGTTTGCCGGTGGTTCGCGTTGAGTTGCTGTGGCCGCCAGGCGGTAGTGCGTGGCGCAGCGCCTGACTGGCCGTCAGGTCAAGCCGCGCGCTACCGCCTGGCGGCCACAGCGGCTCAACCCTTCGGGCCGTGGCGCGGGCCACTGGCAGATCATGAGCAGGCTCTGGGATTCGCATCGGCAACACATGGGGGGGTAAAGGCCAGCAATTCTAGCAGTGCCCGATGATCCGGCCTGCCGGGTGCGACTTTCCGGCCTATCGTCCACAGCAGCTAGAATGGGCGCTCTCCTCCCCCTCCGTGGAACCCCCGTCGTGCCCACCACCCTGCCGCAATCGAATCTGCCCGGCTTGGAACTGCTCCATCGCGGCAAGGTGCGCGATGTCTACGCGTTGTCCGACGATCGGCTGCTGATGGTCGCCACCGACCGGCTGTCGGCGTTCGACGTGGTGCTGCCCAACCCGATCCCGGGCAAGGGCGAGATGCTCACGCAGATCTCCAATTTCTGGTTCGGCAAGACCGCGCACCTGCTGCCGAACCATCTGCTCGACGTGCCGCTGGCCGAGGTATTGCCGCCCGGCACCGACCTGGCTCTGTACGAAAAGCGCGCGGTGGTGACGCGGCGGCTGAAGCCGGTCCCAGTGGAAGCGATCGCCCGCGGTTACCTGATCGGCTCGGGCTGGAAGGATTACCGCACCACTGGCTCGCTGTGCGGCATCGCATTGCCCGCCGGCCTGCAGCAGGCGCAGCAGTTGCCCGCACCGATCTTCACCCCGTCGACCAAGGCCGCCGTCGGCGACCACGACGAGAACGTCAGCTACGACGTGGTGGTTGATACGGTCGGCGCCGAACTGGCCGGCAAGGTGCGCGACGCCACGCTGGCGATCTACCAGTGGGCGGCGGCCTATGCGGCCGAACGCGGCATCATCATCGCTGACACCAAGTTCGAATTCGGCACCGACGCCAGCGGCAAGCTGTACGTGATGGACGAGATGCTGACGCCGGATTCCTCGCGCTTCTGGCCCGCCGACGAATACCGCGTCGGCATCAGCCCACCCAGCTACGACAAGCAGTTCGTGCGTGATTATCTGGAGACACAGGACTGGAACAAGACCGCGCCAGGCCCGGTGATTCCGGACAACGTCATCGCGGCTACCGCCGCGAAGTACGCCGAGGCGTTGCAGCGACTGGCTGGCATCAAGCTCGACTAGATCCAACTCAACCCGGAGTGGCCCCATGCGCACCATGCAGGACTGGCTCGACAGCTACAGCAGCGACCACCAGAACCCGACCAACCGGTTGTTCCACTGGCTGTGCGTGCCGCCGATCGTGTGGTCGGTGATCGCGCTGCTGTGGGCGATGCCGGTGCCAACGGCGTTCCTGCGTCCCGGCGCTTGGGCGGTAGCGGTGATGGTGCTGGCATTCTACTGGTACTGGAAGCATTCGCACCGGTTGGCGATCGCGCTGCTGATCGCATTTGCCCTGCTGGGCCTGCTCACGCACGTGCTGTTCGATCGACTCGGCGCCGTGTCGCTGTGCTACCTGGCGATCGGCGTCTTCGTCGTCGCCTGGATCGGCCAGTTCATCGGCCACAAGTTCGAGGGACGCCGGCCAAGCTTCCTCACCGACCTGTCGTATCTGCTGATTGGCCCCGCCTGGCTGATGGCCAAACTGCTTCGCCGGCTGGGATTCAAACAGACCACATGACGACCCTGCTTACCTTGATCAGCAGCCTGCTCTGGTGGGTGCTGTACAGCAGTATCGGCGCGCTGTTCTTCGCCCTGATCGGCTGGTCGGTGCTGCGCTGGACCGAACGTTGCGCGGTGGTGTTCAACCGCATCTACCTGGCCTGCCTGCTGTGGACGATGATCGGCCTCCTGCTGATCACCGGCGTAGCCGCGTACGAGGGCCACCTGCACCCACCCTATGCAGCGCTGCTCAATTCCGGCCTGCTGCGCTGTGCGCTGGTGTTGGACATGCTGATCGGCACGGCATTGGTGTGGCGGCTCACCCCGCGCATCGATGCGCACCGCATCCGTCCCGGCAGCGCCTGCATGGCGGTAGCCGCAATCATGGCGATCAGCTTCGGCATCGCCACCAGCCTGGCATGAGCCGCCAGGCTGCACTTGAATCAGCGAAAATCATCAGTTGCGCTCAATGCGTGCCGAGTATCGCGGTGCCAAATATGACTGCCAGGATCGCGGCGGCGATCACGAACAGCACAAAACCGATCACCATGTAGACCAGCTGCACCAGGCAGGCCTTGCCGTAACCGATCCGGCTGCCGTTCTCCGACAGCAACAGATAGTTCACCACCGCGGCGCCGACCAGAAACTCCACAGCCACGCCCAGCCAGCTCGCCCCGCCGTGCATGAGCATACCCAGCACGATCGATGCCACCATCACGGCAACTGCGGTCAGCAGCACGACGCCCAACGAACGCAGATAGGCCGGCATGTAACCGATGATCAGCCGGAACGCCACGCATAAAGCCAGTCCGGCAATCAGGATGCCGACAACGAACGCCACCAGCATGGCAACCAAACCCATGCCCGCCAGCGCGACCAACGAAGAAGTCCCCATGACACTCCCCCCGAGTGAACGGAAGCCTGTTGAACAGAAACCATCGGCTGGCATCCCCATGCCACCCCTTCCCCTTCCGACGGTGGCGCCAGCCTAACTGATTCCATACGCCTTCGGCAGGTGCACTGTCTCCCCGCGCGAGACCGGCGCAAGCTATAACTCTCCGCTTGCTTACGAGATGCTCCATGAGCCTGCGCAGCCTGTTTGTCGACTTCAATAGTTACTTTGCCTCGGTCGAACAGCACGAAGATCCGGCGCTGCGCGGCCGGCCGGTCGGCGTGGCGCCGGTGGCCGCCGAGACCACCAGCCTGATCGCCGCCAGCTACGAGGCGAAGGCGTTCGGAGTGAGTACCGGCACGATGGTGCGTGAGGCGCGACGGCTGTGCCCTGGTATCCAGATTCGCGTGGCACGCCCGGAGCGCTACGTGTACTGGCATCACCGCCTGATCGAGGCGATCGACCACGCGATTCCGATTGCCCGCGTCGGCTCGATCGACGAGGTGGCCTGCGAACTGGTCGGTCGCCAGCGCCGGCGCGACATCGCCGAAGAGATCGCGCAACAGGTGAAGCATGAAATCGCATTGGCCGCTCCCGGCGGTGCGATCCGCTGCTCAATCGGCATCGCGCCGAACGATTTCCTCGCCAAGACCGCCTCGGACATGCGCAAGCCCGACGGCCTCAGCGTGATCGAGCAGGCCGACCTGCCGCAGGCTTTGCATGGACTGAAGTTGCGCGACCTGTGTGGTATCGGCCACTCGATGGAGGCACGCCTGCACGAAGCCGGCATCACCACCGTGGCGCAGCTCACCGCCGCCGACAAGCACCGGCTGCGGCATGCCTGGGGCGGCATCGAAGGCGAGCGCATGTGGGGGCTGCTGCGTGGTGCCTGGCTACCGACCGCACCCACCGAACGCGGCTCGATCGGCCACTCGCATGTGCTGGGACCGGAACTGCGCACGGCCATCGGCGCCCGCGCGGTACTGAAGAAACTGCTGGTGAAGGCGGCGATGCGCATGCGCCGCGAGGAAATGCTCAGCGGCGCGCTGGCCGTGCGCATCCGCTTCATCGGCCACGACCAACGCTGGGAACGCGACCTCGCCTTCGACCCCACCGACGACAGCCGCGAACTGCTGCGCCTGTTGAACGGCATGCTCGACAGCGGCAACCAGCGCCGGCTGTTGCCCGGGCCGGTGAATGCCACACCGCTATCGGTCAGCGTGACCCTCATGCGGCTGGTGCCGCGAACGCAGAGCAGCGGCTCGCTGTTCGCACCCGCGGAAGACACCGGCCGCATCGATGCGCTGGTCGACCGCATCAACGCGAAGTTTGGCTACAACAAGCTCTACTTCGGCAGCATGCAGCTGGCGCTGGAGCACGATGCTGCACCGATGCGCATCCCGTTCAACCGCATCCCCGACACCGGGAGCGAGAACGAGGCCACGCATGAAAGCGATGCAAGCCACGATGCACTGTGGCTGCAATCACTGAATCGCTTCAAGGTGCTCGCCGAGGGCGAGCATCGCAAGCGTGATCGCGACAAGCGCGGTCAGTAACCCACGGCGTTGTTCGCCGCACGCACTGCCTCGACAAAACCACCGAACGGAATGTCGGTAATACCCACCAGCCCGATATGGCTGTTCTCGCCATCGAGCAGACGGCCAGTCACCGGCTGGTCGGTGTACTCGAACCAGTGCGCACCGACGATATCCGGGTCGGCTGCCGCCGCTGCGATGAATTTTGCATACGCCTCGCCGCGCTGCGGCTCGTTCCACACCGACACGACGCCCTTGCCGAACGGGCCGCGATCGTCGGAGCCGAAGTGGAATTCGCTGATCAGCACCGGCTTGTCCAGTTGGTGCATCGCAGCCGCGTCGAAACCGTGCTGTGGCAGGTCGGCGTAGACGTTGAAACTGACCACGTCGCAGTACTGCGCGCAGGCAGCGACGGCCTCCGGCGTGTTCACCGCAAAGCGGCCACCAAGGAACAGGTGGTGCGAATCATGCCGATGGATTGCCGCGGCAACCACGCGGAAATAGGTATCGGCATATTCGCGCAGCCACGCACTGTAATCTTCGGCGATCGCCGGATGCGCCTCGTCCGGATTCGGCGGAACAAAGCCTGACGCCTGCAGCATGTCCCAGGATCCCAGCGGCAGATTCCATGCATTGCCCAGCTTGATCGGATCAGCGTATTTCTTCTTCAGCATGGCGATGAAGGCCTGCTTGGCTGGGCTGTTTGCATCACCACGCAAGGTGCCGATCGCCAGTCCCCAGCGACCCTGCGGCCCCTGTCCCGCCCAGGCCAACTCGTTGTCGGCGAAATAACCGAGCAGATACGGGTCGTCGACCACGTTCGCCGTTTCCTTTGCCACCGCCTGCTCGGTGGCCTGCACGAAGCGCGGATCGAACGGATCGGGCATGCGACCCCAGTAGTCGTAGCCGCTGGCGACGTTTGCATAATTGCCCGCGATATTGATCGAGCGCGTGTACGGCAAGCGGTGCGCACTGCCCAGCGCCTCGTCGCTCCAGTTGCCAACGGTGTTGAAGCCCCACGCCTGCAGGCGATCCAGCGTGCGTGCGCGCCATGCACTCAGCCAGTCCTGGCCGTCGACGCGATACAGGTTCGCCGCATAGAAGTCGAACCAGCGGCCATGGTTGTAACCGATGCCCGCGCTGGCGCCCTGATCCACCCGGCGGTTGTCGCCGCCGCCGTAGAATGGCGCCAACTCGCCGCTATCCGGCGGCAGATCCCTGAACATGAATTCGCGGCCCTGCACATAGGTGCGACCACCATCGGCGACCACCGCGTTCACGCCCAGCGAGAAGAACGCATGACCGTCTGGCGTCACCAGCCTCCAGCGATCGCTCAGCTTCTGCGCGTGGAACCAGCCGCTCTGTTGCAGGCCATGGACGTCCAGACGTCCGCCGTAGCGATCCATGTCCTTCGACACTGCGCCAGCCTGGGCGGCGCCAGTTTTTGACTGTGCAGCACTCAGCGCAGCATCCGAGTCAACCTTCTCCGGCCAGCGTCCGCGCGTGTACTGCCCGTAGCGATCAACAATGCCGACATAGGCAGCGTGCAGGGCCGCATCGCCGGCAACCGTCTGGACGCGACCCAGCAGTACAGTCTGCGCCGCCTGCGGCGTCGGCATACCAATATGCACGGCATGAACCTGGTGCAGATCCAGCGCGCCTTCCACCGTAGTTGCCAGCAGGACGTTGCGACCGGCCTCATCGAACGGCATCGGTGGGCCAACCTGCATGCCGAACGCGCGCGGCGACACGGCATGCAGCGGAATCACTAGCGTCTGCGCTGGCCCGGGCAGTACGCCGACCGTCGCATGCAGATGCTGGCCCTCGCCGGTGCCGTCGATATCCACGTTCAACGTGACCGCCCACGGCATCGCGTTCTGCACGCGCAGATCAAGTTCGCCCTGTTTCGACCAGTCCCATGCACCATGCGCAGGACTCAGCACGATTTGCGGATGTGCTGCAGGCTGGAAGGCATAACGCTGTTGCGCCACACCGTCAGCGGCGTGCTCGACGGCATTCGCGCGCTGCACCTGATCGAGCGCTACCTGCGCGATGGCATCGGGACTGGCGAGATCCGCGACAGCGGGGATGCTCGCCGCATGGCAGGCGCTTAGGCTACCCAGGCACAGCCAGATCGATACTCGACGATTCATGCGTAAGAGGCCTCGCGGTGAGATGCCTGGGCATTATGCGGCGGCGGTGTGAAGTTCAACGTGCAAAGGTCGACGCCGATGCCGGATGGGCTGAAGACCAAGTGCGATTACCAGCTTCGCTGTTGTGAAGCTACTCCGGCCTATGCCGGAATGACGAAAGGGAAAGAGAGTGGCGCGGTCGAAAGAGCGCGCTGCGGCTGGAGAGCAGCGCCGTCGGGAAACTACCTGCCCGTTACGCCGCGTGCCGGTGTGACCACCACCGCCAGCCGTAATACACCGGCACGCCCAGCGCGATGATCAGCAGGCTCATGCCGGCATCGCCCGGCTCGTGGATGGCGCTGGCCACGATCACGCCGAACACGGTGATCACGAAGATCAGCGGCAGCAGCGGATAGAACGGCACCCGGTACGGCGCCGGCTGGTCGATGAAATGCTTGCGGTACCAGAACAGCGTGCCGATGCCGAACATGTGGCCCAGCCACTCACCCACCGTGGTGTAGTTGAGCAGCTGATTGAAACTGCCCGATACAGTCAGCACGATCGCCCATGCCCCGAGTACAGCCAGCGCGATCTGCGGCGCACGCGTGCGCGGATCGACGCGCCCGGTCGCGCGAAAGAACACGCCGTCTGCACCCATCGTCTGCAGCACACGTGCGCCACCGGCGATCGCAATACTGCAGTAGCCAAAGGTGGAGCAGGCAATGCCGACCTCGATCACGGTGGCGCCATGCACACCGAACAGCTTCTGCATCAGGTCCGCCGCTGGCGCCAGACTGGTTGCGAGGCCAGCATGGCCGAGCCCGGCCAAATACGCGAAGTTGACCAGTACGTAGCAGAGGACCACGCCGGCCATGCCCATGCCCAGCGCGCGTGGCAGGGTACGCTGTGGGTTGCGCACTTCGCCGGCCAGATCGTTGAGGTAATGAAAACCGCCGTACGCGAACAGCACCGGCAGCAAGGCGCCGGCAAAAGCCCACGACGACACCGGCTGGGTGGTATCCGGCACCAGCACCAGTGCCAGCTGGCCATGCGCCAGCACCAAGCCGGCCACCACCAGCAAGGCGATCGCCATCACCTTCAACACCGTGAAGATGTTCTGCATCCATGCGCCGGCGCGGATACCGAACAGGTTGATGCTGACGATGAACACGATCGCGCCGACCGCGACCGGCATTTCGTAGAGTCGGCTCAGGCCCAGCGCCCGGCAGAAATAGACGGCGAACTTGGTCACCACCGCGGCCACGCTGCCGGGATAGTTGATCAGCGCCATGGTCCAGCCGAACAGGAACGCCGGCAGCATGCCAAACGCCTCGCGCAGGTACACATAGATGCCGCCCGCCTGCGGTCGCCGTGCGCCAAGCTCGGCATAACACAGCACACCAGCCAGCGTCAGCAGGCCGCCGATCGTCCAAAGGATCAGTACCTGCATGCCGGATGAGGTGTTCTGCGCCACCGTGGCCGGCGTGATGAAGATGCCTGCACCGATCACGCCGCCGATGACGATCATCGCGGCGTCCCAGGTGTTCAGGCGACGGACATAAGCATTGGCGGGTTCGGTCAGCATGGGCGCTACCATGCCATTGTGCGCACCGTTTCGGCCAGTCCCGCGTGGCATACGAAGCTTTTCAGGCGGCGGCGGTAGCTCCAAGTGCAAATTGACAAGCGCCCTGCGTCCCGAAACACTGGTATTGGCAGCGCGATACACGCTGCCTGTTCATGACGCAGCAGCCACTTCGCTGCGTCATCGCTACCGAGGGGTGCTGCAGCGGACCTCCATCCGCCACGCTCGGCATGCGACTCCATCGCAAGGGCGCCCTGTCCATTTATGGAGGTGTCGCCATGTCTTTTCCCGCTGCCACTCGCCGGCTCGCTTTCGCCACATCCGCGGACTATCCATCCATCCAGCTGGACGATGCCGGTCTGGCCGCCTCGCTGGAACGCCTCGGCATCCAGCCGATCGTCTGCGTCTGGAATGACCCGGACGTGGACTGGTCGACCTTCGATGCGGTGCTGATCCGCACGATCTGGGATTACTTCAAATACCACGCAGCATTTCTGGACTGGCTGGACCGACTCGACCGGCTGGGTGTGCCCACCATCAACGACAACGCCCTGCTGCGCTGGAACAGCGACAAGCGCTACCTGCTCGAACTCGCCAAACACGGCATCGACATCATCCCGACGCAGCTCGCCAGTGCGCATGAGCTGGGCGACGTGCTGGCAGCGACACCGGCGCAGCAGGTGGTGATCAAGCCGACCATCAGCGGCGGCGCCTGGCATACGCTGCGCGGTACCGTCGGCGACGAAGTCTTCGCTCAGGCCGTGACGCAACTGCCACGCGAATACGACTACCTTGTGCAGCCGTTCGTACCGGAGATCGTCAGCGACGGCGAGTGGTCGCTGCTGTATTTCGCAGGCGAATTCAGTCACGCCGTGATCAAGCGCCCGGCATCTGGCGACTACCGCGTGCAGAGCGAATACGGCGGGAGCGCCGACCGAATCATGCCGAGTGTCGCGATACTGGCGGCCGCAGAGCGCGCACTTGCTGCAGTCGCCGACATAGGACATGGCGATCACCTCTACGTGCGTGTCGACGGCGTGATCTGCGCCGGCCGCTTCCTGATCATGGAGCTGGAGCTGATCGAGCCGTTCCTGCACCTGGGCATCCAGCCGGGCGCCGCCGAATGCCTGGCACGGCGTGTGGCGGAACGGCTTGTTCGCAACCGACGGCTTACGGACAACACCGACACGCGAGCTGCCACGTCCTAGAATCACCGCATGCCTGTCCCACCCGCACGAAAGATCCTGCATATCGACATGGACGCGTTCTACGCGTCGGTGGAGCAGCGTGACGATCCGTCGTTGCGCGGCAAGCCGGTGGCGGTGGCATGGCGCGGCGCACGCTCGGTGGTGTGTGCCGCAAGTTACGAGGCGCGTGTGTTCGGCGTGCGCTCGGCGATGCCGGCGATCCGCGCCGAACGGCTGTGCCCGCAGCTGATCTTCGTGCCACCGGATTTCGTGCGTTACAAGGCGGTGTCGCGGCAGGTGCGCGAGATCTTCACGCGGCATACCGACTTGATCGAACCACTGTCGCTGGACGAAGCCTATCTCGACGTCACCATGACGAAGACCGGCCTGCCCTCGGCCACCGCCACCGCCGAAGCGATCCGTGCGGCGATCCGCGAGGAAACCCAGCTCACCGCATCCGCTGGCGTGGCACCGAACAAGTTCCTGGCAAAGATCGCTTCGGACTGGAACAAGCCGGACGGTCTGTGCGTGATCCGCCCTCATCAGGTGGATGCGTTTCTCACGCCACTGCCGGTCGGCCGCCTGCCGGGTGTCGGTAAAGTGATGGAGGCGAAGCTCGCCGTGCTTGGCATTGCCAGCGTCGGCGATTTGCGTGGATTTGTGCTGACGGAACTGGAGCAGCGCTTCGGTCGCTGGGGTCGACGCCTTTATGAACTGGCGCGCGGCATCGACGAACATGTGGTGCAACCCGAGCGTCTCACCCTGCAGGTCTCCGCCGAGGATACGTTCGAGCACGATCTACTGCTCGACGAACTCGAACCACACATCCGCCGACTCGCCGAAAAGGCCTGGGCCGGTCATCAACGCGAACAGGGCCGTGTTGCGCGCACCGTTGTGCTCAAGCTGAAGACCTCCGACTTCCACACGCTCACGCGCAGCCTGACTCCGCTGCAACGGCCACAATCAGCCAATGAACTGGCCGATATCGCCTGCGCGCTGCGCGATCGGGTCGAGCGTCCCGCCGATAGTCGTTATCGCCTCGTCGGCGTGGGTCTGGCCGGTTTCGTGGAACAGGACAGCTACCACGCGCAGACCGACCTGTTCGACATCGCGCCCGGCTGAACGGAACAACACCACTCTGACACTCAGTCCACTGCGGGCAGCGTGTACTCGAACTCGTAGAAATGCTGGCCGCCGGTAATCGTGATCGCCAGCGTGCCGGCCAACCCCTGCAGTTCGTCGCTACCCGAGTCAGGTACCACAGAAATGATCAACTGCGGCGCACCACGCGTCATCGTGCCGCTGTGCTGCAAAGCGAACGCGCCGCTGCGCCCATGCAGCGTGCCACTGACCCGCTCCAGCGCGACATAGCCGGCCGAGCCTTCGACTGCTGTGCGGAGCGCCAGCATCTGGCCGTTGCCGATCGCCGCAAGGTCGCCGTGATACTGCTTGTCCAGCGCCATCCGGCCAATGCTGGCGTCGCCGACGCCGTCTTCCGCCGGCTGCGGAATCATCTTCACTTCGAACGTACCGCTGGCGTGCATGGTGTTGACTCCTGGTGACGTGCAAGGCATCCGGCCAGTTTGGCAGGCTCGATCAACCGTCGAAAGCACGCATCCGCACTCCTCGGCTCCGCATGCTTTTCATGCCCTTTCAGGGATTTGACACCGAGCCCGCACCGGATGGGGATGCCCCTTGTGCGGGGCGAAATTTCGTAGCCATGAAATGTTTGGGAACACCGTTTTCGGCCGGTGTCTTCTTGAGGAAGGCGGCTGCCGCCGCATCGTGTTTCAGGTAAGCATCCAGGAAATTCAGGGTATAGCGTGCGGTCCAGGCATGATACGTGTTGGCGTCATCCCGCCCGTAATCGGCCACCTGATTTTCAGCAAAGCGCTGTGCACTCTCTCTGCGTTGGTACATCGAGCTGAATTCCGGATGTGCCATGCCCAGCATGTTCACCGTAAGGAGGTCACCGTGTGTCCATGCATTCAGAACGTTGGGGCCCTCGGTCCATTCCAGCGGGCCATCATGATATTTTTCAATATCCTCAAGAAGGTTCGGATACCCTCCCAGGAAGAAAAGAAGTGGTATGGCCATTCGCTCTGGACGAACGTCCCCGGCCATTTTCACAAGGCCCGGGTAAACGCGCATGCTGCCGTCCAGCGATACCAGGGCATCGATACGCGGATCGCGCGCTGCCGCAAACAGACTTGATCCTCCGCCCCAGCTCCAGCTCAATACGGCTACCCTGGACATATCCGCGTCGGGAAGCGTCTTGGCATACGCAATGAGAAACGAGATGTCGCGGGCCTGCGCGTTGATCCCGTCGAGATCGTCCGTCATATCGCGCGTCGACACTCCCATCGATGGGCTTGCGAGAATGACATAGCCGTGACTGGCAAGATACTCGCACAAGTCGGCGTTCTCCCATGAAACGGAAGAGTCGCCGGGCGCGTAAATGAGCACGGGATAACGTCCTTGCATCGGCTTCGCATTCCGCACCGCCCACAGTGGGACGTCGAAGGACGTTTTCAGTAGCGAACGCCACCGATTCTCGCCCGGATGCGGAGCGTCGAAGTGGATTTCCGTGTCGGCCAGCTGGGCATACTCGCCAACCGTCATCGGCTCCTCCGTGCTTCGCAGCGACGGATACCAGATCAGGGTTTGCAACGGGCGCGCACCATCCTTGATGGCCGGTTTCCCCAAGGCCCCGGGTGCCGAGGGGAAGCTGCGGGAGTGATCGTACTGATTCACTACTTTCAGCCCCACCGGATACAGCCCCGGCTTTTCCAGGAACCGGAATGAAGACGTCTGGGCAACCGCGAACATAGAACTGAAATATGTGCATAACGCAAGCAAGGTAACCAGGATTCTGGAATGCACCGTAGCTTTCCTTCCGGCGAGGCGGCGGGGGAATATCTGCCGAGGCTGGCAAGCGCGACGCGCCGATGCACGGCGCGTCGCGCTCAACTCAGCTGAGCCGCCGCGAGATAGCGAAGAACGCCAGGTTGCCCAGGCCCGTGGCACCAGCCAGCACGGCGACCAGGCCGGGTGTGACTTCCTGCCAGTTGAACCATTGGATCAGGCCGAAGCCGACCGCCACTGACACCAGCACGATGCCCCAGCGCAGCGAGGAGTTGCGCCGACGCAGCGCCTCGTCACGCAGGATCGAATTGACCAGATCCTCGGAACCGCCGGCGTTGACCATATGCCGGCGCACCATGGCGTCGACGCAGACCTTGATCGAGTAGGCAATGCAGATGAACAGGCTGATCGGGATAAAGTCGCCGAAATTCATGGGGCTCTCCTTGGGAGTGATGGTGGAATGATTGGCTGTCGGGACCATAGAGACAGCCACCCTCACAGCGGTTGCAGCCATCCACTTGCAACCATTGGGGCGATGCGCGTATCCCTTGCGGCATGGAAGACATCCGCAGCAGCCCGGACCGCGAACTGGTCGACGCCGTGCTGGCCAACCGGCCGGGCGCGTTCGAGCGCCTGGTGCGCGAGTATCAGGGCCTGTGCTGGCACATCATCCATCGGATGGTGCGCCACCCCGAGGATGCGCGCGAGCTGTGCCAGGACACCTTTCTGCGCGTGCATCAGTGCCTGCACCAGTATCGCTACGAGAGCGCGCTGAAATCGTGGATCGGACGCGTGGCCTACACCATCGCGCTGCGCCACCTGCAACACAAACGCATCCCGCTGCTCGAGAACACCGATGACGATGACTATGCGCTGGTGGAAAACATCGGCGACGGCTTCGATCTCGAAGCTGCCTGCGCAGACGCGGAAACGACGCAGCACCTGCACGCTGCCATCGAGGCATTGCCGCCCTTGCAGCGGACCGTGCTGACGCTGTATTACCTTGAGGAAGTCACGATTCCCGAGATTGCCCGGATCACCGGGCTGGCCAGCGGCACCATCAAGAGCCACTTGTTCCGCTCACGACTGCGCCTGCGCGGCGCACTCGAAGCCCGGACCGGAGTTGCAGCATGAATCACGACATCGACGACACCATCCCTCCTTTCGACGACGCGGCCCACGAACGCGAATGGCTGCTGCAGGAGCGCGCCATGCGGCGCGAACGTCTGCACCTCGACCCCGCAGGCGATGATGCAAAGGCCTTGCGCTATCGGATGCTGGCGCATGCATTGCGGCAACCGCTGCAGGAGTCCCTGCCGCCCGACTTCGCACGGCACATGGCCACCTTGGCCGCCGCAGGCATGAGGGCCAAACCGACATCCAGCACCCGCTTCGAACTTGCATTGACGATTTCCCTCGTCATCGTCTTCGTACTGGCCGCTGGCGCGGCGACGGTAATCTATGGCAGCACGTGGCTGCCCTCGATCAGCGCGGCACTACCCGCGCCCGGCCCATCGGCCATCCGCTGGCTGCTGGCCTTCGCCGGTTGCATCGGCATGTCGTGGCTGCTGGGCTCATGGCAGCAGCACAGGCATGGACGCGACTGACGCAGGAGATACGCGCCGTTCGATCGCGGCCGTTCACAGATCGAGTACTGCATCCAGTCCGCGATGCACGCCAACCAGCCCCGACACGTTGCGGATCGCCAGCAACGCGCCACCCACATAAGGCTTCGCACTGCTGCCGGCGTTGTGACGCAGGCTCAACGTCTGGTCCGGCATGCCGAAGATCGTCTCGACCCCGATCACGAAACCCGGCAGGCGCAGCGCATGTACCTGGCTGCCGGCCAGCGTGCCGCCACGCGTCTCGCGCATACCGATGGTCTGCTCCAGCGGCACTTCCAGTGTCGGCTGGCGCACCTTGCCCAGCCGGCCGGCCAGCTCGCGCACGGTGCCGCTGGGTGCATCCGGTTTGCCGGCCGAGGCATAGTCGATGATCTCCCATTGCGGGATGAGCTTCGCCGCCATCTCGGCAAACTTGATCAGCAGCACCGCGGTCAGCGCAAAGTTGCCGCAGGCAAGCACGCCGCGCTGCCGCTCGCGAGCCAGCGCATCGATCTGCGCGTAATCCTCGTCGGTGAGGCCCGACGTGCCGACCACCACGTGCGCGCCATGCTCCAGCGCGGCAAGGATATTTGCCTTCGCGCTGTCTGGCCGGGTGTATTCGACGAAGACATCGCAGGGCTGTGTCAGCGCTTCGGTGGCGCTGGCAAAGATCGGTGTCGCCAGTCGCGGCTCGCCCAACACGTCGCCGAGCGTCTGCCCAGCGTGCTTGCGTGCCACCGCAGCGACCAGCGCGAGGTCATCGGCCGCGGCGATACCGCGCGCCAGTTCGGAGCCGGCCCAGCCGGTGGCGCCGGCAACACATACCTTCAGTGACATGGTGACCTCATGGTTCTTGTCGTGATCAGCGCAGAGTAATCTGGCGTGGCACGCTTGTCCCGAATCACCAACGACGATTGAACCGAAATCCCGTGGCCGCAACGACACCCATCGACGCCCCATCGCAGCTGGCGGAAGCCAGCGGTACGTGGTGCCTGTACCTGATTGAATGCCGCAACGGCAGCTACTATGCCGGCATCACCAACCGCCTCGACGCACGCTACGCCGCCCATGTGGCCGGCCGCGGCGCGCGCTATACCCGCGCCAACCCGCCGCTGCGGTTGTTGGGCTTTCGCAGCTATCCCGATCGCGCCAGCGCCTCGCGTGCGGAGTGGGCGATCAAGCAGTTGCCGCGGGAGCGGAAGCTGGCGTTCCTGCAGGCCTGATCGTCAGCCCAGGATCGGTCCCGTATCGATGCACAGCGATACGCGGTGCGGCGGCGCTTTCGGCACTCCGCACCAGTCGCTTCAATACCCGAGCACCTCGCCATCCTTGCGCATCTCGGTAGCGCCCCAGTACACCTGCTGTTTGGCGTCGAACATGATCGCCTCGTAGCCGCCGAAGTTGCCGGTGCCCGGCACGACCTTGTAGCCGCGTTTGACCAACTCGGCTTTCACCGCGGGGTCGAAGCCCGACTCCATCTCCACCGTGCCGATGCCCTGCGAGGCTTCGCCGGTGGGTTCGGCGTTGCCGTAGTGGCGCCAGCGCGCGGCATCGCCGGCGTCCTGCACGTTCATGCCGTAATCGATCATGTTGGTCAGCACCTGGATGTGACCCTGCGGCTGCATGTCGCCGCCCATCAGGCCGAACGACATGTACGGCGCGCCATCCTTCATCACGAAGCCCGGGATAATGGTGTGGAACGGCCGCTTGCCGGCAGCGTAGACATTCGCCGCGCCAGGCTTGAGCGAATACAGCTCGCCGCGATCCTGGAACATGAAGCCGAGCCCGTCGGCGACCAGGCCCGAACCCATGCCGCGGTAGTTGGACTGGATGATCGAGACCATCATGCCGTCCTTGTCGGCGGTGGTGAAGTACGTGGTGTCGCCGTTGAACAGCTTCGGATCGCCGGGACCGATGTCCGCGTTGGCGTGGTCGAGATGAATCAGCTTCCGCCGCTGGTCGGCGTAGCCCTCGGACAGCAGGCCCTTCATCGGCACATCGACGAAACGCGGATCGGCGTAGTACTTGGCCAGATCCTCATAGGCGAGGCGCTTGGCTTCCAGCATCGCGGTCAGCGCGTCGGCGCTGCCCACGCCCATTTTCTTCAGGTCGAAGCCCTTGAGCAGCTGCAGCATTTCCAGCGCGGCGAAGCCCTGTCCGTTCGGCGGCAGTTCGTAGACGTCGTAACCGTGGTAGTTCACCGACTGCGGCGTCACCCACTCGCCGTGATAACCGGCAAAGTCCTCGTAGCGCAGGTCGCCGCCGATGCGCTTGAAGTAGGCATCCATGGTGTGCGCGATCGCGCCCTTGTAGAACGCATCGCGGCCGCCCTGCGCGATCAGCGTCAGCGTGCGGGCCAGATCGGGATTGCGGAACACCTCGCCTTCGGCCGGCGCGTGACCGTCGATCAAATAGGTGTGGCGCGCATTGGCACTTTCCTCGATCAGCCCGTGCATCCGCTCGAACGCGGCCATGTTGCCCTTCCAGTACTGGGCAACCAGCTGGGTGACCGGGAAACCGTTCTGGGCATAGCCGATCGCCGGCGCCAGATCGTCGGCCAATGAGAGCTTGCCGAACTTGTCGTGCAGCGCGCCCCAGGTATCGACCGTGCCAGGCACGGTGATCGGCAGCGAGCCGACGGCGGGAATGTGATCCTTCACCGGCAGGCCGGCCTTGAGATACGCGGCCTTGACCTCGGCCTGCATCTTCGCCAGATCGCGGCCCTTTGCCGACGGGCCGGAGCCGTTGTAGCCGTAGAGTTTGTGCGTCTTCGGATCCCACACGATCACGAAGCAGTCGCCGCCGATGCCGTTCAACACCGGCTCCATCAGGCCGAGCGCCGCGTTCGCCGCGATCGCGGCATCCACCGCACTGCCGCCCTTCTTGAGGATGTCGATCGCGATCTGCGAGGCCAGCGGCTGCTCGGTCGCTGCCATGCCATGCTGGGCCAGCACCGGCGAACGGGAGGCCCAGGGATGGCCGGAGTAGCGATCACCCCGGCCGACATCGGCACTGACATTCGTCGCGGCCGTCAGCCCCACCAACAAGGCGACGGCAGCGCCGATCCGGATCTGCGAATGACTCATCACGACTCCTTCGGGGCGACCCGAGTTTTTGTTTTATCGCGGCGGCGCGACTTACTTCTTCTTTGGCAGGTACAGGTCGGTGATCGTGCCTTCGTACACCTCGGCCGCCATGCCGATCGACTCGCTCAGCGTGGGATGCGGGTGGATGGTCAGGCCGATATCAGCGGCCTCGCTGCCCATCTCGATCGCCAACGCGACTTCGGAGATCAGCTCGCCGGCATGCACGCCGACGATGCCGCCGCCGACGATGCGATGGGTCGCTTCGTCGAAGATCAGCTTGGTGAAGCCCTCGGTGCGGTCGATGCCGATCGCGCGGCCGCTGGCCGCCCACGGGAACTTGCCCACGCCGATCTTCAGGCCCTTTTCCTTCGCCTCGCGTTCGGTCACGCCGACCCAGGCGATTTCCGGATCGGTATAGGCCACCGACGGAATCACCCGTGCATCGAAGTAGCTCTTCTGCCCGGCGACGACCTCCGCGGCGACCTTCGCCTCGTGCGTGGCCTTGTGCGCCAGCATCGGCTGGCCGACCAAGTCGCCGATCGCGAAGATGTGCGGCACATTGGTGCGCATCTGGCTATCGACGTTGATGAAACCGCGATCGGTCACCGCAACACCGGCCTTGTCGGCGCCGATCTTGCCGCCGTTCGGCGAGCGGCCCACCGACACCAGCACGCGATCGAACAAGGTGGTTTCGGGGATGCTATCGCCTTCGTAGCTGACTTCGATGCCCTTCTTGGTCGCCTTCGCCTCGACCACCTTGGTCTTCAGATGCACGCCCTTGAGCTTGCCGCCGATGCGCTTGGCCAGCGGCTTGATCAGGTCGGCATCGGCACCTGGGATGAGCTGATCCATGAACTCGACCACGGTCACTTCGCTGCCGAGCGCGGAATACACCGTCGCCATTTCCAGGCCGATGATGCCGCCGCCGACAACGAGTAGCTTGTTCGGTACGTCCTTCAGCTCCAGCGCGCCGGTGGAGTCGACGATGCGATCGTCGTCCCACGGGAACGAGGGCAGCTTCACCGACTGCGAACCGGCGGCGATGATTGCGTTCTCGAAGCGGACCAGCTTCACGCCGTCCTTGGTCTGGACTTCCATTTCGTTCGGCGAGACAAAGCTGCCGTTGCCTTCGAGCGTACGCACCTTGCGCTGCTTCGCCATGCTGGTCAGGCCGCCGGTAAGCTGACCGACCACCTTGGTCTTGAAGCCACGCAGCTTGTCGATGTCGATCTTCGGCGCGCCGAAGCTGACGCCGTGCGCGGCCATCGAGGCCGCTTCGTCGATCACTGCGGCCGCATGCAGCAGCGCCTTGGAGGGGATGCAGCCCACGTTGAGGCAGACGCCGCCGAGCGTGGCATAGCGTTCCACCAGCACGGTATCGACACCCAGATCCGCGGCGCGGAACGCCGCCGAGTAGCCGCCCGGGCCGGAACCAAGCACGACCAGCTTGCATTCGATGTCGGCCTTGCGGCCGGAAGCACCGGCGGCTTGTGGAGCCGGTGCCGCGGCAGGCGCGCTCGCAGCAGGTGCCGGCGCAGCAGCCTTGGGTGCCTCGACTCGTGGTGCCTCGACTTGTGGCGCCTCGGCCTTGGGCGCAGCAGTGTCATCAGCAACTTCAAGCACGGCGATCACCGCGCCTTCGGAGACCTCGTCGCCCACCTTGAGTTTCAACTCCTTGACCACGCCGGCGGCGCTGGAGGGAATCTCCATCGTCGCCTTGTCCGACTCCAGCGTGATCAGGCTCTGTTCTTTCGCCACGGTGTCGCCGGCTTTCACCAGCACTTCGATCACCGGCACGTTGCCGTGACCGCCGATGTCGGGAACCTTGATTTCGATCGTGTTGGCCATCGTCATCCTCCCGGTCAGAGCAGCAGGCGACGGATGTCGCCGAGCTGGGTGGCGAGGAAGGACGCGAAGCGCGCGGCGAGCGCGCCGTCGATCACGCGATGGTCGTAGGACAGCGACAGCGGCAGGATCAGCCGCGGCGCGAATTCCTTGCCGTTCCACACCGGCTTGGTCGCCGCCTTGGAGACGCCGAGGATCGCCACTTCCGGCGCATTGACGATCGGCGTAAAGCCGGTGCCACCGATACCGCCGAGCGAGGAGATCGAGAAGCAGCCACCGGACATCTCGGCCGGCCCCAGCTTCTTGTCGCGCGCCTTCTTCGAAATCTCGCCCAGCTCGCGGGCAAGGTCGAGCAAGCCCTTCTTGTCGCAATCGCGGATCACCGGCACCACCAGGCCATCGGGCGTGTCCACCGCGATGCCGATATGGAAGTACTTCTTCAGTATCAGCTTCTCGCCGCTCTCGTCGAGTGAGGCGTTGAACTGCGGGAACTGCTTCAGCGCCGCCACCACCGCCTTGATCTGGAACACCAGCGGTGTGACCTTCAACTCCTTGTTCTCTTCGCCAAGCTTCTTGCGGAAGGCCTCCAGCTCGGTGATATCGGCATCATCGTGCTGGGTAACGTGCGGGATCATCGCCCAGTTGCGCGCGAGGTTGGCGCCGGAAATTTTCTGAATGCGCGACAGCGGCTTCTCCTCGATCTCGCCGAACTTGGCGAAGTCGATCTTCGGCCACGGCAGCAGGCTGAGGCCGCCGAGCGACGCCGCAGCGCCAGCTGTCGGTCGCGCACCGGAAGCGAGCGCATGCTTCACGTAGGCGCTGACGTCCTCGCGCTGGATGCGGCCGCCGCGGCCGGAACCCTTGACCTGGGTGATGTCGACGCCCAGCTCACGCGCGAAGGCACGGATCGCCGGGCTGGCGTACGGCGCATCGCCTGGCATTACCAGGCGTGCATCCAGCGGTGGTCGCGCAGCCGGCGACACGTCGCCTTCCGGCACGTTGCCGGGCAGCACACTGCGGCCGCCGATCGGCGCGGGCTTTTCCTCGACCTGCGGCGCGGCCACCTTGGCTGGCGCAGGTGCCGGGGCTGGAGCTGGCGCAGCGGCTTTCGGCGCCTCGGCGGCAGGTGCAGCAGCGGCGCCGTCGGCCTCGATGATCGCGATCACAGCGCCCTCCGACACCTCGTCGCCCACTTTCAGCTTCATTTCCTTGATCGTGCCGGCGAACGGCGCAGGGACTTCCATCGTGGCCTTGTCCGACTCCAGCGTGATCAGGCTCTGCTCCTTCTCCACGCGATCACCGACCTTGACCAGCACTTCGATGACGGGGACGTCGGCGTGACCGATATCGGGAACAAGGGCTTCTTTGAGCTCGGCCATGATGACTCCTGCAATGGCGGTGGCGTGCCGCTCGGGGATGGCGGCCGCAGACAAGGCCTCAATCATAACGAAGCGCTGCCCGATTCGTATGCCTGATGTTGTGCGGCAGCTTCTTTCGACGGTTACCATGCGCGCGCGTATGCATGACCTTGAGCGCACGCACTGCCTCAATCGTTCCCCTAATCTGGGCTCAGCCAACGCCGCTCAGAGCGGTACCGGGAAGCAAGCCATGCTGACGATTCGTGACCTGTCGAAAACCTACGCCAACGGAGTGCGGGCACTGCGCGGCGTGTCGCTGGACATCCCCAATGGCATGTTCGGCCTGCTCGGCCCCAACGGTGCGGGCAAATCGTCGCTGATGCGCACGATCGCCACCCTGCAGGATCCGGACGAGGGCACGATCAAGCTGGACGACATGGACCTGATGGCCGACAAGCAGGCCACCCGCCGTCTGCTCGGCTATCTGCCGCAGGAGTTCGGGGTGTATCCGAGGGTCTCGGCCGAGGCGATGCTGGACCACTTCGCCGTGCTCAAGGGCGTCACCGTGAAAAGCGAACGTCGCGAGCTGGTCGAGTCGCTGCTGCGCCAGGTGAACCTGTGGGATGTACGCAAGCGCAAGCTCGGCACCTACTCCGGCGGCATGCGCCAGCGTTTCGGTATTGCGCAGGCGCTGATCGGCGATCCGCGACTGGTGATCGTCGACGAACCCACCGCGGGCCTCGACCCGGAGGAGCGCAACCGCTTCCTCAATCTGCTCGCAGAAATCGGCGAGCGGGTGGTGGTGATCCTGTCCACACATATCGTGGAGGACGTCACCGACCTGTGCTCGCGCATGGCGATCATCGGCCAGGGCCAGGTGCTGCTGAGTGGTGAGCCGGTCGAGGCGATCCGTTCGCTCGACGGCCGCGTGTGGCGGCGCACGATCGACAAGGCCGAACTGGACGGTTACCGCGCCCGCATGAACATCCTGTCCACCCGCCTCGCCGGCGGACGCACCCTGCTGCATGTACTGGCCGACACCCGGCCGGAGGCAGGCTTCGAAGCCGTTGTACCCGATCTGGAAGACGTCTATTTCGGGCGCCTGCGCGAGCAGGCCACTGCCAGAGCCGCCTGACACCCGCCGCTCCGGCAGCAGTCTTCCATTACAGGGACGCGAATACCGATGTTCTTCGAGATCCTCCGATTCGAATTGCGCCAGCAGCTGAAGGCGCCACTGTTCTGGATCATTACGGCGGTGTTCGGCACGCTTGCCTTCACCCTGGTGACAACCGATGCGGTGACCGTTGGTGGCGCCAGCGGCAACGTGCTGCGCAATGCACCGCTGGTGATCGTCCGGCTGCTCAGCGCGCTGACCGTACTCAGCATGTTCCTGGTGACGGTATTCGTCGCTGGCGCCGCGCTGCGCGACTTCGAGCAGCGCACCGCCGAACTGTTCTTCACTACGCCGATGAGCCGCGGCGCCTATCTCGGCGGCCGCTTCGCCGCAGGCTACCTGGCCTCGCTGGCGATCATGCTGGCCTGTGCGCTTGGCATCGCATTCGGCGGCATGATGCCGTGGATCGATGTGCTACGACTGGGTCCGGCCAGCTGGCACGGCTACGCGTGGGCGTTCGGCGTGATGGTGGTGCCGGACATGCTGTTCATTGCTGCGTTGCTGTTCCTGCTCGCCACCACCACGCGTTCGCTGCTGGCCACCTATATCGGGGTGATCGCCTACTTCGTACTGCAAAGCATCGTTGGCCAGCTGACCAAGGACGTCAACAATCACTACGTTGCCGCCATGCTCGATCCGTTCGGCGGGCGCACGGTTGCGCTGGTCACCCGCTACTGGTCGGCCTACCAGTCCAATCACGAGTTGCCCGCGCTGACCGGTGTCCTGTTGTTCAATCGGTTGCTGTGGACCGGCGTCAGTGTGGCCATGTTCGGCGCCACGTTTGCACTGTTCCGGCCGAACCGCGAAGGACTGCAACTGCCACGGCGCAAGAAGCGCGCAGAGCCACCGATGCTGTGCCCGCAAGCCAGCAACACCACACTGACGCTGCCCAAGGTTCGCCTGGCCGACAACCTCGGCGCGCACTTGCTGCAGCTGCGCACGCAGTTCGCGTTTGACACGCTCGGCGTGTTGCGCGGCGCGCCGTTCCTGATCATGCTGGCGCTGGGCCTGGCCAACCTGTTCGGCGCCTTGATGTTCTCCGGACAGATCTACGGCACCGCGACCTGGCCGGTCACCCATCAGGTGCTGGAAAACATCCGCGGCGGCTTCCAGTGGCTGCTGTACATCATCATCACCTTCTATGCCGGTGAGCTGGTGTGGCGCGAGCGCAGCCAGCGCTCGGCCGAGGTTACCGACGCGTTTCCGTTGCCAGACTGGATCCCGCTGACCGCCAAGCTGGGTGCGCTGCTGGCAGTGATCGGGGCATTCCTGCTGGTCGGCTCGCTGGTCGGCATCGGCTGGCAGCTGGCGCATGGTTACACCCATCTGGAGCTGGGTCTGTACCTGGAGACGCTGGCGCTGGATGCGATTCCATTCGCGCTGCTGGCGGCGCTGGCGCTGTTCCTGCAGGTGCTGTCGAACAACAAGTTCCTTGGCTATCTGTTCACCATCATGTGGTTCGTCTGCCAGATCGGCTTCGGCCTGCTGCACTGGGAACAGAACCTGTATGACTACGGCAGCGCGCCGGACCTGCCGTATTCGGACATGAACGGTTTCGGCCATTTCCTCGCGGCCACACTGTGGTTCGACTTTTATTGGGCCAGCTGCGCGGTAGTGCTGCAGGTACTGGCCGCGCTGTTCTGGGTACGCGGCACCGACCAGACCTGGCCTGAGCGGATGCGCGAAGCAAGGGTACGACTGCATGTACCGGCGAAGATCGCCATGGCGTTCGGCCTGCTCGCGTTCGTCGGCAGCGGCGCGTGGATCTACTACAACACCAACGTGCTCAATCACTACCTGAGCAGCAGCGACAAGTTACAGCAGCATGCCAACTACGAGAGGAAATACGCGAAGTACAAGGATCTGCCGCAGCCGCGCATCACCGCGGTAAAGACCGATGTCGACATCTACCCGTACCAGCGCAGGCTGGAGATCCGCGGCCACTACACACTGGTGAACAAGCACGACACGCCGATCAGCGAACTGCATGTGAATTACACCGACGGCTTCAAGCTGAAGTCGCTGGATTTCGCGCCGCATGACACGATCAGCGAAGACAAGGATCTCGGTTACACCATCTACCGGCTGAAGACGCCGCTGGCACCGGGCGCATCCATGAACTTCGACTTCGACATGGAGTACGCGCCGAAGGGCTTTACCAACAGCCCGGAAGGCCAATTCCTCGCTTATAACGGCACCTTCTTCAATAACACGGTGATGCCGCAGTTCGGCTACCAGACGGATGCGCAGATCACGGATCGTAATGATCGCCGCAAGTACGACCTTGTCGGCGAAGTGCCGCGAATGCCGAAACTCGGTGACGAGAAGGCACGCGCCAATACCTATATCAGCAACGATGCGGACTGGATCAGCTTCGACACCACCGTGTCAACCGCCGCCGATCAGATCGCGGTGGCACCGGGCTACCTGCAGAAGGAATGGACGGCCAACGGACGGCACTATTTCCATTACACAATGGACCAGCCCATGCTGCCGTTCTTCTCCTACCTCTCGGCACGCTATGCCGTGAAGCACGAGCTTTGGAAAGGCGTCGATATCGCGGTGTACTACAACCCGGCGCATGCATGGAACGTGGACCGGATGATCCAGGGCACGAAGGACGCGCTGGACTATTACAACGCGAACTACACGCCATACCAGTTTCACCAGCTGCGCATCCTGGAGTTCCCGAACTACATAAGCATCGCGCAGTCGTTTGCGAACACGATTCCGTTCTCCGAATCGGTCGGCTTCATCGCCGATCTGCGCGATCAATCCAAGATCGACTACCCCTACTACATCACCGCGCACGAAGTGGCGCACCAGTGGTGGGCACACCGGGTGATCGGCGCCAACATGCAGGGCTCCACCATGCTCAGCGAATCGCTGGCGCAATATTCCGCGCTGATGGTGATGAAGCAGAAGTACGGCGCCGACCAGATGCACAAGTTCCTGAAGTACGAACTGGACAAATATCTCGCGGGCCGCGCCACCGAGAAGCTGGCCGAGGAGCCGCTGGCGAAGGTTGAGAACCAGCAGTACATCCATTACAACAAGGGCTCGCTGGTGTTCTACGCGCTGCAGGATTACATCGGCGAGGACAAGCTCGACGCAATGCTCAAGCAGTTCCTGATCGACAAGGGTTTCCAGCAACCGCCCTACACCACCTCGCAGGAATTCATGAACGCCTTGGCCAAGTCCGCCGGGCCGAAGTGGCAGCCACTGCTTAATGACTTCTTCTGGAAGATCACCCTGTTCGACAACCGCATGACCGAGGCCACGGCGAAGAAGCTGCCGGACGGGAAATATGAAGTGACCATGAAGGTGCATGCCGGCAAGGTCTACGTCGATGGCACCGGCAAGGAAACCGACGGCACGCCGGACATCCCGATCGACATCGGCGTGTTTGCCGCGCCCGCCGATGGCAAGGATGGCAAGCCGCTGTACCTGAAGAAGCAGATGGTGGCGAACGGTGACAGCACGATCACCGTGACCGTCGACAGCAAACCGTTCGAAGCCGGTATCGATCCGTACAACGAACTGATCGACCGCGTCTCCAGCGACAACCGGCGACCGGTGACGCTGCAGTAGCGGCGGCTCAGTCCGGTTTCACCGCGGCTGGCATCACGCCCTGGACCAAGCGGATATCCAGTGGCGGGGTCGGTATGCCGATCTCCTGCGCGTCGATCCGCTGCTTGATCGCGCGTAGCAGGTCGGCCTGGACTCCCGTGCTGTCGCTGACGCGGGTCCAGCCGCGCAAGACCAGGTTCACCGTGTCGCCAGCCAGGCTGGCGATCGATACGTTCGGCGGCGGGTCCTTCAATATCCGTGCATCGGCTTCGAATAGTCGCGTGATGGCGGCCATCACCTTGTCGATGTCGTCGCGATGGCTGACACCGAACTTCAATTCAAAGCGTCGCGTGCCACGACGATTGAAATTGAGGATGGCGTCTCCACCAATTTTCGCGTTCGGCACGATCGCCTCGCGGTTGTCCGGCAGGATCAGCAGCGTATGCATCAGGTTGATGGTTTCCACCGTGCCCTCGACGCCACCGGCGACAACGTAGTCACCGACACGGAAGGGCTGGAACACGACAAGCAGCACGCCCCAGGCAAGGTTGCTGAGCGAACCTTGCAGCGCCAGCCCAACCGCCAGTCCGGCCGTTCCCAATGCAGCGACCAGCGGCGCTGAAGGTATGCCGGCCTGGGTCAGCGCCATCACGATCAGCACCGCAACCAGCACGCCGTAGATCAGGTTGCGCAGAAAGCCGCTCAGTGTGGTGTCCACGCGCGCACGCTGCAGCGCGCGCTGCGTGACATTGGCCAGCCGTGCAGCCAGCCAGATGCCCAGCAAGAGAATCAGCAAGGCTTCCAGCAAGTGCAGTCCATTCGTGATGACGGCTTCGGCAAGATCGTGCCCGAGTAGGCGTTCCAGAAAATCATGCATGGCTGACGGCTCGCGGAAAAACCGGCGCCAGCCTAGCAAACCCGCCATGAAGAATTCGACGTCGGCGGCAAGCGTATGGCTCAGTCCGTGGCCGACCCACGCAGCGTATGGCGCACCGAACGCAATGAGCACACCTCCCACAGCGCCACCAGTACCAGCACGGCCGTCGTCACCATGCCCAGCGACGCCACCGACCAGTGCGTAAGGGTCAGCGCCAATGCTGCCAGCAAGCCGAGCCCGAGCAGATGCGACAGCGGCAGGTTGGTGCTGTTCACCGTCTTCTTGAACCACGCATTGCCGCATAGATACAGCGCCGGACCACCCAGCAGCACGGCGCCCCTGATCGTGTCGACACGCAGCGATGCGTCACGCAGGGTCAGTTCGTCCGCCACCGCACTGACGATGATGCCGGCGACGATCAGCAGATGCAGATAGGTATAGGCGAGCCGTGCCGTGCGGCCGGGATCGGCCGACTGCCGGATCGCCCGGCTGCCACGCTCTGCCGCCAGGTCGAAATAGATCCACCACATCGCCACACTGCCGATGAAAGCGCTGACGAACGCAAGCAACGCCTGTGGTTGCGACAAGGTGTCAGCAAAACTCGACCCGGTCACCAGTACCGACTCGCCCAGCGCGATGATCACGAACTGGCTGCAGCGCTCGGCCAGGTGACCGCCGTCGATATCCCAGTCAGCGGTGCTCGATCGACCCAGGCCAGGCACCGGAAAGGCCAACGCCGGCCCGAGGTATTCCAGTACCAGTGCAGCGGTCCACCACGCCCAGCGCCACTGGCCATCCAGCCATCCGCCTGCCAGCCACAGCGCGCCCGACAGGACGAGCCAGACCGTGATGCGCTGGAAGTTGCGCTTATTCGCAGGCGCCGCATTTCCCAGCGCCCACAACATGAACAACGTGCGCCCCACCTGCATGAAGACGTAGGCGCCGGCAAACAGCAGACCGCGTGCGCCGAACGCCTCGGGCAAAGCGATCGAAAGCAGCAATCCCGCCAGCATCAGCGCCAGCAGCAACAGCCGTACCAACGGACGTTCCGGATCCAGCCAGTTGGTCACCCAGCCGGTAAACACCCATACCCACCACACCGCCAGGAACAGCAGCAGCACCTGCAGCGCACCCACCATGTTCAAACCATGCAGAAGTGTGTGCGACAACTGGGTCACTGCGTAGACGAACACCAGGTCGAAGAACAGCTCGATATTGGTGACCTTGCTATGGCCACCGACACCTCGCGAACGCAGCAGGCTGGCCCGCGCCGAGCCGGAATGACTAACTGATGGGGAAATGCTCACGATGCGGCCTCCGGCATGTCCGCGCATTTATCGCACGACAGGCCGGACATCGCCATGCGAACTCGACTCAGCGCCGATCGTCCTCGATATCACTGACCTTGCCGTCGACCATCGTCACGATGGTGATGTGGTCACCGCGCCGGTACTGCCATTTTTCGCCGCTGGCCGCTTTGCTCGTCGCGTTGGCAGTCGTGCGACTGCGGCGGGAGCGGCTACTGCGCGAACTGCTGCTGCGTGAACTGTGGCCATGGGCTTTGTACGACGGCTTGCCCAGCAACTCGGTGACACGCACGGCGCTGTCGCCGATGCTCAGCACCTGGTTGCCCACACGCAAACTGCTGGACGCCTGCACAGCGGCGCTGAATACGAATAAAGCGATGATGAAACAAATGCGCATGACCTTCTCCCTGGTCTGGTGAAATTCGGTAGTCCTTTACCCTTCGACAAAGTCGAGTCGACTCAGCCGCGACGCTCATCCAGATGATCCTCGATCGAGGAAACCTTGCCGGCGATGATCGTCACGGTAATCACGTGGCCATCCTCGCGGATTAATTGTCAGCGTTCACCGCGAAACGCGCCGAACGTATTCTCCACCGGCTCCTTGTAGGCCGGCGTACCCAGCAGATCGAGCGCGTGCGCAGCGGTGTCACCGACGGACAGCACCTGCTGGCCGACGCGCAGGGTTTCGCTGGCGCAGACACTCAGACTCAAAGTCAGCAGCGGTATAAGCAACAGACGACGCATGGCACTCTCCTTCGCACGATGGAATGCGTTTCAGAAACCTGCGCCCGGCTGGGCCAGGTAAAGCAGCTCTTCCGGCGTGCTGGCACGACCCAGTGCAGCATTGCGATGCGGAAAGCGGCCGAAGCGCGCGATCACCTCGCGATGCCGCCGAGCATATTCGAAAAATCCTTCGAAACGTTCACGCTGTCCCTGCAGCGCCTCCAGGCATAACGCCCCGAACCGCTCCACCGCGAGCTGCTGCAGATCCATGTTTTCAGCATGTTCCAGCGGCATGTAGGCGAATACGCGCTGTAATGGCGGTAACCGTCGGTCGTCACCACGGGAAATCCCCGACAGCACCACACGCTGTGCCTTGACGTCCTGTGCCCAGGCACGCGAATCACCGCGATACAGATTGCGTGGAAACTGGTCGAGCAGGATCAGCAGCGCCAGCCAGCCCGATGGCGTCTCCGTCCAGCCATCCAGCCGGCCGTCGGCAGCCGCATCCACCGAGTGGCCGAAGTGTTCGCGGATTTCCTCATCGAATGCTGCATCGGTAACGAACCAGCGTGCTGCGTTCGCTTCGGCAAACCAGAAATCGAGGACGTCCCCTGCTGCTGACATCGCCACTCCGTCAGTAGCGCGCACTGCCGACGAGGTTGTGCATGTCCAGATGAATCCCGCGCAGGCGCGGCAGCTGTCGCTGCAGGACGAGTGCCAACTCGGCCGGCACGTTGGCGATCGCCTGTTCGAACGCCTGCAGCAGAGCAGTCTCGTGATGCGCCAGTACACCGATCCAGGCGCTGTCGCGACGCGCAATCGCGTGCACCAGCTTCCCGGCCACGTGACGGTGCACGACGCCGTACAAGCTACCGCGTCTACTCGACTTGCCGCCGCTGAGGCGCAGCTGCGCCTGCAGGTCGGCAATCAGCAGTTCCAGCGTGTGCACGTTCTCGCCCAGCACCATCCGCAATCCGGGCTCGCAGGCCGCGGCGGCGTGCCGATAGAGCCGCTGCAGGTCGATGCTGCGCCGGAGCAAGGCATTGCAAATAGCTCGGGGAGGGCGCGGCGCCATGGCCGCCTCCTTGCTGGAGGATGGGTGGATCACGACACCATCGTCACCCCCGGCGACTTAGCCGGAGATTAACCCGGGAAAATTTGTCGGATCACGGTCAGCCGGCAGCAGGCTGCACCGGGCCCACGGGCTCACTGGCCGATCTGCAGCAGGTTCAACGGTCGCCCGTCACTGCCGCGCACGCCTTGCTGCAGCTCGGCCAGCCGCTGGATCGACGGGCACAATGCCTCGATCTGCGGACGCAAAGCCTGCATCCGCTGCTGCAGGCGTGGCTGCAGGTTGGTGGCGAGCGACGCGGCGCGATCACGCAAGTCGGCGGCAGTCTGCATGTCGCCGGCCAAGGCCGCGTTGATCGCCTGCTGACCGAGATCGGCCACCAGCAAAGGCACCAGGTCGGCGGCGATCTGGTTCCCGTACTGCTCGGCGAAATCACCTTGCCAGTCGTGGGTGCTGCGGCTGGCCGCGATGCGCTGCTTGAGCTCGCTGGCATGCGCGCTTAAGCGCCGATCGAGTTCGGCGCGAGTGTCCGCACTCAGACCCAGGCCCGCAGCCTCGGCGCGCATTGCGTGCACCGCCATGTCTACCCCGTTTTGAGCGACCGTGCGCACCCTTGGAGCCAGTGCACGCAACTCACGCTCGAACAGCGCCAGCCGATCCTGATCCTCCGCATTCAGAGGCACCGCGACGCCATCGGTACGCAACGTGCCCTGCTGCAGTTCGACGTGGAAGGGCGCTGGCGACGCACGATCGAACAGCAGGCTGTCCGTCTTCAACGTCACGTCATAGCTGCTGCTGGCATGGCAGGTGGTTTCCATGTCCTGTGCGTGGAGGCCCGTCGCCAGCAGCAGGAATACGGATAGGATAAGTCGGCGCATTGATGAGGTTCCAGGGCAGATGGCGTCGGCCAGCAATATATGACCGCTCGGCAACCCCTACTGAACACCCTAAACCGGAGCATCGAAACGCCACGCATCACGGGACGTTCCGAAGTCGTCGCCGATTGCTCAGCTTTTGCCCAATGATGTGAGCAACTTCAATCGCTGATCTGGCTGGAAAGCTACGCCCGACGGCATAGCATCCGAATCTTGGGGGGTCACCTCGGGATCGTCATGCCATGGAATTGGCACGTTGGGTCCGGGTATATAACCCGCCCACTTGCCATACGCCTCTTCGTCACAACGAGCACTCTGGCAAAATTCGACTGGAACCATGGCATACCAATGCTGCCAGCTGGCTTCCTTGCCCGACGTTGGCGGGTTGAAGGTCCAGCGCCGAACTGCGTCCACGGCTGCCTTGGCAAGATCCTTCCGAAAAACTGCCATCTCGGTCTCGGGCGCAACAACATGCAGATTAACCTGGCGAGCGACCTGATCCTCGACCTTGCCGTCCCGACCAATGCGGACATACACATAGACAGTGCCACCTACGCCATCTTGCGAAGATCTCGATGGGTAACGCGGCTGGACTATGTCTTTTTCACTGAGCGTGTCACTTGAAGATTTCCGGGCGGAAGCGTCCTCGCCGAAGGACGCTTCACTGATACTCACCGAGTAATTTTGATTATCGACAGGAACAGCGACCACACGCAGATTCATCTTTGCTTTGAGTAGCCTTGCCTGGCTCGCGCGCATGTACTCCTGAAAGTCGCTGACGTCGATACCGAACCTCCAATGCGGCACGGTCTTGTTGATGACTTCAAGCACCAACGGCGGCAGCTTGTCCTGCTGATCCAGGGTATAGCTGTTCACGCTGCCATCCTGTGCCACGACAATCGAGCCGGTCACCAGCATGCTGGCCTGCACCTGCTTGCGCACTGCATCGACCCCACCATTTGCTATCACCGCACCGCTGCAAAACACGCCAAGCAACCCCAACAGCAAGCGTTTCATCCGTGTCTCCCCTATTTCCCAGATGACGCCCTAGCGATTTGTATCATACCCGCTAGCTAGCGCAGACAATGCTGACCAACATACTTTCAACGCGAGGGCCGTCGTCGAAACTGGACCTTCACCACCGGCAGTCCCAGCTGCCACGCCAGCCACAGCAGCACAGGCACAGCGACCGCTTTCAGTATCAGCGCCATCTGGTAGCTGCGACGTGCATGCAATAGCGCCTGCTGCAGTGCCGCGTCGCTCTGGAGCTGGGCGATGGCATCTGCGCTGGCATGATTGAACGACGACCACTGCGCCAGCAGCAAGCCGCCGCTGACCAGCGCCCACAGTGCCAGCAGACAGGAAGCCACGCGCAATACAGGACGCGCCCAAGCCTGCCGCAGGATGCAGCCCGCACAGATCACGATAAGGACAAACGCAGCCACCAGGTAACCAACATCCCAAGCCAGCATGCCATGCAGCGCCGCGACCGCGTCAGGCTGCGCCGGCGCCAGAGCCTGCAGTTGTCCCCATACCAGTTGCGCGTGCCGCACATACTGTAGGCAGCCAAGTGCCGCAAACAGCAGCAGCATCCACACCAGCACACGCCAGATGGTCAGTCCGCGCGGGGGCGCGGGCTGATCGACACGTATCGCCAAGGGCATCAGGGTGCCGCCTTGAGCGTGGCCAGGTCGCTCATCACCTGGGCGGAATTCTTCTCCGGATCGACATCCACATAGACCTTGGCGATCTTGCCCTGCGGGTCGATCAGGAAGGTGGTGCGCTTGGCGTAGTGCATGCCCAGATGCGAAGTCAGCACACCATAGGCGGCGGATACCGAGCTATCGGCATCTGACAGCAACGGAAAAGGCACGTGGTATTTCGCGGCGAAATCGGCATGCGATTTCACGTCATCGAGACTCACGCCGACCACATCGGCACCCGCCTTGCGCAGCTTGGCAATATCGTCGCGGAACGTGCATACCTCGGTCGTGCAGCCCGGGGTGAAATCCTTCGGATAGAAATACATCACCAGCCAGTGGCCATGAAAATCTGCCGGTGTATGCCAGTGGCCGTTTTGATCCTGCAGATGGAACGTCGGGGCGACATCACCCGCCTGCGGGCCAGCGGCAAAAGCCGGCGCCGCCAAGCCACATAACAGGGCCAACACGAGCAAACAGGAAAAACGGCGCATGAAGGGATCTCCAGCTGGGCAATGGTGGCGAGATACAGCCTTCGCAGTTTACGCGCACCAAAGCGAAGGGCGCCATGCGGCGCCCTTCGTTGTCACACCCTGTCTAGCCGACAACCCTCATGCATCAACGCGGCTTGATGCTGAACCTGCCCACCGAAACACCCAGATCGACGCCTTCACCGGTACCGGCCAGCGCCAGTGACGTAGTGCCCTTGGTCAATACCTGCGCCTGGGAACTCCTGACCACGCCAGCCTCGGCACCAGCCTGCGCATAGTCGCCGAAGACTTCGCGAATGCCATGCACGTTGCTGATCTCGCCCGTTCCGTCATTGATGCGGTATTTGCCGGCGGTAATGCCGCCGCCGATCACACTGATCTTGACGTTGGCGAGCTGTCCGTTGTCGCATCGAATGGTACCGATGCCTTCGGCATGCTTGTAGATCAGCGACCAACCGGAAAGGTTGAACCTGAGATGGCACTTCACCATGGCCTCGTCAGCGTGGGCGCTGGAAGTGGGGAGCGCGGTCGCTGCCGTCGCGCAAGCCAGCACCAGGGCGGCCATACCAAAAGTACGCTTGATCATCGTCATCTCCTTGAATAGATTTTCCCGGCACAGGGTCAAACGTGCTTCCCAAAGGAATCGGCACGCCCCTGCGTGGTGGATCAAGAATGTGCACCGCCGCGTGATAGCTGTGTGCAGAAGATGACAGCCCGTTCAGGTTTCCGGCTTTGATGCTTAGCTAACAGGCTGCCGCGCAGACTGGAGGTGCTAGGCGCCGGTTGTACGGAAGCCGTGCCCGGGTTGTGGCGCGGCTGAAACACTACATAGACTCTGGGCCAGAACGCAGCAAAGGATATCCATGGTCAAGTACTCACTAGTTGGTTACGACGGCTCCGATGCTTCCCGCCGCGCCTTTCAATTCGCCATCGACCTGGCTCGCTGCGGCAGCAGCCGGGTGCGTGTGGTGTCGGTATTACAGGTGACCGAAGGCGGCGCCGACTGCTCGGCCCTGATGATGACCGACTCCAGCACCCAGCGCGTCAAGGAGCTGCTGGACGAACTGACCACGATCGTGCCCGATGCCGCCAGTCTGGTCGACGTCGAGATGACCTACGGCAGCCCCGGCGATGTGCTGTTGAGCCAGATTGACCAGCATGGCGTCGATCACATCGTGATCGGCCACACCGAGCGCGGCGCGCTGGCGCGCTGGCTACTCGGCTCGGTGTCAGGCAACGTGCTGGCACGGGCCCATGTGCCGGTGACGGTGGTGCGCTAAGCGTGCACCACCGTGTCGCTGAGGCGGTTTCCCGCAACGAAGCCATGTCGATCACGAAGCGGTATTTCACGTCGCTCTTCAGCATCCGCTCGTAGGCCTCATTGATGTCCTGGATACAGGTTTTCTCGATGTCCGAGACGATGCCATGCTCGGCACAGAAATCCAGCATCTCCTGCATCTCGGCAATGCAGCCGATCAGGGAGCCGGCCAGCGAATGGCAACCGAAGATCAATGCGCCGCCACGGATCGTCGGTGGTATATGCGGCAGCCCGACCAGGACCATCGTGCCGTCGCGCCTGAGCATCTGCCGATAGACGTTGAGATCGTGCGGCGCCGATACGGTGTCGAGGACCCAGCTTTATGCTGCGCTCATGACCGTGTCATCACTATCCCGTACTCGGCAAGCGTTGCGCTACGCACAGGAAAATCACGTTGAGCTATACCGATTCGCCCACATGGACACTCGACAGCCTCGATCTGAACCGTATCGACCTGACGCGCATTCGGCACAACGAGGATCTGTTCTTCCTGCTGTGCAGTTCGTCGTTCGTCGAGAGCGGCTCGGATCTCTACACGCAGAATCTGATCGATCACTTTGCCGGCGACCAGGAACTGCAGACCTGGCTGAGCCAACATTGGGAACATGAGGAACTGCAACATGGCCGCGCACTGGCCGGTTATGTCAGAACCGTGTGGCCGGAATTCGACTGGGACAAGGGTTTTACGGCGTTCTGGAACGAGTACGGCGCGGTATGCACCGCCGAGCAACTCGAACCCTGCCGCGGACTGGAACTGGCCGCCCGCTGCGTGGTGGAAACCGGCACCGCCAGCCTGTACCGCGCGCTGCATGAGATCACTGACGAGCCGGTACTGAAGCAGCTGACCAACCACATCAAGAGCGATGAGGTGCGTCACTACAAACACTTCTACCAGCACTACCGGCTATATCGGGAGCGCGAGGGTTTCGGCCGCTACAAGGTGTTCCGCGCGATCCTGCGGCGGGTCAACGAGATCAAGGGCGAGGACAGCAACATCGCGCTGCGCCACGTGTTCAACCAGTGCTATCCGCAACACCAGGGCAACGAGACCGAGTTTCGCCGCATCAGCGGCCGCGCACAGAACCTGCTGCGCCGGCACATCCCCGCCGCGATGACGGTGAAGATGCTGCTCAAGCCACTGGACTTGCCGACCATGCTGCAGAACGCGCTGGAAAAACCATTGGCGCGGATCACCGGGAAGCTGTTCCTGCACTAGTGGCTTGCAGCAGGGGCTGGCGCAGCACCTGGGCTGTCGCGGGCCACGACATCGGCTTGGCGCCGGGCTTCCTTCTCGAGCTTGAAGCGCGCCAGATCCACTGGTCGAATCTGCTTGATCGCGCAAGGCAGGTAGCCGCGCGCCGTTAGCACTTTGTCGAAGCCCACCGACACCTCCCCGGCAAAGGAGGTAAAGCCGACCCGGTTGGTAAAGCTCAGGCCGCTGCACGGCCATGTATCCAGCAGGTACGCGCGCGTGGGGCGTGTATAGACCACCAGCTGGGTATCGTCGAGCGGCTCCCACGAATAAATCCCATCTCCCAGCACCAGACGAAAACTGCGTACCGGCGTGCCAGCCGCCGCCACATAGGCGGCTTGCCGCTGCTGTGCGTCCTGCGCGGACGGCATGCTGGAGCAGGCGGCGAGCAACCCGGCCAGCATGCAGCCGATCAATGACAGGCAAGACTTGGACATGACCGCACCCTCCACCGGAACCGTGATTGTCAACGCAGCGATCGCTATCACCTGGAAGCCGTAGCCACGCTGGACCGGGCAGTGCGTGTCATCATGCAAGATCACCCGCGCAACCTCATCACTGGCCGCCGGCAGGCACCACGCGCGGCTGTTCATCGATCTTGCGCTGCGCCTGCTGCGCGGCCCGCAGATGACTAACGTCGATCGGGCGGATCTGCGTGATGGTGCAGGGGAAATGGTCACGCCCGGTCAGCACGCGGTCGAAACGCGCCGATACCTCATGGACGCTGGAGGTCAGTCCGATCACGTTCGCAAACGTCAGGTTCGGGCAGCTGTCCACATCCAGCAGCCACGCCTGGTTGGGCCGTGTATAAACCGCCAGTTGCTGATTGCTCAGCGCCTCCCACGAATACATCGGGCTGAAAAAGTGAAAGCTGCGCACCGGCGCACCGGCGGCTGCCGCATACTCCGCCTGGCGCTGGCTCTGCCGTTGTGCATAAGGCACGCTGGAGCAGCCCGCGAGCAATCCGGCGATGAGCAACCCAGACAACAGTTGGATGGATTTCATGGCGACGCCCTCCTGCATGGATAAGGTTGATAACGCTCTACTCGACCGCAGGCATACACCGGTTTACTTCTTTTTTCCCTTGCCGACACTGGCCCACTTGGCCGGATCAAAGCCACCGACTTCGTAGACAAGGGTCTGCTTCTTCTCGCCGTCGGCGAAAGTCACATCCATGCTGATTTTCTTTGCCTTCTGCAGCATGGCAATAAAGCCCTTGTCGTCGACCACCATCAACGCCGGCTCGCCGGTCGGCGGCGCGAACACCTTGATGTGTACCGGCTTGCCATCCACCGTCATGGCCATCACGCAGTTGCCATGGCAGACGAAACCGGGCTTGCTGCCATACAGGAACACGCTCTGGCCCCAGCTGGTATGCCGACGCAATACCAATTGCACCCGATCATTGCCAGACGGCTGGCTGCTGACGATGGTGGCGGTGGACTGCGTACCGCCGGCCATCGGCGACACCTGATACAGCCACAAACTCGCCAGCCGGTTCTTCTCGCTGGCCGCGGTATAGCGCTGCTCGATCGCCGGCAGGGTCTGCTGTACTTCCTTCGCCGCGGCGCCGCCCGGATAGTGGCTGATGATGTCATGACCCATTGACACCGCCATCTGGTCGTTGCCGATACGCAACAGCTGGCGGTAGGTATCGAGATCGCGCGCCGCATCGGCTGCCTGCGCCTGCGCCTGCTGCTGCGCTGCGGATGGTGCCGCGGCGCCGCCCTGTTGCGAACAACCGACGAGCAACAAGGCGACGCACAAGATCGCGGCGGCGTAACGATGGATAACGGGCTTCATCAGCGAGACACCGATCGGGAACAGGCTATTAGCTTGGAACGAGGTGGCCGGATAACGCAACCGTCAGTCCGGCGACCCGAAGCGCTCGCGCAGGGCTGCCCGGTAACGCCGACTGCACGAAACCTTCACGCCGTCGCGCATCTGCAGGCGGGCATCGCCGGTCTCCAGTGGCTCGATCTCGGCGAGGTAATCGAGATTGATGAAATAGCTGCGGTGCACACGCACGAAGCGCGCAGGATCCAACCGTTCCTCGATCCCGGCCATGGTCGCGCGCAGCGGGTAGTCGCGACCGCGCACATGCAGGTTCACATAGTTGCCTGACGCTTGCAGCCATTCGATCTCGCTGGCGTTGATCAGGAACTCCTTGCCCAGCTTGCGCACCAGGAAGCGCTCCGGCCGATCTACTGGCTCTACCGGTGGACCTTCCTCCGGTGCGACCAGCAACCGCGCCTCGCCCTGCCAGCGCATCAACCATAACCGCGACAGGCAGATCAGCGCGATGATGAGAAAATAGGTGCGGAAGTCCTTGAGGAACTCGTAGCCGAAATTCGGCAGCCAGGCACCTGCATCGTAGTGCTCACCAACAACCGCATAAGCCAGCTTGCGCAGCACGGTCATGCCGGCGACATGGATGAGGCTGAATGACACACTGGCCAGCAAGTGCCACGGCAGGCTGCGCCGCCAGGTATCGAAGCGAAACGGCCAGCGCCGTTCGACCGCCAGCACCGCCGGAATCAGGGCCAGGATCAGGATCGAGCTGGTCCACTCCCATACCCACGGCTCCCATGCCGCCGTGCGGGCATGGTCGATGCGCGCGACCATGCTGTTGAACACGGTATTGAGTATCGACAGCACGACCCAGAAGCCAACTTCGGCCGGGCGTCGCCAGCGCTGAAAATCGCGATATTCGAAATCCGTCTGTTTCGTCATGTCGGCGATTCTACGTGGCCGCGAGAACGCCCATGCTATTCGCCCCACCGGACCGCCGCTCATCCCTGTTCAAGCACGTTCCATCACTTGCGGATCGACAACCCGCTCCATCAGACCATCATGGGTCGCATGCCATGGCCTGTCCGAACCGGTCGTGGCGATTCCGTGCAGCCGATCTGGAGCAGCTTGATGAAAAGACGCGAACTGTTGAAAGCCATGGCAACGCTGCCACTGTTACCGCTGCTGATGCGCAGTGGCGTAACCACGGCGCAGAATGCCGCCAGCGTCATCGCGAAGAAACTCCGCGCACGGGTACGGCCAGGCGATCCGGGTTGGCCGCTGCCCGCGCAATGGGATCAGCTGAAGCGCGACGTCGGCGGCCGGCTGCTGAAGCTCGAATCACCCTTCGCACACTGCGCCACATCTCCCCCCGACAGCATTTGCGCGGAGGCGCTGAAACATCTCGACAACCCTTTCGCACTGGGCGACAACCCCGCGCTGACCCAAACCAGCGGCTGGGCCGATGCTTGGACATCGCAGCCCAGTGCTTACGCAGTCGCAGCGGAGAACACCGCCGACGTGGTGGCAGCGATCAACTTCGCGCGGGAGCACCGCCTGAGGCTGGTGGTGAAAGGCGGTGGCCACAGTTATCAGGGCACCTCGGACGCGCCGGATTCGCTGCTGGTATGGCCACGGCACATGAACAAGGTGACCCTGCATGACGCCTTTATCGCGCAAGGCTCTACCGAGGCGCCGCAGCCGGCGGTGACGATCGAAGCCGGCGCAATGTGGATCGACGCCTACGACGCGGTCACCACCAAGGGCGGCCGCTACGTGCAGGGTGGCGGCTGCACCACGGTGGGCGTTGCCGGCCTGGTGCAGAGCGGCGGCTTCGGCAATTTCTCGAAAAACTGGGGCACTGCGGCCGCCAACCTGCTGGAGGCGGAAATCGTCACCGCTGACGGCGAAGTGCGCATCGCCAATACCTGCACCCATCCCGATCTGTTCTGGGGCATCAAGGGCGGCGGTGGCGGTAGCCTCGGAACGATCACGCGCCTCACCCTGCGTACGTTCGAGCTGCCGGCGATGTTCGGCGGGGTATCCGCCGCCATCAAAGCAGCGTCCGACGACGCGTTCCGCGCGCTGATCGTCAAGGTAATGGAGTTCTATCACAGCGCACTGTTTAACCCGCACTGGGGTGAACAGATGTCGTTCCGCAGCGACAACACGCTGAACATATCGATGGTGTTCCAGGACTTGACCCAGCAGCAGGCGGAGCAGGTCTGGGCGCCGTTTCTCGACTGGGTCAGCGCCCACAGCGACTACCGGTTCGCCAAACCGATGCAGGCGCTGGCGGTGCCGGCGCGGCATTTCTGGGACGCGGAGTTTTTCCGCGCCCATGCGCCCAAGCTCATCGTGGCGGACGACCGGCCCGGTGCGCCGGCCCACCATACCCTCTGGGCTGACGACCAGGGTCAGGTCGGCTGGTTCATCCACAGCTATCAATCGGCATGGCTGCCGGCCGCACTGCTGCAGCCGGGCCAGCAGTCACGACTGGCGGAGGCCCTGTTCGCCGCCTCGCGGCACTGGGATTTCGCGCTGCACTTCAACAAGGGACTGGCCGGCGGTGCCGCCGACGCGATTGAGCGCGCACGCGACACTGCGACCCACCCGCAGGTGCTGGATGCCTTTGCGCTGGCTATCTGCGGAAGCAGCGGCGACCCGGCCTTTCCCGGCATGCCGAACGCCCGCCCCGAACTGGCCAAGGCGCGACGCGAGGCGGCGACCATCGACAAGGCGATGGATGCGCTACGCGCCGTGGCGCCCGGCGCCGGTTCGTACGTTTCCGAGAGCGATTATTTCTTGCACGACTGGCGACAGGGATTCTGGGGCCCCCACTACGCGAAGCTCGCCGCGGTGAAACGCAAGTACGATCCGGATGGCTTGTTCTTCGTGCACCACGGCGTGGGTAGCGAAGCATGGAGCGCCGACGGCTTCACGCGTACGGCATAGTGACAGGCTCCTGATACATCGTATCCGTGTGCAACTAGCCGGCTAGACTAGGCGTTTTCAGCCACGCCGATTCATGTCAAAACGCGACGACTCCCTGTTCCGCCACCCGGCCTTTGTCGCGTTCTGGTTCGCCCGGATCGCCTCCAGTTTCGGTTTCCAGATGCTGTCGGTGGCAGTCGGCTGGCAGATCTACGCGATCACCGGCCGCGCGTTCGACCTGGGCCTGATCGGGCTGGTGCAGTTCGTGCCGTCGGTCGTGCTGGCGTTGCCGGCCGGGCATGTCGCCGACCAGTTCGAGCGCCGGCGAATCGTGCTGATCGGGCAAATCGTCGAATGGCTGGCGATCGTTGTACTCGCTGCGCTCACCCTGACCCGGCACGTCCACGAGATCGGCATCCTTGCGCTGGTCTTCGTGATTGGCGTGGCCAAGGCATTCGAGTTTCCCTCCTTGCAATCGATGCTGCCGGCGCTGGTGCCCGCGTCGATCCTGCCGCGTGCGATGGCGGTGAATGCCTCGGCCGGCCAGGCGGCGATGATCATGGGCCCGGCGTTGGGCGGCCTGCTCTACGTGGCCGGACCTGGCGTGGTCTACGTGGTGGCCGCCGTTCTGTACCTGGTCGCCGCCACGCTGATGAGCCGGCTGCGTTACGAACAGGCGCCGCCCAAACGCGAGCCGGCCACGCTGAAGACCCTGTTCGCCGGCGTGCATTTCATCCGCGAGCGCAAGGACGTGCTTGGCGTGATCTCGCTGGACCTGTTCGCCGTGCTGCTCGGCGGTGCCACCGCGCTGCTGCCGATCTTCGCCAAGGACATCCTGCACACCGGCCCGTGGGGGCTCGGCCTGCTACGCGCGGCGCCGGCGGTCGGTGCGCTGCTGATGTCGCTGTGGCTGGCGCGGCACAACCTGCAGCGTCGGGTCGGCCCGATCATGTTCGCCGCCGTCGCCGGCTTCGGCGTGGCCACTCTGGTGTTCGCACTCTCCACCACGCTGTGGCTGTCGCTACTCGCCTTGTTCGCACTGGGTGCGTTCGACATGGTCAGCATGGTGATCCGCAGCTCGCTGGTGCAGCTCGATACGCCGGATGACATGCGCGGGCGGGTCAGCGCGGTCAATGCCATCTTCATCAATACCTCCAACCAGCTCGGCGAGTTCGAATCGGGCATGCTGGCCGCGTGGATGGGGGCGGTGCACGCCACCGTACTTGGTGGTGTGGGCACCTTGCTGGTGGTCGGGTTGTGGATGGCGATGTTCCCGACCCTGCGCCGGCGGCAGCGGCTGCAGGTCGAGGCAACCGTACCTGATGAGCCCGCAGCAGATACTCTTTGACACTCGATCCCGGCGGGGACCTCCGCCAGTGATGCCAGCGCCGAACCTAGAGAGTCATGGAGCCGTAACGTGATCACCTCTTCAGCGACCGAATTCCTCGAGGCTTTTGCCACCCTGGCGCCGTTGCCGGACGCCGAAGCCACTGCACGCGCGGCCTATCTGGTCGCACCCGCGGAGTTCACGCTGGCGGCGGAATCGGCACGCGACAACCAATACATGGACATGAGCCTCACGGTCGATCCGCTGAAGGCACTCGCCCAGCACAGCGCTTTGGCGCAAGCGCTGCGCGCGGATATTCCGGTGATCACGTTTCCCGGCAACCCGGCGACGCCCGATGCGGTGTTTCCCAACAATGTGTTCGCCACCGCGCCGGGCCGGCTGATCGTCGGCCGCATGCGCCATTCAGTGCGCCAGCGCGAGGCGGAGCGCGCCGACATCCGCGACTTCTTCGGCGACGTGCTGGGTTACGACGAAATCGACCTGTCCGGTTGCGATGACCTGGTAGCCGAACTCACCGGCTCGCTGATCATCGATCGCGCGCGCGGTATCGGCTATTGCGGCCTCAGCGAACGCTGCGACATGGCCGGCGCGCAGGCGATGCACAAGGCCTTCGATCTACGCCTGACGTTATGCTTCGAGCTGGCCGAAGCCGAGTACCACACCAATGTGGTGCTGACCTTGCTGGCCAGCCGCGCCGCGATCATTGCCGCTGACGGCTTCCGCGATCCGGTAGTACCCAGGGCCATCGCAAAGGCCTATGGCGACCGCGCGATCTGGCTGACGCCCGCGCAGAAACAGGCGTTCGCTGCCAACGCCATCGCCTTGTCCGACGACCGGGTATGGATGAGCGCCTGCGCCACCGCATCGCTGACCGCCGAACAGTACGAGGCACTGGCTGGCTACGGCTTCGCCGTCGGCGCGGTGGACTTGAGCGAGATCGAGAAAGCCGGCGGCAGCCTGCGCTGCTGCGTGGGCGAGATTTACTGACCAGCCACGCGAACGAGACGGAACACAGGTCGATCTGCAATGCTGGATCTTGTTGAAGGAGCATACCGATGTCCGCATTGCCACCACCGATCCGCTCCAGCTTCGTCACCATCCTGGGTTGGATCTTCGTCTGCCTCGCTGGTTTCGCCACGCTGATTGGCCTGCTGCAGAACCTGATGCTTCAGCTGGTATTCCTGCCGGCCATGCAGCAGCAGATGGCCACTCAGCCTATGCCTCCGAATATGCCGGCACCAATGGACTGGGTGTTCGGCCACATGATCTGGTTTTTCCGCGTCTTCCTGCTGTTGTCGATCACCACCTTGATCGCCGCCATCGGCCTTCTATTGCGACGCAACTGGGGCCGCCTGCTCTTCATCGGGCTGATGGGTTTCGCCATCGCCTATCAATTGCTCGGCTTGATATTCCAGTGGTGGCTCATGGGTTCGATGCAGCAGATGATGCAACTGCCGTCCAACGCGCCTGCACACTTTGCCGACGGCATGCATGGCTTCATGCTGGCGATGCAGATTTTCGGCACGATCATGGCCATTGGCTTCAGCGTGTTGTTCGGCTGGATCATCAAGCGCCTATGCAGTCCCGCGGTACAACGCGAATTCAGCCCGGTGACCGCATCACCCACCTTTCTCGGCAGTCCACCATGATCACCGTCCACCATCTGAACAACTCGCGCTCCCAGCGCATCCTGTGGCTGCTGGAAGAGCTCGGCGTGCCATACGAGATCAAGCGCTACCAGCGCGATCCGAAGACCATGCTGGCGCCGCCGGAACTGCGCGCGGTGCATCCGCTGGGCAAGTCGCCGGTGATCACCGATGGTGAGCTCACCCTGGCCGAATCCGGCGCGATCATCGAATACCTCGCCGACCGCTATGGCGCCGGCACGCTGATTCCCGCGCACGGCACGCCAGAGCGCCTGCGCTGCAACTACTGGCTGCATTACGCCGAAGGTTCAGCGATGCCACCGCTGCTGCTGAAGCTGGTATTCCGTCGGGTCGAAACCGCACCTGCACCGTTCTTCGTGAAGCCGATCGCCAAAGGCATCGCACACAAAGTGATGAACAGCTTCGTCGATCCGCAGCTGAAGCTGCATCTGGATTACCTGGAAGGCGAACTGGGCAAGAGTGAATGGTTTGCCGGCAACGAGTTCAGTGCGGCCGATATTCAGCTGAGTTTTCCGCTGGAAGCCTTCGCAGCACGTGGGGGGCTGGATGCCAGCTACCCCCGGCTGTCAGCATTCCTGCAGCGAATCCATGCGCGACCGGCGTACCAGCGCGCGCTGCAGAAGGGCGGCGAATACAAGCTTGGTGGCTGATTGCGCACTTCATAGCTGAACGGACAACAGCATCCGCAGCCGTTGTCCACACACTGCTCACAACCCCGCTGGCAACCTGTCATTTCAGATAGCGAGGAGAAGACTGATGCGTAATCGTGATATCGAGCGACAGATCCGCGACGCCGGCGAACAGGCTGGCGAGCGCGTACGTCATTACGCCGATGGCGCCGCCAGCAGTGCGCAGAGCCTGTTCGATCGTGGCCGCAGCATTGGCGAACGCTTTGGCAAGCGCGGCAATCATTACAGCCAACGGCTGACGAATGCGGCCGAGGACTTCGCCGACGAAGCGAACTATCACTATCGCCGCCTGCGCCGCCAAGTGAATCGCCATCCGACGGCCAGCGTGGCGATTGTCGCCGGCACCATCGGTGCGTTCCTGCTGCTGCGTCACGTGTTTCGCAGCCGCGACGACGAATGAATCGTCAGGAAGCTAAGTGACTCAATGACCGGATGCACGCATCCGGTCATTGAGTGTGGGAGTTCTGCGCCGCCGATTTACCTGACCGCCTGGATATTCACTTCCACGCGCCGGTTCGGCGCCAGGCAGTCACGCAGCCGCTGGCCCGTGAGGTCCGGGCAGGCGACCACCGGATCGGCGTCGCCGCGGCCTTCGGTGGTGATCAGGCCAGCATCCACGCCATGCCCGACCAGGTAATCGCGCACCGCATTGGCGCGCCGCAGTGAAAGGTCATCGTTCTGTGCGCGGTCACCGATCCGGTCGGTGTAGCCGACCAGACCCACTGCATGAATGCTCCTGGCCTCATGCAACTCCGCCACCAGCCGATCCAGTTGACTGCGGCCCCGCCCAGTCAGGCTGTTGATGTCGGATCGGCCAAAAGCGAACAGCGCATCCGCCCCCAGCGTCTCATGCCGGTTTTCGACCATCGGTGCCGGTGCCGGCATTTCTCGCTGCATTGGCGGGGCCTGCATCACCACCACCGGCCTGGCTCGGTAGACGGGACAGGGGCAGCAACCCGCCAGCAGCACGGCGGCGCCAGCAGACGCGATCATGCTCATGTGTATGGTCTTGTTCATAGTCTCCATCCTTCGTATGGTCAGATGACCTGATGAAAACACCGGCGACCGCCATGGGCGCAGTCGCTGCTCCACGCAATGACATGACCGCTCGTACAGCCGCACGGACACCGCTGCTGCGCCGACGCCACCGATCCGTGGCGACACCCATGGCTGTCATGGCGCAAAGCTTGTCCCGCGCATCGCTGGCAGTGATGACACCCCACAGAATGCGACGGCCATGCTGAATTTTTGCGCACCAAACAACCTGCCATGCCCACGAAAGACATCGCAGCCCATCGTGCCGTGACATTCGCTCCACCAGGACGCGCTGGCCGAACCGCATCCATCAAAAAACCGCCACTCGGCGGTTTTTTGAATCGGCTCACCATGCGCCCGAACGACGGGCTCGCTGATTTCAGACCGTCTGCGGATTCGGCTTGTCCGGATCGAGCCGGTATTCCTTGATCGCCCGGCTGACGTCCTTGGCGTTGACCTTGCCGTCCTTCGCCAGTGCGGCCAGCGCAGCATGCGCGATCCAGTAGCGATCGACCTCGAAGAACTCGCGCAGGTGCGCACGCGTGTCCGAACGACCGAAACCATCGGTGCCGAGCACGGTGTAACGCATGCCATCGGGCATGAAGGCGCGGATCTGGTCGGCGAATTCACGCACGTAGTCGGTGGCGGCGATCGCCGGACCCTGACGACCCTCAAGCAGGCCGGTGACATACGGCACGCGCTGCTCCGCTTCCGGGTGCAGACGGTTCCAGCGCTCGGCATCGAAGCCGTCGCGGCGCAGCTCGATGAAGCTGGGGCACGACCAGATGTCCGATTTCACGCCGAAGTCCTTCTCCAGCAGTTCGGCCGCGGCGATAACCTCGCGCAAAATCGTGCCCGAGCCGAGCAGCTGCACGCGCGGCTCACCCTTCTTCGGCTTGCCGCCATCCTTGAACAAATACATGCCCTTGATGATGCCGTCCTCGACGCCTTGCGGCAGATCAGGGTGGCTATAGTTCTCGTTCATCACGGTGATGTAGTAGTAGATGTCCTCCTGCTCCTGCATCATCCGGCGCGTGCCGTCCTGCAGGACTACCGCAACCTCATAGGAGAACGTCGGGTCATACGACTTCACGTTCGGGATCGTGCCGGACATCAGGTGCGAATGGCCGTCCTCATGCTGCAGGCCTTCGCCATTGAGCGTGGTGCGGCCGGCCGTACCGCCAATCAGGAAACCGCGCGAGCGCATGTCACCGGCGGCCCAGCACAGGTCGCCGATGCGCTGGAAGCCGAACATCGAGTAGTAGATGAAGAACGGCAGCATCGCCTGGTTGCTGATCGAATAGCTGGTCGCCGCGGCCATCCACGAGGCCATGCCGCCGGCCTCGCTGATGCCCTGCTGCAACACCTGGCCCTTCTGGTCCTCGCGGTAGTACAGCAGCTGATCAGAATCCTGCGGCTTGTACTTCTGGCCGAACGGCGCATAGATGCCGATCTGGCGGAACATGCCTTCCATGCCGAACGTGCGCGCCTCGTCGGCGACGATCGGTACCACGCGCTCGCTCAGCTGCTTGTCGCGCAACAACAGGTTGATGCCGCGTACCAGCGCCATCGTGGTGGAAATTTCACGCTCACCTGTGCCCTTGGTGATCTGCTCGAACGCAGCCAGCTCCGGCGTCTTCAGCTTCGCCTCGGCCTTGCGCCGGCGCTGCGGCAGGAAGCCGCCGAGCGCCTGGCGCCGCTCCAGCATGTACTGCACTTCCGGCGACTCCTTGCCCGGGTGGTAGTACGGCACGTCCTTCAGCTTGTCGTCGCTGATCGGAATCTGGAAACGGTCGCGGAAATGCCGCACCGCCTCCTCGTCCAGCTTCTTCTGCTGGTGGGTCGGGTTCTGCGACTCGCCGGCCGCGCCCATGCCGTAACCCTTCACCGTCTTGGCCAGGATCACCGTCGGCATACCCTTGGTGTTCGAGGCCGCGTGATAGGCCGCGTAGACCTTGTGCGGATCGTGGCCACCGCGGTTCAGCCGCCAGATGTCGTCGTCGCTCAAGTTGGCGACCATCTCGCGCGTCTCCGGATACTTGCCGAAGAAATGCTCGCGCGTATATGCGCCGCCGAACGCTTTGCATGCCTGGTATTCGCCGTCGACGGTTTCCATCATCAGCTTGCGCAGCACGCCCTTGGTGTCGCGCGCGAGAAGTGGATCCCAGTAGCTGCCCCAGACCAGCTTGAGTGCATTCCAGCCGGCGCCGCGGAACACGCCTTCCAGTTCCTGGATGATCTTGCCGTTGCCGCGCACCGGGCCGTCCAGACGCTGCAGGTTGCAGTTGACCACGAAGATCAGGTTGTCCAGACCTTCGCGTCCGGCCAGCGAGATCGCACCGAGCGACTCCGGCTCGTCCGTCTCGCCGTCACCGAGGAAGCACCAGATCTTGCGGTCGCTCTTCGGCACCAGGCCACGATGCTCGAGGTACTTGAAGAACTGCGCCTGGTAGATCGCCTGGATCGGACCCAGGCCCATCGACACCGTCGGCACCTGCCAGTAATCCGGCATCAGCCACGGATGCGGGTACGACGACAGCGCGCGACCTTTGCCGACAACTTCCATGCGGAACAGGTCGAGCTGGTCCTCGGCCAGACGGCCTTCGAGGAACGAGCGCGCATAAATGCCCGGGCTGGAGTGGCCCTGGTGGAATACCAGGTCGCCCGGATGGTCAGCGCTCGGCGCACGCCAGAAATGATTGAAGCCGACGTCGTACAGCGTCGCGCTCGAAGCGAAGCTGGCAATATGGCCGCCCAGTTCGCCCGGCTTGCGGTTTGCACGCACTACCATCGCCATCGCATTCCAGCGGATCAGCGTGCGGATGCGCCATTCCATCGCGGCATCGCCGGACATCTTTGCCTCGTTGCCGGGCGCGATGGTGTTGACGTATTCGGTGGTCGGATCGAACGGCAGGTAGCCGCCGGAGCGACGGGTGGTATCCACCATCCGTTCCAGCAGGAAGTGCGCACGCTCGGTGCCGTCGTGATGGATCACCGCATCGAGCGAATCGATCCACTCGCGGGTTTCGGTGGGATCGATGTCCTGGTTGAGGATATCGTCGAGCTGATCCATGAAGATTCTCCGCGGCGCCATTGCGGTGCCAGGCTTGAGGGGGACTCCCGCGGTCGGGGAAGCAGCGGGTCAACGGCTAAGTTTAGCCGCTGGACCACATGGCTGCCAATTTGTAGCCATGCGCTAGCGCATGGCCATGCCGGACAGGCAACGGGCAGTCCGTGTGACAGATCACATCGCTCGCGTCAGGCGGGACCGCTCCTCGCATCGACCATCATGACCACAGTGGATATCACTGCGGGTTGTAACCAGCACCGACGCGGGATTTCCGCATCACCACAATGTCCTGATGACCGTTCAGTCCACCTTCGATGTGATCGACTACTGAAAGAAAACGCCCCCAATGCTTCTTTACATAGTCAACGGCATGAAATGTTGTCTGATAGAAATCAGGGAGGCCATCGACCTTGAATTTCCCCTTCCGATCCACCCGATAGACGATGCCGTCACGCTGCAGATCGGCCAATTCCCGCGGCGTGCAGCTATCCATGGCACAGCAACCATGGGTCGTGGTAATGAACACTCCGTTCGGCTTCAGCAACCGCGCCATTTCACCCAGCCATTCGTCCTGGGCCTGCTCATCCAGATGGGTGAAGAGCGAGACACAGTAGATTGCGTCGAACATATCGCTTGCATAGCGGGTGCGTGCGGTCGCCGTGTTCGTCGAGAAAAGAGCCACGTCCGACAGATTCGACTGAGCCCAAGCAATCGCCTCCGCATCAATGTCCGAACCGTACAGCGCGCAGGACTCCGTAAACCCGGAAAATTCATTGATGACCCGACCCGGGCCGCAGGCGAAATCAAGAATCGTCAAGTTCTTCAGATGGACGCCGTTTGCACCAAACGCGCCGGCAAGACATTGCGAGATAGTGCGACCATTGCGCACATAGCTATCCTCGTCGAATGCCCGATGCACGCGATACCGGAGTATCGGTGGTGGCGTTTTTGACGAATTTCCGCTGCGATACGTCCTGTTTTCGCGAGACAGCTCCATTCGAAACCTGGCATATTTCGCCAGCCCAGCAAGCCAATAGATCGGCGGAATACCTTTTGCTGCCTTGCGAAGCCTTGAATCCTGTTTCACCTGAATCTCCCTGAGTAGTCTGGTACGCGCCTATCGCCGCTGCGTCTCATCACGCCTGTGGACGCTCGCGGAGCCACGGTGTTCCCGACAAGTGGAACGATGCAATATCCTCTTTCCGAATCTGATGAGATGACTCATCAGATGCAGACTCCGTGATCAACGCTGCTGGCGGTTGGCCGCGGCGCGGATCTGTGCATCCACAGCGACGATCGCAGTCATGTTGACTACGCGGCGCGCGGTGGAAGCCGGTGTGAGGATGTGTGCCGGCTTGTCGAGCCCCATCAGGATCGGTCCGATCGCCACACCGTCGGTCATCACCCGCACCATGTTGTAGGTGATGTTGGCTGCGTCGAGATTCGGCAACACGTAAAGGTTGGCGCGACCGCTCAGGGTGGTGCTGGGGAACATGCGATGGCGCAAGGCCTCGTCCCACGCGGTGTCGGCCTGCATCTCGCCATCCATCTCGAGCTTCGGCATGCGTTCCCTGAGGATCTGCCACACCTTGCGCATCTTCGCCGCGCTCGGGTTGTCGTGGCTGCCGTAGTTGGAATGCGACAGCAACGCCACTTTCGGCTCGATGCCGAACAGCTTGAGGCGATACGACGCCTGCATCGTCGCCTCGGCAATCTGCTCCGCCGTCGGGTCGACCTGCACATGCGTGTCGAGGAAGAACCAGGCGCCCTTGTCGTTGATCACGCCGGTCATCGCCGAAGTGCACTGCACGCCCGGGTCGAGGCCGAACACGCTGCGCATATAACCGAGCTTCTTGTGGAAACGCCCGACCAAGCCGCAGATCATCGCATCCGCCTCGCCACGCTCGACCATCAACGCTGAAATCAGTGTCGGCCGCGAACGCAGCAGGTTCTTCGCCGCCGCCGGCGACACGCCGCGACGCTCGGTCAGCGCGTGGTACTGCTGCCAGTACTCGTTGAAGCGCGGATCGTCGTTGATATTGGTCAGCTCGAAGTCGACGCCGGCACGCATGCGCAAGCTGAGCCGCTGGATGCGCATCTCGATCACGTCGGGGCGGCCGACCAGGATCGGGAATGCCAGTTTCTCGTCGATCACCGTCTGCACCGCGCGCAATACGGTCTCCTCCTCGCCCTCGGCGTAGACCACGCGCTTGCGGTCGGCGCGCGCGCGCTCGTACACGGGCTTCATCAGGAAACCGGTGCGATAGATGAACTGGCCGAGTTTCTCCTTGTATACCTCCATGTCGGTGATCGGCCGGGTAGCGACCCCGGAATCCATCGCCGCCTGCGCCACCGCCGGCGCCAGTATCACCAGCAGGCGCGGATCGAATGGACGCGGAATCAGCGAGTCGGCGCCGAACGTCGGCACGTCGCCGCCATAAGCCGCGGCCAGATCGCCCGCCTCCATCCGCGCCAGTTCGGCGATCGCACGCACGCAGGCGAGCTTCATCGCCTCATTGATGCCGGTGGCGCCCACATCCAGCGCACCACGGAAGATGTACGGGAAGCACAGCGCGTTGTTGACCTGGTTCGGGTAGTCCGAGCGGCCGGTGGCGATGATGCAGTCGGGGCGCACCTTCTTTGCGTCTTCCGGCGAGATCTCCGGATTCGGGTTGGCCAGCGCCAGGATGACCGGCGTGTCCGCCATCGTGGCGACCATCTCCGGCTTCAGCACACCGCCGGCCGAGAGACCGAGGAAAATATCGGCGCCGGCCACGATCTCGGCCAGCGTGCGCTTGTCGGTGTCGCGCGCGTAACGCTGCTTGTCCGGGTCCAGCTGGTCGCGACCGGTATACAGCACGCCCTCGCGGTCATAGGCGAGGATGTGCTCCGGCTTCAGGCCCAGCGCCACCAACATGTCCAGACAGGCGATGCCGGCCGCGCCGACGCCGGTTGTGGCCAGCTTCACGTCCTCGATCTTCTTGCCGACCACTTCCAGCGCGTTGATCACCGCGGCACCGACGATGATCGCAGTGCCATGCTGGTCGTCGTGGAACACCGGGATCTTCATCCGCTCGCGCAACTTGCGCTCGACGATGAAGCACTCCGGCGCCTTGATGTCTTCCAGGTTGATGCCGCCGAAGGTCGGTTCGAGGCTGGCAATGATGTCGACCAGCTTGTCCGGATCGTTCTCGTTGATCTCGATATCGAACACGTCGATACCGGCGAACTTCTGGAACAGCACGCCCTTGCCTTCCATCACCGGCTTGGCCGCCAGTGGCCCGATGTTGCCCAGGCCCAGCACGGCGGTGCCGTTGGTGATCACCGCGACCAGGTTGCCGCGCGCGGTCATCTCGCTGGCCGCGTTGGGGTCCTCGACGATCGCCTCGCAGGCATAGGCCACGCCGGGCGAATAGGCCAGCGACAGGTCGCGCTGGGTCAGCAGCGAGGTGGTCGGGCTGACCTTGATCTTGCCCGGACGCGGGAGGCGGTGATATTCAAGAGCGGCGTGGCGCAGGTCTTCGGGGATGGCCATGGATGCGATTTTATTGAGGGAGGGGCGGCGCCCGCTGAAGCGGCTGACCACCTGTGATGTTAGCACCGGGGCGAGCCGAACCGATTCCCTGCTACGCCCCGATAACCCCGCTACACACTCTGCAACAGCTCGTCGCCGTGCACCCGGTTCATGTGGATGCCGTTGATGAAGACCGAAAACGCCAGCTTGCCGGCCAGCCCGTGCACATGCTGCATCCATGGCGGCAGCCAGCGCGGCGGCAGGATCGCGCCGGAGGCGAAATGCGGCTGCAGCGCGATCACGTCGTGCAGGGTCAGCTTGCCGGCAAACAGGTGGCGCAGCAGATCCATGCGCTGCTGCTTGAACGCCCAGCGGAAGAACGTGTGAACGGTAAGCAGGCCGGACAGGTAAACATTGTCCTTGGCGAACGCCGCGCCGCCAGTCAGCGGCACGCCGCGGAACACCCGTTGGGCCGAATGGAAACTGTCCGCCACGCTCTGCCCGCAGTCGCTGAAATAGCGGTAGACCTCGACGAAATCGGCACCGTTCAGCGCCATGTCGATCGCCAGGATGCGCAGGCTGATGCGCTTGAGCCGGGCGATATCGATCGCGCCGGACATCAGCTCGGCGAACACCGCCAACCCTTCCTGCGTCGCGGTCACCCGTGGCGAGGTTCGCGCCAGCGAGGCCAACAGCGGCTGCTGGCGGCCATTCAGCGCGGTCAGCGAGTGCACGAACGCCTCGTGTGCCAGCAATTGGTGACGGTCGTACTCGCTGAAGCTGGTGCCATCGCGCAGGCGAATGCGGGTGGCACCGGCCGCCGCCTTCGCGGTCAGCTCGGAATCCACCTCGACCTTGATCACGCCGGCACCGAAGAAATCGTCCAGCGTCTTTGCCAGCTCGTCGCGCAGCACGGTCGCCGACATGTCCACGCTGCTGTCGTCGGCCAGCAGGTCCGCGCCCAGCTCGTCGGACAGTTCGACGAAGTAATGCGCGGCATCGAGATTGCTGCGCTGGCTGCCGGGAATCAGGTCGCCCGGCTTGCCGTACAGCGCGATCGACGGCGCGGTGACACCCGCCGTGCCCACGGATTCCAGCATCTCCGCAGCGATCCGCCATGACTCCGCCGTGCGGCGCAGGTAGTCACCCAGCGGATCGTCATCACCCGCCTCGCGCTCGATCGCCTCCAGCTCGGCACGTGCGACAGCCAGATCCGGTCGCGTATAGGTCACCTCCGGCAAGGTGAACTGACCGCTGCCGTAGGCCGCAATCATGCGGTCCTCCAGCGAGGCCGGCCAGGCCACCGTCGACAGGATATGGATGCCGCGCACTGCGGCCAGCAGGCGCTGGTCAAGTGCCGCGTAGCGCTGCAGTTCGGGTGCGATGGCACCGACCGGCGCGCTCATCGCGAGGTTCCACGCAGGGCATCCACCCGTCCGATCAATTCGGTGGCGATCGGATCGGGCTGGAACGCGCTCATGAAGCCGCGCGGGCTGGCCGGCATGAAGGTGAGATTGCGCCCGAAACGGGAATCCGTCCGCAGCATCAGCGTGACACGACGCGGGTTGGTCATCGTGGTGGCATTGACGTTCATCACGTCGCGCAGCGCCACGCGGATCTTCTCGCCGCGATTCTTCACCACCAGGTCGTCGCCGTCCAGCCAGACTTCGTCCAGCAAGTCATACAGCAGCTTGCGGTAGAGCAGCAACATCACGCCAACCATGAACAGCGGCACCAGCACCAGCGGAAAAAATGGCGGCGATGGCGCGTTCACGCGGGCATGCTGCATTACCCAGATCTGCACGCCGAAGATGGTCAGCACAAAGCCGATCCACAGCACCGGAAAGACCCGCTTGTAGAAGAACGTGAGCGACGATGACAACCGACGCATACCTGCACCCCCGCAGCAACGATGTCGCGATACTAGATGCTTTGCAGCGCGCCGTGCACAGGCCCCGGCGCCGTCGATCATCCGCAGCGGAAATCAGTCCCGCTCGCGCTGCCCGCGGTGCCCATGCGGCCGCTCGATGGGGCGACCACCGCGCTGCCGGCGCAGGCGCGCTTCCAGCGTCGCCGCCTGCTCTTCGCGCTCATCGTGCAGCTTGAGATAATTGCGCCAGCGCCCCGGAGCCAGTTCACCATTGTCCAGCGCCACCTGCACCGCACAACCCGGTTCGCTGCCGTGGCCGCAGTCGGCGAAACGGCATTGCTCGGCCAGTACCTCGATGTCGGCGAACAAGTCGAGGTTTTCCTCACCGGTGAGTTTCAGCTCGCGCATGCCGGGCGTGTCGATCAGGCAACCGCCGCTGGGCAGCTGCAGCAAGGCACGATGGGTGGTGGTGTGGCGGCCACGGCTGTCATGGCTGCGTACTTCGGCCGTGGCCATCGTGGCCGTGCCAAGCAAAGTGTTGGTCAAGGTGGATTTGCCAGCACCGGAAGAACCGACCAGCACGGCACTGTCGCCCGGCTGCAGGTACTGCGCCAGCAGATCTACGCTGGACGGATCCTTGCCGTTCAACGGATGGATCGGGATGCCCGCCGGCAACCGTGCACGCAGCGCTGCGATCTGCTCGGCCGCGTCGTCACGCGTATCGAGCTTGCTCAGCAACACCACCGGCTGCGCGCCGGAATCCTCGGTCAGCGACAGGTAACGCTCGATCCGTGCCGGATTGAAATCGCCATCCAGCCCGGTCAGCACAAGCACGTAATCGATATTGGTGGCGATCAGCTGGCGTTCGTAACGCTCGCCCGCCGCCGCGCGCGACAACACCGTGCGCCGTGGCGCTACGGTGACGATATGCGGCGGCGAGCCGCTTTCCACTTCGACGAAATCACCGACCACCGGCCGCTCGGCCGGATCGATGCCGCGCTTGAGGAAACGCCCGTCCGGCTGCGCCCCGAACAGGGTTTCGCCGTCGTGCAACTCGTAGCCGGCGCGATGCTGCGCGACTACCCGGGCCAGTCGCAGGCCGGCGGCGGGCAGCACATCACCACGCCAGCCTATGTGTCGCAGGCGCTCGATCGTTTCGGCATCGCTCATTCGGGGAAGTCGGTCTGCACGGTCTGGCAATTATGCCCTGCCCGGGGATTGCCCGCCGATGAACCGGAATCCGCCCCGGCTGGCGCTCGCGCTGCACTGCATCACGCTGCTAGCATCGGCCTGCCGGCGGTGGCGCCGGCTCCTGACCCCCAGACAACCAAGGATGCCGGCGTTGGCTTCGATCACACCCAGTGCGCACCTCGCTGACGTGCGCTATGAAATCCGTGGCGCGCTGACCCGGCGCGCCCGCGAGCTGGAGGCTGCCGGCCTCGACATCATCAAGCTCAACATCGGCAACCCCGGCCGCTACGGCTTCGAAGCGCCGGCGCATCTGCGCGAGGCGATCGCCAGCCACCTGCACGAGAGCGAGGCCTACGGACACGAGCAGGGGCTGGAACTCGCCCGCGAGGCGATCGCCGCGCAGCAGCGTTCCCGCGGCGCGCACGGCGTCGAACCCGAACGCATCTTCATCGGCAACGGCGTCAGCGAACTGATCGACCTCAGCCTGCGCGCCTTGCTGCAGCCCGGCGACGAAGTGCTGCTGCCGAGCCCGGACTATCCACTTTGGAGCGCGGCGACCATCCTCAATGGCGGCCAGCCGCGCTATTACCACTGCCTCGCCAGCCATGGCCACCTGCCTGATCCGGACGAGATCGAGGCGCTGGTCACCCCGCGTACGCGCGCCCTGGTGCTGATCAATCCGAACAACCCCACCGGCGCGGTGTATCCGCGCGCGCTGCTGCAGCGGCTGGTGGCGATTGCCGCGCGACACCGGCTGCTGCTGCTCAGCGATGAGATCTACGACGAGATCCTGTACGACGGCGCGAGCTTCCAGCCGCTGGCCGAGGTCGCCGGCGAACTGCCCTGCCTCAGCTTCGGCGGCCTGTCCAAGGTGCATCGTGCCTGCGGCTACCGGGTCGGCTGGATGAGCCTGTCCGGCGATCCGTCACGCAGTGCCGCCTACCGCGATGCGCTACAGCTGCTCGCCGCATTGCGCTTGTGCGCCAACGTCACCGCGCAATGGGCGGTGCTGCCGGCCCTGCAGGACACCCCGACGATCGGCGCCTTGACCGCGCCCGGTGGCCGCCTGCATGAGGCGCGCCGGGTCGTGCTGCAGGCTGTCGCCGCCAGCGAATACCTGGAACTGGTTGTCCCGGATGGTGCCCTGTATGCGTTCCCGCAGGTGCGCGCCGACCGCTTCGCCAGCTTCGACGACGAGGCTTTCGCCCTGCGTCTGCTGGAGGAGGAATCGGTACTGGTGGTACCCGGCAGCAGCTTCAACGTGCCACGCAGCCGGCACTTCCGGCTGACCCTGCTGCCACCTCCGGCGCAGTTGCGCGAAGTGTTCGTGCGGATCGAACGGGTGCTGGCGCGGATGGCACGGGAGCAGTCGCCACGCTCTGCCGCCGCAGTAGCCTGAACTCACCCACCCATGGTGCCAGTCACTCCGCCTCTGCATTATCTCGCCCTCGGTGATTCCTACACCATCGGCGAGGCAGTGCCCGCGCAGCAGCGCTGGCCGGCCGTGCTGGTGCAGCGGCTGCGCCGGGCCGGGGTGGTGATTGACGATCCCAGCATCATCGCTGTCACCGGTTGGACCACCGACGAGCTGGCGCTAGGCATGGACGCGACGCCACTGGCGCCGCCGTACAACCTGGTCAGCCTGCAGATCGGCGTCAACAACCAATATCGTGGCCGTCCGGCCGGTGAATACCGTACCCAGTTCGCCAGCCTGCTGGCACGTGCGGTTGCGCTGGCCGGTGGCCGCGCCGCGCGGGTGGTGGTGGTATCGATTCCCGATTGGGGTGTCACCCACTTCGCGCATGAACAGGGTCGCGATCGCGCGCAAATTGCCCGCGAGCTGGACGTCTACAACGCGATCGCCCGCGACGAGACTGCACGCGCCGGCGCGCATTTCGTGGACATCACCGGCATCTCGCGCCGCTATCCCGTACTCGTCGCCAGCGATGGCCTGCATCCCTCGGCGGCGCAGTATGCGTTGTGGGTCGATGCGATCCTGCCAGTGGCGCGTGCCGCGCTGCGCGCGTCACGCTGAGCCGCTCCGTTCCGCCGCAATCAGGTTGCAACCTGTTCGCCATCGCACGGTGACCTTGCGTGGGCAGACTGGTGCCCCGGCATCCTACCGGGAGTACGCGCCATGACGACCCTTCGCTGCCGCAGTGCCTTCATCTCCGATGTGCACCTGGGTACGCCCGACTGCAAGGCCGGCTACCTGCTCGACTTCCTGCGCAAGCTGCGCTGTGAAAAGCTCTATCTGGTTGGCGACATCATCGACCTGGAGGCACTGGCCCGACGACCCTGGTGGCCGACCGAGCACACCGCCGTGATCGCCGAAATACTCGACCTGGCACAACGCGGGGTCGAGGTGATCTATATCCCCGGCAACCACGATGCGCCGATGCGTGGCCTGCACGGGCAGGAATTCGGTGGCGTACGGATCGAACTGGATGCCGTGCATGTCGGCGCGGACGGTCGGCGCTATCGGGTCAGCCACGGCGACGAGTTCGATCCCGAGCAGATCGGCCGCGGCTGGATGCAGCACTTCGGTGAGGCCATGCACCGCCTGATCTGCTGGAGCAACCGCCGGTTGCACGTGATGCGGCAACGACTGGAACTGCCTTACCTGCCGCTGTCGATCATCGTCAAATCGCATATCGGCAAGGCGCTGGCCTATATCTGCGCCTACGAGGAACGGGTGGTTGATGACGCCCGCGAGCGCGGCTTCGACGGCCATATCTGCGGACACATCCATTTCGGCCACGTGCGCGAGTTGAATGGGGTGCTCTACCTCAACGACGGCGACTGGGTCGAGCACTGCACCGCCCTGATCGAGGACCACACCGGCGCGATGGAACTGCTCCATTGGAGCGAACAGCCCGCCGCCCTGGGCCGGGCCAGCCGCGAGCTGGTATGGCCCTCACCGGCTGCCGCACTCGCCCTGGCGCCGCTGGGCGTCTGTCGGCGCGACCTGAATGAGCTGCATCGAGCCGCCTGAACCACGCATACCTTGAAGGCCGGCGAGATCACCGCATATCAGGCGGCGTATCATTACCTTCATTTACCGGAGTTCCTGCATGTCCCTCGACAACACTACCCGCGAGCGTATCGAAACCCTGCTCAAGGACCACCGCGTGGTGCTGTTCATGAAGGGCGACCGCCAGCAGCCGATGTGCGGCTTCTCCTCCGCCGCCACCAACACGCTGAACGAACTGCTGCCGGACTACTACACGGTCAACGTGCTGGAGGACCCGGAAATCCGCGAAGGCATCAAGGCCTACGGCGACTGGCCGACGATCCCGCAGTTGTACGTGGAAGGCGAACTGGTCGGTGGCGCCGACATCATCCGCCAGATGTACGGCAACGGTGAACTGCATGCCCTGTTCGGCGTGGCCGCACCGGATCGCACCCCGCCGCAGATCACCATCACCGACGCCGCCGCCGAGGCGATCCGCCAGGGCACCGCCAACGCGCATGGCGTGGCGCTGCATCTGGAGATTGGTCCCGACCACAGCGCCGGCTTCCAGCTCGCCCCGGCCGGCGAGCATGACATCGTCGCCCACGCCAATGGCCTGGAAGTTCACTTCGATCCGGCCAGTGCCCAGCGTGCCAAGGGCATCGTGATCGACTGGGTTTCTACCGTGCAGGGCGAAGGTCTCAGCCTGAAGTTTCCCGGCGCGCAGGAGATCGGCTCGCTCAGCGTGCAGCAGCTCAAGGCGCGCCTGGCCGCGAACGACATCACGCTGATCGACGTGCGCCCGGCCGCGGGCCGCGCCCAGGCCGCACCGTTGGCGCAGGCACGGGTGCTGGAGGACGAAGGCTACGAAAGCCTCGCCGCACTGCCGAAAGACACAGCGCTGGCCTTCATCTGCCACCACGGCATCTCCAGCCGCGGCATGGCCGAGCGCTTCGCCACGCACGGCTTCAGCAACGTGCACAACGTGGAAGGTGGCATGGATGCATGGGCTGCCGAAATCGACTCAAGCGTGCCGCGCTACTGAGCCAGACCGGCTGCTACCCGACCGGCGATGCAACAGCCTTGAACAAAAACGCCCCAACAGGGGCGTTTTTGTTCAGCCATTGACGATCGAGACTCAGCCCTTCGGGGTGACTACGTCGCTGGCCCGATTGAAATCGCCGATCACCCCGACCAGATCGGCCACCGCTGCCCGCTCGGCCTCGCTGAGATCCGGATTCCAGCTGTCGAGGATCAACACCACCCGGGTCTCGGCGCTGTTGTTCCATGCCTCGTGTTCGTAGGTGTCATCGAAGGTGACGCAGCGACCTTCTTGCCATTCATGGATTTCCCCACCGACACGCAGGGCGCAATCGGACGGCACGATAAGCGGCAGATGCGTGACCAGCCGGGTATTGGTGACGCCGCGATGCGGGAGGATATGCGTGCCAGGCTGCAGCACCGAATACAGTGTTTCCGGCGAATGCTCGCGGACGTGCGCAAGCGGAAGCGCATCGAGGATTGCCGCGGTTTGCGGGCAACGCGCGGCATGTGCGTCGTAGCGCTCGCCATGCCGGTGGAAAAAGTAGGCATCCCAGGCAGCTTGCCGGGCACCGGAGGATCGCAGCAGATCGGCCGTATCCTGTGGCGAATCCGTCTGCAGGAATGATTCGAGGTCCTGGGGCTGCGAAAGTACGCTGCGCAGCTCCTCGCGGATCACCGCGGTATTGGCCTCCAGCTCGGCCAGCCACGGGAATCGCTCGCGCGGGTAATACGGCTGACTCGGCACACCCGGGAAATACAGAAACTTGGGCTGCTGCCGTGAATCAGGCAAGTTGGCCTCTTGCTCGCCCAGGTAGATGGCAATGCATCGTTCCACCCGCACGAGTTCGGACTTTCCGTAACGCTGCCGCAGCGGTTCAAGCACGGCATCAAAAAGATCATGCCTGCCGACATTGACATATTGCATGGCACTCTTCACGGCATCCCGATATTCCGGCGCCGTCGTCTCGTCACTGAGCCAGCGCCCATGCGCCTGCGCCGCATTGATCGCCATGAAAGAGGTGGCCAGGGCCTCGTACTTCTCTCCCAATTGATCCAGCAACATTCCCAGGCGCAAGCGCGCCACGAACATGTTCGGCGCAATCTCGAGCCCGCGCCGCAAATCGGCGACCGCACCCCGAAAATCGCCACTCGTCATCCGCGCCACACCCAACTGATGCAGCGTCACGGCATCGCCGGGATGCGCACGATCTGCGATAACAAGCAGCTCGACGGCCCGGTTCGCCGCGCCGCGGGCAAGCTGGATGTTGGCCAATTGCCGCAGCGCCTCGAGATCGTCGGGATCGGTCTCGAGCAAATCCGAATAGGCTTGCTCGGCAAGCGCCAAGTCGCCCTGGCGCAAGCCTGCGCGGGCCTGTTCACGATAATCCGCAGAGCGCGGGTCTGACTCATTCTTCATTGCTGGCTTCACTACCGGATGGGCTGCGGGAGCCCCAATACAACGCCGCAGCAGGCTGAACTAACCGGCATAATACGCGGTGACGCATTCGATTGCCTTGGCTGGCAAGGCGTCGTTTTGAAACATGGCTTGCATCGCGCCGCGTTAGATCAGATACAGCAAGTTGCACGCCGCCATTCACCTGATGCCAAAAGAGCAGACATGACTCCTCGCCTGCATGGATTGAGCCCCGACACCCGCATGCACATCATGGTCGCCGGCGAAGCACTCGAAGCGGGCCGGGTGGATGTGGCCGAAAGCCACCTGGCCAGCGCTTCCGCATCAGATCCGCAGCACCCTGAAGTCCTGCGGATGCAGGCCGGCATCCACAGTCTGCGCGGTCGTTCCCAACAGGCCGTAAGCACGATGCAACAGGCCTTGGCGCAACGCCCGCAGGACGCGCTTTACCACAACACTCTCGGTACCTTGCTGGGCAATGCAGGAGCATTCGATGCCGCGATTGCCGCACTGCGTCGCTGCTGCGAACTGAAACCCGGCCTGGCCATCGCCTGGTACAACCTCGGTGTCATGCTGACCCGCTGCGTACGCAACGACGAGGCCGTGATTGCCTTGCAGCGCGCCGTTGCGCTGGCGCCCGATCATGTGGACGCACGCGCCCTGCTGGCTGACATGCTACGTACCCGCGGCCAGACCGTGGAAGCCACGATGGAATACCGCAAAGTACTCGTGGAACAGCCCTGGGCTGGCCAGGCCTGGTGGGGGCTAGCCGACCTCAGGACCACCCGCTTCAACGATGACGACATCGCGCACATGCAAGCGGCGATGCAACAGCCGCGGGCCAGCGAAAACGACCTGATCGCGATGGGTTTCGCGCTGGCCAAGGCACTGGACGATAACGGTCGCCTGGATGAATCACTGGCTGCACTCGCCCAGGCCAACGCCATCGCCAGGCGCCGGCAGCAGTGGGATGCAAACGCCTTTTCCAAGGGAATCTCGGCGGCCAACCAGGCTTTCCTGCCGCCGCTTGCAGCCGCTGCGGAAGCGCTTGGCAAGGAAGTCGTCTTCATCGTCAGCCTGCCGCGATCCGGTTCGACCCTGGTCGAACAGATCCTCGCCTCGCATAGCTCGGTCGAGGGTGCCGGCGAACTGCCTGACCTGCCACAGGTGCTGGGCGAGGAATCGCGTCGCCGCGGCCAACCGTTTCCGCAATGGGTGCACGCGATGCAGCCAGCTGACTGGGAGCGCTTGGGACGGCGCTATCTGGAGCGCACCGCGCACTGGCGTCGGCAGCGTCCTGTCTTCACCGACAAGCTACCGAACAACTGGATGTACATCGGCGCGATCCGCGCCATGCTGCCGGGGGCGCGCATCATCGCGTGCCGGCGTGACCCGCTGGAGACCTGCTTCTCGTGCTATCGCCAGTATCTGGCCGGCAACGAGTACACGCGCACGTTCGACGATCTGGCGGCCTTCTGGCGCGACTTCGACCGCAGCGTTTGCCACTGGCATACGCTGCATCCGTCGCAGGTGTTCGAGCACGAATACGAGCAATTGTTGGCCGATCCGGAAGTCCACATCCGTCGCTTGCTGGATTTCTGCAGCCTGCCGTTCGAGCCGGCCTGTCTGAGCTTTCATGAGAACCAGCGCGAAGTGCGTTCGCCCAGCGCCACCCAAGTGCGCCAGCCGCTGCACGACACGGCGCGCGCACCACGCTACGGCGCCCTGCTCGATCCGCTGCGGATGGCACTCGGGCTGCTGCCGTGGCAGCAAGGCGACAGTCCATGAACGGGGCCTTCACCCCGACACCCGATACCAGCGGCCGCCATCTGGCCGTCTACGAACTACAGCGCGCGCAAGGTCGCACACAGGCTGCTCGACGCGTACTGCTGGATGCCCTCGCTGGTGCGTCCGAAGCGGAGTGGCTGGCCTGCGCGCGCGCACTGGTGCTGCGCTCCGACACCGATACGGCGCAGGTCGTGCTGTCCGCAGCACTCGTCGCGCATCCCGGCTCGGTCGACCTGCGTTTCGCGCTGGCGGGCAACCTGCAGCAACGCGGTGAATCGGCGGCAGCCGAAGCGCTGCTGCACGAGTTGCTCGCACAACAGCCGACGCACGCGGCCGCTACCTTCCTGCTGGCAACTCTGCTGTGCCAGCAAGGCCGCATGCATGGTGCGGCCGGTGCCATTCGCCATCTGTTTGGACATGCGCGACTGGATGCCGACACGGTCATCCAGGCCGTGGAAATGCTCGACGATATCCAGCGGACATCGGATGCCGCGGCCATCTGCGAGGCAGAGATCATGGCAGGCTGCACCGATCCGCGGATTCATGCCTATGCCGGCATGCTGGGTATCCAGCTCGGTCAATTCGAACGCGTGCGCGAGCGGTATGCCTTCTCGCTCGCGCACAGCTCGCAAGCCGTGGAATGGAATATTCCGATCGGCCTGTCGGGTCTGCAGCGTTACAAGGACGGCGGCCATCCGGATTTCCAGTTGTTCCGGGACGTGCTGCAACGACCGGACTTGAGCGAGAAAACACGCATCACGACGCTATTCGCCCTGGGCAAGGCTCACGACGACATCGCCGACTATGCGCAGGCCGCACACTATCTGCACCAGGCCAACGCTCTCGCACATGTGCGCTCGACCTGGTCGCGCAAGCACTGGCGGCGCCTCGTCGAGGCACGCCTGGCAGCCAGACCGTCCCCATTCCAACTGGCCGCCACGAGCGAATGGACGCCGCTGTTCATTGTCGGCGTGCCACGCTCCGGCACCACGCTGCTGGCCGAGCTGCTCGCGCGCCATCCGCTGGTCTGCAATCGCGGCGAGTTGGGCTGGCTGGCGACACTGGCCCGACGGTTCGAACAGACCGGCACCAGGGAGCCGGCCGCGTTCGAGCAAGCCGCAAGCACCTATGCGGCGCAGCTGCGCCAGGACGACTCCAGCGCACGCTGGTTCATCGACAAGCAGCCACTGAACCTGCTGCATATCGATCTGATCCTCACGTTGTGGCCGAACGCGCGCATCATCCATTGTCGACGTAACCCGCGCGACACCGCACTTTCGCTGTGGTCGCAGTCGTTTCATGACCACGCACACGACTACGCCTACGACTTCGGCGATATCGCAGCGCTCATCCAGGGTTGTGAGCGCCTGCATGCGCATTCACGCGTGCGCCACGCCGCGTCGATCCGTACCGTACGTTACGAGGAACTCATCGCCGATCCGGCCTCCTGTCTGGGCGAACTGGCACGCTGGCTCGGACTGCCCGAGCACGACCTGCTCGGCAGCCCGAGTCGCGACCATGCAATCAGCACCGCCAGCGCATGGCAGGCGCGCCAGCCGATCCATCAGCACTCGGTGGCGCGCTGGCGTTTCTACGCATCCCATGTTCCGGAACTGCTGCGTATTCCAGACAAGTGAGCGTGCGATCACCGCATTCCTTGGCCGCCGACACACCGCTCTGGCGCACGACGGGCTGCAGCCGCGATACTCTCTCATTGACCACTGGCTGACTTCCGCTGACGTGACGCCGACGACGTTCCCACCCGACGAAGCCGAGCGCTTTCGCACCGCCCAGGCACTCTGGCAGCAGGGGCTGGTGGAACCTGCCCGCACGCTGCTGGACGACATCCTCGCGCATCATCCGATGCACCCCGATGCGACACCGCTGCTCGCCCAGCTGCTGCAAAGCCAGGGTCAGCTCAATGCCGCCAGTCAGTTGATGGCGGATTGGTGCCGCCACGCGGGCCTGCAGCCGGCGATCACGATGCGATGCGCCCAGTTCATCCAGCAATGCCAACGCCAGGCGCTAGCCGCGGCCCTTTGCGAGGAATCCATCGCGCTCGGCCACGCCGACGCCGGACTACATGTACTGGCTGGCAACCTGGCGCGCGAACTGGGCGAGTTCGAGCTCGCGCGCACGCATTACTACACAGCGCTGGAGGGCGGCGTCGACCTCGATAACTGGTTTGTACTTGGTGCGCTGGCCGCCACCCGGCGCTACACCGATCGCGCCGATCCGGACTTTGCGCGTCTCATCGCCCATTTCGGAAACTCCGCCTATTCCCTGCATGCCCGCGCGGTGACCGGCTTCGGCCTCGCCAAGGCGTACGACGACATCGCGGACTATGCCAACGCCGCACAGACCCTGCGCGGCGCCAACCAGCTATCGGGGCAGGCACAACCGTGGTCACGCGAGGCATGGGCGCAATGGCTGGACGCCCGCATGCAGCTGCGCACGCTCGAGACGCCCTTGCCGTCGACGTCTGATTTCGTGCCGATCTTCATCGTCGGCCTGCCGCGCAGCGGCACCACCCTGGCGGCGACGCGACTCGCCGGGCATCCGGATGTCCGCGACCGTGGCGAGCTGCCGATGCTCGGCTTCATCGCCGAACAGCTGCAGTCGGGTAACCTCATGCGCGATGCCGGCGCATTGCGTCAGGCCGCTGAGCTGTACCGGGTGCACGCCGTCCAGGATGATCCCCGCGTGCGCTGGTACATCGACAAGAACCCGAACAACTTCCGTTACCTCGACCTGATCGCAACGCTGTTCCCGCAGGCCCGTATCATCCACTGCCGACGCGACCCGCGCGATACCGCGTTGTCCATCTGGTCGCAGAGTTTCGCGCATCCGCAGTACGGTTTTGCCAGCGATCTCGACGACATCGCCGACTTCATGCGCAGCCATGACAGACTGATGCAACATTGGCAGCAACGTCTGCGCGTGCCGGTGCACAGCCTCGACTACGAAGCGATGGTTGCCGATCCCGAATCGACCCTTGGAACACTGCGAGCTTTTGTCGACCTGCCAACAGTCGTCGCACCAGGGACAACCGCCATCTCGACCGCGGCGATCACCACGGCCAGCGTATGGCAGGCCCGCCAGCCGATATACAACTCGTCGGTGGGACGCTGGAAGAATTACTTCCCCTACGTGCCGGAGCTGACGCGATTCTGAGTCACCTTCTGGCCGACTCGTCGCCCCGTGCCGGGTTGTGTCGTGAACGGGCCGTGTGACCACACGGCTGACGGCCACGCATCAAACGCCAGGCCACCGTTCGGGGGTCATCCAACGCGAATAAACCGTTCGGCGCGATCAAGGGTAGCCTGCAAACCGGGAAGAACCTGGTTGATCAGATCCGCATGCCGACGCCACTTGCCTGGAGCAGGCTCGGTCACGGTGTAACGCGAAAGTGGCAGCGCGGCGTCGAGTGAACGATCCCAGTCAAGTCCGAGCACACCGCACAGTCGAGACATCTCTGTTTCTGGATCTGCAATGAACGCGTCATAGCGCACAACATGACAACGTTCCGGCGGAAGCGCAGCAAGATCGTCGAGCAGGATGCGTGTAGTGGTATCCCACTGTGCTGCCACGATCTCAGGCAACGGCCGCCCAATCAGTTCGCGCCAACCGGGCACCAGCAACAGGGACCACGGCAAACCAGTCCAGCCGGGAAGGTTCGCATAAGTGCGGAATCCGCCGGATTGCCAAGCCTCGATCATGCTACTCAAGGTTTCGCGCGGATCGCGATGCAGGTAAATGAACTGCGCCTCCGGGAAAACCTTTGCCAGGAAAGGTATGCGCAATGCGTTCTTGGGTGTTTTCTCGAGCATCCGGATCGGGCGCTGCCCCGGTGCGTGGCCATCCCTGTCCGCCAGTTCCGCGAAAAACCGGCTGCGCAATGCTTCGATCAGCCCTGGCGTCGCTGCAGTTGCATCAAGTCTGTTGGAGTCATAACCCAGCTCGCTTGCGCTGAGGCCAGGTGTACCTTCGATCAGTGCATGACTTTCGCGGCCAATCGTGTAAAGCCCCCGAGCCTTCGCCAGGGTCTCAAACAACAAGGTGGAGCCGGAACGGGGTGGCGAAATGATGAATATCGGGCGATCATAGAGTGGATCGCGACCACTCTCTTCCAAGCGCGCACTCGGCATTCCGTGGATGGCATTCTGGCGTAATTCATCGCCACTGGAGGCGCGATCGTTGTCGGCAATCGCCACCGACAGGACCATCAGACGCAGCGCGACCACAAACGGCGAGTCATTGATCAATTGCAGCGACGCTGCAAAATTCTTCAGCCACTGTTCGTATGAGTTCAACGCTTTGCGATAGGCAGGCACACCAGCCGGATCGGTACCATATTCCGACCATAACGCCTGCCAGGCGGCAAGAAAGCGCGACGTAACCTGCTTCGCTGGTTCAAGTTCTGGATGCGGACGCACCTCGCTGAGGAGAAAGGTGATGTGCTCACGCATCTCCCAGGGCGTCATGACCGCAGGCAGATTGACCGATTCATAACGTAATGCGGGTCGCAGTTCGTCAGTCGGTGCAACGGCCTCTGCCTGCCAACCCTCCGGCACATGGTTGCCCGGCATCTGCCCGTCCCTTACCAGCTCCCCGAACTCATCGCTGCCGACAGTGTCAGCCACGAGATGAATCCGTTCGTCGTCGTCACCATTGATCACTTGATGCTGGCGCCAGGTATCGAAAATCCAGCACTCGCCCGGCCCCATATTCACCTCGCCTTCTCCGCAGATGAACCGCACTGTCGGCTTGGTCAAAATGGGCACGTGCACGCGTGCGCGTGCACGCCAGTAGTAGTTGATATCGAAATGCGGAGTGACCTCGGCCTGACCCGTAAGCTTCATCAGGCGAGTCCGCCCCCATACGGCACCAATTCGCGACAATACCTGCATCAGGTATGGACACTGCAAAAGATACGGAGTTGGTCGCATCACACCCAAAAAGGATTCGTTGTCAGGGTCGCCATTGGCCGCAATCAAGGGCAACCACAGATTGCCGGGATATTTCTGCGGATGCTCGTGCCAGGCGTCTTCGCCAAACGCGGCGATCTCCTGCGCGAGCACCTTGGCATCGAATTGCAGTGGCAACTGGATAAATGGGACGGGCAGTTTCACTTTTTGTATCCACTCGAATTGATTGAGCCGCACGCCACAGGCGCGGAATTGAATGAGCTTCTTTGTCGTAGCAGCTGCATGGTAGTCGACGATTTCATCACCACAGCTGGAATGCGCGCTCCAGCCACTCAAGAATGAAACGACCGTCTTCTTTCATAAATACACTATCTGGTAATCGCCTGGCGTAACGGCTGCAGCTGTTGTTCGTAATTCCGCCATTCCTCGAAGAAACGCGTATGAATGGGCTCGCGCACCTGCGACAGGCTGAGTGTGGCTACCGCGGCCTCGTTGCGGGTTATGTCGACGCAACCCGCTTCCCATTCCAGTCCACAGTGGGCTAGCACCTTGCGTGTCATCGCTTCCGGATCGCGCGTCAAATCGCTGTATGACACATCGAAAATCTGCCCGGGCATGGCCGCATGCCAATGATCAAGCACGCGGCGATACTGCAGATAATGCTCGGCCAGCGCGTGCAAGTCGTAACCCCATGGCAACAGGTCACCCATCACCAGCGTACGGAAGTTGGAGAAGCACACATCCATCGGATCGCGTACCAGATTCAGGATGCGGGCCTGGGGCAACGCACGATGAATCAGCCCAGCGACCATCCAGTTGCGTGGCATCTTGTCGATGAAGAATCGCGCACCTTGCGCGCGCCACTGGGTTTGCTCCAGATAACGGCGCCCGATCTTGGCATAGTCCAGATCGGGCAGTCGTTGCACGATGTGCTCATCCAGGGTGATGCGGTGATCGGCCACCCAGCGCAACTGCAGGCCGAACTCGCTGAGCTCACCGGCCGATGTCACCTGCGAATGATTGCTGAGCACACGCTCCAGCAAGGTGGTTCCCGAGCGAGGCATGCCGATGATGAAAATCGGTTGGGGCCCGTCATGGGCCATATCGCCGGCTTGCAGGAATTCTGGTGTGCAGCGATCGATCAGGCTATCGAACAGACGCCACGCATGCCTCGGATCATGCTGCTGTCGCGCATACATGATGGCATTGGCGCGAGCCAACGAGCTCCAAGCCTCGTCATAACGAGCAAGGTCTTCCAGCTCCTTGTAAAGCGCAAACTCGAGTGCACCATGATCCTCCGTGCCCTGTTCAACTTCCTGCAGGCGTTGTCTCAAGTCATGCAGGTGATTGCCCTGAAGTGTCTGTCTGCGCGCGCGGGACAGCGTCAACGCCGCCTGCCCGTGACATGGCGCCAAACGCAGGCACGTACGCAGCTCGGCTTCTGCCTCGTCCATATGCCCATTGAACATCAACTCCTGCGCGCGCTCGAACCGGAAGTCGACCGTACCCATGCCCACGGCAGCGGCTCGATTGAGCAACGTCAACGCCTCCGGATGCTCGCCAAGCAACTTGCGCGTGATGGCCATTTGCGTCAGGACGGAACCATCGCTCGTTTCCGCCAGCACTGGATGATCCAGGCAGCGGCGCGCTGCCACCGTTTCGCCGAGCTGTCGCAATACTTCGGCCACCTCCGCGATCAGGCTGCCATCAGTCGGCAGGTTCCGCGCTACGGCCAGCGCGTATTCCGTGGCATCACGAACATGGCCCTCGGCCCGAGCGACACCGCTCAGCGCCAACAACGACTGGGTGTGCCCCGGGTCGCGTTGCAACAGGGATTCCAGGGCAACCCGTGCCGCTGCAATCTGCCCATCGGCAAGATAACGCTGCGCCCGGCTCCAGCGGCGAACGGTGGAATCATTCATCGAGCTAGGTCCGGCGCGGGCTTCTTCATCATATGGTGGCAAACGGCACGCTACCTGAGAATGACTTGGCAAAGACGTCGGTGCCACAGGTAGCGATAATGCAGGTGATATTAATCAAGACGCCGCATCCGCTGAATACCCCCAATGTCTCAGCATCGGCTCGAGTATCGGCAGCACTGGCTCGAATTCGTGGCGGTAGCGGGTCCAGCGGTTCAGGCCCTTCCGGTTTACCGGCTCGATGACCTGGCTGTAGCTAGGCGTCGCGATATAGCCCTTGTCACGTGCACGCTGGTCGAACTGCAGCATCGGGATGGCGTCCTCCAGTTCGAGGAAGTTCGCGATGCGCCGGGTCTGTTCGGGAAAATCCGTCACGAGTTCCTCGTAGCGCGATACCAGCACCTGCGGCCGGAAAATCCGTTCGTCCTCCAGCCAGCATTCCATCGCCTGCACGTAGGCCCCGGCCAGCCGCTCGAGACTGGAACATGCCGCCCCCAGGATGCTGGAGCGGAAATTCTGCATGTAGCAGCTCAGGATCACGTCGCACGGATGGCGCAAGGCCAGGACGAACTTCGCCTCGGGAAAGAGCCGGGTGATCAAGGGTACCCACATCATGTTCAGCGGGTTCTTGTCGACCAGCTGCGAACTCCAGCGTCGTTGGATCGTCTCGGAAACCATGATCAGATAGCGTTTGCGCAATTCGTCGCAATCACGCTGCTGGAGCAGGTCGAGATTCGACAGGATGCCCGGATGGTGGTTGCGCAGCTTGTCGGCCAGTCGGTTGAAGAACGGATTCTCGTCCATCGACTGCAGGTCCGGATGCGCATCCAGCATCTGCTCGAGCAAGGTCGTGCCGGAACGCGGAAATCCCACAATGAATACCGGCGAATTGCGCGCATCCGGCGCGATCAACTGCGGCCAGCGAGCACGGTCTTCGGCACTTGTTCTGGGTATCGCCGCTGGCAGGGCCAAGGCACCGGCTTCGAAATGTTCCGGCGAGGCGTGCTTGAGTTCCTCTACCTGGATCGCATGCGCGCACTGCAGGGTCTGCATCGCGAGTTGCGTCTCGCCCAGTTTGTCGTGAACCTTGGCCAGGTCGAAATAGTGGGTGTAATCGTTCGCATGCCGCGGGCCACCAGACTCCAGCAGTGACCGTGCCGCAACCACATCACCGCTGCGCAGGGCCAGCGTGGCCCTCATGTGATCGACCTCGTTGTGAAGTGTCTTGCTGGATGTCGTCGCAGCGGCAGCGGCGACCGACTGCAACATCGCCTCTGCATCGGCCACCCGATTCAGTCGCTCATATATGCCGGCCAGCAGCAATCGGGCCTCGGGCAGGGACGGATTCCTACCGACCAGATCTTCCAGCAACGCCCCCGACGCCGGGGCGTCGCTCAAGAGGTTCAGCTGCCGGGCCAATTCCAGCTGCAGGGTATCGTCATTCAGCGGCAACCAGTTAGGCCACGGCTTCAGCAGGTCCGTGGCACCTTGGAAGTCCTGGCACAGACTGCAGGCGCGCGCGGCATGGATACGGGCCCGTGGCAGATCGCGGTCGAGTTCGAAAGCGTCGAGCAGCATCTCCCGAGCCGCCAGATATTCATGCCGATCCAGCAGCATCAAGCCCAGCTGGATTTTCGGTTCGATGTTTTGTGGCTCCCGCTGGATCGCCGCCACATAGGCAGCCTCCGCTTCCGGCAGCGAGCCGGCAGCCCGCAATGCCGTGGCGTAATTGCAGCAATGCAGGCTGCTGTCCGGAAACAACTCGGTCAAACGGGCGTAGATGGCTAACGCCTCGCCCAGGCGACCCTGGTGTTGCAGGCTCAGCGCCAGCAATACCAGTACATTTTCATCCTGCGGCTGCGCGCGCAGCTGTGCACGACACAGGCGCTCCGCCTCGAGCGGATCACCTGCCGTGATCGAGGCGACAATCAATTGGGTAGATTCTGGGGTCATGGCATGAAAAAAAGGCCGCGTGATCACGTCACGCGGCCTTTAAGGTTAACGCAGGTTCCGATGGATTAGAACTTGACCGTCACGCGAGCCCAGAAGTAGCGGCCCATCAGGTCGAAATCGCTCGGATCGGTATCGGCGTTGAGCGTGTTGTTCGCGTACATGACCGGCGGCTGCTTGTCGAACGCGTTGTTGACGCCGAAGTCGATACGCGTGTTGAGCGGCTCGATGTTGTAGCCGAACGACACGTCGTTGTACACGGTCGCACCATACTTGTAGACGGCACCTTGGATGGTGCACGCATACGTGCCACCAGCCGGGTTCGGCTGGCCCTGGTAGTAGCACGAACCATCCGGGTGCACGTCCTGCGTCGGCGACTGCGAGCCCATCTGGAAGCGACCGATGTAACGCAGACGCCACGAAGCGCTCCAGTTACCCAGCTGCCAGTCCAGGAAGGCCTGTGCACGCCAACGGGGGAACAGGCAGGTACCGGCACCCGGGCACGAAGCTTCCGGCGCCGAACCGTACGACAGGAAGTGACCCGCATCGTGGAAGGTGACATCGCCAACCGTACCCGGCGCGGTATCCTGGTTGTAGTACTTCAGGTAGGTGGATTGGAGGCCGACGTTGAACTGGCCGAACGCGAACTGCGGCAGCTTGTAGTTCAGCGAGAAGTCGACGCCGCCGGTGCTCAGGGTACCGAGGTTGGCTGTCGGCTGCAGGATCGAGATGATCTGACCCTGACTGGTGCCGGAAGCCGCGCGGGTGATATCGGGGCAGTATTCGGTCTGACCCGAACTGCACAGGTTCAGCACTTCCTGCGCATTGACGCTGGTGATGTCATTGTTCAGGTACAGGTGCCATACGTCGACGGTCGCCGACAGGCCCGGTGCCCACGACGGGCTGTACACCGCGCCCAGGTCGAACGACTTGCCCTGCTCCGGCTTGATCGGGAAGCCCGCGTAGAGGGAACCGGAAGTGATCGCGTTGAGCTGCGTACCCGTGGCCACGTTGTTGTTCACGAAGGTGCCGTTGGTGGGCACATTCACGCAAGCCGGGTCAACCGGGGAACCGGTATAACCCGTGCAGGGATCGGAGCTGATTCGCGGCGCCGAACTGGCCGGGGCGCCATAGAGTTCACCGATGTTCGGGGCACGGAACACCTGCGACATCGTGCCACGCAGCAGCAGGTCGTCGATCGGCTTGTACTCCAGCGCGAACTTGAAGTCGTTCGTGCTGCCGAAGGTGCTGAAGCGCGAGTAACGATCACCGATCGTGACGTTCAGCGACTTCACGCCAGGCAGGTTGGACAACACCGGAATGAAGGATTCCGCATAGACTTCCTTCACGTTGTAACCGCCTGCCAGGCTGGAACCGCACTGGCTGCCCAGCGTACAGGTGCCGGTGGCCGGATCGATGTTCAGCAGCGGGTCGACGACCGTGGTGGCATGTTCCTGGCGATAGTCGGCACCAGCGGCCAACTGCACCGTGCCGGCCGGCAGCTCGAACAGCCCACCGTTGACGCCGGCATGCCAGACCTTTTCCTGGCTGTACGAATCGCTGACCGCGGGCACGCCGGCATTCTGCAGCGCCGCCACGGAACCGGGCGAGTACAGGTCGAATGGATTGAACTGCAGCATGGCCGGCGTCACACCGGTCGGGCAACCCTGACCTGCGGTCGTGGCTCCCGGCACGCAGGCCAGGCCGCCTGTGCCCATGTACGACGGGCCTGTGTACAACTTGTTGCCGTTGGGCAGGCCACGGGTGGTGGTGACCGTATCCGAATGGCCGTAGTCGAGGCCAACATCCCAGTTCCAGCTCTGGTCGAGGACCGTGAAGCTGCCCTTGATACCGGTGTTGAACTGGCCGTTGTTGGCGCCGAACGCCGAGGAGCGATTGCCCAGCGATGCAAGACGCGCATTGAAGGTGTTCGCGCCCTGGGCGAATTCCACGCCGAACGGGTTGTAGTAGTTGTTCGCCGAGATGTCCGCGCCATAGGGGCTGCCGTACACGGCCGGCGCCAGCTGGAATTCGGAGGTGGTCTTGTTGAAGTAGGCATTCATGTAGGCCTGAACGTTGTCGCTCAGGTTGTAGGTGCCCATCACGAACCCGTTGGTGCGTTCCTGCGGGGTCATGATCAGATTGACCGCCGCGTAGTTGTACTTGTCGCTATGCGCGCCGTTGTTCTGGTAGCAGTGGTAATTGGCCGTGCTCACCACCTGGCTGTTGGCACCCGGGTTCAGCGCCACGTAGCCGCAACCGAACTGTCCGGCCAAGGTTGTTGGATCCGTCGTGCTACCGGGCAGCTGGATGTGACCGTACGGCGAGGAGGACGAGCCGCCGACGTTCGCCGTGACCGGCTGCGGTGCGGATGGGCCAGTGCCATTGGTGCCGTAGACCGAAACCGAGTTCTTGGAGAACTTGCGGTTCTGGGCTTCCACGCCATCCTGCTTGTTGTATTCGATGCCGCCCATGATGCTTCCCTTGTCGGACGTCTGTCCGAAAGTGAAGCTGTAGCCCGACTGGTCGCCGTCGTTGTGGTCGGATTCGCCGACGTTGGTGGTGAACTGCGCGCCCTGGTAGTCCTTGCGCAGGATGAAGTTCACCACGCCGCCGATCGCGTCGGAACCGTAGGTCGCCGAGGCGCCGTCGGTCAGAACTTCGATGCGCTCAATCATGTTGGCGGGGATCGAGTTCGGGTCAGTGTTCAGCACGCGCTGACCGTCGACCAGGATCAGGGTGCGAACCGAACCCAGACCGCGCAGGTTGATGCTGGAGCCGCCGGTACCACCGCCGTTGTTCACCTGCGGGTTGACGTTGCCGCCAGTCATGGCCGGCAGCTGCTGGACCAAGTCGCCCAGCGTCATCTTGCCGGTCGCCTCAATCTGCGCGCGGTCAATGGTGACCACCGGATTGGACGTTTCCAGATCCACGCGGCGGATCAGCGAGCCGGTGACCACGACCGTCTGCAGCGATTTCGCCTTCTGCTGGTCGGGCTGATTGCTATTGGTTGTGGTGGTTGTTGTTGTGGACTGGCTGCTGGTGTCCTGGGCAAATGCCGTACCCGATGCGCCAGCACCAATGACAGCACCCAGCGAAAGCGCCAGGCGGACTGCCGAAGAAAGTTTTGTGACCCCAAGTTTCATAAAGACACCCTCCGATTAATTTTTGCCATGGGTCAGAAAACGTTCTGCCCAAAAACTGCGACTTGGCCCGATCTCCCAGGCCGATGAACTTCAGACCCACGAACTCCCGAATCCCAACCGATACTAACAGGCAAATAACGCGACGTGAACACGCAGCATACTTTCCGTGGCGGGTGTATCAATGCCATTGAAATGTGCTGTGGCGTTCACGCCCTGCCATCAAGACACGCAACTCTTCCAAGCGCGATGTCCCTTTATCATGCCTCTTTTACATATTGTCAACAAAATTTGTACAAGCAAGAACTTTCGATGCCGAACGAATTCTGGCTTACTTCTGACCCAGAGGGAATCGGAAAACCGGGTCGATGCCGTTGCCTGCGCTGGTATACGGCCGCGCAGGATGTGTGTGTTTCCTTACGCTATGGCATGTTCTTGCGTTTAAAGCTCTCCTGGGGAGATCGGCTTGATCGCGGAACTCAAACTTCCTCGAGCCGGATCATTCCGCTTCCGCGTCTTCCTCGAAGCGCAGGTGCTTCACGCTACGACCGTTGCGGCGCACCAGTTTCAGCGCCTCGATGCCAACCCGGATGTGCGCCTCGACAAACTGTGAGGTAACGCTGCGGTCGCTGGCTTCAGTCTTCACCCCTTCCGGAATCATCGGCTGGTCGGAGACGAGCAAGAGTGCGCCGCAGGGAATCCGGTTGGCGAAGCCAGCGGCGAAGATGGTGGCGGTTTCCATGTCCACCGCCATGCAGCGGGTGCGCCGCAGATACTCCTTGAACGTGTCGTCGTGCTCCCACACCCGGCGGTTGGTGGTGTAGACCGTACCCGTCCAGTAGTCGTGGCCAAGGTCGCGGATCATGGTGGAGACTGCGCGCTGCAGCTGAAAAGCCGGCAACGCTGGCACTTCCGGCGGCAAATAATCGTTGCTGGTGCCCTCACCGCGGATCGCCGCGATCGGCAGTACCAGGTCGCCGAGCTGGTTCTTCTTCTTGAGGCCGCCGCATTTGCCCAGGAACAGCGCGGCCTTCGGCTCGATCGCGCTCAGTAGATCCATCACTGTGGCGGCGTTGGGGCTGCCCATGCCGAAATTGATCAGGGTGATGCCGTCGGCTGTGGCGTTCGGCATCGGCCGGTCGCGACCCTGCACTTCCACTCCGTGCCATTGCGCGAACAGTTCCACGTAATGACCGAAATTGGTCAGGAGGATGTGTTCGCCGAATTGTTCGAGCGCCGTGCCGGTGTAACGCGGCAGCCAGTTGGAGACGATTTCCTGCTTGCTCTTCATGAGTGAGGTAGTACTCGTGCTGCGTTACCGGCGACGCCACGCCGGCTGGATGCCAGATAGTCGCCTCTCATATTAGTGGCTGTTGACAGTCCGCGGGATCGGCGACCAGTCAGCGAAACGGCCCGGCCCAGGCAACTTTCGGTTGACGCCGCAGTCCCTTATTGCGTGTTATGTTCGATTTGCCATTCATGACGGGGGAAACGTGATGCGGATGGGCTTGGCGATTGATGCTTCCTGCGACCTGTCGCAGGCGTTCCTGGAGAAACACAAAGTCGCGATCATGCCGGTCACGGTGAAGATCGATAGCGAAACCTTCTTGGATGACCGCCGACCGGAGGAGCTCCAGCGCTACGTCGACCGCCGGCTCGGCAGCCGCAGCCACTCGGCGGAAACCGAACCGTGCCCGGTGGAAGAAGTGCAGAAGCTGTTTCTCGACAAGCTGGTGCTGGACTACGACTGCGTGTTCTGCCTGACCATCACCGCCACGCGCAGTCCAATCAACGAGCACGTGAACCGCGCCAGCTTCGCGATACTCAAGAACTACAGGCAGGTGCGCGAACAGGCCCACATCCCCGGCCCGTTCATGATGCGCGTCGTCGACACCCGCAACGTCTTTGCGGGAACAGCCCCGACCATTTACGAAGCGACACGGTTGCTCGCCACCGATGCACAACCAGCAGCGATCCGCGAGCGCCTCACCCACATCGCCAACAACAGTTATGGCTACATGTTGCCTCGTGACCTGATCCACCTGCGCAACCGCGTCAAGAAAAGGGGAGATCGCAGTGTCAGCCTTTTCAGTGCGATGGTCGGCACGGCGCTGGATATCAAGCCGCTGCTGCGCTGCTATCGCGGCGAAACCGGCCCGGTGGGGAAGGTACGTGGCTTTGATCACGGTGCGGAGATGCTGTTCAACTATGCGGCGCAGCGAGTACGCGCGGGCTTGCTGGTGCCGATGGTGTGCGTCAGCTATGGCGGTGACCTGGCCGTACTGTCGAACCTGCCTGGCTATGCAGGCCTGCGTGCGGCCTGCGAGGAATGCGACGTCGAGCTGATGGAAGCACCGATGAGCATTACCGGCATGGTCAATGTGGGCGAGGGCTCCTTGACGCTGGGTTTTGCCGCCGAGGAACACGTCGCCGAATTCTGAGGGACTCTCCTGTCATGCGCCGCCTGGATGCCCTGCTGCTGTTGTTCGCCATCACAGCGCCTGCCACAGCCGGCACGGTCTACAAGTGCAGCAGTGCGGGCGGACAGGTGACTTATCAGGATGCACTTTGTCCAAAGACGCAGACGCAAGAAACCCTGCAACTGTCGGACAGCACGGCTGCGCCATCGCCCGCCGTCCCTACCCCAGCCAGTACGACCGCCGCGGTCGACAATGCGCCGGCACCGCCGCCATTCGTTCCAAACGTGCCGCTACCCCAGTTATACGGCTGTGTGCATGCCATCGATGGCAGCGCCTATGTCAGCAGCAACGGCAATCCGCAACCGTTCATGGCGCCGATGGGCGTGCTCGGCACGATACAGGCGCCATTGGCCCAAGCATACGGGCCAGGGGGCGCCGGCGTCTCGGCACCGGAAGTGAGTCGTGGCAAGGTCACCGCCGGGCTGATCGCCAGCAACTATGTCCAGGTGCAGGATCAATGCCGCCCGCTGAGCGTGCCGGAGATCTGCCACGAATTGCGCGACGAATACGAAAAGAATGCCGAGAAGCTGCGGCGCGCATTCCAGAGTGACCAGCCGCCGCTGCAGCAGCGCGAAGACGAGTTGCGTGCGCAACTAGCCAACTGCTGAGCGTCACCCGCTCAGAAGCCGTAGTTGAGGAATCCGCCATCCACCGCCAGCACCTGGCCAGTGATATAGCTGGCCGCCGGTAGGCACAGGAACGCGATCGCCGCCGCCACTTCCTCCGGCTCGCCGATTCGCCGCAGCGGCGTGTGATCGAGTACTTCGTCCAGATAGTCGTCGTCCGCCAGCGCCGGCTCCGAACGTTGGGTACGGATGTACCAAGGCGCCACCGCGTTGACGCGGATGCCGTCCACCGCCCACTCTGCCGCCAGGTTGCGGGTGAGTTGATGCAGTGCGGCCTTGCTCATGCCGTACGGCGAACCGGTACGCACATGCGTGACGCCGGAAACCGAGCCCACGTTAACGATGGCGGCGTTGGCATGTTGTGCCAGATTCGGATGCGCCAGCCGGCACATCTCGAACGCCGAGAACAGGTTCTGCTCGAACACCGCGCGGTATTCGTCCTCGGCATAGTCGAGCGTGGCCTTGGGCTGGTTGCCGCCGGCGTTGTTGACCAGCAACGACAGCGGTGCGCCCAGGTCGGCGATCCAGTCGAACACCGCCAAGCGCTCCTCCGCCTCGGTCAGATCCGCGCCGAACGCCAGTACCTCGATCCCGGCGAAATCATCGGCCAGTTCCGTGCGCACCTGTTCGAGGTTGTCCTCGTCGCGCGCCACCAGCAGCAGGTTGGCGCCCAGCGCGGCCAGTTCGCGTGCGGTGGCGTAACCGATGCCCTTGCTGGCACCGGTGATCAGGGCGGTATGGCCTTGCAGCTGCCAAGCATCGATGCGGGCGTTCATCCGCGCAGCTTAAAACGTCCCTGACGGTACGCATAGCTTGCATGGCAGATCGGCCGACGCGGTTCTTGCCTGTGCCGATGTGTGGCGAGACACTCGCCACTACACCACGCGCGAGAACCGCCATGAAGCCGCTGCCGATCCTGCTCTGCGTCCTGGCCCTTGCCGCCTGCTCTGACAAGCCGCCGCCACCCATAGCCCAACCGTCCCAGGTCACCACCCCATGGGATGCGATGAAAGCGGATGAACAACGCGCCAAAGACGTGCAGAAAGTCGTCGACAAGCAGGCCGAGGAACAGCGCAAGCAGGTCGAGGCACAGACGCAGTAGGAACGCACCGTGTGCGCGATGCTTTCCGGTGGTGACATACCGAAGAGCCCTCGCCCACAGGCCTGCCCCGGACTCGATCCGGGGGTGGTCCTATAGAGTTCGTTGATCGCCGCCTAGTGCAGGCTGCACAGGCAATCGGCATAGATGTTGGGCGTACCTGCCTTCGCGTTGCGCAGCAACTGCAGTTCCGGTGCCAGCGCGGGCAACTGGGCGAACCAGCTCGGCAGGCGGATGCCCCAGGACTGCATCACCTGCACACTGGCGCTTTGGTTGAGGCCGATCAGGAATCGCTCGAAACCACCCAGCGGGGCTTCCTGGTAACGCACTGGATAGTCCTTGCCCAGCTTGGCCACGTTGGCGGCGGCGGCAACCGCATCGCCAAGACCACCCAGCTGGTCGACCAGACCACGATCGAGCGCCTGCTGTCCGGTCCATACGCGACCCTGTGCAATCGCATCGATCGCATCGAAGTTCTTGCCGCGCGCCTTGGCCACGTTGCCGACGAAGTCGCGGTAACCCTTGTTGATGATCGCCTGGATTACCGCGCCGACTTTCGGATCCAGCGGGCGGGTGATGTCGAATGCACCGGCCATCGGCCCGGTGCCGACACCATCGCTCTGGATGCCGAACTTGGCCAGCGTGTTCGGCAACGAGTAATACATGCCGAAGATGCCGATCGAGCCGGTAATGGTATTCGGCTCGGCGAAGATGCTGTTCGCATTCATCGAGATCCAGTAACCGCCACTGGCTGCCACGTCGCCCATCGACACCACCACCGGGATACCGGCTTCGCGGGTCAGCTCCACTTCGCGGCGGATCTGCTCGGCCGCATACACTTCGCCACCAGGGGAATTGACCCGCAACACCAGCGCCTTGGTCTTGCGGTCCTCGCGCGCGGTGCGGATCAGCGCCGCGGTGGATTCGCCACCGATCGAACCAGGCGACTGCTTGCCGCTGGCAATCTCGCCCTCGGCCACCACGATCGCCACACCCGGCGCGAACAGCTTGCCGTCGCTCGGGATACTGGCGACATAACGGGTCAGATCGACCTGGCGGAAAGTGTGGCCCTTGTCGTCAGCGGGCACGCCTTCCTTGCGCATCATCGTGACCAGATCGGCCGTGGTCGCCAGGCCATCGACGAGGTGTTCGTTCAGAGCCAGCTGGGCCAGATCACCCTGGGTGCTGGCGATGGTCTGCGGCAAGTTGTCGATGTCGGCGCGCAGCGCGGCCGGGTCGAGTTTCCGCAGTTTGGCGGTCTCGGTGAGATAACTGTCCCACAACCCACCCATCCAGTAGCTGTCCGCTTCCTTGGCTTCCGGCGAGGCGTGCTCGAGGATGTATGGCTCGGCGGCGCTCTTGAATTCGCCGACGCGGAACAGGTGCACGTCGACACCCAGCTTGTCGAGCAGATCCTTGTAGAAGAGGCGGTAGTTGGCCAACCCGGTAATCATCACGCCACCCTGCGGATCGACCAGCAGGCGGTCAGCATGCGCGGCCAGGTAGTACTGGCCCTGATCCAGGTTGGCGGCCCACGCGATCACCGGCTTGCCCGCGGCGCGGAAGCGGTCCAGCGCCGCGCCCACTTCGCGCAACGCGGCAAAGCCTCCGCCCTGCAGATCACCCGGCAACAGCAGGATGCGGGTGATCCGCTTGTCATTTGCGGCCGCATCGATCGCACGGACGAGGTCACGCAGCTGCACTTGTTTCGGTTCGTCGCCGGACAAGCTTGCCATCGCGCGCTGCAACGGATCGATGCTGTACTGCTCGACCAGCTGGCCTTGCGGCTTGATCACCAGCACGCTGTCGTTCTGCAGCGTGCGCTGCATCCGGCTGCCAGCCATGCCAGCAGTCAACAGCAGCAACAGCATGAACAGCAGGCTGAAAAACACCAGGTTGAGGATGATCAGCCTGACCACGTTTATGCCACGCCCAAACGTGCACAGGAAGACCCAGAAGCCATTGCGGCGAGGCGGCGGGAGCGGTGGTGTCATGCGTGGTTCTTCCAGGGTGATGGTAGCTAGCGTAACCGGTCAGGCCGGTGCCGACATGCTGATGGGCGTACGCCGCCAACGCTGCTTCCACGCACTGCGCCAGAAACGGGTGAACAACATCACCGCCGCCACCGTAAGGCCGGCGATCAGGCCCATCCACATGCCACGCGCACCCAGGCCGTGATGGAATGCCAGCCACCAGCCCACCGGCATGCCGACGATCCAGTACGCGAACAGGGTGATCGCCATCGGCACGCGGGTGTCCTTGAGGCCGCGCAGCGCGCCGTTGGCCGCGACCTGGATGCCATCGGAAAACTGGAACAGGCCGGCCAACATGATCAGCTGCGCCGCCAGCGCGATCACCTTGGGATCATGCGTATACAGCCTGGCGATGAAATACGGCATGCCCAGCATCAGCCCGGCCGACAACAGCTGCGTCAGCAGGGTCAGGCCGATCCCGCAGAAACCGGCGTAGCGCACGCCGCGCTCGTCGCCACGGCCCACGGCATTGCCGACACGCACGGTGATCGCCATCGCCAGCCCGAGCGGGATCATGAAGAACAGCGAGGCGATATTGATCGCCACCTGATGACTGGCGATCACGTCCTCGCCCAACGTGGCAATGATCAACGCGGTCGCCACGAACAGGCCCGCCTCGGCCAGCAGGGTCACCGCCATCGGCAGGCCAATATGCGCCAGTGCACCGATGCGGCGCAGGTTCGGCCATTCAAAATGATCGAACAGACCCAGCCCGCGATAGTTGCGCCGGAAGATCACATAGATGCCGAACGCCAGCATCTCCAGCCACAGCACGATGGCGGTGGCGACGCCGCAGCCGTGCGCACCCTGCGGTGGAATGCCCAGCTTGCCGAACATCAGCACGTAGCCGAGCGGCACCAGCAACACCAGTCCACCCAGGCTGAAGTACATCGAGGGCCGGGTCAGCGACAGTCCTTCGGACAGGCCGCGCAGCGCGAAGTAACAGGTCAGCGCTGGCGCACCCCAGCTGATCGCCTGCAGGAATCTCTGCACGTCGTCGCGCAGGCTCGGCGTCACCCCAATCAGGTCGATCAGCGGCGCCGCATGGCGCACCGCGAACCACAGCACCACGCCCATCCCCAATGCCAGCCACAGCGCCTGACGGAACACTGCACCGACCTCATGGCGGCGCCCCGCACCGTCGAGCTGCGCCACCGACGGCGGTACCGCCATCATCATGCCGATGCCACTGACGATCGCCAGCGACCAGATGCTGGCACCCACCGCCACCGCGCCGAGCACGTGCGCACTGACATGGCCGGCTAGGACGGCATCGATCACATTGCTGCCGATCGCCGCGAGCTGGGCGCAGATCAACGGCAACGCGAGACGCACGGTGGCGCGCATCTCGTGCGCCAGGTGGGCGCGCTCGGGACGGAACGGTTTCATCGACACAGCAGACTCCAGGGCCGGTCATTCTACTCGAGAGCCTGCTCATGGTTTCCAAGTAGCTCGCGTTGAGCCGTGGTGGCCGCCAGGTCAAGCCGCGCGCTGCCGCATGACGGTCACCACGGCTCAACCCCTTGGGGCCGGGATCTGTTTGCGCGCAGGCCGCGTCATCACTCGGTCGTGTACGGACGTACGTTCCCTCGTTCTTCCTTGGCCTGCGCGCAAACAGATCCCGGCGCGGGCCACTTGGAAACCATGAGCAGGCTCTTAGCCATTCGTCACGCTCCGCTCTATGTAGCTCTGTGCGAAGATCGCTCGCTGCACCGAACGGGGATCGCCAATGAAGTCGTTGACCAGCCACGAAGGCCTGCATTGCGCCAATTGCGGCACGCCATTGCAGGGCGAGTTCTGCCACGAGTGCGGCCAGTCGATCCATAGCGTGCTGAAGCCGGTGCACGCGATGGCCGAGGAGACGCTCGAGACCGTGCTGCACATCGACGGCCGCATCGTGCATACGTTGCCGCCGCTGCTGCTCAAGCCCGGCTTCCTCACGCTGGAATTCTTCAGTGGTCGGCGGGTGCGTTACATCGCGCCGTTCCGGCTGATGTTCGTGCTGTGTGTGCTGTCGTTCTTCGTGTTCCACCTGGCGATCGATCAGATCAGCGGCAAGATCGGCACAGGCGGCTTTCCATTGGTGAGCGTAAATGGCAGCGCGATCGAGAATGCCCACAGCCCGGTGCAGGTGCGGAAGGCGCTGCAGAAGCAGCTGGACGGATTGCAGACCGCCCGCGCAACCGGCCTGCTTTCACCGAGCCTGCTGGATCAGACCAGTGTCGCCGCACGTGATCTGCGCCAGAAAGCCAGTCGGCGCCTGCTCGAACTCGGTGCTGCACCGATATCGGCCGCATCCATCGCGGAGCCCCTTCCCAGCGTGACGGTGAAGCCCGCGGACGCCACGGGGGCGACTGCCATCGTGCCGGACGATGTCGGGGGCAAGGCCAGCGGGCAGGAATCGACGCCCGTGCAGATCGCCTGGCTGCCGGACATGGTCAACGCCCGCCTGACCGAGCTTGGCAAACACATCCAGGACAACATGCACGCCCTCAAGCGAGGCGATCCCGTGGCCCGCCAGGAGGCCCAGCAACGGATGATCAGCGGGGCCTTCAGCACCTTGCCACCGACCATGTTCGTGCTGATTCCGGTGTTCGCGATCCTGCTCAAGCTGTTCTACGTATTCCGCCGGCGGCTGTACATGGAGCACCTGATCGTCGCCCTGCACAGCCATGCATTCATGTTCCTCAGCCTGCTGTTGATCACCGTGACAGGCATGCTGTCGACCTGGCTGCGCCCCCATGCCGCCTGGACCGGCTACGCGCTGGGCCTGTTGCAGGGAGCGCTGATGCTGTGGATACCCATCTACCTGCTGATCATGCAGAAACGCATATACCGCCAAGGCTGGCCAATGACCGTGCTGAAATTCTGGTGCATCGGCTGGTGTTATTTCTGGTTGTTGACCATCGCACTGACCGTCGCGGCATTGCTGGGTATGGCTCATTGAGGCCCGCTCCGGGCAGGCCGTACGGTGGGGTTTTGCACAGCGTCATCAGCCTGTCAAGGCGACCGGGGGACATTTGTCAATTGTGTGAATGCCTGCTGATCGAAATTTATAAATAGCTGAAAATCAACATGATTTTTGCCTGACCAAAACTTCGTCAGATTGTCGTGAAAGGCGCCACGACGCGCTTTGGAGCCCCCGCTCCCCTCTGCATCCACAGACTTATCCACAGCTCTTGTGGATAAGCATAAAAACCTCCCGGGGTGAGCTACTTACCCCCGGTTTCTCGATAATCGAAGAGAAAGTGTGCGCAACTCATGCGCAAGGCTTTGCCTGACTGCGCAGCTATCTGTATGCAGGCCCCGCAGGCCGCACAGTTACACTGGCCCGCTCACGAGGTAGCCATGCCCGCCGTCCTTCGCGTTGCCCTGCCAGTTCCCCTGCCGACCCTGTTCGACTACCTGCCGCCCACGGCTGGCGAGGCGCGCGCGGGCTGCCGGGTGCTGGTGCCATTCGGCCGCGGCAAACAGGTCGGCGTGGTGGTGGCGGTCGAGGCCGAAACCGCGGTCAGTGGCAGCCGCCTGAAGCAGGTGATCCGGCTGCTCGACGACACACCGCTGCTCGACCACGAACTGATGCAGTCGCTGGCCTGGGCCGCCGACTACTGGCTCGGTGCACCGGGCGAGGCGTACGCGAATGCATTGCCGCTGGCACTACGCGAAGCGAAGCCGCTGCCGGTACTTGGCGACGAATACTGGTCGCTGAGCAGCACCGGTCTCAGCGCCCACGATGCCGGCAGCCGCCGCGGTGGCAGCAAGGCACTGCTGGCGCAATTGGCCACCGGCTCGATGAGCGCGCAGGAACTGACCGAACGCCTGCCCGGCTGGCGTGAGGCGGCCCGTCGGCTGGCCGGCGCCGGTATGCTCGAACGCAGCGAACGTCCGCCGCTCGACCGCACGTTACCGGCGTCGCTCGCACCGCAACTGAACGACGAGCAGCAACTGGCCGTCAGCACGGTCGGCGCCAGCCTCGGCCAGTACCAGCCGTTCCTGCTCGATGGCGTCACCGGCAGCGGCAAGACCGAGGTTTATCTGGCGTTGATCGAGCAGGTGCTGGCGCGGGGCAAACAGGCGCTGCTGCTGGTGCCGGAAATCGGTCTGGCGCCGCAAACCGTGCGTCGCCTGCGCGAACGGCTGGGCGTGATCGTCGAGGTGCTGCACTCCAACCTGTCCGAAGGCGATCGCGCCCGCGCCTGGCTGCGCGCCCGCAACGGCAGCGCGCGGGTGATCCTGGGTACTCGCTCGGCGGTGTTCACCCCACTGCCGCAAGCCGGCCTGATCATTGTCGACGAGGAACACGACAGTGCCTACAAGCAGCAGGAAGGCTTCCGCTATCACGCGCGCGACCTGGCGCTGGTGCGCGCACGTGCGCTGGGTGTGCCGGTGCTGCTGGGTTCGGGTACACCGTCGCTGGAATCGCTGGCGAACGCCGAGGCCGGCCGCTATCGCACCCTGCATCTGCGCGCCCGCCCCGGGGCGATCCGGCCACCGCAGGTGCAGATCATCGACATGCGCGCGCAACGGCTGGAGCACGGCATGTCGCCGGCACTGCTGACGGCGGTCGCCGACACGCTGGCGCGCGGCGAGCAGGCGCTGGTGTTCCGCAACCGTCGCGGGTACGCGCCGGTGCTGCTATGCCACAGCTGCGGCTGGCATGCGCAGTGCCCACGCTGCGAACGTCCACTGACCCTGCACGCGGGCCGTCGCCAGCTGCTCTGCCATCACTGCGATTACCAGACCCGCATGCCAGCCGCCTGCCCCACCTGCGGTGCCACCGAGCTGAAGCCGCAAGGCCAGGGTACCGAGCGGCTGGAGGAAGCTCTGATCACACAGTTCCCGCAGGTGCCGGTGCTGCGCGTCGACCGTGAGACCACGCGGCGTCGCGACTCGTTCGAGCAGTTGCTGGCTACGCTCAAGGACGATCAACCGGCGATCCTGGTCGGCACCCAGATGCTGGCCAAGGGCCACGACCTGCCCAACCTCACCCTGGTGGCGATCGTGGGTGTCGACGAAGGTCTGCACAGCGTGGATTTCCGCGCCGGCGAGCGGCTGGCCCAGCTGGTGGTGCAGGTGGCCGGCCGCGCCGGACGTGCACAAAAACCGGGACGCGTACTGCTGCAGACGCACCAGCCGCAACATCCGTTGCTGCGCAGTCTGTTGGCGCAAGGTTACGCCGCGGCCGCACGCGAGCTACTGGTGGAACGCCGGCAGATCCAGTTGCCGCCGTACAGCCATCAGGTGTTGTTGCGCGCCGAGGCACCGCTGCGCGAGCACGTCGAGGCTTTTCTCGTCGACGCAAACGCCGCGTTACCCATCAATGACCAGTTGCAGATCGCCGGTCCGATGCCTGCACCGATGCCGCTGCGCGCAGGCCGTTATCGCGGTCAGTTGCTGCTGGAAGCCAGCAGCCGCAGCACGCTGCACGGGATGCTGCGTACATGGCAGCTGGCGCTGGCAGGGTTGCCGTCGGCACGGCGGGTACGCTGGTCGCTGGACGTCGATCCGATCGATCTGTACTGATCGCCGATGAATTATCAGGCCGCGTCGCGCCTCAGCGAGCCAGGTTTCACCAGCCAGCGCACCGCCAGCACGCCCAGCTCATAGAGCAGGCACATCGGGATACCGAGCATCAGCATCGAGGTGATGTCCGGCGGCGTGATCAGCGCGGCAATCGCGAACGCGCCGACGATCGCGTAACGCCGCCCGCTGCGGAGTTTGTCCAGATCCACCACGCCCACCGCGGCGAGTATCACCACCGCCACAGGCACCTCGAAGCACAGCCCGAACGCGAAGAACATCAGCATCACGAAGTCGAGGTACTGGGTGATGTCGGTCATCATCTCCACGCCCTGCGGCGTCACCGCGATGAGGAAGCGGAACGCGGCCGGCAGCACCAGGAAATAGGCAAACGCCGCGCCGGTGTAGAACAGCACGAGCGCGGCTGCCAGCAGCGGCCGGGCCAGGCGCTTTTCGTGCTTGTACAGGCCCGGGCTGACGAACGCCCACAGCTGGTACAGGATCACCGGCATGCTGATGAACAGCGAGGCATAGAAGGCCAGCTTCAGCGGCGTGATGAACGGACTGGTCACGCCGGTGGCGATCAAGTGCGCCCCTTGCGGCAGGCGCGCCACCAGCGGCGCGGCCAGTTCGCTGTATAGGCGATTGGCAAACGGCACCAGCGCCACCAGTACCAAGACCAGCGCCGCCGCCGACTTGAGCAGACGCGTGCGCAATTCCAGCAGATGCGAGAACAGTCCCTGCTGCAAGTCCTCGGCGATCGACGGCTCGGATTCAGGCGTCGCCATGCGAGGCCTCCCGGGTGTGCGGGGTGGCTGATGGTTCGCCCAGTGGCAATTCCGCCTGCATCTGGCCGGCCCGCTCGTCAAGGGTGATGTCGTGAGCCACCTCAGCCGATAAAGCCGCTGGCAACTCGGCCTTGACCATCACGTCCTTGCTCGACACGTCCTTGATCATCGCCGCGGCATCGGCAAGCGGCTCATGTGCCTGTTGCAGCGTGTCCTTCATCGCATTCTGCGCGGCCTCCGCCTGAGCCGCCGCCTCACGCGCGGTGCGCTTGATTTCCTCGATCTCCAGTTCGCGCTCGACCTCGGCACGCACGTTGTCCCAGCCGCTGCGTACACGCCGCAGCAGCGCACCAGCGGTACGCGCGGCGCCAGGCAGCTTCTCGGGACCGAGCACGATCAACGCGATCAGGGCGAGCAGCACCATTTTGCCGAGACTGATCTCGATCATTGCCGCGCTCCGCCCGCCGCGCGCTTACTTGGTTTCGCTGGAGTCGCGCTGACTCTGCGTGGTGCTGCCGGCGGCCGGCGGCGGGTCGGCGCGCAGCTGTTCGGCAGCCTTGCGCGCAGCTTCCTCTTCCTTCTGCTTCGCCTCGTCGTCACCGCTGAGGCCTTTCTTGAAGTCACGAATCGCCGCGCCGAGATCCGGCCCGAGGTTGCGGATCTTCTTGGTGCCGAAAATCAGCAATACGACCACCAGGAGGATCAGCCAATGCCAGATACTGTCAAAACCCATAGTCAACCTCGAGGCGGATTCCAGCCAAGTCGTCCAGGCGCGATTCGCGCCGGCACTTCGCAATCATTGACGCGAAGTGTACTCCTCAAGCCGGTCGCGGAAATCGACCACCGGCCCCGGCACGTTGCTGACGCCCCCCTCGAAGATGCGCCGCGGTGTAATACCGGCGCCATAAACGGCTTCATTCGCGTCGTAGTCGATGCGCAGGGCCGCGCCATCGATCGCCACGCCGGCAAACAGGCCGCGGGAACGTGAATAGGAGTAGATCTCCGCCTTCATCTGTTCGTCGGTGGAGGCGCTGGTGGTGCGCCCGACCGGGCCGGCCGCCGCCGAAGCATCGGCACCGAGCGTGAACTTGCCGCGCACGATCGAATCGACACCGCGCTGGGTGCGGAATACCAGGATCACGTCGGTCGACGACACACCAACCTGGAAGCCCACGCTACCGCCGGTCATGCTGATGAAGCTGGGATTGGACCAGGTACCGTCCGGCCCCTTCACCGAAATCAGGCCTTCACCGCGGCGGCCGCCGAAGACGAAGCCCACTTTGAGCATGTCCGGAATCACCGCGATCGCCCGGGCATCACGCAGCAGATCCTGCGGAATCGCCTTGTCCGGCGCCTGCATGATGTCGTTGAGCACGCGCACGGCGTTCTGCGCACGCACCAGCGGCGGATCTTCGGCATGTGCGGCCATGGCCGGCAGCAACAGGGCGAGGCCAATCAACAGCAGACGATGCAGTGGTGTCTTGAACATGGGCGGCTCCACTTGGGCGGGGATGGGGGCAGCGCGCCGCAGCGCGCCAAGGCTTGTGGCAGACTCCACGACTGATTCAGCCATGACTGCCACGATGCCACGCAGCAATCACTATACCGGCGTTGCCAGCCATTCCGACGCGTCGGGCGTTCAGTCCGTTCAGGCTGGCGTGCTGCTGGTCAACCTGGGTACACCGACCGCGCCCACCGCAAAAGCGGTGCGCCCTTATTTGGCTGAATTCCTCGGCGACGCGCGCGTGATCGACTACCCGCGCTGGCTATGGTGGCTGATCCTGCATGGCGTGATCCTGCGCGTACGACCAGCACGTTCGGCGCATGCCTACGCCAAGATCTGGACCGCGCAGGGTTCGCCGTTGCGTTTCGGCAGCGAGGCACTCGCCGCCGGCCTGCAGGCCGAACTGGACCGGCAGCAGCCGGGCACGCTGCGCGTGGCACTGGCGATGCGTTACGGCGAGCCATCAGTGGCGCACACGATCGAACAGTTGCAATGCGAAGGCGTGCGCCGACTGCTGGTCCTGCCGCTGTATCCGCAGTATTCGGCCACCTCCACCGGCTCGGTGATCGATGCCGTCGCCGATGTCTTCAAGACGCTGCGCTGGCCACCGGAACTGCGCTTCGTCAACGACTACCACGACGATCCCAGGCATATCGACGCGCTGGCGACCAGCATCGAGCGCTGGTGGGCGACGCATGGCCGCGGCGACAAATTGCTGCTGTCGTTCCATGGCATTCCCGAGCGTTATGTGCGGCTGGGTGATCCGTATTTCGACCAGTGCCAGACCACCGCGCGACTGTTGCGCGAACGGCTGCGCATAAGTGCCGATGACATGATTCTGAGCTTCCAGTCGCGCGTAGGTCGCGAGCAGTGGCTGCAACCCTACACCGACGCTACCGTGCGCCAGCTCGCTGCCGTTGGCGTGAAGAAACTCGACGTGGCCTGCCCCGGTTTCGCCGTGGATTGCCTGGAGACGCTGGAGGAGATCGCGATGCAGAACCGCGATTTCTTCCTTGCTGCCGGCGGCGAAACGCTGCGCTATATCCCTGCGCTCAACGACAGTGCCGAACAGGTGCGCAGTCTCGCCGCATTGGTACGACGGCATGTTCGTGGCTGGCCGGAATCCATCGCGTGAGCACACCCAGTGAGCGCCGCATCGCGCTGCCGCACCTGAGCCTGAGCGCGCAGGTCTGGGGCAGCGAAGCACTGCCGCCGCTGCTGGCCCTGCACGGCTGGCTGGACAATGCCGGCAGCTTCGCATTGCTGGCACCGCTGCTGGCGGCCCGCTTTCGGGTAATCGCGCTGGAGCTGCCCGGCCACGGCCATTCCGATCACGTGGCCGCCGGCGCCAGCTATCGCTATCTCGACTACGTGCAGGCGGTACTCGCCGCCGCCGATGCCCTGCAATTGAAGCGTTACAGCCTGCTCGGTCACTCGCTGGGTGCAGGGATTGCCGCGCTGGTGGCCGCCACCGCGCCGCAACGGATCGAGCGCCTGTGGCTGATCGAAGGCCTCGGCCCGCTCGGCGATGACGGCTCGCATACGCTGCAACGCTTCCGTGACGCGTTCGCACCGCGTGGCGACAACGCGAAGCCGTTGCGCGTCTTCCACAGCATCGCGCAGGCGGCCAGCGCGCGCAGCATGGTCAGCGGGCTACCGACCGAGCTGGCACAACCGATCGTCGAACGCGGGCTGATCGAAGCCGACGGCGGCTGGCGCTGGCGCAGCGATCCCCGGCTGACCCGACCCAGCCCCGTGCGGCTGGCCGAGTCGCAGATCCACGATCTGCTCCGCGGCATCGAAGCCCCTACCGCGCTGCTGCTGGCTCGCCCTGTCACCTCCTACCTGCCGGGGGCGCCAATGCAGGCGCGCGCTGACTGCGTGCCGAACATCACCGTCAGCCACATGGCTGGTGGTCATCACCTGCATCTCGAACACCCCGAAGCAGTCGCTACCTGGATCAACACGGCGACCTAACGCAGCCTCCGCACATGTAGCGGCAGCGCCGTTCGGCTATCGTGCATCTCCCATCGCCTCGCCTCGCCCCATGGATCAGCCACCCACCCTCGCCGCTCCGCGCCACCGCGCCGCCCTCAACTTCATCTTTGTCACCGTGATGCTGGACATGCTGGCGTTCGGCATCATCATCCCAGTGCTGCCGCATCTGATCGTGCAGCTGATTGGCGGCAGCATCTCGCAAGCCGCGGTGTGGGCCGGCGCGTTTGTCACGCTGTTCATGCTCATGCAGTTCGTGTTCTCGCCCGTGCAGGGCGCGCTGTCGGACCGCTACGGCCGACGCACGGTGATCCTGATTTCCAGCTTCGGCCTCGGCGTCGACTTCATCGTGATGGCGCTGGCGCCGGTGCTGTGGCTGCTGTTCGTCGGCCGCGCGGTGTCCGGCATCTGCGCGGCCAGCTTCTCCACCGCGAATGCGTATATCGCCGACATCGTGCCGAAGGAGAAGCGCGCCGCGGCGTTCGGCACGCTCGGTGCCGCGTTCGGCATCGGCTTCATCGTGGGTCCGGCGCTGGGCGGCTTCCTCGGCCACCTGCATATCCGCTTGCCGTTCTGGGTGGCGGCCGGCCTGTCGCTGATCAACTTTGGCTACGGCTATTTCGTGCTGCCCGAATCGCTGCCGAAGGAACGCCGCAGTGCGCGCTTCGACTGGCGCCATGCCAATCCGTTCGGCGCCGTGGTGCTGCTGCGCCGCTATCCGCAGGTGTTCGGGCTGGCGACGGTGTTCTTCCTGATCAACCTGGCGCAGTTCTCGCTGAACTCCACCTACGTGCTGTACACCGATTACCGCTATGGCTGGGGACCGCAAGCCGTCGGCTATACGCTGGGTCTGGTCGGCCTGTGCAGCGGGCTGGTGCAGGCGGTGCTGGTGCGCCGGCTGATGCCGAAACTGGGCGAGCGACGGATGATCCTGGCCGGGCTCGCGCTGTGTATCGTCGGTTATGTGTTCTTTGGCTTTGCGTCGCTACCGTGGGTATTCCTGCTCGGCATTCCGTTCCTCAGTCTCGGTGGACTGGCCGGACCGCCGGCGCAGGCGATGATGACGCATCAGGTCGACCCGCATGAGCAAGGCCGTCTGCAGGGTGCGCTGACCAGCCTGGCCAGCCTCGCCGGTATCTTCGGCCCGGCGCTGTTCTCCAATCTGTTCGCGCTATTCATCAGTGACCACGCGCCGGTGCAGCATCTGCCGGGCGCGGCCTTCGTGCTGGCCGCGGCGCTGCTGCTGACTGCGGGTTTGATTGCCATAAAGGTGACCCGTCACGTGCCAGCATCCGCCCCCTTGGCAGCAGACGAGATCGTCCCCACCCTGCCATTCAACGAGTTTTCGTCCGAACCGCTTCCCCACGTCCCACCGGAGCAATCCCCATGACACTGTCCATGTATCAGGCTGCCGTCCCCGTCTTCATCCGTGCGCTCGGCAATCTCAAGCACGTGCTGCAGAAGGGCGCGGAACACGCGAAGACAAAGAACGTCAGCGACGAAGTGCTGCTGCAGACCCGGCTGATCCCCGACATGCTGCCGCTGGTCAAGCAGGTGCAGATCGCCTGTGATATGGCGACGCGCGGCAGCGCCCGCCTGGCCGGGGTCGAGCCGAAGTCGTTCGAGGACAACGAGACCACGCTGGAGCAGCTCTACGCGCGCATCGACAGCGCGATCGAATACATCAAGACGTTCAAGCCCGAGCAGATCGACGGCAGCGAGGGCCGCACGATCGTCCTCAAGATGCGCAGCGGCGAGATGACGTTTGAAGGCCAGGCCTACCTGCTGGGCTTCGCTCTTCCGAACGTGTTTTTCCATTGCACCACCGCGTACAACATCCTGCGTGAGGCGGGCACCGAGATCGGCAAGAACGATTTCATCGGTCAGGCCTGATTCGAACAGGCGCTCCGACGCATGGCGCCACGGCTACGGCCGTGGCGCCAGCTCCAACCATCACGCCAACGCGATATCTGCGAAAATCCTGCAGCTGATTTCAGTTTCCGGATTCCCAGACCCATGTTGCGACTGACCGACCTCAAGCTGCCGCTCGATCACACCGAGGCCGCGCTGACCGCCGCGATCCTCAAGCGGCTGGATATCGAGGCCGCAGCGCTGACCCGCTACACCGTCGCCCGGCGTGGTTACGACGCGCGCAAACGTGGCGCGATCGCACTGATCTACGCACTGGACATCGAGACGCCGCGAGAAGCGGAACTGCTGCGACGCTACGCCGACGACCAGCATGTCCAGCCCACACCGGACACCAATTACCACGTTGTCGCCCAGGCACCAGCCCAGCTGGAACACCGCCCGCTGGTGATCGGCTTCGGCCCCTGCGGTCTGTTCGCCGGGTTGATCCTGGCGCAGATGGGTTTCCGTCCGATCATCCTCGATCGCGGCAAGGAAGTGCGCGAGCGCACCAAGGACACCTGGGACCTGTGGCGCAAGCGCAACCTGCACCCGGAATCCAACGTGCAGTTCGGCGAAGGCGGTGCCGGTACGTTCTCCGACGGCAAGCTGCACAGCCAGATCCGCGATCCGCTGCATCATGGCCGCAAGGTGCTCACCGAGTTCGTCAAGGCCGGCGCGCCGGAGGAGATCCTCTACGTCAGCAAGCCGCATATCGGCACGTTCCGACTGGTGACGATGGTGGAGAACATGCGCGCCACGATCGAAGCACTGGGTGGCGAGATCCGTTTCAGCCAGCGCGTCGACGACTTGCTGCTTGAGCCCAGCGTGGACGGCCAGCAGCAGATCCGTGGCGTGACCCTGGCCAATGGCGAGCAGATCCGTACCGACCATGTGGTGCTGGCAGTCGGCCACAGCGCGCGCGACACCTTCGAGATGCTGCACGCACGCGGTGTCTATCTGGAAGCCAAGCCCTTCTCGATCGGTTTCCGCATCGAGCATCCGCAATCGGTCATCGACCATGCCCGCTTCGGCCCGCAGGCCGGCCATCCGATCCTCGGTGCCGCCGACTACAAACTGGTGCACCACTGCAAGGGCAATCACGAGGGCAACGGTCGTTCGGTCTACAGCTTCTGCATGTGCCCGGGCGGTACCGTGGTCGCCGCCGCCTCCGAACCCGGCCGCGTGGTTACCAATGGCATGAGCCAGTACTCACGCAATGAGCGCAATGCGAATGCGGCGGTGGTGGTCGGCATCGAGCCATCCGACTTTGCGCCATTCGACAACCGGCTCGAGAACGGCCAGCTCGACCCGCTCGCCGGCATCGCGCTGCAACGCGAACTGGAAAGCCGCGCCTACATCCTGGGCGGCGAAAACTACAGCGCGCCGGGCCAGCTGGTCGGCGACTTCCTCGCCGGCCGCGCCTCGCATGAATTCGGTGACGTGCAGCCGTCTTACAAGCCAGGCGTGACTCTGGGCAAGCTCGACAGCGCGCTGCCCGGTTATGCGATCGCCGCGATCCGCGAGGCGTTGCCCGCATTCGAGCGCCAGATCCGTGGCTATGCGATGCACGACGCGATCCTCACCGGCGTCGAGACACGCACCTCCTCGCCAGTGCGAGTCAAACGCGACGACAGCCTGCAAAGCCTCAACACCCGCGGCCTCTATCCCGCCGGCGAAGGTGCCGGCTATGCCGGCGGCATCCTGTCCGCGGCCGTCGATGGGATCAAGATCGCCGAGGCGGTGGCTTTGAGCATCACGACGCTGTCGAGAAATTGAGATTGATTGCATCACCTGGCGACCCTATCTAGAGCAGATCTGCAGTCCAACCGGCCTGCGACATACCTATCCCTTGAAGGTGCCCCGATGTCCACGCAAGCCACCCCCGTTCCGGTCCGTATCGATTTCGTCTCGGATGTCTCGTGCCCGTGGTGTGCGATCGGGCTCGCCTCACTGCAGCAGGCGCTGACGAAGCTGGATGGCGAGGTCGCTGCGGAAATCCACTTTCAGCCGTTCGAGCTGAATCCGCAGATGGTGCCGGAAGGCGAGGATTCCACCGAGCATCTGGTACACAAATACGGCAGCACACCCGAACAGATCGATGCCAACCGCGAAGCGATCCGCGCGCGTGGCGAGTCGCTCGGCTTCACGTTCCGGATGGACCGGCGCAGCCGCGTCTACAACACTTTCGATGCACATCGGCTGCTGCACTGGGCGGAACTGGAAGGTCGTGACCTCGCGCTGAAGCAGGTACTTCTGCGCGCCTACTTCACTGATGGCGAGGACGTCAGCGCGCATGACACGCTGGCGCGACTGGCCGGCGAGGCTGGCCTGGATACCCAGCGTGCGCAGCAAATTCTTGCCAGTGATACCTATGCCGACGATGTACGTACACAGGAGCAGTTCTTCCAGAGTCGTGGCATCCACTCGGTGCCGGCAACCATCATCAACGGCCAACACCTGATTTCCGGTGGCCAGCCGCCTGAGGCATTCGAGCAAGCATTGCGGCAGATCGCGGCGGCAGCGCCACACTGACTAGCCCATCGGCTCACTCGCTATCGGTGTGGGCTTCCAGCCATTGTCCGATCGGTGCCGGGTAGCCCAGCAGATAGCCTTGCCCCATCTCGCAACCCATCGCCAGCAGGACATCGCGCTGGGTTTCGGTCTCGATGCCTTCGGCGATCACCTGGATGTTCAACGCCCGCGCCAGCGCAAGGATCGCCGCCACTACGGTGGTGCTGCTGCTGTTCTGATCCTTGTCCAGCTCGTGCACGAATGCGCGGTCGATTTTCAGCATGCGCAACGGCAGCGAGTGCAGGTAGCTCAGTGACGAGTAGCCGGTGCCGAAATCGTCCAGCGCGGCGCCCACGCCAGCCATGCGCAACCGGTCGAGCGTGGCGCGTACGCGCTCGGGATTGTCCAGCAGCGCGCCTTCAGTGACTTCGAAGATCAGGCGCGTGGGCGGCAGGCCGGTGCGTTCGAGAAGCTGGATCAGCCGTACGTCGAAATCCGCATGACGCAGGTGCAATGCAGACACATTCAAGGTCATGAAGGTGTCGTCCCGACCGTGCCGCACCAGCTGGCGGCAGCTGAGTTCGAACATGCGCCAGTCGATCGTCTCGATCAGCCCGCTGTCTTCGGCAATCTTCATGAAATCCGCTGGCCTGAGCAGCCCTTGCGACGGATGGTTCCAGCGGATCAGTGCTTCGTAACCCACTGCCTCGCCACCATCGAGCCGGCAGATCGGCTGGAAGTACGGTTCGAACTGATCATGCTGCAGTGCCTGGCGCAGCTCGACCTCCAGCGCCAGCACGTCGACCACGTTCTTCGCCAGCGTCTCGTCGAACATCTCGAAGCGCTTGCGCCCGAGTTCCTTGGCCCGGTACAGCGCGATATCGGCATCGCGCAGCAACTCGTCGGCGGCCAGGTAATGAGCGTAGCCGATCGCGATACCCACGCTGGCAGTTGGCTGCAGTTCCTTGCCGGCGACCAGCATCGGCGCCCCGAGCGCGTCCAGCACTCGCTGCGCCACGGTCATGGCCACCGACGGGATCTCCACCTCTTCCAGCAGGATCGCGAACTCGTCACCGGCCAACCGTGCCACCAGATCGGGATGACGCACGCAACTAGCCAGGCGCATCGCGACCTCTTTCAGCACCTCGTCTCCGGCCAGGTGCCCCAGGCTGTCGTTGATGATCTTGAAGCGGTCGACATCCAGGTACAGCAAAGCGCAACGGCGCAACGGCTCGTGTCGGATGCTGTTCAAAACGCGGTCGATGCGATCGCGCAGGTAGCCGCGATTGGGCAGCCCGGTCAGCGAATCGTGCATCACCTGATGCCTGAGTTGATCCTGGATGCGTTCGCGTTCGTTGATTTCCTTGCGCAATGCCAACGTACGCTCTTCCACCCGGTGCTCGAGCTGTTCATAGGCGCGCCGCAGCGACTCGGCGGAACGACGACGGACCAGGCTGTTGGCGACCTGCGAGGCCACGAAGCTGAGCAGTTCCTGGTCCGCCGGCCCGTAGACGATCAGGGGACTGTAGCTCTGCACCGTCACCAGACCGATCACCTCGTCGCCGACGATCAACGGCACGCCCAGCCAGGACATCGCTGGCGCGCCAGAACGCCCCGATGCCACCTCGCCCTGGCGCACGAGTTCCTCGATGTCCGCGTTGTCGGCCCACAGGGCGGTACCACAACGCAGTACGTATTCGCTCAGACCACGCGCCAGCGGCCGCTCTTCGGGCGGCGCCATGACTTCATCCACCGAGTAGGGAAATGTCAAACGCTGACCGTCATCGGAAAGCAGGGCAATGAAGAAGTTTTCCGCATTCAGCAACTCGCCGACCGCGGCATGCACGCGCCGATAGAACTCGCTCTGATCGATATCTGCGGTGGCCAGCTCGGCGATCTGGAACAAGGCTACCTGCAGATGTTCGGCGCGCTGCCGCTCGATGATTTCCAGCTGCAGGCCGCGATTCGCCTCGGCCAGTTCAAGGGTACGCAAATGTACCCGCTGTTCCAGATCATCCTTGGTCTGCTTGCGTTCCACTGCGGTGAGGATATGGCTGCCTACAAATTGCAGCAGAGTCAGATCCTCGTCCGAAAAACCGATGTCCTGGCGATAGCTTTGCACCACCAGCGCACCGCGTGGCCGGCCATCACGCAACATCGGCACGCCCAGCCAGTCGTAACTGTCCGACCCGATCAGCGCGACCGGCCCGGATACCTGGGCCAGCAATTCCTCGGTGTCACCCATGCGCGCGCTGCCATCGCGGATCACGTACCAGGTCAACGTGTTTTCGATCGTGCTCAGCGGCAGATCCTGGCCCACTTCGAACACGGCGGGTGACTCGACATCGACGAAATACAGAAAGCGGATCGTGTCCTGCTCGGCGTTATACAGCACGATGAAAAAATTTTCCGCGTACATCAGCGTGCTGACGATGGCATGGATACCGCGCAGCATGTCCGGCATGTCGCGCTCGGAACCGGCCAGGTCGGAGATCGCGAACAGGGCGCGCTGTAGCGCCTCGGAACGTTCCAGCTGCCGATGCGAGTGCTGCAGGTCGGACCACTCCAGCGCCCGGCGCAGATGCTGGCCGGCAAGCTGCAGTGCCGCGACCAGTTCATCGAGAAAACTGGTGGCATCGTGCCCCGGCCACAGCGTGAGCAACAGTAGTGCCGGTTCGGGTTGCTGGCACAGGCGAATCGCGATGCGATGCTGGTCCGGATTCCAGCAGGGCTGCCCGGACTGGCTTGCGTCGAGCAGCCACGACCAGTCGGCAGGATCCATGCGGGTCGGCGGAACACTGTGATGGCTGGCCGGCTGATCCAGCCCCCACAACACGCAGGCAGCCTTGCAGCCCGATCCAGCCTGCGCCAGACCCGCAATCACCCTGGCCACTTCGTCGGGTGTGTGGGCCGCCGTGAGGCGAGCCAGCCATGTCAGCTGCAATGAGCCGTCGGACAACGTCGACTCAACAGCATCCGCGTGCTTCATCTATAGAGCTCCCCCAAGCCCGGGCCTCCCAGCGCCGAGTGATCAGCATACCCTTTCAATCCGCGCGACAAGGCTGACGCCAGCCTAGGCATGAGCCTGCCTCCATGCGGCCGGGTACGCAATACCGATAAACTGTCCTATTGCATTCGGCACTAATGGGTCCGGCGCGATGCGCGGACTGCGGTCGTCCTCCAGCGACTGGCCGCATCCCGGCCCATACTCACGCATAACCCGCACCACAGGCCCCACCCCCACATGCTCGCCGACACCACCAAAGACGCCATCCGCGCCGCCTATGCGCGCCTGAAGGACGGGCTGCCGGGCTTCCGCGCGCGCGCGTCGCAAGGAAGGATGATCGCCGAGGTGGCCAAGGCGTTCGGCCGCACCGGCGGCGTGGCCGTGATCGAGGCGCCGACCGGCACCGGCAAGTCGATGGCCTACCTGATCGCCGGTGTGGCCGTAGCGCGTTTCCAGAAGAAGAAGCTGCTGATCGCTACCGCCACCGTGGCACTGCAGGAACAACTCGTACAGCGGGACATTCCGCTGTACCTGAAGCTCAACGAGATCGAGGCCAAGGTGGCTCTGGCCAAGGGCCGTGGCCGCTACCTGTGTCCGCGCAACCTGCGCATGGCAGCGAACAGCCTGAACGATTCCGGGCAGATGGGTCTGGCCGGTTTCGATGCGGACCTCGCGCTGTGGACGAAGCCGCCGCAGCCACGCGACAAGCAGGCACTGGGCAAGTTGAGCGCCTCCTTCGACAACGGTGAATGGAACGGCGACATGGACAGCGCGCCGGAGCCGGTCAGTGACCTGCTGCGCCCGATGGTGACCACCAGCGCTGGCGGCTGCACCAACCGCAGGTGTGGCCAGTTCATGATCTGCCCGTTCTTCGCCGCACGCCGCGCGGTGGATGATGCCGAGATCATCGTGGCGAACCAGGATCTGGTGCTGGCCGACCTCACCATGCCCGGCGAGGATGAAGGCGGCGGCAATCAAGCATGGGGCGGTGTGATCCTGCCGCGACCGGACGAAACTCTATACATCTTCGACGAAGGCCATCATGTGCCGGCCAAGGCGATCGACCGCGGCGCCGCCGAGGTCTACATGACCGCCACCGTGCGCCAGCTGAGCCGGCTCGGCCGGCAGGTCCACGCGGCGTATTCGCTCACCGACAAGGAGACCCTGGGCAAGCTCAGCCTCGACCGCGGCGACGCGAAACTGCAGGAACTCAGCAATGGACTGGAGGAGCTGGAAAAGGAGATCCGCCTCGGCTGGTTGCCCGACCCCGCCGAAACCGAGCCGATGTATCGCGGCTCGCTCGGCCAGCTGCCACAGCCGTGGGTGGAGCATGCGCGCATGCTCAGCGCCTGCACTGGCGAAGTGCAGCGCTGGCTGACCGCAGTACGCCGCGCGGTGGTCGAGATGACCGATGGCGGTCCGACCCAGGAAGCACTGTCGCGCGAGCTCGGCATCGCGCTGGAGCGCATCGGCAAGCAGGCAAGTACCTGGCACGCGTGGTCGAGCAGCGACCCTGACGACGCGCCACCGCTGGCGCGCTGGGTCACCCTCAGCGGCGACCAGCAACTGGTCTGCCATGCCTCGGCCGTGTCCGCCGGTGGCCTGTTGCGCAGCGTGCTGTGGGGCAACGCCAGCGGCGTGCTGATGACCTCGGCCACGTTGAGCGCCGGTGGCAACTTCCGCGGTTTTGCCGACTCGGTGGGACTGCCCGATGATGCGGTGACGCTGAGCCTGCCCTCGCCATTCGACCTCGCTACGCAGGCACGACTGGAAGTACCAGCGATGCGCACGCTGCCCGACGCACGCGAGGCGCATGCCGAGGAAATCAGCGAGTGGCTGGCCGAGCATCTCGATTGGAATGCCGGCAATCTGGTGCTGTTCACCTCGCGCGCGAAACTCGACCGCGTGCTGCAGAAGCTGCCGATTGCGCACGTGCGCAAAGTGCGTGCGCAAGGCTCGCTGGGCAAGTCACAACTGGTCGCCGAGCACTGTGCCGATATCGAAGCCGGCAAGGGCAGCACCTTGTTCGGACTGGCTTCGTTCGGCGAAGGCCTCGACCTGCCCGGCAAGCTGTGCGAGACGGTAGTGATCACCCAGCTGCCGTTCGCGGTACCAACCGATCCGGTCGGGGCCACCTATGCCGAATGGCTGGAATCGCGCGGCCGCAACCCGTTCATCGAAGTGAGCATCCCCGAAGCCACACGCCTGCTCACCCAGTACTGCGGACGCCTGATCCGCAACGAGACCGACCGCGGTCGCATCGTGCTGCTGGATCGCCGCGTGGTCACCAAGCGCTACGGCAGCGGCATGCTGAAGGCATTACCACCATTTGAACGCATCATCGAGCGAACCGCATGATCATCCGACTGCACGATTGTCCACCGCAGCCATGGAAGAACGGCCTTGGCAGCACGTGCGAAATAGCCGTCCATCCGGAGGGTGCCGGCAGCGACGATTTCCTGTGGCGCGTGAGCATCGCCAAGGTCGACAGCGCGGCGCCGTTCTCCAGCTTCCCCGGCATCGACCGGCAGATCGCCCTGCTCGACGGCAACGGCTTCACGATGACGCTGGAAGATGGCCGCGTACATGCGTTGACCACACCGTTCGCTCCATTCGCCTTTGCCGGCGAGGCCAGGGTGGCGGTGACCTTGGTGGATGGGCCGACGCGCGATTTCAACCTGATGGTGCGGCGTGCGCGGGCACGCGGCGAGGTACGGGCATGGCAGGAGCCCGGGGAACAGCTGCCTGATCCATTCACGGTACTGGTCTATTGCGCCCGCGGCGTGATCGGTACGGCTGACGGCCCGCTACACGCGGGCGATGCGTGGCGGCCTTCGCCGGCGAGTCGGGTCAAGCTGCACCATAACGCCCTGGCACTCATCATCCGAATCGAGCCCCGCGCCACCTGACCGAAGCCGGTAGGCGCCTATACTCGAGCGAACCCATCCGCGAGGTAGCCGTCATGTCCGTGCTGATTCTTGGCCTGCTGATCTTTCTCGGTATGCACTCCCTGCGCATCTTCGCCAACGACTGGCGCAACCGGCAGATCGCTCGATTGGGCGAGAAACGCTGGAAAGGTCTGTTCGCGCTGGCCTCGATCATCGGTTTCGTGTTGATCTGCTGGGGCTTCGGGCTGGCCCGCCAGCATCCCGTGCTGCTGTATGTGCCGCCGATGCCGCTACGTCATCTCAATACGCTGTTCACGCTGATCGCGTTCGTGCTGTTTTTCGCCGCGCGTGTGCCACGCAACCACATCAAGGCGAAACTGCACCACCCGCAGGTGCTGGCGGTGAAGGTGTGGGCTTTCGGTCACCTGCTCGCCACCGGCATGCTGCACGACGTGGTGCTGTTCGGTACGTTCCTGCTATGGGCAATCGTGCTGTTTGCCGTGTCGCGCCGGCGCGACCGCACGGCCGGTACTGTTTATCCGGCCGGCTCGATCAAGGGTGACGTGCTGACTGTGGTCATCGGTGTCGTGGTCTGGGTCGTTTTCGCGCTGTGGCTGCATCTGTGGCTGATCGGTGTGAATCCGATGGCATGACCGCGTAAACGGCAGGGGTGGCAAGAGTCATCTGTGCACCTGCCGTCGCCTGCGCTAGAGTCCGCTCATCCAATCTGCACGAGGTCGTGTCATGGCCGCTTTCCTGCTCTGGCTGTTGCTCCTGGTGTTCTGCTGGCCGCTCGCCCTGCTGGCGCTGGTGCTGTACCCGATCGTGTGGCTGCTGCTGTTGCCATTCCGGCTGGTCGGCTTCACCGTCGGCGCGGTGTTCGCCTTCCTCGGTGCTCTGCTGATGCTGCCGGCACGCGTGTTGCGCGGCCGCCCGGTCTGATCGCGCCGGTACGATCGATGCCGGCCTGATGGAGAAACCGCATTCGCCCTCGTGCAGACGCAACCGCGAGCCGATACTCGATGTACTGCGCCGGCATTTTGCCGGCCATAGTCATGTTCTGGAGATCGGCAGTGGCACTGGCGAACATGCCGTGCATTTCGCCGCGGCCCTGCCGCAACTGACCTGGCAAAGTTCGGACCGCGCAGAGAACCTGCCTGGCATCCGCGCATGGCTGGACGAGGCGGCGCTGCCGAACACGCCACCGCCGCTGGAACTCGATGTCACCGGCGCATGGCCTGCTGAGCGCTACGACGCAGTATTCAGCGCCAACACCCTGCACATCATGGCGTGGTCCGAAGTGGAGTACCTGTTCGCGCAGCTGACTACCGTCACGACGCCCAAGGCCACGCTGATCATCTATGGCCCGTTCAACTATGCGGGCCGTTACAGCAGCGACAGCAACGCCGCGTTTGACCAATGGCTGCAGGCCCGCGGCGCGCAAATGGCAATCCGCGATGCCGAAGCGGTAGATGCATTGGCAGGCAAAGCCGGCTTCGCCCTGATCGACGATATCGCGATGCCGGCCAACAACCGTTGCCGCGTGTGGCGACGCCAGCACGGCTGAATCCCCACCTGCACAAACCCGCCGAAGCGGGTACAAAGGCGGCATGAAGTCGATCGACACGCTGACCCCCTGCCCCTGCGGCAACCCTGTCGGATATACCGAATGCTGCGGACCCCTGCACGACGGTGCCACAGTCGCCGCCAGTGCCGAGCAACTGATGCGCTCGCGCTACAGCGCCTATGTGCTGCGGCGCGAGGACTACCTGCTGGCAAGCTGGCATGCCGATACACGCCCGGCTTCCTTGCGGCTGGCCGCGCAACAGCCGGCACCGAGCTGGCTCGGGCTGGAAATCCGGCGGCATGAGACGGTTGATGATGACCACGCGACAGTCGAGTTTGTCGCCCGCTACCGCCTCGGCGGTGGCCGCGCCCAACGGCAGCACGAGACCAGTCGCTTCGTGCGCGAATACGGCCGCTGGTATTACCTCGATGGCGAGCTGAAGAACTGAGCTGCAGGTTTCACCGCACGCCTCAGAAACCCTGCACGCCTGCCGCATGCAATCGCACGGCCTGCGCGCGCAGCTCGGGGTGAGTGAAGAACTCGACCAATCGATCCGCACGGCCTTGGCCAATGCCATCGACGGCCTGCCACTCGTCTGAGCTACGCGCACTCAGTGTGGCCCAGTCCGTCAGTTCCGCGCCGGCACTGGCCGGCATGCCGAGTGCGTGCATCCAACGGGCAAACGAACGCTGACGGGCGCTGGCAAACGTCTGTGCCAGCGTGCTGGCGCGCGCTTGGCCAAACCCCGGCGCGGCAGCAAGCTGCGCAGGTGTGAGGTTCATCCAGTCAAGCAGCCCATGGATCAACCCGGCGTCGATCAGCGCCTGCCAAGTACTCGCGCCCAAACCATCCAGTCGTAGGCCCTGATTGCCAGCCAACCGCAGCAGTCGCGCGCGAAATTGGTCCTCGCAACCGGGTGTGGCCTGCCAGCAGCTCAGCGGCTCATGCTTCCCGGGATCAGGTGGCGTCACGTCAGCACGCTGTTGCGTGCGCCATACCACCGACTGCAGGCGCGGAATGGTCAGGCCGGCGAGTACCACCTCGACCTGATCGCCCGGGCGGATATCCAGCTGCCGCCAGCGCGCCACCGAGCCCACGCTGACCCGTTGCACGCGATGATCGTCCAGTTGCACCGGCACCAGTTCCAGCACCGGCGTGATACGGCCGCTGCGACCAACGGTGAAGTTCACCGCACGTACTTCGGCCAGCGCCGACGCCGCCGGATATTTCCAGGCGACCGCCCAGGTCGGCGGCATGGGCTGCCAGCTCGATGCAGGCGGCCGATGACCCTGGCGAACCACCGTACCATCGGCGGCAAACGGCATCGGATGGCGATACCACTGCTCGCGCCAGCGTTTGACGTCATCCATGTTCCTGGCTGGATGGGTATACGCCACGCTGTCAGCCAGCCCCATCGCCTGCAAGCCCGCCAAACGTGCCGGCATGTCAGCTGGCCCGCTGGGCCAGTCCCAGACGAACAGGCCGATCTTCACGGCTGTCGCCGCATCCAGAGTGTCGCGTGCCAGCGCTCCCGCCACCGCCGAGCGTGCGTTGACGCCACCATCGCTCGCCTGCACATGACCGGGGATACGCCAGTAGATCTCGCCTTGCAGCACCACGCGCGCCGGTGCATTTGGCAGATGTTTTGGAATCGCCTCGATCAGTTGCGCCATCGCCGTCCAGTCCGAGCCGTGCAGGCCGTCGCCACGGCTGGTCGCCTGGCGCAATTGGCCGTCCAGATACAGCAAGGTTACCGCCACGCCGTCGGCTTTTGGCTGCACCCACAGATCCTGTTCGTCGCGTGCATGCATCCACGCGGCCAGCGCCGTGGCATCCGGCAACTTCGCCAGGCCGGTCTGCGCCACCGGCGAGCGCAGGTCGCCACTGGCGTCGGCGAGATGCGCCGGCATCGCTGGTGCCTGTGCTGGAAAGCAGCGGCGCCAGGCGGAAAAGCGTTTGAGTGCCTGATCGTAGATGGCGTCGTCGACCGGCGATTGCCCGCTGACCCGATACGCATGATTCCAGCCATCGAGCCGGTCATACAGTGCATTCAGTTCCTGCTTCGCCTGTGCCGGTGACCAGTCGGGACAATCCGTTGCATGCACCGCGCCAGCGGTCAGTGCCGTGATACTGGCGATCGGCCATAGCCATCGCATGCGCATGAGACCCTCCCATCCATGGATATGCCTGACAGGCTAGCCAACGACCGACAACGCCGGCATGCGATCGTATCGACAGTGCGCGTAGGTGCCGGCCTCGCAACGGATCAGCGTTATGCGGAAGGCAAACCTGCCGTCCGCAAGATCGTCTCGCCCTCGAAGTGGCCATTCGGCCCGAAGCGGCGTTCCATGATCACCCCACTACCGTCATGACCGATCGCCACCACCGTGCTGGCACGCGTGCCGTAGTGTTCGCCTCGGATGAACGCCGAAGACAACCAGCGCTCGCGCTCCAAGCCGACACCGGTGTCTGGCAACTGTGCATCCGCTGCGACGCGTTCATCGGCGAGCGCCGCGAACAGCAGCGCGAAGTCGTCTTCACCACCGCCGTCGATCCAGTCCTGCAGGCACCGCATCAGCGCACGCGTCTTTGGCCATGGCGTGTTGAAGTCGGCATTCGACAGGCCATGCACACCGGGAACTATCGCCTGCGCACGCGGCTCCGGGCGATTGCCCAGATAGAACGCATCATGCGCATCGAAGGTGAGCAGGTTGAATGGCCGGTAGTCCGCCGCCGAGCGCAGTAACTGCTGCGCGTGCACCTTGGCATCCGCGCTGCCGCCAAGGTAATCGGTCGCCAGCATGCCGCGTGAAACGCCAAGCTGCGGATCACGTGGATCGCGCACATTCGTCACTACGCAGCAGCGCCCCGCATCAGTCACCCCAAGCCAGGTACCACCGGCTTGCAGATCGCGGCCGCCGATGATCGGCGCATCGTCCCAGCGCGCCAACGGCGCACTGGGACGCGCATGGAACTCATCGCGATTGCCGGCCAGCAGCAGGCGCCAGTGCGGGTGCGCGTTCCAGCCAAAGGCGATCAGGCACATCAGCCGAAGAACCAGTAACAGACGGCAATGGAGGCCAGCACGCCGGCCAGATCGGCCAGCAGCGCGCAGCCCACGGTATGCCGCACGCGCTTGATGCCGACCACGCCGAAGTACACCGCCACCACATAGAACGTGGTCTCGGTACTGCCCTGAATGGTGGCGGCGAGCAGCGCGGGAAAGCTGTCCACGCCCGAGTGGTGCATGGTCTCGATCAGCATCGCGCGCGCGGCGCTGCCGGAGAACGGTTTCACCAGCGCCGTGGGCAGCGCATCGACGAAGCGATCATCCAGGCCCGCGTGCAGCACCAGCCAGCGGATGCCGTCCAGCGCGAAATCCAGCGCGCCCGAGGCACGCAGCACGCCGACCGCGCACAGCATCGCGATCAGGTAGGGCAGCAGATCCTTGGCCACCTCGAAGCCCTGCTTCGCGCCCTCGACGAAGCTTTCGAACAGCGACACCTTCTTGTACGCGCCGGCGCATAGGAAAGCGATGATCACGCCGAACAACAGCAGATTACCCAGCAGCGAGGACAACGAAGCCAGTGCCACGGCCGTCAACGAAGCCAGCAGCGCGATGAAACCGCCGAGCAGCAGCGCACCACCGCCCAGCCATGCCAGCACGACCGGATCCCACAGCTTCAGGCGCTGCATGTATGCCACCGACAGCAGGCCGGTGAGGTTGGCGGCAAAGTGCGCCAGCAGGATCGGCAGGAACACCAACGTCGGATCATGCGCGCCGGCCTGCGCGCGGTACATGAACACGGTCACCGGCAACAGCGTCAGCGACGAGGCGTTGAGTACCAGGAAAAGGATCTGTGCATTGCTCGCGGTGTCTGCCGAAGGATTCAACGTCTGCAGCTCGCGCATCGCACGCAGGCCGATCGGCGTGGCGGCATTGTCAAGCCCCAGCGCGTTGGCAGCGAAGTTCAACGTGATCAGCCCGATCGCCGGGTGTCCGCGCGGTACGCCTGGCATCAGCCGCGCGAACAACGGCCCCAGTACGCGGGCGAGTTGATCGACCAGCCCGGCCTGTTCGGCGATGCGCAGGAAACCCAACCACAGTGCCAGCGTGCCGAACAGCAGCAGCATTACCTTGACCGACAGGTCAGCCATGTCGAACAGTGAGCCGACCACTGCTGCGAACACGCCCTCGTCGCCACCAATGAGCCAGCGCGACAACGCCGCTACCGCAGCAGTCAGGAAAAACCCGAACCAGAGTCTATTGAGCACGCAGCATGCCGTTGGTCGTCATCAAGCTGGAGCTTAATCAACCTGACACATGATTGGACAGCGCTGCGGTCAGGCGACCTGCTCGATCGTCATCACTGTGAGCTTGCTGAGCATCTGCGCGATCGAACCCGCAGCCTCACGCCCGTCATGCACAGCACGCACCACCAGATCGGCACCGCGCATGTTGTCGCCGCCGGCGAACACCCTTGAGTGGTCAGTCTGAAACGGCAAGCGGCCCGTGCCACCGGCGAGGATGCGGCCGCTGGCATCGAGTGCGATACCTTGTGCAGCACACCACGCCGGCGGGCTCGGGCGAAAGCCGAAGGCCTGGATCACCACGTCGGCGCGCAGTTCGGTTTCGCTGCCCTCGACATTGCGCGGGCGGGGTCGGCCGTCGCCATGGTCGGCCAGTTCGGTAGTCACCACACGTACGCCGCGCAGTTTTCCATGCTCGCCGAGCAGCTCAAGCGGCTGTCGGTGGAACAGAAACTTGACGCCTTCCTCGCGGCTGTAAGCCACCTCACGACGCGAACCGGGCATGCTCGCCTCGTCACGCCGATAGACGCAGGTCACCGAGGCTGCACCGAGGCGGATCGCCGTGCGGTTGCAGTCCATGCCGGTATCACCGCCGCCAAGCACAACAACATGCTTGCCGTTGAGGTCGAGCGCAGACGGTACTGGTTGGTCATCGAGCAGGCGGTTCGCGTTGGCGATCAGGAACGGCAGTGCGTCATGCACGCCAGCAAGTTCGCGACCCGGCAATTCACCATCGACGAAGGTATAGGCACCGGTGCCGATGAACACCGCGTCGTAGTCGTCGAGCAAGCTTTCAAACGTGATGTCGCGCCCGATCTCGACGCCGAGATGGAACTGCACACCCATTCCTTCCAGTACTTCGCGACGGGTGCGTATCACGCTCTTGTCCAGCTTGAACGGCGGGATACCGAACGTGAGCAGACCGCCGATCTCGCGCTGGCGATCGAACACATCCACCGCGATACCGGCACGGCGCAGACGATCCGCGCACGACAATCCCGCCGGGCCGGCGCCGACCACCGCCACGCGACGGCCGGTCTCGACCACACCGGAGAGATCCGGTCGCCAGCCCTGGCGGAACGCCTCGTCGGTGATCGAACGCTCGATGCTGCCGATCGTCACCGAGCCGAAGCCACCCTGCTCCAGCGTGCAGGCACCCTCACACAGACGATCCTGCGGACAGACGCGACCGCAGATTTCCGGCAGCGGATTGGTCTCGTGCATCAGCGTTGCTGCTTCGAACAGGCGTCCTTCCTGCACCAGCTTCAGCCAGTCGGGAATGTAGTTGTGCACTGGGCAGGCGTGCTCGCAATACGGGTTACCGCAGTCGAGGCAGCGCTCGGCCTGGCCCACCGAAGCCGTAGGCGCGAAATCGCCGCTGATCTCGCCATAACCAAGCACACGGATCGCCACCGGCACCGCCTTGGGCGGCTGTCGCGGCAGGTCGAGGAAACGGAACAGCTTGTCGCTCATGCTGCCCTCCGCAATTCTTCGGCCAGCGCGGCAAGGCTCGCGGCCTTCGGCTTCACCAGCCAGAACTTGTATTGCAGGCCACGGAAATCGCGCAGCACCTGCCGCCCCCAGTCGCTGCCGGTCAGCTCCACATGGCGGGTGACCAGGTTGCGCAGGTGCTGCATGTAGTTCTCCATGCCCTCCGGCGAGATGCGCAGAATGTCGACCAGCTCATGGTTGTAACAGTCGACGAAATCGCGTTCGAGATCGAGCACATAGGCGAAACCGCCGGTCATGCCGGCGCCGAAGTTGAGCCCGACCTTGCCGAGCACCGCGACCACGCCACCGGTCATGTACTCGCAGCAGTGATCGCCGGCGCCCTCGACCACCGTCTGCGCGCCGGAATTGCGCACCGCGAATCGCTCGCCGGCACGGCCCGCGGCATACAACTCGCCACCGGTGGCGCCGTACAGGCAGGTGTTGCCGATGATCGCCGCATCCTGGCTGGCATACGGCGCATCCAGTGGTGGGCGCACCACGATGCGGCCACCAGCCATGCCCTTGCCGACGCCGTCGTTCGCCTCGCCGGTCAGGTCGATATGCACGCCACCGGCGTTCCACGCACCGAGGCTCTGTCCCGCCGCACCCTCCAGCTTGAGCAGAATCGGATGTTCGTCCATGCCGTGGTCGCCGTGCCGGCGCGCGATCGCACCGGACAGCCGCGCGCCGATCGCGCGATCGGTGTTGGCGATCGCATAACTGAAGTGGCCCGCCTCACCCAGTTCCACCAGTGGCGCCGTATCCGCCGCGATGCGTGTCGCCAGCGCGGCCGCATCGCGCATGGGGTTGCGCGCTAGCGTGCAGGCGAAGTCGCTGCGCTCGCTCAGGCCAGCGCCGTCGATCAACGCCGTGAGATCGAGCTTGTGCTGCACCGGCGTAGTGCCCGCGACCTGCTGCAGCAGATCGGTGCGGCCGACGATCTCGCCGAGGCTGCGCACACCGAGCTGCGCCAGATGCGCGCGCACGTCCTCAGCGACGAAACGGAAATAGTTCATCACCATTTCCGGCAGGCCGATGAAATGTTCCTTGCGCAGCACCGGATGCTGGGTCGCCACGCCGGTGGCGCAATTGTTGAGATGGCATATGCGCAGATACTTGCAACCCAGCGCCACCATCGGGCCGGTGCCGAAGCCGAAGCTCTCGGCGCCGAGCAGCGCAGCCTTGATCACGTCGAGGCCGGTCTTCAGGCCGCCGTCGGTCTGCAGCCGCACGCGGCCGCGCAGGTCGTTGCGACGCAGAGTCTGCTGCGTCTCGGCCAGACCCAGTTCCCATGGCGTGCCGGCGTACTTGATCGAGGTGAGCGGGCTGGCACCGGTGCCGCCGTCGTGACCACTCACGGTGATGAGATCCGCGCCGGCCTTCACCACACCGGCGGCGACCGTGCCGACACCGGCATGCGAAACCAGCTTCACCGAGATCAGCGCGCTCGGGTTCACTTCTTTCAGATCGTGGATCAGCTGGGCCAGATCCTCGATCGAATAGATGTCGTGATGCGGCGGCGGCGAGATCAGGCCGATGCCGGGTTTGGCATAACGCAGCCGCGCGATGGTGGCGTCGACCTTGTGCCCGGGCAGCTGCCCACCCTCGCCGGGCTTGGCGCCCTGGGCAATCTTGATCTGCAGCACTTCAGCGTTGATCAGATAGGCCGGCGTGACACCGAAGCGGCCCGACGCAACCTGCTTGATCTTCGACATTTTCTCGGTGCCGTAGCGCGCCGGGTCTTCGCCACCTTCGCCGGAATTGCTGCGCGCGCCCAGCCGGTTCATGCCGATCGCGAGCGCCTCGTGCGCTTCCGGCGACAACGCGCCGAGCGACATGCCGGCCGAATCGAAGCGCTTGAGTATCGTCTCAATCGGCTCGACCTCATCCAGCGGAATCGGCGCCGCGGCAGGTTTCAGTCCGAGCAGGTCGCGCAGCGCCGACGGCGGCCGACGATCGACGTGATCGGCATAGAGGCGGTAGTCGGCCGGATTGCCGGTGCGCACCGCATGCTGCAACGTGGCAATCACGTCCGGGTTGTACATGTGGTACTCGCCACCGTGCACGAACTTGTACAGGCCGCCGGCGCGCAACGGCAGCGCCTGGTTCCACGCCTCCGCCGCGAGCAGGCGCTGCTCGTGTTCCAGATCAGTGAAGCCGGCACCACCTATGCGTGACGGCGTGCCGGGAAAGCACAGCGCAACCACGTCCGGCGCCAGTCCGACGATCTCGAACAGCTGCGCGCCGCGATAACCGGCGATGGTGGAGATGCCCATCTTGGAGAGGATCTTCAGCAGCCCCTTGCGGATGCCGCGCCGGTAACTGCGCCCGATCTCCAGCCGGTCGCCCTCGATATGGCCCTGGTGGCCCAGCTCGAACAGGCTCTGGTAGGCCAGCCACGGATAGATCGCGGTGGCGCCGAAACCAACCAGGCAGGCGAACTGGTGCGGGTCGCGCGGCGTGGCGGTCTCCACGATGATGTTGCACTGGCAGCGCAGCTCATGCTCGATCAGGTACGCATGCACCGCACCGGTGGCCAGCAGCGCATGGATCGGCAACTGATCGCGCTGCGGATAGCGGTCGCTGAGGAATACCAGCGCACAGCCGCCGCGCACGGCCTGCGCCACCTCTTCGCAGAGCCGGCGCAATGCCGCTTCCAGTCCCTCTTCCGGCGCATACATCAGATCGAAGCGTGGCGTGCCGGTGAACTGCGGCAGCGCCAGCAGCTGTCGCAACTTGCGCTGCGACAGGATCGGCGAGTTGATCAGGACCTGCTTCGCGTTCTCCGGCTTCAGTTCGAACACGTTGCCTTCCGGCCCGATCTGCGTGATCAGCGACATCACCAGCTTCTCGCGCAGCGGATCGATCGGCGGATTGGTGACCTGGGCGAAGCCCTGGCGGAAACGGTCGAACAGCGGCCGCACCTGGCGCGACATCGCCGCGACCGGGGTGTCGTCGCCCATCGAGCCGGTGGCTTCGGCTTCGAGTTCGGCGATCACCTTGAGCACCGTCTCGCGCTCCTCGCGCGAGAGCCCATACAGCTTCTGATAGCAGTGCAGCTCGTCGGCGGGCAGCGGCTCGGCCGCCAGCGAAGGATCGATCAGGTCCGATTCCAGGTAGCTCACGCCGGCGCGCAGCCAGTCGCGGTAGGGCGCACGCTTGCGGTTGATCTCATCGATGTCGGCATCGCGCAACAGGCGATGCTGCACGAAGTCGACCGCGATCATCTCGCCCGGCGCCAGCCGGCCCTTGGCGATCACGCGTGCGGATGGGACGTCCCACAGGCCCGCTTCGGAAGCCACGATCAGATGGTTGTCGTCCGACAACGCCCAGCGCGCCGGGCGCAGGCCGTTGCGATCCAGCGTGCAAGCGGCATAGCGGCCGTCGCACATCACCAGCCCGGCCGGGCCGTCCCACGGCTCGCTGTGCAGCGCGTAGTACTCGTAGAACGCGGCCAGATCCTCGTCGATGCCTTCGCGTGCGGCGAACGCCGGCGGCACCAGCACGCGCATCGCGGCAAGCAGATCGAGGCCGCCGGCCAGTAGCACTTCCAGCGCGTTGTCCAGGCTTTCCGAATCGGAGCCTTGCTGTCGCACCAGCGGACCGATGTCCGAAAGATCCACCAGCGGCGAGCGCATGATCGACTCGCGCGCCTGCATCCAGCGCCGGTTGGCACGGATCGTGTTGATCTCGCCGTTGTGCGCGAGCACGCGAAACGGCTGCGCCAGCCGCCACTGTGGCGTGGTGTTGGTGGAGAAGCGCTGATGGAACACCACCGCGTCACTGGCCAGTGCCGGATGCCGCAGGTCCGCGAATACCTCGCGCAGCTGGCCCGGCGCCGCCATCGCCTTGTAGCCGATCACTTGGGCGGACAGGCTCACCACGTAGAACTGAGGATCATCCACCAGCGCCGTCTCGGCGCGGCGGCGCGCACGGAACAGCGCACGCTCGAAAGTATCGTCATCCATCGTCACTGCAGCATTCACGAAGACCTGGCGCACGCGTGGACAAGTGGCGCTGGCCAGTGGCCCACAAGCCTCGGCATTGATCGCCAGCTCGCGCCAGCCGGCCACGGTCAGTCCAGCCTCGGCAAGATGCTGCTCGAATACCTCCGCTGCTTTCGCGCCATCGACCGGATCAAGGAACACCAGCCCGGCGGCAAAGCGTTCGGTCGGAGAAAAACCGGCTTCCGCCGCCAGCGTACGCAACCACATCGCCGGCCGATGGATCAACACGCCACAACCGTCCCCACTGATGCCGTCGGCATTGACGCCGCCGCGATGGGAAAGTTTGGCCAGCGCCGCAAACGCCGTGTCGACCAGGGTCGTGCTGGGGCGCCCATCGATCTGCGCGACCAAGCCGAAGCCACAGCTGTCGTGCTCGAAAGCCGGGTCGTACAACGTCATGCTACCTGGCTGCGCCATCATGCCTCCACGGCCTATGGACTTGCTGGGCGCGTGCAGCCAGCGGTGCCATGGGCCCCGTTGCTGCACGCAGGGTGGAAACCGACTAAAGCACAGTTGTTGCGCCGCGTCAAAAGTTATTTGGACGTCCATATGCTTACGCATGCCGACAATGCCCAATCACGATGCCGTGAGGATTCATCGCGGCTTCCCGCCAGTGAATGCGCATTCTCATGACCAGTGCGCCGATACGGCCCCCTGTTGCGGCTGCTTGGCCATACCAGTTGAGCGGCATCGGCAACCGCCGGACCATCTCGTGAGCCAGCTCGCTCCCGTCGCCCGGCTCGGCGATAATCGCCGCATGCCCAATCCCGCCTGCTTCACCCGCGCGTTCATCTCCAGCCTGCTGGTTTCCGTCGCCTTTGGCGGCGCCATCACCGCGCTCCCGGCCCAGGCGCTCCAGAATAGCCAGAGCCAGGCCGAGCAGGCCACGGCCAAGCAGAAGCTGGCCGACCTGCGCAGCAAGATGGAAGCGCTGGCGAAACAGCAGGCCGATACTGCCGCGCGGCGCGACAGCGCCAATGCGGAACTGGCCAAGCAGGCCAATGCGCTGGCCGTCGCGGCACGCGCGGTGCACCAAACCGACACCGAGCTGACCACCAAGCAGCAGCAGCTGGACCAGCTGGAGCAGCAGCGCGCCACTCTGAAACAGACGCTGGACAGCCAGCGCGCAGCGATCGCTGACCTGCTGCGCGCCACCTATGCGCTCGGCCAGGGTTCCGACCTGCGCCTGCTGCTGGGCGACGAGGACGTGGCGCGCATCTCGCGGGCACTGGTCTATTCGAAGTACTTCCAGCAGGACCGGGTGCAGCGTGTGCAGCAGCTGATGGCTGACCTGACCAAGCTGCAGGACGTGGAAACCGCGATCACCACCGAACAACAGGCCTTGCAGGCGACCAAGGCCCAACGCGAGCAGCAGGCCAAGACGCTGACCGAGCAACGCGCTGCGCAACAAAAGCTGGCCGCCGAAACCGATGCGCAATACAGGGATCAGGCGCAGCGGCTGGCCGCGCTGAAGCAGAACGCGCAATCACTCAACGACCTGGTCAACAAGCTGCAGAAGGCGATCGACGAGGCCGCACGCGAAGCGGCAGCCCGCGAAGCCGCGGCGCGCGCGGCGGCCGCGAAGAATCATCCCGGGCACAAGCTGCCACCACCACCGCTCGAGGTCGGCAGCGCCAGCGCGAACATCCGCGGCAACCTGCCGTGGCCGGCCAGCGGCGTGGTCAACAGCTACGGCAGCGGCGTACTGATCAAGGCCAGCGGCGGCAGCGATATCCATGCGGTGGCGCGCGGCCGGGTGATCTATGCTGGCTTCCTGCGCGGTTACGGCATGCTGATCATCGTCAGCCATGGCAACGGCTGGATGAGCATGTACGGCAACAATGAGACGCTGCTGCATGGCGTCGGCGACCAGGTCGAGGCCGGTGAGACGATCGGCACCGCCAGCGCGCCCACCGGCGTCAACACCGGCACGTATTTCGAACTGCGCAAGGACGGCCAGCCGGTCGATCCGCGCAGCTGGCTGAGCCAGCGCCGTTGACGCCACCGCCACGGCGCCGCAGGCTAGCCTCCAGCTTTCGATGAATGGCATCCGATGAATTACGTCGAGGTTCGGTTGTCAGACATCTGTCCACCCTTTCCGTCGCGTGGCCGCGCGACGTCTGTCCGTTGCACGGAGTCACCCTCATGCGTCCTTCCATCCGTCACCAGATCGCCTTGCTGCTGGCCGTGCCGCTGCTGTTAACGGTGCCGTGCGCCTTCGCGCAGAGCGCGCCAGCCAGTGCCGCCAGCGTTGTCTCACCACCGGTCGATCTGCCCGCCACCGACAGCAGCGCCGACGCCCCGGCGCATGCCAGTACCACGGCCGACCAGGTGGATCTGGATGACATTCGCAATTTCAGCCGCGTCTACGAAGTGGTGCGCCAGGCCTATGTAGAAAAGGTCGACAACAAGACCCTGATGAAGGCTGCAATCACCGGCATGCTCAGTGGACTCGACCCACATAGCGAATACCTGGACAAGGACGGCCTGAGCCAGCTCAACGAAGACACCACCGGCGAGTACAGCGGTCTCGGCATCGAAGTGATGGAAGAGGATGGCGGCCTGCGCATCGTCTCGCCGATCGATGACACGCCAGCGGCGCGCGCGGGCATCAAGCCCGGCGACAGCATCGTCAAGATCAACGGCACCCTGATCGATCCACAGAATGTCGACGACCTGTTCAAGCAGTTGCGTGGAAAACCCGGCAGCAAGATCGACCTGACCATCGTCCACGACAAGAGCGACAAGCTGATCGACCTGCATCTGGTACGCGAGAACATCGCGGTCAGCAGCGTCAAGGTGCGCGAGTTGGAACCGGGCTACGCCTATATACGGATCAGCCAGTTCCAGGACGACACCGGCGGCGACCTGGACAAGAAGCTGGGCGAACTGATCGCCAAGAACGGCCCGCAGAAGGGTGCCGTGCTGGACCTGCGCAACAATCCCGGCGGCCTGCTCAACGCCGCGGTGGCGGTCAGCGATGACTTCCTCAACTCCGGCGTCATCGTCACCACCCGTGGCCGGCTGCAGGACGCCAACTTGAGCTTCAGCGCACATCCCGGCGACCAGCTCAACGGTGCACCGATGATCGTGCTGACCAACAACGGTACCGCCTCGGCCGCCGAGATCGTTTCCGGCGCGTTGAAGGACAACCACCGTGCACTGATCATGGGCCAGCGCACCTTCGGCAAGGGCGTCGTGCAAACCGTGATACCGTTGGATGCCGATCACGCCGTGAAGATCACCACCGCACGCTACTACACGCCGAACGGCACCTCGATCCAGGCCGAAGGCATCAAGCCGGACATCCCGCTGGCCGACCTGACCGTGAACAAGGCGGACAGCGGACCCTCACTGATCAATTCCGAGGCCGACCTGCCGAACCATCTGGCCAATGAGAACGCCAAGGCCGGCACCGACATCAACGACGATGGCAGTGCCGCCGATGGCAAGCTCGCCACCAGCGACTACGCGCTGGCGCAGGCGCTGAACGTGCTGAAGGGCATGGCGCTGGGCAACGCGGCCACCGCCCGCCGCTGAGGCAGTTCACCACGCATTCGTCTATCGTTTGTTGGCCAGCTGGTCGATCGACCAGCCACCGCCGAGTGCGCGGATCAGCTGCACGCTGGCGCGCAGTTGCTGTGTATCGAGTTCGAGCAGGTTGCGCTTTGCTTCCAGCGCCACGGTCTGCGCCTGCACCACGTTGAGATAGCTGACCGCGCCCTGCTTGTAGCGATCTGTCGCCAGATCCATCGCGTGCTGCGCGGCATCGGCGGCGTCTTTCTGGTCGGTCATCGCCGTCCCGACATGATCGAGCTGGGCCAGGTTGTCTTCGACCTGGGCGAACGCGTTCAGCACCGTGCCACGGTAGCGCGCGCCGGCTTCGTCGGTAGCCGCCTTGGCCGCCGCGACACCGGCCTTGCGCCGGCCGCCGTCGAAAATCGTCTCGAACAGGCTCGGGCCGATCGCCCAGAAGCGATTCGGCATGGTCAACAAACCGGCGTAGGCGGCACTCTGGAAACCACCCTGCGCACTCAAAGTGAGTGAAGGGAAATAGGCTGCGCGGGCCACGCCGATCTGTGCATTGGCGGCAGCAACGCGGCGCTCTGCCGCAGCGATATCCGGACGACGCTGCAGCAGGGTCGATGGCACGCTCGCTGGCACCTGCGGCAGATCGATCGCAGCGGTCTGCGCCGCCATGCTGAACTGATCGGCAGAGTCGCCAACCAGCACCGCGATCGCATCCTTGACCAGCGCACGCTGCGCCAGCGCCTGCGACCACAGCGATTTCGCCGAGGACAGCTGCGTCTGCGCACTCGCCACATCCAGCCCGGACACGATGCCACCGACATGCAAGGTCTGGGTCAGCTGCAACGCTTTCTGATAGGCGTCGATGCTCTGCTGCAGCAAGGCGATCTGCTGATCGAGGCCGCGAAGCTGGATGTAACTGTCCGTCAGCTGGGCCTGCAGGCTCAGCTGCGCCGAGGCCAGGTCGGCAGCTGCGGCCAGCGTATCGTCCTTGCCGGCTTCGACCGTGTTGCGCACGCGCCCCCACAGGTCGAGCTCGTAATCCACCTCGCCACCGACGGTGTACGAGTCGTAATTCGCCGGCGAAGTCGCACCACGCAGCGGCGCGGTGTCGGACTGGCGGTCACGCTGCCCGTTGCCCTTGGCGCTGACCTGCGGAAACAGCGCCGAACGCGTCTGAAGGTTGAACGCCTGCGCCTGCCGGTAATGCGCCAGTGCCGCGGCAAGATCGGCGTTGTTGGCCAGCAGGCGCTGCTGCAACTGGTCGAGCTGTTGATCGTGATAAAGCTGCCACCAGTGATCGCGCGGCAACTGGTCGGCGGGCTGCGCCTGCTGCCACGGCCCGTTGTCCTGATAAGCGGCCGCCACCGGTACGGCGGGTACCTTGTATGCGGGCGCCAGCGAACAGCCGGCGAGCGTCACGCCGGCCACCAGCAGAAGGGTGAGTTCAGGCTTTCGCATGAGGCTTGGCCGTGGCTTCTTGAGTGGCAATCTGAACCTGGTCACCGTCGGCGAGACCGTCAGGCGGGCTGTCGATCACACGATCATCTGCCGCCAGACCCGAGCCGATCTCCACGCTCTTGCCGTAGTCGTGCAGGATCGTCACCGTCTTGAAGGTCACCCGGTTATCCGCATCCACGGTGGCCAGACGCAGACCGCTGGCATTGAAGATCAGTGCACTGGCCGGCACCCGCAGCGCGGACCCGCTGGCCACCTGATTGAGACGCACGTTGGTGAAACTGCCCGGCATCAGCTTGCCATCGGCATTGTCGACCGAGAGCTGTATCAACGTGCTGCCGGAGCCGGCATTGACCGCCTGCGCCGAAGCATCGACCTTGGCAGTGAACGTGCGGCCCGGATATTCCGGCACGCTGAGTGTGGCCGTGGCGCCGTCAGGAATCGATGGCACGTAGCTCTGCGGCACCTGCACGTAGACGCGCAGCTTGCGCACATCGGACACCACGAACAGGGCTTGGCCGCTGCTGCTGCCGGGATTGATCAACGCACCGATGTCGGTATTGCGCGCAGTGACCACGCCATCGAACGGCGCGACGATGCGGGTATAGCCCTTCATCGCCTCGATCCGTTCCACGTTGGCTTGGGCCGCATGCGCCAGTGCCTGCTTGGCGGTGAAGTCGCCGGTCTTCTCGTCCACTTCCTGCTTGGCGACCGAGTCGGAGCCGAGCATCGCCTGCCAGCGTTTCGCCGTGGTGGCCGCCAAGGCGGCATTCGCCTGGGCACTGGCCAGATCGGCCTTGGCCTGCAGCAATTGCTGGTCCAGATCGGGCGTCTCGATCTCGGCCATCAACTGACCCGCCTTGACCGGCGCACCGATGTCGACCTTCCACGATTTCAGGTAGCCGCCCACGCGCGCATAGATCGGTGCCTGCGTGTACGCCTCGATACGTCCGGGCAGTTCGAGTGGCGAACCGGCGCCGCTTTTTTCCGGCGCAGCGACATTGACGGTGGGCACCGTCTGCTGGTCGGTCCAGGTTTGCAGACGCTTGGCCTCGACGATGCGCGTGGCGATGCCGATGATCACGATGGCCACGATCACCACGACGGCGATCAGGCCGGCAAGCCGCATGCCGCGATGCGATGGCAGCGAGGCCTTGGGGAAGGTTGAATCAGACATGGACGGGCTCTCCGGAAGCAGGCACCGGTGCAGAAGCAGGGTGATAACGCGCGTGGATGATGCTGAACACCACCGGCACGAAGAAAAGGGTGGCGATCGTGGCGAAAATCAGGCCACCGATCACCGCGCGACCGAGCGGTGCATTCTGTTCGCCGCCCTCGCCGAGGCCGAGCGCCATCGGCGCCATGCCGATGATCATCGCCAGCGCCGTCATCAGCACCGGACGGAAGCGCACGTAGCCGGCCTCGAGCGCGGCGTCCAGCGCGCGGCCGTGCTCGAACAGGCGCTCGCGGCAGAAAGTCACCACCAGGATCGAGTTGGCGGTCGCCACGCCCATGCACATGATCGCGCCGGTCAGCGCCGGCACCGACAGCGCGGTATGCGTGGCGAACAGCATCCACACGATGCCAGCCAGTGCGGCGGGCAACGCGGTGATGATCACGAACGGATCGCTCCACGACTGGAAGTTCACCACGATCAGCAGGTAGATCAGCACCATCGCACCGAGCAGACCGAACAGCAGGCCCGAGAACGCGCTATTCATCGTCTGCACCTGACCGAGCAGTTCGATGTGCGAGCCCTTGGGCAGACCGCTGGCGTGAGCGTTCAACACTTTCTGGATGTCGCCGGCCACGCCACCCAGATCGCGATCCTGCGTGGTGGCGAAGATCTGCACGACCGATTGGATGTTGTACTGGTCAACCACCGCGTTCGAGGATTGCCGGCTCAACGTCGCCAGTCCGCCCAGCACCTGTGATGCGCCGTTGCTGCCGGTGATCGCGAGATTGCGCAACGACGACAGCGAGTCGAGCGTGTACTGCGGCGTCTGCATCACGATCGGATAGGAAATGTCGTTGACCGGGTTGAGCCAGAAGGTGGGCGCGACCTGGCTGGAACCGGCAAGGTTCACCACCAGGCTGTTGGTGACATCACGCTCGGTGATGCCGAGCAGCTGCGCCTGCGTGCGATCTACATCGATATTGAAACCGGGATTGGCCTGCGACTCCTGTATGCGCGCATCCACCACGCCAGGGATGCGCTTGATCTCGCGCAGCAAGGTATCGGCGTATTTGAAGTTCGCCGGCAGGTTGTTGCCGCGAATCTGCAAGGTGATCGGCGCGGGCGAACCGAAGTTCAGGATCTGGCTGACGATATCGGCCGGCGGGAAGGAGAACGTCACGCCCGGGAATTCCCGCGGCAGCTGCTCACGCATCTGCCGTACGTACTCGGCGGTCGGGTGATGCCCTTCGTTCAGGGCGATCTGGATGTCGCCATCCTGCTCACCGATCGTGCCGGTGTTGTTGTACGTATTGTTGATGCCGCTGCTGGACAGGCCGATGTTATCGACCAGGGTACCCAGTTCGCTGGGCGGAATGATGCGTTTGACGCTCTTCTGGATCTTCGCGAACAGCTCCGCGCTCTGCTCCAGCCGGGTGCCGACCGGCGCCCGCACATGCATCAGGATCTGCCCCGCATCGACGTCGGGGAAGAAGTTGCGTCCCAGCATCGGCACCAAGGCAAATGAACACACCACGAAGGCGAGGAAGCCGATTACGAAGATCCGCCGATGTTCCATCGCCATCGCGAGCAGGCCGTGATAGCCACTACGCACCTTCTCGAAGGAAGCCTCGAAGCCACGCTGGAAACGCACCAGCGGATTGCGCGTCGGCGGCGCCTCGACATGCTGGCCATGCTCATCGACATGCGGATGCAGCATGTACTTGGCCATCGTCGGCACCAGCGTGCGCGACAGGATGAACGAGGCGATCATCGCGAACATCACCGCTTCGGCCATCGGCACGAACAGGAAGCGCGCGACACCATCAAGGAAGAACATCGGCACGAACACGATACAGATGCACAACAGCGACACGAATGCCGGCGTGACGATCTGCGCGGCGCCGTCGAGAATAGCCGGCTCGACCTGCTTGCCCTGCTCCAGGTGCCAGTTGATGTTCTCGATGGTCACCGTGGCATCGTCGACCAGGATACCCACCGCCAGCGCGAGGCCGCCCAGCGTCATGATATTGAGTGTCTCGCCGATCGCCGACAGCGCCGCGATCGATGCCAGGATCGCCAGCGGAATCGAGACCGCGATGATCACCGTGGAGCGCCAGCTGCCGAGGAACAGCAGGATCATCAAACTCGTCAGCGCCGCCGCGATGATGCCTTCGCGCGCCACTCCGCTGATCGCCGCGCGCACGAAGATCGACTGGTCGCCGATCGGCGCCACCTTGAGGTTGTCCGGCAGACTCGACCGCGCATCTTCCAGACGTTGCCGGATACCGGCGACGATCGCCAGAGTCGATGTCGAACCGTTCTTGAGCACGCTCATCAGCACCGAGCGGCTGCCGTCCACATGCACGATGTTGGTCTGCGGCGGACTGCCATCCAGCACATGCGCCACGTCGCGGATATAGATTGTGGTTCCGTTGACCGTCTTGATCGGCAGATCACCCAGCTGCTTGAGCTCGCTCGGTGCGTTGTTGAGCTGCAAGGTGTATTCGAACGCACCGATCTTCTGTGTACCCACCGGCGTGATCAGGTTCTGCGCAGCCAGCGCATTGGCCACGTCTGCCGCGGAAAGTCCGCGCGCCTGCAGTGCCGCCGGGTCGATGTCGATCTGCACCTGGCGCGTCTTGCCGCCATACGGGTAAGGCACCGCCGCGCCGGCCACCGACACCAGCTGCGGGCGCAGGATGTTGAGTGCGAGATCCCCGAGGTTCTGTTCGGTCAGCCCTTTGCCGGACAAGGCCAGCTGGAGGATGGGTACTGTCGAGGCGTTGTAGTTCAGAATCAGCGGCGGGGTGACGCCCGGCGGCATCTGCTTGAGCAGGGTCTGCGATACCGCGGTGACCTGCGCGTTCGCGGTGGCGATATTTACCGTCGGCTGGAAGAAGATCTTGACGATGCCGAAGCCGGCGATGGATTTCGCCTCGATATGCTCGACGTCATTGACCGTGGTGGTCAGCACGCGCTCGTAGGGCGAGGTGATGCGGCCTTCCATCTGGTCCGGCGACAGGCCGGTGTACTGCCATACCACCGCAATCACCGGGATGCGGATATCCGGAAAGATGTCGGTAGGTGTCCGCAGCGCGGAAAGTGGTCCGATGATCAGGATCAGTAGCGCGAGAACGACGAAGGTATAGGGTCGCGACAAGGCGATCCGCACAATGCCCAGCATGAAGTATCCAGCGAGAATGTTGCGTAGCGTCAAATTTTGACACGCGACGCTTCGCAGGTATCGATTCAGCGCATGAAGATATTTTCATATTCGGCAGCTATGCCACGCCGAACGCGCATTCACTGATGCAAAAGACCGGACATCACGGCCCGCTGCGCCGCTGTTACGCGCTGGCCGCGTCGCGGCAATGCAGGCTCAAGCGCGCGCCGTTTTCACTGTCGGCAATCTGCAGCGTGTAGCCGTGCAGGCGCGCGATCGCGCTGACGATGCTCAGGCCCAGTCCGGAGCCCGGCGTGCTGCGGCAACTCTCGGCCCGGTAGAAACGGCGCGTCACCGCAACGCGCTGGTCATCCGGGATACCCGGTCCGCTGTCGCACACATCCACCCACGGACCGTCTTCAGCGGCGCGCGCGCGGATATCCACGTGGCCACCGGGCGGGGTGAACTTGATCGCGTTGCCAACCAGGTTGCTGAAGGCTTCCAGCAACAGATGCCGATCCGCGCGAATCGGCGGCAACGGCGGAAGCTCCAACTCCAACTGCTGGCCGCGGTCCTCGGCTAGCGGCAGATACAATGCATGCACTTCCTGCAGGATCTCGGCCAGATCGACCTGGTCGAAGCCGGCGCGGCGTTGCTGGTTTTCCAGTTCCGAGATACGCAGCAGCGCGCGGAAGCGATTGAGCAGCGCATCGGTATCAACGAGGCATGCCTCCAGTGTCGCGTTCTCGCTGCTGCCTTCGTCGAACTGCTGCTGCAGCCGGTATATGCGTGCGCGTAACCGCGTCAGCGGCGTGCGCAGGTCATGCGCGATGTTGTCGCAGACACCTTTCACTTCGCCGAGCAGGCGCTCGATCTCGTCGAGCATCGCATTGACGATACCAGCGAGCATGTCCAGCTCATCGCCATGCCGGCTCACCGGCAGGCGCTGGGCGAGGTCGCCGCGCATGATCGGCAGCGTGGCTTCGCGTATCGCATGAACGCGGCGCAGCGGCCCGCGGGCTAGCAGCCAGCCGCCGAGCAGACCAGGCACCACGGTCAACGAAATGCCCCATAGCAGAGCCTGCAAGATGATCGTGCCGATCCGGTCGACGATGCTGGTATCCCGCGAGACCAACAGGATGCGTCCGTCGTCGAGGCGCACGGCGGCCGCGCGCACGCTGACATGCGCGTGGCCATCGTTGCGCTCCAGACCCTGCGGCACGATGGCCACCGGGCCGTTGATCACCACCTGCGACGGCAGCGCAGTAATGGTGCCGGCAAGTGGTTTGCCGTGAGCGTCGAACAGCCCCCACGCGTTGAGTTGCCGCGTTTCCAGCGAGACATAGTCGTTCAACGCATGCCGGCGCGTGGGTTCGTCCAGCATCGAGAAATAATTCGCCTGGCGACCGATCAGCTCGTTGGAGACGCGCGTCAGATAGCTGGCCGCCTGCCAGTGGATCAGGCCGATCACCACGATGCCCCATAGCGCGAAGAACGAACCGTAGATCAGAACCAGGCGCGCAGTGGTGGAACGCCAGTTGTCAGTCAGTCTGCGCAAGGCTGTACCCCGAGCCGCGTACGGTATGGATCAACGGTGTGCATCCCGTTGTATCGATCTTCTTGCGCAGCCTGCCAATGTGCACGTCAATCAGGTTGGTGCCGGGATCGAAATGAAAACCCCACACCGTCTCGAAGATCATCGTGCGGGTCAGTACCTGACCGGCATGCCGCATAAGGAATTCCAGCAGCTTGAATTCGGTGGGCAGCAACGACAGCTGCGTGTCGCCACGGCGGACCACATGCCGCACCAGATCCAGCTCGAGATCGGCCACGCGCAACAGTGTCTGCTGTCCCTGCTGGCGGTGCCGCCGCAACAGCACATCCACCCGCGCCACCATTTCATCGGGGGCAAACGGCTTGGTCAGGTAATCGTCGCCACCGGCACGCAGGCCGCGCACGCGTTCGTCGACGTCGCTGAGTGCGCTGATCATCAGCACCGGCGTGGCGATGCCCTGCCCGCGCAACTGCGTCACCACGCTGAGCCCGTCCAGGCCAGGCAACATCAGGTCCAGCGTAATCGCGTCGTAGCAGGGATCGGCCGCACGCCGCAGACCTTCGCGACCATCCGCCACGCGGTCGGTCTCGATGCCATGGCTGGCCAGTTCCGCCGCGATCTCGCGCGCCGTGACATCGTCGTCCTCGATGACCAGAATGCGTGGCATCGATCATTTACCAAGTGCGGTACTGAGAGCGAGCATAACGACAAATCGGCAGGATCGCCGATTTGCACGGCGATAGCCGCCCCCTAGGGTGAGGCATATGGATGTGCCGAATGAAACGGCCTCCCGAAGGAGGCCGTTCGCTTGACGCATGTCGCGCTGGATCAGGCGGCGGTGGCAAACAGGCCGCGCATCTTCTTCATCGCATTCGCCTCGACCTGACGGATACGCTCGGCAGAAACGCCGTATTCGTCGGCCAGATCCTGCAAGGTGGCCTTGTCGTCATCGAGCCAGCGGCGCTGGATGATGTTACGCGAACGCGCATCCAGGTTCTTCAGGGCGCTCGACAGCGTCGACATCTGGTTGTCGGCATCGTCGGCGTCGGCCACGTTCTCGTACGGGTCGGCACCTTCGTCGATCAGGAACGCGGCCGGTGCCGGCTTCGCATCGTCGTCGGCATCGGCCGGCGCTTCGAAACCGATATCACGGCCGGACAGACGCGATTCCATCTCGCGCACAGTCGCCTCGGGCACGCCCAGATCCTTCGCCACCGTGCTCACTTCGGCCGCGTTCATCCAGCCCAGGCGCTTCTTGCTCTTGCGCAGGTTGAAGAACAGCTTGCGCTGCGCCTTGGTGGTGGCGACCTTCACGATGCGCCAATTCTTGAGGATGAACTCGTGCATCTCGGCACGGATCCAGTGCACTGCAAAGCTGACCAGACGCACGCCCTGATCCGGGTCGAAACGCTTGACCGCCTTCATCAGGCCGATATTGCCTTCCTGGATCAGGTCAGCCAGCTGCAGGCCGTAACCGCTGTAACCACGTGCCACGTGCACCACGAAACGCAGGTGCGACATCACCAGCTTCTTGGCCGAAGCCAGATTGGCCTCTTCGAGGTAGTCGCGCGACAGCGCCTGTTCCTCTTCCGTGGTGAGCACCGGGATCCGGTGTACCGCGGAAATATAGGCATCAAGACTGCCGACTACGCTGGGTAGCGGGAAGTTGGCGGTCACCAAGGCTTGAGACATGGGTGGAACCTCCTGAATGACATCAAAGTTTAGCACTCGGGTGGTTGGAGTGCTAAGCGAGCGATTAGTTCGAACCGGATAAGCTCCGGGACTTAATGAACCGTATCGTACAGATATTTACGGCTCTTGTCCACCGGCCCCATGGCCTCGACATGAGGGTCACCCACCGGCATTCAAGCGGGCGTGAAACCGCCCTGCAATGCGGAACGCGGCGGCAGCGACCAGTCGATCGGCGCGTGGCCACGGGATTCCAGGTAGCGGTTGGCGGCGGAAAAATGGCCGCAACCAAGGAAACCGCGATGGGCGGACAACGGCGACGGATGCACCGAATTCAGCACGCAGTGGCGGCTGGTATCGATCAGCTGCCCCTTGCGCTGGGCGTACGAGCCCCACAACAGGAACACCAGGCCCTCGCGCTCGCGGTTGAGCGCGTTGATTGCCGCATCGGTGAAACCTTCCCAGCCTTTGCCCTGATGCGCACCGGCGTGACCGTCCTCGACCGTCAGCACGCTGTTGAGCAGCAGCACGCCGCGATCGGCCCATGGCGTAAGGCAGCCGTGGTCGGGCCGCGCGATGCCGAGGTCGCGCTGGATTTCCTTGAAGATGTTGTCCAGCGACGGCGGTACTCGCACGCCGGGGCGCACCGAGAAACACAGGCCGTGCGCCTGGCCCGCGCCGTGGTACGGATCCTGGCCGAGGATCACCACCCGCACAGCATCGAACGGGGTGTGCTCGAACGCGGCGAAGATTTCCGGACCGGGCGGATAGATCCGCTTGCCGGCCTGCTTCTCCGCACGCAGGAAGGTCGCCAGCGCCTGCATCTCGGGGCACTGCAGATAATCGCCGACGCGCGCTTTCCACGACGGCTCCAACTTGACCCGCTGGTCGCTCATGCGTTGCTCGCACGCTCACGCAAATGCCGCGCCACGCGCAACTGGAACAGCAGCTTGGTGATCAGCAGTTTTTCCTCGACCGGCTTCTCGACCAGGTCGTTCGCACCGGCGCGGATCAGCGCAGCCTGGTTGGCCGGGTTCTCATCACCGGTCATCACCAGCACCGGCAAGCGACCCTTGCCGTAACCGAACTCGCCACGGATGTGTTCGAGCAGGTCACCGCCGGTCAGCTCGCCTTTCAGGCTGACGTCGGTCAACACCACGTCGGCGCCGACCCAGCCCAGCGCGCGATCGGTTTCCAGCATCGCCAGCGCATCTTCCACGCTGACTACGTGGCGCACGGTGAGGCCGATTTTCTCCAACATGCGCCGGGTCGCCAGGGCCACCACGCGGCTGTCCTCGACGTAGAGCACGGTCCCCTCTGCAGCCGCTTGCGGACTGACGTAGCCGCGGATGAATTCGGCCAACGCCTGGAAGCCCAGCGCCTTGTCGAAATAATCGGTGACGTGCTCGCCCAGCGAGCGCCGGTGCAGGCGATCCTCGACATCACCGGAAACCACCACGATCGGCACGTAGATCTGCGGCGCCGACTCGCGCACGAAACGCGCCAGCTCCAGCCCGTCCATATCGGGCAGGCGCAGCGCAATGGTGATGAAGTCGAACACGCCCGCGTCGAGTACCTGTTGTGCATCGGCACCGCTGCCGCAGCCGACCACCTCGACACCGGGCAACTCGGCCTGCAGCACGCGGGTGATCAACTGCCGCACCACACGCGAACCGTCGACCACCAGCACCCGCGGTGCCTCGGTGAGCAGACGGCTGCTGATATTTGTACTCATTCCTTAGCTCATCCACCTGACACGCGGCGATCCTTGCCGATGAACCTGCGACCGCACCCCCTGCGACCGCTTCCATACAGATAGTGCACCGGCCACAGCGCAACCGCTGCGATTCCGGTCACCGTGTAGCAAACCTGCTACGCCAGCTTGCGCAATTGCCATGCACTCACCAGTCGCGCGCCCAGCCAGCCCAGCACTGCGGCAGCCAGCGGCACCGCCAGCAACAGCCACAGCGGCAGTCCGCCCACCTGCAACTTGCCATCATAGGCCTGACTCAACTGCGCCACGGGATCGGCCAGCGCGAATTCGATCAGCACCGCCAGCAACGCCGCCAGGATGCCGCTGAACAGGCCATACCAGATGCCGGCATACAGGTACGGCCGGCGCACGAAGGCGCCACTGGCGCCGACCAGCAGCAGCACGCCGATCTCCTCGCTACGACTGGCAATATCCACGCGCACCGTGTTGCCCACCACCAGCAGCGCTGCCAGCGCCAGCAATGAGGCCAGCACCAGCACCGCGCGGTTGCCGACGCCGAGCAGCGCATCCAGCCGCTTGCGCCAGTCGCCGCTGTCCTGCACCAGATCGACGTTGTGCATCTCGCGTACATCGCTCACCAGCCGCTCGATGGCGGCAGCGTCCAGGCCATCGCGCGGCTGCAGTTGCAACACGTAGGGCAACGGATTGTCGCCCAGTGTCTGCAGGGCACCGGTGGAGAAGCCCTGCATCTTGGCCAGTTCGTCCATCCCCTGCTGCGGAGTTTTCATGGTGACGGCGGCCACCTCGGGCCGATCGCCCAACTGCTTGGCCAGCAGCTGTGCCTGCTGTTCGCTCTGGCCGGGCTGCATGAAGACGCTGACCGCCTGACTCTGACCCAGCGCCTCGCCGAGCTTCTGCACATTGCCCAGCAGCAGGTAGAACGCCAGCGGCAACGCCAGCGCCAGACCCATCACGGCGATCGTGAGCAGGCTGCCGAGCGGACGCGAAGCGAGCCGGCGCAGGCTGGCAGCGGCGCTCCAGCCGTGATGCTCCTGCCAGCTGGCGACCCGGCGCCCATGACTGTGCTGATTACGCGGCGAGGTCTCGACCGACGGCGCAGGGGGCGTGGCGTGGATGTCTTCGGACGGCATGTTCACAGCACCTCCTGCGCAGCCAGATCGGCGACCAGCCGGCCGTGGTCGAGCACGATCACGCGTTTCTTCATGCGCTTGATCAGCGGCAGATCGTGACTGGCGATCAGCACCGTGGTGCCGACCTGCTGGAACTCGCCGAAGAGGCCCATGATCTCCACCGCCAGCTGCGGGTCGAGATTGCCGGTGGGCTCGTCGGCAATCAGCAGGGTCGGCCGTGCCACGATCGCACGGGCAATCCCGACGCGTTGCTGCTCGCCAGTGGACAGGGTTGCCGGCAGCTGCCGCTCGTAGGCAAGCAGGCCAACTTTCTCCAACGCTGCACGCACGCGTCGGGCGCGCTCGGGGCGGGCGATGCCACTGATCATCAGCGGCAGCTCGACATTGGCGAACACCGTGCGCTCCATCAGCAGCCGGTGATCCTGGAACACCATGCCGAGTTGCCGGCGCCACTTGGGGATGCCGCTGTGCCGGATCTTCGCGAGACTCTTGCCGTCCATGCTGATCGTGCCGTGCGAGGGCCGCTCGATCAGGCCGAGCAGCTTGAGCAGGGTGCTCTTGCCGGCACCGGAGTGACCGGTGACGAAAGCCATCTCGCCGGTCGGCACCTCGAACGAAAGCTGTGAGAGCGCCTCATGGCCGCCCTCGTAGCGTTTGCTGACTTGATCAAAATGGATCACCGAGCGTCCCCGTGCCTGCTTGCCGTCGTACCAGCGGCAAGGATAAGGGAAGCCGGCACCAAGATGCGGACTTCACGCACTCGCCGATCGCCGCGGATTCAGCCGCGGCGATCGATCCGCTCAGCGCCCGGTGAACAGCCGGGTCAACCGGCGGAACAATCCGGGTTTCTTCGCATGGGCATGCTCATGGCTCTTGCCCGCGGTCACCGCGACCTGCCGCGACGGCCGGTTGGCGCTGGCGGTGGGCTCCGTCGCGTTGCGTTCGCGCGGCGGACGGCGCTCGCCACGCGGTGCACGGTTGCCTTCGACGGCGCTGGTGGCCGTCTGGCCATTCGTTTCGAGCACGCCCTCGGCACCACCTTCACGGCGGCGATTACGGCCACCACGACGGCGGCGCGGCTTGCGGGTGCCTTCCGCGCCGGGCGTAGCGTCGGCAACTGGAGCTCCCTCGGTGGCGTGCACGGCCACGGCGACCGGTGCTTCGGTCACGCTGGCAACATGATCGACCACGGCCGCCGGCTTGCGCTCGCGCGGCGGCCGCGAACCTGTACGGGACCCGCTGCGTTCGCCATCACGGCTACCGGCCGGACCACGCGAACGACTCGGTTTGTCGCCTGGGCGCGGCGCCACCACATCGCCAAACGCAGCGCTGTCGGCAGCGGCGTTCGCCGCGAACTCGGCATCGATCGCACGCGGCTTGGGCATGATCAGCAGCTCCGGATCCATCTGTGCCACCGGAATGCTCTGTCCGATATAGGTCTCGATATCCGGCAGCGACATCGCATACAGGTCGCAGGCGAAGCTGATCGCGTCGCCCTCGGCACCGAGTCGCGCCGTACGGCCGATGCGATGCACATAATCCTCGGCTTCGTGCGGCAGATCGTAGTTGAACACGTGGCTGACCGCCGGGATGTGCAGACCCCGCGCTGCCACGTCGGTGGCCACCAGGATGTCCAGCTGACCGTCCTGGAAACGCTGCAGCAATTTCTGCCGCTTCAGCTGCGGCACGTCGCCGGAGATCGCGCCGACACGGCAACCATGGCGCTTGACCCGCTCGGTGATGCGCTCGGCGGCGGCCTTGGTGTTGACGAAGATGATGCTGCGGCTGGGCTTGGCGCGGTCGATCAGATTGAGCAACAGCGGCATCTTCTCTTCCTTGGCCGGGAAGTAGACCAGCTGGCGCACATAATCGGCAGTGACGTTGTCGCTCTCCACCACCAGCTTCTCGGCGTTGTGCATGTGCTCGTACGCCAGCTCCAGCACACGATGGCTCAGCGTGGCGGAGAACAGCAGCACCTGGCGCTGCTCGCGTGGCGGCAGGCGACGGAAGATGAAGCGCACGTCCTTGATGAAGCCGAGATCGAACATGCGATCGGCTTCGTCGATCACCATCACATCGACGCTGTTGAGGCTGAACACGCCCTGCTTGTGGTAATCGAGCATGCGGCCGGGGGTGGCGATGATGATGTCGCAGCCGTCCTTTAGCTGCTGGCGCTGCTTGTCGTAATCGACGCCGCCGTAGATCAGTGCGCTGCGCAGGCCGGTATGCCGGCCGATCGCCTTGGCGTCCTTCTCGATCTGGATCGCCAGCTCGCGGGTCGGCGCGATGATCAGCGCGCGTGGGTCGCTGTCCTTGCGGTCGGCCACGGCCGGCGTGGTCAGCAGGCGATTCATCAGCGCAACCAGGAAGGCGCAGGTCTTGCCGGTGCCGGTCTGCGCCTGGCCGGCGACGTCGCGCCCGGCCAATGCCAGCGGCAGGGTCATTTCCTGGATCGGCGTGCAGCGGGTGAAACCGCTGTCGTCCAGGCCTTGCTGCAGCAGCGGATGCAAATCGAAGTTGGTGAAGAAGGTATCGGTGAGTACGGTTTGTGACATAGGGAAACTGGAAACCTTGCCTGACGGCGGCGTGATGTGCTGCACCCGCTTCAGACGCCAGACGTCAAACGTCGGCGGAGGGCGGTGCAGGACGGGGGCGCGTAGCGGCTCAATGTCAGGGTCAACAAGATCGCGCCGCGGTCGGGAGCCTGGGTGGCAGAAACACCAGCGGCTGCGGCTGCGCGGATTTGGCCATCTTTTCCGCTCCTTTTCGTTGAATAGCTACGGCTATTCGCCTCAAACGATCGAAAAACCTGACTCAAATCCGCTTTGCCTCGCTCGCTGGCTTTCTACCACCCAGGCTCCTAGCGACGCCGTGTTTGCCGGCGGTCTGACGGGCAGCTTTGCAAGCCGCCCTTGAATCGTGCCCGGAGTTGCGCTGGAATGAAGACCTGCCGCCATGGCACCTCTCCTTCCTGCCCAACTCGCGCTTTATGGGCGCCTGAGTGTAGCTGATGACGGCCCTTGGCGTCGCCATCTCCTTGTTTTCCCACCCTTGCCACCCCACTTTTCACCCACACGTTTTTGCGCCCCAGCCACGGAGATCCCCGGTGAGCGACCTGATTACCCATGTGAACGACGACGCCTTCGAACAGCAGGTGCTCAAATCCGAAACCCCCGTGCTGCTGGATTTCTGGGCGGAATGGTGCGGTCCGTGCAAAGCCATCGCGCCGATGCTGGACGAGCTGGCCGTGCAGTACGAAGGCAAGCTGCGCATCGTCAAGGTCAACATCGACCAGAACCAGCAGACCCCGCGAGCCTATGGCGTGCGCGGCATCCCGACCCTGATGGTGTTCAAGAACGGCAAGGTCGAGGCGACCCAGATCGGCGCCGTCAGCAAGGGTCAGCTGACCCAGATGATCGACAAGGCCATCTGATCCACCTGTTCCAAATCCGCTGCATGAAGCCGGCCCGGCATTGCCCGGCCGGCTTGCGAGGCTTTACGCCGATACGCAGCGGGTGCTAGATTCATCGCGTCCGTCGGGACAGTCCTGTCCCCTTGCGCCTTCAGCGCGACGCACACCCTCCCTCCTGTAATTCAACGGCGCCCCGCGAGGATTGCCCGTGTCCGATAACGAAAACAACATCCCGAACGACGCCAAGCGCGCCGATACCAGCCCTGCTGCCGAAGGCAAGCCCGAGCCGCGCCCCCGCGCGCCGCGCCGCACGGCGGCGGCGATTGCAGCGGCCAACGCAGAGAAGGCAGCCATGAGCGACAAGACGCCAGCCGCCGCCGCGCCAGCGCCGCCGCCAGCCGAACGGCCGACGCCAGCGCAGGCCACCCAGGCGACACCGCCAGCGCCACGTAACGAGGCACCGCCGCAGCGGGCGCCGCAGGAACCGCGCGAGCCGGCCGCTTACCAGGGCCAGAACCAGAATCAGGATCCGGCGTCGAACCCGAATCAGGGCCAAGGTCAGAGCCAGGGTCAGAACCAGGCGCAAAACCCGAACCAGGGCCAGAACCCGAATCAGGGCGGCCAGGGCCAGAACCCGGGTCCGAACCCGAACAACCCCAACAACGGTCCCCGCGAAGGTCGCGACGGCCGTGGCCGGCGCCGCCGCAACGAGCGCGGTGGCAATCCCAATCCGCAGCAGCCACGCCCGCAGGGCAATCACCCGCGCCCCAATCCGAACGGCCTCCCGGTGGATGACGACAACGCCGATCCGGGCAGCAACGACCGGGTGATCAACCTCACCGAGCTCAAGCGCAAGAACGCGATCCAGTTGCTGGAATTCGCCGAATCGCTGGGCCTGCATGAAGGCATCGCCCGCGCGCGCAAGCAGGACGTGATCTTCAACGTGCTCAAGGCGCACGCCCGCTCCGGCGGCGGCATCTGGGCCGAAGGCGTGCTGGAAATCCTGCAGGACGGCTTCGGCTTCCTGCGCTCGGCCGACGAGTCCTACCTGGCCGGCCCGGACGACATCTATGTGTCGCCCAGCCAGATCCGCCGCTTCAACCTGCGCACCGGCGACTACATCACCGGCCGCGTGCGCCATCCGAAGGAGGGCGAGCGTTACTTCGCGATGCTTCGTGTCGACGACATCAACGGCGATCCGCCGGAAGCGTCGAAGAACAAGATGCTGTTCGAGAACCTCACCCCGTTGTTCCCGCGCAAGTCGTTCAAGCTGGAGCGCGGCAACGGTTCGAGCGAGGACATCACCGGCCGCATCCTCGACCTGATCGCGCCGATCGGCCGCGGCCAGCGTGGCCTGATCGTGTCGCAGCCGAAGTCCGGCAAGACGATGATGCTGCAGAACATCGCCCAGGCGATCACCTACAACCATCCCGACGCGCATCTGATCATGCTGTTGATCGACGAGCGTCCGGAGGAAGTGACCGAAATCGCCCGCACGGTGCGCGCCGAAGTCATCTCTTCGACGTTCGACGAGCCGGCCGTGCGCCACGTGCAGGTCGCCGAGATGGTGATCGAGCGCGCCAAGCGCCTGGTCGAGCACAAGAAGGACGTGGTGATCCTGCTCGACTCGATCACCCGCCTCGCCCGCGCCTACAACACCGTCGTACCGAGCTCCGGCAAGGTACTCACCGGCGGCGTGGACGCGAATGCGCTGCAGCGTCCGAAGCGTTTCTTCGGCGCCGCGCGTAACGTGGAAGAAGGCGGCTCGCTGACCATCATCGCCACCGCGCTGACCGAAACCGGCAGCAAGATGGACGAGGTGATCTACGAGGAGTTCAAGGGCACCGGCAACATGGAAGTGCACCTGAGCCGTCGCATCTCCGAGAAGCGCGTCTACCCGGCGATCGACATCAACCGCTCCGGCACCCGCCGCGAGGACCTGCTGATCGAGCCGGACATGCTGGCCAAGATCTGGATCCTGCGCAAACTGCTGCACCCGATGGACGAGCTCTCCGCGATGGAGTTCATGCTCGACAAGATGAAGAACACCAAGTCCAACGATGAGTTCTTCAATTCGATGAAGCGCTGATCGTCAGTTCACGTCGAACAGAAAGGCCGGCTGATTGCCGGCCTTTCTGTTTTCAGACTTGTTGTTCAGGGCGATTTCGGCTGGAATCGGCGAATACTTGGGCAGGGGCTCATCCATGTTTGCTCGCTTTGCTTTCGTCGCGCTCGGCATGTTGCTGGCTCACGGCGTTTTTGCCGATGAACTGCCGCTGCAGCATGAGCAATGTGTTTCTGAATGGACCACCGTGGTTCGGAAGGCCTATCTGCTTGGCGCGATGAGCGCTACGCCCGACATTTCCAGGCTGATGGTGAATGCGGGTGACGGCAAGCTCGAAGATGTACGCAGACAATTGAGCGCCATGCCGCCGTCGGACGCAAAGCAATGGCGACAGGCGGCCATGATTACCGCCGCATGGTCAGGGCAATCCCGTGAGATTGATGGCCTCCTTGGAGATGGCGCCGAGGTGGATGCCGCCGCGCAGATACCCACTTTCGGCAAGGCTCTGGTTGGCCAGATGCAGGCTCTCAATCCACAATTGTTCAAGGCAGCCGCGAGCGCGGGCATTCTTGATCAAGGCGAGCTGAGAACTTCCGGACCCGCACTGGCTATAGCCATTGAATGTGGGGACGCGACTACGGTGGGAGTGCTGATGCATCACCATGCCAACGCGAAACTGCGCCCAGGAGGTGGTGGCGCGGATGTGCTGCTCTGGGCCACCATCCACGGTGATGCGGCCATCGTCCAAACTTTGCTCGATCATCGCGTCGACGTATGCGAAGACGATCGCCGTGAACGGCAACTCAGGCATGAATACAATACGAAACATCCCGGACACGAGAACACGCGACCTTTACTTACCTATGCGGAATTGGGTCGTCGAGCCAAGCTGCCCGACGACGTAGTAGCCCGATTGACCTGCCCGGCATACGACACGGCCAGCGCTTCTCGTCCTTGACGAGGCGATTCCCGAACATCCGATTGGTTATTCGGCTAGCCAACGCCACCTCTGCATCTGTACCGCCGCGTACAATTATTTCCCGTTACCCCCTTTTCGTTGTCACGCAACACCCCCATAGTGACTCGCTCACCCTGCGAGGCTTTGCCCGTGTCCATACCCAGTGCCGTCAAGAGCACCCCGATCCGGGAGCGCCAGCAACTCACCGATTACCTTGCCGCGGGCGAGAAACCGCGTGAGGCCTGGCGCATCGGCACCGAGCACGAGAAATTCGGCTTCCTCACCGATACTCTGCGTCCGCCGACCTTCGAGGGCGACCGCGGCATCAAGCTGCTGCTGGAAACGATTGCTACCCGCTACGGCTGGGACGTGGCCCGCGAAGGCGAGAACCCGGTCGCACTGTCACGGAATGCCGCCTCGATCACGCTGGAGCCGGCCGGCCAGCTGGAGCTGTCCGGTGCACCACTGGAGACGATCCACCAGACCTGCTGCGAGGTGAACTCGCATCTGGAAGAGGTGCGCTCGATCGCCGACGGCATGGGCCTCGGCTTCCTCGGCATGGGCTTCCAGCCGAAGTGGCGCCGCGACGAGATGCCGTGGATGCCGAAGGGCCGCTACAAGATCATGCGCGAATACATGCCCAAGGTCGGCTCGCTCGGGCTGGACATGATGACGCGTACCTGCACCGTGCAGGTGAACCTGGATTTCTCCAGCGAAGCGGACATGATCAAGAAATTCCGCGTGAGCCTGGCGCTGCAACCGATCGCCACCGCGCTGTTCGCTGACTCGCCGTTCACCGAAGGACGTCCAAACGGCTATCTGTCGTATCGCTCGCACATCTGGACCGATACCGACCCGCACCGCACGGGGATGTTGGACTTCGTATTCGCCAACGGTTTCGGCTACGAACGCTACGTCGACTACATCCTCGACGTGCCGATGTACTTCAGCTTCCAGGACGGCAAGTACATCGATCTCGCCGGGCAGGACTTCAAGAAGTTCATGGCCGGTGAGCTGCCGATGCTGCCCGGCGCCAAGGCAAACATGAAAGACTTCGCCGACCATCTCACCACCGCATTCCCCGAGGTTCGCCTCAAGCAGTACCTGGAGATGCGTGGCGCCGACGGCGGTCCGTGGAATCGCTTGTGCGCGCTGCCAGCGTTCTGGGTCGGCCTGCTCTATGACGACGAGGCGTTGGATGCGGCGTGGGATCTGGTCAAGGATTTCAGCCGCGAGGAACGCCACGCGCTGCGCGATGGCGTGCCGAAGCATGCGCTGAAGCTGCCGTTCCGCAACGGCACCGTGCGCGATCTCGCCGAAGAAGCACTGAAGATCGCCGGCCACGGCCTCAAGCGTCGCGCCCGCCTCAACAAGAACGGTGCCGACGAGAGCATCTTCCTCGAGCCGATGATCGAGATCGTGCAGGCCAACCAGACGCCAGCCGAGCGCAAGCTGGAGCTGTTCCACGGTGCGTGGAACGGCAGCGTCGACCCGGTGTTCCGCGAGTTCGCCTACTGACGGCACGCTCCACTGCCCCGAAAACTCCCTATACCGTCATTCCGGCGTAGGCCGGAATCGCTTTTCAGCAGCGAAGCCGGTTATCGCACTTTCGTCGCGCAATCGGATGCCGCCAACAAAGCCAATGCGATTCCGGCCTACGCCGGAATGACGAGCTTGGGGATTCCTTGAGTTCGGAGCATTGATCCAACCCCTGCAAGCAGGGGAGGGAGCAAAGCGACCATGCCGCCCCAGCGCAAACCGCTATGATCGTTGCTCTTCCCCATCCGTCAGCGCCACAAGGACGACCGATGCTCAACACACAACACCTCACCTTGAGCCTTGCTTCTCTGTTGATCGCTGCATGCCTGGCGCCCGCCACCCACGCGCAGGATGCCATCGCACCCATCCTCAGCCAGACCGAATTCAACCAATGCCTTACCGGGCTGCAGCACAGCAGCGACTTCGCACGCATCAGCAATGACACGTGGAAGCAGTACACGACGAATCTCGCACCCGACGGCAGCATCCTGCCCTTGCTCGACAAGCAGCCTGAATTCACGCTACCAGCGTGGGATTACATGGCGATGCTGGTGGACAAGGAGCGCGTGGCCGATGGCCGCGCCGCGTACCAGCAATGGCTGCCCGTGCTGCGCCAGATCCAGAGCCGCTACGGCGTCGATCCGGCGATCGTGGTCAGCGTGTGGGGCGTGGAGAGCAATTTCGGCAAGATCACCGGCGGCCGGCCGCTGGTGCAGTCGCTGGGCACGCTGTCGTGCTTCGGGCGGCGGCAGGCGTATTTCCGCACCGAATTCGCCGCGGCGCTGCAGATCCTGCAGAACGGCGACATCGCACCGGACAAGCTCAACGGCTCATGGGCTGGTGCGTTCGGGCAAACCCAGTTCATGCCCAGCACCTTCTTGCACACCGCCGTCGATTTCGACGGTGACGGTCACCGCGACGTGGTCGGCAGCGTGCCCGATGCGCTGGCTTCCACCGCCAACTTCCTGCATCAGGCGGGTTATCGCACGGGCGAGCCGTGGGGCCTGGAGGTGAAGTTGCCGGCCGGCTATGCGGGCAGCTCCGCCCGCAAGAACAAGCACGATGTCGCGTACTGGACCGCGCAGGGCATCACCCAAGCCAACGGCAAGCCGCTGCCGTCGAACCTGCCCGACACCGGCCTGCTGCTGCCCACCGGCACGCAAGGCCCGGCGTTCCTGACCGGCAAGAACTTCGACACCATCTACAGCTACAACGCCAGCGAAAACTACGCGCTGGCGATCGCGCAGTTGTCCACCTTGGTCGGCAGCCATGGCGACAACATCGGCTTCGTCACCCCGTGGCCTACCGACGATCCAGGCCTGTCCCGTGCGAAAAACCGTGAGCTGCAAACCCTGCTGCAGGCCCGCGGCTACGACATCGGCACGCCCGACGGCCTGATCGGTGCCAAGACGCGTGTCGCGATCCGCGCCGAGCAGGGTCGACTTGGCATGCCGGTCGATGGACGTGCGGGGCAGAAATTTCTCACGGCGTTGCGCGCGCAACCAAGCACGACTCACTGATCAGCCATCTCGCAATCGGCAAGTCCGGCGGAAGTTGCGCTACGCCGGAAGGTTCCGTGTCAGCCGATCAGGCAGAAGCCCTATCCACCAACCACCGACCACGCGACCGACTCGCCGGCCCGCATCGGCTTGCAGGTGGATCCGGCCAGGGGATATTCGTCCGGCACGATCCATGGCGTGCGTTCGAGCGCGATGCGATCCTGGTTGCGCGGCAGACGGTAGAAGTCCGGGCCATGGAAGCTGGCAAACGCTTCGAGCCGATCTAAGCTGCCCACCTGATCGAACGCCTCGGCATACAGCTCCAGCGCCGCATGGGCCGTATAGAGCCCCGCGCACCCGCAGTCCGCTTCCTTCGCTTCGCGCGGATGCGGCGCGCTGTCCGTGCCGAGGAAGAAGTGCGGATCGCCGCTGGTGGCCGCCTGCAGCAAGGCAGCACGATGCGTCTCCCGCTTGAGGATCGGGGCGCAGTAGTTGTGCGGACGGATGCCACCCTCGAACAGCGCGTTGCGGTTGAGTAGCAGATGATGCGCGGTGATGGTGGCGCCCACGTTGGCCGGGGCGCCACGGACAAATTCGACTGCATCACGGGTGGTGATGTGCTCAAGCACCATGCGCAAGCCGGGGAAACGGGCCTGCAGCGGCATCAGATGACGGTCGATGAAAACGCGCTCTCGATCGAAGATGTCGATGTCCGGGTCGGTGACCTCGCCATGCAGCAGCAAGGGCAGTTCGTGCTTCTCCATCGCTTCGAGTACGTGATACACCCGCGACAGCTCGCGCACGCCGGACTGTGAATTGGTGGTGGCACCCGCGGGGTAATACTTGACCGCAAAGACGCTGTCGCTGTCCCTGGCGCGGATGATCTCCTCGGCCGGGGTGCTCTCGGTGAGGTACAGCGTCATCAGCGGCTGGAAGCGCATGCCCGCCGGCAAGCTCGCCAGAATCCGTCGCCGATACTCTTCCGCCTGCGCGACCGTCGTCACCGGCGGCTTCAGGTTCGGCATCACGATGGCGCGCGCAAAGCGCTGCGCGGTGTGTCCGATCACCGAGGCCAGCGTCTCGCCATCGCGAAGATGCAGATGCCAGTCATCGGGGCGTGTGATTTCAAGACGCGTGGGTGTCATGGCTTGCGGACTCGGAATGGGTATCGTGAGAAGAACACAGCAGATGTCAGGACTGGTTACCTGGCGGACATATGCCGGATGTCTCGTGTCATGGCTGCCAATGGCACATGATATCGCACCACCCATCCCCATCTACCGTGCTTCATCCTCGTGGAGAGTCCGCCATGCCACTGGTTCGCATCTCACTCCGTCGCGGCAAGTCGCCCGCCCACCTCGCCGCCCTGCGCAACGGCATCTACCAGGCCATGCGCGAAGCCTTCAACGTGCCGGAGAACGACCGCTTCATCCTGGTCAGCCAGCACGACGCCGACGAGTTCGACTACGACCCGAACTATCTCAGCGTCGATCGCAGCGACGATCTGGTGATCGTGCAGATCACCTGCAACAGCGGCCGCACAGTGGAGCAGAAGCAGGCGCTGTACCGGGGCATCGCAGAGAAGTTTTCCGCCGACCCGGGCCTGCGTCCCGAGGATGTATTCATCAATCTGGTCGAGGTGGCGAAGGAGAACTGGTCGTTCGGGAATGGTGTCGCACAGTACGCGTGAAGTTCTTTTCGGCTAACGGCGAATGATCACTCACGGCCATTAACGGACATTCACCACTTGAATTATGAGACACGCAGTAAGCACGTGTGCTTGACCGAGAGCTTACCGAAGGAGCTTGAGACTCTGCTGATTGTCTGCGGATTCATTGGCGACAATTTGCTCTAAGTTTTCCTGTGCCTGAGCAGGATTGACGGTATTCAGGTACTCGATGTAGTTCTGTCTGCTTTTCTCGGCATGTTCTAAGAAGAAGAATTCATTGCCGCAAGCTACGCGCATCGCTTGAACAGCATTGTCAATTCGCTCTCCACGCCAAAGTTGGTGATAGAGCGTTGCATAGGCGACAGCCGTCTCTCCCCAAGTAGGTTGAGCACCACAGCCAATAAGAGCGAAGTATGGAAGATCGGATTCCTCCGGATGCATAGCCATGCGAGTCCCTGAATAGCCTTCGCAGCTGGACATGCAGACGACTAGCGATCCACCAAGAGCTTGGTTTATCGGACGAAGTAGGTCTTTGAGTTGCACCCAACTCATGTTGTAACCGTCTGAGAGTTGGATACCGTTGGCGTCGCCATGCGCACTGATATGCAAAAGCGGAATGAAACCTGGCATCTGGCCCATCGCTTCCGACAAGCCGACCTTGAGACATGCGTCAAACGCGAGAAAGGATATTGCTGTCTTGACGGTGCACTTGATGCCGTTTAGCTCCACCGCCTGCCGAACGATTTCGCCTTCGCTTCGCCTGTGATAGAGGTCGACAGCTGAAGGCGACTCGATTACGAAGACGAAGAACTTGATGCGTTGCTCTGGCGGAAGTGGCGGCATTGGGTCTCCAGCGCTCTAACGCTTAAGTTAATTGGCGGCCAGCACACGCAGCCACTTGGATTAGTTGTCGGGCCATATGTTGGTGGGGGTATGGCCGTGAGTTGCCTCCGGTTTCATTGACGCTCAGTGTAGATACCAATGGCTGCTACGGATCGATAACTGACGTCACAAAGCAAACTTCATTTACTCCCCACGCAGCCACCGCGCCGCATCGATTGCGTAGTACGTAAGAATCGCATCCGCCCCCGCCCGCTTCATCGCCGTAAGCGATTCCAGCACTACCGCCTTCTCCTCCAGCCACCCATTCTGAGACGCGGCCTTCAGCATCGCGTACTCGCCACTGACCTGATACACGAAGGTCGGCACGCCGAACGTGTCCTTCACCCGGCGCACGATGTCCAGATACGGCAGGCCCGGCTTCACCATCACCGCGTCGGCGCCTTCGTTGATGTCCAGCTCGACTTCGTGCAGTGCCTCGTCGCTGTTGGCAACGTCCATCTGGTAGGTGTGCTTGTTGCCCTTGCCAAGGTTCGCCGACGAGCCCACTGCATCGCGGAACGGGCCGTAGAACGCAGAGGCGTATTTCGCCGAGTAGGCGAGGATGCGCGTGTGAATATGACCGGCTTCTTCCAGCGCCTCGCGGATTGCGCCGATGCGGCCGTCCATCATGTCCGACGGCGCCACGAAATCCATGCCGGCCTCGGCCTGCGCCAGCGACATCTTGATCAACGCCTCGACGGTGGGCTCGTTCATCACGTAGCCGGTGTCGTCGATCAGGCCGTCCTGGCCGTGCGTGGTGTACGGATCGAGCGCGACATCGCCGATCAAACCCAGCTCCGGATACTTCGCCTTCAGCGCGCGGGTGGCGCGCTGCATCAGGCCCTGCGGATTCCACGCCTCGGCGGCGTCCTCGCTCTTCACTGCCGAACCCGGCGACGGGAACAATGCCAGCGCCGGGATACCGAGTCGCACGCATTCGCCAGCGAGCTTCAGCAGCTCGTCGATCGACAGCCGATCCACACCCGGCATCGACGGCACCGCTTCGCGCTGGCCTTCGCCTTCGATCACGAACGCGACCATGATCAGGTCGCTTGCCAGCAAGGTGTTCTCGCGCATCAGCGCGCGGGAAAAGGCGTCGTGACGCATGCGACGCATGCGGATGGCGGGAAAGCTCATGGCGGATCCTGACGGGTGATATCCCGGCCATTTTAGGCCACAACGCAAAGCCTGCGGCCGCGCTGCGACATTGGTTGCACCCACGTGATCGCCGATTCGATCGACCACGACACTTTTCCGTAACGTTTTCCGGTGCACCCTCGACATCACGACCCGCCGTTTCCCCACCGGAGGATGCACCATGAGCAAGACCACGCCCACCGACTCTGCCAACTGGCATCTGCCGGCCAGCGCCCGTTACCTGGGTCCGCATGCCTCGGATGAAACGCTCGATGTAACCCTGGTACTGCGGCGCAAGAACGCGCTGGGCAAACTGGCACCTTCAGCATCGCGCAGCGCCCGGCATGCCGATTTCGTGGCGCGCTACGGCGCCGATCCGGCCGATGTGGAGCGCCTGCGCAGCTTCAGCCGTCAGCATGGCCTGCAGGAACTGGCTTGCGAGCCGGGACGACGCACACTGCATCTGCGTGGTACTGCGCAAGCGTTGCAGCAGGCGTTCGGCGTGCAGCTCGGGCATTACGAGCTCACCCTTGGCGGGGCGTCCTATGTCGGCTCCGCGCAGGCACCGACCCTGCCCGATCCTGCGGTGATCGCCGTATTGGGACTGGATCAACGCCCGGTCGCACAGCCGCATTTCCGCATCGCGCAGGCAGAGCCGGCCAATACCTATACGCCGCTGCAGGTCGGCCAGTTGTACAACTTTCCCGCTGGCGACGGCACTGGCCAGATCATTGCAATCATCGAACTCGGCGGCGGTTATGTGCAGGCCGATCTGGACACCTACTTCAGCGGACTCGGCCTGAAAACACCTTCCATCACTGCGGTTTCGGTCGACAGCGGCAGCAACCAGCCCGGCGGCGATGCGGATGCGGAAGTGATGCTGGACATCGAGGTCTCCGGTGCGCTCGCACCAGCGGCGCAGTTAGTCGTCTACTTCGGCGGGAACACCGACCAAGGTTTCTATAACGCGATCTCGCAGGCCGCGCACAGCACCACCCAGCCGGCCACGGTGATGTCGATCAGCTGGGGCGGCCCCGAAAGCGGCTGGAGCACGGCCTCGCGCAATGCAATGGAAACCGCGCTGGAGGATGCTGCCGCGCTCGACGTGACGGTGACCGTGGCGGCCGGCGACAACGGCTCCAGCGATGGCGTCAGTGGCGGCCAGCCGACCGTGGATTTCCCCGCCTCCAGCCCGTCCGTGCTGGGCTGCGGCGGCACCGAGCTGATCAGCAGCGGCAGCACGATCAGCAGCGAGGTGGTGTGGAACGAGACCGCCGGCAACGAGGGCGCCACCGGCGGCGGTGTCAGCACCGTGTTCGCGCTGCCCGCATGGCAAGCGACATCGAAGGTCCCAGCAGCACCGGGCGGTTTCGTCGGGCGCGGCGTGCCCGATGTCGCCGGCAACGCGGATCCGCTCACGGGTTACAGCGTGCTGGTCGACGGCCAGACCGAGGTCATCGGCGGCACCAGTGCGGTCGCGCCGCTGTGGGCTGGACTGGTGGCGCGCCTCAACCAGCAGCTCGGCCACTCGCTGGGTGCCGCCAATGCCGCGCTGTACGCCATCGGCGAAACAGCGTTCCACGACATCACGCAAGGCAACAACGGCAGCTACACCGCCGGCCCGGGCTGGGACGCCTGCACCGGCCTGGGTAGCCCGAACGGGCAGGCCCTGCTCAGCGCGTTACAGGGCGCGACGGGCAGCCCTGCACCCTCCCCCTCAGGCCACGAGCCCAAGGGCGGCAGCCACAAACCGCCTGTTTCCGGCGGCAAGCACAAGGGCAAATCGTAAGCTGATCCGGGCCAGCCAATGCCACGCGCCAGCACCCCGGATTGACCGGGTGCTGGACGCTGGTCAGCATTCACGGCAGGCTTGCTGTTTTAGCAACATCACATGGAGTTCCGATGCACGTCCCCGCCCCGACCCTGCTCGCCGATCTCGGTGGCACCAACGTGCGCTTTGCGATTTCGGACCCGGCGGCGAGCATGCCGTTTCAAATGGACAACGTGCGGCGTTATCAGGTCCGTGATTTCGCTTCGCTGGCCGACGCCATCCGCCAGTACTTCGTCGACAGCGGGCTGCAGGCACAGCATGCACTGATCGCCGCCGCCGGCCGCATCAGCGATGGCGAGACGGTGCAGATCACCAACAATCCATGGGCTATTTCGGCGCGCAAGCTGCAGGCCGAGCTGAATTTGCAATCCGTGCGCCTGGTCAACGATTTTGCGGCGCAAAGCATGGCAGTGATGTTGCTGCAGCCGGCTGATCTGGTACCGGTCGGCAAGCTGCCGTTGCCGAAGCTGGGTGCTAAGGAAGAACAGACCTTTGTGATCGTCGGCCCCGGCACCGGACTCGGTGTCGGCGGCCTGTTGCTGCGTCAGGGCAAGTGCAGCGTGCTGCAGACCGAAGGTGGTCACGCCGGCTTCGCCGCGCACACGCCCGAGGACATCGAAATACTCAAGCGCCTCAACCAGCGCTACGGCCGGGTGTCCAACGAACGGCTGGTCTGCGGCAATGGTCTGGTGGATTTGTATACCGTGCTCTGCGAAATCGCCGGGCACACTCCCGAGCCGCTGAAACCCGAAGACATCAGCGCGCGTGCCAACGCGAACAGCGATCCGATGTGCGTGCAGGTGGTGGAAACCTTCGCCGGCATCTTCGGCAGCGTCGCCGGCGACCTGGTGATGACCCTGGGCGCATGGGATGGCGTGTATCTCACCGGCGGTCTGGTACCGATTCTGTTGCCGTGGATGGAGCGTGGCAATTTCCGCGAGCGCTTCGAGGCCAAGGGGCGCTTCCGCGTCACTATGGAACAGGTGCCGACGCAGGCAATCATGAATCCCGAACCGGGCCTGATCGGCGCCGCCGCACTGGCCGTGGTGGAATCCGGCGGTTCGCTATTGCACCGTCACGACTAGCATGTTCCCCGGGCTCATCACATTCTGCGTGACACCATCGATGACTGATTTTCAGCATCACCGGCACATCCATGTCGCTCGATAGAACCGCCCTCCTGTTCGATCTCGACGGCACCCTCGTCGACAGCGTCTACCAGCATGTACTGGCCTGGAAGGAGTCGCTGGATGCCGAGGGTGTGCACATTTCAGTGTGGCGCATCCACCGCCGCATCGGCATGAGCGGCGGCCTGTTTCTCAACATGCTGCAGCGCGAAACCGGCATCACGATGAGCGAAGAGACGCTGCTGCGGCTGCGTCACAACCACGCCGCCGCTTTCGGACGGCTGGCCGCCGCCGATGCGGTGCGACCGCTACCCGGAGCGCGAGAACTGCTGGATTTCCTGACGAAGAATAAATTTCCCTGGGCGATTGCCACCAGCGGCCGCATGGAAACCGCGCACCACAATCTCGTTGCGCTCGGCGTCGATCCATCGAAGGTTCCCGTGGTCACTCGCGATCAGGTGCGGCACGCAAAGCCGGACCCCGACCTGTTCATCGCCGCCGCCGAACGGCTGGGCGTGAACATCCAGCACTCGCTGGTGATCGGTGACAGCGTCTGGGACATGATCGCTGCGCAGCGCGCCCGCGCACTCGGCGTCGGCTTGCTCTCCGGTGGCTATGGCATAGCCGAACTGCAGCAGGCCGGCGCGTTCCGCGTCTACGAAGATCCTGCCGACATGCTGCGCAATATCGACGAAATCACTACGCGGGATTGAATCTGCCTAGGGATGACTTCGGTACGTCGAAAATCTGAATCAGATTTTCTTTCATCCCGGCGCCAGCAGCGCATCCAGGTCGCCCTGATCGAAGCTGAGCTTCTCGCGACTGCCGCCGCCTTCCAGCACCGCGGCGGCCAATTCGGCCTTGCGTGCTTTCAATTCCTCGATGCGCTCCTCCACCGTGCCTGACGTGATCAGGCGGAACACGAACACCGGTTTGTCCTGCCCAATGCGATGCGCGCGATCGCTGGCTTGCGCCTCGGCGGCAGGATTCCACCACGGGTCGTAGTGGATCACGGTGTCGGCGGCGGTGAGGTTGAGGCCGACGCCGCCGGCCTTCAGCGACAGCAGAAACAACGGTACTTCGCCGTTCTGGAAACGCTGCACCGGTTCGGCGCGGTCGCGCGTCTCACCGGTGAGAGTGACATAGCGGATACGTTTGCGATCGAGCTCGGCAGCAATCAGTTTCAGCATGCCGGTGAACTGCGAGAACAGCAGCACCTTGCGGCCTTCATCGAGCAGCGCCGGCAGCATGTCCATCAGCAGTTCGAATTTCGCCGATTCGTGCACGCCGCGCGCCACCTCGAGTTTCACCAGGCGCGGGTCACAGCAGACCTGGCGCAACTTGAGCAGCGCATCGAGCACCACGATGCCCGAGTGCGCGATACCGCGCTGGGCGATCACCTCGCGCAACTCCTCCGCCAGTGACAGGCGCAGGCCTTCGTAGAGATCGCGCTGGCGACCTTCCAGCACCACGCGGCGGGTGATCTCGGTCTTCGGCGGCAATTCCTGCGCGACCTGCCCCTTGGTCCGGCGCAGGATGAAGGGCGCAAGACGCAGGTTCAGCCGCTGCTGGCATTCTTCGTCGTGCTGCTTTTCGATCGGCACACGGTAATGCCGGCGGAACGCACCTTCATCGCCGAGCAGGCCGGGTACCGCCAGGTCGACTTGCGACCACAGCTCGCCGAGATGGTTTTCCAGTGGCGTACCGGTGAGGCAGACGTAGCGGGAGGTACGCAGGCTGAGCAGCGCGCGGCGCGCCTGCGTGCGTGGATTTTTCACCTGCTGCGCCTCGTCCAGCACGATCAGCTCAAACAGTTGCTTGCGCAGCGGCAGTACGTCGCGTGGCAACAGTGCATAGCTGGTCAGCACGATGTCCTGCGCGCCGAGCTGGGCAAATTCTTCGGCGCGCTGCGGCCCATGCAAGGTCAGCACGTGCAGGCTCGGCGCAAAGCGGGCGATCTCCGATTGCCAGTTCGGAATCAGGCTGGTCGGCACCACGATCAGCGCCGGCTGGGTCAGCGCGCCGCTCTGCTTCAGCGAGAGCAGGTGGGTGATCAGCTGCAGCGTCTTGCCCAGACCCATGTCGTCGGCCAACACACCGCCCACGCCCGCTTCGGCCAGCGCGTTCAACCAGCGCAGGCCCTCGCGCTGATAAGGCCGCAGTTCCACCGTGAGTCCTTCCGGCACGACATCGCTGGCGCGTTCGGCGGCGTCGCGCAAGCGCGCGGCAAATCCAAGCAGCGGCTCGGACGCTTCCAGCGTGCTGCCACCGGGCATCGCCTTGACCAGCTCTTCCAGTCGCCCCGCCTGCACCCGTGGCAGATGCAGTTTCTTGCGCGGCTTTTCCAGATATTCGGCCAGTGGTGCCAGCAGGCCGCGCAGCTCTTTCAGACGCACCGGCACGCGACGGCGCGCATCGACCGGCGCATACCAGACCGCATCTTCCGGCTCGTTCGGCGCGGGGCTCAGGTTCAACTGATGCTCGGCCAATGCCTGCGCCACGGCCGGCAGCAGGTTGTGCCGCTGACCGTCCACCTCGATGCCGATTTCCAGATCGAAGGCGTGATCGTCGGCATCTTCCACTGCGTGGCCATACCAGTGCACCGGACCTTCCAGCACTTCGAATGGAAAGCTCGGTGCGTACTCGACCTGGAAGTTTTCCAATTCGAGCTTCGGCCGCAGCGCCAGCCAGCGCGCCGGCGTGTTGACCTCCAGCGCGCCAGCGTAGCCGGTGCCGGGGAACAGCCACGCATCATCCGGCAAGGTATCGGCGACGTCCCATGGCAGACCTTCGGTGTCCACGCCGGGGGTAAGGCCGGCGCGTTCGAGCTGTTCCATCGCGGACAGTTCTTCGGCACGGCGGCGGGTGATTTCGACCAACTGGCCGTTGCGCACACGACGCACCAGTGGCTCGCCGCCGCGGCCGGGCAGACGCTCGCCGGCATAGTCGAAGGCCAGCCGCGCATAGCCCAGCGGCGGCGTGCCGGCGGCCAGCCGTGCGTGCCGGGTCAGTGCGTGCAGGACCAGCACCGGCTTCGGTGCCAGCTGCGAGCGGCGCAGCTCGCCGAACACCTGCGGCAACGGCACCCGTGTGGCCAGGCGGCTGCCCGGCAGGCGATTGCGCAGGCGGCGGCCGTGCTCATGCTTGAGCGACGGCAGTTCCAGCCAGTGAGTCTCCTCGGCCGCGGCGTCGAACAGGCCCAGCGTGGCGCGCTCGGCGTCGAGGTACCACAGGCTGTCGAGGCGCAGCAGGCGCTGGCTGTGCGGCATCAACGGCAGCAGGCGTTGGCTGCCGTCAGGCTCCATCTGCCAATGCCAGTTGAGCTGGTGTGACTTGCCGCGCGACAGCCGCAAGCCGGCCAGGCCGCCAAGGAAGCACGGCGCGGTATCGAGAATCTCGGCCAGCAAGGTGTCGCCGACATGACCGCTGAGGCGCGCATAGCTGCGGCTCTTGCGCACGCTCTGTGGCAGCCCGAGCATGGTGGCGGCGAGCCGCTGCTCGTGTGGCGGCAGCGTGGACTGCGCCAGGTGCCGGCTGTCCATCGGTATGGGCCGCGCGTAGCGGCCGTGCTCGGCCACGCTCAGCAGTACCGGCGCCACATCCAGCCGGGCAAACGCGGCGCCTTCTTCCGGCACTACGTCCAGAAAGAAACCGAGTACGCCGCGATCTTCAACCGCGACCGGTTTTGGCGCCGCCAGCAACCGTCGCCATGCCTGCGGCAGGGCTTCGTCGTCGCCGACTGGCGTTGTGGTGGCGTGCTGCTTCTCGTCCGGTTGCTGCATGCGCATGCGATCCGTGGCGACAACCAAAACGATGAGCTTAGCAGTGCCGGGGCTCCGTGCGGCGTCATTGCGTGGCCGATCTTGTCAGACCGTGCTGCAGTTCGCCGGCGGACTCAGGCGGTGCCGAACAGGCCGCGCGGGTATTCCGGTTTCTGCACGCGCGCCATCAGCGCCTTGAGTCCGTTGACCGGCGTCACCTCGCCATGCAGCACCGCGCGTACGCCGGCACTGATTGGCAGATCCAGCCCATGCTTGTCGGCCAGTCGCGCCACTTCGTCGGCGGTGAGGATGCTTTCCACCACCTGGCCGATCCGGCGCACTGCTTCGTCGATCGCGATGCCCTGTCCCAGCGCAAGGCCGAGACGGCGGTTGCGCGACAGATCACCAGTACAGGTCAGCACCAGATCGCCAAGGCCGGATAGGCCAATCAGCGTCTCCGGCCGTGCACCAAGCGCCACGCCAAGACGCAGCATCTCGTTCATGCCGCGGGTGATCAAGCCGGCACGGGCATTCAGGCCCAGCTCCATGCCATCGGCGATACCGGTGGCCACCGCCAACACGTTCTTCATCGCGCCGCCGAGTTCGGCGCCGAGCATGTCGCTGCCGGAATACGCACGCAGGTTCGGCGCATGCAGCAGGCTGGCCAGTTGATGCGCAAACGCGCTGTCGTCCGAGTGCACGGTAACCGCGCTGGGCAGGCCGGCGGCCACCTCGCGCGCAAACGACGGGCCAGTGATCACCGCCGCGGCACGCCCGGGCAGCTGTCTCGCAACGAGCTCATGCAGGAAGCGCCCGGTGCCGGGTTCAAAACCCTTGGTCGCCCACGCGATCGCGGTATCCGCATCGAGCAGTGGCGCCATCTCGGTCAGCATCGAAGCAAAGGCATGGCTGGGCACCACGATCAGCACGATCCCGGCACCGCGCACGGCGACGGCCAGATCACTCTCGTAACCCAGCTCCACCGGCAATTCGATGTCCGGCAGATAGCGCTGGTTGCAACGGTTTGCCTGCATCGCCGCCAGCGCCGCACGGTCACGCCCCCACAACCGGGTGGGCACCCCGTTGCGCGCCGTCAGGGCCGCCAGCGCGGTGCCCCAGGAACCGGCACCGAGGACGGCCAGGGTCGGACGTTCAGCCATGCCGGATCGCTCAGCTGTTGAGCGTGACCGGAGACTGCCCACCACCCATCGAGCGGCGCTGCTGTTCCGCAAACAGCGCATCGAAGTTGATCGGCTGCAGCAAGAACGGCGGGAAGCCGCCCTCGATCACCAGCGAGGAAATCACCTGGCGGGCGTACGGAAACAGCAGGTTCGGGCAGTAGCTGCCAATGATCCCGGCGTGATCCATCTCGTTGAAGCCAGAGACACCGAACAGGCCGGCCTGCTCCACTTCGGCCAGGTACGCGGTACGCTGCCCGACCGTGCAGGTCAGCGTGAGGCCGAGCACCACTTCGTACAGGCCGTTGCCCAGGTCGGCCGCCCGCTGGGCCAGATTGAGCTGCACCTGCGGCTGTTCCTGCGCGTCGATTTCCTGGAAGATCTGTGGCGCATTTGGTGCCTCGAAGGAGACGTCCTTCACATAGATCTTCTGCAGTACCAGCTGCGGCTGGTTGTCCTGACCGTTGACCTGGTCGTTGGTGCTTACTTCTGCCATCGGGGATCCCTCAAGTTCGGTCTGTCAAAAGAGACCGATTGTTCCATACATCCCCCCGCGACGCACGCCAAGCGGAAGCCCCCTGCCCCGGAAAGATTGCGCACAGCCCTGTTTTTCTGCGAGAATACGCGGCTCGCCTCGATCGACCCGGTGTTTCCGGGTAGTCCGCCACGCGGTACGGACCTCACGATCATGCGTGGCAACAACCTCCAGCATCGCGTGGCGCACAGCGCCGCTGGGCCGATGTCACCCTGGCTAACGGGTGTTTACCGACTTTCAAAGCCCCGGCTTCTGAAGTCATTCAACGGAGGCAAGTCATGGCCCGTGTATGTCAAGTCACCGGTAAGGGTGTGCAGAGCGGCAACAACGTCTCGCACGCCAACAACCGTACCCGTCGCCGCTGGTTGCCGAACCTGCATGAGCGTCGCTTCTGGGTCGCCAGCGAGAATCGCTGGATCAAGCTGCGTGTGTCCAACAACGCCTTGCGCACGATCGACAAGAATGGCATCGAAGCCGTGATTGCCGAAATGCGTGCCCGCGGCGACAAGGTCTGAGGATTAAATCATGGCAAACAAGACCCAAGACAAGATCCGCATGATCTCCTCGGCCGGTACCGGCCACTTCTACACCACGCAGAAGAACAAGAAGAACACGCCGGAAAAGTTCGAGTTCAAGAAGTACGATCCGGTCGTGCGCAAGCACGTGCTCTACAAGGAAGGCAAGATCAAGTGATGTGACGGCCCGCTCGCGCCTGGCGCGAGCGGCTTTGCCGGAACATCATCCCGGCGCAGGCCGGGATCGCTTCTGCTCTTGCTTCCGCATCTGCAACAGCGATATTGACGCCCCAAAAGAAAACCCGCCCCCGTGGCGGGTTTTCTTTTGCCCGCATGGCTACTACTCAAACCAGGGTCTGCATGGCTGATGCGAAAGGCCAGCTCGGGATCCATTCCGCAACCGAAAAGCCAATGACCAGCTTCGATGTTGAAAAGCGATTCCGGCCTTCGCCGGAATGACGACACTGCAAGGAATTTCGAGGTCTCTGGCTACACACTCTCACCGGCCCAAAAAACAAAACCCGCCAGAGGGCGGGTTTTGTCGAAACAGTAACTTGGCTGCAAGCTCAGGCAGTCGCGACCGCGTAGCCCTTGAGCCGCTGGGCAAATTCCTGCAACGTGCGGATGCCGCTTTCCTCGGCTTCGTGGATCCACTGTTGCAGACCCTTCAGCGCCTGCTCTGCACCGCGCTGTTCCATCAACGCCGCAAGGCGGTTGCGGAACTCGAACACGATGGTCAGGGTCGGGCGCTTGGCCAGCACGGCCTGCATGCGCTCGCGACCTTCGCTGTCCAGCCAGCGGCCGCCATCGGCCATGGCCAAGCGGATGCGGCGCGGCATCGACTTGAGGCTTTCGCCGGCATGCAAGGCTTCGTCGCTCAAGGTCGGCACGATCACGCCGCGGTAATAGTCGGTCATCGCCTGGAAGCGGTGGGTCAGCACGGCTTTCAGGGTTTCAGCGTCCGGCAGACGTACGTTCGGGCGCACATCGAGCGACGGTGCCACGCGCAGCACCTTGGCCAGACCGATCGCCCGCAGGCCGCAGATCGCCGCCCAGCCGATATCGAATTCCCACTTGCGCAGCGCGAACTTGGCTGAGCTGGGGAAGGCATGGTGATTGTTGTGCAGCTCTTCACCGCCGATCCAGAAACCCCACGGGATCAGGTTGCGCGCGGTGTCGGCACTCTCGAAGTTGCGGTAGCCGGCCCAGTGGCCGATGCCGTTGACGAAGCCGGCGGCCCAGAACGGGATCCACACCATCTGCACCGCCCACAGCGCGGCGCCGATCACGCCGAACAGCGCGATGCTGATCAGCAGCATCAGGGTCGGGCCCCAGTACGGATGCGCGCCATACACGTTGTGCTCGACCCAGTCATCCGGCGTACCACGGCCGTACTGCTCCATGTCCTGCTTCGACTCGCAGGCATCGCGGTACAGCGAGACGCCGTCCCAGAACACCTTCTTGATGCCGTAGATCATCGGGCTGTGCGGATCTTCCTCGGTCTCGACCTTGGCGTGGTGCTTGCGATGCACTGCGACCCACTCACGGGTGACCATGCCGGTGGTCAGCCAGCCCCAGAAACGGAAGAAATGCGCCAGCACCGGGTGGAAATCCACACCACGATGGGTCTGACTGCGATGCAGATACAGCGTCACCGTGAAGATGGTGAGCTGGGTCACGATCAGCATGTAGACCACGATCTGCCCCCAGCTTGCGCCGGTGAGGCCGTGGTTCAGGAAATTGAGCACTGCATCGAGCATGGAAAACACCGAGTAAGGGACGGAATCAGTCTAATCGAGGGGCTTCCATACCCACCAGCATGGCTTGGCCCACAATGGTACCAGCCAGTCAAGAGGGAGAAGCTAATACGTCGTTAGTTCACGCGCGTGACAATCACCTGTTGTCTAAACAGTGGGGGCACCGTGACAATCAGGCAATGACCTTGCCAACCGACGTATCCGCAGCGCCCATGCTGCGACTGGACCAGCTCAGCCGGCGCCGCGCCGGCCGCCCCGCCGTTCAGGATCTGAGCCTGTTGCTGCAACACGGCCAGGTGCTGGGCCTGCTCGGCGTCAATGGCGCCGGCAAATCGACCACCTTGTCGATGATTGCCGGCGCGCTGCGCCCGGACAGCGGCAGCATCCAGCTGAACGGCGCGGATTTCCTGGAGCAGCCGGAACTGGCGCGCCAACTGATCGGCTGGTTGCCCGAACGTGCCCCGCTGTGGCCGGAACTGACGGTAAGCGAGCATCTGGACGCGCATGGTCACCTGCGCGGCCTGCATGGCGCGGCACTGAAACAAGCGCGTACGGCAATCATCGACCGACTGGAACTGCAGCCGCTGGCCCGGCGTCTCGCTGGAGTGCTGTCGCAAGGCCAGCGCCAGCGCCTCGGCCTGGCCTGCGCCCTGCTGCACAAACCGGCCCTGCTGGTGCTGGATGAGCCGGCGAATGCGCTCGATCCGGTACAGGTGGCCGCGTTGCGCACGCTGATTCGCGAACAGGCTGCCGCCGGTACAGCGGTGATCCTGTCCACGCACCTGCTGACTGAAGTCACTGCCGTCTGCGATCGCGTGGCGATCCTGCATGAGGGCACGCTGCGCCACGATGGCGCCGTGCACAGCGATGATCACGCAGCGCTGGAACGAACCTTCTTCGAGATTGCGATGAGCGGCAATAACCAACCGGCGCGTGCCGCATGAGCCCGGCTTTCGTGAGTCCCTTTGCGGTGACACGACTGGAGTGGCGCCGGCTGCTGGTGCGTCCGCTGGCCTGGGTGCTCGCGGCGCTGACGCTGGCGTGGCTGGCATGGAACTTCACCCTGCTGCTGGGCAATTTCCTGGCCGGACAGATCCAGCGTGCCGCGCAGCCGGACGGTCCCGGCTTCGTCGACCTGGTGGCCGTGCCCCTGCTCGCGCAGCTCGCCCAGCTCGCATTCATGGTGGTGCCGCTGATCACCATGTCGGTGCTTGCCGGTGAACGCCGCAGCGGCACGCTGCCGCTGCTGTTCGCCGCCGGCGTACCCGCCTCGCGCATCGTGCTGGGCAAATACCTGGCGATACTGGGCTGGCTGCTGCTGTGGCTGGCACTGACACTGGCGATGCCGCTGGCGCTGATGCACGCCACCCATTTTGACTGGGGCAAGCTGGCTGCTGCCACGCTGGGCCTGATGCTGATGCTGGCTGCGCTGGGGGCGCTGGGCGTGGCCTGTTCCGCCTTCGCCTCGCATCCGGCCATCGCCGCCGCCGCCGCGCTGGTTATCGCACTGGCGCTGTGGGGTGTGAACTTGGGCGCGCAGATGGCCGGCATGAACGATGGCGCGATCAACTGGCTGGCGATGAGTACGCATCTGCAATCGCTGCTGCGCGGGCTGGTATCGACCACCGACATCGTCTGGTTCGTGTTGCTGACCGTGCTGGCGCTGGCACTGGCCACGCGGCGACTGGTCGCCGACAAGGAGCGTGGCTGATGCGCACCCTGTTCAAACGTCTGGATGGCTGGTTGTTCGCGCTGCTGCTGTTGCTGGCCGCGGGTGCGATCGGTTACCTGAGCACACGCTATGCACACGAGGCCGACTGGACTGCCAACGGCCGCACCAGCCTCTCGGCAGAGAGTCGCGCGGTGCTGGCCCAGTTGAACGGTCCGGTGGAGATCGTCAGTTACGCGAACCCGCAAGGCGACCTGCGTCAGGCGGTAGCTGGCTTCCTGCAACGCTACCAAGCCGTGAAACCCGATCTCAGCCTGCGCTTCGTCGACCCGCAACTGGATCCGGCGAAGATGCGCGAGCTGGGCATCACCGTCGATGGCGCGCTGATCCTGCATTACCAGAACCGCGAACAACGGCTGGACGAGCTGTCCGAACGCAGCCTCACCAATGCGCTGGAAAAGCTGATCCGCGGCAATGACCGCGTCGTCGCCTTCGTCACCGGTGATGGCGAGCGCCGTGCCGACGGCCAGGCCAATGCCGACCTCGGCACCTTCATGACCCAGCTGGAAGGTCGCGGCATGCGTGCAGTGCCGCTGAACTTCGCCCAGGTCCCCGCAGTACCGGAACATACCGACCTGGTGGTGCTGGCCAGCCCTTCACTGGCGCTGCCGCCCGGCGCGGTGCAGGCGCTGGTCGGCTACGTGCAGAACGGCGGCAACCTGCTGTGGCTGACCGAACCGTCGAATGACGATCTCGGCCTCAACCCGCTCGCCACCGCACTCGGCATTCGCGTGCTGCCCGGCGTGTTGGTCGATGGTTCCGGCACAGCGCTGGGGCTGCACGATCCGCGACTGATCGCGTTGGGTGACTATCCGCCGCAGGCGATTACCCGCGGCTTCACACTGGCCACGCTGTTCCCGCAGGTATCCGCGCTGGCACAGGTGACGCAGGGCGGCTGGGCGGTCAAGTCGTTCCTGCGTAGCAGTGCACAGAGCTGGACCGAATTCCATCCGATCGACAACAACAAGCCCTCGGACATCCGCTTCGACGCCACCTCCGGCGAGCTGAAAGGCCCGCTGGATTTCGGCTTCGCACTGAGCCGGCTGTCGCCGAGCCCGGACAAGAGCGAGCAGCGTGCGGTGGTGATCGGCGACGGTGACTTCCTCTCCAACACCTTCCTCGGCAACGGCGGCAACCGCGCGCTGGGCGAGCGGGTGTTCGACTGGCTGCTTGGCGACGACAAGCTGGTCGACCTGCCGCCGCGCGGCGCACCGGACCGGTTGCTGGTGATCTCGCAGACGGAATTGGACATGGTCAGCGTCAGCTTCATGATCGTGCTGCCGCTGCTGCTGCTGCTGATCGGCGGCCTGATCGTGTGGCGCCGGCGCCGGCGCTGAATGATGAAGCGCGCTACTCGCCAACGCCTGATCCTGCTGCTGGTGGTTGTGGCCCTGTTGGTGCTGGCCGGCTGGCAGCTGCGACGCGATGCGCAAGGTGAGCCTGGCACCTTGCTGGCGCTTGATCCGCACAGCATCAGCCATATCACGCTGACCCTGTCCGGTTCGCCGACGATGCATTATGAAAAGCGCGACGGTCACTGGTGGCGCACCGACGGCACGCCGGAACGAGCCATCGATGGCCGCCTCGCCGAGCTGGCCGACACCGCAGCGGCACGCGTTCTCAGCTGGCGCCCCGCCAGTGACTTCGATCCCGCGAAGATCGGACTGGCACCGCCGCAGGCAATACTCACGCTGGACGGGCAGCCGCTGGAGTTCGGCGAATCCTCGGTCACCGGGCCGCAGCATTTCGTCCGCGTTGGCCAACGGATAGCACTGGTGTCGCTGCGCTACACGCCACGATCGCCAGCCCTAAAGACCACCGAGCTGCACTGAGTCGCGGGACCTGCCTTGCCCGAACTGCCCGAAGTCGAAACCACACGCCTTGGCATCGCGCCCTACCTGATCGGTCGGCGCGTCACCGGCGTGATCCTGCGTCGACCGGACCTGCGCTGGCCGATACCTGCGGAAGTCGGCGAGCTGCTACCAGGACAGCGCATCGACTCAGTGGAGCGGCGCGCGAAGTATCTGTTACTGCATACCGAAGTCGGCAGTGCCCTGCTGCACCTGGGCATGTCCGGCGTCTTGCGTGTGCTGCCGCCGGATGCACCGGTCGGCAAGCACGATCATGTCGATATCGTGCTGGAGCGCACGGATGCGCAAGCTCCACGCATCCTGCGCTTCACCGACCCACGCCGCTTTGGCTGCCTGCTATGGCAGGCGCCCGGCGAGACGCATGAACTGCTGGCGAAGCTGGGTCCGGAGCCGCTGACCGACGCGTTCGATGGCGACCTGCTGTGGCATCTTTCGCGCGGCCGCACGGCGGCGGTGAAACTGTTCCTGATGGACAACGCGATCGTCGTCGGCGTGGGCAACATCTACGCAAGCGAGGCGTTGTTCGCCGCCGGCATCGACCCGCGTCGCGCTGCCGGCACCGTCTCGCGCGCACGCTATGCGCGACTCGCCATGGAAGTGAAACGCATCCTAGCCTGGGCGATCGAGCGCGGGGGCACCACCTTGCGCGATTTCCTCAATCCCGACGGTGCGCCGGGCTACTTCTTCCGCGAGCTCAACGTGTATGGCCGCGAAGGCGAACCGTGCAAAATCTGCAGCACGCCGATCAGGCAAGCCGTGCTGGGACAGCGCTCGACGTTCTGGTGTCCGCACTGCCAGCGTTGAGCTGGTCGCTCACTCCGGCCAGTGGAACTCGACGTAGGTATTGTTGAACTGCGGGGCTTCCAGCCCGCCGCCCAGATGCAACACGACACCACCGGGAATGCCTTCGATATCCAGGGCCTGGCCGTCGGTAAAGTGCGCACCGAGCGCCTCCAGCTCGACCAGCCGTTCGCACAGGATGCCGGCGCGATCGATCGCGCGATCGGGTACATGGCGGATGCTGATGTCAGGGCGTCCGAACTTGCGCATGCCGCGGGTGTGAATCCAGGAGTGGCCCGGCTCGGCTTCCCCGTCACGCAAAATCAGCAGGTGGTTGCGGATCGGCGCACCATCGCGGATCAGGTACTGCCGGCGCCAGGCATCGGCATCCAGCAGGCTCAGGGTCTGCGGATCGAGGATCGCCACGCCGCCGATGTCGAGCAGGCCGGCCAGCACGCCGAGGGTATCGCGCAGATATTCCGTGTCCGCGCTGTCCTTGAGCTTTCCTCGCACAATCAGCACCTCGGGCGCATCAAGGGCGAGCTTGTAGGCCTCGGGCGCATCGTCCTTGAACATGCGGCCCATCGCGCCTTTCAGCGGATAGCCTTCCCACTGGCGCAATGCGCTGTGATAGTGGTTGGTCGACTCGATCTCCACGGGCAGCCCCGGGCTGCCGTATTCACTTGAGGGCACGCGCACCGCGCCGAAGTGACCGAACACGTAGAACTGCAGCAGGACTTCCTCGTCACTGGGCTGCCAGTGCGGGCGTTGCCAGGCGGGAATGGTGATCGGGTCGCTCATGGGATTCCTTCGTCCTTCGTGTTGGGCGCTCAACGGCTTTCGCCTAGGGGCAGCACGGATTGCTGCAGCTCAATGCGGCCACTACCTTCGCTGATCTTCTTGAACTCGGCGCGACTCACCGAGACATAACGGTCGTTGCCGCCAATCTCAACCTGCGGCCCCTCGGTAACCGCACGGCCATGTTCATCCACGCGTACCACCATGGTGGCCTTGCGGCCGGTATGGCAGATCGTCTTGATCTCTTCCAGATTATCCGCCCAGGCGAGCAGATAGCGACTGCCCTCGAACAGTTCACCTCGAAAGTCGGTGCGCAAGCCGAACGCCAGCACCGGGATGTTGAGCCTGTCGACCACATCACTGAGCTGCCATACCTGCGACTTGCCGAGGAACTGCGCCTCGTCGACAAACACGCAATGCAACGCACCGTGCGCTGCGATATCGGCTTCGACCAGCGCCAGCAGGTCCTCGGCGGCACCGAAACGACGCGCGTTCGCCTTCAGGCCGATCCGCGAGGCCACCACGCCCTCGCCATAGCGATTGTCCAGGGCGGGCGTGAGGATCAGCGTGCGCATGCCGCGCTCGTGATAGTTGTACGCACTCTGCAACAGCGTGGTGGTCTTGCCGGCATTCATTGCCGAGTAATAGAAATAGAGCTTGGCCATGGGAGCCGGGAATCGGAAATAGAGAATCGGGAATCGTCAGGCCACCGCCTGCGAAGGCATGCTGCATCGGACAAGTGTTGCATAAACTCAGCGACGATTCGCCGTCGCCACGACGGTATGCCCAGGCCAGCGATTCCCGATTCCCGACTCTCTATTCCCGGTCCAAAGGCGTGTTGCCGCCGGTGAACTGCGCGCGCGCCTGCGCAAGCCGGTACCTGTGCTCGGCGCGCCAGCGCCGCCAGTCGCGCAGGCCGCAGATCGCGTAGACCAGCTTGAACAGCTGCAGCCGCCACAGCACCTTCGGTGTATCGAACAGGTCGCCGGCGAGCATCGAGATCACGCCTTGCTCCAGCTGCCAGGTGTTGCGCGGCTGGCGGAACATCTGTTGCATCACTGGCCCGTTGAAGCGGTAGATGAAGAACGAGAAGCGCGCCATACCGGCGCGTTGTCGCTTCTCCAGCTTGCGCAGCAGGGCTGCCTCGCGCCGCGGTTCGCGCAGCGACTGGTCGACAACGTCCACGGCCTGTTCCGCACCACTCATCGCCAGGTACACGCCAGAGGAGAACACCGGGTCGAGAAAAGCGAACGCATCGCCGACCAGTACCCAGCCCGGGCCACCCATCTGCGTCGAGTCATAGGAATAGTTGCCGGTGACGCGCACCTCGTTGCCGATCAAGTCCGCATGCTCGACACGTCGCCACAACCCGGGACTCAGCTTCAACGTCTCCAGCAGGAACTCCAGCGTGCGGCCCTTGCGCTGCTTGAGGTAGTCCGGACGGCACACTGCACCCACGCTCATCACGCCATCCGGCAACGGGATCATCCACATCCAGCCGTGCTCGAAGCTGTAGATGCTGATGTTGCCCGCATCCTCGCCGGGTCGGTATTCGGCACCACGAAAGTGACCGAAGATCGCCGCGCTCTGGTGCTGGTCGTTCTTGCGTCGCAGTTGCTTTTTCGCGGAAAGAAACGCATCGCGACCGCTGGCATCGACCACATAACGCGCCTGGATCGCATAGCTCTGGCCGTCATCGGTTTTCACATCCAGCCAGGTCTCGCGTGGATCGCGTTGCTCGACCCGCACCACCTCATGCCCTTCGCGCGCATCCGCGCCGCATTCGCGCGCGTGCTGGTACAGCATCTGGTCGAAATCCTGCCGCCACACCTGATACGCATGCGGCGGGCTCTGGCCGATCGCACGGGCAAACGCGTAAGTGTTGTAACCGCGCTCGTTGTCCGCCCCGAAGTCCGCACCGGGCTTGAACACGCCCAGCGCGCGCACCTTGTCCAGCACGCCGAGCCGCTCGAACACCGGCAGGTTCATCGGCAGCAGCGATTCGCCGATATGGAAACGCGGGTGGTGCGCCTTCTCCAGTGCGATCACCTTGTAGCCGCGGCGCGCCAGCAGCGCCGCCGCCGTGCTGCCGCCTGGACCGCCACCGATCACCGCCACATCGCATTGTTCGACCGCCTGATCCGCCATGCTTCCTCCATTCTTGAGCCATCACCCAGACGGCGCCCCAATGCCCGATTATGGCGCAGTCTGGTCGGCCCACCAGCAGGGCTCTGCTACCATCGGCCGCCGCCCCACGCATCGCCTCGACCCATGCTCAATCCGCAACAACTGGCCGCCGTCGAACATTGCGACAGCCCGTTGCTGGTGCTCGCCGGCGCCGGCTCCGGCAAGACCAGCGTGATCACCCAGAAGATCGCCTACCTAATCGCGCGCAAGAAGCTGGCACCCTCGAAGATCGCCGCGATCACGTTCACCAACAAGGCCGCACGCGAGATGCGCGAGCGCGTGGGCCAACTGGTCAGCACGGAGGATGCCGCCGCGCTCACCGTGTGCACCTTCCATGCACTGGGTTTGAAGTTCCTGCAGATCGAGCACGCCCGTGCCGGCCTGCGCCGCGGCTTCTCCGTGCTGGATGCCGACGACAGCAACGGCATCGTCAAGGAGCTGGCGCCGAAAGGGGTCAAGCCGGACGTGCTGTTCGGCATCCGCAACCTGCTCAGCCGCGCCAAGAACGGCGGTCTCTCGCCGGAAGAAGCACTGGCTGCCGCGCGCAGCCCGCGCGAGCTTGAGGCCGCGACGATTTACGACATGTACCAGCAGCGCCTCGCCGCGTTCAACGCGGTCGACTTCGACGACCTGATCCGGCTGCCGCTACGCATCCTGGAAAGCGACACCGAATGCCGCGACGCCTGGCGCGAGCGCCTGCGCTACCTGCTGGTCGACGAATACCAGGACACCAATGACGCGCAATACCGCCTGCTGAAGGCACTCACTGGTGAGCGCGGCGGCATTACCTGCGTCGGCGACGACGACCAGAGCATCTATGCGTGGCGCGGCGCGAACCCGGAAAACATCGACCAGCTCGGCCGCGACTGGCCGAACCTGCGCGTGATCAAGCTGGAGCAGAACTATCGCTGCGGCAAGCGCATCCTGCGTGCGGCGAACCAGCTGATCGCGAACAATCCGCACCTGCATGAAAAGAAGCTGTGGAGCGAGCATCCCGAAGGCGCGCCGATCCGCGTACTCGAATGCAAGGAAGCCGAGCACGAGGCCGAGCGTGTCGCCGCGATCGCCACCACGCTGGCAGAAAAGCACAAGGCGCGCTGGCACGACATCGCCATCCTGTATCGCGGCAATTTCCAGGCACGCGTGCTGGAAAAGGCTTTACGGCTGGCGCGAATTCCCTATCACCTCACCGGTGCGCTCTCCTTCCTGGACCGCGCCGAGGTGAAGGACCTGCTGTGCTATCTGCGCCTGCTGACCAATCCCAGCGATGACGCCGCGTTCCTGCGCGTGGTCAACGTACCCAAGCGCGAGATCGGCTCGACCACGCTGGAGAAGCTCGGCCAGCTCGCACAGAGCCGGCACAGCTCGCTGCTCGATGCCACCCGCAGCGACAGCGTGCTGCGGCAGCTGACTCCACGCCCGGCGGCGGCACTTGCCTCGTTTGCGAACCTGCTCGACGAACTGCGCAGCACAGCGCTGCATGAAAACGCCGCCGACCTGGTCGAGCTGATCCTCAAGCGCACTGGCTACGCCGCGCAGATCGCCACCAGCACGCCCGACGCCAGTGTGCGCGAGCGCAAGCTCGGCAATTTGAAGGAACTCGCCGACTGGTTCCGCGCGATGCAAAAAGGTGGCAACAGCGCCGGCGATCTCGCCTCGCAACTCGCCCTGCTCAGCCACGCCGACCGCGACGAACCCGGCAACGCGGTGCGCATGATGACCTTGCATTCGGCCAAGGGCCTGGAATTCCGCTTCGTCTTCATCGTCGGCTGCGAGGACGGTACCCTGCCGCACGAAGGCGCCATCGATGAGGGGCGGATCGATGAGGAGCGCCGCCTGATGTACGTCGGCATCACCCGCGCCAAGGAACTGCTGACCCTGTCGTGGTCGGCGAAAACCAAACGCTACGGCGATGTCCACACCAACCAGCCCAGCCGCTTCCTGCACGAACTGCCGCAAGCTGATCTGCACTGGCAGGGCAAGGATCCGGAAGCGGACAAGGAAGCCGTACGTGAAACCGCCGAATCGCATATGGCACGCATCGCTGCAATGCTGGCGGGATGATGAAACCCGCGTTGACGCGGCTCGTCCGCAACCGCAAGAATTTTTGCGTTTGCCAACGCCACGAGTTGGAACTCCATGACTGATCCGGCCGAACTCTATGCCCAGCTCACGACAGCGTTCAATCGACGCGCCTGGGGCAAGCGCAGGAAGTGGCCGAGCGTCTGCTGATCCTCGCGCCGCGTCACGCAGGAGTGCATTACATCGCCGGCATGGCCCATATGGAATTGCAGCAGATGCCGCCAGCGCTGGAGTATCTGCGAAAGGCGGTCGCCCTGGATCCCACGCGAGCAGACTTCATGGTGCAGTTTGCGAAGGCGCTCACCCTCGCACTCAGAAATCGGATGCCCAGGTGGTTGCCGATCGGGCGATGGCCTTGTCGCCAAAGAGTCCCCCCTGATGCTGGACACGCTGGGTGTGATCTACACCCAGGTCGGTGACTACGGCTCGGCGAAAACGGCATTTCGCCAGGCTGCAGAGCTTGCCCCGGCGCATGCACTTTATCGTTACAACCTCGCCACGGCGCTGTTGGCAACGGGTGAGATCGATGCGTCCTAGGCCGAACTCGAGGCTTGCCTGGCATTGGATCCACAGTACTGGCGCGCCCACCTGAGTCTGGCGCAGCTTCGCCGGCAGACGCCAGCCAGCCATCATGTCGAACGGCTGCAATCACAGCTGTCGCAGCTCGGTGCTGATATTGCCAACAGCCCGGCGCTGATTGGCCTCAACATGGCCCTGGCCAAGGAATATGAAGATCTCGCCGACTATCCCAAGGCCTTCGAGCATCTCGTGCGTGGCAAGTCGGCAGGCGCCAACCCCGATTACTCCATTCGGCAGGACGAGGTGCTGTTTGCGGCCATTGCAGATACGTTTTCCGCGCCGCGAGACTTAGACTTGGCGGCAGGTTGCCCGACTGACGAACCCATCTTCATCATCGGCATGCCACGCTCCGGCACCACCCTGGTCGAGCGCATCATTTCAAGCCACCCCGATGTGCATTCCGCTGGGGAACTGCTGAATTTCGGCATGTCCCTCAAGCATGTCTCGGGCAGCCGGACGCCCGCGCTGGTCGATACGGACACGATCATCCGGGCACGCAGCGTCGACTGGAGGCAGCTTGGCGAAACCTATCTTTCCAGCACTCGGCCGGGCACCAGCCACAAGCCGCGTTTCATTAACAAGCTGCTGCACAATTTCCTGTATGCAGGATTCATTGCCCATGCTTTGCCGAACGCAAAGATCATCTGCTTGAGGCGCGATCCGATGGATACCTGCCTCAGCAACTTTCGCCAGCTCTTCGCACCGAAATCGCCCTACTTCGACTATTCGTTCGATCTGCTCGACACCGGCAGGTACTACGTCCTGTTTGATCGCCTGATGGCGCACTGGCGGCGCATATTTCCTGGACGCATTCTGGAAGTGCAATACGAAACGCTGGTAGACACTCAGGAGTCCAGCTCGCGCCAGCTGCTGGAATTCTGTGACCTGCCCTGGCACGACGCCTGCCTGCACTTCGAGGACAACCCTGCTGCGGTTGCCACCGCCAGCGTCGTGCAGGTGCGTGCACCCATCACCGCAGTGCCCTCAAGCGCTGGAAGAAGTACGAGACGCAATTGAGTGGGCTGCAGGATCTGCTGATCGGTGCCGGCATCAAGCTCGATCCCTGAATGTTGCACAGTCTGTCCACCTGACACTTTCCAGTGCAGATCAGATCAGTTTTTCAGCTACCAGCTCGCTCTTCAGGTAGGCGTAGTAGATCGGCGCGGCGATCACGCCGGCGAGACCGAAGGCGGCCTCCATCAGCAGCATGGCGATCAGCAGCTCCCACGCACGGGCGTTGATCTGGATGCCGACGATGCGCGCGTTGAGGAAGTACTCCAGCTTGTGGATCAGGATCAGGAAGCCGAGCGCGGCGACGCCAACCCCGAGCGACACCGACAACGCAGCGACGGTGACGACAGTGTTGGAAATCAGGTTGCCGACCACAGGAAGCAGGCCGACAACGAAAGTCAGCGCCACCAGCGTCTTGGCCAGCGGCACGTGGATGCCCAGCAGCGGCAGCGCGCCGAGCAGGAAGATCGCGGTCAACAAGGTATTGATCAACGAGATCTTGACCTGCGCAAACACGATGTTGTGAAACGCCTCGGCCAGTAGCTGGCAGCGCTGGCCCAGCGCCGCGGCTAGTGGACCGACCTGATGCGCCGGATGGGTGCGGCTGAGCGCAATGATCGCGCCCAGCACCAGTCCGATGATGATGTGTACGAACACCCTCGCCGCGCCCTTGCCGGCCAGTTGCAGGGTCGCCGCGTGTTTGTGGGCCAGCTCGGCCGCGCCCACGCGTAAGTCATCGACACTGTCCGGCAGGTGATCGACCACCATGGCCGGCAATTGCTGGCGGGCCTTTTCCACCAGCGGCATCAGCTGCTGCTGCCAGAGCAGCTCGGGGTTGCCGATCTCGCTGCGGAAGAAGCTGATTGCACCGAGGATCAGCAGGATCAACAGGCCAACCACGATCACGCCCAGTGCAGCGACCACCAGCATTCGCGCACGCTCACTCGATATGCGCTTGCCCAGCAACGGCGTCATCGACTGCACCAGTTCGTAGACCAGCAGGGCCGATAGCAACGCCGACAACAAGTGCAACTCGAGAACCAGCAGCAACGCCGCCGCAGCCAGCAGGTAGCTCGCGTAATGGATCGCCGTTGAAGACTCGCGTGGCACGGGCGTAGGAGAATTCATGCGAGTCGCAACCGTGAGTGTCGGGCCACCAGTCTGTCAGCAGCCCACCGTGGCTGCTAGCTCCGGCCTGCCAACCCCGACATGCGGCTGTCGTAAACTTCGGTCATCGTCATGATTTTTGTGTTCAAAGGATTCTTGCATGTCTGTTCGCCTGCCCTCGGCTCTGGCCGTGTTCGTCCTGCTGGCCGGCTGCGCCGCCACACCATCGCATCCCGCCGCCGCGCCGCCACCGCCGCAGGCTCCGACTGTTGTCGGCGCCGCCAACGACAACCTGAATGCGGTGGCGTGGAGCCAGACCGCGATCGAGCACGACCTGATCTATCTGCAGACTTATCGCGATGCCGAGTCGCGCCTGTTGGCCGCTTTGCGCGACAAACAGTGGGATGCCCTGGACAAGCAGGATCGCATCGCGCCACTCAAGAATCTGAAGGCCGCCGTGGTGCTGGATATCGATGAAACCGTGCTGGACAACTCGCCGTATCAGGCACGCGTGGTGAAGAGTGGCGGCGAATTCAACGAAGCTGATTGGGCGGCATGGTGCAAGGAAGAACAGGCCCGCGCGATGCCCGGTGCGGTGGAGTTCACCCAGTTCGCCGCAAAGCACGGCATCGCGGTGATCTATATCTCCAACCGCGCCAAAGACCTGGATCAGGCCACCTTGGCCAATTTGCGCAAAGTGGGTTTCCCGGTGAGCGGCCCGGAAGCGTTTCTCGGGCTCGGCACGGTGGTCGACGGCTGCGACCAGGCCGGCACCGAGAAAGGTTGCCGCCGCCAGCTGATCAGCCAGCATTACCGCGTGTTGATGCAGTTCGGCGACCAGCTCGGCGACTTCGTCGACGTGCTGAACAATACCGACGCCGGCCGCCGCAAGGCGGTCGCCGACTACCTGCCGTGGATCGGTACCCGCTGGTTCGTGCTGCCGAATCCCACCTATGGCTCATGGGAGCCGGCGCTGTTCAACAACGACTGGAGCGCTCCTGTGCAGCAACGGCGGCAACAGAAGATCGATGCGCTGCACTATCGGTAATGGATAGAATATAAATTCTATTTAAATCATATGTTTACAGTAATAAAGAAAAGTGTTGTCTTAACTTTAACGAACAAGTAATATTTGAATCGCCAACACCTGCTGACCAACAATTTTGCAGGCAAGGCCATTTCCCTTCCGGCTCTGCCGGATTTCCCCGTGAGGCTTGCGCCCGCGGGGTTTTCTTTTTTGGGGTGGCATCTGGCAGCGTGAAATCTTGCGCCCGGCCCTTGTCTCCCTGCAGCCACGCCGCTTACCCTGCCCGCTCACCGCGCCGCACCGGCGTGTCTTCGTCCCGCCGCCAATCCCACCGCGAGAGCTTTCAATGCGCCTGCCTACCCTTCGTTACGCCCTGTTGCTCCTGTTCGCCGCGCTGCTGTTGAGCGCCTGCCACGGCAAGGACGAAGCCGGGCAACCTGGCGGCAGCACGCCAGAGGCCGCGTTGCAGGGTTCGATCGACCTGCTCAAGACGGGTGACCTCAACGGCCTGTGGAAACACGCTCTGCCACCGGCCGACTACGCCAATCTGCGCGCCGACTGGAGCCATCACGAACAGGACCAGCAGCCCATCACCGACGACGATCGCGCCAAGTTCAACGAAACGATGCAGAAGCTCACCGGACCCGACGCCGAGAACAAGCTGTACGCCGAACTGCAGCCGAAACTGGCGATGATGCAGCAGCAATACAAGGATCAGCTGCCCGCACTGGTCAGCGTCGGCGAGGCCTTGATGAAGAACCGCATCGCACAGGACAAGAACCTCACCGACACGCAGAAGGCGCAAACCAGCAGCGCGCTCGATGTGCTCGCGCCGTGGGCACAACAGACACCGTGGTTCGATCAGGCCAAGGCGAAACAGGCGATCGGCGTGGCGGTGACCACCGCACGCAAGCTGGACCTGAAAAGCCCGGATCAACTGCGCGCGATGGATTTCGACACCGCGATGGCGAAGTACTCGACCGGCCTCACCGGCGCCAAGCAGTTGCTGGTTATTTACGGCCTATCGCTGGACGACACGCTGAACTCGGTCAAGCTCACCCCGGTATCCAGCAGCAACGGCCACGCGGTGGTGAAGATCGACTACACCCTGCTGGGCAAGCCGTTGTCGACCGAATCGACCCTGGTGCAGCAGGACGGCCGCTGGTACAGCGAGGACATGCTGAACAATGCGCGCCGCTCGCACCAGCAGCTGAGCCAGCCACCGGCCAGCAGTGGCAGTGCCCCGGCCAGCGCGGGCACCGTGCCAACGAAAGACTAAACAGCGCAACCGTTAGAATAGGCGGATGCCGAATATCTACACCGCGGATTCCACCGTTCGCCAGCGTGCCCCCTGGTGGTTCAACCTGGCCGGGCAACTGTTGCAGCCCTGGGTGCGCATCCGTCGCGACCCGGCCGAACCGGCTGCCTTGCTGCAGGCCGGCGTACCGGTCTGCTATGTGATCGAGCGTGACGGTTTCTCCGACGCGCTGATCCTGCAGCGCGCCTGCCGCGAGGCCGGCCTGCCCAACCCGATGCAGGCGCTGGCCGGTACCCGCCGCCGCCGCTCGGTGTTTGCGCTGGCCCGGCGCGACGGCTGGATCTTCGGCCGCAACCGCAAGCGCGCGCCAAACGAACCGTTGCGGCAGCTGGTGCGCTCGCTGGAAGGCATGCCGGATCGCGACATCCAGATCGTGCCGGTGTCGATCTACGTCGGCCGCGCGCCCAGCCGCGATAGCGGCTGGTTCCGCGTGCTGTTCTCGGAAAACTGGGTGATGGTCGGCCGTTTCCGCCGGCTGCTGGCGTTGCTGCTGAACGGACGCGACACCGTGGTGCACTTCTCCGCGCCGGTATCGCTGCGCAAGGTGCTGACTGAATCCGGCGAGATCTCACCGGAACGCTTCACACGCAAGATCGCGCGGGTCCTGCGCACCCACTTCCACCGCATCCGCGCCGCGGTAATCGGCCCGGATCTGTCGCACCGGCGCACCGTGGTCGACGCGGTATTGAACGCCGAACCGGTGCGCGCCGCGATCGCCGCCAACGCCGCCAAGGAAAAGATCAGCCATGCCAAGGCCTGGCGCAAGGCACACAAGCTGGTCATGGAAATCGCCGCCGACTACTCGCATCCGGTGGTGCGTTCGGTGTCGTTCCTGCTGTCGAATTTCTGGAACAAGCTGTACGACGGCATCGCGATGCACCACTTCGACAAGGCCCGCGCCGCGGCGCCCGGCTACGAAGTGGTCTATGTGCCCAGCCATCGCAGCCATGCCGACTACCTGTTGATGAGCTATCAGCTGCACGTGTCCGGCGTGGTGGTGCCGCATATCGCCGCCGGCGTGAACCTCAACCTGCCGGGAATCGGGCCGATCCTGCGTCGCGGCGGCGCGTTCTTCATGCGCCGCAGCTTCACCGGCAATCCGCTGTACTCGGTGGTGTTCAAGGAATACATGGCGCAGCTGATCGACCGCGGTGTGCCGATCGAATACTTCACCGAGGGCACCCGCTCACGCACCGGGCGTCTGCTGGCACCGCGCGGCGGGCTGCTGTCGATGACCGTGCGCGCCTTCCTGCGTGCGCCACGCCGGCCGGTGCTGTTCCAGCCGGTGTACATCGGCTACGAGAAGCTGATGGAGGGCAAGAGCTATACCGGCGAACTCAGCGGCAAGCCGAAGGAAAAGGAGTCCCTGCTCGGCCTGTTGCGCGGGCTGAAGGTGCTGCGCCAGCGCTATGGCCATGTGGCACTGAACTTCGGTGAGCCGATCGAACTGACCCCGCTGCTGGAGGCCGCCAGCGCCGACTGGCGTGCAACCAGTGCCGACCCGGATGCCAAGCCCGAGTGGCTCAACGGCGTGGTCGACCAGCTAGCCGAAAAGATCCAGGTCAATATCAACCGCGCCGCCGACGTCAATCCGATCAACCTGCTGGCGCTCGCTCTGCTCGCCACGCCCAAGCATGCTATGGCCGAGAGCGACCTGCTCGCCCAGCTCGAACTGAGCAAGGCCATGCTGGAGCAGCTGCCGTATTCCGATCGCGTCACGCTGACCCCGATGAACCCGGCCGGGATCATCGCCTACGGCGAACAGATGGGCTGGATCCAGCGCGTGCAGCACCCGCTGGGCGACGTGTTGACTGCCACCGGCGAGCAGGCCGTGCTGCTCAGCTACTTCCGCAACAATGTACTGCACCTCACCGCCGCCGCCGCCTGGGTGGCTTGTTGCTTCCTCAACAACCGCCGCATGTCGCGCGCCTCGGTGCTGCGGCTGGGCAAGATCATCTATCCGTTCATCCAGGGCGAGCTGTTCCTGCCGTGGGATGAGGAAGGATTCGGCGCACAACTGCAGGCAACCATCGACTTCTTCGTGCGCCGCGGAATGCTTGAATCGACCGGCGACGGCCGCGTACTGGAACGTGCCCCCGGCCAGGACGACAGCGCCTTCCAGTTGAAAGTGATCGCGCGCAGCCTGATCCAGGCATTCGAGCGCTACTACATCACCATCGCCGCGCTGGCCAAGAACGGGCCGCACACGATGACCGGCGCCGAACTCGAGAATGCCTGCGCACTCACTGCCCAGCGGCTGAGCCTGCTCAACGAACTGTCGGCACCAGAGTTCTTCGACAAGGCGCTGTTCCGCGGCTTCATCCAGAAGCTGCGCGAACGCCGCATCGTGTGGACCGACGACGCCGGCAAGCTTGACTACGCCAGCGCACTGGAAGGCATCGTGCGCGACGCCAAGGTGATCCTGTCACGCGAAGTACGCCACTCGATCCTCAAGATCACACCCGGTGGCAATGAAAAGGAATCCGCACCGAACGCCGCCGAAGTAGCGCATGCGCAATCCGGGCTGGTCGAGACAGCACACGTCAGCGAGGAGCTGCACGAACGGCATGTGATCGCCGAACGGCATGAACATGCACCGATGGATAACGAGAAATCCTGAGCGTACTGCGCACGGGATCTGGATCACCGTTAGTTGGCGTGTCTCATCGTCCGCACGTAACAGGTACTCATTTCGAGCATCCTTCAAAACCATCATCTGCTGGTTGCATGGCATCGGCCTATGTCGACGCCATGCAACCAGCCGTCGATCAGAAGCTGTATTGCGCCCCTGCGCTCAGCACGCTGGCCTTGGTACCACCTGACGCGACCTGTTCGTCCAGATTGACGAACCACGACCAGCGGTTATCCAGCACGGTGTTGAGGCCCAGGCCAACCCAGCCTGAGTTCCGTGGCGAATTCACGCCTTCCAGCTGAAATGTTGCATCCGGCGCACCGGCATAGGCGGCGGTGAAGCCAAGGTCGCTACCGGCCAGGACGCGCTGGTACAAGGCAAAGCCCTTGATCGACATCTGGCCGCCATTCCAGATCCAGTGATAGGCGATACGCGCGCCGATCTGGGCATTGCTCTGATTGAAGTTTTCACTACCTGCCGCTATGCCGAAACCACCCGCACCCTGCTCGGCAATCGTTCCACGCGAAAGATATCCGTCACCCAATGACACGAATGGCGTCGTCGTCCACGCGTCGGATCGGGCGTTGTAACCCGCCTCCAGATAGGCCGAATCCATGCGGTCGTGGCGCGTGCTGTAGATCGCCGCGGGCGTGATGCCGAGATCGGCCCACCGACTGACCGAACTGGAAATCCAGTCCTGACCAAGCCGGCCGGAGAGGTACACATTGTTGTCCGTCCACTTGCCGTACAGCATGCCGCCCGTGCTGCGCGAACTGCTGGTACCGCCCTGCATGGTGTAAGTGGAACCCAGGCGATTCCAATCCAGTCCGGCACCCAGACTGAAAGAGTCGGACAAGGCAGCATCGTAGCCAACGACAGCACCACCACCCGTGTAGCTACCAGTGGCATAACCGCTGCGCGCGATATCACCACTCGCGCCGGTGCCCTGGAACCAGGCACCCTGCTGCGAACCGCCATTACCGATATCCGTCAGGCGATCGGCCACCGTGCGATTCACGATGCCAGCCTGTTCGAACGTCAAGCCCTGCGATGATGCTAGCAACTGACCGGATAGGCTGTTGATCGACGCTGCCGCCTCCGCGATCGAGTCCGCATGCAGGAATTCACCCGCGGCATTGAGGAACGTTTCATGTTGGGCAGGGCTGTTCACAGCCCATTGATCCGCCTGCTTCAACGCCGCTTCGATATGCTGCGCCGTCTGCTGCGTTGTTGCGACCTGCGGCATCACCGCTTCTGCAACACTCGAAACGGATTCACGCGTGAGCGCAACATCAACTTCGATGGGCGTATAGGAAAGCGTACCGGTGTAGTAGATGGGAGTCCCGCTCCCACTCAGGCCGATTCCGAGCGAACTGAATGTACCCGAGATAGCCCCAGCGTAAAGCAGCGGTTCTTCGATTTGTGGTGTATAGCCGTTGGGTATAACCGCAACAACCGGCGAACTGTTTAACGTTGCCGTCCCCGAAACCCGCAGCGGGCTACCCAGCTCGATGTCGGTTTCCTCGCTGGGAGTACCTTCGTTTGTGGTTCCCACCTGCACGGTGTAATTGCCATTGATCTTGAGTCCGCCATTCATGCTGTACACAAAGCCGGAGCTGGTTAGGTTGCCATTGATGGTTCCGGATCCCTCCAACCCACCCACCACCAACCCACTACTTCCCACCGAGACATCGGAGGCGAGAGAACCTGTCAGATTCAGCGTGCCTGACTCGATTGTCGTGCCACCGGTGTAGGTGTTGTTGCCGGTGAGCACCAGGGTACCCAGATCGAATCCTCCGAGCACCAATGAACCCGTACCACTGATGTCGTTGGCAAATACGCCGGTAGTTCCGTTAGGCATGTTATTGACGATGAATCCGCCCCAATTGAATGCAGCGGGGCCGTTCACCGCCTTAAGCGCGTTGACCAGGCCATAGCCGAACAGAGATGGATCTCCCAGCGGCGTGGCAGTCGTGAGCAGAGTCTCCTGAACATTCGTTGCAGTGAAATAAGGAAAGCGCTGCCACACCAGGGCGGCTACACCGGTAACCACCGCTGCGGAAGCTGAGGTACCGTCCCCGACTCCCGTTGAGAACACCGTACCGGCCACCGGTGTGAAGTAGATGTAACCTGGGGCAGCCAGGCACCATGACGCTGCCACGCCGCAGGCATTGGACGTGGGATCAAGGCCCGTCACCTGGCCGCTGGAATTCAGCTCCACATTGACTACCGCGAGCCAGTTTTGCTGGATATCCGGGTGGAAATATGGGAGGCCCGCTTCCACGCTGGGTTGCGCATTGCCGCTGTTGCCAGCCGCCCAAACTGCCAGCTGCTGGTTTCCAATGACCGACGAGAAGGTGGTGTAGTCCGCTACTACCTCACTATTGTTGAAGGCAACACTCGTGATCAATGTGGAGCCGCCATAGGAGTTGTTGATCAGTTTGACTCCCTGCGCGGTCAGATCGGACAGGGCCTGCGGCACCAAATTCAAGTCGTAGTTGCCTGAGCCGTCGCTGATCCGCGCCACATACAGTGATGACTGCGGCGCCACGCCACCGTAGTTGTAGGATCCACTGGGGCCGTCTGCATTCGCCGTGCCGCCGATCATCTCTGCCATGACCGTACCGTGGCCGTACGGGTCCTGCGGCGTCGTATTGGTGGGATCGACGTAATCCTTGAACCAGCTGATGCGATTTACGAGTGCGGGATTGTCTGCTTGCGCACCCGAATCGATGATACCCACCTCCACGCCCTGTCCTTGATTGCTGGTCGGGCTGCCGCCGATCGCCCACGCCTGCGGAACGTTTTCCGGATCAAGCTGGCTCGGGTTGTAGCCGGACGGAGGCGGTGCCGGTGCCGGTGCCGGTGCCGGTGCGGGCGCTGGTGCCGGTGCGGGCGCAGGTGGCGGGGCGATGGGGGTTGGTCGAACATTGCCCCCACCTCCGCCGCCACAAGCTGTCAGCGTGCTGGTCAAGGCAATAGCCACGGCAAGTGCGATTGCGTTGTGACGATTAATCAGGCTCATCAATACAGCTCCATGCTTTTGAGTCGGGATAAAAGTGTCGCAGGACGTGCAAGCCACGCCGGTAGTAGCAACACATAAAATCAGGGTACGAGCTGACCTCAACGCAACAGCTATTCGCTGCCGTGATGTCAGTTCAATTGCCAAGGAATGGAAGTTGACGCGGTGTTGTCAGCACAAGACAGCTTCCAGCAGCTGCCAAGCACGCAAATCAGAAGTCGGCTTGTTTGCCCGATCGGTATCCAGGTGTTGAGATGCGTGTTGCCCAATCGGTTCATCAGCCATCGATCCTTCGAAATCCTGGATTGAGACAAGCAGGGCAAACGCAACCCACTTATCTCTGTTTCTGCCCTGTTCCAGGTGCCTTTCGTGCATTGTTCCACGCAGCCGATCCAGCTATTTGCCATCAGGGCAAACAGCGAGATCGGAACTGATGAAAGCACGACGTCTCTTGCAGAAATCGCACATCAACCCATGCGCGATACGGCGCCAAGCTGATGCATTGATCGAAGCCCCTGTTCTGTAGGTAATGCTACGCGATTACAGAATTCGACGGTATCTGCGAAGGGCTACGACAAGCCGATTGATAAAGCCAAGTCATGGCCTGGCATAATCGTAAATTACAACGATATTCGTATTATATTGCGGCGCGCCTTGACCGCCATAAACACGCATGCAAATACCACCAAGTGGGAAATAACATTGCTACCGTTGCAGTTCGCCATCGCCATGCGCAGCGCGATAAATAAATCGGCAACCAGGGGATATCAGCGCATCACCCAGCTCCCCGGCAGACCAATGTGCTGAGCGCCTTGGCCACACGCGGTACACAAGCATTCGCAGGGGATCGCCATGCCTAATGTCACGGTGACGGTGGCCGGCATGCACGCCTAAGATGGCCGCTTGCCCCGCCGGAAGACCATCCATGACCACCAGCCGCGCGCTCGCCCTTGCTGCCATCGCCCTGTCGCTGCCAGCCGCCGCGTTGGCTACCGACGCACCCGCAAGCCACGAGGTCAGCGTGCTGCATTGCGCCCGCCTGGTCGACCCTGTGGCCGGCAAGCTGCTGGGTCCCACTACCGTAATCGTCGAAGACGGACGCATCAAGGAGCTGCGCAGCGGCAGCCTTGACGGCAAGCCCTACCAGGATGCCGCGAACAAGGCCGGCGCCGGCTTCCAGCAGATCGAACTCGCCGACGCCACCTGCATGCCGGGCCTGATCGATTCGCACACCCACCTGACCATGCAGTTCAGCAAGACCACCTACAGCGACCAGTTCCGTCTGAATCCCGCCGACTACGCAATCGAGGGCACGGTCTACGCCAAGCGCACCCTGCTGGCTGGCTTCACCACGGTGCGCAACGTCGGCGACGAGCACAATGAATCCATCGCGCTGCGCAATGCGATCAATGCCGGCCTGGTGCCCGGACCACGCATCTTCAGTGCCGGCCAGTTCGTCGGCACCACTGGCGGCCACGCCGACCCAACCGACGGCTATCGCTGGGACCTGCAGGGCGATCCCGACCCCAAGGACGGCATCATCAATTCGCCCGAAGACGCCTGGAAAGCCGTGCGCCAGCACTACAAGGACGGCGCCGACCTGGTCAAGATCATGCCCTCCGGCGGCGTGCTCGACGAGAGCAGCAGTGTCGGCAATTCGCAGATGACCCTCGAGGAGATCAAGGCCGTCGTCGCCGCCGCGCACGATTACGGCTTCACCGTGGCGGCGCATGCGCACGGCGCCGAAGCGATCCGCCGCGCGGTGCTCGGCGGCGTCGACTCGATCGAGCACGGCACGTTCATGGATGACGAAGACATCAAGCTGATGAAGGAGCACGGCACCTGGTACGTGCCGACCATCATCGCCGGCAAGTTCGTCGAAGGGAAAGCGAAGGAAGGCTGGTACCCGCCACAGGTCGCTGCCAAGGCGGAGCAGGTCGGCCCAATCATCCAGGCCACCGCCGGCAAGGCGTACCGGGCCGGCGTGAAGATCGCGTTCGGCACCGATGCCGGCGTCTATCCGCACGGCGAGAATGCGAAGGAGTTCGAGTACATGGTGCAGGCCGGCATGCCGCCGATGTTCGTGCTGCAGGCCGCCACCACCCATGCCGCCGAACTGCTGCACAAGCAGGACCAGCTGGGGCAGATTGCGGTGGGCCGCCAGGCTGACGTGATCGCCGTACCCGGCAACCCGCTGGACGACATCACCACGATGCAGCATGTCAGTTTCGTGATGAAGGACGGCGTGGTCTACAAGGACGGCGGCAAGCCAACCCTGTAGCATTACGCGTATGAACGATCCGCAATCCAAGACCACCCATTTCGGCTTCCGCGACGTCCCGGTCGGTGACAAGCAGAAGCTGGTCGGCCAGGTATTCACCTCGGTCGCGCGCAGCTACGACCTGATGAACGACCTGATGTCGTTCGGCGTGCACCGGCTGTGGAAACGGCATTTCGTGGCCATCAGCGGTGTGCGCCGCGGCGACCGCGTGCTGGACCTGGCCGGCGGCACCGGCGACATCGCCGCGCTGCTGAAGCCCGTTGTCGGCGACGCGGGTGAAGTGGTGGTCGGCGACATCAACGCCGCGATGCTTGGCGTCGGCCGCGATCGCATGACTGATCGTGGTCTGGTCAGCGGCCTGCGCTGGGCACAACTCAACGCCGAAGTACTGCCGTTCCCGGACAACTCGTTCGATGCGGTGACGATGGCGTTCGGCCTGCGCAATGTCACTGACAAGGACAAGGCACTGGCCGACATCTGCCGCGTGCTCAAGCCCGGCGGCCGCCTGCTGGTGCTGGAGTTCTCCAAGGTGCAGAGCGAGCTGTTCGGCAAGCTCTATGATTTCCACTCGTTCAAGGTGTTGCCGAAGCTGGGCCAGCTGTTCGCCGGCGACGCCGACAGCTACCAGTACCTCGCCGAGTCGATCCGCAAGCATCCGGATCAGCAGACCCTCAAAGGCATGATGGAGCGCGCCGGCTTCGGCCGCGTCGAAGTGCGCAACCTGAGTGGCGGGATCGTGGCGATCCATCGGGCGTACAAGCTTTAGGCTGCAGACCCGTGACACGGATCTCTTACCAGATCGAATCGGCCTGATCCCATCGAGTGATTGCGTCCATGCCGAACCGTTACCGCTTGTTCGCCGCCATTGCCGCCCTGCTCGGCTGGTTCACGCTCGCGCTACAACTGCTTTTGTCGATCCAGCTGAGCATAGCGAATGGGCAAGGTGCACTGGCCGGGGTATGGACCTATATCGGCTACTTCACCATCCTGACCAACGTGCTGGTGGCACTGGCGCTGACTGCCGATGCACGCGGGCCGCGTGGAACACTCAGCCGTTTCTTCACCCGGCCCGACGTGCATACCGCGATCTCGATGAGCATCGTCATCGTCGCAGCGATCTACAACCTGATGCTGCGCCAGCTATGGCAGCCGCAGGGCTGGCAGATCGTCACCGACAATATCCTGCACGTGGTGATGCCGGTGCTGTTCCTGCTGTACTGGTGGCTGGCGGTGCCGAAGGCGACGCTGCGCTGGCCGCAGGTTATCGTCTGGCAGTTGTATCCGGCTACCTATTTCGCCTACGTGCTGGCGCGTGGCGCAGTGGATCACTGGTATCCCTATCCGTTCCTCGACGTCACGAAGCTGGGTTATCTGCTCGTACTGGTCGATGCCTGCGCGGTGCTGCTGGTATTCGTCGCAGTCGCGTTGTTGCTGGTTGCACTGGGACGCTGGCAGGTGCGGCGCACGCCGCTGTCTGTGCAGCCCTGAAACGACATCAGCCTGCCGGCACGCGCAAGTCCGCCAGCAAGGTGCCGAACTGCTTCACCTCTTCCTCGTGCTCCGCATCACGCCAGCTCTCCTGCAGCGCGTCGGCATACCAGCGACGCATCGGCGGCAGTTCGCGCAGGCGTTGCGCGTAGGCAGTCGCCGTATCACTCAGCGCCAAGCCATAGGTCTGGATGCGGAAGGCAACCGGCGCGAAGAACGCATCGACTGCACCGAACGCGTTGCCAGCCAGGAACGGGCCACCAAAGCGGGCCAGACCCTCACGCCACAACTCATCGATACGCGCGATATCGCTGTGCAACGCCGCTGGCAGATCGTCACGCAAGCGGATGCGCAAACCGCAGCTCAACGCGCAATACATGCGCAGGGCGCTGAAGCCCGAATGCATCTCGGCGGCCGCACAGCGAGCCCATGCGCGCGCCTTCGGATCGGCCGGCCACACTCCCGGATGACGATCGGCCAGATACTCCGCAATCGCCAGGGAATCCCATACCACCGTGTCGCCATCGTGCAGGCACGGCACCTTGCCATTCGGCGAGAATGCGCGAAAGGCACTCCAGCTCGATCCGGTGCCGGGCGCGAACGACACCAGCCGCTCCTCGAATATAATGCCGAGTTCACTCAACAGCAGCCATGGCCGCAACGACCAGGACGAGTAGTTCTTGTTGGCGATATACAGCTCGTACATGCCGCTGCCCTCTAACTGGTTCAGTTCTGTTCGCAGGTGTCGGACGCTACCGGAACGATCGGTGCGGTCCGCCGCCGCGCATTCGCCAGCACCACGCCACCAACGGTGACCACGCCACCAACCAGGGTCAGCATACCGGGGCGCTCGCCCAGCCATAGCCAGCCGATCAACACCGCGATCGGCGGCGAAAAGTAGATGAAGCTGGAGACCTGCGAAGCAGAGACCCGGCGCAACGCGGCATTCCACGCGAGATAACCGATGAAGGTGGGCGCGATGCCCAGCCACAGCAACGCGGCGATATGCGACCACGGCGCAGCGATGAGCGCCTGCGCTACGCCCGTACCGAACGGCAGCGCACCGAGCGTACCGGCGAAAAACGTGAATGCGGTAACGCCGACCATGCTGTTGCGCGCGAACAATGGCTTCTGGCCGACCCAGTAAATCGCCGAGGCGAGCACGCTGAGCAATACCAGCGCCGCCATCGGTTCGAACTTCACCTGCTTGCCGCTGGCCAGCACCACCATCACCACACCGACCAGCGCTATGCCAAGGCCGGTCAGCGTGCGCGCGGACAAGCGTTCATGCAGCCAGATCGCCGATACCGCAGCGGTGGCGGCGGGAACCAGCGAGATAAGGATCGCCGCGGTACCGCTGGCGATGCGTGTTTCCGCGTAGTTGAGGCACAGGTGATACACGGTCAGCCCGATCACGCCGAGCAACGCCAGCTGCGGCCAGTCGCGTCGCGCGGGTAGCGGCACGCGCCTCACCAGCAGCAGCACGGCGAAGCACAGCGAGCCGATCGTCAGCCGCGCGAACGCCACCTCGCCCGGGGTGAACGAGGCCAGCGCATAGGCAATCGCGGCGTACGCCGACGACCAGGTCAGCAGCGCGATGCCGATGTAGAAAAGTGCGCGCCCGTCAAGGCGCTCAGAGGTGTCCATGGGGAACGGATTCCGAGGCAGGGAAGTGCGCATCCTAGTCTTGGCGATGACGCCGAGGAATAATGCATCGAATCGTTTTCCTGATGTTTCGCCGTTGATCGAATCAAACAGTGAGTGATCCCGCCTTGGAATCGAAACCCGAATTGGACAGCAAAGATTGGCAGCTGCTGGAAGCCCTACAGCTGGACGCGCGCCTGGGCTACGCCGAACTCGGTCGCAAGGTGCGCCTGTCTGCGCCAGCGGTAGCCGAACGGGTGAAGCGGCTGGAGGAAGCCGGGGTGATCAGCGGTTACCGCGCCACGGTCAACCCGAAGCGGCTGGGCTACGAGATCAGCGCGATGATCCGGCTGCGCTGCGACGGCATCACCTGCGCGCGCATCGGCGCGCTGGTGGCGGATATCCCCGAAGTGCTTGAATGCCGGCGCCTGGCCGGCGAGGACTCGGCCCTGCTGCACGTGGTGGCGATGTCGATCAGCCACCTGGAGTCGGTGCTCGACCGCCTGCTCAAGACCGGCGCTAGCACCAGCACCACTACCCTGATCGTGTTGCAGACACCACACGAGAACCGTCCGGTGACGCGCGCGATGTGGAATGCCGCGCGGGCCATGTCGCGCGGCTGACTGCCTGCCTGATATCCGCGCCGTCGTACGACATGCGCCAGCGTATTTAGACGTCCAACTATGACCTAGTACTTTTGTCACGGTCGCAGACGCGGGCAGGCACGCATACTCCATGACTGGTTCGATGTGATTGGAGTCCCCATGCGCCACCTGATTTCCCTGCTGCTGGCCAGCGCGTTCGTGTTTGCACCGCTGGCTGCCAGCCATGCCGACGAAGCCCCCGCGTCGGCCAAGGCCGGCACCGGCAAGCATGCCGAAGCCAATGACGCCAAGGCCGCAGCCACCGAAACCGCCACTCGCACGAAGCACAGCGTCAGCATCCATGGCCATTCGGTGAGCTACACCGCCACCGCCGGCACGCTGATCATCCGCGACGACAAGAACGAGCCGCAGGCCAGCGTGTTCTACGTGGCCTACACGGTCGACACCGGCAAGCCGGAGAAACGGCCGGTGACCTTCCTGTACAACGGCGGCCCGGGCTCTTCCAGCATGTGGCTGCACATGGGTTCGTTCGCACCGATGCGGATCGAGACAGCCAGCCCCGAGGCCACCGCACCGCCGCCGTACCATCTGGTGCCAAACAGCGACAGCCTGCTCGACAAGACCGACCTGGTCTTCATCGATGCGGTCGGCACCGGCTATTCGCGTCCGCTGGGCAAGGCCACCGGCAAGGACTTCTGGGGCGTGGACCAGGACATCTCCGCGTTCACCCGCGCGATCCAGCGTTACGTGAGCCTCAACAAGCGCTGGAACTCGCCGAAATTCCTCTACGGCGAAAGCTATGGCACCACCCGTTCCGCTGCGCTGGTCGACGCGCTGCAGGACAAGGGCATGGCGTTCAACGGCGTGATCCTGATGTCGTCGATCCTCAATTACGGCATCCGTATCCCGGGTTACGACGAAAGCTACGTCGGCTACCTGCCGACCTATGCCGCCGCTGCCTGGTACCACGACAAGATTCCGAACAAGCCCGCCGACCTGAAGACCTTCCTCGAGCAGGTCCGCGCCTGGGCGCAAGGCCCGTATGCCGCTGCGCTGGCGCAGGGACAGAATCTCCCGGACGCTCAGCTCGATGCCGTGGCACAGCAGCTTGCCGCCTATACTGGCCTGTCGGTGCAGTACGTCAAGGAAGCCAATCTGCGGGTCGATCCCAGCCGCTTCCGCAAGGAGTTGCTGCGTGACCAGCGCCTCACCCTGGGCCGCTATGACAGCCGCTTCACCGGCACCGACCCGGATGCCGCGGGCGAAACTCCCGACTACGACGCCTCCGACAGCGGCATCAGCGGTGCGTTCGTCGGCGCGTTCCACGATTACATCGACAAGCAGCTCAACTACCACACCGATCTGGACTACCGGCCCACGTTCGACGAGATCAGCAAGAACTGGGACTGGAAGCACAAGGCCGCCGGCGTGCGGCGCCCGCTGCCACTGGCCTACGTGGCCGGCGATCTCGCCCACGCGATGCGCACCAATCCCAACCTCAAGGTACTTTCGGTCAACGGCTATTACGACTTCGCCACGCCGTTCTTCATCACCGAGTACGACCTCGCGCACATGAACCTCGATCCGTCGCTGCGCGGCAACCTGCAATTCCTGTACTACCCCTCGGGGCACATGATCTATCTCAACACCGACGCGTTGAAACAGCTCAAGAGCGACCTCGCGCCCTTCTACGACCATGCCGCTCCGCAGCGCTGATACGGAATCGCCATCATGCACAAATCTCTATTCGCTCCGCTCGCCCTCGCCCTGCTGCTGGTAATGGGTGCTCCTGCACACGCCGACGACGACACGCCGAAGGATGCCGCCAAGACCGCGCAGACCGACAAGGACAGCAAGAAGGACGAACTGCCGATCCCGCCCGAGCGTGCCGTGGTCAGCAAGCACAGCGTGCGCATCGGCAATCGCACGATCAGCTACAAGGCCACCGCGGGTACCTTGCTGATCAAGGACGACAAGGACAAGCCCACGGTCAGCGTGTTCTATGTCGCCTACACCGTGGATGATGGCAAGCCGGGCAAGCGGCCGGTGACCTTCATGTACAACGGTGGCCCCGGCTCCTCCAGCATGTGGCTGCACATGGGCTCATTCGGTCCGGTGCGCGTGGCCAACCGCGGCGACCAGCCGATCCCGCCACCGCCGTATGAAACCGTGCCGAACGACTACAGCCTGCTCGACAAGACCGACCTGGTCTTCATCGACGCGCCCGGCACCGGCTACTCGCAACTGGTCGGCGCCGCCGAGGGCAAGAACTTCTACGGCGTGGATCAGGATGCCGATGCGTTCGCGAAGTTCATCACCCGCTATGTCAGCGACAACCATCGCTGGAATTCGCCGAAGTTCCTGTTCGGCGAGAGTTACGGCACCACCCGCTCGGCAGTGCTGGTGAAGCTGCTGCAGGACCAGGGCATGGAGTTCAACGGCGTCGTGCTGATGTCGTCGATCCTCGACTTCAACGTGTGGTCCAGCACTGGCGTCGACCATGCCTACATCGTCAACCTGCCCAGCGAGGCGGCGATCGCCTGGTACCACAACAAGGTGCCGAACAAGCCGGCCGATATCGCCAGCTTCCTCGCCGGCGTGCGCCATTTCGCCGATACCGACTACACGCTGGCGCTGGCCAAGGGTGACGCGATCGAGCCGACCGAGGCCGACCGCATCGCCAACCAGCTCAGCCAGTACATCGGCCTGTCGCCAACCTATATAAAGCAGGCGAACCTGCGCATCGATCCCAGCCGTTTTCGCAAGGAGCTGTTGCGCGACCAGCGCCGCACGGTCGGACGTCTGGACGGCCGTTTCGAAGGCATTGACCCGGATGCCGCCGGCGAAACGCCTGACGGTGATGCCGCCAGCGACGCCGCCACCGGCGCCTACCTTGCGGCGTTCAACCAGTACGCCGAGAGCGAACTGAAGTACACCGGCGATCACGCCTATCTGCCCAACAACTACGGCGTGATCAACAGTGGCTGGGACTGGAAGCGCAAGGGTGGCCATGGCTTCACCCAGGCACCGTACGTCGGCACCGACCTGGCCGACGCGATGCGCCGCAATCCGCACCTGAAAGTGTTCTCGGCCAACGGCTACTACGACCTCGCCACGCCGTTCTATGCCACCGAGTTCGACCTCGGCCATCTCGGCCTCGACCCGGCGGTCCGCAAGAACATCGAGTTCGGTTTCTATCCGTCCGGGCACATGATCTATTTCGACGTGGATGCGCTGAAGCAGGTCAAGGCGGACCTGGCGCGCTTCTATGACGAGACGGCGCCACAGTCCTAGAATCGGAGGCTGATACCTGCCGACCGATCCGATGACCCGCAAGCCCACTGACCAGCCGCCGGTGGCGGCTGACGACGCACCGCCCAATCCCGAACGCCGGCGCCTGCTCGGCGGCATCGCACTGGCCGGTGCGGCACTGACCCTGGGCAGCTGCCGTCCGCCCGGCGACAGCCGGTCAGTAGCGACTGCTGACACGAGTGCGGATACGCTCGACGCCCTGCTGCGCCGGCACATCCAGCAGGTGGTGGTGCTGTATGCCGAGAACCGCAGCTTCAACAATCTGTTCGCGCACTTCCCCGGGCTGGCGCAACCACTGAAGGATCTCGACTCGCCCGAATACCGCCAGCGCGACCGCGACGGCAGCCTGCTCACCAGCTTGCCGCCGATCTGGGGCGGCCTCGCGCCGCATGCGCAGGTCGTCGATGGCCGGCACTACCAGATCGGTGAGGATGCCATCACCGGCTTGCCCAATCGCCCCTTTGCCCTGCATACGCCAGCGGGCGAAGCATTGCCGCACGGCGTGGTCACACGCGACCTGGTGCACCGTTTCTACGAGAACCAGCTGCAGATCAATGGCGGCAGGAATGATGGTTTCGTCGCCTGGGGCAATACCGGCGCGATGGTGATGGGTCACTACGGCGACAACGCGACCAACCTGCAGCTATGGCAGCTGGCGCAGCAATACACCTTGTGCGACAACTTCTTCATGGGCGCCTTCGGTGGTTCGTTTCTCAACCATCAATACCTGGCTGCCGCACAACCGCCGTTCTACCCGAACGCGGATCAGCGGCCAGGAAAATTCCAGCTGGCCCAGGTCGAAGGTGATGACCCCACCGGGCTCCGCCCGGTACTGACCGACAACACGCCAGCCAGCGCGATGCAGGGACGCGCGAAGTTCGCTTCGCCCGATGCGCTGACGCCCGACTTCTGGGCGGTGAACACGATCGGCCCGGCCTACGCACCAGCATTCAGCCACGATGCGCACTACCCCCAACTCGCCGACGCCGACAGCCCGACCACGCTGCCGCCGCAGGTGCATTTGACCATCGGCGATGCACTGTCGAATGCCGGGGTCGACTGGGCCTGGTACGCCGGCGGCTGGCAACTCGCGCTGGACGGACACGGCGACGGCGACCATCACGTGTTTCCGGAAAGCCCGAACTTCCAGATCCATCATCAGCCGTTCAACTACTTCCGCAGCTTCGCGCCCGGCACACCGGCACGACAGCAGCACCTGCGCGATGCCGGTATCGGTGAGAGTTCCGACAGCAATCATTTCATCGCCGCGATCGAGGCCGGCACGCTGCCGCCGGTGTCGTTCTACAAGCCGCAAGGCGATCTGAACATGCATGCCGGCTATTCCAGCGTGGAAGCCGGCGACCGTCACCTTGCCAAGGTGGTCGAGGCCTTGCAGAAAAGTCCGCAATGGCCGCACATGCTGGTGGTGGTCACGGTGGACGAGAACGGCGGCTGGTGGGATCACGTGGCGCCGCCCAAGGGCGATCGCTGGGGACCGGGTTCGCGCATCCCGGCGCTGGTCGTATCGCCGTACGCGAAGAAGGGCTTCGTCGATCACACCATCTACGACACTGGCTCGATCCTGCGCTTCATAACCCGCCGCTTCGGGCTGGAGCAACTGCCTGGCCTGAAGCTGCGCGACGAGGCGATGATCGCCGCCGGTGGTCCGCCACCCGGCGACCTCACAGCGGCGCTGCAATTCGACGCTACGTAATCACTGCATCAACGGAACCGCTGTCATGCGCGAGATGTACCCCGAGACCGAGCCGTACCAGACCCATCGCATCGCGGTCGATGCGATCCACACGCTGTACGTGGAGGAGTGCGGCAATCCCGCCGGCCTGCCGGTGATCTTCCTGCATGGCGGGCCTGGTGCAGGGCTGGCGACGTATCACCGGCGTTTCTTCGATCCGGCGCGTTATCGCATCGTGCTGTTCGACCAGCGCGGTGCCGGCCGCTCCACTCCGTTCGCCGACCTCACCGACAACACCACCTGGCAAGTGGTCGCCGACATCGAGACGATCCGCGAACAACTCGGCATCGAGCGCTGGGTGGTGTTCGGTGGCTCATGGGGCTCCACACTGGGATTGGCCTACGCGCAGACGCATCCCGAACGCGTGCTCGGCCTGGTGCTGCGCGGCATCTTCCTGTGCCGCCCGGCGGAAGTCCGCTGGTTCTACGAGGAAGGTGGCGTGTCGTGGATTCTGCCGGAAAAGTGGCAGCGTTACGCTGCGGCGATTCCGGCGGAAGAACGCGGCGAGATGATGGAGGCCTATTGGCGGCGACTCAATTCGGCCGATGAGGCCGTACGGCTCGCCGCCGCGCAGGCATGGGGCGCATGGGAGGGCGGCAGCATCACGCTGGAAGAAAGCCCGGAGACCGAGGCGAGTTTCGCCGCACCCGAGGTCGCGCTGAGTCTGGCGCGTATCGAGGCACATTATTTCCGCAACCAATGCTGGCTCGAACCCGATCAGCTATTGCGCGATGTCACAAAGATCCGCCACATCCCCGCCACCATCGTGCACGGCCGCTACGACATCATCTGTCCCGCGAAAAGTGCCTGCGACCTGCATGCTGCGTGGCCGGAAGCCGACTTCCACATCGTGCTGGCTGGCCATGCCGCGTCGGAGCCCGCGATCGTCGATCAGCTGGTGCAGGCCACCGACAAACTGGCGGATCGCTACGTCTGAAGTTTCGCGCGCAAGAAACGTATATCACCCAAGGGTTGCGACGCCCAGTATCGGCATCACCTATCCACGGAGATGCCCATGCTGACCTTGTTCGACTACCTGCCCTCACAGAATCCCTGGAAGGTGCGCCTGCTGCTGAATCATCTGGGCCGGCCGTATCGCACGGTGCCGATCAGCATCTTCGAAGGTGAAGGACAGGCCGCGGCGTTTCGTCGCATCAGTCCGACCGGCACCGTGCCGGCAATCCAGCTCGACGATGGCCGCGTGCTGGCGGAATCAAATGCGATCCTCAACTACCTCGCCGAGGGCACGCCGTATTTGCCCGCCGATCCGTTCGATCGCGCCAAGGTGCAGCAATGGCTGCATTTCGAACAGGAGCGTGTGGAATCGGTGATCGGCTCGCTGCGCCACTGGACGATGACCGGCAAGCTGTCGCGACGTTCGCCCGAGTTGATCGAGGGCAAGCGCGCCGGGGCACGGCGCACGCTGGGCATCCTTGAGCACGAACTGGCGACGCGCCCTTTCCTCGCCGGCGACAGTTACACCATCGCGGACATGGCGGTATTCGCCTATGCCAGCCGCGCCGGGGAAGCCGGATTGGCGCTGGATGCCTATCCACATTTTCGTACGTGGATCGCGTGGATTGAGGCTCAGCCGGGCTTCCTCGCCGCCATGCATCCGTATGCGATCGACCCGCATTCGGTGAACGAATTGCCGTAACCCCAGCTTTCGCCACGGGCGAGCGGAACAAGGGCAGTGGCATACTCGGGGTTTTCCGGTTCGAGATTTCCCCATGCGCCTCCTGCCATCCTTCGCCTTTGGCGCGTTGTTGCTGCCATTGGCAGCCTACGCCAGCGAACCGCATTCCTATGCGCAGCCCGACCAGGTGGTCATCACCCATCTCGACCTCGACCTGAAGTTGGACTTCCCGCACAAGCAGCTGGATGGCCAGGCCACGCTGAAACTGGAATGGAAGAACCCGCAGGCGCCGTCGCTGGTGCTGGACACGCGCGACCTGAAGATCGCGAAGATCGAAGCGCTCGGCGCCGATGGCAAAACCACGCCGCTGAAATATGCGCTGGCGCCGCGCGACAAGCAGCTCGGCGAGAAGCTCACGATCGCCACGCCGACGCATCCGGCGCAGGTGCGCATCGTCTATACCACATCGCCGGACGCGTCCGGCCTGCAGTGGTTGACCCCGGCGCAGACGGCGGACAAGAAGCTGCCCTTCATGTTCTCGCAATCCGAGTCGATCCACGCGCGTTCGTGGGTGCCACTGCAGGATTCACCGGCGATCCGTTTCTCCTATACCGCCCACGTCTCCGCGCCGAAGAATGTGCGCGTGGTGATGAGCGCGCTCAACGATGCGAAGCATCCGTTGAATGGCGACTACTCGTTCGACCAGCCGCATCCAATCCCGTCCTACCTGCTGGCGATCGGCGCCGGCGACATCGCGGTGAAGGAAACCGGCCCGCGTTCGGCCGTCTATGCCGAGCCCTCGGTGGTCGGCAAGGCGGCGCACGAGTTCGAAGACACCGAACAGATGATCGCCACCGCGGAGAAGCTGTACGGTCCGTATCGCTGGGGCCGCTACGACATCCTGGTGCTGCCGCCGTCGTTTCCGTACGGCGGCATGGAAAACCCGGACATGACGTTCGCCACGCCGACCGTGCTGGTCGGCGACAAGAGCCTGGTCTCGCTGGTCGCGCATGAGCTGGCGCATTCGTGGTCGGGCAACCTGGTCACCGCCGCGTCGTGGCGCGACATCTGGCTCAACGAAGGTGTCACTACCTACGTGCAGGGGCGCATCACCGAAGCGCTGTACGGCAAGGGCCTGGCCGATGAGGAAGCATTGCTGTCGGCCCGCGCACTGCAGAAGGAGATCGGTGCAATGCCGGCCAACTCGCAGAAGCTGGCACCGGACCCGCGCGGCATCGACGCCGACGATTCGCTGTCCGACGTTGCCTATGACAAGGGCTCGTGGTTCCTGCGCACGCTGGAACAGCGTTTCGGTCGTGCCACGTTCGACAACTACCTCAAGAGCTACTTCAACCACTTCGCGTTCCAGAGCATCACCACCGAGCAGATGCTCAACTACATGAAGCCGAACCTGATCGAGAAGTATCCCGGCAAGATGAGCTGGGCCGAGGTGCAGGACTGGGTCTACGGCAGCGGCATCCCGAAGGATGCGCTGCTGCCCGATTCACCGCATTTCGACACCATCGATCAGGAGCGCAGCGCCTTTCTCGCCGGCCAGATGGCGGCCGACAAGCTCGGCGCCAAAGACTGGAACACGCAGGAATGGATGTACTTCCTCGACCGCCTGCCGGACGTCACCCCGCTGGCCAAGATCCAGCAGCTCGACGCCGCCTGGCATCTTACCGGCACGCCGAACGCCGAGATCGGCATGCGCTGGTACAGCCATGCGATCACTGCCGGTGACAAGGCCGTGTGGCCGGCTGCCGCCGAGCACATGATCCGCATCGGCCGGCTGTATCTGACCGTGCCGTTGTACAAGGCCTTGGTTGGGACACCGGGAGGTCTGGCCTATGCCGAACAGGTCTACGCCAAGGCCAAGGCCGGCTACCACCCACTGACCCAGCAGGTGGTGGAAGATCTGATCGCCAAGGCAAAGAAAGCGCAGTAATCACAGCTCCTCCCCCTGTGTGCCCCGAAAAGGGACTCCCTTAGGTCGCAGGGGAGGGAGCATTGCCAGTCACGACCCATCAAGAAACCATCATGCCGCCATCAACAAACGTCACCGCCACCCCACTCTGGAAACGCATGCTGCTGCGCCGGCTGAAATTCCTGGCGTGGCTCGGCGGAATCCTGATCATCGTGCTGGGTGGCAGTTACCTGTTCGCGCCGCAGTTGCTGCTGCGCGCGAACTACATGCGCGAGGCAATGACCGCGCATCTCGAGAAGCATTCGGTGCAGGCCGGGGACACCCGCTGGGTCTACTACGAGGGCGGTGACGGCCCGGTCATCGTGCTGCTACACGGTTTTGCCGCGAACAAGGAGGTCTGGCTACCGGTCGCCAAACTGCTCACGCCGCACTTCCACCTGATCATTCCCGATATGCCCGGTTGGGGCGAGTCCTCGCGCATGGCCGGTGCCAGCTACAACGTCGATGCCCAGGCCGCTCGGCTGCAGGCCTTCGTGGAAACGCTCAGGTTGCAGCGCTTTGTACTGGTCGGCCATTCGCTGGGCGGCGCCATTGCCGGGGTCTATGCGGCCGAGCACCCGGAGCATGTCACCGAGCTGGCGCTGGTCGATGCGTATGGCCTGAAGGCTCAGGAAAACGCGTTTACCCGCGAGGCCATGGCCGGCAAGGACCCATTCCTGTTCGACGACCGCGTCGGCTTTGCGCGCGCCACCGCGCTGGCCTTCGAGAAACCACTCGATATGCCAGGCCGCATCATCGATGTGCTCATCAAGCGCAACCAGCTGGATCGCGCCTTCATCGAAAGCAATTTCAACGAGCTGCGTGACCCGTCGCAATACCTCGCACTGCAGAACCGCCTGGGCCAGTTCGAAATGCCGGTACTCGGCCTGTGGTGCCATGACGACAAGATCGTCGACATTTCGGCGCTGGACAGCCTGCGCAATGGCCTGACCCATGCCAGTTCGATCAGCACCAGTACCCTGATCGGCTGCAACCACATGCCGATGCTGGAGAAGCCTGAGGAAACCGCGCAGATCCTCAGCGGATTCGCGTTGTCACATTGAGCTTGAGCCACGCACCCGGCGCCAACCTGCGCGCGCGGGTCAGCTGCGAGTCAGCTGCCCGTGACACATCATTGTGAATTGCGCATGACAACATGTGACAATAAGGCCATGACTCTGGAGATTGGAGTGTTTTCTTGCAAGATGACGGAAACATGCAGCGACCGATGACGCGAAACCTCATGCGGGCGGGTGTGGATTCCATCGTGCGCATGTCCAGTACGCAGACCAATTACTGGGTCGAGGTCGGCGTGGACGTCACCCTGGGCCTGCTGCTCATTGTCGAGGGTTGGCGCCTGAATGCCGGTGGCCCCCTGACCGCCTTGTTGGCGATTGCGCTGGGGCTGTTTGCCTTCAGCTTCGTCGAATATTTCTTTCACCGCTGGATGTTCCACACGCGGATCCCGCTGTTCGAGCAGGGGCACCGCATGCATCACGAGCGGCCGCTTGGCTACGATTCGTTGCCGTTCTTCCTGCCGGGAGCCGTGTTGCTCATCCTGACGGGCCTGTGCGTGCTGGTCATGCCCACCGGGTTTGCCTACCTGATGATGGGCTCGGTGACCTTCGGCTACATCGCCTACGGACTGAGCCACTTCACCATCCACCATGTCCGCTTCAAGCACCCGCTGCTGCGGCGCTGGGCTGGCGCCCACCACGTGCACCATTACCACCCGGACAGCAACTTCGGCGTCACCACGCCGCTGTGGGACGTGTTGCTGGGCACACGCTACACGCGGCAGCCTCGGAAGTTCTGAACCGATCTGACGGCTGCTGCCGGATTTCCCGGTAGATCAGGCACCCCCGGCACCTGCAGCAGTCGTACAGGTATCAGCGAGGTGCCCGATGACGGAGTCAGCTTGAGACTTTGTCCGACACCAGCTCGTAGGTGAAACGCTCGCTGCGGATGCCGTTGGAGCTGTAGGACTCCTCGACTGACTTGACTAGGCGCTTGACGCTGGGCACGTACCAGAAAGCCCGGTAGGTACGGCCCGAGACGGTGTGCGGCGTCACGCGGTTGGTCTGGACCAGCGCGGCCGAACCACCTGTCGTGTTAACCGCTTGCGCTGAAGCCTGATTCATCGGTGCCACTACAGCCGTCCAGTTGCCTTCGGCCTCGATCTTCAAGGCCTTGAACTTGCCGGCCGGCACTTCGACATCCTCCCAGCCGACGACGGTATATCCGGTTTGCAAAGTCTCGCTCAGATGCTTCGGGTTGGGATTGGCCTCGGTGTATTTGAGCTCCCACTTCTTGCCCACCTCCAGCGGGAAGGCAAACGGGCGACTGACTACCTGCTGCTTGCCGTTGATGTCACGCGAACGGCTCCAGTCCGCACCGGCCAACTCCTCGGTCGGCGCCTGTTGCGATCCGCTCTGTTTGACAGATACGAAAATCGTGGATGCATCGGCGTGCGCTACCGAGAAATCCTCATTGTGCTGGGCCCAACCCTGCGGCCCCCGTTCAACAGTCACCTTGTAAACCCAGCTGTCCCCGGCCTTCACCATCGGCGCATCAATGGTTTCAGCCACGACCGAAACGGACAGCAACAACAAGCTTGAAGCGATCAGCAGACGCAGCATCTGACTTTCCTTGTGATTGAGTGGCAAGAGTCGAGAACGCGCGAACCCGGTACCGGTTGATACGTCACGCCCGCAGGCATGCCGCCTCTCATAGTATCCCGGGCACGAGTGCCTTCACCCTGGTCATGTATTCGCCGTAAGCCGGGCCAAAGTGCTCGCTCAGCCAGGCTTCCTCGAGCCGCAACTTGCGCCAGAACGAGACGAACATGATGACGAAGCCCACCAGGGCGCGCCATTCGCCAAGCAGCACGACGGTGCCCAGCAGCGCGAGCAGGATGCCGGTGTAAATCGGGTGGCGCACGTAGCGATAAGGCCCGCGTTCGATCAGTTCGTGGTCCTGTTTGAGTTGCACCTCGCTGCTCCAGTTGCTGCCGAGGATGTAACGCGCCCAGCACGCGAACACCACGCCGGCCACGATCAGCAGCAGGCCGGTTAGCGCCGTCGCATAGGTATCTGGCAGCAAACGATCGCCAAGGGGCGTGCCATCAAGCCAGGTTGAGGGCCACATCAGCAGGATCGCCAGGATGATTGGCAGCCAGTACTTGAAGAAGCGCGGCAGCGCCGGCTCCGCGCGCGTGGACGGCTTCAGCCGACGCGCACTCCACAGCCAGTAGCCCAGAAAGAACAGCCATGCCGCCACGGCCAACGTAGTGAACGAGATATCCATGATCACCCCTGGATGATGAAGTCGTCAGGCGCGCTCATTCTCGCGCTTTTTCAGGTTTCCGATAGACCGGCTTGATCGGCCGTTCCTTCAGCGGCGCCTGCTCAATCGGCGACGTCGCCCACCAGACGATCGAGTTCGGCCTTGAGGATCGCACCATGCTGGCGCAGCCAGTCGCGCTGCTCACGCCATTCCGGCAGCAGATTGCCGACCTGTGCCCAGAACCGCGGCGAGTGGTTGCGCACCTTGAGATGACACAGCTCGTGCACCAGCACGTAACGCAACGCAGCCGGTGGTGCCAGCGCCAGCGCGAGATCGAGATTGATGCGGTCACGGGTATCGAGGCTGCCCCACAGGCTCTTCATGGGACGGATCTTCAACGCGGTCGGCGCCAGCCCAAGCTGCGGCACATAGATGGCCAGCCAGCGCGAGACGTCACGGCGAATCAACACTTCCAGATGCGAAGCGAGCAGGCCACGGGCAATCGGCAACGCGCGGGTATGCGGACGCGGAATCACCAGGGTCAACCCGGCCGCGTGCGGTTCGATCTTCGGATAGGCACCTTCAGCCCAGTCCAGTTCCGCCTTCTCGCCGCGCAACGGGAAGTTGCACGGATAGCCCATGCGCAACGGCGGCAGTGGCTTGACGATCAGGTGCAACTCGTCGAGCTTCTGCTCCAGCCACTCGGCGTGACTGCGCAGGAACGCGTTGACCTGGGCCGGATGGGTGCCGTACGGATAGGTCACCCGCGCACCCGTCGGAGTGACCGTGAGGCGCAGCCGGCGCGCGCGCGGATGGGCGGCCTTCAGCACCCGAATGATGCTGCCGCCAACCGTCGCCAGTTCCAGCCAATCGCCTTCCAGATGCTGCGCCATAAGCCTGCCCGTTCGTACCAAGGCCTGTTCGGATATCAGTGGGGGATTCCGCGCCGCCCGCAAGCGGGCGGACGACCAGTATGGCGCTCCGGCAGGTCAAACGGGAATGGTTTTTCGTTCAGCTGTCGGCCGGGCGTGGCAACCCGAACCACTCCTCCAGCTTGCCCAGCAGCCGCTCTAGTTCCAGCGTCAACAAGGCAAAACTGGCGTCCAGCTCGGCCTGGGCGTCCTGTTGGCTGTCGCCCAGCTCGTCCATCACCACATCGAGGAACTTCAGCTTGCGGATGACCAGATCCTCACCCAGCACGAAGCTGATCCGCTCATCGAAGGTGAGACCAAGCAGGAAGACCTGTTTACCGTTGCGCAGGTGCTCCTTGACCTCCTCGGCATCCAGGTCCTGCCGGCGGCAGCGAGCGATCGCGCCGGTGGCGGTGGCCGGGTCGCGCAGCTCGCACTCGTCGCCCAGGGCCAGCCCAGCCGGCAGGTTGCCGTTGGCCAGCCAGTCGGTCATCAGCACGCGCGGGCCTTCCTCGGGCGCCAGCGGTACAGCCGGGAAGCTGCCCAGCGCCTCGCGGACCTGGGTCAAGGCGTTCTCGGCCGACTTGCGGCTTGAGGTATCCAGCACCAGCCAGCCATGTTTGGTGTCGACATAGGCGGACATCCGCGAGTTGCGCACGAAGGCGCGCGGCAACAGCTCGTTCAGCAGATCCTCCTTGATCCGCTTGCGCTCGCGACCACCGACCTTGCGGCCTTCTTCCTCGGCGATCTTCTGTACCTTGCGATGCAGTTCGTCATTGATCACCGCGGCCGGCAGCAGCTTGTCTTCGCCGCCAACGGTGAACAGGGTGCAGTGCTTCACGGTATGTGTGAGTGGCTCGCCTTCGCCACGCCCGACCGGCGGCACGAAACCCTTGGTGAACATCTCCAGCGGACCACACGGGCGCAGCCGATGTTCGGCCAGCGCGTCATCGAGGCGCTTCAGATCGGTGGCAACGGTAGGAGAAAAACGGAATAGCGTGAGATTGCGAAAGAACATTCAATATCCGGATGAGGTACGGCCCGAAGGCAGGTGGTTTCGTCGTCACTCCGGCAAAAGCCGGAGGTGCCTTATAACAGCGAAGCTGGTCAGCCAGTGCCTTGAGAAGGGCAAAGACGCTGGATCCCGGTTTTCGCCGGGATGACGGTCATGAGGGTGTCAGCGGCTAACGGCAGCGACTGCCGCGGCCACCGTATCGAGGTTTGCGCGATTCAGCGCCGCCACGCAGATGCGACCACTGTCGAGCGCGTAGATCGCGTACTCATCACGCAGCCGGTGCACCTGCGCCTTGCTCAGGCCCGAATAGGAGAACATCCCGGCCTGCTTGTTGATGAAGCTGAAATCCGGCGCACCGAGCGCAGCCAGCTTGTCGACAAAACCGGCACGCATCGCATGGATGCGCGAGCGCATCTCGCCCAGCTCCTGCTCCCAGCGCGCGCGCAGCTCGACACTGCCGAGCACGCCGGCGACCAGACTGGCGCCATGCGTGGACGGGCTGGAATAGTTCGCGCGAATGGTCTGCTTGATCTTCGACAGCAGCCGCGCCGCCTCGTCGCGATCGGCGCCGACCATCGACAGCGCGCCCACGCGCTCGCCGTAGAGCGAGAACGACTTGGAATACGAGTTGGCCACCACGAACGCCTCGATCCCTGACGCCTCGAGCAGACGCACGGCGAGGGCGTCCTGCTCGATGCCCTGGTCAAAACCCTGATAGGCCATGTCGATGAACGGCAGCAGCCGGCGCTCCTTCAGCAGTGCGATCACCTGCCGCCATTGCGCTGCATCCAGGTCCACGCCGGTCGGGTTGTGGCAACACGCGTGCAGCAACACCACGGTGCCCGGCTCCAGTTTGCCCAGATCCTCCAGCATGCCGGCGAAATCCAGGCCATGGCTGGCCGGATCGTAATAGCGGTACTCAAGCAGTTCGAAGCCAGCCGTGCGGAACACCACATGATGGTTGCCCCAGCTCGGGTTGCTGATCGCGATCTTCGCGCCGGCGCCGGCCACCTGCTTCAGCAGATCCGCCGCCACGCGCAATGCCGCGCTGCCGCCGATGGTCTGCGCGGTGGCTACCCGACCGGCAACCAGCAGCGGCGATTCGGCCCCGAACAGCAGCTGCTGGGTGAGCTGGTTGTACGCCGGCAGGCCGTCGATCGGCAGGTAGCCGCGCGGCTTGCCGGCCGCGACCAGCGCCTGTTCGACTTCGTGCACCGTCGGCAACAGCGGGATGCGGCCCTGCTCGTCGATGTAGATGCCCACGCCCAGATTGATCTTGCCCGGGCGCGGGTCGGCCAGGTAGGTCTCGGTCAAACCCAGGATCGGATCGCCCGGGGCCATTTCAACGGATACAAAGAAGGACACGGCGGTTACTCGACAGGTGATGTGGGGATGAAAAGGTTCAAGCTTGCGTGGCGGCGGTCTCATCCGCTGCGTCGACTGGCCACGGAGAAGACACACTCGACTGCGCGCCCAGCGCGGCAAAATCGAACAACATGCGATCGGCCAACTGCGAGGGTGACACATGGGCCAGCGCGCGGAAAATGTTCTCGCTGCGGCCGGGCTGAAGTTGCTCCCACTCGGCCAGCATGCGCTGCACCGCCTTGCGCTGCAGGTTGTCCTGCGAGCCGCACAGATTGCACGGGATGATCGGAAAATTTTCATTCAGCGCATAGGCGGCAATGTCACTTTCGCAGCAATACGCCAGCGGCCGGATCACCACGTGACGGCCGTCGTCCGAACGCAGCTTCGGTGGCATCGCCTTCAGCTGTGCCTGGAAGAACATGTTGAGGAAGAAGGTGGCAAGGATGTCGTCGCGATGGTGGCCGAGCGCGATCTTCGTGATGCCATTGGCTGCCGCCCAGCTGTACAGCGCACCACGACGCAGCCGCGAACACAGGCTGCACATGGTCTTGCCGGCCGGGATCACCCGCGTCACCGTGCTGTAGGTGTCCTGCTCGATGATATGGAACGGCACGCCGCGCGCGCTGAGATATTCCGGCAGCACGTGCTCGGGAAAGTCCGGCTGCTTCTGGTCCAGGTTCACCGCGATCAGCTCGAAGCGCACCGGCGCCTTCGCCTGCAGCTGCAGCAGCATGTCCAGCAAGGTGTAGGAGTCCTTGCCGCCGGACAGGCACACCATCACCCGGTCACCGTCCTCAATCATGCCGAAATCCATGATCGCCTGCCCCACCTGGTGGCGCAGGCGCCGGGCCAGCCTGTCGGCCTCGGCGGCTGGCGTGCGGGTATGGGCAGGATGGGCGGACATGATGGCCAAGCAGGTGGAGACGACCCCCATTGTAGCCGGCTGGCCGATCAACTTCCGGAGATGCCAAACGGCGCTAGACTAGGAGGGTTCTCCCTAGCCATCGCCGCCGCCATGCAGGTTCAGGATCACGCCGAAATCGTCCATCTGCTCGCCGAGCTGAGGATGGAGCATCGCGATCTCGATCTGGTGATCGAACAGCTGGCCACCGCGATCGGCCGCGACGAACTGCAGTTGACCCGGCTGAAGAAGCGCAAGCTGCTGCTGAAAGATCACATCGCGCGGCTCGAAAGCAAGCTGATTCCCGATCTCGACGCCTGAGCGTCATCTGCCTCTCCCGCCGGACTACCGATGAATCCCCTTACCCTGACCTGCCTGCAGGACGAATACGTCGTGCTGGAACCGCTGAGCCTCGATCACGTGGCCGCACTGGAAGCCGCCGCCGCCGATGGCGAACTATGGAACCTGTGGTTCACCAGTGCACCGGCACCGGGCCACGCGCGCGCCTATGTCGAAAAAGCACTGCAAGGTCATGCCGATGGCCTGATGCTGCCATTCGCCGTACGCGAGAAATCCAGCGGCGAAATCGTCGGCACCACCCGCTATTACGACTTCGTAGCCAAGTTGCCGCGCCTCGCGATCGGCTACACCTGGTACGCGAAACGCTGGCAGAAAAGCCACCTCAACACCGCGTGCAAACGGCTGCTGCTCAAGCACGCGTTCGAGACACTGGACTGCGTGGCGGTGGAGTTCCACACCGATCATCGCAATCTCGATTCGCAGCGCGCGATCGAGCGCCTCGGCGCACATCGCGACGGGCTGCTGCGTGCCCACAAGCGACGTCCCGATGGCACGCTGCGCGACACCGTCTGCTATTCCATTCTCGCCAGCGAATGGCCGGACGTTGATCGCTGGCTTGGCTTGCGACTGCAGCGCCTGAGCGGTGCACAGGCCACTACAGCAGGCGATTGACCAGCCGGTCGAGGCGGGTGCGGTTCAATCGCTTCAATTGCTTGCGCACCTCCGCGGGGTAGTGCCGCGGACTTTCCAGCGCGCGGTGGTCAGGCAACCTGGTGGCATGTCGTTTCAAGGCCGCCCATTCGGCCTGATGCTTTGCATGCAGCAAGCGCGCGGGGTCGCGCAGCAGCAGGCCATTTTCCAGATCCAGCGCCCACGCACGCGGGTTGAGGTTGTTGCCGGTGAGCACGGCCATGTCGTCATCGACGAACAGGCCTTTCAAGTGATAGCTGTTGTTGCCGTCGTGCCACAGATGCAGGTTGAGCTGGCCGCTGATCATCTGTTGACGATGCGCCCGCGCGAAACGCCGCAGATTGTTTTCGTACAAATACGGCAACAGCCCGATCGTCTTGAACGGCTGCCCCGGCGGAATATAGAAATCGTTCGCCGTCTTGTCGCCGACCATGATGTCGATCGTGCAGCCGCGCCGCAGCAACTGACCGAGCACGATACGCACCGGACGCGGCAGATTGAAATATGGTGTCAGCAGGATCACCCGCTCGCGTGTGCTGCGCAACAGCGCCAGCAGGATGTCGTTGAGCGCGTTGTCGCTGCGACCGAAACCGAGCAGCGGCGTCACCGCCACGTCAGCTGGCCCCGGCGCGTCGTGCGGCACTTCATAGTGGGCCTGCTGCAAGGCCTGGCGGAAGTCGCGGATCGGTGCCTGCAGCGTGCGCGTGGCGGGAACGTCCGGCACATTCAAGCGGCGCACCGCCTCGCTCCCGACGAAACAACGCTGCACGAAAGCTGCCATTGCATCGGCCAGTCCGCGATGCCGCAACAGATGGTAACGATCCAGCCGATAACGCCCATGCCGCTGCAGATAGACGTCATTGAGACTCGCGCCGCTATACAGCAACGCATCGTCGATCACGAAGCCCTTCAGGTGCAGCACGCCGAACAGCTCGCGGTTCTGCACCGGCACGCCGTAGATGTCGACGCCGGGCCCGAGCCGCGCGGCGTACTCGCGGTACATACCCGCATTGCCGGCACTTTTCTGCTTGCCGATCAGTCCGCGCTGCGCCCGATGCCAGTCGACGAACACCGAAATCTGCAGCGCCGGCTGCGTGGCCTTCGCCGCATACAACGCGTCCAGCACCTCGCGGCCGCCTTCGTCATCCTCCAGGTACAAGGTCACGATCACGATGCGCCGGGTGGCCTGCGCGATCTGCTGCAACAGCATGTGCCGGAACGCTGCCGGATCGGGCAGCACCTCGATCGCTGCGGCTGCTACGGCGAACGCCGGCAGCGCATCCAGCAACGCCTGCGCCTTGGGTCTACGCAGCGGCGAAAGAATGCGTCGCGCCAGGCGACGGGGCGTGGTCATCAACTTGTTCATGGGGGGCATGGCATCCGCAACATCCCCCATCATCGCAAACTGTTGCGGATGCGCCTACCTGAAGCCCATGACAGGCTCTTACATGCCGACGCGCGGCGACTTGTCAGCCGCCGCATGGTCCGTCTGGTGCGGGTGCACCTCGATCGTGGCGGTCATGCCGGCGGCGAGTACGGTATCCGGCGGCAAGTCGCTGGTATCGATCGCGATGTACACCGGCACGCGCTGGGCCAGACGCACCCAGTTGAAGGTGGGATTGACGTCGGCCAGCAGGTTGCTGCCGCTGGGGTTGTCCCGATCGCTGATGCCACGCGCGATGCCGGCAATAGTGCCCTTGAGGTGCACGCCACCGGCCATCAGACGGATGTCGACTGGATCGCCGATGTGCAACTGCGGCAGCTTGGTTTCCTCGAAGTAGCCATAGATGTAATAGCTGTGGCTGTCGATCAGCGCGAGACGCGGGCTACCGACTGCGGCATAGTCGCCGACGCGGACGTCGAGGTTGGTAACATAGCCATCCGTCGGCGCCAGCACTTTGGTGCGCGCGAGGTTGAGCCGGGCGGTATCCAGCGCCACCTGTGCCTGCTCCACCGCGGCCTGCGCTTGCTCGCGCGCGGCACTGGCCTGGCTGCCACTGGCCTGCGCCTGCTGCCAGCTGGCACGGGCGACCTCGGCGGCGGCGGCCGCGTCGGTGCGCGACTCCTTGGCGATCACATCGCTGAGCTGCTGGCGTCGTGCGGCCTGCTCCTGGCGCATCTCGAACTCGGTCTTGCGCGCGTTGGCCGCGGCTAGTGCGGCATTGATGTTGGCCCCGGCAGCACGCGCACTGGCCTCGGCGGCAGCAAGGTTCGCCTCAGCCTGCGCCATCGCGTACTTGTAGCGGTCCGGATCGATCGTGAACAACACATCGCCCTTGTGCACGGTCTGGTTGTCGACCACGGCCACCTTCGTCACCAGTCCAGACACATCCGGCGCGATGCGCACCACTTCCGCACGCACGCGGCCATCACGCGTCCACGGTGCGTACAGGTAGTGCTTCCATAGCGCATGACCAAGCAGCAGCGCGATGACGACCACCACGGCAGTGAACAGGAAGCGCAGCAATGACTGGGTTTTCATGAGATGACTCAATGGATCAGCAACAGTCCGGCGGCGCCGAACAGACAGACGAACACGGCAAACCGGAACAACGCCGGATGCCACACATGGCGATACAGACCGAGGCGACCCACCACCAGATCCAGCAGAACCATCAGCAACAGGCAACCGAGGAACACCGGCAGCAGTCCGGGCACGAGCACGCCATAGATGGCGACTTCATGTGGCATGGACGGACTCCGGCGAGGATGGCGGGATGTACATGGCGAACGGTGATTCGTCATCGCGCAACGCACTGTGCAGTTGATACAGATATTGGCGCACCGCCGGCACGGCAGCCGTGGCGATGATCGCCTCGCGCACCGCAGCATCGGCGTCATGCCATCGCACTGCATCAGGCTGGTGATACAGCCGTCCCACGGCCTGCACCGCCGCGGTCGCGGCAGCGCGCGCGGCCGGAGCAAGGTCGTGGCTGTCGGCCAACTCCCGACGCAACTCCAATACCGCGCGACCACTCTCCTGCACCGCCAGCCCCCACGCCAACAGGCTGCGCGATTCGTCACTGCCTGGCCGCGTATGCGTCACCACCTGCTGGAACAGGTCGCGGCTGAGGCTCTCGAAACGCCACGCCAACCCGTCCAGAGGCGCATTCGCCACCAGCGCCACCAGTTCACGCATCCGGCGCACCTGGCGCGCACGCTGCCAGGCGCTGCCGATCACTGTCGGTACGAACACGAAGGCGAGGCCGGCCAAGACGATACCGGCGACCTGCGCGATCGCGTCGTTGAAGGCATGTGTCGGGTCATACACCATCGGATTCTTCAGCGCGAGGATGTAGACAAAGCCCAGCGAGTAGCCGGCGCCGACACCCGGCAGCGTGTCACGCGTAGTCAGGTATGGCCCGATCAGCAGGAATGCCGCGCTGGCGGCGATCAGCGCGGCGAAGTCGTCACTTCCCGGCAGCAACCCGTACACCACGACGAACGCGGCCAGCATGCCGGCTACATAGCCGAACAAGGTGTGCGTGGCGGCGCTGATCGGATTCGGCGAAGCCGCCAGCAGGCCGCTGAAGATCGTTGCCAGCAGCATCGCGCTGGCACCATACGCCCAGCCGCTGGCGAGCCAGAACATGCTGAGTACGCCCATGGTGAGGAACGTGCGCAATACCGCAATCGCCGCGCCGGCGATGTCGTTGGCGCGGCGAAAGTGCACCCGCTCCACCGTGCCGCGCGCCTGCTTTCCACGCAGCGACACTTCCAGCGCAGAAAAATCACGCAACTCGGTGGCAAAGCGCTGCAACAGGGCGGCGCCGGTGTCGAATTCCAGCAGCACCGCCGGCTCGACCAGCGATGCGCGCGAGGCCGCGACTTGCGCCGGCAACTGCGCCACGCATTCCGCCAAGCGTGCCGCGAGTACTGCTGGATCGTGCTGCTGTACGGGTTCGGGCGACAAGGCGACACCGATCGGCCGATACAGCGTGATCAAGGTATTGGCGACCGCCGGGTTGCCACCGCGTTGCAGCCGATTGATCAGGTGGTGCAGCGACTGGAAGCTGGTGCCGGCGGCCATGTAGCGCTGATTGAGGAGCCGCATGCGCGTGCTCCGCACGTTCGCCTCCGGATCCTCGAAGATCACCGACGCGCGCATGTCCTCCAAGTGCACGGCAGTACGCACCGAAGCCAAGTGCACCTGCTCCATCTGCGCGCGTGGAATCAGGCCGCCGGTGCTACCCCGCACGAAGTCGGTGAACTTCGCGAACTGCTCGCGCGCGCCCTGGCGCAGCACCATGCGCAGCCGCTGTGGCAAAACCAGGTCACTGACGACCGCAGCCACCAGCAGGCCGAGCAGCACCTCGCTCACGCGCATCACGGCCGAGTCGAACACGTTGAGCGGATTATTTATCGCCGGCAACGTGACGATCGCGGCGGTGTAACCGGCCAGCACGAAACCGTAGGACATGAAGTTGCGATACAGCGTAGCGCCGCCGGCACATAGCCCTACCCACAGCGACAGGCTCAGCAGGAACAGCTCGCGCTGTTGCGGGAACACTGACATCAGCGCCAATCCGAACAGACTGCCGGCCAGCGTGCCGATCGCACGATAGAAGCTCTTCGCCAGCACCATGCCGCTGTGCGGATTCATCACGATTGTCACCGTGATCATGGTGGTCGCCGGCTGTTCCAGCTGCAGCCACATCGCCAGCCACGCGGCGGTGTAGATCGCCAGCAGCGACTTGCCCACGAAGATCCACGCGCGCCGCTCACCGGCAAGAAACTCGGCCAGCCACGGCCAGCGCGACATGGCCGGCACGGAATCGATGGCGGGGACAGTCGACATCGCTCAGGCCAGCTCGAGTTGACCCAGGAATTTCTTCAGCAGCTTTTCCAGCTGCAGCATTTCGCGCGGCTGCAGACCGGCGGTCTGGCGCTCCAGCAAGGTACAGATGTCGGGCAGAAAGCTCTCGATCATCGCAATGCCTGCCTTGCTCAAGGTGAGTGCGATCTTGCGACGATCTTCGTCGCTGGCGGTGCGTTCGATCAACCCCTTGTCGCACAGCTCGTTAGTCAGCCGGGTGATGTTGGCGGATTTCTCCCCCGCCGCCTCCGCCAGCTGTGACGGGTTCAGCGTATACCTCTCGGTGCCGTACAGCATCATCAGCAAGTTGTATTCCGGATGATTGATGCCCCATGGCTTGAGCAGCGCATTGGCATCGTCATGCACTCGCTTGTAGATGTGCTTGATCAAGCGCACCAGCACGGCCGGCTCACGCGGAAACGCGGGATGCTGCCGGCAAGTGATCTGCAGGCGCTGTTCGGTAGGAAGGAAGCTGCTCATGGCCTTGGCCTGATCCGCGATCATTTAATACATAAATGTAATATCTATATGTGAATCTTATCCGCGTCGCATGAAATCGGCAATATCCGATGCAAGGGATCGCGGGCACGGTTCTCGATCGCCGTCTGTTGGATGCCCTGATCCAGAGAGAGGAGTACGGTTTACGGCAATATGCCCCATTGCCCCGTAGCGTCGACGCACGCTGCTAGCGTCAATACAACCCCGGAGTGTTGTCATGGCAAAGAAGAAAGTGGCGGACATCATCGTCGACGTACTCGAAAAGGCCGGCGTGAAGCGTTGCTACGGCGTGGTCGGTGACACCTTGAACCACGTCACCGACGCGATCCGCCGCAGCGGGATCGACTGGGTGCATATGCGGCATGAGGAAGCCGGTGCGTTCGCGGCCGGCGGCGAGGCCTATATGACCGGCACACTCACCGCCTGTGCGGGCAGTTGCGGGCCGGGCAGCCTGCATTTCATCAACGGCATCTACGAATCGAACCGCAACCGTGCGCCGCTGGTGCTGATCGCGAGCCAGGTGGCGACCAACGAACTCGGCATCGACTTTCCACAGGAAGTCGAATTCAAACCGATCTACAGTCATTGCAGTGTGTTCTGCGAGGTGCTGATCAATCCAACTGAAGCACGCCGGCTCGCCACGCTGGCAGCGCAGACCGCCCTCAACAAACGCGGCGTCGCCGTGCTGATCGTGCCCGGCGATATCTCGGCGCTGGAAGTGGAGGACGGTCTGGCCTATGCAGTACATGTGCCGACGCCGGTGACGCGCCCCGCGGATGCCGAACTGGACCGCATCGCCGCGCTGATCAACGAAGGTGGCCGTATTGCGGTCTATGCCGGCGCCGGTTGTGAAGATGCCCATGACCAGGTCGTGCGTTTCTGCGACACCGTGAAGGCACCGATGGCCCACACCTCGCGGGCGAAGGATTATCTGGAGCCGGACAACCCGTTCAATGTCGGCATGACCGGTGTGTTCGGTTCGAAGGCCGGCTTCCACACCGTGACGAGCTGCGACACGCTGATCCTGCTGGGCTGCGACTTCGCGTGGCGGCAGTTCTATCCGAAAGATGCACGCGTGATCCAGATCGATATCGACGCGACCCATCTGGGCCGGCGCCACCCGGTCGAGATCGGCGCGGTCGGCGACATCGCTGCGACCCTGGACGCGCTGCAGTCGCGCCTGAATCCACGCGCGGAGCACGCTTACCTGGACGAATGTCTGGCACTGTTCCGTGAGGCGTTGGCGGATCTTGAGCATCAGGCCAGGCCGGGCGGCGATGGCCTGATCCATCCGCAGCAGCTGGCATCGCTGCTGGATCAGCACGCGACCGACGATGCGATCTTTGTCGCCGATGGCGGCAGCCCGATGGTCTGGCTGTTGCGGCATATCCGCGTCAATGGAAAACGCCGCACTCTCACCAGCCTGCTGCACGGAACCATGGCCAACGCGATGCCACAGGCGCTGGGCATCCAGAAGGCGCTGCCCGAGCGGCAGGTGATCGCGCTGTCGGGCGATGGCGGTATTGCGATGCTGCTGGGTGACTTGCTGACGGCGATCCAGGAGAAGATCCCGCTCAAGATCGTCGTGTTCAACAACGGCACGCTCGGCTTCGTCGAACTGGAAATGAAGGTCGAGGGCCTGCTCAATGCGTTTACCGATCTGCAGAATCCCGACTTCGGCAAACTGGCGGAAATCATTGGCTTCCGCGGCTGGACCGTCGACCACAACGAAAAGCTGGAGCCGGCCATCCTCGAGTTCCTCGCGCATCCCGGTCCGGCGTTGCTTGATGTGCACGTCAATCGCACGGAGTTGGTGATGCCGCCGCGTATCGAGCCGGGCATGGTGCTTGGGACCGTGCTGTATGGCGCCAAGGCTGTGCTCAGCGGCCGTGCGCATGACGTGATCGACTTGATTGAATCGAACTTCCTCAAGTGAAATCGTTGCCTGCCCCTCACTCAGGCTCGCAAATGGATCTGGTTCACTCACCTCAGCTTTCGTGGTGCGTACTTCAAACCAAGGAGAATAGTCATGCGATACACACTCTTCGAGAACCGCAAGGACGAACTGATCCTGATTGCCCGGGTGTTGCTCATGGTTCTGTTCGTGATCTTCGGCTGGAGCAAGCTCACGGGTTTCTCCGGTACGGTCGGCTATATGGCCGCACAGGGAGTGCCGCTTCCTGAGGTATCAGCCGTCATCGCGGTCGTCGCGGAATTCTTCCTCGGCATTGCCATCGTGATCGGTTTCTATACGCGGCCAGTGGCACTCCTACTCGCTGTCTATACCCTGGCCACCGCCATGATCGGACATCACTACTGGACGATGGTCGACGCCGCGCGCATGGAAAACATGATCAACTTCTACAAGAACGTGAGCATCGTGGGCGGCCTGCTGTTGCTGTCGGTCACTGGAGCAGGGAAGTATTCCATCGATCGGAGATAGATAGCCGCTGGTCGCCACGACGTGGATGCTTACGAAAAAGGCGCCCCAAGGGCGCCTTTTTCCATCCCGAACCCGTGGCTTGGCTCAGCCGCTGTGTACCGGGAAGGTTTGCGTGTCGCCGGGCGCGGCGTTGGGATTGGGATTGACCGGCGCATTCGGCGAGTGCATCGGGTTGATCTGGCGCGAGCCGCACTGATACGCGCCCCACGGCTGCGAACCATCGGCTGGGTCGGCCAATGGCTTGATTGTATCGGCGTGCATCTGCGCCGCCTGATTGCGCGCCAGTACTTCCAGCTCGTCGCGCACGGTGATGTTGTTGCGATCGACCGGACCGACGTGGTCCATCACCGAGACGGTGACCTTGCCCAGATCGCGGCAACCGGAGACATCGCCATTCCACGCGGTGTGGACGTTCCTGGCGGCATCGTCCAGGGTGATGCCCCAGGCGCATGCACCGAGCAACAGGACGGGAACGAGCAACAACAGGGTTTTACGCATGGATGGCTCCGCAGCAGTAACTGGAAAGGGGCGTTTGGGGGAAACGAACTAGACCGTGCCAACTCGCCTCCATCCTAACGCGAGGACGCCAGCGCGTCCCCCAACGAATCCGAAACGCCGATCACCGTGAGCTGCTGATCGCAATCCCAATCACCCCGGCGCCTCTCATCCAACTGTCCGGGTCGTGCCCGTCCGGTTGTCCGCGGACAGTCAAAATCGCCATGTGCACGCACATCTATTGCTTATATATCAACATCTTATATTTAATATCGCCCTTGGCATGGCACTTGCTCCGATATGGCTACAGGAACCCACCCCTTCATCGGAGACATGATCATGAAATTCGAAACCTTTATGTTGCGCACTCTCTTCGTTGCCTGCATGGCCGTTTGCTCACTGGTCATGGGCGCCATGGTGACTGCCACCCCACCGGCCGTGCAGCTAGCCAGCAGCCGCAGCGTCAGCTCCATCCTGCCGACCGCGCCGACTGCCTGCGCGCTACCGGCGGATGGCGTGGTCTGCCCGCGACTGAATGGTTGAGCACGCAACGCAAATTACCGCCGGAGTGCGCGGGCACGCGATAATGACCGGATGCTGCATGTCATCCTGTTCCGCCCTGAGATCCCGCCGAATACCGGCAACGTGATTCGCCTTTGTGCGAATACCGGCGCCGCGCTGCACCTGATCCGACCGCTCGGTTTCGAGCTCGACGATGCACGGTTGCGCCGCGCCGGCCTGGACTACCACGAGTACGCCCGCGTCACGGTGCATGACGACCTGGCCGGTTGCCTCGCTTTGATCGGCGCGCCACGCGTATTCGCCTTCACCACCCGCGGTCGGGTCGCCCATGTCGATGCACAATTTGCCGACGATGATGCACTGCTGTTCGGGTGCGAGACTGCGGGCTTGCCGGCGGAGGTGCTGGAAACGATCCCCACCGAACAACGCCTGCGCCTGCCGATGCGCCCGGACAGCCGCAGCCTGAACCTGTCGAACACGGTCGCCGTAGCGGTGTACGAGGCCTGGCGCCAGCTCGGCTTCCCTGGCGCCGCGAACGTCTAACCCCGGCGGCCGGCTACAATCGCCGGATGAATGCCGCCACTCCCAACTCCTGGTTGCCGCAACCACTGCGCAAACTCGCCGGCCGCGCGCTGGAAACCGCGCTGAACCACACCTTGTCGCTGGATCCGGACACGCAGCAGCGGCTGGCCGCGCTGAACGGCCGCAGCGTGCAACTGCATCTGCGCGGACCGGAAATCGCACTGGCAGTGACCGTTGAAGACGCCCGTCTGCACGTCGGGCCGCCGCAAGACGATAGCCAGCTGCGCGTCGCCGCCACCCCGGGCAGCCTGCTGGCGATGATGTTCCGCCGCGACGACGACGGCATCGCACCGGGCAAGGTGGAGATCGCCGGTGACGCCGAGCTGGCACGCCGGTTGGAAAAACTCGCCAGCAAGTTCGCCCCGGATTTCGAGGAGGCGTTCGCCCGCACATTCGGCGACGTGCTCGGCGTGCCGCTGGCGAAGGCCGTGCGCAAAGGTCTCGCTCACGCCCGCGAAACCGCGACACATCTCACCGAAGACAGCGCCGACTGGCTTCGCGATGAAGCACGCATCGCGCTGGCGCCGGGCGAAGTCGAGGGCTTCCTCGATGGCGTAGACCACCTGCGCGAACGCAGCGAGCGGCTGGAGTCGCGCGTACAACGATTGATTCAACGCCTGCAAGGCAACGCCGCGTGACGCCGCTAAAGGTGGTGCCACGGCTGCTGCGGGTCGCCTCGGTCCTGCTGGCGTACCGCCTCGACGAACTGGTCGACGCTGCGCATCTGTACCGTCCGTTGAAACTGCTGCGGCCGCTGCTGACGCGGCCGCGCGCGAACGTGGCGCAGCTGTCGCGCGGCGAACGACTGCGGCTGGCGCTGCTGACGCGGCCGCGCGCGAACGTGGCGCAGCTGTCGCGCGGCGAACGACTGCGGCTGGCGCTGACCGAACTGGGGCCGATCTTCGTCAAGGCCGGCCAGGTGCTGTCGACCCGACGCGACCTGATACCGGCCGACATCGCCGACGAATTGTCGTTGCTGCAGGATCAGGTCGCGCCGTTCCCCGGCAGCGAAGCGCGCGCGATCGTCGAGCGCGAACTGAAATCGCCGGTTGGCCAGCTGTACGCCCGGTTCGACGAAACGCCGCTGGCCTCCGCCTCGATCGCCCAAGTGCACGCGGCCACGCTGCACGACGGTCGCGAGGTCGTGGTGAAAGTGCTGCGCCCCGGCATCGATGCGCAGATCGCGCGCGACGTGAAACTGCTGCACTCGCTCGGCGAGCTGGCCCAGCGCTGGCATCCGAACGCCGACAAGATCCGCCCGCTCGACGTGGTGGCCGAAGTCGAGAAGATGCTGGAGAACGAGCTGGACCTGCAGCGCGAAGGCGCCAGCGCCAGTCTGCTCAAGCGCAACTTCGACAGCGGCGTGGATCTGTACGTGCCAGCGGTGCACTGGGAACTGACCGCGCAGCGCGTGCTGACGCTGGAGCGCGTGCACGGCATCAGCAGCGACGACATCGCCGCGATCGACGCCGCCGGCCTCGACCGCAAGGCACTCGCCGCGAAAGGCGTGCGCGTGTTCTACGAGCAGGTGTTCCGCGACAACTTCTTCCACGCCGATGCCCACCCCGGCAATATCTGGGTCGACCCGACGCGCACCGGCGAGCCGCGTTTCATCGCGCTGGATTTCGGCATCATGGGTTCGCTGCCGGAGGCCGACCAGTACTGGCTTGCGCAGAACTTCATCGCCCTGTTCGAACGCGACTACGCGCGCATCGCGCAGCTGCATGTCGCCGCCGGCTGGATGCCAGCTGACGTGCGAATGGACGAACTGGAAGCGGCGGTTCGCACCGTGTGCGAGCCGTACTTCACCCGCCCTCTGTCGCAGATCTCGCTGGCCGAGCTGGTGGTGAAGCTGTTCCAGACCGCGCGCCGCTTCGAGCTGACGTTGCAGCCACAGCTGATCCTGCTGCAGAAGACCCTGCTCAACATCGAAGGCGTCGGCCGCATGCTCGATCCGGAGATCGACATCTGGGCGGTGGCACATCCCGTGCTGAAGCGCATCCTGCGCGAACGCTACAGTCCGCTGCGCACCTTGCGCGATGTGCGCAAGCGGCTACCTGAGTGGCTGCACATCGCCCCGCAACTCCCGGAACTCGTGCGCGATGCCTTGCGTCAGATCGGCCGCGGTGAACAACGCAGCGTGAGCGATCCCATGGCGCTGAAGCTGACCCTGGATAACGCAAAACGCCAGCACAAACTGCTCGCCTGCAGCTTCCTCGGCGCAGCACTACTGATCGCCGCCGCGCTGTTGTGGACGCTCACTCCCCAGCATGACGTGTGGTCACCGCTGCTCGTCGCTGTTGCCGGGCTGCTCTCCTTCGCCATCGGCTGGCCGCGCCGCTGATCACGGCCATATAGGAGCCCGCTGGCGGGCGATACTCTTGCGCGATCCATCGCCCGCCAGCGGGCTCCTACATGAACAACACACATGCTTGAAATTCTCTACCAGGACGACGCGCTGATCGCGGTGAACAAGCCGGCGAATCTCGCCGTGCATCGCTCGAAGATGGTCGGCAACGCCGAGGAATTCCTGATCGACCAGATGCGGGAGCAGATTGGCGACAGTGTGTATCTGGCGCACCGGCTCGATCGTGCCACCAGCGGCGTGCTGCTGATCGCGCGCAGCAAGAACGTCGCCGCCACGCTCGGCGAACAGTTCATGGGCCGCTCGGTACACAAGCAGTATCTGGTGGTGGTACGTGGCTGGCCCGACCCGCTGGAAGGCGTGATCGACTATCCGCTGCCCGGCTCGCGCGAAACCGGGCCGCGGCGCGAAGCACGCACGCAGTACCAACGACTGGCCACGATCGAAGTACCGATCGAGCTGGGCCGCTATCCGCAGCAGCGTTATGCGCTGGTGCTGGCCGAGCCGGAAAGCGGCCGCTTCCGGCAGATCCGCAAGCATCTGGCGCACATCCATCACCCGGTAATCGGCGACTGCCAGCACGGTCGCGGCGATCATAACCGGCTATACAAACAGCACTTCGGCTGTCATCGGATGCTGCTGCATGCGTTGCGGCTGCGTTTCTCGCATCCACTCAGCGGTCAGGCGATGCAAATCGAGGCGCCGCTCGACCAGGAGTACACCGCACTGCTTGAGCGTTTCGGCTGGATATTGCCAGGAGTCAGTGAAGAGGCGTGAGCGAAAGCAGGGGCGGGACGCGCGGCCGTTTTCTCTCACCTCTCACTCCTCGCTTCACCTACTCACTTCTAGCCCTCTACACTCCCTGCATGTTGATCGTCAGCCCCAGCATCACCCTGCCCGAATCCGAACTGTTCGAGCGCTTCCTGCGCGCGGACGGCCCCGGCGGGCAGCATGTGAACCGCACCGAGAGCGCGGTGGAGCTGCGCTTCGACGTGATCAACTCGCCGTCGCTGCCGGAAGAAATCCGCACTCGCCTGCTGGCGCGGCGCGATCGCCGGTTGACCAGCGAAGGCGTGCTGGTCATCCAGGCACGCCGATTCCGCGACCAGGCGCGCAACCGCGACGACGTGCGCGAACGCCTGGTCGAGATCATCCGCGGCGTCCTGATGCCGCCGAAGAAACGCGTTGCCACCAAACCTACGCGCGCCTCGAAAGAGCGCCGCCTGGTCGGCAAGCAACAGCGTGGCAAGATCAAGCAGGCCCGTTCGCGCAAACCGGATCTCGAATGAAGGGATATCTGCCAACACCGGCGCAACTGCCATCGCAGATGCCGCATCTGCACAATGGACTACAGCGCCGGGCCTGCCGCGCCGTGCTGCGCGTGGCCGGCTGGCGACTGGCCGGCGAGTTCCCCGACGTCCCCCGGCTGGTGCTGATCGCCGCCCCGCATTCGTCATGGTGGGACGGCGTCTGGGGCCTGCTGATCAAAGTGGCGATCGGCGCCGACGTGCATTTCATGGCCAAGCAGGAGCTGTTCCACGGACCGCTCGGTGGCTTGCTGCGCCGGCTCGGCGGCATGGCCATCGATCGCGGCGCCACCAAGGGCATCGTCGAGCAGATGATCGACCAGTTCCGCCAGCGCGAAAAACTCTGGCTTGGCATTGCACCGGAAGGCACGCGCAAACCAGTCGTGCGCTGGAAGAGCGGCTTCTGGCACATCGCCCATGACGCCGGCGTGCCGATTTTCCCTGTGGCGTTCCATTATCCCGACAAGACCATCCAGCTCGGTACGCTGTTTCCGACCAGCGACGATATGGAAGCGGACATCGCCCGTCTGCGCGCGTTCTACGCGCCGTTCAAGGGCAAGCACCGCAACGTTTGAACCGTCTTCATCGGCACATCAGCGCTGCGAGTGCCCGGACTCGTCGTAATCGCGATGAGTCAGCAGGCCGGGACGAATCAGGTCGATGAAGGCGCGCGCCTCCGCACTGAGGAACTTGCCCTTGCGCATAACCACGCCATAGCTGCGCTGCGGGAAGTATTGCTTCATGTTGCGCACGGCCAGACGTCCACGATCGGCCTCGGTGATGCAGATGCCGGTGACGATCGAGATGCCCATGCCCATCGCCACGTATTCCTTGATCACGTCCCAGCCGCCCACCTCGATCGCGACGTGGTACGGCACCTGGCGCTGCTGGAACACCAGGTCGACCAGCCGGTAAGTGGACAGGCGCTGCGGCGGCAGGATCAGCCCGTACGGTGACAGATCCTCCAGCGTGATCTTCTCCTTCGCCGCCAGCGGATGATCCGGCGGCATGATCAGCATCGGGTCGTAGTGATGCACCGGTGCCCAGGCGATGTCGTTCGGCACGTCCAGCATCGAGCCGACCGCGAAGTCGGCATCGTCCGCACGCAGCAGCGCCATGCCGTCCTTGCCGGTGACATTGGCCAGCTGAAGCTGCACGGCAGGAAAGCGCTCGCGAAAACGACGCACCAGCTCGGGCAGCAGGTACTGGATGGTCGAGGTACCGGCCGCGATGGTCAGCCGGCCACCCTGCAGTCCCTGCACCCGACTCTGGAAGTCGCGATCGAGGGTTTCCCAGCCCTCGACCAGTGGCCGCGCCAGCTCATACAGCGCCTCGCCGGCATTGGTGAGGTTGATGCGCCGGCGCCGACGCTCGACCAGGCTCACCCCGAGTTCCCGTTCCAGTGCCTGCAGCTGCAGGCTGATCGTCGGTTGCGACAGGTACAACGCTTCGGCGGCACGGGTCAGCGTGCCCAGTTTCACCACCGTCACAAATGCCCGTAACTGCTTGTGGCGATTGCCTTTGTAGTAGTAACGGGCACCGCTTTCATTCGCCGGTTCGCCGCCGGTCGGCTTTTTTGTTGCGCTGCGGCGCACTTTTTTGGGTTTGTTCAGCGATTCAACCGGTCTTTTCATGTTTCCAATTCAATATGTTAGACATAACATTGTCAACGCTCATAGGAATGATTGAAACATTCACTTTGTCAAACACATGATTCGTGACCTAGCTTCGGAGTCCCAAGAGAACGGAGCGAAGTCATGGCAGTACCCAGGGAACGACTCGAGTCGGGCACGATCGAGATCCACGCCGACCGCAGCGGTTACGAAAGCATCCTGACGCCCGCCGCACTGGGTTTCCTGACGCAACTGCATCGTCAGTTCGAGTCCACACGGCAGCGCCTGCTGCAGGCCCGACGCGTCCGCCAGGCGGGTTACGACGCCGGCGAGCTGCCGGATTTCCGTGCCGACACGGCCGCGATCCGCGAGTCGGACTGGCGCGTGGCACCAATTCCGGCGGCACTGCAGGATCGCCGCGTCGAGATCACCGGCCCGGTCGAGCGCAAGATGATCATCAACGCGCTGAACTCCGGCGCGAAGGTGTTCATGGCTGACTTCGAGGATTCCTCGGCACCGACCTTCGCCAACCAGCTCGACGGCCAGCTCAACCTGCGCGACGCAGTGAACGGCACGATCGAACTCACCACGGCCGAAGGCAAGCACTACCGCGTCAATGCCAATCCCGCCGTGCTGGTGGTGCGCCCGCGCGGCTGGCACCTGATCGACAAGCACCTCAGCGTGGATGGCGAACCGATGGCCGGCGCGCTGGTCGATTTCGGCCTGTTCGTGTTCCACAACGCCCACGCTCTGCAGACGCGCGACCGCGGCCCGTACTTCTACCTGCCCAAGCTGGAGGCGATGGAAGAAGCAGCGCTGTGGGACGAGGTGATGGCGCTGGCCGAGAGCGAGCTGAACCTGCCGACCGGCTGCATGAAGGCCACCGTGCTGATCGAGACGCTGCCAGCAGCGTTCCAGATGCACGAAATCCTGCACGCGTTGCGTGGCCGCATCGTCGGCCTCAACTGCGGTCGCTGGGATTACATCTTCTCGTATCTGAAAACCCTGCGCGGCCATCGCGACCGCCTGCTGCCGGAACGCGGCCAAGTGCTGATGACCGTGCCGTTCCTGAAGGCGTATTCGGAGCTCCTGATCCAGACCTGCCACCGCCGCGGCGCATTCGCGATGGGCGGCATGGCGGCGCAGATTCCGATCAAGGGCGATGACGCTGCGAACGAAGCTGCACTGGCCAAGGTGCGTACCGACAAGCTGCGCGAGGTGCAGGCCGGCCATGATGGTACCTGGGTCGCGCATCCGGCACTGGTGCCGGTGGCGCAGCAGATCTTCGACCAGTACATGCCGACACCGAACCAGCTCGATGTGCTGCGCACGGATGTGCAGGTGAGCCGCGAACAGTTGCTTGTCGCGCCGAACGGCACCATCAGCCGTGCCGGCTTCGACAACAACGTCGAAGTCTGCCTGCGCTACACCGCGGCATGGCTGGGCGGCCTCGGCTGCGTGCCGATCCACCACCTGATGGAAGACGCCGCCACTGCCGAGATCGCCCGCGCGCAGCTGTGGCAGTGGCTGCACCATGCCGACGTTCCGGCCGACGGGACGCCGGCCGGGGGGCCGCTGGAGTTCGCCGACCACGCACCGATCGACTTCGCTCTGTTCGATCACGCACTCGCGGCACATGCCCATCGCCTGCGCGACAGCGATGTACCCGGCGCACGTCGCGTCGATGCTGCCGCTGCCCTGCTGTCTGCCCTGACCCATGCCGACCAGCTCGGCAACTTCCTCACCCTGCCTGCCTACGACCAGCTCGGTTGACGCCCGCCGGCCGAGCCTCGCACCACCTTCGATTCCACGGAGCCACGCCATGAAAAACACCACGCTGCCCACTGCCGAACAGATCACCCTGGACTGGAACAACAACACCCGCTGGACCGGCATCCAGCGCAACTACACCGCCGAGGATGTGGTGCGTCTGCGCGGCACCGTCGCCATCGAACATTCGCTGGCACGCCGCGGCGCCGAACGACTGTGGAAGTCGCTGCACAAGGAAGACTTCGTCAACGCGCTCGGTGCCCTCACCGGCAATCAGGCGATGCAGCAGGTCAAGGCCGGCCTGCAGGCGATCTACCTCAGCGGCTGGCAGGTCGCGGCCGACGCCAACGTCGCCGGCGAGATGTATCCGGACCAGTCGCTGTATCCGGCGAACTCGGTGCCACTGGTGGTCAAGCGCATCAACAACACCTTGCTGCGCGCCGACCAGCTGCATCACGCCGAGGGCAAGGACGACATGGACTGGCTGGTGCCGATCGTGGCCGACGCCGAGGCTGGTTTCGGTGGCGTGCTGAACGCATTCGAGCTGATGAAGGCGATGATCGAGGCCGGTGCCGCCGGCGTGCACTTCGAGGACCAGCTGGCCTCGGTGAAGAAGTGCGGTCACATGGGCGGCAAGGTGCTGGTGCCGACGCGCGAAGCGGTGGACAAGCTGAACGCCGCGCGCCTCGCCGCCGACGTCGCCGGCGTGCCGACCCTGCTGGTAGCACGCACCGATGCCGACGCCGCCGACCTGCTCACTTCCGACATTGACGAGAACGACAAGGCCTTCGTCACCGGCGAGCGTACCGTCGAAGGCTTTTATCGCGTGCATCCAGGCCTGGACCAGGCGATCAGCCGCGGCCTCGCCTATGCGCCGTACGCCGACCTGATCTGGTGCGAGACCAGCAAGCCGAACCTGGAGGATGCACGCAAGTTCGCCGAGGCCATCCACGCGAAATTCCCGTGCAAGATGCTCGCCTACAACTGCTCACCCAGCTTCAACTGGAAGAAGAATCTGGACGACGCCACCATCGCGAAGTTCCAGACGGAACTGGGCGCGATGGGCTACAAATTCCAGTTCATCACGCTGGCCGGTTTCCACAGCCTGAACTACGGCATGTTCGACCTGGCTCACGGCTACGCGCGCCGTCAGATGAGCGCGTTCGTCGAACTGCAGGAGAAGGAATTCGCTGCGGCCGAGCGTGGCTTCACCGCAGTGAAGCATCAGCGCGAAGTGGGTACCGGTTACTTCGACGCGGTGACCCAGGCGATCCAGCAGGGCCAGTCCTCGACCACCGCGCTGACCGGTTCGACCGAGGAAGCACAGTTCGCGCCGCGGCACGCGGTCGGCTGACAGTACGCGCCGCCCTGCCCGCAGGGCGGTGCACTCAGGCGGAAACGGGCGTAGCCACGCTCGCTTCCGGCAATGCCGGTGGCACCAGCGCAATCACCGTCCAGCCCGGCTTCGGTTCCAACTCTCGCTTCGTCGAGGCCACGCGCAACGCGCCCTTTTCCTCCACCCCGAACATCAGCACCGTATTCGAACCGTATTGCTCGATGAAGTGCGGCCAGTCAAACGTGGCACTGAGCCGGGTCGTCTTGATGCGCCAGCCGTGCCCGAGCATTTCGGCAAAACGGCCGTGGGTCATCTCCTCGTCGAACAGCGGCGGCGCCAACAGCGTGCCGGACAAGGCCGCTCGATCCGTGCTTTCCTGTGGCGTCAGGTTGCGTAACCGATACACCTTGTCGCGGCCAAACTCCTGCCGGTAATGCACGCAGGCCAGCGAATTGCGCTCGCGATGAGTGGACACGGCCAGCAGCCGGCCGATCCCGGTCAAATCCAGATGGCGCTCGGCATGCGGCGAGGCGGGGTTGCCGAAGAACGTGGTGAGTCCCTCCATGCGCGCCCGGCGGATGCCTTCCCAGTCATCATCGGCCAGCATTACGCGAAAGCCCGCCTCGTCCAGCGCCCTGCCGATCGCCCGCGCCACCTCGTCGGAACCGAAGATCAACAGGCCGCGCGGCTCCGGCTCGGCCACCTTCAGCCACTTCGCCAGCGGCCGCGCGGTCGCGCTCTGCAACACCACGGTGCCGATGATCAGGATGAAGACCAGCGGCACCAGAGCTCCGGCACCCGCCACACCCAGCGCATTGAGGCGTAGTGCAAACAGCGCCGACACCGACGCCGCCACGATACCGCGCGGCGCCACCCAGCCGATTAGGGCGCGCTCGCGCCAGGTCAGTGCGCTGCCCAGACTCGACAGCAACACGGTCAGCGGCCGCACCACCAACTGGGCAATCACAAACAGCGCGATGCCGGCGCCCAGCATGCCGTCCGGCAGCGGCCAGTGCAGGCGCGCCGCCAACAGGATGAACAGCACCGACACCAGCACCGTGGTCAGGCTTTCCTTGAAGTCGAGGATGTCGTCGATGTGCACGCCGCGCATATTGCCCAGCGCGATGCCCATGATGGTCACCGCCAGCAATCCCGATTCATGGGTGATCACGTTGGAGACACTGAAGGCAAACAGCACCGCCGCCAGCACCGCGTAGTTCTGCAGGTATTCGGGAATCATTTGTCGGCGCAGCAGGGATCCTGTCAGCCACGCACTCAGCGCACCGATCACCGTGCCGCAACCGATCGTGGCGATGAAGATGCCGATGGTGTGGCCTTCTTGGCGCGACACGATCGCCTCGAAGATCAGCACCGCGAACAGCGCGCCGAGCGGATCGATCACGATGCCTTCCCAGCGCAACGTGTTGGCGATGCGCGCATTTGGCCGCAGCGTGCGCAGCATCGGTGCAATCACCGTCGGCCCGGTCACGCAGGCCAGCGCACCGAACAGCAAGGCGATCGACCAGCTCAGCCCAGCCACGAAGTGCGCCGCCAGCGCCAGCAGCAACAGCGCGGTCACCGCGCCGTAGCTGACCAGTCCGCGTACCACGTGGCCGATGCCCGGCAACTCGTGGAAGCGCAAAGTGAGGCTGCCTTCGAACAGGATCAGAGCCACTGCCAGCGACACGATCGGGAACAGCAGATCGCCCAGCAGCTTGTCCGGATCGAGCACGCCACTGACCGGCCCCAGCACGATGCCGGCCAGCAGCAGGAACAGGATCGCCGGCAGCTTCACGCGCCACGCCAGCCATTGCGACAGGAAGCCGATCATCAGCATGCCGGCGAGCATCAGGCCGAGCTCGATAGTCATCGCAATCCCTGGGAAAATATCGATGGAGTTTAGTGGTGGCGAAGCGTCCGCCTTGAACGAGTAGTTATGCGCTCACGGAATTATTCGATTGGACACAAGTTAGTCCATTTATTTTGAGCCTGCCAAGCGGAACCGTGATGTGTGAACTGCCAACCGTCGCTGCTACACGGATCTGAGGACGGCTGCGGATCTTGACGGCATAACAAGAGTGCTCCGTCCGCGCGTTGAAACCAGTAGTGATTGTGCTGATCGTATGAGGGAAATGGAGATTCTTTGCTTTTGATAAGCCTCATAAGTTCAGCTTGCTCAGGCGGAGCCGCGCGAAGCTGCCTCCACTCGGGAGATGCCTCAAGACCGCACATTTTCACTGCATTTACGCAGCTGGCTAGTGCGAACAACATTACAAGAAGTAGGAATTTGTGCATATCTGGCGGCTATCGGAACATGTGCCGGTGGATACGTCCAGCCGACCGCAGTGAACGCCAGTCGCGCAACGACCGGCAGCCCATTCAGAACCGTCGGTATTGCAGTGCTTCGGCCAGATGCTCGCGTTCAAGCAGAGCGGCACCACCATCAAGGTCGGCAATCGTGCGGGCGACCCGCAGCACGCGGTGATAGGCGCGCGCGGACAAGCCCAGCCGCTCCAGCGCCGTCTCGAACCAATGCCGTTCGACCGGACCCAGTGCGCAATCGCGCTCCAGTTCGCGCGTGCTGATTTCCGCGTTCGGCCGTCCCGCCCGCATCAGCGACTGCCGCCGCGCCTTGAGTACGCGCGCACGCACGGTAGCCGAATCCTCGTCATGCACACTGCGTGCTGAACCCAGGTCGGCCAGGGGTACCTGCGGTACTTCCACGCAAAGATCGATGCGATCAAGCAGCGGGCCGGAAATGCGCGAGCGGTAACGTTGGATCTGATCTGGCGTGCAATGACAGCGCTGACGGGGATCGCCGACGTATCCACAGGGACAGGGATTCATCGCAGCGACCAGCTGGAACTGTGCGGGGAACGTCGACTGTCGCGCCGCCCGCGAAATCACGATGTGGCCGGATTCCATCGGCTCGCGCAACACTTCCAGCACGTGCCGGCTGAACTCCGGCAACTCATCCAGGAACAGCACGCCGTTGTGCGCCAGCGAGATTTCGCCCGGGCGCGGGTACGAGCCACCTTCAACGAGGGCCACCGCCGATGCAGTATGGTGCGGCGCGCGGAATGGCCGACGTCGCCATTGCGCAAGATCCGTATCCTGCCCGGCCACCGACAGCACCGAACAGGTTTCCAGCGCCTCCGATTCGGACAACGGCGGCAGGATGCCGGGCAGCCGTTCGGCCAGCATGGTCTTGCCGGTGCCGGGCGGCCCCATCAGCAACAGGTGATGGCCCCCGACGGCGGTGATCTCCAGCGCACGGCGCGCCTGCAGCTGGCCACGCACATCACTCAAATCCGGGCCACTGTCAGCACCGCCATCACTGGGAATGCCGATCGGCGCGGACAATTCCTGCGCGCCACGCAGCCAGCCGCATACTTCGGCCAGCGTGTCCGCCACCCGCACATCCACATCCGGCACCAGCGCGGCCTCGGCAGCATTCTCGCGCGGCACCACCACGCGGCGACCGCGCGCGCGCGCGCAGCAACGCCGGCAACACACCGGAGACGCTGCGCAGCGAACCGGTCAGCGCCAGCTCACCCAGGAATTCGCAGTCATCCAGTTTCTCGCGCGGCACCTGACCGCTGGCCGCGAGGATTCCCAGCGCAATCGACAGGTCGAAACGACCGCCATCCTTGGGCAGCTCGGCTGGCGCCAGATTCACGGTGACCCGACGGTTGGGATATTCGAAAGCGGTGTTCTGGATCGCCACGCGCACGCGATCACGCGCCTCGCGCACCGCGGCTTCGGGCAGGCCGACAATATTGGTTGCCGGCAAGCCACCGGACAGGTGCACTTCCACCATCACCTGCGGCGCGGCGATCCCTTCCTGGGCGCGGCTGAGGGTGACGGCAAGACTCATGCGACCGCAGGCCGCTGACGCACGAAGGAGTCGCTGATATGCAAGGACATCACGCGACTCCATCGACAGTGCTGGATAAATAACCGCCCCCGATCGTTCTCGGGGTGAGGGTGACGGATCGGGGGCGGCTCCCGGGAGGTTGGTTGTTGCTAGCCCCCGCGGGCAGCTACGGCAGCCTCAAGTTCGGCCACGCGTCGCTCCAATTCGTCGACCTTGGCGCGGGTACGCGCCAGCACCTGTGTCTGGACTTCGAATTCTTCGCGGGTGACCAGATCGAGGCGGCGCAGTCCCTGCGCCAGAACATCCTGGAAGTTGGCGCGCAAATCCTGTTGCGCCTGTGCCAGTCCTGGCGGTACCAACGACACAAGTCGCAGGGCAATCTGATCGATATCCTGCCTGTTCATCGTGAACAGCGCCTCAAGCTTGTCGAAATGAATTCTAGATAAATGGATTGTGAGTACGCCATCGGTACGCTCCGTCAAAAACTGTAGGAATTGTCCTACACACACCGTTATCAGGCGACAACACCAAGCCAGGCAGGCAGAATGCGCTTCTGCATCGCCTGTCGTGTCGATGCCTGCCGACTGAGGAAGACCCATGAAGCTGGTCGTGGCGATCATCAAGCCATTCAAGCTGGACGATGTGCGCGAGGCGCTGGCTGAGGTCGGCGTGCAGGGCGTGACGGTGACCGAGGTGAAAGGCTTCGGTCGCCAGAAAGGCCACACCGAGCTGTACCGCGGTGCCGAATACGTGGTCGATTTCCTGCCCAAGATCAAGCTGGAAGTGGCGATTGCCGACGACCAGCTCGATCGCGTGCTGGAAGCAATCCAGCACTCCGCCCGCACCGGCAAGATCGGCGACGGCAAGATTTTCGTCAGCACGCTGGAGCAGGTGATCCGCATCCGCACCGGCGAACTGGACCACGACGCGCTCTGATCCCTGTCAGCGCACCCTGACGCGCCGGATGGTTCCGGCCCCTCAGTAACCCTCAAGCCACGAAAAAAAGTAATCCCGTGGCAGCCCGCGCCGCGCCTTGCCGCGCACGGCTTATCCCCCGACTTGTGCACAACTTGTTGGGTTGACCCTGCCCGGTGCACCCGATATGTTGTGTCCGTCGGTGCCCGTCCAGACGCGATCGTCGGTCGGGCTTAAAAGGGAATCCGGTGTAATTCCGGAACTGCCCCGCAGCGGTAAAGCGGAAACGAACGTCGCCACATGCACTGGTCGTCAACGACTGGGAAGCGGGGACAAGTAGGCGGATCGCAAGATCCATGTCCGCAAGTCCGAAGACCTGCCGGCACATCGGGACGAACGTGTCCCGGTGCGTAGTGACGGCTTCCGCGGGGAGGCACGTCGCAGTGCAGTAGGCCGCATGGCGCCTGCACTGTGACCCGTTCCCGGAATCCATCGCTTCAGGCCCTGCGCGCGGGAGCAGGTGTTTGATGTCCATGCCGGGAGCCAATAGCCATGCAACCTCAGAACACCGCTACCCGCGAGCGCACCGCCGCGCGCGTCGATTCACCCGCCGAAGCCGTGACCGAGGCAGCGGCGTCACCCGACGACACCTTCGCCCTGACCCCACCGCACAACCCGGCCCAGATGCGCGTGACCAAGCGCAACGGCGGCCAGGAAACCGTCGACGTCAACAAGATCGTGCGCGCGGTGACCCGCAGCAGCGAAGGTCTGCATGGCGTCGACCCGCTGCGCGTGGCGCTGAAGACCATCGGCGGCCTTTACGACGGCGCCACCACCCAGGAGCTGGACCAGCTTTCGATCCGCACCGCCGCGGCATTGACGGCTGAAGAGCCGGAGTACGGCCAGCTCGCCGCGCGCCTGCTCGGGGCCTACATCGACAAGGAAGTGAGCGGCCAGGAAATCCAGAGTTTCTCGCAGTCGATCGCGCGCGGCGCGGAACTGGGCATCCTCAACGCGCGCCTGCGCGACTTCGTCGCCATCAACGCACGCAAGTTGAACGACGCGATCGATCCGCTCGCCACGCGCCGCTTCGAATACTTCGGTCTGCGCACGGTGTACGACCGTTACCTGCTGCGCCATCCGCAGCTGCGTTTCGTGATCGAGACGCCGCAGCATTTCTTCATGCGCATCGCCTGCGCGCTCGGCGGCAACGAGATCGGCGAAACGCTGGAACTCTATCGGCTGCTGTCCTCGTTGGAATACATCGCCAGCTCGCCCACCCTGTTCAACGCCGGCACCGCACACGAGCAGCTGAGCTCGTGTTACCTGCTCGACTCGCCGCTCGACTCGCTGGAGTCGATCTACGACAAGTACGCCGACGTCGCCAAGCTCAGCAAGTTCGCCGGCGGCATCGGCCTGGCTTATTCGCGGGTGCGTTCGCGTGGCTCGCTGATCAAGGGTACCAACGGCCATTCGAATGGCCTGCTGCCGTGGCTGAAGACGCTGGACGCCTCGGTCGCCGCGGTGAACCAAGGTGGCAAGCGCAAGGGTGCGGCCTGCGTGTATCTCGAATCGTGGCACGCCGACATCGAGGATTTTCTCGCGCTGCGCGACAACACCGGCGATGACGCACGTCGCGCGCATAACCTCAACATCGCGAACTGGATTCCCGACGAATTCATGCGCCGCGTCGAAAGCGATGGCGACTGGTCGCTGTTCGATCCGAAGGTGATGCCTCATCTGGTCGACAGCTGGGGCGAGACGTTCGATCGCGCCTATCGCGAAGCCGAAGCGAACGGCCTCGCCGTGAAGACGGTGAAAGCGCGCGAGTTGTATGCCCGCATGATGCGCACGCTGGCACAGACCGGCAACGGCTGGATGACGTTCAAGGATCGCTGCAACGCCACCAGCAACCAGACCGCTCATCCCGACAATGTGATCCACCTGTCCAACCTGTGCACCGAGATTCTCGAAGTGAGCTCGGCCAGCGAAACGGCCGTGTGCAATCTGGGCTCGGTGAACCTGGCGCGGCACGTGGTCCGCGCCGCCGATGAAAGCTACGCGTTCGATTTCGAACAGCTCGCCTCGACCGTGCGTACCGCCGTGCGCCAGCTCAACCGGGTGATCGATCTCAACTTCTATCCGATCAACACCGCGCGTACTGCCAACATGAAGTGGCGGCCGGTTGGTCTCGGCGTGATGGGCCTACAGGACGTGTTCTTCAAACTGCGGCTGCCGTTCGATTCAACCGAAGCGCTGGCACTGTCCACCCGCATCGCCGAGGAGATCTATTTCCACGCGCTGTCGATGTCGACCGAACTGGCCGCGGTCGAAGGCGCACACCCGGGCTTCGCCGAGAGCCGCGCGGCGAACGGTGAACTGCAGTTCGACTACTGGCCGAATGCCACGCCGCAAGACAGCGCGCGCTGGGATGCGCTGCGCGAACGCATCAAGCAACATGGCCTGCGCAACTCTTTGCTGATCGCGATTGCCCCGACTGCCACGATCGCCTCGATCGCCGGCTGCTACGAGTGCATCGAGCCGCAGGTCAGCAACCTGTTCAAGCGCGAGACGCTGTCGGGCGATTTCCTGCAGGTCAATCGTTACCTTGCCGACGAACTGAAGACACTCGGCCTGTGGACGTCAGAAATTCGCGACGCGATCAAACTGGCGGAAGGCTCGATCCAGGGCATAACCGTGATTCCGGAACGCCTGCGCGCGATCTATCGCACGGTGTGGGAGCTGCCGCAGAAGGCACTGATCGAACTCGGTGCCGCGCGTGGTGCCTACATCGACCAGAGCCAGTCGCTGAACCTGTTCATGGAAAACCCGAACATCGGCCAGCTCAGCTCGATGTACATGTACGCATGGAAGGCCGGCATCAAGACCACCTATTACCTGCGCTCGCGCCCCGCCACCAAGATCACCAAAACCACCGTGTCGACGGACAAGACCGTGCTGGTCGTGGATCAGGCGCAGGCCAATGCCGCGGTGTTCTGCTCGCTGGAAAACCCCGAGTACTGCGAGGCTTGCCAGTGACGAGCAGGAAGTGAATGAAGAGGAGTGAGGAGTGAGAGAAGGCAAAGAGCCCGTTTCTCACTCCTCTTTGCTAGGGCGGCCTTGTGATCGCAGGCGTTGGCGGAATGTCGTTAGCATGCGGCTGGTTTCGTCGACGCATTCCCGAAGGGAATGCGTTTGCGCAACATCCATCCAACCGATCTCTTCACACAGCGTCAGCTGGGTTTCCAATTCCGCAAGCGAGCCTTGCGCAATGGTGAGGAATTGGCGTTTCTCCGCCTTCGACTCCCGAGTCCAGCCTTCAGCAATATTGCTTGGCACAGATACCGCCGCCCGGGTCATTTGCGCACGCATGCCATACGTCTCTTCACGCGGAAGGAACCGCATGAGCCGATAGACCTCCAGAGCGACTTGCATGGCTCTCTTCCAGACCACCGTCTCTCGATAATGCATAGGAACACCTCCATGTCCGAAACATCGTCTCTCACTTCTCACTCCTCTTCACTCTCTCCTTCGCTCCTCGACCCGGGATTCGAGCTCACCCTGCGCCCGATGCGTTATCCCGGTTTCTACGAGATGTACCGCAACGCGATCAAGAACACCTGGACGGTCGAGGAAGTGGATTTCTCGATGGACACGGCCGACCTCTCGTCGAAGATGTCCGCCGCCGATCGCCACCTGATCCATCGCCTGGTAGCGTTCTTCGCCACCGGCGACACCATCGTGTCGAACAACCTGGTGCTGAATCTGTATCAGCACATCAATTCGCCCGAAGCACGCATGTATTTGTCGCGCCAGCTGTACGAGGAGGCGCTGCATGTGCAGTTCTACCTCACCCTGCTCGACACCTATATTCCTGATCCGGCCGAGCGCAACAAGGCGTTCGCGGCGATCGAGAACATCCCCTCGATCCGCGCCAAGGGCGAGTTCTGCTTCAAGTGGATCGATTCGATCCAGGGCCTGCAGCGACTGGAAACGCGCGAACAGCGGCGGCAGTTCCTGCTCAACCTGATCTGCTTCGCCGCCTGCATCGAAGGCCTGTTCTTCTATGCAGCATTCGCCTACGTCTACTACCTGCGCTCGCGCGGCCTGCTGCATGGCCTCGCCGCGGGTACCAACTGGGTGTTCCGCGACGAGAGCGGCCACATGGCCTTCGCATTCGATGTCGTGCGCACGGTGCGCGAACAGGAGCCCGAGCTGTTCGACGACACCATGCGCGCGCAGGTCGAGCAGATGATGGAAGACGCGATCGCCTGCGAAACCCTGTTCGCCGAGGACGTGCTCTCCGGCGGCGTGGTCGGCCTGTCGGTGAAGGACATGCGCCAGTACCTCGAATACTGCGCCGACCAGCGCCTGGCCCAGCTCGACATGCCGAAGAAGTACGGCGCGAAGAACCCGTTCGACTTCATGGATCTGCAGGACGTACAGGAAGTGACCAATTTCTTCGAGCGCCGGGTGTCGGCGTATCAAGTCGGCGTGCAAGGGGAAGTGGCGTTCGACGTGGCGTTCTGACGCGCCTGGTTCGCCGGTTGGCCCGGCTGTGCCACGCAGCGAGCGCCGGGAGTGCCGCCCGGCCTATTGACTACACGTGTAAGCATGGCGTAGCGTGACTACATATGTAGTCACGCGGACCTCCGGCCATGCGCAAATCCACCATAGGCGACCAGGAACTGGCGCTGCTGCATCACATCGACGAATGCGGCCATGCCTCGGTAGGTGAAGTGGCCATCGGCTACGGCGAGCCGCGCGGACTGGCGCGCTCCACCGTGCTGACCATGATGGAACGCCTGCGCAGCAAGGGATATCTCAAGCGCCGGCAGGTCAAGGGCATGTACCGCTACAGCACCGCCACCGGGCCCGGTGAGGCAATGCGCAGCGCCGTCGGCAGCTTTGTCGAGAAAACGCTGAGCGGTTCGGTCTCGCCGTTCGTGGCCTGGATGTCCGAGCACGCCGAGGTCTCCGACACCGAACTGGCGCAGTTGGAAGCGCTGGTCACGCAGCTGCAGTCCAAGCGCAAGGAGTCGTGAGATGAACGCGATTCACACCCTGACCGATACCTTGCTGGTCCGCCTCGCCTGGACATCCGCGCAGGCGGTATTGCTGATCGGCGCGCTATGGCTGCTGGGTCGCTGGATGCCGCGATTGTCACCGGCGATCCGCTGCATGCTGTGGTGGATACTCAGCGTGCAGTTGATCGTCGGCTTGGTCGCCAGCACACCGGTAGAACTGCCGCTGCTGTCTCCGGCATCGCCGCCCGCACCCATCGCAGCAACGGCCAGTCCACAGATCGCCGCGATCGCGCCATCGGACGAAGCCGCCACGCCATCAGAGGTTGCCGTGCCGTCCTTGCCAACGGCTCCGACGATGACAACCGCGCAGACGACAACGCACGCGTCGACGCCGACGCGCCCGTTCCCCTGGCGTTCGTTTGTGGTGACCATGTGGCTCGCCGGCCTGCTTGCACAGTTGCTGCTCGTCGCGCGGCAATGGCGGAAAACGCGCCAGGTGCTACGCGAATCCACGCCACTGCACGATGCAAAGCTGCAGGCAGCGTGTGTACAGCAGGTCCGCATGCTCGGCTTGCGCCACTGTCCTCAGTTGCGCATGTCACATGCGATTACGTCGCCCCAGGTAACCGGTCTGTGGCACCCCTGCGTCCTGCTGCCAGCCAACGAGGTACTGACGCCGGAAGAATCATCGATGGCGCTCGCCCACGAGCTAGCCCATCTGCGTCGCGGCGATCTCTGGCTGGGTTGGGCACCGGCGATTGCGCAACGGCTGTTCTTTTTCCACCCACTGGTGGCGTGGGCGATGCGCGAGTACGCACTTCATCGCGAAGCCGCCTGTGATGCGCAGGTGCTGCAGCAGCATAGTGCGGCACCGCAGGATTACGGGCGCCTGCTGTTGCGCCTCGGCGTGGCCTATCCCATGCACTCCGGCCTCGCCGGTGCATCTCCAACATTCCAGAACCTCAGGAGGCGACTGATCATGTTGCAGCAAAACACCAACGCCATGTCGCGCACGCGCGGCTGGATACTCGTCGCACTCGTCGCACTTGCCGGCGTGCTTCCTTATCGCGTCACCGCAAGTAGTACGGATCAGGCACAGGCAAGTCCGGACACGGCTGTGACAGCAGCCCCTGCTGCTCACCCTGCTCCGGCTCCTGCAGCACTCCCCGCCATGCCATCGCTGCCGGGCGCATTGCCAACTCATCTGGCTCCGCCACCACCACCGCTTCCGCCGCTTCCGCCTGTGGCGCCCCCTGCACCACCACCTCCTCCCGTTCCGCCGAGCTTCGGTGGCTTCTCGGCCCGGCACATCGACATCGACACCCGCGCCAATGCCAGCGATGGCTTTGCACTGTTCGATGGCGACACCATCACAATCAACGGTTCGGATACCGACCTCGCCGCGGTCAAGGATCTGCACCAGGCGAACAAGGCCCCCATGCTGTGGTTCCGCCACGGCAGCGCTGCCTACATCATTCGCGACAAGGCATTCCTCGAACACGCCAGGAACATTTATGCACCGCTGACCGAACTGGCACGCCAGCAAGGTCAGCTTGCGGGCGAACAGGGCCGGCTTGCCGGCCAGCAGGCCGGCCTGGCCGCGCGTGATGCCGGGTTCGCCCAGGAGCAGGCCGAGCTAGCACAGCGACAGGCGCAATTCTCGGCACAAGCGGCAGTGCAAACGACCGACGACAAGCGAGCGCTCGACGCGCAACGGCGCACACTCGAGGCAGAACAGGCGCGGCTCGAGCAACGCCACGCGGCATTGCGGAGTGAACTCGATGCCAGTCAGCGCACCTTGGAGTCGCAGCAGGCAGGGCTTGAAAAACAGCAGCACGCGCTGGAGCAACGCCAGCAACAAGCCGCACATGACGCCGAGCAGGCGATGAACAAGCTGCTGAACGAAGCACTGGCGAAAGGCCTGGCCGAGAACGTAAGCCGGCGCTGAGTAACGCCGCAGCGACCGGATTGCCGTTACCCGCGCGCTGCCGGCGCACGCGGCCATCCATTTCGCCGGCAGTCAGTTCGAAGGCTCAACGAGCCGCCTGTTTCGGCAGGCGGTGCCGGGAAACTGCGTCCGCAGATGGCCAGGAGATTCCACGATGTTCGGCTACTACCTCGCTCTTGCGCTGCGCAGCCTGAAACGCAGCAAGGTGCTTACCGCGCTGATGATCCTCGCCATCGGCCTGGGCATCGGCGCCAGCATGACCATGATCACCGTGCTGCATGTGATGTCGGGCGATCCGCTGCCCGGCCGCAGCGCGCAGTTGTTTGTGCCACAGCTCGACGCCCGCCCGCTGGTGCGCAGCAAGACCACCAAGGACAGTGCGCCCAACGGCAACCTGACCTGGCCGGATGCGATGAATCTGCTGCGCGCCCATCGCGCGGATCGGCAGGCCGCGATGGCCTCGGGTTCGGCGCCAATCCGTCCCCTGCAGAGTTCGCTGCGACCGTTCTTCCAGTCCGGACACTATGTCACGGCAGACTTCTTTCCGATGTTCGACGTGCCGTTCCGTGCCGGCGGCGGCTGGACCGCACAGGAGGACGAGCAGCGCGCGCGGGTCATCGTGCTCAACGCCGAGCTCAGCCACAAGTTGTTCGGTGACATGCCCAGCATCGGCCGCACGGTGCGACTGAAGAACACCGACTTCCGCGTGATCGGCGTGCTGGACGACTGGTATCCGCAGCCGACCTTCTATACCCAGGTCAACGACCGCGCCTTCGGCAAGACCGACGAGTTTTTCCTGCCGCTGCAGACGGCGCTGGATCTGCAGCTCAATTTCGTCGGCAATTTCATGTGCTGGGGCAACGGCGGCGATGCCCGTACCAGCGACCACTGCAACTGGTTGCAGTTCTGGGTTCAGCTGGACAACCCGGCCAAGGCACGCGCCTATCGGGATTTCCTCGGCGACTACTGGCGCGATCAGCAGGCGCATGGCCGCTTTCCACGCCCCGTAGATGCCCGGCTCTACGGCCTGATGGACTGGCTCACCAGGCAGCAGGTGATCCCCTCCGACCTGCGCCTGCAGCTGTGGCTGGCGCTGGGTTTTCTCGGCGTATGCATGCTCAACATCGTCGGCCTGCTGCTGGCGAAATTCCTGCGCCGCAGCGGCGAGGTCAGCGTGCGCCGGGCCTTGGGTGCACGGCGACGTGACATCTTCCTGCAGTTCGGCATCGAGTCGTCGGTGATCGGGCTGGCCGGCGGCGTGCTGGGCCTCGGTATCGCCGAGCTCGGCCTGTGGAGCGTGCGCCAGCGTCCCGACGGCTACGCGCAACTGGCTCAGATGGATGCCGCCATGTTGCTCGGCACGTTTGCGCTGGCGGTATGCGCCAGCGTGCTGGCCGGACTGCTGCCGGCCTGGCGCGCCTGCCACATCGCTCCCGCCCTGCAGCTCAAGACCCAATGAGGTGATCCATGCCACTGCGACCGCTGCTATCCAGCCTTACCCGCCACAAGCTCACCGTGCTGCTGCTGGTGCTGCAGGTCGGCCTGACCTGCGCCATCGTCTGCAATGTGGTGTTCATGATCGTCAACCGCACCGCCCAGCTGCGTCAGCCCAGCGGACTGGCCGAGGATGAGCTGGTGACGGTCGAAAGCATCGGCCTGGACGAGAACGAAAATCCACTGACCCGACATGCCGCCGACGTGGCCGCCCTGCGCCAGATCCCCGGCGTGAGATCCGTGGCCGCGGTCGATGCGCTGCCGTTCAACGGCAACGACTGGAGCAATGGCATCGCCACCACGCCGAACGCCGAAACCGACCTCACCGCCACCGCCTACAACGGCACCCCGGGCGAGCTCGGAACGCTGGGTCTGCATCTGGTCGGGGGGCGCGATTTCCTGCCTGACGAATACCTGCCGATGGACAGTGCGCATGACTGGGCCGGCATCAACCATGTACCGGTCACCATCATTACCCGCGCGCTGGCCGAGCGGTTGTTTCCGGGTCAGAGCGCGCTGGGCAAGGAGATCTATCCCGGCGACAATCCGGTACGCGTCGTCGGCGTGGTCGATCATCTGCTGCGGCCGCAGCTGCGCGAGGCCGTGGGCAACGAGTACAGCACCCTGCTTCCGCTGTTGCCGGACACCGTGGATATCAGCTATGTCCTGCGCACCGCGCCGCAGGAACGCGAGCGCGTGCTGCAACAGGCGAGCGACGTGCTGAACCAACTCGATGGCAATCGTATCCTGCGAAAATCGCAGACCTTCACCCAGTTGCGCGACGACTACTTCCGCCGCAACCGCACCATGATCGGCCTGCTGCTGGCGGCGGCGGCCGGGCTGCTGTTCGTCACCGCGCTGGGTATCGCCGGCCTCGCCAGTTTCTGGGTGCAGCAACGACGGCGCTCGATCGGCATTCGCCGCGCCATCGGCGCCACTCGCGGCGACATCCTGCGTTATGTGCAGACCGAGAATTTCCTGATCGTCAGCGGTGGCACCGTGCTGGGCATGCTGCTGGCCTATGCAGTCAACCTGTGGTTGATGACGCATTACGAACTGCCGCGACTGCCGTTCCTCTACCTGCCGATCGGCGCCGTCCTGCTGTGGCTGCTCGGCCAAGGCGCGGTGCTCGGCCCGGCGCTGCGCGCGGCAGCGGTACCGCCGGTGGTGGCCACCCGGGCGGACTGACCGGCAGGGCGTGCGTCAGCCGGGTGAAGCATCAGCGGAACCGCTCAGGCTTCCGCTGATACTGATGCTCTCACTGGCGAACTCACATCCAGGGCCACGCCTTCAATTCGTACTCTTTCGGCGGGGTGTCACCGGCGAGGTTGTGCACGAAGTAGTCCCAGCGCCGGCGCGTGGCGTACGGCGTGGCGGCCGCATAACCGTGGTGGACGTTGGGGATGATCAGCATGTCGAAATCCTTGTTGGCCTTGATCAGCGCATCGGCCACCAGCATGGTCTCGCCCAGCGGTACGTTGTCATCGATCGTGCCGTGCACCAGCATCAGGCGCCCCTTGAGGTTCTTCGCCATGTCCTGGTTGGCCTGGTTGTCGTAGTTGGTGCTGCCGTCCTTGTTGGTCACCAGCAGACCCTGGTACTTCTCGCCCCAGTCGTTCTCGTAGTTGCGGTTGTCGTGGTTGCCACTCTCGGCCCAACCGACCTTGAAGAAGTCGGGGTAGCGGAACATCGCGTCGGCGGTGGTGTTGCCGCCACCGGAATGGCCCCAGATGCCAACACGGTTGATGTCGATCCACGAATAGCGCTGCGCCAGCTCCTGGATGCCCTTGACCTGATCGGGCAGCGTGTTGTCGCCCATGTCGCCGTACCAGGTGTGATGGAAGCTGGCCGAGCGCCACGGCGTACCCATGCCGTCGATCGCCACCACGATGAAGCCGAGCTCGGCCAGCGCCTGGTTGTCGCCGCGCGAAGGCAAGAAGCTGCGTCCGCGCACCGAGCCGGTCTGCGGGCCGGGATAGACATAGTCGATGATCGGGTACTTCTTGTGCGGGTCGAAGCTCGTCGGCTTGAACATCATGCCGTACAGATCGGTCTTGCCGTCGCGCGCCTTCACCGTGATCGGGATCGGCGGCACCCAGCCGGCTGCCTTCAGGCGCGTGATGTCGGCCTTCGCCACGGTGGCGATGATGTGGCCATCATCCGACGAACGCAGCACGGTCACCGGTGGCACGGTGGGCGTGGAATAGCTGTCGACGAAGGTCTTGCCGTCGGGCGACATGCTGATGATGTGGTCGGCGTCCTCGGGCGTCAGCAGCACCGACTGGCCGCCATCGAGACCGACTTTCCAGAACTGCCGGTAGTACGGATTCACGCCCGACACGCGGCCCACACCGGTGAACCACAGCGTGCGCGCCTTGCGGTCGAGGTGCAGCACGTCGACGACGTTGCCCTCGCCGCTGGTGATCGCATGCTCGAGCTTGCCGCTGGCGAGGCTGTACAGGTACAGGTTGCCCCAATCGTTGCGCTCGGAGAACCAGATCGCCTCGTTGGTCTTGGGCAGGTACTGCCAGTTGGCGGTGTCCATGCCGCTTTCGAAGTAATCCTTGACGCTCTCGTCGAACGCGGTGCGCACGGCGCCGGTCGCGGCATCGGCCACGCGGAACCATTCGTGCTTGCGGTCGCGCGAGGTGGTCACCAGCGCCAGGGTCCGGCTGTCCGGCGCCCACTGCAGGTCGTCCCAATGGCCGTCGCTGCTGCAGCTGATGTCGTCGCACAGGCTGGACAGGCGCTGTTGCGGCGGCAGTTGCAGGCGCACCATCTTGCGCGAGGCCACGTCGATCACCACCGGCTCGATCATGAACACCTTCTTGTCGCCGGGCAGCGGATATTTCCACGCGTCCAGCTCAGGGTGGCCGACCTTCGTGCGCACGGTGTACATCTCGCCCACGCCGCGCTGGTCCTGCTGGTAGGTGGCGATCTTGGTCGAGTCCGGCGACCAGTTCAGCACGGAACGGTCGGTATGGATCCAGCCGGCATTGTCGGTGGCGTAACCGAAGTCCTTCACGCCGTCGGTGGTCAGCTGGGTTTCCTTGCCGGTCGCTACGTCACGCAGCCACAGGTTCCAGTCGCGGATGAAGGCTTCGGTCTTCTTGTCCGGCGACAGCAGCCCCGGCTCGCTGCCGGTCTTCACCAGTTTCGCCGCGTCGGTGCACTCGCCGGTGCCCTTGAGGTCGCACAGGTAATGCTTGCCGCCGAGGTCGACGTCGTAACGTCCATCCGGCTTCACGCTGTAATCGAGCAGCGGTGGAAGTTTCTTCGTGTCTAGCGGCTGGCCGCTGGCCTTGCCCAGCGCGGCGGCCAGCTTGGCCTGGTCGAACGCCGGCGCGACCTTGCCGGTGGTCGCGTCCATCAGCATGACGTGATCGCCACGGACATCGTGGTCGCGATACCAGAAGTGGGTGTCGTCCAGCCACTTCACTCGGTGCACGTCGTGATCGACCAGCGGCGCGGTGTTGTAAACCATGAAGCGTTCCGCCTGCGCGTAGTCGCTCGCACTCAAGGTGCTGCCCTGCGCGGCGACCACGCCACTCGAGAACAACCCCATCACCACCATACCGGACAGACACGACTTGCCGATCATCGAATGCATGCATTTCTCCCACGGGAAACCGGATGGCGTCAGAGCGGCCCGATGGCCGGCTCCGCACCCTATCCGCACGATGCTAACGCGATACGGCCCCCGGCTACCCATGCCAGAGGTCCATGCGACTACGCGATCACGCCGTTTGCCGCAAACAAACTAGACTGGCGCCGCACTTCTCCGCTGGCGCCACCAAGTACTGCCGCCAGCCACACTTCCCACCATGCAATGCGACCCCATGACGACTGCCCAAACCGAAGCCCGCCTGCTCGAAATGGTTTTCCCGGACCACACCAACCACCTCGGCACGCTGTTCGGCGGCCAGGCACTGGCGTGGATGGACAAGGCCGCCTTCATCGTCGCCTCGCGTTACGCACGACGCACCGTGGTCACCGCGCGATCCGAAGAGGTGAGCTTCCGCGTGCCGGTGCGTACGGGCCAACTGGTGGAACTGGTCGCCAGCGTGGTCAATGTCGGCCGCAGCTCGATGCACGTCGAGGTAGAGATGACCGCCGAAGATCTGCTCAGCGGCGATCGCCGTGTGTGCACCACCGGTCGCTTCGTGATGATCGCGCTGGATTCCAACGGCTCGCCGACGCCGATCCCGGCGCTGCCTGTCGTACATCTAAACGTAAATTCTTGAAGCATAGTCTTCCGCTTGACGTCTGGCCGCGACCTCGCTCAGGCTGATTGCCCTGTAACACGCAGCGAAACCACATTCTGCTTGCCACAAGCGGCAAAGCCATATCTTGCTGGCCGCAAGCGGCGTAACCATGTCTTGCTTGCCGCAAGCAGTGCAGCTCTACCTTTGCTTGCCGTAAACGGAGTCGTTCGATGCCTGCTCGCCTGAGAATCATCGGCAATTACATCTCGCCCTATGTGCGCAAGGTGCTGGTGTGCCTGGAGCTGAAGGAGATCGACTACGAGATCGATCCGATCGCACCCTTCGTCGGCAACGACCAGTTCTCGCGGCTCAGCCCGCTGCGGCGCATCCCGGTGCTGATCGACGACGGTTTCGTGCTGAATGATTCCTCGGTGATCTGCCAGTACCTGGAAGAAAGGTATCCCGCGCCAGCGTTGTATCCGGCTGACATTGCCGACCGTGCACAGGCACGCTGGCTGGAGGAATACACCGACACGCGTCTGGCCGACGGGCTGATCTGGCGGCTGTTCTATCAGTTGGCGATCAGGCGCCATATCTTCGGCGAAACCACCGATGAAGCCGTGGTGAAGCACGCGCGCGAAGTGGATATTCCCGCCACGCTGGACTACCTGGAAAGCCAGCTGCCGGAAGACGGTTTCCTGTTCGGCCCGTTGTCGATCGCCGACATCAGCATCGCCAGCTTTTTCCGCACGGCCTCATTCGTGCGCTACGCGATTGATGCTGTGCGCTGGCCACGCTGCGCAGCGCTCGTCGCGCAGGTCCAGGCTCTTGCGGCATTCCAGAAACTCGCCCGCTTCGAGGACTGCATGCTGCGCCTGCCGCTGGCCGAGCAACGTGGCGCGCTGATCACTGCCGGCGCACCACTGACCAGTGACACACTCGGAACCAGTACGCCCCGGCGTGGTACATCGCGCGAGTCTTAATCATGCTGCTGCAGTCGCTTCCTTGGCTTGCGAGCAACCTCAACGCTGCCCGGCCGTCAGCTCGACCAGCCAGTCGACGAACACGCGCAGCCGCGCGGGCATCTGCCGCTGCGGTGGATACAGCACGGTCATCGGCAATGGTGGCGGCGGTGTTGCCGGCAGCAGGTCGCACATCGTGCCGCTGGCCAGCTCCTGTTCGATCCGATAGCGCGAGAACTGTGCGATACCGAGACCAGCCTTGCAGCATCCAAGATAGGCATCCGCTCCACTGACGGTGATTTTTCCGGGCAGGCTCACCTCGCGACGCTTGCGACCGACCATGAATTCCAGCGGTTCGGCACGGCGCGTCGTCGGCGAGGCCCAGTTCACTGCGTAGTGACCCTCATGCAAGGCCACCAGCGATTCCGGCCGCCCGTGTCGGCGTACGTAATCGGCGCTGGCTGTGGTGACCTGCGCCAACAGGGCGACGCGCCGACCGATCATCCCCGTATCGCCCAGCTCACCGACCCGTACCGCGCAGTCGACGCCTTCGCGCACCAGGTCAACGTAACGATCACCGGTACCGATATCCAGTTCGATCTGCGGAAAGCGCGCGCAGAATGCGGGCAGTGCCGGGATCACCAGCAGTCGCGCCAGCGCGGCGGAAAGATCGATTCGCAAGCGCCCTTTCGGCTGTACCGCAGCCTCGCGGAAATCGGTTTCGACTTCGTCCATATCGGCCAGCAGGCGCACGCAGTGGCCGTAATACACCTCGCCGTCGCGGGTGGTGCGCACACGACGGGTGGTTCGTTGCAACAGTTGTGCGCCGAGCCGTACTTCCAGCCGCTTGATCGCGTGGGTGACGGTGGCACGCGGCAGGTTCTGGTCGTCCGCGGCAGCGGTGAAGCTGCCCAGTTCGACAATCCGCGTATACAACCGCATCGCTTCGAGACGATCCATGATGATTGTTGTCACTAATGAAATAGTGATGGCCATTATTGAGCATTTATCCGAATGCCGGCACGGCGCACCATGCACCCACCTTCACCCACCGGAGCAACGCCATGCAGACCCGCACTCTTGGAAAGAACGGTCCTCAGGTTTCCGCCCTCGGCCTCGGCTGCATGGGCATGAGCGCGTTCTACGGCCAGCGTGACGATGTCGAATCGATCGCCACCATCCACCACGCGCTGGAGCGCGGCCTCAACCTGCTCGATACCGCCGATGTGTATGGCCCGCATACCAACGAGGAGCTGGTTGGCAAGGCGATCAAGGGCCGTCGCCAGCAGGCCTTCATCGCCACCAAGTTCGGTATCGTGCGTGATCCGGCGAATCCGCAGGCACGCGGCGTCGACGGCCGTCCGGAGTATGTGCGCGCCTCCTGCGACGCCAGCCTGAAGCGGCTCGGCATCGAAACCATCGACCTGTACTACCAGCACCGCGTCGATCCGAACGTGCCGATCGAGGAAACCATCGGTGCCATGGCCGAACTGGTGCATGCCGGCAAGGTGCGTCATCTCGGCATGAGCGAAGCATCCGGCGGCACGCTGGAACGCGCCTACAAGGTGCATCCAATCGCCGCGCTGCAGAGTGAGTTCTCGCTGTGGACCCGCGACCCACAGCAGAACGGCATGCTCGCCGCCTGCCGCAAGTTAGGTGTGAGCCTGGTCGCCTACTCGCCGCTGGGCCGCGGCTTCCTCACCGGCGCGATCCGCACGCCGGAGGATTTCGATGCCGACGACTACCGTCGCAGCAGTCCGCGCTTCATGGGCGACAACTTCACCCGCAACCTGCAACTGGTCGAACAGGTGAAGGCGCTGGCCGCGGACAAGGGCTGCTCGCCGGCTCAGCTGGCCTTGGCCTGGGTGCTGGCGCAGGGCCAGGATGTGCTGGCGATACCCGGCACCAAGCAGCGTTCGCGGCTGGACGAGAACCTCGGTGCGCTCGACGTGCAACTCAGCGCTGCCGAACTCAAGGCGATCGATGCGGTGTTTCCGCCGGATGCCGTGGCCGGCGAGCGATATGCCGGAGCCATGATGAAGATGGTCAACGTGTAACGTCTGCTCTTGTTGCTCTCCCTGCGACCGAAGGGAGAGCAGCCAAAACCGCTAAACTTCGCCGCATGAGTACCCCTGAACATTCACCGCTCGGCAAGAGCACCATCTATGCCGACCGCTACGACCCCAGTCTGCTGTTTCCGATACCGCGCGAAATCAAGCGCGCGGAAATCGGTGTGGCCGAGCCACTGCCGTTCCACGGCGTCGACATCTGGAACGCCTACGAGCTTTCATGGCTCGACGTGCGTGGAAAACCTGTGGTGGCGTTGGCCGAGTTCCGCGTACCGGCAGTTTCGCCGAACATCATCGAGTCGAAATCGCTCAAGCTGTACTTGAACGGGTTCGCGCAAGAGCGCGTCAATGATGCTGCCACGCTTGCCGCCACGCTGACACGGGATCTGTCCGCCGCCGCCGGTGCCCTGGTCGATGTGCAACTCCGTGACGCGAGTGCGGCCGCATACGCCGTCGCCGATCTGGACGGCCATCTGCTCGATGGCCAGGACATTGCCATCGACCACTACGGCCCACCGCAGGCGGATTTCCTGCATGCGGATGCCGGTGCCAACCCGGTCGTGGAAACCCTGGTTTCGCACCTGTTGCGCTCGAACTGCCCGGTCACCGGCCAGCCCGATTGGGGCAGCGTGCAGATCGTCTATCGTGGCGCGCCGATCGCCCACGCCGGTCTGCTGCGTTACCTGGTCTCGTTCCGTGATCACAACGAGTTCCACGAACAATGCGTGGAGCGCATCTTCGTCGACCTGATGCAGCGCTGCGCTCCACAGCAGCTGAGCGTGCATGCGCGTTACACCCGCCGCGGCGGCCTGGACATCAACCCCTTCCGCAGCAGCATGCCGGCCACACCGAACAATACACGCACGGTTCGCCAGTAGATTCCCACGGTGATCGCGGTGGCGCGATCACCCGGTAATCGGCGCTTCAGATCGACAGGGCTAGCCTCGGTATCCTTGATCCAGGTATCCGGACAGCGCTGCGGCCACCGCCGCGTCACGCCAGTGGAGTTTCCGCATGACACGTTCCATACGCTCGGTCGCGCTGTACAGCGTCAGTCTTGCCTGCCTGCTGCTCGGCGCCTGCGGCAAGCACGCCCCGGCACCGCCAGCCGGTTCGCCGGCGGCTGCGAGGACTACCGCTACTGCGCCAACCGCTGCCAAGCCCACTGCGGCCAGCACCAGCAAGAAAGCTGCAACCGTACCGCCCACGCCAGCCATCGCCAACACAACAGTGCATGCCACCGTAGCCAACATACCTGTCGCTTCTGCCACCGCTGCGCTCAGTGTGGCCAGCGTGACGCTCGGCAACGCCGTCAATGCCGCGCATCAGGTGAGCCAGGCTGGCAACCGCTTTGCCGCCAGCGACAAGATCATCTACGCCAGCGTCGCCACCACCGGTCGCAGCGACGGTGCCACGCTCAACGCCAAATGGAGTTACCTGGAAGGCAACGGCCAATTGATCAGCAGCATCAGTCAGGCCCTCGCCACCGATGGGCCGGCCGTCACCACGTTCATGGTGCAGAACCCGGATCTGTGGCCGGAAGGCCATTACAAGATCGAGATCTCGCTCGATGGCAAGCCGGTCACCACGCAGAACTTTGAGATCAGCAAGCACTGATCCGATCTTCCCGCTTCAAATGCAGAAGGGGCCCGCTGGGCCCTTTCTGCATTTGAGCTACGCGGTGTGGCAGCGCACTCAGAACTTGCCGCTGATGCTGATGCCATAGGTTCGCGGCGCGCCGGGGATATACGTCGGCAGATTGAAGTCCTCGCCGGTGTTGCCTGCATCGATCAGGTATTTCTTGTTGGCGAGGTTGCTGCCCCAGATGCCCAGGTCCCAGCGTCCCTTGTCGAACGTCACGCCGGTGCGCAGGTTGAGCAGGCCATAGCCGGCCTGCACGTAGTTGGGATTGTTGTCGTCCTCGAAGTACACCTTCGAGCGCCAGGTGTAGCTGGGGCGGAAGTAGAACGCCCGATCGGCGGCCAACGGAACATTCCACAACAGGCCTAGCGACACCGTGTTGTCCGGCGCCAGCCGCAGATGGTTGCCCGCGTACTGTTGCGGGTTGCCGTTCTGGTCAGTGTCGTCGAAACGCGCATGCAGGTAGCTGTAATTGAGGAAAGCGCTCAGCTCGGAGGTGAACTCCTGCTGCAGCGAAGTCTCGAAACCCGGCGCGTGCGCGCGGCCGGAATTCACCGCGATGTATTGCCCGTTCTGATACACCTGACTCTGGAAATTGGTGTACTTGTAATAGAACGCGGAGAGGTCGTAGACGAACTTGCCCTCATCCGCCGAACCCTTGACGCCAACCTCGTAGTTCCACAAGGTTTCCGCCGGCAACACCTCCTTGGTATAGCTGCCATTGGGATTGACGTTGAAGGTCAGCGCATCCGGCCGGCGACCACGCGAGACGCTGACATAGGCATTGATGTCGTCGTTGACGCGCCAGCTGCCGATCAGGCGGCCCACCACCGAATTGGTGCTCTTCGCGCCGATGAGCTTGCCGTTGGTCGGCGCGAACAGGTCGTTGGGCGCGGTAATACCGTTGACACCGGCTCCAAACAGCGCAAAGGCCGGCCCGATACTGGCCGCATTGGGGCCAGTGGCGTTGAACACCTGATAGCCCGCGGTGATGTCCTCGCGCGACGCGCGCAAGCCGCCAGTGATATCGAAGCTGTCGTTGATGTGGAAGGTACCGTCGGCAAACACCTCGTACGAGCGTGTGCTGCCGTAGTTCTCGAAGCCTTCTTTCTCATCCGGATTAAGCGGGGTGTTGAGCAATGGAATGACGCTGTAGGGCTGGTTCGGCTGGAAATTCGGGGTCAGCAACGGCGGATCCGTCGGGCCGAAAAGAAGATTGACCACACCGGGATCGAGGCTGCGCGCCAGCGGGATCAGGTCGATCAGCAGGCTGCGCTCGTCGGTGTTGAACGGTACCGCCTGGCTGCCGTTCTCGTAGAAGAAGTTGGCGCCGAAGAAACCTGTGAAGCGCCCACCACTGTCGTAGTTGAAGCGGATTTCCTGGCTGGCCTGGTGGGTCCGCGAATGATTGCCGAAGTTGAGCATATCGAGCTGCGAGCCGTCCGCGTCAAACTCTTCGTTGGAATCGAGTCTGCGCAAGCCGGTGGTGGTGTTCAGAGTCCAGTCGTCGCTGAGCTGGAAGCTGCCCAGCGCGGCGAGACTGTAGACCTTGCGGCGAATGCCGAGTGCACCGCCTTCGTTGAGGTCGGCGGCACCGAACACGTTGGTCGAGCCCTGGCTGTCCGGCAGCAGGCTGCGGAAATCGGTGCCCGGAGGCGTGTCGTACTGGTAGTTGGCGACCAGATCGATGCTGCTCTGCTCGCCGGTCTTCACGTGCAGGCTGGCGCGCACCGCCTTGGTGTCCTCGCCATCGAGCGTGCCGCCGGCGAGGTTCTGGATGTAGCCCTCGTGCTCGCTGTCGTAGACCGCCACGCGCGCATCCACGTCGGCGCTGAGCGGGGTATTGAAGAAACCGGTGAACATGCGGCTGTCGTAATTGCCGAACTCGGTGGTGAAGCCGCCCGAAGTGGTGTCATTCGCCTTGTTGTCGATCAGCGAGAGCGCACCGCTCTCGGCGCCACGACCGAACAGCGTGCCCTGTGGGCCCCGCAACACCTCGATGCGATCCATGTCGTACAGGGCCACGATCGAGCCAACCGCGCGGCTGATGTCCACGCCATCCTGAAAGACCGACACACGCCCGGGCGTATTGGCCGATGTGTCGTCGGTGGTGATGCCGCGTATCGCGATGCTGGGTGTGTTCGGGCTTTGCACCTGTATCTGCACGCCCGGCGCGTAGCGGCCCAGATCATCCATATGCGTGATGCCGAGCGTCTTCAGGAAATTGCCGGAATACGCCGAGATCGAGATCGGCACATCCTTTTCCTGCTGCTCGCGCTTCTGCGCGGTCACCACGATCCGGTTGAGGTTGACCGCGCTGGTCGGCGCCGGCGTACTGGCTGGCGCTGGTGTATTGGCAGACGGCTGGTCCTGCGCCTGCACAGCCAGCGGCGCCATACCCAGCAACAGGCACTGGATGGACCAGGACAGCCAGGTGCGGCGTGACGCCAGCACACCAACGTCTGCTTTGGAATTCGACATGCACTTCCCCTGATACCGCATGGCCCGCTCGAGACGAGCATGACCGGACATGTTGTCGGCCGTGCATGACAGTGGCATGTCCCGCGGCTTTCACCGTGGCACCCCATCACCTCTTGCGACGTCCGCCCTCTGAAAGGCAGCACAAGACCCCGCCCCCTTGGAGCAGACGCTACTACGAGCAGGTGGTTGCAGGCTCGCTGCGCTGCCGCAGCATCTGGCAATTACGGGAGAAGTATTCCGGGAACAGCGCGGCTCGATTCCCAAGCTGAGTCAGCCGATTATGGGGTGCCCGCCTGGCTTGCAGTGTCACATCATCCGGTATTGGCATAGCGAGTTCTCAATCGTCAGCCTCAACCGAATAGCCCCAGTGTCGCAGCATGGGTTCGAGCGTGGGGAGCACCAGCTCGAACTCCTGCTGGTACCGCGTCCAGCGATTCAAGCCCTTTCTGTTCACTGGCTCAATGACCTGGTTGTAACTCGGGGTGGCTATGTATCCCTTGTTGCGCGCGTGCTGGTCGAACCGCAACATCGGCGTCGCATCATCCAGTCCCAAGAATTGGGCGATACGCGCAGTATGCCCGGGAAAATCTGCCACAAGATCCTCATAGCGTGACACCAGCACATCAGGCTGAAAGATACCCATATTCTGCAGCCAGTAATCCATCGCACCCACGTAAGCGGAAGCCAGCCGCGGCAGGTTGGCGCAGGCGGCACCCAGGATGCCGGAACGGAAGTTCTGCATATAGCAACTCAGGATCACGTCGCACGGGTGGCGCACCGCAAGAATGAACTTCGCCCGGGGAAACAGCCGGTATATCAGCGGCACCCAGAGCATGTTCAGCGGGTTCTTGTCCACCAGTTGCGCATCCCAGCGCCGCGGGATCTTCTCGGAAACCATGACCAGATAGAGCTTGCGCAGCTCGTCGCAATCGCGTTGCTGGAGCAGTTCCAGCTTGTCCATGATCCCCTCGTCATGACTCTTCAGCTTGTCGGCAAGCCGGTTGAAGAAAGGGTTCTCGTCCATCGACTGCAGGCCCGGATGTGCGTCCAGCATCTGTTCAAGCAGGGTCGTTCCGGAACGGGGGAAGCCCACGATGAAGACTGGCGAATCCCTTGAGTCGGGCACCTTCGTTGTCGACCACCGGCGATAGGCATCGGGAGTCACCAGTGGAAGTGCTGCGGGCAGCGCCGGGCACTCCGGCAGGAAGAACTCAGGCGACGCTATCCGTAGCTCCTGCACCTGCCATTCGTGCGCCGTCCGCAAGGCCTGCATTGCCTGGCCCGGCGCGCCGAGCTTGTCGTATGTCTCCCCCAACTCGAAATAATGCGCGTAGTCGCTGGCGTGCCGCGGTCCGCATTGTTCCAGCACGGATCGCGCGTTTGCGAGGTCGCCGTTTCTCAGGGCCAGTGTAGCGAGCAGGTGGTGGACGTCGCTCCTTGCCGCCTCGGTCGAGACAATGGGGTCCCCAAGCAGAGCGCGCGCCATGATCTCGCTGCGGGCGAGTTCGTTCATTCTTTCGTACACCTTCGCCAGCAGCAATCGTGCCTCCAGATGGGACGGGTTGCGGGCAATCAGATCCTCGAAAAGTACGGCGGTGGACGGCGTATCGCCCATCAGCTGCAGCAATTTGGCCAGCTCCAGCTGCAGCGGTTCGCTCTCCAGCGGCAACCATGTTCGCCAAGGCTTCAGCAAGTCCGCGGCGCCATGAAAATCCTGGCACAGGCAACAGGCGTTTGCCGCATGGATTCGCGTCAGCGGCAAATTCTTGTCGAGTTCGAACGCGTCAAGCAATGTCTCGCGCGCGGCCAGGCAGTCCTTGCGCGCGAGCAACAGCAAACCCAGCTGGACCTTGGGCATGAGATTGCCCTGATCCAGCCTGATCGCAATCGCGTACGCGCGCTCTGCTTCCGGTGTCACGCCACTTTCCAGCAATGCGGTGCCGTAGTTGCACCAATAGGCACTGCACTCTGGCTGCAACTCGGTCAAGCGGGCGTAAGCCGCAAGGGCTTCGGCAAGGCGGCGCTGAAAATGCAGGCTGAGGGCAAGCAACTGCACTACTTGCTCGTCATTGGGGTTATCGGCCAGTTGCGCACGACAGAGTCGTTCCGCATCGGCTGGTCTCGCTGCCTGCAGGGCCTGAACGATCAGGGTGGTGGTTTCAGTAGTCATGACATCAATAAAAAGGGCCGCGTGATCGACTCACGCGGCCCTTCAAGGTTAACGCACTCGCTTGACGCTCAGAACTTGACCGTCACGCGGGCCCAGAAGTAACGACCCATCAGGTCGAAATCGCTCGGGTCGGTGTCGGCGTTGAGCGAGTTGTTCGCGTACAGCACGGGCGGCTGCTTGTCGAAGACGTTGTTCACACCGAAGTCGATGCGCGTGTTCAACGGTTCGATGTTGTAGCCAAACGACACGTCATTGTAGACGGTGGCGCCGTACTTGAACTCCGCACCGGTGATGGTGCAGTGATAAACGCCGCCCGCCGGATTCGGCTTGCCCTGGTAATAGCACTGGCCATCCGGGAACACATCCTGCGACGGACTCGCCGAACCCATCTGGAAGCGACCGATGTAACGCATGCGCCAGGAGGCATCCCAATTACCCAGCTGCCAGTTCACGAAACCCTGGGCACGCCAGCGCGGGAACAGGCAGGTGCCCTCGCCCGGGCAGGCCGCTTCCTGCGCCGAACCGTATGACAGGAAATGGCCCGCATCGGTATAGGTCGTGTTGCCCGCCGTACCCGGGGCAGTCTGCAGGTTGTAATACTTGAGGTAGGTGGCGTTGATGCCGAGCGTGAATTTACCGAAGGAGAATTCGGGCAACTTGTAGGCTACCGACCAGTCGACGCCGCCGGTATTCAGCGTACCCAAGTTGGCGGTTGGCTCGCCGATAGTCAGGATCTGGCCCTGGTTGGGTCCGACGACCGGATTGCGATGAATCTGCGAGCAGAACGCGAGGTTGCCAGCGGCGCAGACATCGAGGACGCTCTGCGCATCAACCGTGGTGATGGTGTTGTTGAGATACACATGCCAGAAATCAACCGTGGTTGACAGGCCTGGTGCCCACGACGGGCTGTAGACCGCGCCGAAGTCAAACGACTTGCCCTGCTCAGGCTTGAGCTGGATACCGGCGAATTGGGCGCCTGACAGAATGCCGGTGATCTGGTTGTTGGCGGCGACGGCCTGGTTGATGAAAGTGCCATTCGTCGGCACATTGACGCAGGCGGGGTTGACCGGCGTGCCGGTATAGCCATTGCAGGGATCGTTTGACAGCTTCGGTGCGTCGGCCGCCGCCCCATTGAATGCCTCCGCGAGATTGGGGGCACGAAACACGTTCGCCAGGGTGCCACGCAGCAACAGATCGTCGATCGGCTTGTACTCCACCGCGAACTTGAAGTTGTTGGTGCTCCCGTAGCCATTGTCGTAACGCGAGTAGCGATCGCCGATGGTTGCGTTCAGCGACTTGATAAGCGGCAGCTCGCTAAGAATGGGAATCAAGGTTTCCGCAAAGACCTCCTTCACGTTATAGCCGCCACGCGTGGCCGAGACACATTGGCTACCCAGCACACAGGTACCGGCGACCGGGTCGAATGCCAGCAGTGGATCCACGTTCGAGTTGAGGTATTCCTGGCGATAGTCGACACCAGCCGCCAATTGCACCGTGCCCGCGGGCAGGCTGAACAGGCCACCATTGATGCCTGCGTGCCACTCCTTGAGGCTCGAATATTCATTGGTGACGGCCGGTGCCGCGGCTGCCTTCAGCGCAGCGACCGAACCCGGTGAGTACAGGTCGAACGGATTGAACCCCAAAGCCGTCGAAGTGATTCCAGCCGGGCAGGCGATAGGAGCCGCCGCCGTTCCGCACGCCAGGCCTGTGGCTGACATGTAGGAGGGGCCCGTGTACAGCTTGCCTGCATTCGGCAGATTCAAGGTCGTGGTGACCGCGCCCGAATGGCCATAGTCAAGGCCGGCATCCCAGTTCCAGTCCTGGCTGAATAACGAGAAAGTGCCCTTCAAGCCGAGATTGACCTGACCGGTGTTGGAACCAAACGTCGCCACACGGTTGCCGAGGGAGGCCAGACGAGCGTTGTAGGTCGGGCCGGCGCTGCTGAAGGTGGCGCCAAAATGGTTAAAGTAATTGTTGACATCGATGATCGTGTTGGCGGCGACATAAGGCTGGTCGCCGTAGACGCCAGGGGCCAGCTGAAAATTCGACGAGGTCTTGTTGAAGTAGGCATTCATGTAGGCCTGAACGTTGTCGCTCAGGTTGTAGGTGCCCATCAGGAACGCGTTGGTGCGCTCCTGCGGGGTCAGGATCAGGTTGACCGCCGCGTAGTTGTACTTGTCGCTGTTCGGGCCGTTGTCCTGGTAGCAGTGGTAGTTGGAAGTGTTGACGTCTGCGCTGTTGCCACCCGGGTTAAGCGCCACGAAGCTGCAACCAAAAAGTCCCTGCACGGGGGTGCCGGTGACCTGGATATGACCGTAGGGTGAAGACGATGATCCACCGACGTGGGCGGTCACCGGCTGCGGCGCGCTCGGGCCCGTGCCATTGGTGCCATAGATCGACACCGCGTTCTTGGAGAAACTGCGGTTGCCCGCTTCCACGCCGTCCTGCTTGTTGTATTCGATGCCGCCCATGATGCTTCCCTTGTCGGACGTCTGTCCGAAAGTGAAGCTGTAGCCCGACTGGTCACCGTCGTTGTGGTCGGATTCGCCGACGTTGGCCGTGAACTGCGCGCCCTGGTAGTCCTTGCGCAGGATGAAGTTCACCACGCCGCCGATCGCATCAGAGCCATAGGTCGCCGAAGCGCCGTCGGTCAATACTTCGATGCGATCGATCATGGCAGCCGGGATGGCGTTCACATCCGGCGATTCACCTTCGGTCGAAGTAACCGTGCCGATGGAACTAATCACACGCTGACCATCGACCAAAATCAGGGTACGTTTTGCACCAAGACCACGCAGGTTGATGGTGGAAGCGCCAGTACCGCCGCCGTTGTTGACCTGCGGATTGGTGTTGCCGCCTGTCATCGCCGGCAGATCCTGTACCAGGTCGCCCAGCGTCATCTTGCCAGTCGCCTCGATCTGCGCGCGGTCAATCGTGACCACCGGATTGGAGGTTTCCAGATCCACGCGGCGGATCAGCGAACCGGTGACCACAACCGTCTGCAAGGTAGCTACTTTTTTTGGAGGATTGGCTTGATCCGACGTTTGCGCGTTGCTGGAATTCTGCGTCGCAGGCTGATTGCCGACGGTCTGGGCAAATGCGCTGGTGGTGATACCCATGGCAGTAACCGCGCCGAGAGAAAGGGCGATCCGAACTGCCGAAGAAAGTCTCTTGACCCCAAATTTCATGACACCCTCCGATGATTTTCATGAACCAGGAATAGCTGCCACCCTGATCGTTTTTCGGCCTCTTCATCGAAGCCATATATCAGTAAAGTAAATGTGGTTGCGGCCGTCATCGATACCTGGCTGCTTCAGCCGGAGCAGCCATCATTGATAACGGGCAGCCAGATCGTTAATGCAGGCCGGCACTGGCAAGCCGTCAACCAAACTTGGCAAGCAAGCGGGCCGCCAGACTAACTAAAGCATCGCGCTCGACAGCCACCTCATGAAGATCTACCTTCAGGCGGTGAAATTCGGCGCCAGGCAATGGCCTACTGCTGAAACGAAACCTTCTCACCCATACTCGAACCGCGTCGGTTCGAACATTAAGTCTCGACGCAACCACGGACGCGGGGAGATGGCGCTCCACAACCATTTTTATGGCTTCAGCCTTCAGTTCTTCTGGATAATATGTCGGACGCATTCATGCCCCCTTCCTTATCAACCGGCAGCAAGCAACTATTCGATTAAGCGCTTATATCGTGACCATTGATGCCGGACGCAAATTGGGCTTGATCACGAGATAATGATTCACTTGAAATGCATTTCTTTCGTTGTTACCTCGCATTTACGATATCTAAACGAACAGTGATTTCATATATCCACTTTGATTCAGTCTGGGTATGACCAGTCATCAAAAAGTAAAGGCACCCGGAACAACGTCGGGCAAAGTCCTATATAGCCACTCTTCTTCAATTTCGTTATGACCACTATCAGACAGCCGAATACCATTAGGTACCGCCCCTCGAAATATCACGACCCGGAAGTAGAGAGATTCGGCGATACTCAGGCCCAAAGGAAGTCTGCCGCCATAAAGAAGTCGAAGTTCACCGAAGAGCAGATTGCGTTCAATCTGTAGCAGTCCGAGGCAGGGGTCACTGTCGAGGGGGTGGGCTGGTAGATGGGCATCTCACAAGCTATAGAGGCCAATACACATGCATAAAAATGGCCCGCGAAGGCCGGGCCATTTGAATTGCAATCAGACTCTGGCAATTACTGGGCAGAGCGGTTGCCGAACTTGTACGTCGCCTCCAGATACAACTGGCGCCCATATACGCTGTAATTCGCTGAGTTGTAGGGGCCGAATACATAGCCCGGATAACTGTTATCCACTGGCGGCATCTTGTTGAACAAGTTGTTCACCAGGAAGGACAGCGTCAGATTTTTCGTCGGGTTGTATTGCACGCTGCCGTTATAGGTAACCCAAGCTGCCAGATAACCCGTACCGGGCGATGAATAATTATCAAGAGTGGTTGCCAGATAGTTAGGCGAACGACCATCACGGTTGGCAAACAACGTGGCGGTCCATTCACCTAGGCTCCAGGTCACCGAGGCATTGGCTTTGGTCTTGAAGTCGGTACTGTACAGCGGGCTGTCCAGGTAGTTGATGAACGGGTCGCCCGCGAGCGGCTGCTCTTCATGCTTCAGCTCGTCGCTGTAACTACCGGAGAACGACAAGCTGCCATAGATGCCAATATCTACTTGATAATTCAGATTGGCGGTGATGGCATTGACCCGTTCCCGCGCTATGTTCTGATTCGGCGTGTAGATATCCTCAATCGTACCGAATTGATTGCGCGTAATCGCGTTGATCGCATTGATGCAACTCGGCGTAGTGGGATTAAGAATCCCCTGCAGACAAAGGGAATTCTCCTGTGAAATCGTGTCCGGTGGCACCGTCCCCACTTCGTTGCGGATGTCGAAGTGCAGATAATCGACGGTCACCGAGAGCTTCGATGTCGGCGCCCATACGACGCCATAATTCCAGTCTTTCGCCGTGATCGGCTTCAGATTGACATTGCCCGAGGTGCTATTGAAATAGCTTGCTTGAGAATAGACGCCCGGGCACTGGCCCAAGGTGGGGCCCGTGAACCCCAACTTAGCGCAGTTGTAGTAATCGGTGACCGTGCTGTAGTAGCCGCTCGGCCCGGAATACTCATCAGCCAAGGTGGGCACCTTGAACGCCGTGCCGTATTTGCCCCTGAGCAACAGACTCTCGAAAGGGCGATATTCCAGTGACACCGTATACGTATTGTGCTTAACCTGGTGGCCGGATACTTCGTATCCGTCCTGACGACCGGATACATCCACGGTCAGCTGCTGCAGCAGAGGAAAATTCAACTCGGTCGTGGCGGCATAGCGCGAGCGATGCCCCGCACCCTGGTCCGCGGTATAATTGTAGATATCTCCATTGAAATAACCCGGGTCCGGCACATAGCCCCAGCCCTGGTTGCCTCCTTCCAGCACGACCGCGAGGCCGGCATCGCCGCCTGGCAAGGTGAATAGCGAGGCATTAGTCACCTGTCCGCGCAACATATTGTCCCAGGTCTTGCCCAATGTCGTGGCATAACCGGTGAAGCTATGATATTCCGCTGGCGTAATCGGGGTATAGAAAGCGGCGTAGTTGGGCTCGAAGACGGGTACCCCATAACCATCGGGATCCGGCCCCAGGGTCGATGTCAAGTCCGGGCCCAGCACACGATTGGTAAAGAAGGTATTGATGGGATTCGTGAAAGCGACGTAATCACGTTCGTCGGTCTTGTCGTTGGAATGCGTAAAGCCCAGATCGTAGTCCCAGTTCGACTGCCCGAACGTGCCTTTTCCACCCAGACTGAACATATAGGCGTTTTCAATCTGCTTGTTCATGGAGTTCTGGTAGCCACCCACTTCTTCCGGCGAGAAGATACGCTGCAGATCCGTATACTGAGCCCGGATGGGGTCGTAAAATGTCAGGCCTGAACTTGAAGTCAGCCAGTCGGCGGCCCCTCCCGGCTGGTATTTCTGCTCCTGGTAGTTGTAGAGCAGGTCGCTGTACAACTGCAGGTTATCGTTGACGTCAAAGGTTGCGTGTGTATACAGGTTTGCGGTCTTGCTTTCATTGGCCAGCGTGACGTAAGCCTGTTCCCCGTAGTACGACCCGCAATAATTTCCGCTATTGGCGCGATACCTGTACCCCGTCGTTCCGCCGAACCCAGCCGTCGTGTTGGCGCAATTGTTGGGATCCGCGAATTTATAGCTATCAATGCCCAGCGTGGGATCAGTGGCCAAATAATCCCGCTCCGCGATGGGTCCGCCAACGGCATCAAGATCAGCCTGGGCGGTCAGCGGCCGATCGTAGGCCCAGATAGGCTGTGTACTCTCGAATTGCACGCCGGCAATCAGGTTGAATTTGCCGACATTGAAACTATCGGCCAGATAGCCCCGGCGCGCCGCACCGCCGCCGTTGCTGTTCCAGCCATAGCGCACGTCCAGCACCGGTGCGTCGATCTTTTTCTTGAGCACGATATTTATCACGCCCGCAATCGCGTCCGAACCGTACAATGACGACTGCCCGCCCGGCAGGATGTCGATGTGGTCGACCATCTCGACCGGAATGCTGCTCAGATTGTTGAAAACATCGCTGCCGTTGTAGAGCGCGGGGAAATTGCCCATCGGGCGGCCGTCGATCAGGTACTTCACGTAGCCGGGTGATAGACCAAACAAGCTAAGCGTCTGCGCGCCCTGTGTGAAAGTTCCTACAGCCTCAGGGCCTGTCACGCTGCCCACCGCATTGGAAGATTGCTGTAGCGCCTGTGCCACCGTGGCAAATCCACGCGCCTTCAATTGGTCCGCCGTGATGGTCACTGTGGGCGTTGCCGTCTCAATTTGCGTCTGCGGAATCAGCGAGCCGGTTACGGTGACCGCCTGCAGCTTCTTGGCGTTGGCGGTGTCCGGCGCTTGATCGGTGCTCTGCTGGGATGTGCTCTGCTGGGATGCATCGGTCTGGGCCGACTGCGCATAGGCAGAGGTATAGCCAAGCGCCAGGGTTGCCATCACGGCAACCGTCAATTTCGACTTGATCATTATCCATATTCCCCCGGATTTAGGAAAGATGATTGAGGCCGGTGCACGCACCTTGAACAATCCCCACCAGCACGCATTTTCAATGCGGAGTCGATGCAGTCTCATTGTCGATTTTATTTTGTGCAAGCGAGTTTCTGATGCAGGCATTTAATGTCGACACAATAAAGCCATGCTCTGTTCGATATCAGAAAAGCCGACCACAAGACATTCTCGCAAACAAAATCATTTTCGAATATTCGCGAGCCGCGTAATTACTTGAAATATGATCCGCCATCGCCCCCTATCCCACTTCTAATAAAGCAGCAATTGTCGAGAACGGCGGCTCAATAGACTTATCACCAATTATTCAAAACGCTTAATATCATTTTTAACAGGTATTCACGATATCTAAACGAAAAGTGATTTCATATATCCACTTTGACTCGGTTCGGATAGGACCAGTTTCCATTAATGGCAGGCAACCTGACCCAAGTGAGACAAAGTTCGATATAACCACTTTTCTTCAAGTTTTCCATGACCACTAGACCGGAAAAACGGAATAACTGCCGGGAAGGAGGAAGCTTGAATTTTTCATGGCAAGGAGCCTCCAAAACCTTTTATCAGGCGCGTTATCCCGGCGGTTGTTGATAGCGGCCGGGATAACGTCCCTGGGAGGTTTTCGAGGCCCAAACCAAGAACCTGGAGGTCCATCAGAAGGGTGTCCACGCACTGGCCTGGATTGGTGTGGTGTGGTGTGGAGCGGTGCGAACGGCAGGCTAGCCGCTGCTGGGGTACTTCAACAGCAGCGCCTTGAAGCGTGGATCGTCGCGCAGCAGATCCCAGGCTGGGTCGAGCCGGAGCAACGCACTCGAGAGGGGGGCGCCATTAGGTATGGACAGCACATGCCCAATCAGGGCAATGGCCTGCTCGGGCTGACCAACCCGCACATACAGTTGCGCTTGCGCCGCGAGCATATCCGGTCCGGTGAGGGCATCCTTGCTGACCGGCATCAAGGCGACGGCACGCTCACCTTCAGCGACAGCCTCGGGTTTTCGGCCGAGCCCGGCATACGCAAATCCCAGAGCCAGATGCAGGTCCGCGTCGTCCGGTCGCTCGACGAGGGCGGTGCGCATGCGCGCCGCAACCTCGGCATACGTCGCCGTCGCCTTGGCCGTGTCTCCCGCCGCCTGCAAGGCCCACGCCACATACAGGTGTCGGGGCAGAACAATGTTGTTCGGGTCGGCCCAGTCATCGGCCTTGTCCGCCTCGGCTATCTTGATGGCACCGGCATAATCGCGCGCCAACCAGTGCTCGAAATACATGGTCATGATATTGCTGGTGTAGGCATCGCTGCCCGGCGCGAGCGCGGCCAGCGCGGCGTGCAGCGGTGTCGGATCACCCTTCCACATCAGGCGATTGAAGGCCTGCGCCACGCGATTGGCGACGGGATCCCGGCTCACCGCGATGGCACCGGCATAGGCCAGGTCGGCATCTGCGTAGCGATGCATGCTTTCATAGGTCACGGCGAGTTGGTCGAACGCAAATTCACTATGTGGATCAAGTACGGTGGCGGTGTGAAACAGCGCCACCGCCTCATCCCAGTGACCCTGGCGCCGGGCGATCGCGGCGATAATGAGTTCCACGGTGGCACTGCTGGGTAATGCGCGCCGAGCCAGCTCCAGTTGGGTGGTGGCACCGGCATAGTCCCGATGCCCCCAGTAGTCATACAACCCCAGCGCGTAATGTCCCTGGCCCAGATTCGGTTGCAGCTCCAGGGCGCGATCGGCGGCGGTCTTCGCCGCATCCAGTCGCGCGTTCGTGCGATCAGGTGCAAAGAAATACATCTGCATATGGGCGCGCGACAGCGCAGCCGCGGCCAGCGCGAAGTCCGGATCCCTGGCCAGTGCCTGTTGATACAGCGAGATCGCAAAGGGTAACTCGGACGATGACAGCGTGGGATCATCGTAAGCGCGGTTGGCATGTGCCCCGGCTTGCAGGTACAAATCGTAGGCTACGGCGTTCGAGGTCGGCACTCTGTCGATACGCGCAGTCTCGGCGGACGTCAGCTGCACCTTCAGCGCCTCCGCCACGTTCTGCGCAACCTCGCCTTCCACATTGAAAACGTCGTCCAGCGTGCGCGTGTAGGCTTTCGCCCAGAGATGGTTGCCGCTATTTGCATCGATCAGCTGCACATTGATCAACACCTGATTGCCGGCCTTCTGTACCGTGCCCTCGAGCAGCGACGCCACGCCTAATTGTCGCGCTATGGTTTTCACGTCTTCCGGATGGCTCGGGTACTTCTCTGTCGAGGTGCGGGAGATCACCTTGAGTCCGCCGATACCCACCAACTGGGTCAGGATCATGTCTTGCATGCCGCTGGCGAAATACGCGTTGTTCTGGTCTGTACTGAGACTCTCGAACGGCAGCACCGCGATGGACTTGAGATCGACCGCCGGCACCGTGTCCGCAGGGTGATGTGCGAATTGGCGCCACCCGAGCATCGCGGCCGCCACCACGAGCAGGCCCGTGATAATGGCAACGAGTCGCCTTTCGAGCCGACGTGTCTTGCCAGGCCGCAAGGGTAGCGTCGCCGGACTCGCTGCCGTTGTGGTCGGTCGCGCGGCGACATCGCTGGTGAGGGCCGGCAAGAACGCAGGTTCCGTGGCCGCTGATGCCCTGTACGCCATCAACTTCTCACGCGACGCGGCGGATCGCACCTGGGCATCGAGGCGGAAGCCGATGCCATGCACCGTATGCAGATAGTGGCTTTCCTCGCCGCTCTCGCCGAGCGCATGACGCAACACTGCGATGATGCGGCTGAGTACGGCAGGCGTGACATGGGTATGCCCCCACACCACGTCGAGAATCTCGTCACGGCTCAACACACGGCCGGGTTCACGCGCCAACAGCACGAGTACGGCGAATGCCTTGCGCTCGAGCGCGACCTCGCCGCCATCGACAAACAGGCGATGACCCAAGGTGTCGATCTCGACCCTACCGAATGCAATCCATGCGGCAGGGGCGGACTCTACAGCCATTTGTTCGACCTCCATTCCCGCTCCTGCTCCTGTTCAGGCTACACCAAGTCTGACGCGAGCCTCGGTATGGCCAAGTGTGGACTTCGTTGTTGACCGAACAGCATTCCAGCGCCATCTGAATCAGATGCTGTTGTTGGTCACCTTTACGCTGGTTCTGCAATGTCCGCCATGGGTTAAAAGGCACATTTCCGGCTTGCCAACATCCGGCTCCATCGGCACCGCTGCAGGCGCAGCGCTCCGCGCCAACACTATTTCCGCAGCACGATCAGTCATCGGGTATTGGGAAAGTGACGCCACGTGTGGGTAGCCAGGGCACGGTTGTTGTGCGGCGACGCCGACAACCGGCGCGGCGAACATGTATGTGGATGCCAAGTATATGAAAAAAATGGATTTTCTCTTCATCTCTTTGCTCCCTTATTCCGCTCCCTTATGAGGTGTATGAGGTGCGCTCGACCCGCCGGGCGTGACTGCACGTCTGACGCAACAAAAGACCGTACGTCTGAACGACGAACAAGGGACTGGCAAATCGACATTCACTCCATTGAGAACAACCAAAGCCCCGGATGACATTGGTCAGCAGCACTGTACTGGTCATTTCTGTCCAGAATAGGTGTTAATCGGACTGGAATCCGCAGCCCACGTATTGCTCGGGTCAATGCACATCGATTCGGGACAGCGTACGTGGCGCGCCGTCCGCACGACTTCTGCTTTTGGCCCGCTGCTGCGCGCCACCAGCTTCGCGTCGACCGCGCTGCCCGACGCGACAGAGCAAAGACGAAACACTCCCCCGACCGCTCGCGCCAACGAATCGCGCTCGTTTCTGTAAATAACCTAGCAAACGCCTCACGGTTTTAGCGAGATTTTCTCAAGCAGCACCCGCGGCAGCCACCTAGGATTCTGCGTACGGGAATCCATCCCCATCGGGAGAACATCATGAAACGACTGATGATTGGCGCAACCCTCGCTCTCGGTTTGACCTGCATCGGCACTGTGGCCATCGCCCACGAGGACGAGCAAATTGTTGAGCTCCACAACGGCTTCGCGGTGTTAGCTATCGTCGCCCATTCGCCAGCTGAGTTCGCGAAGGCACAACACGAAGCCCGAATGATGGAGGCCCGGCGCCATGTGGACCTGGGGCCGCAGACCATCGTTGCACGGGCGATCGACGAATCACCTCGGATCGTTGCCACACCGGTACTGAGTGCAGGCGCCGTGGCGAGCGTGCCGAGTCGATGAGGATGACGGGCGTCACGCCGAGCGCATCGACAGAAGTGACGGTGAATTTCGCCGCTTGCCGCCGCCCGCAGGTGGTCCGCCCCCTTCGTTCGTCGTCATGGCGGCGAAAAGCCGCACGCCATGATGGCGAACCTCACGGGGAGCTGCATCACGTGCGGCGCAATCGTATGGGCACGGCCGGAGTCCTCCGGCACCTCAGAATCACGCGCGGTCGCCTCGACAGAGATGCGGTCAGTTCGAGGGCGCTGCGGACGCAGCGTGCTGATCCGGACAGCCGCGTGAGCCGTACAACCATTAGTTGAGGTTTCCATGTTCCTCGAATTCGATGGTCAAGGGCCGGCTTACGCACAACTTACCCGTGCCTTGAAAGCTTCCATTCTCAGCGGGCGATTGAAAGCCAATACGCGCCTTCCGTCCACCCGCGCACTTGCCCTGGAAGTTGGCATGTCGCGCATCACCGTATTGGCGGCTTATGAGCAACTCCGTGCCGAAGGCTTCGTCTATGTCCGGGTTGGCGCTGGCAGCTACGTCAGCAACTTGCATACCTCTCCGCCACTTCGCTTGCTGAAAGCGGAGCCCATCGCAGCACCGTCCCTCTACGCAAAGCGTGCGAGAACGCAGAGAGACCCATTGATTACGCGCCGCCATCACGGGCTGCGTCTGAACATGCAATATGGCGAACCGATGACCCAACCGGCGTTGAGTACCCTCTGGGCCCGTGAACTCGCTCGCGCTGCGGTCTATACCCCGCTTGAACGAGGAGACCCGCAAGGACTGTTTGCCTTGCGTGAACAGATTTGTCGCTACCTGGCACTTCGGCGCGGTGTTGATGCGCATCCGAACCACGTGCTCATCATCAATGGTTCACAACAAGCCTATGCCTTGACCGCGCGTGTCCTGCTGAACGAAGGAGACGCTGCTGTCATGGAAGAACCGCATTATTTCGGCATGTGGCAGTCACTCGCTGCGCACGGGGCCAACCTGCTGCCCGTGCGCACGGACCGCGAGGGCCTGGTATGTGCTGAGTTGCCGGTGCAAGCACCCCGCCTGATCTGTGTAACACCTTCACATCAGTTCCCTTCCGGCCAAACCATGTCGTTGTCAAGACGCCTGGAGCTGTTGCGCTATGCCGAAGCAAGACAAAGCTGGATTCTGGAGGACGACTACGACAGCGAGTTTCGCTTCGACTCCCAACCGCTGGCAGCATTGCGTTCGCTCGACGAGGGTGACCGCGTGATCTACGTGGGCACCTTTTCCAAGACGTTGTTCGGCTCGATGCGTCTGGGCTATATGGTGTTGCCCGCAGCGCTGCGTCAGGATTTCATCAATGCCAAATATCTGGCCGATATTTGTAATCCGGTGATTGAACAGGCCGCCTTGGCGCACTTCATGGAGAGCGGCGGCTTTGAGCGACATCTGCGGCAAATGGGAAGAACGCTCAAGGCGCGCCGCGAAGTGCTGCTCAATGGGCTGCGACGTTATGCCGGTGAGCGCATCCAGATTGCGGATTCGCATGCCGGCATGCACGTCGTTGTCTGGTTGCGCGACTACGATCACGCACAGCTGGAGGCCCTAATCGATTACGCGCATCAGCGCGGGCTCGGACTGTACCCGATAGCGCCGCACTACCATGCGGCGCCCGCCATACCTGGCCTTCTTCTCGGCTACTGCGGGCTGTCCAGTTTGGAGCTGCAGGAGGCTGCCCAATTGTTCGGCATATGCCTGGATGCGATAGATGCGAGAGTGATCTGTACGTCAATGGAATCGTTGCCCTTGAGGCGACATTCCGGATGATGGCTTGGCCCATTTGAGGGAAGCCCACGAACACGGTCACAAAGTGGTGGCGCATGGTCGCCACCCAGCTCGTATACCGTCGGTTCAACGTCGATGACCGCAGCTACACGCAACCGTTGCTGCTGAAGCCCGACCGCGCGTGCAGATCTCGCAAGCTTCTTTTCAGCGCAAGTTCGAACTGGCACGTAAGGTGGAAAACGCCTCTACGCGTGCCTGCGCGGCGAGTAACGCCTCACCATAACTTGGCCGTTTGGCCAATATGGTTAAACGCACAACATGGAGGCATCGCGGAAAAATGGTGCGCCCGGCGGGATTCGAACCCACGACCCCTGCCTTCGGAGGGCAGTACTCTATCCAGCTGAGCTACGGGCGCATGCATGACCGCGTGGTGCTGGCGAAGGCCGGCACCACGGGTGCGCAGTATAGCGGAGTTGCCAGGGGCATGAACCAGGCCGCAGCAGCAGCGGGATGGCTTTACAGTAGCATCCGCCGATCCCTCCGCGCTCCCGGTTGCTGCGGGAGCGCGGCGCCGGCTTGCCTCAGCGGGCCTTGAGCAGGTCGGCCAGCGTGTCAGGCTTGCTGCTGTCGCGCACCAGATGCGGGTATTTCAGGCCGCCGTGGTAGTCGACGTGCACGGTCTTGTACTGGTCGAAGTCTTTCACCAGCAGGTCGATGCCCTGGCTCTGATCTTTCGCTGCTGCGGTGACCGCATCCTTGAGCGCGTCGCCGTCGTAGTCGTGACCGTTGACGGCGACTACGGTCATGCCCGGCGAGATGCCGGCCTTGAATGCCGGGCCGTCCCACAGCACGTCGCCGATCATGCCGTCCTTACCGACCGAGAGACCGAGTGAATAGGTGAGGTCGGCAAAATGGCGATGCGCCTCCACCGCCTTCACCGCGGGAGAGGGCTGGTCGGTATAGACCAGTTTCCAGCCGTGGCCTTCGATGCCGCCGATCAACGGGCCGTGGCCGTCCAGATGGCTGCGCAGGTAGCTGGCCCAGTCAAACGGCTCGATGCCGTTGAGCGTCTTCACCACGTCGTCGAAGGTATACGTGTTGGTGACGAAGCTGCCGTTGTCCATGCCGAAGAAGGCCTTGCCGAAGTCGTCGATGGAATGTTTGCCCTTGCTCAGGTCGCGCAGCTTGGCATCGACATCGAGCCAGATCATCTGGCCGCCGGAATAGTAGTCCTCGCTGCCCTGGTAATTGCGGTACGGCAGTGGCGCACGCTGGGCGATGATCGGGTCGTTGGTGGTGTCCTGGATGTTGCGCCAGCTGGCGAGGCCGGGGCGACCCTTGTCATAGGTGGCGGCAACGAAGGCGAGCATGTCGCGGGCCTGATCTTCAGTCCACAGGCCCGAGCGCGCGGCCATCACGTAACCCCAGAACTGTGTCTGGCCTTCATACACCCACAGCAGTGAATCCTGCATCGCCACGTTGAAATTCGGCGTCCACAGGTCGGCCGGACGACGGTACTTGCCGTCCCACGAGTGGTTGAATTCGTGCGGCAACAGGTCGCGCAGCACGGCGTTCTTGTCCCATTCGGTGAAGTAGTTGGTGCCGACGCCGTCCTCGCTGGAGCGGTGATGCTCCAGGCCGTTGCCGCTCATCTTGTCGCTGAGCGAGAACAGGAAATCGTAGTGGTCGTAGTGATGCGCGCCGTACATCTTGTACATCTGCTGCACCAGGTTCTGATGAACCTTCAACTGCGCCGGCGTGATCTCCAGATACTTCGGCGCATCCGCGACGATGTCCATGTGCACCGGCGTCTTCGCGCCCGGATCCAGATCGACGCGCTTGAAATACTTGCCGGCGTAGATCGGCGAATCGACCAGATCGTTGTAGCTGATTGGTTTGAAGTTCACTGTATCACCGTCGCGCGAAGCCACTTCCAGCGCGCTGCCAAACTGCCAGCCGGCGGGAAACTTCACACTGGTCTCGGCCATGATGCGTCGGCTGTAGTAGCCAGCCGGATACAGCGTGTTGGCATTCCACTGCAGATTGAGCATTTCTGGCGTCATCACCACGCGACCCTCGTGGGTGCTCTGCGGCGACAAGAACTGGAAATCCACCTCGACGTTGCTGGCGCCCTGCGGCACCTCGACATGGAACGCATAGACGTTCAACGTATCGCGCGTCCATGGCAGCACTTTGCCATTGGCAGTCACCACCAGGCCGGCCAGCTTGTCGATCGGGCCGGACGGCGAATGGTTGCCCGGTAGCCACTGCGGATAGAGCAGGGTCAACGGACCCGGCTGCGCCGGCATCACCTCGTGCACGCGGAAGATGCGATGGGCCAGGTCGGTGGCATCCACGCTGATCTTCAAAGTGCCCTGATACGGCACATCCTGCGGCGCCGGGACATCCGCCAGTGCAGCGAAACTGGCCAACCCGAAGGCGGTGGCGACGAGGGCGGAAGCGAGACGGGTGACTTTCAAAAGCATTCTCCAACGGGGCATGAGGATGGATCAGGATCTGTCAGCATGGCTGCCAGACCCGCCAGGCACAGGAAAACCGCGCTGCCGGGTTGTCATGGCGCGGATTCAAGACGTCGATGCTAGACCTCTGCTGCCGCGCTTAACCCATGCCGAAGGTCATGATCGCGTGCCGGTCCGGGGCATCGCGGCCATGCCGACGCGATCATGGCATCCATCTTGCTGCGTCCATGCCGATATCACTTTGTTCCTCAATTACCGGTAGACGCATGCAAGCCTTGTTCGCCAAAAACCCGCACGCCGCCGATCCGGAACAGCACCGCGAGTACACCCGCTATCTGGCACAGCAGATGGCACCGATGATCCATGCGTTGATGCTGGTCGCCATGCTGGGTTATGCGGCTGCGACCACGGCGGGCGCCCTGCTGGGTAGCTCGCCAGTACCGTTGTCATTGCGGGTGGCACCGCTCCTGCCACTGCTGCTGGTGGCAACAGCGACGCGTCGCGTGCAGCAGCCACGGCTACTCAGTGTGCTGGCCCTGTCATGCGTGCTGTTGCTGGAAGTCGGCATCAATCTCAACAACATCGGCCGCGCACCGGGACAACCATGGGTCATGCCGGGCCTGCTGCTGCCGGTAACGTCGTCGGTGATCTGGCTCGAAACCTGGGATTTCAGCATCGCGATGGCGCTTTGCGCGCTCGGGCCGTTGCCCATGCTGGTGCTGCGTACCGATGGCTTGCACGTGGTGCAATACCTCGTCTACATGGCGATTGCCGTTTCGCTGGCTGCGGTGCTGCGTGCGTTCATGGCACGCACCTTGTTCGAACAGTTTCGGCTGGAGCGCCGGCTGCGCGAAAGGGCCAATACCGATGATCTGACCGGCCTGCTGCAGCGCAATCGCTTCCTCGAACTGGCGCGGCTTGCGCTGTGCGATATCTGCCGCCAGCAGAAACCGGTGTGCATGCTGTTCCTGGACGCCGATCACTTCAAGCAGCTCAATGACGATCATGGCCATGCCGCAGGTGATGCGGCACTCGTCGCCCTGGCCGCAACCCTGCGCGCGCAGACGCGCCAGAGCGATCTGATTGGCCGCATCGGCGGCGAGGAATTTGCGTTGTTGCTGCCGGGACTCGATTTACTGCAGGCTTGTCAGCGGGCCGAACAGCTGCGACTGGCGGTACATGCCATCCGGCGTCCGGATGGCGCACTGACCGTCAGCATCGGCATCGCCGAATGCAGCCAGCCCGGTGAGACCGTCGAGACCCTGCTGGCGCGGGCGGATCAGGCGATGCGCCAGGCCAAGAACAATGGACGCGACCGGATCGCCAGCGTCTGATCGAAGACCCCACTAACCACCAGCCTGCGCCAGCTTGCTGTGGCGGATGCCATAGCCGAAATAGATCACACAGCCCAGCGCCATCCAGATCACGAAGCGCTCGTAGGTGATCCATGGCAAGCCGTAGATCAGCACGGCGGAGAACAGGATGCCCAGTGGCGCAGTGAACCATACCGCCGGCGTGCGGAAGTTGCGCTGCAGGTCGGGCCGACGCACACGCAGCAGCATGATCGAGCCGCAGATGATGATGAACGCGCTCAGAGTGCCGATGTTCACCAGCTCGGCCACCTCGCCGATCGGCAACAGGCCGGCTATGAGTGCCGTAAACAATCCAAGGATGATGGTCGGTCGTGCTGGCGTGCCGAAACGCGGGCTGACTTTCGCAAACCATCCCGGCAGCAGGCCGTCGCGTGCCAGCGCGAACCAGATCCGCGCCGCACCCAGCATGAAGGCGAATAACACGCTGGTGACGCCGATCACCGCGGCGATCGCGATAATGATGCTGAGCCAGTGCAGGCCGATCGATTCGAATGCATCCGACACCGAGGCCTCGCCGCTGAGCGTGCTGTACGGAACGATGCCGGTCAGCACCAGCGACACCGCGATATACAGCACCATCGCGATCGCCAGCGAGAGCAGCACCGCGCGCGGCAGGTCGCGCTGCGGGTGCTTCGATTCTTCCGCCGCGGTAGTCAGCGTGTCGTAGCCGAACACCGCGAAAAACACCACACTGGCGCCGGTCAGTACGCCCTGCCAGCCAAAGTGGCCGATGCCGGTGGTGGCATCGACGATGCGTGCGGGAATGAACGGGTGCCAGTTCGCGGTATTGATGTAGAACACGCCCACCAACACCACCAGCAACACGCCGATCACCTTGATCGTCACCACCGCCGTATTGAAGCGCGCACCCCATTCGGTGCGCACGGTCAGCAGCACCGCCACCGCCACCGATACACCGGCGGCAATCACGTTGAAACGGTGGCCGTCGCTGGGCTCGGCGATCACGGTTGCACCGTGCATACCGAAGACCTGCTGCAGGTAGTACTGCATGGTCTGCGCGCTCATGCTCTGCTGCGCCCATTCCGGCAGATGCACGCCGGCGGAGTTCAGCAGCACCTGCACATAGCCGGACCAGCCGATCGCCACCACCGCGACCACCAGCGCGTATTCCAGCAGCAGATCCCAACCGATGATCCAGGCGACGAACTCGCCGAGCACGGCATAACCGTAGGTATAGGCGCTGCCGGTGACCGGGATCAGCCCGGCGAACTCGGCATAACAAAGTGCCGCGCAGGCGCTGCCGAGGCCTGCGATGATGAAGCTCAACGCTACTGCCGGGCCGGCATTGGTGGCGGCCTGCTGGCCGGCCAGCACGAAGATGCCGACGCCGATGATGCCGCCGATGCCGATCGCAGTGAGCTGCCACAACCCCAGCACACGGCGAAAATCGCTGCGCGTGCCCACCTCCGCCTGCAACTGCTCGATCGATTTGTGCCGCACCAATTTGCTGAAGAAACTCATCGCCTGACCCTGAGGAAGCAAGCGGCGATCATAGCGAATGCGACCCAACACACACAGCGCAGTGCAACACGGCACCCGGATTTGTGGAAGCAGCCTCAGCCCCAACAGCTCAGTTCGCGGTCGAGGCCGCTCCCGTGAAACGGGATGACTGCTGCAGCCACGGCAATGCCAGCGCACTGAGCCCGAATACTGCCGCTATAGCGAGTGCAATGCGGCTGTCCAGATGGCCGATACCGAACCAGCGACCCACCAGCACTGGCACCAAGGCCGTCGCCAGCACACGCAGACCTTCCGCCCACAGCGCCCAGCGTCGTCCTTCCATCAATGCGCCGAGCACGCACAGGCTGGCCACCAGATACAACGCATAAGCCAGCAATGCCGACAGGCTGGCTGCGCCGGCCATGCCGAGAAACTGCGTCGTCATCGCCAGCAACAATGCAAACTGCACCATGGCATAGATCATCAATGCTTTCGGAACCGGTGGATCGAAGCGCTCGGTAGGCATCACGAAAGCCGGCTTCGGATAGCGCGCCGCCACATCGGCCGGCCGCCAGCCCGGCGGCTTGATCCACAGCAGCAGCTTGTCGCGCCAGCGTTCCGCATGCCACGCATCGATCGCCGTATGCCAGTACACCTCGGCATTTGCCCATAGCGGATTCCAGCTGCGCAGTGGCGAGCGCGTGCCGTATACCGGCGGGTCGTTGTCATCTTCCTCGATGAAGCTGCCGAACAGCCGATCCCATACGATCAGGATGCCACCGTAGTTGCGGTCGAGGTAGCGATCGTTCACCGCGTGATGCGCGCGATGGTTGGACGGCGAACAGAACACGCGGTCGAACCAGCCGAGCCGGCGGATCTGTTCGGTGTGCACCCAGAACTGGTACAGCAGGTCGATCAGCGCCACGATCACGAAGACCTTGAGCGGCACACCGAGCACGGCCAGCGGCAGGTAGAACAGCCAGCCCAACAGCGCGCCGCTGCCGGTCTGGCGCAGCGCAGTGGACAGGTTGTAATGCTCGCTCTGGTGATGCACCACGTGGGCGGCCCACAGGATGTTCACCTCGTGCCCGCAACGGTGCAGCCAGTAGTAGCAGAAGTCGTACAGCAGCAAGGCGCCAGCCCACACCCAGATGCTGTCCGCCGGCAGCTTGAACAGTGCCAGATGCTCGACGCACCAGGCGTAAATGCCGAACGTCAGCAGCTTGCTGAACACGCCCACGATCTGCGAGATCACGCCCAGCCCGATGCTGTTCATCGCGTCGTTGGTGGCGTATGCCTTTCTGCCACGCAGCTTCGCCACCAGCAGTTCGATCCCGATCAGCAGGAAGAACACCGGCGTCGCCCAGGTGATGATGAGTTCCGGTGTGTTCACTGCGCAACACCTGCCTCGACCAGGGTGTCGTCGCGCTGCACCGAGCGCGCGATCCACCATAAGGCCAGATAATACGTCGATAACACCCACAGGCTCGATAACGGGATCGCGGCATGAAAGCGGTTCCAGGCCAGCAGGCTGTCGCTGAGCATGAACAGCACGGCACCGACGGCGGCCCGACAAGCGCCGCCGGCCTGTGCATCGCCACGCCGCACGAACATCCAGGCACGCGCCAGCGCCTGTCCACCCATGCTGGACAGCACCACGACGTAGACAATTACCGGCAACCGCAGCGACACGCCGATCGAATCCCACAACAGCCACAGGTTGACCGCGCCGTAACCCCAACTGGCGAGCAGCCACTGTGGTCGCACGGCAAACCGGCTGTCACTGAGAAACGCCGCAAGAAAACACAGGTGGCCGCACAGGAAGGCCACCAGCCCGGGCACGAACAGATCCTGCGGCAACATCAGCAACACGTCGCCGAACAGCGAACAGACGATGCCGGCCGCAATCCGGCGCCGATAGCGCGTCGACAAGGACGGCTGTGCGCTCCATTCCAGCAGCAGGATCAGTGCCGTGGCCAGCGGCTTGCACACCCAGTGCAGCATCCGCCAGCCATCGGCCAGCGCGGGATCAGCCAGCAGGGCGCCGAGGATCGCCGCGACCGCCACCATCAGTGTGAAAGCAGCAAGCCAAGTACGCCTCTGCGCTGGCCAGGTGGCTGATGACATAACCGACATGCATGATCCATGCGAAACCGAATCCGCCGATCATAGTCACGAGTCGACTGCAATTCACAGCAGCTACGCCGAGTGACAACGCAAGCACCAGATGGCGCATGCAGATCCCTCAGGAGGATGAAGGTGCCAGGCATGCACGGTCGCCATCGCTGCACTTCTGTGACAGGCGCGCGTCGACTCCACTCAGCAGGTACAGACTGGCTAAAAATGTCCACTTCCAACCCAAATTTGACATAACCTAAAGCCTGGTCGTTTAAGTGCAGATACGACTGCCCTGGGCGCAAGCCTCGCGTAACCCGAGCACTTAACGAAGCAGCTCCGACACTCCCGTGGGGTAAACCGCCTTGAGCGCCCCACTCATCTCAGACGTCAGCGTGCCAATTGCGTCAGGCAGCCCGTCACCCGTGTGGTTGCTCGGGTAGCGTTTTTTGCTGAGTGTGCTGAGCACTTCGACATAGCCCAACGGAGCAGGCTCATAGATTCTCATGTCGTAGCGCACCGGCGATGCCATGTTGGGCTCGTTGCCCTCATAGACCTGATCCACAGCGACAAAGGCTCCCGCTAACGGCCCTTGTTTCAGAAATCTCTGTTCACCCGCCTGGGTGATGTCCGACTTGAACGTCTGCATAAACTGGCCCTGTCGATGATCCGTACTGGTATCGGCCCATACAAAAAGGCCTTTCAGCAGTCCAGGACCGCCACCCCAGAAAGTCGCGCGTACCACGATGGATGGCCGCCCGGCTGGGTCATTGCTGGAGGGCAGCATCTCCAGATCTACGCTATCCAGGGTCTGGAGGGGGACTGGTTGACCCTTAGGGAAGCTGCCGCCGACTAGCGCATTGCACTGGACCTCGGGCGCTTTGGCATCCATGGGTCCCACAAAGCATACCCTCACCGGGTTGTCGCCCATCTCTGCATCTTGGCCGATGGGCTGATAGATCTTCAGTTGCCATGGGTGGTGGGAATGGAAAAAGGGCTGGAGCGGCATGTCCTTGACCAGGCGCTCTTGAGCCTCCATCCCTGTACCTGACAATGCGGATGAGGCATAGCAAACCATCGCCAGCACACCGATGAGGGGGATTGTCTTCATGACTGCTATTGCCTGATTGAGGTGTGTCGACAGCTTTATCTTCTACCTAGACCGCTCCACGCATCTGTCATGGTGGTGGTGACCATGTAGCTTTTTGGGGACATTTCGCGCACGCAACCTGGGACTAGGAATGTCTGGCAGACATTTTCTGGCGATCATCTTAGCGGTCTAAAGGTGCAGCACCTTATGGCTCAGAAGATCAACTTCATCGGTCTTCGAGCGCCTTGCGGCCAATGGCCGGATCGTCGACGAAGAACGCATCGATGCCGGTATCGAGATAAACGCGGATCTGGGCGATCAGGCCAGCCTCGTTGAATGTCTTCGGATCACTGCCCTGCCAGAAATCCCTGGCCAGGAACTGATTCTCCGGACGGAAGGTATACGGATGCAGCTCCAGTCCGGCCGCGTGCGCATCGTGCACCAAGGTGGTCGGCGCGCCCAGATGGTCATCGGCCGTGGGCGGAATGATCGCGCTGATGTTCGGGCCGATCGCATCGGCATAGCGTGCGATCACGCGCAGTCCTGCCGGTGTCAGCATCTCGCCGTAGCTGAGCTTGCCGCCGGCGACCACCACGTCATATGGCTGCTGCTCGGCAGCATCGATCAGCTGTAGCAGGCGGATGTTCGGATGCGCCGTGCCCAGCTTGCCGCGCAGATATTTGAGGTTGGCGATCTCGAATGACTGGATCTCCACGGGAGCCGTACGCGTATAGCTGTGTGCAGCCAAGGTGGCCAGCAGCCGGTCCTCCATCGGCAGGCCCAGCTGCTGGAAATAGCTGCCGTGCTTGATCTCCGGAATGATCCCGACCGGATGGCCGACCGCGGCCGACTCGGCGGCGACGAAGTCGATTATCTCGTCCAGCGTGGGAACCTGGAACTCGCCGTCGTACTTCGAGCTGCGCAACTGCGGTAGACGTTCGCGTGCGCGCAACGTCTTCAGCTCGGCCAGGGTGAAGTCCTCGGTGAACCAGCCGGTCTCGGCATGGCCATCGATCAGCTTGCTGGTCTTGCGCGCGGCAAACTCGGGATGGTTGGCGACATCGGTGGTGCCGCCGATCTCGTTCTCGTGCCGCGCCACCATCACGCCGTCCTTCGTCATCACCAGATCCGGTTCGACCAAATCGGCACCATCGGCGATCGCCTTGCCGTAGGACGCCAACGTGTGTTCCGGTCGCCGTGCCGGCGCACCGCGATGGCCGATCACCAGCACCTTCGCGGCAAGCGGTTTTTCATGGGCGTGCACGGCAACCGACATGGCCAGCATTCCAGTGGCGGCAAGGACGGCCTAAGCATAGGCGAATCATGCGGGAAACTCCGGTCGGCAATCGCCAGACTCGACAGCAGCCGTAGCGCAGCCACTGCATCCGCCCATAGCCGACTGCAAACCGCAACATGCGGCAGCCCGTTGAACACCACGAACTTCGACTTCACCGTGAGACTCAAGCAGCTCAGCGCCGAAGGCAAGAGACCTATTTGATCATGCCTGATTTGATCAGGCCTGAGCGGATCGTCATTGAGCATTTGTTGAACTGGTACCGGGGAGACCTGGGATATCCGCTTTAGACAGATATCCGCTCAGCCTCGGGCCACGCTCAGCCCTGACTTGTCTCGCCAAGCTTGAAGATGCCAACTTGCAGGTGTTGTTCGGCCCAGGATCCCAGGCAGGCCATGCATCCACACCGCCCCTTGCAGGGGTTCGCGCATTGCTCCACGCATATGCACGGCGCATGCATCGGCTCGAACCAAAGCCGGGTCAAAGGATTGAAGGTGAACCACCCCTGGGTCTCGGGGTAGCGTCGAACACCTTCGGGCGTGGGCATGTCCATTGGAAAGATAATTCGTGCATCGCCGGGATCAGCAGACAGGAATCTGCTTCCCCGGAAGTGAATTGGGATACCCGGGAACGTCCAGAAGGAAAACTGCTGCCGACGGCCACCGGTGTGCTTCTGCTCAGACGCCAATACGGAAGTCTGGCGATGCGCAGTCTGCATGTGATGGCCTTTCGAGACATGTTGCGAATGCACTAGTGGCACTAGTGCATTCGCGCCATGTCCACGAACGGGTGGCATATGATCCTTGGCACTCCGACCCAGACGTGCTTAAGCAATGACCATGCGAATGGCACCGGGCAGCCCAAGAGCAGATCCATGAACGATGCCGTTCTGCGGACACAAACCAACCGCCAGCAATTGCAGCAGATTATTGCCGGCCTGTCCGATGGGGTCATCCTGATCGAGCCGGACCAGACCATCCTGTGGGCCAATGAGGCGGCGCTGAGGATGCACGGTCTCAGCGATGTGAAGGGGCTAGGCGCCACGGTCAGCGAGTATCGCGAAAGATTCCGGCTGCGCTACCGCAACAACCACAAGGTGGCTGAAGGCCACTACCCCATCGATCGGGTGATTGCCGGCGAATGCTTCACGGATGTCGTAGTGGAAGTGGAAGCCGCACATGATGAGGATGCATATTGGGTGCATCGCGTGCGCAGCCTAGTGCTCACCGATGCCGCGGGCGAACCCGACTGCCTGGTATTGATCATTGCCGATGCCACTGACTGGGCCAGCGCCGAACAGCGCTTCGAGAAAGCCTTCAACGCCAATCCCGCGCCGGCTGTGATCTGTCGACTGAGTGACCTGCGTTATGTCAAGGTGAATCAGGGTTTTCTGGAGATGACCGGGTATACGCGCGAACAGGTGATCGGCCGCTCGGTCTACGAACTGGATGTTCTCGAGCAAGCCGAACGACGAGACCTGGCCATTGAGCATCTTGGGCAAGGCACCACCATTCCACAAATGCAGGCCGAGTTGAAGCTGCCTGAAGGCGGTACCAAGCTTGTGATCGTCGCCGGTCAACCGATCGAAGTCGGCGACGAGGCAAGCATGCTGTTTTCCTTCATGGATCTCGAGCCACGCCGCAAGGCCGAGGATGCACTGCGCCAGAGCGAAGAGCGCTTCGCCAAGGCCTTCCGGTTGACGCCGATACCCACCCTGGTTTGCAGCGCCGATAGGCTGCATGTCATCGAGGTCAATGAGGCTTTTGCGTTGATCACGGAGTACCCCGCCGAAGAAGTGCTGGGCAAGTCACTGACTGATATTGGCATCCTCGAAGGACCGCAGGCCAACATGCAGCTGGCGCAGGCGCTGGAGAAATCCGGCAGCCTGCAAAACGTGGACTACGCCATTCGCAAGAAAAGTGGCGAGACCATCGAGTGCCTGGTATCCGCAGATACGGTGAGCATCCAGGGCATCACGTGTTACCTGCTCGTGCTTATGGATATCACCGAGCGTCGGCGTTCGGAAATGGAGTTGGTCAAGGCCATCGAAGCGGTGATGCAGGATGCTTCATGGTTCAGCCAGACCCTGATCGAGAAGCTGGCCAATGTGCGTAACGTCAATACACTCAAATCACCCGGAGTGGCCCTGGCCGATTTGACCGCTCGCGAGCGCGACGTGCTTGAACTGATATGCGAAGGCCTTGCCGACAAGGAGATCGCCGGGCGCCTGACATTGTCGCCAAGCACCGTGCGTAACCATGTTGCAACGCTCTACTCCAAGCTCGACGTCCACAGCCGCGGCGCGGCAATCGTGTGGGCCCACGAGCGCGGCTTCTCCGGCGCCAAGGGACGTCGTACGTCTCGCAAGTAAAGCGAGCTGTGCAAATGCACTAACGCATTTGGCTCAAATGCAGCTGTCGGCTACCGCATGCCCGGCGCAAGCTTTGTACACCCGGCAGTCCATTCGGTACTGCCAGCCAAGCAGGAGTGGCGGCATGGACAAGAACCGCGTTGAAGGTATTGCCAAACAGGTAAAGGGTTCGGTCAAGGAAGCGATCGGCAAGGTAACCGGCGACTCCAAGATACAGGCCGAAGGCATCGCCGAGAAAAACGTCGGCAAGACGCAGGCCAAGGTCGGCGAAGTGGCTGACAGGTTGCGCGACAGGGCCCGCAAGTAAGCGGCTCGACGCACCCGTAATCACTGTCGTAACCGGTCCCTACGACCCCTGTCTGCTCGCTGCCGCCGGCTAACTAAGGCGACGGGGCGTAAGTCAGACCGCCATCCCGGCACCGCGCACCTTGCGCTTGCTGGATGCATGTTTTCTGGATGCATGTTTTGCTCCCTGAATCCACAGGATGATCTTATGGCAAAGACCCGCAACGAGCTCCAGAAGCAGCTGGACAACTTGGACAAAGGCATGCCGTCTCTGATCCGAGAAAATCCGCTTGATGAGGATTTCTGGTCGGCATTCTCTAGAGCCTCTGACTTTATCGTCGAAGATGCCGGGTCATTCGACTACGACTGGGTGTTGATCAAGTTCGATCGCATTCTGGTCAAGCATGGAAAGATGCCTTTTGACGACCTGCAGTCGTCTCAGTACGGATAGTCAGCAGCCTTGACCTACAGACACTCGGCGTTGCCCTTTGAACTTGCCCAGGGAGCGCTTCCACTAAGTTTCTCGTCACACTATTAAATCGGAGAACGTCATGGACAAGAATCGCGTTGAAGGCACCAAGAAAGAAGTAAAGGGTGCCGTGAAAGAAGCCGTGGGCAAGCTCACCGGCAACAAGGTCAAGGAAGCGGCAGGCAAGATCGAAAAGAATGCCGGCAAGGCACAAAAGGACGTCGGCAACGCCTCCGACAACATGCGCAGCCAGGCCAAGAAGCGCTAGGCACCATTACTCTCACCACGATGCTCAGGAACTATCCCGATGAACGAACATGAATTCGAAGGTGCCGCGCGCAGCGTAGCCGGCAAGATCCAGGGTGCTGCAGGCGCGCTGACAGGTGACGCCACGCAAGAGGTCACCGGCAAGGTGCGCGAAGTGGCAGGCAACATTCAGGCGAAAGCCGGCGAAGCCTTGGAAAGCGCGCGCGACTTGGGCGCTAACCGCCCGATCGGAACGATGCTGGTGGCGGGCGCCTTGGGATTCGTGCTTGGTGCTTTGTTCGCCCGGCGCAATTGAGTCGGCACGACATCCTAAATCACTGGCGCACATGGGCTATATACTCAATTTTCGGCCTCACTTTCACACGACGTCGGCCAATGGCGCGCGTTAGCGATGAAGCCGCTAACGACTTCCTGTAAACCCACGCTTTTCTAGCGTGCGGCATGTACCGCGCAACTGGCGCCATACAGGTCGCGATAAAACTGACTCATCCGCTCTTCCAGCGCGCCCCCACCAACACGCTAAAAGGCGGCACGCGCAGTCGAATCTTGCCCTTCCAGAAATTTCCTTGGATCCTCGGGTGCCCACTTCGGTCCATTTCGTACCCGGAAACGGTAGTTTGAGGAACTTTCGGCGACCCCCTCAACCTGGCACTACCTCCGCAGTGAGGTGGCGGGCCGCATTTTTCGACTAACGCCGCATGGCACCGTTTGTGCTTTATGTCCAACAAGCAGCAATTATCCGATTTCAGCTCGTGCCTATGTCGGGTCTCTGCTGGCCGGCTCTGAAGCCCCTTTATGAGTACATAACATGCGAAACATACCGTTTTCATGGCGAATTGCCGCCGTCGTTGGGATCGCCATCGGCGCATGGACGTCAAACTGTGTTGCCGAGTACCGCGCTCAAGCTTGGGCGAACGCTCCTGTCGAGAATTGGACCGGTAGTTTCAGGGCTACACGTCAGCAGCTGAATGACCTGCATGCCCGGGAGAAGGCGCTGCACGCTGAGGATGATCAGCAACAGCAATCCTCTGTTGAGGAAAATCCATCTCAACTTGACGCGCCCTAAGTTAGCGCGCGAAGAGCAACAGAAAGAAACCTGCATTGGCCAATGGAGGTTCAATCACGCTGCCGTGCAAGCTGGCAGTTTTGAATTCTGCGTCAACAGCCATAGCAAGCGGCGTTCGCATCCATGAATCTACGAAAAGCTCTTGCCAAACCAATCCACATCAGCGTTCGTCATATCGCCGCCGCGTTTGGAGTGATGGTGCTGTGTGCAGGTTTCTTGCTGCTGGCCGGAGCCAATTTGCCTCCACCGCGTTTTGTGTTGAACGCCGACCAGAAAAGCGTTGATCCGCTTGACTATCCATTCTGGCGCGAAGCCAGCGACAAGCTGGTGGGGCGAAAATATGTCGTCCTGACCTTCGACGATGGCTTCTATAAGGATGGCGTCATTGACGAAAGTATCCTGGATGTCTTGCGCTGGCATCATGCCCACGCCATGTTTTTCCTGGTGTGTGGTCATTTGAACGAAGCAGCAGACCGTGTGCTGAGCGAGATCGCAAATACTGGCAACATTATTGGCGATCACAGTTACGACCATGAGCACCTCAATGGGCTGAACCTTGTCGATCTGCAGCATCAGATCGAAGGATGCAGTACACGGATCACCAGCTTGACTGGACACCGGCCACGCTTCTTCCGTCCCCCTTTTGGCGAGACATCGCCCCAGGTCATGCAAGTTGCACAATCGGCTGGCATGGAGCAAATGCTGTGGAATGCCAACAGTGAAGACAGTTGGCTGAAGAGGCCTGATCAGATTCTGAGTTGGAGCCTGGAGCAGACCGAAGATCGATCCATCCTGCTGATGCATGACAGGCCAGCTACGGCCGTAGCGCTTGATCGTGTACTGACCGATTTGGAGCAACGCGGCTTTCGCTTCGTCCTGCCAATCGAACGATCACCAGCGGATCATCCATAGCGACTCGAAACTGGCTGCAGTCTTGCCAGCTACCGTGCAAGGCGCCTAGGGCAGCGCCGTTATGGGTCCTTCGTTTCGATTTCACGATGCGACTCAGGCAGCCCCGCGCTGACGGCAAGAGTTGAACGAATTTCCACCAAGCCGGACCGGAGCGTCATCAAGTACAAGGGCCCCGCTCCATCAAGGAGCTTCATCCCGTATCTGTCGACCCTAGAGCGTAGGACAAGCAGCTTTCTCGATGATCTGTGGCGTGCCGCCGCCCCTGTAGAGGAGGGTGATGGGGGAGCCTGCAGAATTCATTCCCCTGTAAACACCATACAGGCTCGCCGACGTTATCGGCTGCGCGACAGGTGTGGAACGCTGGATAAAGCGATTGCCATAGCGGGTTGTGTAAACCGTAGTGCTGGTGGATTGATACATGTGCCGATTCAAGCCATCGGTAATTTTTATATGGAGCCCATCACTCACCGTTGCCAGCTCTTCCCGGGTCGCCTCTTTCAAGACCGTCCCGGACCCTAGTGGATTTTGTTCATCAACCAGCTGGTAAGCACCCGCACCATTGGCACGTACTTCAATGGTCTGCGCAGGCTGGTATCCCGTGGTGGCAAAACACCCCACGAAGTAACCCGAACCCCTGTCTTCAATATGGGTGGTCTTTACATTGGCGCCTTCGCAGGGAGTTTCCTGGTAGGCGACCTCGCCGCCCTTGCTGCATTTGTAAATATCAGCCTGGGCACTCAAGGGAAACATCGTAACCAGCAATAGAAGGAGCCCGAGGAACGTCTTGGATTTGACATGGCCAATCAGTAATTCCACAACGCATCCCTTTCGTTAGATGGAGAGATTGATACTCAGACCGTTTCACTGCACCGGAATCGAGGGCCGGCACGGAAGCTTCACCGGAACAGCGTGCGTACCCTGAAAACCTGAACTCGGAAAATTCGAACTCGCTTGGGCGGCTTGAGCACAAGTCACGCAGACCTTGGCGTTAACCCACTGCGGCATGGTACCGAATGTCCGCCTCGCATTGCGGATTACCGACGCCGGAATCCAGCACGAGCGTCGCCGGGAAGCGGCCGCGCCCTCTAGCGCGCAGTACGCACCGCGCAACCAGCGCCATACAGGTCGCGATACACCTCGCTCACCCGCTCTTCCAGTTCACCGCACTGGCGGCCTTTGTTGAAGGCATCGTTGAGCTGCTTCTCGGCCACGTGCAGGTGGCGCAGGAATCGCTTGGTATCGTTGGAGAGACCAAGATCGGTCATCTGCTGTTCCAGGCTTGCTTCGTTGTCTGCAGTTTGTGTCTGCTGATTTCTGGATATGGTTTCGGCGGGCATGGGCGTGTCGGTGGTGATGTCGTTCATGACAATCATCAAGCAAGACACTTGCCAGTACGGCCGCGGCCACGACAACACTCCAGCTCCGTCGAGCCATGCTCCCGCATGCCGCTCAAGCACTCGCATCGACAGGAAATACGTGTATCAGGCCATGCGGTTATCGTGTGATCTTGCGATCCCGTCGCTGCCGGATGACGACAAAAACTGCCCCTGGCTGACCTCCACGGTCAGTAGCCTTTGCTGTACTCCAGCGCTCTGCCATTACTGATACACGTGCAGTCGCCCGAAGGTCCACGCATGGTAGGAGTCAATCAAGCCGGGCGCGTTGCAGTCGTCGTACAGCCCGTTGCAACGCGTACGCAGTTCGGTCTCCGCGGAGAAGTACGGATCCTTCGGCAAGCCCGCGGCCTGCAGCACCATGCTGGGCAGGAACGCGATGTCGAGCATCGGGTAACTCGGCAGCGCCGGGCCGGCGAAGTTGCTCTTGATCATGTAATAGGTGAGGTAGTCGCGGTACGGCTGCAACGGCGTGGGCACCGTGCGCTGCAGGCCGCGGATCAACCCGTCGAACGACGGCTGGTGGTCGCCGAAGTGCACCAGCACGGTCGGCTGCGCACGGTCGAGGAAGTCATGCTCCAGCCCGCTCATCGCCACATCGGAATCGTGCAGGCGCGACAGATAAGTGTCGAAGTTGAGCGCCGGCGTCGCCTTCAGGCCATGCAGCAGGTTCTGGAACGGCACCGGCAAGGTCGACATCGGATCGTCGTGCGGACCGTGCTGGTTGATCGTCAGGATCATCACGAACACCGGCTGGCCCGGCTTCTTCACTTTGTCGTAGACGCGCTTGGCCGCATCGAACATCTGCTTGTCCGTCTCGTCCCATTCTTCCAGGCCGAGCTCGTTGACGTCATACATGTGATCGAAGCCATACGCCGTATACGCGTTGCGCCCGTTGATGAAGCCGCCATCGGTGGGATAGATAGCGATGGTGAGATAGCCGAGCCGGCGCAGCTGCAGCGCCAGTGCATCGTGCACGTGTGGTGCCAGCACGAACGGCGCATACATGCCGCCCGCACCGAAGATGTCCTGCGGCATGCCGGTGAGCGTGGCGAATTCGCTGACCCAGGTACCGCCACCGAAGGTATGCGTGCGCAGCACGCCGGTGCCGCGGGTGCGTGCATCGATCTGGAACATCGTCAGGTGACAGGCCGGCACGGTGCACACGGTGTAGTTGGATGGGTCGAAGGTGCTTTCCTCCAGCACCTGCACGATGTCCGGATACGGTGGCTGCGTGGTGCCCGGCTCGCCTGCCGCGGTCGAGCCCCACTGCTGCTCGGCAACGGCATCGCTCGCCATCGCCGGCAAGGTCACGGCCGAGTCGCGGAAGTTGATGAAGAAGTTGGTCAGTTGCGCATCGTCGGACATCTTCTCCCACACATTGCGCGAATGCACCCGTGCAAACGGCCCGGCAGGCAACATGCACAGCCAGAACGCGAACACGCCGAGCACGATGCCGCCAGCGCGCAGGCCCAGTGCCGGCCTGCGTCGCAGACCAACCAGCATGCGCCAGTCCCAGCGCCACACCAGGTACAGCAGCGGCGGCACCACCACGCAGATGCCGATCCCCAGCCCATACAGATGCGGGTAATGACGAAGCGTATCCACCAAGCTGGTGCTGGCGTAATAAATGAAGTCCGACGGCAGCAGCTGCGATTCGAGATAGCGCTCCTTCAGCTCGGAAATGAAACGCAGCGCGACGAATAACCCGCCACCTATCACCAACGCACTGGCAAAGCGCCCGAACACGGACAGCAGCACGATGACCGTGGACAGCATCAGGCCCGCAACGAAGACCTGTTGCACGGGCTCGGGTTCGCGCAGCGCGGTGAGCGCGAGGCAGCCGGCGAAAAACACCAGCGCACACAGCGACACCACACGGCCACGTGTGAAATGCAAAGAGATTCGACGCATCAGTGGAAAGTCCCCCTGTAAGGACCCGGTGTGCCATGAGATGCGCCATCTTACGGTCTTGCACCGGCAACCGGCGGTTTGCCCGGCACGCCGTTCCACCGGCGTTGGGCTTTGCCGCCTTCGATGCAGGGCAAAGGGTCATCCCGATCTGTTAGTTTTCACGGTCTGAACCCGCACGTGCCCCACGGAACCGACATGTCTTTACGTCACCTTTCTCCCGCCATCCTTGCCGCCGCCCTGCTCGCCGGTTGCGCCGCCCATGCCGTCAAGCCGAACCCGCTGCTGCAGGACGGCGCGCGCGCGAACGTGGCGATCCTGGAAACCACCGACATCCATTCGAATGTGCTGAGCTACGACTACTACAAGCTCAAGCCGGACGATTCGCTCGGCTACGAGCGCACCGCCACCCTGATCCGCCGCGCCCGTACGGAATTTCCCAACACCTTACTGTTCGACAGCGGCGACACCATCCAGGGCAGCGTGCTGGCCGACTACCAAGCGCTGGTGAAGCCGGTCGGCTGCGACCAGGAACTGGCGGTCTATCAGGCGATGGATGCGCTCGGCTACGACGGCGGCACCATCGGCAACCACGAATTCAATTACGGCCTGGGCTTCCTGTCGCAGGTCACCGGCACGCCGATGAACGTCGATGGCAGTCATACGAATCACTGCGCTGGCCCGCACTTCCCGCTGGTGCTGTCCAACGTCGCCAGCGCGCGCGACGGCCAGCCGATCTTCAAGCCGTGGGCGGTGGTCACGAAAACCATCGAGGCCTACACACAAGATGGCAGCAAGGTCAGCGTGCCGCTGAAGATCGGCATCATCGGCTTCACCCCGCCGCCGATCATGCAGTGGGACAAGCAGAACCTGGCCGGCAAGGTCACCGTCAGCGGTGTGGTCGAGGCGGCGCAGAAATACCTGCCGCAACTCGAAGCGCAGCATCCCGATCTGATCGTGGCGATCCTGCACGGCGGCCTCGACACTGCGCCGTACACCCCACAAATGGAAAACGGCGGCTGGTATCTGGCCGGCGTGAAAGGCATCGACGTGTTGCTGCTCGGTCATTCGCATACCGAGTTCCCCGGCCCGCATTACGCCGGCATGAAGGACGTCGATGCGCGACTTGGTTTCGTCCGTAATGTGCCGGCGGTGATGAGTGGCTTCTTCGGCAAGGACCTGGGCGTGATACAGCTGGTGCTGAATCGCCAGAACGGCCGCTGGGTAGTCGACCTCGACAATACGCATAGCGAAGTGCGGCCGATCTGCCCGCAGAAGAACCAGTGCGTGCCGGTCGATCCCGAGATCGCACCACTGGTGCAGCAGGCGCATGAGGCCGCGATCGCCTATGTCAACACGCCGATCGGCGACAGCACGCTGCACCTGAGCAGCTACTTCGCCGACGAGGGCAACATGACCGCGCTGGCCGCGGTCAACGCGGCGCAGGCCGACTACGTGCGCAGCGAACTGCCGCGACTGCATCCGGAACTTCGTGATGTGCCTGTGCTGTCCGCCGCCGCCGCGTTCCGCAGCGGCTTCGGTGGTCCCGACGACTACACCGACGTGGCGCCCGGCCCGCTCACCCTGCGCAGCGCCGCCGACCTGTACTTCTATCCGAACACGCTGGCCGCGGTGAAGGTCGACGGTGCCGGGCTCAAGGCATGGCTGGAAAAATCCGCCGAGCGCTTCAACCGCATCGACCCGAGCAAGACCGGCGAACAGGACTTGATCAACGACCACTATCCCGGCTTCAACTTCGACCAGATCCAGGGCGGTATCCACTACGTCATCAACGTGTCGAAGCCGGTCGGCCAGCGCATCACCTCGCTGATGTATCGCGGCAAGCGGGTCACCCCAGACCAGCCGTTCATCGTCGTCACCAACAACTACCGCGCCAGCGGCGGCGGCAACTTCCCCGGCCTCGACGGCAAGAACATCGTGCTTTCGGCACCGGACGGTACCCGCGAGATCCTGGCCAAATGGCTGGAGCAGCATCGCATGATCGGTGCGAAAGATCTCGAACCGACTTCATGGAAGTTTGCACGAGTGAAGACGCATGGCCCGGTGGTGTTCAAGGGTGCGAGTAACAAGCAGGCACTGGCGCATGAAGCCGGCCTCGACGATATCCACGAGCTGAAGGATCACGGCGACGGCACGGCGACTTATGCGATTGATCTGTCGCATTGAGCGCGACTCAAGCAGGAGTGGTGATGTCTGCTTTAGACGGCGGCCATCTTTGCCCGCGCATCTCAGTCAGCTTGTTGGTCTAGGATTCACCGCGGGTGGTATCGTTACAGACGATTCAGAGAGTTCTGTCTCGGGGTTATATCGGCCGCCACAGCGAGGGTGTTCGATTGAACGAGGTCTCCGATCAAAAGGATGCGTCGCCATTACGCCAGCGTTTACGTTGCATGGCTGACGGGATTTTTGTGGAACTACGCCTCATCAGCCATGGCGGCGACCGCGGAAAATTGTGTGCGGAAACTGTCGCCTCCGTTGTGCTCGCCGTGTATCTCGCAGACATCTTCAACCTCAAGGAGCGCTGGTGGGTCGCACTAAGCGCTTATGTGCTCGTCAGAGCACGCCCAAGTGTGGTCTTTCAGCGCTGCCTGGAGCGGCTTACGGGCACGGTAATTGGTGCGATCGGCGGGCACTGTTGGCAGCTCTCGTATTTCACCAAGCCTGGCTGACCATTCTTGTGCTCGCGCTGGTATCCGGCCTGGGTATTTACTGGATGCTCGGTTCACCTTACGTGTATAGCTGGGTTCTTGGAACCGTCACCGCGCTTATGGTGCTTAGTGATTCCGTAAGTATTGCTTCGCCAACCAATCTTGCAATCAACAGAATTTTAGATGTTGCTGTGGGAATTCTTGCGACGGCTACGATCTCGGCGGTGTCACTTTGCGTCGAACGATTGCTTCGCAGCGACGGTTCCTCAGTCAGCGCTTCCTTGCCTGAAGCGTATGGTGCGCGGGAAACACATGCGCCGCCCATCATCGGGCATTCGCGATCCACGCGAATATCGCAAGCCATGCAGGGTTCCATCACCATCGCGCTCATCGGTGTGGTCAACCATTTCCACGCGTTGCCAAATTTCGCCCAGTCGATGGTTTCAGCGGTTGCTGTGCTACTTGTACCATTATCCGTCCTGGTACATGGCCAGGTCACCGAAGCAGTACACATTCGATTGCTCAATCGACTCTTGGGCTGCCTTTGCGCTGCCTTGCTTGCGGCTCCCCTGTTACCACTGATCGGCAAGAGTCCTCTCCTGTGGCTAGTCGTCTTGGGTGCAGGCGTTTGGTTGGCAGCACATATCCAGGCGGGAGCGGCGGAAGTGAGCTATATCGGAACCCAATTTGGCGTCGGGTTCATCATGATTTTCGTACAGGATCACGCGTGGTCAACAGATGCATCCGCCGCGCTACAGCGGCTTATGGGAATCGTCGTTGCGCTGTTCGTCCTCGCTGCGACGATGGCGACATTTTCGGCGGCTAGTCGGAAGATGAGTCTTTATGGTCGACGAGATGTTTAGCAGGCGTTGCGTCGACCGGTTGAGACCGCCCATCCGAAGCAGACATTCACGCCAGTGGGTCGTGGCTCGATCAGGCGGCGCGAGTCCTTGCATCGACTTGTAGTCCGTGCAGGTTTCCCGCGCGATAACTTATTCCGTTGACTGGCGAGGGGAGACAGGCATACTTTCGCGCCAAAATCTGACGCATTTATTCGTGCGAATTCGGAAGACTTTCGCCGGAAAGAAGGCAAGCTAAGGGATTTTAGTTGTGCGCACCGTCTGTCCTGGGCGGACGGTGCGCTCACTCACCAGACACAAGAGGAGATGGGCCATGCGCCGAATACTCGTTGTGATCGCGATTCTGCTTCTTGTCGGTATTGGTTGGTATGTGCATAAGCACCCAAGGGATTACGGGACGTCGCATCTGTATGCGAACCAGACGTATCACTTCGAAGCACTTCGGGTCTTGAACGACACATCCGTCGTAGGCGCTGATCCGAACGAGGTACTGCAAACCATCGCGAACGTGAAAGCGGGGGATGCAGAGGGCTGGTACAACGCATGGACAGCGGAAGGAGATCGCCTTGCTGCGTTGGCCCACCGGACGAGCGACCCGATATCGAAGGGACGTGCCTTGCTACGTGCGCATAACTACTATCGTTCGTCGGATTTTTTCCTCGCGCCCAAAGACCCGAGGCGACCGGTGGCATGGAAGAAAAACATCGACAATTTCTATGCGGGACTGAATGCGTTACATGTTCTCTATGAACGCATCAGTGTCCCATACGGGAAATATCACCTCAACGCGCTTTACTACCCTGGCCCGACTGGGGCAGAAGATAAGCCGCTAATCGTGGCTATCACCGGTTACGACGGAACGATGGAGGAGATGTACTTCTCCATCGTTGCTGCGGCACATGATCGGGGCTACTCCGTTCTCGTCTACGAAGGGCCTGGCCAAGGCTCAATACTACGCGAGCAGGGCTTGACCATGACGCCGGAATGGGAGAGGCCGAACGCAGCAGTGCTTGATACATTTCTTGCTTCGCATCCCAAGCCGATGAAGATAGTAATGCTCGGCGAGAGTTTAGGTGGGTACCTGGCTCCGCGTGCCGCAGCGTTCGATCCGCGCATCGACGGCGTGGTAGCCCAGGATGTGTTTTATGACGGCGGCGAAGCGGTTAGTCGCGGCACGCCTGGATTCGTAAAATGGTTGATCGCGAACGGACACACTAGCACCTTGGATTTCCTATCCAAGTTAAGTAATGATCCAGGTCGAAAGTGGACGCGGGAAAATGGCATGTGGGTGTTTGGTCTCAGCAGCCCATATGACATCGGCAAGATGTTTAGTCAGTATACCTTGGCTCCCGTTGCATCCAAGATCACGGCGGATGTCTTGATCCTTGCGGGCACTAACGACCATTTCATTCCGCTTGAGCAGGTAGACCAATTCAAGCAAAGCCTTACCCACGCGCGCAGCGTGACAACGGTGGTGTTCGATAAAGAATCTGGTGGTAATGAGCACTGTCAGATTGGTGCTCCAAGTCTATGGCAAGCATCTTTCTTTGACTGGATTGCCACTAAGTATGGGCAATCCAGGAAGAGCCTCTGACAGCAAATGTGTCATCGAGGCTTGTGGAGCAGAACAATAGGAGTATCCGGCATGAGTTCCTTGTCCATGAATGATTGGCAGCCTGCCTATACAACCATCGCGGAAGTTGCGGCTACCTTGAATGGGCTTCTGTTCGTTTCAGTTTCAGTAAAGCTGAACCTGGCATCTGATGAGGAACGTCGTTGGATGCTCATGATCGCCAAGCGCAGCTTTATGGATTTCTTGGCCGTACTTGCCGTCGCGCTGCTTTTCCTCGTGCCCGCAGTCTCGCCCTACGTGATTGGATGGGCCATCCTGTGGTTAGGTATTCTGCGAGCCGTTTGGCATGTTAGTCACTGGCGAATGTGCCGAAGCCTGGCAACGCTCAATATGAAGCTAAGAGAATACATAGTGCCCATGGTCGCAACGTTGGGTTTGTTCATTGCCGGCATGGCGACACTCTTGGCCTGGTCAATCGCCTGGAAGGTCACTTATGTAGTCGCGATTGCATTACTGTTTGGAGCGTGCCAGAACGCTTGGCGTCTGCTGACGCGATGATTTTCAAATTTCAGACCCTGGACTCATGCGGTATTCCCATCGCGCCATCTTGTCTGCAAGCAAGTCCATTCGTTCCGTGATCGGGCTAAGGCGGGGGTCATACACCTTTGACACCCATTGTTAAGCGAAAGACGCACGTCAGCTCCGTAAAACCTGCTGACGTCCGCGTATTGGTGACATAGGGTGAGCAACAGGGGGCAAGGATGGCAAGGAATGCAGGAGCGCAACCCATTCAATGTTGCGCCCGTTTGCCATGTCAGAAGGGTGGCGAGGCCGGGTCGAGCCGCGTTATCTGCCAATATAATCAACGCGAGTCAGCAACGCAGGTGGTCTCTCGGCAAAGTCAGATCAAATCGGACATTCGCTATGCTCACGCTCCCACAGAACATCTTGATCTTTTGCGTCACCACGATCGTGTCGCTGACGGTCATGGCGCTCATGAATCGCTTGTGGCCTTTTGAGAAAAGACAGTACGGCGACGACCTCATTGGCTGGCAGTTGAGCGTTCTCGGCACCACCTACGCGGTGATTCTGGGATTTATGCTCTACACCGTGTGGACCAATTTCGGCGCGGCCACCCTCAATGTGGACCTCGAGGCGAATGCCCTGCGCACTGTCTATCGACTTGCCGAGGGCTTGCCTCAGGAACAACGCCTTAAACTCGAAGCGGAAAGTCGAGCCTACGCCGACGCCGTGGTCGAAGGGGATTGGCCCGCCATGGCTGCAGGGCGAGTGCCCGACCGGAGCTATGGAATCAACGAGGACATGTGGCGAACGCTCATGCAGGTAAAGGCCTCCACGCCATCGGAAATAACCGCCCAGGACCACGCGCTATCCGAATTGAGTGACCTAACCGCACGCAGGCGAACGCGGTTGCTTCAAAGCGTGTATCGGCTACCTTTCATTTTTTGGGCGGTCCTGCTGATTGGGGCTGCCTTGACCCTACTGTCGGTAATCATGTTCGGTTCGGTAAATCGCCGGCTACACACGCTTCAGGTTTTCTCGCTCACCATCTTGATTACCTTGGTGATGCTCGCCATCAGCGATGTCAACCAGCCGTTTCGCGGTTGGGTCTGCGTGAGTGACTACGCCTTCCAACGTGCACAGCAAACGATGCACATGCCGTGATCGGCTTGTTTACAGGCCCTGCTTTGGGCTTATTCGGGTACCTGACGCTTAAAGCCATTTGGATCTTGAGGCACAGGCTATGATGGCTAGCAACTCGTTCAAAGCGAAAGGCTTCGCCGCCGCTCAACTCCATCGTTGAACGTCTGCTTGTGGTCGACTGCAGCGAGCGGCGCAGCGGAAAAACACCACGAACGATACTTACCTAATAGCTGGTGCGACCCGCCGCAAGAATCATGTCCGCCGCCTTCTCCCCGATCATCGCGCAAGGCGCCTGCGTGTTGCCGCTGATCACCCGCGGCATGATCGAGGCATCGACCACGCGCAGGCCTTCGACGCCGCGCACGCGTAACGATGGATCGACCACGGATTCTGCATCGTCACCCATGCGACAGGTGCCGACCGGGTGATAGATCGTGTCGGCGTGGGCGCGGATGAGCTGGCGCAGTGTTTCGTCGTCATCGCGACCGCTGCCGTAGATCGTGCGTCCGTTCCATGCGGCCAGCGCGGGCGCGGCCATGATGCGCTGGCTGATCTTCGTACCGGCGAGCAAGGTATCGAGATCGCGCGGATCGCTGAGGAAATTCGGATCGATCAGCGGTGCCTTGCCCATGTCGGCGCTAGCTAGACGAACCTGACCGCGGCTGTGTGGACGCAATGCGCAGACGTGGATCGAATAGCCCGAGCCCAGATGCAGCTTGCGGTTGTGGTCGTCGACGATGCCGTTGCAGAAGTGCAGCTGCAGGTCGGGCCGGTCGAGCGAAGGATCGCTCTTCAGAAAACCGCCCGCTTCGGCCACGTTTGTGGTCAGCATGCCGCGCCCATCGCGACTCCACGCGCGCATGCTCATCACTCCCTGATACAGCACCGGCAAGGTGATGCCGAACAGACCCGGCGCCTTGGCGCGCACGTTCAAGGTGTAGTCGACATGGTCCTGCAGGTTCTGTCCGACCTGTGCACGATCCGCCACGACATCGATGCCGTGCTCGCGCAGGTGTTCGGCGGGACCCACGCCCGAGGCCATCAACAATTGCGGCGAGCCGAAGGCACCAGCTGAAAGAATGACCTCACCGCGTGCGCCCAGCGAATGCTCGGCACCGCCCTTGCGATAGACCACCCCGGTGGCGTGCGTGCCATCGAAGCGGATACGCCGGACCTGGGCGTTGGCAATCACCTGCAGATTGGCTGGCCGCACGCCGGCCGCGCCGAGATAGGCTTCGGCAGCGTTGAAGCGGCGGCCGGCTTTCTGGAAAACCTGATAAGCGCCGACTCCCTCCTGCACGGCGCCGTTGAAATCGTCATTGTGCGGAAAACCCGCCTGCACGGCTGCCTCGATCAGTGCCTGCGTCGCCGGATTTTTCTCGCGCAGATCCTCGACTCGCAAAGGACCGCCGACGCCATGTAGCTCCGAGGCGCCGCGCGCGTTGTCCTCGCTGCGCTTGAAATAGGGCAGCACATCGTTCCAGCCCCAACCCCTACAGCCCAATGCTTCCCAGCCGTCGTAATCCTGCGGCTGACCGCGAATGTAGATCATCGCGTTGATCAGGCTGGAGCCACCGACGCCGCGCCCGCGCGGCTGGAAACCCTGGCGTCCCTGCAGCCCCGCCTGCGGCGTCGTGGCGTAGGCGTAATTGGCCGAACCTTTCAGGCTCACAAGGGCAGCGATACCCAGCGGCACTTTCGAGCGCAGCGGCGTGCGCTCCGGCCCAGTCTCGAGGATGGCGACAGTCAGATCGGGCCGGGCCGCGGCCAGTCGCGCAGCCACCGCGCAGCCGGCCGGGCCGGCCCCCACAACGAGAAAATCCACCGAGTCGGCCATCGTTCGTGTCCTCAAGGAAATCCTAGTGGGATTGCAGCCTAGCGGCCGTACCTTGTGCGATCACGCACACTGCGCAGCAAGCACGATGATGCCACGCGGTGGTCCAGCCTTCGTCGGTCAGTTGCTCGACACCATGGGCATCCAGATTTCCTGCGATCGTGATCAAGCCGCATTATTGACCTCAGATTCGACATGGCCGACTCTCGTGGATCTGCAGCACGCTCTGGCCGTACGTCAGCAACGCGTTGCGAAAGCAACCGTATTGGAAATCCGCCCGTAACTCGCGAGACATGGCATGAGCCTCGACCCACTCAGCGATGCAAAGATCGTCGATTCATGGGGCAGGAATGCCGCGCCATGGACGACTGCCGTGCGCGGGCAGCAGATCGAGAGCCGTCGGCTGGTCACTGATCGGGCGATCGTCGAGGCCACGCTGGCTCGCTCGCCGCGCTCCGTACTCGACATCGGCTGCGGCGAAGGCTGGCTCGCCCGTGCACTGGCTGGCTGCGGTATCGAGGTGATCGGGATCGATGCGATCCCTGCCTTCATCGAACAGGCGCAGCAAGCTGGCAGCGGTGACTTCCGCGTGATGTCGCATGAGGACGTGGCTGCTGGCGAACTCAAGCTGTCCGCCGATGCCATCGTGTGCAATTTCGCCTTGCTCGGCAACGAATCCGTTGCAGGGCTGTTTGGCGTCGTCCGTTCACTGCTCAAACCACACGGTACGTTCCTGGTGCAAACCCTGCATCCGGTCATCGCATGTGGCGATCACCCTTATCAGGATGGCTGGCGACAGGGCTCCTGGGCCGGCTTCAGCACGGACTTCAGCGACGCAGCGCCCTGGTATTTCCGCACCATGGAAAGCTGGATCCGGCTTTTTCAGGAACATGGCCTGCGACTGCTGGAGATGCGCGAACCGCTGCATCCGCAGACGCAAAAGCCAGCGTCGGTAATCTTCATGGCGCAGGCGGCGGATTGATCGGCACCGATGTGGATATAAGCAAAAGTTGCAAATGAATCTGTTGACCGCACTGCAGCAATCGCTCTAAGGTCATGCCATGTCGCCGCATTCCACCCCAACACGCATGCACGCCGCACCGGTTTCCACCGGGCAGTTGCTGTTGCCGGCGGGCGTCAACGCTCGTTCCATCGCCACCACGATTACGACTACCACCACGACTCGGTCGGGGTGGGTGTCCGTGCGCGAATAGGTTCTTCACTACGCAACGGCCCCGCCCTCGATGAGGCGGGCCGGTGCACTCCCACGCACAAGCCGATCCGCCAGCGAGCACGGGCCTCACAGGAGGTCATCGTGAATGTCTGTGCACCCCAACTTGCCGTCCCTCGACCCTCGTTCGGTTTCGCCATGCCGACTGCACGGCGCCGGCGCGTGCTGGCGGTCGGCCTGATCGGACCCGGCCGCGTCGGCAGCGCGCTGCTCACCCAATTGCGCGCTGCCCAGCCACGGCTGCTGCGCGAGACCGGGCTGGAGCTGCAGCTGTGCGGCGTCGCTGCCAGCCGGCGGATGTGGCTGGACTGCGACGATCCCGAGCTCAACCATGCCGGCCGCGACCGCCACGGCGAGCGTGCGCAGATCTGGCGGCCGGGTAATCTCGATGAATTCGCCGCGCACGTACGCGGCAACGATGGCCGCCACGCGCTACTGATCGACTGCAGCGCCAGCGATGTCGTCGCCAGTCACTACGCCGACTGGCTGGCCGCCGGGCTGCATGTGGTGACGCCGAACAAGCTGGCCGGCAGCGGTGCGCTGGCACGCTGGCAGGCGATCCGCGCGGCCTGTGCCGACGGCATGCGCTTCCGCTACGAGGCCACCGTGTGCGCCGGCCTGCCGGTAGTGCAGACGCTGCGCGACCTGCTCGATACCGGCGACGAACTGCTCGCGGTGGAAGGCATGTTCTCCGGCACGCTGGCGTGGCTGTGCAACCGCCATGATGGCCAGCAACCGTTCTCGGCGCTGGTGCAAGAGGCGCATGCGCTGGGCTATACCGAGCCTGATCCGCGCGACGACCTGTCCGGTCTGGACGTGGCGCGCAAGCTGGTGATCCTGGCGCGCGAGGCGGGCTGGCCGCTGTCGCTGGAGGAAGTCGTGGTGGAAAGTCTGGTGCCACCCGCGCTGGTGGCGCTGCCGCTCGAAGCATGCATGCAGCGACTGCACGAACTGGATCCGTTGATGTCCGCCCGGCTGGCCGAGGCGCGGGCCATCGGCGGTGTGCTGCGCTATGTCGCCAGCCTGGACCGTCATGGCCGCGCTCGCGTGAAGCTGGTTGTGCTGCCGGCGAAGCATGCTTTCGCACATACGCGACTGACCGACAACATCGTGCAGTTCACGACACGCCGTTACTGCGACAATCCGCTGTCGGTGCAAGGCCCCGGCGCCGGTCCCGAAGTGACCGCCGCCGGCGTGTTCACCGATCTGCTGCGCATTGCCGATTCGCTGGAGGTGCGCGCATGAACACCTTACTTCTGGAACCCGTCATGGCTTCACCGCGTCGCCCCAAACTCCCGCAGGTCGCCTGCGCCTTCGCACCTGCCAGTGTCGGCAACGTGGGCGTGGGTTTCGACCTGCTCGGCCACAGCGTGGCTGGCGCTGGCGATCGCGCCGAGGTGCGCCGCATCGACGAACCGGTGGTACGCATTGTCGCGATCCGCGGCTGCGTCACCGAACTGCCGACCGACCCGCGCCAGAACACCGCCGGCGTCGCCCTGCTCGCGCTGCGCAAGGCGCTCGGCCTGCAGCATGGGTTCGAACTGGTGCTGCACAAGGGCATCGCGCTGGGTTCGGGCATGGGCGGCTCGGCCGCATCCTGCGTGGCCGCGCTGGTCGCCGCGAATGCGTTGCTGGCGCAGCCGCTGCCGCGCGAATCGCTGTACGGCTTCGCGCTGGACGGCGAAACAGTGGCCAGCGGCAGCCGGCATGGCGACAACCTCGGTTCGATGCTGCTTGGCGGCCTGGTGCTGGCCACCCACGAGCGCCTGCTGCGCATCGAAGTGCCGGCCGTATGGCATTGCGCGCTGGTGCATCCGCATGTGGTGCTGGAGACGCGCAAGGCACGGGCGGCATTGGCCGGCCACTACGAACTCGGCGAGTTCGTCGCGCAAAGTTCGAACCTCGCGCTGGTGCTGGCCGGCTGCTACCGCGGCGACGCGGCGCTGGTACGCGAAGGCCTGAAGGACGTACTGGTGGAACCACGCCGCGCACCGCTGATCCCGAACTTCGCGCAGGTGAAGCAGGCTGCGCTGGATCATCACGCACTCGGCGCCAGCATTTCCGGCGCCGGCCCCAGCGTGTTCGGCTGGTACGACAACCGCGGCGACGCCGAAGCAGCTTCTGCCGCGATGCAGACTGCGTTCGCCGACGCCGGTCTCGATAGCGATGCGTGGGTGTCGCCTATCGATGGGCCAGCCGCCGCCTTGATTCCCTCGCTCGAGGTGGATGCATGAGCGAGGTCGAACCGCTGCGCTATCACAGCACCCGCAGCGCCGGCCCGACCGTGCCGATCAGTCAGGCGATCGCGGCCGGACTTGCACCCGATGGCGGACTGTATGTGCCGGAGGCGTTGCCGTCGATCGATCCGGCCGCGTTCGATCCACACGGAACCCTGGCCGACACCGCCGCCATCTTGCTGGCGCCGTTCTTTGCCGGTGATCCGTTGGCCGACGAGTTGGCGGCAATCTGCGTGGAAGCATTCACGTTCGACGCGCCGCTGCATGCGCTACCGGCCCACCCGAATACCATGGTGCTGGAGCTGTTCCATGGCCCCACCTCGGCCTTCAAGGATTTCGGTGCACGCTTCCTCGCCGCCTGCTTGCGCCGCCTGCCGCGCAACGATGCACGACCATTGACGATCCTGGTCGCCACCTCGGGCGACACCGGCGCGGCGGTGGCGGCCGCGTTTCATCGCAAGCCGAACGTGCGCGTGGTGATCCTGTATCCCGATGGGCTGGTGTCGCCGCGCCAAGCGCATCAGCTCGGCTGCTTCGGCGACAACGTCACGGCACTGCGCGTGGTCGGCCGCTTCGACGATTGCCAGCGCATGGTCAAGGCGGCACTCAACGATGCCACGCTGCAGGCGCAGTTGCCGCTCTCCTCGGCCAACAGCATCAGCCTCGGCAGGCTGCTGCCGCAGATGAGTTACTACGCGCACGCGGCGCTGAGCTGGTGGCGCGAACACCACAAGCCGCTGAATTTCATCGTGCCCACCGGCAACCTGGGCAACGCACTGGCCTGCCTGTGGGTGCGTGAGATCGGCCTGCCAATCGGCTCGCTACGGTTGGCCTGCAACGCCAACACCACCCTGCCCGACTATTTTTCGGGCGCCCCGTATACGCCACGCGAAGCCGTCGCCACGTTGGCGAATGCGATGGACGTGGGTGCGCCGAGCAACTTCGATCGACTGCGCTGGACTTATCCGGATGTACACGCCTTACGTGAGCAACTGCAGGCAGCCAGTGTCGGCGATGCAGCGATCCGGCAAACCATCTCCAACCATGCGCACGAATACGGTTACGTGTTCTGCCCGCACACCGCCACTGCCGCGCATCTGCTTGATCAGCTGCGCGCGAGCGGCGACGCAACTCCGTGGACCGTGGTCGCCACTGCGCACCCAGCCAAGTTCGAGAGCGTGGTCGAACCGCTGATCGAGCAACCGCTTGCGGTGCCCGCGTCACTCGCGGCGATGCTGGCACGCCCGGCCTCGTCCGAGCCGCTGGCTGCCAACGAAAACGCATTGCGGCAATGGCTGCTGCAACACGCCCAAGCTTGATGGTTCAGGTCCGAATGCGGGGCCGGGACTGACCAGCTGCCGGGCAACCTCAGGTCAGTCCCGGCAGGCTTTGCAGCTCTATCTGCTTGCACCGACTGATCGCCACTTGCCGTGACAGTTCGCGCGCGACACGCGTGCGCAGGACGGAAGCCGATCCATCATATGGATGGCTAGCCATCCATACCGCAATCATCGCGATCGAGCGATCAGTTTCAAAGGAAACTGTTGACTAGCCATTTCAGCTTCGCGTATGGTCGGTCGCATGTCGCAACGCAACAACCCCTGCCGCACTGCCGAAACCAACCGTCTCCCGACGGTTGCCGGCCTGCTGCAGCTTCGCGGCACGCTCCTTCTTACCCTTGTACTCGTACTCCTTATTATCAACGGAGGTGCGGGCTGAGGGCATGTGTCCAGGTAGATAGAAAGTAACCTGAAGACTCCCAAAAACCCCGCACCGGCAACGGCGCGGGGTTTTTTGTTGCCCTCGGCTCGCATCCACGGAGCCAGCGATGAACCCCGAATCAGACGTAACAGCAACAACATCCGGCAGCGTCAGCGCTGCCGCCGATCGCGTGCGCATCTTCGACACTACCCTGCGCGACGGCGAGCAGGCACCCGGTTTCTCGATGGATCGGCGTACGAAATTGCGCATTGCACAAGCGCTCGAGGCGCTCGGCGTCGATGTGCTGGAAGCTGGCTTCCCGCAGGCTTCCCCGGATGATTTCGCCGCGGTGGCCGAAATCGCACGCACGCTGAAGAGCACCACGGTATGTGCGCTGGCACGTTGCCAGAACGGCGACATCGACAGCGCCGCGCGTGCACTGGAACAGGCGCGGCATGCACGCATCCATGTGTTCCTGTCGACCAGTCCGCTGCACCGCGAGCACAAGCTGGGCATGAGCAAGGCGCAGGTGGTCGATGCTGCGGTGGCTGCCGTCGAACGTGCCCGTGGCTTGTGCCACGAGGTGGAGTTCTCCGCCGAGGACGCGCTGCGCACCGAACCCGAATTCCTCGCCGAGGTGTTCAGTGCCGCAGTCGCCGCCGGTGCCACCACGCTGAATGCACCGGACACGGTGGGCTACACCACGCCAGCCGAGATCGTCGAATTGTTCACCTACCTGCGCCGGCAAGTGCGCGATGCGGACAAAGTGATCTTCTCCAGCCATTGCCATGACGACCTGGGCATGGCGGTGGCGAACAGCCTCGCTGCGGTGAGCGCCGGTGCGCGCCAGGTGGAATGCACGATCAACGGCATCGGCGAGCGCGCCGGCAATGCCGCACTGGAGGAGATCGTGATGGCACTGAAGGTGCGCGCGCCGCACTTCGGCGTCGGCACCCGCATCGACACGCGTCGGCTGTATCCCACCTCGCGCCTGCTGACCCAGCTGACCGGGCAGGCGGTGCCGCGCAACAAGGCGATCGTGGGCGACAACGCGTTCGCGCATGAATCGGGCATCCACCAGCACGGCATGCTCAAGCACCGCGGCACCTACGAAATCATGCGCCCACAGGACGTAGGTATCGCCGAAACGAAGCTGGTCATGGGCAAGCATTCCGGCCGCGCTGCGCTGCGCCAGCGCCTGGAAACCCTGGGCCACACGCCGGACGACGCGGCACTGGACGTGATCTTCGCGCGTTTCAAGACGCTGGCCGACAAGAAGCGCGAAGTGCACGACGAGGATCTGGAAGCGATCGCGCTGGGCCTGGATCCGGATGCCGCGGGTCCATGGCGGTTGGTGCAGCTCAATACCAGCACGCATCTGGGCGGCAGCGCCTCGGCTTCGGTGAAGCTGCGCCATGACGACGGTCGTGAAGTCGGCGAAGCGGCGATCGGTGACGGCCCGGTCGATGCCGTGCTGCGCGCAATCGAGCGCGCCACCGGCAACGCGCTGCAGCTGAGCGACTTCAAGGTACGCGCCGTCAGCGAAGGTGGCGATGCCCAGGGCCACGCCCAGCTCACTGCACGCCACGCCTCGCGCGAGTGGCGCGGTCACGGCGTCAGCACCGACATCGTCGAGGCGACCGCGCAGGCCGCGTTGGCGATCGTCAACCGCATCGAACGACAGCAACCGGTCGCTGCGCCGGTCGCCGTCGCCAACCTGTAGTCATTCGAGGAGTTTTCATGAGCAACACGCCCTTCCTCTGGCACAACGGTCGCATCAAGCCCTGGGCCGATGCCAGCGTCCATGTCAGCACGCATGCCCTGCACTACGGCTCCTCGGTGTTCGAGGGCGAGCGCGTCTACGCCACGCCGCGAGGCCCGGCGTATTTCCGGCTGGCCGAGCACACGCGCCGGCTGTTCGAGTCCGCCGCGATCTACGAGATCGAGATCGGCTACTGCGAAGACGAGATCAACACCGCCTGCATCGAACTGATCCGCGCCAACGCGATGCGCTCGGCCTACGTGCGACCGATCGTGTTCCGCGGCGCCGGTGGCCTGGGCGTGCTGCCGAAGGAGGGCGCGCCGGTCGAAGTAGCGATCATGGCGCTGGACTGGGGCGCATATCTGGGCGATGCGGTGGAAAAAGGCGCCGACGTCTGCGTGTCCTCGTGGCATCGTCCCGCACCGAACACCTTGCCGAGCTGGGCCAAGGCCGGCGGCAACTACCTCAACAGCCAGCTGATAGGGCTGGAAGCGCGCCGCGGCGGTTACGACGAAGGCATCGCGCTGGGCCACAACGGCCTGCTCAGCGAGGGCGCGGGCGAAAATCTGTTCCTGGTCAAGCGCGGCAAGCTGCTCACGCCGCCATCGAGCGCCGGCATCCTCGCCGGCATCACCCGCGACAGCGTGCTCACGCTGGCCGCCAATCTCGGCATCACGGTGGAAGAACGTGACCTGCCACGCGAGGCGCTGTACACCGCCGACGAAGTGTTCATGACCGGTACCGCTGCCGAGATCACGCCGGTGCGCTCGGTCGATCGCAAGGTCGTCGGTGCAGGTATGCCCGGCCCGATCACCAAGCAACTGCAGCAGGCATTCTTCGGTCTGTTCGACGGCCGCACCGAAGATCGCTGGAACTGGCTGAGTTTCGTCAATGCGGTCGTCCCTAACCACGAACCAGTGCCAGCTGGTGATCGCGCTCATGGACGAGCGCACGAAATGATGGAGGCATCGGCGTGAGTGCAAAGACCCTGTTCGAGAAAGTTTGGGGCGCGCATGTCGTCGTACCCGAAACCACCGACACGCCGGCGGTGCTCTACGTCGACCTGCATCTGGTGCATGAGGTGACTTCGCCGCAGGCGTTCAGCGAACTGCGCGAGCGCGGCCTGCAGCTGCGTCGCCCCGATCGCATGCTGGCCACACTGGACCACTCCACCCCGACCTTGCCGACGAACGCCGACGGCAGCCGCCCGTATGCGAATGCAGAGGCGCAGGCGCAGGTGACCCAGCTGGAAACCAACTGCCGCGAGTTCGGCGTCGAGCTGCACGGCTGGGACAGCGCCGACCGCGGCATCGTGCACGTGATCGGCCCGGAGCTTGGCGCCACCCAGCCCGGCATGACGATCGTCTGCGGCGACAGCCACACCTCCACCCACGGCGCGTTCGGCGCGTTGGCGTTCGGCATCGGCACTACCGAGGTTGGCCACGTGATGGCCACGCAATGCCTGCTGCAGCGCAAGCCGAAGACCATGGCGATTCATGTGGACGGTCAGTTGCCTGCCGGCATCAGCGCGAAGGATCTGATCCTGCACATCATCGGCACGATCGGTGTCGATGGCGGCACCGGCTACGTGCTGGAGTACCGCGGCGCGGCCATCGAAGCGCTGTCGATGGACGAGCGCATGACGGTCTGCAACATGTCGATCGAAGCCGGCGCACGCGCCGGGTTGATCGCGCCGGACGACACCACGTTCGCATGGCTGAAGGGTCGCCCGCGTACGCCGCAGGGCGCCGCATGGAATGCCGCCGTGGCGACGTGGCGTGCGCTGCGCAGCGATGACGGCGCCACCTACGACCGCGAGGTGCGCATCGACGCCAGCACGGTGAAGCCGACGGTCACCTACGGCACCCATCCGGGCATGGCGATCGCGATGGACGCGCCGGTGCCGGCCGCGACCAATGCCCAGGAACATCGCGCGCTCGACTACATGCAGAGCAAGCCCGGCCAGCCGATGCAGGGCACGCCGGTCGATGTGGTGTTCGTCGGCAGTTGCACCAACTCGCGCCTGTCCGACCTGCGCGAGGCCGCCAACGTGATGCGTGGTCGTCGCGTCGCCGACGGCGTGCGCATGCTGGTGGTGCCGGGCTCCGAAGCGGTGCGCCGCGATGCCGAACGCGAAGGCCTGCATCAGGTGTTCACCGCCGCCGGCGCCGAGTGGCGCGTGCCTGGCTGCTCGATGTGCATCGCGATGAACGGCGATCTGGCCCAACCGGGTCAGCTGGTGGTGAGCACCTCCAACCGCAACTTCGAAGGCCGCCAGGGCAAGGGCGCACGCACCGTGCTGGCCAGCCCGGCCACCGCTGCCGCGTCTGCGTTGGCCGGCCGCATTGCCGATCCGCGCGACTACCCGGCCACCGCCGATCACCGCCGGGAGCAAGCCGCATGAAGCCCATCACCCGCATCCACTCGCGCACCGCCGTGCTGGCCGACGAAAACATCGACACCGACCGCATCATCCCGGCGCGCTTCCTCACCACCACCACCCGCGAAGGCTTGGGCAAGCTGTGCTTCCACGATTGGCGTTATCAGGCCGATGGCAGCGACAACCCGGCATTTCCGTTGAACCAGCCGCAGGCGCAGGGCTGTTCGATCGTTGTCGCCGGACGCAATTTCGGCTGTGGTTCCTCGCGCGAGCACGCACCGTGGGCTCTGCTCGACTACGGCGTGCAGGCGGTGCTGTGTAGCGAGATCGCGGACATCTTCCGCGGCAACGCGTTGAAGAACGGCCTGCTGGCGATCGTCATCGACGAACTGGAGCACCGCTGGCTGCTCAAGCATCCCGGCATCGAGCTGGTGATCGACGTGCGCGAGCAGTTCATCGCGCTGCCCGACGGTGGCCACATTCCGTTCCGGCTGGAACCATTCGCGCGGCACTGCCTGCTCAACGGCGTCGACCAGCTTGGCTACCTGCTGCAACACGCTGACGCGATCACACATTACGAACAACAGGAGAAAGCGGCATGAAGGCACACATCGTCACCCTGCCCGGCGACGGCGTCGGCCCCGAAGTCACTGCGGCTGCCGTGGCCGTATTGAAAACCGTCGCTGCGCGTTACGAGCACGTGTTCACCTTCGATGAGCAGCTGATCGGGGGTGCCGCGATCGATACCACCGGCGAGCCGCTGCCAGCGGCTGCGCTGGCGGCATGTCAGAGCGCCGATGCGGTGCTGCTCGGTGCCGTCGGTGGCCCGAAGTGGTCCGACCCGAACGCATCGGTGCGCCCTGAACAGGGACTGCTGGCGCTGCGTGCCGCGCTGGGCGTCTACGCGAACCTGCGTCCGCTGCAGGTGCATCCGGCGCTGGCCGACCTGTCGCCACTGAAGAACGAGAAACTGGAAAACGTCGACGTGCTGTTCGTGCGCGAGCTGACCGGTGGTGCGTACTTCGGTGCAAAAACCCGCACGGCCGATACCGCTACCGACGAGTGCAAATACACCGTCGCCGAAGTCGAGCGCGTGGTGCACCGTGCGTTCGAGCTGGCACGCAGCCGTCGTCATCACGTCACCTCGGTGGACAAGGCGAACGTACTGGAAACCTCGCGCCTGTGGCGCAGCACGGTGCAGCGCGTCGCTGCTGACTATCCCGACGTGAAGGTCGAGCACCAGCTCGTCGACTCGATGGCGATGCTGTTGCTGACCCAGCCGAACCGCTACGACGTGGTGGTCACCGAGAACCTGTTCGGCGACATCCTCACCGACGAGGCCGCTGCGCTGGCCGGTTCGCTCGGCCTGTTGCCGTCGGCGTCACTGGGTGAGGGCAAGGCCGGCCTGTACGAACCGATCCACGGTTCGGCGCCGGACATCGCCGGCCATGGCGTGGCCAATCCGATCGGCGCGATCCTTTCCGCGGCCATGCTGCTGCGTCATTCGCTGGAACTGGAAGCCGAAGCGGTGGCCGTCGAGACAGCGGTCGATCAGGTGCTGCGCCATGGTCCGCACACCCGCGACATCGGCGGCAGCGCCGGCACCGCGGCGGTGTGCGACGCCGTGCTGGCCGCGATCGAGGAGTACGCCGACAGCGCCGCCGCGTTCTTCTGCGGGGCACGCGCATGCGGCTGATGCAGAGCTCCGGCTCTTCTCAACACTTTCCCAACGGCCACATGGACGTGTCCGTATTTTCTGCCGTCCCCCGCGTGCTTCCGGCACCGGATGCCCTCCGCGCGTTCCCAACGCGCACGTTCCCATCCGCTTCGCCAACCCCCTTTGCACGCAGGGGACGCTTTTTCTTGCCAACTCACCGGAACACCCATGCGCAGTGACCTGATCAAGAGCGGCCCCGACCGCGCCCCCGCCCGCGCGATGCTGCGCGCCACCGGACTGGACGACGCGGCGATTGCCCGGCCGCTGGTCGCGGTGGTGCACACCTGGTCGAACGTGAGCCCGTGCAACCTCAACCTGCGCGAGCTGGCGGTCGAAGCCGCAGCCGGCATCCGCGCCGCCGGTGGCACGCCGATCGAATTCAACACGATCGCCGTTACCGACGGCATCGCGATGGGTACGCCGGGCATGCGTGCCTCGCTGATCAGCCGCGAGGTGATTACCGACTCAATCGAGCTGGCGGTGGACGGCCACTGCCTCGACGCGATGGTGGTGCTGTGTGGCTGCGACAAGACCATTCCGGCCGCAGCGATGGCGCTGGCACGGCTGAACATCCCCGGCGTCGCGCTGTACGGCGGCAGCATCGCGCACGGCACGCACGACAATCATCCGATCACCATCCAGCAAGTATTCGAGGCCGTCGGTGCGCATGGCGCCGGCAAGATCGACGACGAGGAACTGAGCGCAGTCGAGCGCGATGCCTGCCCCGGTGCCGGCGCCTGCGGTGGCCAGTTCACCGCCAACACGATGGCGATGGTGCTGACCACGCTGGGCCTGTCGCCGATGGGCTACAACGACATCCCCGCCACCCATCCGGCCAAGGGCGCCGCCGCCTATCGCTGCGGTGAGCTGGTGATGGAATGCCTGAAGGTCGAGCGCACGCCACGCGACATGCTGACGCGTACCTCGTTCCGCAACGCCGCCCGCATGGTCGCCGCTACCGCCGGCTCCACCAACGCGGTGCTGCACCTGCTGGCGATCGCACGCGAGGCCGGCGTCGAGTGGGCGCTGGAAGATTTCGAGCCCGCCTCGGTGCACACGCCGGTGATCGCCGACCTGCTGCCAGCTGGTCGCTATACCGCAGTCGAACTGTTCGGCGCCGGCGGCAGCGCGCGGGTGGCACAAGAGCTGATCGCCGCCGGCATGCTGGACGATGCACCCACCGTCACGGGTCGCAGCCTGTTCGCCGAAGCGGCGGCCGCACCACGCGCCGAGACACAGGACGTGGTGCATCCGGTCAACCGGCCGCTGAAACCGCGCGGCGGCTACTCGATCCTGTACGGCAACCTCGCGCCGGAAGGCTGCATCCTCAAGCTCGCCGGCAAGAGTGGCCACTTCGAAGGCAGCGCGCGCGTGTTCGAGAGTGAGGAAGAAGCCTTCGCCGCCGTACAGGGCGACCGCATCCACGCCGGCGACGTCATCGTGATCCGCAACGAAGGTCCCGCCGGTGGCCCCGGCATGCGCGAGATGCTGGGCGTCACCGCGGCGCTGGTCGGTCGTGGCCTCGGCAACGACGTGGCACTGATCACCGACGGCCGTTTCTCCGGCGCCACCCACGGCTTCATGGTCGGCCACATCGCACCGGAAGCGGTGCGTGGCGGCCCGATCGCCTTGCTGCGCGAGGGCGATCGCGTGGTGATCGATGCCGAACACCGCGAGCTGCGCACCACGGCCGACCTGGCCAGTCGCCGTGCCAACTGGCAGCCGCCCAAACCGAAAGTCACCCAGGGCGCACTGGCCAAGTACGCGCGTCTGGTCGGCTCCGCCTCCGACGGCGCCACCACCCAGCTGCCTACCGCTACCGCCACATCCAAGCACACCCACACCGAAACCACCGAAGGAGTTGCCGCATGAGTACCGCCACCACCAACCCACTCGCCAAATCCCGCATCGCCGTGCTCGGCTACGGCAGCCAGGGCCGCGCGCACGCACTGAACCTGCGCGACTCCGGCCTCGATGTCGTGGTCGGCCTGCGCCCCGGCGGCCCGACCTGGAAGCGCGCCGAGGCTGATGGCTTCGCCGTTGTCGAACCAGCCCATGCCGTGCGCGGCGCCGACCTGGTCGCGGTGCTGACCCCGGACATGGTGCAGCCGACGCTGTACAAGGAAGTGATCGAGCCGAACATCAAGCCGGGCGCCGCGCTGTTGTTCGCGCATGGCTTCAACGTGCACTTCAAGCAGATCACCCCGCGCGCCGACATCGACGTGATCCTGGTCGCCCCGAAGGGTCCTGGCGCGCTGGTGCGCAGCGAGTACGAGCGTGGCCGCGGTGTGCCGTGCATCTGGGCGGTGCACCAGGACGTCAGTGGCCACGCCGAGGCGAAGACCAAGGGCTACGCCGACGGCATCGGTGGTGGCCGCGCGATGATCATCAAGACCGACTTCAAGGAAGAGACCGAGACCGACCTGTTCGGCGAGCAGGCTGTGTTGTGCGGCGGCGCCAGCGAGCTGGTGATCAAGGGTTTCGAGACCCTGGTCGAGGCCGGCTATCAGCCGGAGATCGCCTACTACGAAGTGATGCACGAGCTGAAGCTGATCGTCGATCTTTTCTACGAAGGCGGCCTCAAGCGGATGCTGGAATTCGTCTCCGAGACCGCGCAGTACGGCGACTACGTCAGCGGCCCGCGCGTGGTCGACGCCGGCACCAAGGCACGCATGAAGGAAGTCCTCACCGACATCCAGGACGGCACTTTCGCGCGCAACTGGACGGCCGAATACGCCGCCGGCCTGCCGAACTACAAGCGCCTGAAGCAGGCCGATCTCGATCATCCGATCGAAGTGGTCGGCGCGAAGCTGCGGGCGCAGATGCCGTGGCTGCGGCCGTCCGCTGCCAAGACCGAAGCCACACCGCTGAAGAAGGTCGGCTGATAGCCGGCAACAGGCTTCCCGCCAGTCGTGGCGGGCGGCCTTTCCCCATGCATGAACGAGGAGGTTAACCGTGAAACGTTTCCATATCGCCCTGGCTGTTGCCGACCTGGAGGCCTCGATCGCCGACTACAGCGCACGACTCGGCCAACCGCCGCAAGCGGTGGTCGCGGGCACGTATGCGATGTGGCGCACCGACCTGCTCAACTTCTCGATCAACCGGCAGCCCGAACACGCCGGTCAGCTGCGTCATGTGGGCTTCGAGGACGACGAGGCCCGCGGTTTCACCCGTGATGCCGACATCAACGGCATCGCGTGGGAGAACTTCTCGGCCCTCGCGCAGGACTTGCGCATCGTGTCGACCTACGGCGTGCCGGCACGATCGGCCACCGAAGACGAATTGATCCGCAACTAGCAACTAGACGCTTCCGGCATCGGACTGGCGGCGACTCCGCTCGCCACGTCCGCCGCCCGAATCTCCGTCAAGCCGCCGGCACCTCCGGCGCATCCAGGGAACCATTGTGACAACGCAATTGCTGACAGCCGACGCCGCACCTCCGATCACCGCCAACCACCATCCGCTTGCCGGCCACGCGATGAGTGGTGCCGACGTGATCGTGCAGGTATTCGCCGATGAAGGCGTCGAAGTGATGTTCGGCTATTCCGGCGGCGCCATCCTGCCGGTGTACGACGCCGTGTTCCGCTACAACGCGACACACCTGAAGGACAACGGCGACGAGCCGATGCCGCTGATCGTGCCGGCCAACGAACAGGGCGCGGGCTTCATGGCCGCGGGCTACGCGCGTGCCTCCGGCAAGGTCGGCGTGGCGGTGGTCACCTCCGGCCCCGGCGCCACCAACATGGTTACGCCGGTGCGCGACTCGATGGCCGATTCGATCCCGCTGGTCGTGATCTGCGGTCAGGTGAGCACGGTGGCAATCGGCAGCGATGCGTTCCAGGAAGCGCCGATCAGCAACATCATGGGTGCCTGCGCCAAGCATGTGTTCCTGATCACCGATCCAGCGCAACTGGAAGCGACCCTGCGCACCGCGTTCACCCTCGCCCGCAGCGGTCGTCCCGGCCCGGTGGTGGTGGACGTGCCGAAGGACGTGCAGAACACCGCGCTGAAGTTTCATGGCACCGGCGAGCTGGCGCTGACTGGCTACCGCGCGCGTCTGCGCGCAGTGGAACAGTCGGTACTGAGCGATGCCGACTGTGCCGCCTTCTTTACTGCATTGATGCAGGCAAAACGTCCGCTGATCTACGCCGGCGGTGGCGTGATCGCAGCCAGTGCGGCAACCGCATTGCGTGCATTCGTCGACACCTTCGGGCTGCCGGTGACCACCACCTTGATGGGCCTGGGCGGGTTCGACACCACCGATCCACTGGCCCTGCACATGCTCGGCATGCACGGCACCGCGTATGCAAACTACGCGGTGGAGGATTGCGACTTCGTGCTGACGCTGGGCGCGCGCTTCGACGACCGCGTGGCCGGCGTACCGGACAAGTTCGCACCGCGCGCGAAGTTCATCGCACACATCGACATCGATCCGGCCGAGATCGGCAAGGTGAAATCGGTGCACTGGCATCATGTCGGCCCGCTGGTGCGCGCGCTGGAGCGCCTGACCAGTTACGGCAGCGCGCATGGTTTGCGGCCCTCGCTCGATGCCTGGCATGCGCACGTTGCCGAACTGAAGCGCGTACATGCGCTGAACTATGACCGCAGCACTGCGCTGATCCAGCCCTACGCCGTGCTGGAAGCGATCAACCGGCATACTGATGGCCGCGCGATCATCAGCACCGGCGTAGGTCAGCACCAGATGTGGGCGGCGCAATACTTCGACTTCCGCGCACCGCGGCATTGGCTCACTTCCGGTTCGATGGGCACGATGGGTTTCGGACTGCCGGCGGCGGTCGGTGCGCAGTTCGCGCATCCCGACAAGCTGGTCATCGACATCGATGGCGACGGCAGCATCCGCATGAACCTTGGAGAGCTGGAAACCGTCACCACCTACAACCTGCCGATCAAGGTCGTGGTGCTCAACAACGTCGGCGACGGCATGGTGCGGCAGTGGCAGAAGCTGTACTTCAAGGGCCGCTTCGCCGCGTCCGACAAGAGCCTGCACAAGAAGGACTTCGTGCTTGCCGCGCAGGCCGACGGCTTCGCCTGGGCGCAACGGCTGGAGCGCACAGAGGATCTGGAGGCGACGATCGCGGCGTTCCTCGCGTTCGATGGCCCGGCGTTCCTCGAAGTGATGATCGATCCGGATGCCGGCGTGTATCCGATGGTCGGTCCTGGCGCCAGTTACGCGCAGATGATCACCGGCGAGTTCATTGCCTCGCGTGCGGTGGCGGCCACGGGCGAGACGGCCACTTCGAACATGTTCTGAGCTTTTGATTTTTCCCTTGCCTGACCTGGAAACCTCCAACGACGTCATTCCCGCGAAGGCGGGAATCGCTCCACCGCTCTCAAGAGCGATTCCCGCCTTCGCGGGAATGACGAACAAAGAGGTTGCCTCCCGGAAAGGAACCAACTACCGGAGTCATTCGCCATGAACCACACACTGTCCATCCTGTTGCAGAACGAAGCCGGTGCACTGGTACGCGTGGCCGGGCTGTTTGCCGCTCGCGGCTACAACATTGACACGCTGACCGTGGCCGCCACGCATGATCCTGCCGTCTCTCGTCTGACCCTGAGCCTGCAGTGCGACGACGCCGGCCTCAGCCAGATCCTGCAGCAGACGCGCAAGCTGGTCGACGTGCTGCAGGTGGCACATCCGGCAACGGCACTCGCGGCATGAATGCAGTCGCCGCGCCTGCTGCCGATGACGATGCGGTAGCAGGCGACGATCTGCTGACGCAGATCCGCGCCGCGCGTGTTTACGACGTGGCGCACGAGTCGGCACTGGAACCCGCGCCGCTGCTCAGCGCTCGCCTCGGCCAGCCGGTACTGCTCAAGCGTGAAGACCAGCAGGCAGTGTTCTCGTTCAAACTGCGCGGCGCGTACAACCGCATGGTGCAGCTGGACCCGGCGCAACGCGCGCGCGGCGTGATCGCCGCTTCCGCCGGTAACCACGCGCAGGGTGTGGCGCTGGCAGCGGCGAAACTCGGCATCCATGCCACCATCGTGATGCCAGTGACCGCGCCGCAGGTAAAGGTGGAGGCGGTGCGCCGACTCGGCGGCGCGATGGTGGAGATCGTGCTGGCTGGCGATTCCTACAGCGATGCACAGACTGCGGCCACGCAACTGCAGGCCGAGCGTGGCGCCACCTTCGTACACCCGTTCGACGACCTGGCGGTGATCGCTGGCCAGGGCACCGTAGCGCTGGAAATCCTGCGCCAGCATCCAGGACCGCTGCATGCGGTGTTCGTGCCGGTCGGTGGCGGCGGACTGTTGGCCGGCGTGGCAGCGTGTATCAAAGCGCTGCGGCCAGAGGTGAAAATCGTCGGCGTGCAGGCAGTCGATGCCGACGCCATGGCGCGCGCGCTGGAAAGCGGCGCGCGCGTGGCGCTGGACGAAGTCGGCCTGTTCGCTGACGGTACCGCGGTGAAGCAGGTCGGTGCACTCACCTTCGCGCTATGCCAGCAGCATGTGGACGCGATGCTACGGGTGGATACCGACGCGATCTGCGCGGCGATCCGCGACATCTATCAGGAAACTCGCAGCGTGCCGGAGCCATCTGGCGCACTGGCGCTGGCTGGGCTGAAGCAATATGTCGCTACTCACGGCAACCGCGGCGGCGCGCTGGTGGCGATCGTTTCCGGCGCCAACATGAATTTCGACCGCCTGCGCTTCGTCGCCGAACGCGCCGAAGTCGGCGAGCAGTGCGAGGCGGTGTTCGCAGTGACGATCCCGGAGGAACGCGGCAGCTTCCGCCGCTTCTGCGCCACCCTGGGGCGGCACAGCATCACCGAATTCAACTACCGCATTGGCGATGCCAGTTCCGCACATATTTTCGTCGGCGTGCAGATTGCCAGTCGCGACGAACGCGAGGCGCTGGCGGCCGCGTTCCGCGAGCAGGCCTTCGACGTACTCCACCTCACCGACGACGAGCTGGCCAAGTTGCACCTGCGCCACATGATCGGCGGCCGCTTGTCGCTGGCACAAAATGAGCGGCTCTACCGTTTTGAATTCCCCGAGCGCCCCGGCGCGCTCACCCACTTCCTCGGCCAGCTGCACCCGGACTGGAACATCAGCCTGTTCCACTACCGCAACCACGGCGCCGATTACGGCCGCATCCTGGTCGGCATCCAAGTGCCACCTGATGAGCATGCCCTGCTGCCGTCGTTTCTGGCCGCACTCGGCTACCCGCATTGGGACGAGAGCGACCATCCCGCCTACCGGCTGCTGCTGCGGCAGTGAACAGGACGACACGATGCCGGCCGGAGCAATCACGCTGCATCTGCTGAAGTGATCCAGCACGCGAACAGAGCGTGGCGGCCACGCTAAACTCGGCGGATGGCCACCCCTCCCCGCAAACGCCAGCGACGCAATACCGCGGCCGCCCCCACCGCCCGGCCCCGGCCCGGTGCGGCGAAGCCCGTTGCCAAGCCGGTCCAGCCAGCCGATAGCTCGACCCGCGCCACGCGAGTGCTGAACTGGCTGCTGCAGAAACTGCCGCCAAGCCGACGCGCGAAGGCGCTGGACTATCTGGTGCTGACCCGGATGGACCGGCCGATCGGCGCGCTGCTGCTGCTGTGGCCGACCTGGTGGGCGCTGTGGCTGGCGGCCGGTGATTTTCCGCCGTGGAAGCCGCTGATCATCTTCACCCTCGGTGTGTTCGCGATGCGTGCGGCCGGCTGCGCGATCAACGATTTTGCCGACCGCAAGCTGGACCCGCAGGTCGCGCGCACCGCCGGGCGGCCGATCGCCTCGGGTCGGGTCACGCCGCGCGAGGCACTGCTGGTGTTCGCCGCGTTGCTGGTATTCGCCTTCGTGCTGGTGCTGTTCACCAACCGGCTGACGATCGAGCTGTCCTTCGCCGGTGCCGCGCTGGCGGCGATCTATCCGTTCACCAAGCGCTACACCTATATGCCGCAGGTGGTGCTCGGTGCCGCCTTCGGCTGGTCGATTCCGATGGCGTTCGCCGCGGTGACGAATGCAGTGCCACCGGTGGGCTGGCTGCTGTTCATCGGCAACATTATCTGGTCGGTGGTCTACGACACCGAGTACGCGATGGTCGACCGCGACGACGACCTCAAGGCTGGCGCCAAGTCCACGGCGATCCTGTTCGGTGATGCCGACCTGCCGATCCTCGGCGTGCTGATGGGCACCTTCGTGCTGGCCATGCTGTTTGTCGGCCAGCGCGCGGCGCTGGGCTGGCCATACTGGCTGAGCCTCGCCGTCGCCGCGGGCCTGTTCGGCTACCAACTGTGGCTGATCCGCGCCCGCGCCCGCGATGCCTGCCTCGCCGCGTTCCGCCACAACAACTGGCTGGGACTGGTGGTCTGGATCGGCATCGTGCTGGCGCTGGCGGTGCGCTGAGAGCGAGCAGTAAGTGAAGAGGAGTGAGAAACGAGTGGGTCATCGCAACACTACGCTCTTACTCACTTCTCACTCCTCTTCACTCGTTTCTCGACTTTGGCGCCCGCGCCAACGCCCATACATCCACCCGTCGCACACCGGAGCGCTTGAGTACACGGGCGCATTCGGCCAGGGTGGCGCCGGTGGTCATCACGTCATCGAGAATCGCGATATGAGCTGGCAGTTCGATGCCTTGGCGCATCGCGAATGCGCCGCGTACGTTTCGGCGCCGGCCGATGGCATCGAGTTCGGTTTGTGCATCGGTGCGGCGCAGGCGTTGCAGCACGTCGTGACGCAACGGCACACCCAGTTCGCGCACCAGCGGACGGGCCAGCTCCAGTGCCTGGTTGTAGCCACGCTGGCGCAACCGGCTGCGATGCAGCGGCACGGTCAGCAGCAGTTGTGGTAGGTCGATCGGGCAAGGTTCACGTTGCCACAACGTCGACAGCACGCGGCCGGCGGCGAGATCGGCACCGAACTTGTAGCGTGACTCCAGTCGATCCAGCGGCCAGCCATAACGGAACGGTGCCCATGCGGCGGACCACGGTGGCGCACGGCGCTGGCATTCGCCGCACATCGCTGCCGGTGTTGCCAACGGCAGCGCACAGCGCGCACAACAGCTGCGGTTGCGTGGCAGCTCGGCCGCGCAATCGGCGCACAGGTCGATGTCATGGCCGCCGGCAGCAGCACAAAGCAGGCAACGCCACGGCAGCACGAAGCGTTGCAGCGGCCGCCAGGTTTTTATCAGCGCATCCATGCGCATCTCCTATCAGCGTCCGGGCTTGTACAACGCAGCGTCGAGGATCGACCACAAATGGATCAGCCAGCCAAGCAGGATGATCCACAGTAGGGCAGCCAGCACGAACATGACGATCGCCTTGAGCAAACGCCCCTGCACCAACTGGCCTAATCCCGGGATAAAGAAACTGCAGATGGCCGCGAGCACGTTGCCGCTGCTGCCTTGTCCTTCACTCATGCCGATCCGCTCCATGTCAGGTTGCATTGGTAGCGGGATAGTAATGGCTGAACTGCGCTCCCGTTCGCGTCAACCATTCGTCAACGTATCTAGTTGACACGCTCCGGGGCGACTTCCACACTCTGCCGCCTCATGTACGGGAGTTGCTGTTCCATGGTCGACCTTGCCATCCGCCACGACTGGACCCGCGCCGAAGTGGGCGCCCTGTTTGCGCTGCCGTTCAACGAGCTGCTGCATCGCGCGCACTCGGTGCATCGCGAACATCACGATCCGAACGCGGTGCAGGTGTCCACCCTGTTGTCGATCAAGACCGGCGGCTGCCCGGAAGACTGCGCGTATTGCCCGCAGGCGGCGCGCTACGACACCGGCGTGCAGGCGCAGAAGCTGATGAGCGTCGAAGCCGTATTGGAACGTGCGCAGGCGGCGAAGGATGCCGGTGCCAGCCGTTTCTGCATGGGCGCGGCCTGGCGTGGCCCGAAGGATCGCGACGTGGTGAAGGTGGCCGAGATCGTCCGCGCGGTGAAAGGCCTCGGCCTGGAAACCTGCGCCACGCTGGGCATGTTGACCGGCACGCAGGCCGACACCTTGAAAGCTGCCGGACTCGATTACTACAACCACAATCTCGACACCGCGCCTGAGTTCTACGGCGAAGTGATCCACACTCGCCAGTACCAGGACCGGCTCGACACACTGGAGCATGTGCGTCATGCGGGCATGAAGACCTGCTGTGGCGGCATCGTCGGCATGGGCGAATCGCGCGACCAGCGCGCCGGCCTGCTGCAGACGCTGGCCAACCTGCCCGAGCATCCGCAGTCGGTACCGATCAACCAACTGGTGCAGGTGGAAGGTACGCCGCTGGCGGGTACAGCAGCGCTGGATCCGTTTGAGTTCGTGCGCACGATCGCGGTCGCGCGCTTGCTGATGCCGGCCTCGATGGTGCGCCTGTCGGCCGGCCGCCAGCAGATGGACGATGCGGTGCAGGCACTGTGCTTCTTCGCCGGCGCCAATTCAATCTTCTACGGCGAGAAACTGCTGACCACTGGCAACCCGGACGTGGAGCACGACCGCGCGCTGTTCCGCCGGCTCGATCTGCATCCGCTGCAGGTGATCGAGGAAGCCGGCACCGTGCACGCGGACATCCTCGAAACGGATCATCCCGGCATGGATCAGGCCAGCTGCGGACAGGGCTGTGGCTGCAGCGCTGCGGCCTGACCTGCTCGCACGACTGGCCGCACAGACGGCCGAACGTGAGCATGCGCAACTGTTGCGCCGTCTGCGCACGATCGACCGCGTCGACGGGCCTTGGCTGGAAACCGGACACCAGCGCCTGCTGTCGTTCTGCAGCAACGACTACCTCGGTCTGGCGCAGCATCCACAGCTGGTCGCCGCACTCACGCGCGCAGCCAGGGAAGCCGGTGTCGGCAGTACCTCGGCGCATCTGATCTGCGGCCACCGCACCGAACACGCGGAACTGGAGGAAGCGCTGGCCGTGTGGACGGGCCGCGAGCGGGCACTGCTGTTCTCCACCGGCTACATGGCGAACCTCGGCGTGCTGCAGGCGTTGCTCACAAGCGGCGATATCTGCGCGCAGGACAAGCTCAACCATGCCTGCCTGCTCGATGGCGCGAAGCTCAGCGGCGCCGAACTGAAACGCTATCCACATGCGGATGTCGCCGCTGCCGCGCGCCAACTAGCGTCGAGACCGGATGCCGCCGCGCTGCTGGCCACCGACGGCGTGTTCAGCATGGATGGTGATATCGCGCCGCTGGGTGAGCTGGCGGCCCTGTGCGCGAAAGAACGCGCCACCTTGATGGTCGACGACGCGCACGGTCTTGGCGTACTCGGCCAACACGGCGCCGGCAGCATCAGCGCTGCAAATCTCGGACAATATGAAGTCCCGTTGCTGATGGCCACGCTGGGCAAGGCGCTAGGTTGCGCCGGCGCCTTCGTCGCCGGTCCAGCCGCCCTGATCGAGGGCCTGATCCAGTTCGCGCGGCCGTACATCTACACCACCGCGATGCCGCCGGCGTTAGCCGCCGCCGCACTCGAGGCGGTGCAGCTGGCGCAGGCCGAGGGGTGGCGACGGCAGAAACTCGCCACGCTGATCGCGCGCTTTCGCCGCGGTGCGACCGAACTCGGCCTGCCGCTGGCAACCTCGACCAGCGCGATCCAGCCGCTGCTGCTGGGCAGCGCCGATGCCGCACTGGCCGCGGCGCAGGCACTCGAACGACAGGGTTTTCTGGTCAGCGCGATCCGGCCGCCTACCGTGCCCGCTGGTCAGGCACGCCTGCGCATCACGCTGTCGGCGGCACACGAGGATGCACACGTCGACCGTCTGCTGGCCGCACTGGAAACCTTGCGTTTGCCGCCCTCATCAGCCTGAAGACAGGCGTCCAGTCGCCGCCGCGTATAATTGCCCGCTTGCTCTGCCGATAGCCCCGCATGTCGATCGTCAACATCTCCGCCTACAAATTCATCAGCCTGGACGGCCTGCCCGCGCTGCGCGAGCGGCTGCGTGAGCGCTGCGAAGCGCTGGCGCTGAAAGGCACGATCCTGCTGGCACCCGAAGGCATCAACCTGTTCCTCGCCGGCAGTCGCGCATCGATCGATGACTTCATCGCCAGCTTGCATGAAGATCCGCGCTTCACCGATATCGAACCGAAGGAGTCCTTGTCCGACGAGGTGCCGTTCGGCCGCCTGCGGGTGCGCCTGAAGCAGGAAATCATCACCATGCGACTGCCGACGGTCCGTCCCGAAGGCGGTCGCGCACCCGCGGTGGACGCACCCACGCTGCAGCGCTGGTTGGATCAGGGCCATGATGACGACGGTCGTGAAGTCGTATTGCTGGATACCCGCAACGACTACGAGGTCGAGGTCGGCAAGTTCCCGCAGGCAGTGGATTACCGCATCGCCAGCTTCACCGAGTTTCCCGCGGCGATCGCTGCCGATCGCGCACGCTACGACGACAAGACCATCGTCTCGTACTGCACCGGCGGCATCCGTTGCGAGAAGGCCGCGCTGCACATGCAGGACCTCGGCATGCCACACGTCTACCAGCTCGAAGGCGGCATCCTGAAATACCTGGAACAGACCGACGGCACACACTGGCGCGGCGACTGCTTCGTGTTCGATGGACGCGTTGCAGTCGACAGCGCACTGACGCCAGCCGGCATCCCGATGCCCGCACCACGCGCCAAGGACAAGGACCCCGACGCATGAGCCTGTACATGGAGACGCATGGCCACGGCCCGGTGCCGATGGTGCTTCTGCATGGCTGGGCGATGCACGGTGGCGTGCTGGCGCCGCTGGTCGAGGCGCTGGAAGCACACTGCACGATGTACGTGGTCGACCTGCCCGGCCATGGCTACTCACGCGATTGCGGGCTGCCGCTGGAGCCGAGTACCTGCGCCGCGGCGATTGCCGCGATCACGCCACCAGCAATCTGGCTGGGCTGGTCGCTGGGTGGACTGATCGCGTTGACTGCCGCCCTGGATCTGCCTCAGCAGGTGCGCGGCCTGGCGATGCTGTGCGCCACGCCGCGCTTCGTGCGCGATGCCAGCTGGCCGTATGGCAACGATGCCGCGATGGTGCAGCAGTTGGCCACCGATCTGGAAACCGATTACCACGGCACGATCGAACGCTTCCTCGCGCTGGAGGCGATGGGCAGTGCCGATCCACGCGCCGAACTGCGCCAGCTGCGCACGCTGGTGTTCGCCCGTGGCGAACCCGATCTGCGCGTGTTGCAGGAAGGCATCCGCATCCTGAGCACCGGCGACCGCCGCGCCGGCTTGCCTGACCTCCGTGTACCGAGTGCATGGATCGCCGGTCGCCGTGACCGGCTGGTGCATCCGCAGGCGATGCAATGGTCCGCCAGCCAATGCGGCGGCAGCTACGACGAAATCGAACGCGCCGGCCACGCACCGTTCTTCGGCCATGCCGATGCGGTGGCACAGGCACTCCAGCCCTTGCTGGCACACATCCATCCAGGGCAGGCCCGATGAGCGACTTCCACCTCGACCGCCAGCTGGTGCGCCGTCACTTCGGCCGCGCCGCCAAAAGCTACGAACAGCATGACGTACTGCAGCGTGAAGTACAGGCCGCCCTGCTGGAACGTCTGGACTTCTATACGCAGGCACCGCAACGCGTGATCGACGTGGGCGCCGGCACAGGCCGCGGCAGCGCGCTGCTGAAGCAGCGTTATACCAAGGCCGAGGTGATCGCTGTCGACCTCGCCCTGCCGATGCTGCGCGCCGCGAAGCAGCATGCGAGCTGGCTCAAGCCGTTCCAGCGCGTCTGCGCCGAAGCTACCGCACTGCCGCTGCCCGACCACAGCGTCGACGTGCTGCATTCCAACCTGTGCTTCCAGTGGATCGACGACCTGCCCGCGCTGTTCAACGAATGCGTGCGCGTGCTGCAACCTGGCGGCCTGCTGGCGTTCTCCACCTTCGGTCCGGACACGTTGAAAGAACTGCGCGCATCGTGGGCCGAAGCCGACCAGCAGCCGCACGTCAGCCGCTTCCTCGACATGCACGATGTCGGCGACGCCATGCTCAGCGCGGGCCTGCGCGATCCCGTATTGGACGTGTTCCGCTACACCCTGACCTATAGCGAACCGCGCAAACTGCTCGAAGAACTGCAGGGCCTCGGCGCCACGAATGCCGACAGCACACGCGAACGCGGCCTCACCGGCAAGTCACGCTACCAGCGCATGCTCGCCTCCTACGAGGCGATGCGTGTGGATGGTCGCATTTCGGCGACGTGGGAAGTGGTTACCGCCCATGCATGGGGGCCACCCGTCGGCCAGCCGCGGCGTGGTGCTGATGGCGGCGAGATTGCCAGCTTTTCGATCGACAATCTGCGCGGGTCGAGACGGCGCTGAAATCGAAAGCCTTGCGCAATCCGGAAGGCCCGCCTTGGGTTGAAAGCTCACGCTAACCTTCCTGCCGTCACTTATTCGGCGATCTTCACGGCGGATGCGCAAGGTCTTCCTCGTATCCCATCAGTTGGATGACCCTGCCGCGAATGGTGCCAACCTTTTCGTGGATGGCGGCCCAACGGTCCAGCGTACCCATTTGACCTCCCGACGCGTTCGGCCAAAACTGGTTCGAAAAGGCTGACTCGCTGTCACGCCATGCAATCCAACTACGTTCGGCCTCCTGTAGCTTGACCTGATCTTGTGCATTCAACTTATGCAGAAGGTGCTGATAAACGACATTCAGTTCGGCATCCCATTTTTCGTATGCCTTTCCTTCAACATCGATCATCGCGTAGGTGCTGCCATTTGTCTGGTCCATGGCTTTGTCATACCAAACATCGATCGGATACCTTGGCTTGTCATCTGCCCTTACACAAAATGTCGCAAAAAGACCTATCGCAAGAGCGAACATCCAGACCTTCATAACCATCCCCCATGGCTAAAGTTGTTCTCAATGTCGTACCGATTTGTGGCGAAATGAGGTGCGGAAAAATGCCCGTTCGAGTCGAGAGCAGTCATTCACGAGAAAAACTGCTCACTTCTTCCCGCCACATGCCTTGTGCCGGAAACACCCGACGAGATGATCATTGATCATCCCGGTCGCCTGCAGCAATGAATAGCAGATCGTCGTGCCGACGAAGCGGAAACCGCGCTTCTTCAGCGCCTTGCTCATGCGGTCGGACAACTCGGTGCTGGCCGGCACTTCGCTCTTGTCGCGCCAGCGATTGACCAGCGGCTTGCCGTCGACGAATGACCACAGGTAGACGTCCAGACTGCCGAACTCCTCGATTACTTCCAGTGCGACTTTCGCGTTGTCGCGCGTCGCCGTCACCTTCAACCGATTGCGGATGATGCCGGGATCGAGCAGCAGCTTTTCCAGTTCACGATCCTTCATCGCGGCGACGCGGGCGATCTCGAAATTGTGGAAGGCCTTGCGGTAGTTCTCGCGCTTGGCCAGCACGGTGCGCCAGGACAGGCCGGCCTGCGCGCCCTCCAGGCACAGGAACTCGAACAGGGCGCGATCGTCGTGCAGCGGCGTTCCCCATTCGGTGTCGTGGTAGTGGCACATCAAAGCATCGCTGCTGATGGCCCAGTGGCAGCGTGGCAGATCGGATGGCATGGTCATGGCAGGCACTGACTGAGTGGGAAACAAGGCACGCGGGTACGCCGGCACACCCTAGCCGACACCGCTAGACTTGTCGCTCCCTCCCGGCTGTATCGTCATGTCCCCTCTTTCGTCATCACAGCGCAGTGCCGTCCCTGCGCTGCTCGTCACCATCCTGCTCTGGGCTTACAGCTGGATCGTGATGAAGCAGGTGTGGCGCACGCGGGGCCGTTCGATTTCGCCGCATTGCGTTACCTGCTTGGCACGAGCGTGCTGTTTGCCGCCCTGCTGGTCTCGCGGCAATCGCTGCGGCCACCACCTTTGCTGCCGACGATCTTGATCGGTTTGTGCCAGACCGCCGCGTTCCAGGGGCTGGAACAGTGGGCGTTGCTTGATGGTGGTGCCGGCCATGTGGCACTGCTGGCTTACACGATGCCGTTCTGGGCCGTGCTACTGGCGCGGCTGCTGCTCGGCGAAAAGCCGACCCGTCGGCACTGGCTAGGGCTGGCGTTGGCCGCGCTGGGACTGCTGTGCATCATCGAGCCGTGGCACCGCATGGGCAGCGTGCTTAGCACCACGCTGGCGCTGGCCGGTGGTGCCGCCTGGGCGGGCGGTACAGTGCTCAGCAAGCGCCTGTTCCGCACGCATACGCTCTCCGTGCTCAACCTCACCGCGTGGCAGATGCTGGCCGGTGGTGTGGCGTTGGGCATCGTGGCGCTGGCGGTACCGCAGCGCTCGATCGACTGGGACTGGGCTTTCATCGGCGGCCTCGCCTACAGCGTGGTGCTGGCTTCCGCCGTGGCCTGGTGGTTGTGGTCAATCGTGCTGCAGCGGCTGCCCACCACGGTGGCCAGCCTATCCAGCCTCGGCGTGCCGATTGTCAGTGTGCTGTTGGCGTGGATGATCCTGCACGAACAGCCGTCCGTGCTGGAGTTGTTCGGCATCGCGCTGGTGCTGCTGGGACTGGTCGCGGTCAGCGGGATCGGCGCACGGCAACGCACGTGATCTGCCATTCAGCCTGCGGGCTTGCATGCAGCGATATCATGTAACGCTGCCGAAACTGAAGAAATGCCGATGCTTGATCTGCCTCAATTATGGACTCATGGAGTCAGCTGGCTGAGTGCCCATGCGGTCGTGCCCTTCCTGGATGTGGTGCATCTGAACGGGCTGGCCGGCGACCCCAACGACATCGCCGCGTCGCTGATGATCGCGGCACTGCAGGTGGGCATCATCGGCTTTCTGTTCCGCCCGCTGGAGACCTGGTTTCCCGCCGAGCACTGGACCGATCGCAAGCTGACCCTGGTCGATCGCAACTACACGCTGCTGATGCTCCTGGGCATCTTCCCGCTGTTCACCTATCTGGTGCTGACCCCGTTCAGCCATTTGTTCGGCGGCGCCGACACCGCTACCTCGAGCACCGGCTCGCCGCTGGCGCTGACGCACTGGATACCGTGGTTCAATCAGCACCCATTCGTGCTGTTTGGGGTCTATTACGTCATCTACGACTTCGTGTACTACTGGATGCACCGCACCCAGCACGCGATCCCGTGGTGGTGGGCGCTGCACAGCATGCATCACAGTACGCGGCAGATGAGCTGCTGGACCAACGATCGCGGCAGCCTGGTCGATGGTTTCATCCAGTCGATGATCCTGGCCGTAGTAGGCCTGGTAATCGGCGTGGACCCGGACGAGTTCGCGTGGCTGATGCTGCTCGGCGAACTGGTGCAGAACTTCTCGCATACGAACACGCGCATCGGTTTCGGCAAAGTGTTCGAGCGGGTATTCGTCGATCCGAAATTCCACCGCCTGCACCACATGCTGGTCGATCCCGAGCGGCCGACCCTGCACATCTGCAACTACGGCCAGGTGTTCTCGATCTGGGACGTGCTGTTCCGCACCTCGTTGTACGGCGAGCCGCTGCGGCCGACCGGCGTGGGTGACCCGGTCGTCGATGCCGACAACGACCACGGCCTGGTCGGCCTGCACTGGGCCGCGCTGAAGCGCTTCTGGGGGGCGGTGCGCTGCATCGAGGGCTGGACGCCCGGCGAGGTGGCGTTCGGCGAAGGCTACCGGCCGATTCCGGTGAGCAAGCTGGACCTGCATATTTTCGAACACAAGTCGCCAGGCGCAACCGCCGCCGAAGCACATCAAGCCAGCAACGCCACATCCGCTGAAGTAGCCTGACGCCCTGCTTTCGCAGGGCAGGCTCTAGTACCAGGGCAACGCCTGCAGATCGACGTTGCCACCGGTCAGCACCACGCCCACCCTGCGACCGGCGAAGCGCTCGCGCTGCTGCAGGATCGCCGCCAGCACGGTGGCGCTGGACACTTCCACCACCTGCTTCAGCTCCGACCACAGCAGCTGCATCGCTGCGATGGTTTCTGCATCGCTGACGGTGATCACGTTCACCTGATGGGCACGCAAGGCGTCGAGATTGCGTTCGCCGACCAGCGCACGCAGTCCGTCGCACAGCGTGTCCGGCACCATCGTGGTGACGCGTGAACCATGCGCCAGCGATTGCGCGGCATCGTCTGCACCTAGTGGCTCGGCACCGAACAAGGCCAGCGAGGGATGGATTGCATGTGCGGCAATCGCCGCGCCGCTGGCCAGACCACCACCGCCCACCGGCGTGATCAGCGCGCCCAGCCCCCGCACTTGTTGCAACAACTCCAGCACCAGGGTGCCCTGGCCTGCCATAACCTGAGTGTCGGCATACGGGTGCACCAGCACCGCGCCGGTGGTCTTTTCCACTTCGGCCGTCATCGCCTCACGGGCGGCCTGGGTCGGCGCGCAGCGATGCAGGATTGCGCCGGCGCGCTCGATCGCTTCGATCTTCGCGCGTACCGCGCCTTCCGGCACCACCACATGCGCAGCGATGCCGCGAGTCGCCGCGGCCATCGCCAGCGCATTGCCGTGGTTGCCGGAGGAATGGGTGACCACGCCGTGCGCGGCCTGCTCATCACTCAACGCCCATACCGCATTGCAGGCGCCGCGGAACTTGAACGCGCCGCCGCGCTGCAGGTTCTCGCATTTGAAGTGCAGCTCGGCGCCACTCAGCGCATCCAGCGCCTCGCTGCGCAACACCGGCGTGACCCGTGCATGCGGTGCGATGCGCGCAGCGGCATCACGTATCTGTTCAAAACTTGGCAACGCACCCAGCGATGAACTCATGGCAACTCGACCTCCACACCACAACGGAAACTGCGCTCGGCACCGGGCAGCAAACGGATCGCGTCGGCGCATTCGGGGCGATTGAATGCATCGGCCATGCACTCCATCGGCTCCAGCGCGATAGCGCGGCGCGCATCGCGGCTTATCGTGTCGGCGGTGAATGCGTGCATCACGCCGTGTTCCTGCCACACCGCGATGCCAAGCCCGCTGGATGGATCGCGCAGATGGGTCCGGATGCGGCCATCGGGGTCGGCTATCAGGTTCGTGTATTCATGATCGAGAATGCTGTCGCCGAGCAGCCGCGGCTTGCGGAAATCCAGCGCAGGCACATCGTCCAGTGCCACGAACGCCGCCGCGCCGGGCAGCGCGATCAGATCGGCATCGGTACGGATCAGCGTCTGCGCGGGAATCTGCAACTGCCAGCCATCGACCGTGCTGTCGGCCAGCCGGAAGTACGGATGCCAGCCGAAGAAGCACGGTGCCGCGCTGTCGCCGACGTTGCGCATGCGCACCTCCAGGGTGATCCCGCCAGCATCCAGCGTGAACGTCACCGTCAGATCGATCGCATGCAGATAACCGGGCTGCGGACGGATCGAACTCGTGCCCAAGGTCACCCACGCCGCGTGTTCATCCGCCTCGAGTGCCGTGATGTCGAACTCCGTGTCGCGCACGAAGCCATGCCGGCTGGCGCGGGCGGCACCGACGATACCGGGCTGCAGATCCTGCAGCTGGCCATCGAAGTGGTAGCGTGCATCGGCAATCCGCCCGGCGAACGGCACCATGATCGCGAAACGCGAACCGGGTCGACTGGCCACCTCGGCAGCATCGCGGTAGCCGTCGGCCAGATCACGCATGCTCCCATCCAGCGCCACCTCGAAACTGAGCAGCGCCGCGCCATGACGCGCGATGCGCAGGCGCCGGCTAGCGCCGGGACCGGTCAGCGCCACGATCTCCTGGTCGCCCAGCCGGGCGCGCTCGGCGGTATATGGCGTTGCGTTCGTTGGCATCTGCGGGTTCTCCTGCCGTTAAAGCGCCCCATGTTAGCCTGATCATTATCCGCCCCCACTGTTGTCCGCATGCACGCACTTTCCGAGCAAGTCCCTGCACTGATCCGTCTCAGCGATTACCGTGCACCCGCCTGGCGGGTCGAGACGGTCGAACTGGATTTCGACCTCGGCATCGATGCCACCGAACTGTTCGCACGCCTGCTGTTGCGCCGTGATCCCGCGCAGACAACGCCGCTGCGGCTGGACGGCGAGAACCTGCAGCTGCTGTCGATCGCACTGGATGGTGAGCAGCTGCCCGCCACCGCGTACCGCTACGTCGGCAACGTGCTGGAAGTCGATGGTGCCCATGACGGCAGCGTGCTGGAAACGCGCGTGCGACTGCGCCCGGCCGCGAACACCGCGCTGGAAGGCCTCTACCTGTCCGGCTCGCGCGAGGCCGGCTTCCTGCTGACCCAGTGCGAGGCCGAAGGCTTCCGCCACATCACCTTCTTCCCCGACCGGCCCGACGTGCAGTCACGCTACACCGTCACTTTGAGTGCCGACCGCGCACGCTTTCCAGTACTGCTGGCGGGCGGCAACCCCGACGGCGCCGGTGAACTGGAAGGCGGCCGCCATTGGGCTCGTTTCGTCGATCCACACCCCAAACCCAGTTACCTGTTCGCACTAGTCGCCGGTCGTCTGGAAAAGATCGAACGCGACTATGTCACCGCCGATGGACGCGCCGTACAGCTGAAGATTTGGGCCGAGGCCGACGCGATCGACCGCTGCCATTACGCGATGGACGCGCTGGAACGCTCGATGCGCTGGGACGAGCAGGCCTTTGGCCGCAACTACGATCTCGATGTGTTCCACGTCGTCGCCACTCACGATTTCAATATGGGCGCGATGGAGAACAAGGGCCTCAACATCTTCAACGCGAAGTGCCTGCTGGCCAATCCGGATTCGACCACCGATGATGAATACCGACATGTCGAGGCCGTGGTAGCACATGAGTATTTCCACAACTGGAGCGGCAACCGCGTCACCTGCCGCGACTGGTTCCAGCTATCACTGAAGGAAGGGCTCACGGTATTCCGCGAGCAGAGCTTCTCCGCCGACATGAATTCGGCATCGCTGAAGCGCATCGAGGACGTCGCCCTGCTGCGTCGTGCGCAGTTCCCCGAGGATGCCGGCCCGCTGGCGCATGCGGTACGTCCGGCGCAGTACAGCGAGATCAATAATTTCTACACCGCCACGGTGTACGAGAAAGGCTCCGAGCTGGTGCGCATGCTGGCTGGGCGACTAGGCAAGGATGGCTTCCGCTGCGGCATGGATCGCTACTTCGAGCGCAACGATGGCCGCGCCGCCACGCTGGAAGATTTCCTCGGCGCGCTGGGCGAAGCCAACGGGATCGACCTCACGCCATATCTTGCCTGGTACGCCCAGGCCGGCACACCACGGCTGAAGGCGCACGGCCACTACGATGCCGCCCGGCGCGAGTACACGCTCACGCTGGCCCAGCACATCCAGGCCGGCACTGAACACGGGCCGAAGGCGCCTTTGCCAATCCCGGTCAAGCTGTCCCTGTTTACGCGAAACGGTGACATGCTGCCGTTGCATTTGGACGGCCAGCCACCCACCCGTGAAACCGAATGCATGGTGGTGCTGGCACAGGCCGAGCAGAGCTTTGTCTTCAACAACGTCATCACCGCGCCGGTGCCTTCCCTGCTGCGCGGATTCTCCGCGCCGGTGATCCTCGACTTCGACTACACGCCGGACGAACTGGCACTGCTGTTGCGCCACGACATCGACGGCTTCAATCGCTGGGAGGCCGGCCAGCAACTCGCCCTGCGTGCCTACGAAAATCTACGCGACGACACCGCCACCGATGCCCTGCAGGCCTGGGTCGATGCGCTGGTGTTCCTGTTCAACAACGACGCCATCGAAGATGCGTTATTGGCCGACCTGCTGACCCCGCCGGGTGAAATCGAGCTGGCCGAGCACGAGCAGGCGGTCGACCCGCAGCATATCCACATGCTGCGTGAGCGCCTGCAGCAACGGTTGGCCGAGCAGCTGGGCGCGTCGGCATTGCGCCAGCGTTACCAGACGCTGGCCGCGCATGCCAATGCCGAGCTGGATGCTGTCAGCCAGGCGCGACGCCGGCTCAAGCGTCGCGTGCTGGAGCTGTTGAATCTGGTCGACAGCAGCAGCGCCCGCGTGTTGGCCACGGTGCAATATCGGGGCGCGTCCTGCATGACCGACCGGCTCGCCGCACTGACCGTGCTGGTGCGCGGCCATGCCGCGCAGGCAGCACCGGCGCTGATCGATTATCACGCACGCTACGCCGACAACGCGCTGGCGCTGGACAAGTGGTTTGCCGCGCAGGCGCAATTGCCCGGCGATGTCGCGCTGGAACGCGTGCTGCTGCTGGAACGCGACCCGGCATTCACACTGAAGAACCCGAACCGGGTGCAGGCGTTGCTGGGCGCGTTCGTGCGCGGCAATCCGAGTGGCTTTCATCGCATCGACGGTGCTGGTTACCGCTTGCTCGCCGAACGGCTGGTCACGCTGGATGCACTGAATCCGCAGCTCGCGGCGCGACTGGCCACGGCGTTCAACGGTTGGCAGCGACTGGAACCGCAGCGGCGCGAGGCGGCGCGTGCAGCGATTGCCAGACTGGCCGAGCAAGGCGGGCTTTCGCGCAATCTGGCCGAGATCATCGGTAACGTGCTCAATCACTGAGCGGTGGCGGGGCGGCTGTGCACGTGCCTGCCCCGCGGCGTCATCCCCGGTGCACGTGGTGCGATCACCACGCACATGCTCTACATGATTCAGACGGCCAGATGATCCAGCGCTTCGATCAGGCTCTGCATGCGCGATTCCAGACCCGGCTGCAGCGCACCGCGCTCGTTGTCCTGGCGCTCGCTCAGGCCATCGATCGCCATCTCGACCTGACCCAGCTCGACCAGCAGATCGTGATGCGGATAAACCGGTTCGAAGTTGAAGTTCATGTCCATGGTATGTCTCCTTCGCCTTGGTTCGTGTTGGTAGTGGGGTGAATGCATTGCCCGTGCCAATGTGTGATGTTGGTCACGCTTGATCGATGACCCACTTCGCGTGACTGACGCTGCACGTCAACTGCTGCCGCGGCCCGGCACAAAAACCCTCTTCAGTCACCCCTTGTTCACGCGTATGGGGTAAATATCGACACACGTTCCGCGACAGCGCTCGCTGTCTGCGCCAGCAACATTCCGGTTTCTGGCGCTCGGCAATACGGTCATCCTGGATTCCCCCTGTTCCTGAGACCGCCGGGCGCCAGATCTATCAGCACAAGGCCCCGCGGCTGCAAACCGCGGGGCCTTGTCTTTTGGGCCTCATAAAAGACGACGGCACCCCGAGAGGTGCCGTCTTGCTTCCTTTCCCGGTACACAATCGAACCCCTGTCCGTTCGATCTCGGCGCGCGTAGTCGCGCAGCGTCTGCCCGTGAAAGTGCTGATGGAATAAAGCAGGAAACATGCCAATGAACGTGATCGGTCCACATGGGCTTGATGGCGTTACCATGGCGCCCCGTTTCGTCACTTTTTTACTCTGCCAGGGCAGTTTCATGCGTCATCCGACCCGCTACGACGTCATCGTGATCGGCGGCGGCCACGCCGGCACCGAGGCCGCGCTGGCCGCGGCGCGTACGGGTGCACGCACGCTGCTGCTCAGCCACAACATCGAGACGATCGGCCAGATGAGCTGCAATCCGGCGATCGGCGGCATCGGCAAGGGCCATCTGGTCAAGGAGATCGATGCGCTCGGCGGCGCGATGGCGCACGCCGCGGACCGCGCCGGCATCCAGTGGCGCACGCTGAATGCCTCGAAGGGGCCGGCCGTGCGCGCCACCCGTTGCCAGGCCGACCGCGCGCTGTACAAGGCTGCGATCCGCCATATCGTCGAAACCCAGCCCAATCTGGAGCTGTTCCAGCAAGCGGTGGACGACCTCATTATCGAGAACGGCCGCGTCACCGGCGTGGTGACCCAGATGGGCCTGTCATTTGCTGCGACCGCCGTAGTACTCACTGCCGGCACCTTCCTCGCCGGCAAGATCCATATTGGGCCGGCGCAATACGCTGGCGGCCGTGCCGGTGATCCGCCGGCCAGCACGCTGGCCGCCAAACTGCGCGAACTGCCGGTGGCCGCCGATCGCCTGAAGACCGGCACACCACCACGCATCGACCTGCGCAGCATCGATTTCAGCGGCCTCGAGGAACAGCCCGGTGACGATCCGGCGCCGGTGTTCTCCTACCTCGGTACGCGCGACGAACATCCACGCCAGGTCAGCTGCTGGATCACCCACACCGGCGAGCGCACCCACGAACTGATCCGCGGCGCGCTGGATCGCTCGCCGCTGTACACCGGGCAGATCGAAGGTGTCGGCCCGCGCTACTGCCCGTCGATCGAGGACAAGGTGGTGCGCTTTGCCGAGAAGGGCTCGCACCAGATCTTCATCGAACCGGAAGGACTGGACACGTTCGAGGTCTATCCGAACGGCATCTCCACTTCGCTGCCGTTCGATGTGCAGCTGGCGCTGGTGCGTTCGATCAAGGGTTTCGAGAACGCGCATATCACCCGACCGGGCTACGCGATCGAGTATGACTACTTCGACCCGCGCGGACTGCAGCCATGGCTGGAGACGAAAGCCATTCCCGGCCTGTACTTCGCCGGCCAGATCAACGGTACCACCGGCTATGAGGAAGCCGGCGCGCAGGGGCTTGTCGCCGGCCTCAATGCGGCACTCGCCGTGCAGGGCAAGGCGCCGTGGTATCCACGTCGCGACGAGGCCTATATCGGCGTGCTGATCGACGATCTCACCAGCAACGGCACCATCGAGCCGTACCGCATGTTCACCTCGCGTGCCGAGTACCGCCTGCATCTGCGCGAGGACAACGCCGACCTGCGGCTCACCGAAACCGGCCACGCGCTGGGCGTGGTGCCGCAGGCACGTTTCGATGCACTGCGCGCGAAGCGCGCGGCGGTCGAACGCGAGACACAACGCCTGGGCGCGCTGTGGGCCGCGCCGAACAATGCGCTCGGTGCAGCGATCGAGCGCCAGCTCGGCATCGCGGTAAGCCGTGAGACCAATGTGCTGGACCTGCTGCGCCGCCCGGAACTGGACTACGCGAAACTCACCAGCGTCGCCGAACTCGGTCCGGCGGTGGAGCGCGAGGATGTCGCCGCCCAAGTCGAGGTGCAGACCAAGTATTCCGGCTATCTGGAACGCCAGCGCGAGGAGATCGAGCGCCAGCGCCGGCACGAGCATACGGCGATCCCTGTCAGCTTCGACTACGACAAGGTGCGCGGCCTGTCGGCCGAGGTGCTGCTGAAGCTCAAGCGCACGCAGCCGGCCACGCTCGGCCAGGCCGCCCGCGTCAGCGGCGTCACGCCCGCCGCGATCTCGCTGCTGCTGGTGCATCTGAAGCGCCACGCCGCCTGACGCAATCCATCCCGGCGTGCTGCACTGGTACCTGCATCATGCAGAATCCGCCAACACTCATGGCATCATGCCCACTTTGACCAGCTTGGGGAGTGTGCTCGATGGAAATCTGGATCGGTCGTGATGGCGAGCGGCATGGCCCGTACAAAGAAGACGATGTGCGCCAGTGGTTGCGCAGCGGCCAGCTCAGCCGTGAGGATCTGGCGTGGTACGAAGGCCTCGCCGACTGGCAGCCGCTGTCGGTGTTGTTCGCCGATGAAGTGCGCACCGCGCCGCCGACCGCCAATCCCTATTCGGCACCTACCGCGCCGCTGCTGCCGCTGCCGCAGACCAATGCTGCCGCGCTGGAGGACTATGCCGGCTTCTGGAAACGCGTGGGCGCTTACATTCTCGACGCCATCATCCTGTACTTCCCTTCCCTGCTGATCCAGAAAATGATGGGAGTTGATGCGGCCAAGCTGGCGATGACACAGGCCATCACCAACGCCGCTGGCGATCCGCATCTCATGCTGGCTGCACAACAGGCTTTCTATGCCGCGATGTGGCCGGCGATCCTGCTCGGCATCCTGATCGACTGGGCTTACTTTGCCGTATGCGAAAGCTCGACCTGGCAGGCCAGCATCGGCAAGCTGGCGCTCGGTATCCGTGTCACCGACCTGCAGGGCCATCGGATCAGCTTCATGCGTGCACTGGGGCGCTATCCGGCCAAGATACTCAGCGGCCTCATCCTGTGCATCGGCTTTCTGATGGTGGCCTGGACCCAGCGCAAGCAGGGTTTGCACGACATCATGGTCGGCACCCTCGTGCTGAATGGCCGCGCCAGCGAGTTCAAGCCGACCCAAGCCTCCTCCGGCAACAGCAACTCGTTCAGCGCCTGATCGTTTGTTTCCATCCACGGCGCCGCGACCCCGTCGCGGCGCCGTTTTCGTTAGGGGTCCGACATTCGGCTGATGAGGTGTCGAGGCCGCTTGCTATCATCGTCGGCTCGATAGCATTCATCCGGCGCGGCGCGCCATTGCAAGGAACAGAAAGTCACCCATGCTCAGCATCGAACAACGCATTGCCCAGGACATCGCCGCCAAGCCGGAGCAGGTACACGCAGCGGTAGACTTGCTCGACGGCGGTGCCACCGTGCCGTTCATCGCGCGCTACCGCAAGGAAGTCACCGGCGGTCTCGACGACACCCAACTGCGTCTGCTGGAAGAACGCCTGTATTACCTGCGTGAACTGGAGGATCGCCGCAGCGCGATCCTCGCCAGCATCGAGGAACAGGGCAAGCTGAGCGACGCATTGAAGGGTGACATCCTTGCCGCCGACACCAAGGCGCGGCTGGAGGATCTGTATCTGCCGTTCAAGCCCAAGCGCCGCACCAAGGCGCAGATTGCGCGCGAGGCGGGACTGGAGCCGCTGGCGCTGGGCCTGCGTGAGGATCCCACGCTGGCCCCTGAGGCCTTCGCTGAAAAGTTTGTCGATGCGGAGAAAGGCGTGGCCGATGTACGTGCCGCGCTCGACGGCGCGCGCGCGATCCTGATGGAGTCGATCGCCGAAGATGCGCACCTGGTCGGAGAGCTGCGCGACTGGCTGTGGGCGCAGGGGCAGATCCGCGCCAAAGTAGTCGAAGGCAAGGAGAACGAGGGTGCCAAGTTCCGCGACTACTTCGATCACGTCGAACCGGTCGGCAAGATCCCTTCGCACCGACTGCTGGCACTGATGCGCGCGCGCAACGAAGGCGTTCTTGAGCTGGAACTCAGCCCCGCCGCCGACAGCGAACAAGGTCATGCCGAAGGCGAAGGCCGCGTCGCCGCGCACGCCAACATCCACAACCGTGGCCGCGCCGCCGATGCATGGCTGCGCGAAACCGTGCGCCTGACCTGGCGCGTCAAGCTGCACCTGCACCTCACCCTCGACCTGTTCGGCCGCGTGCGCGAAGGCGCCGAGGACGAAGCGATCCGCGTATTCGGCGACAACCTGAAGGACCTGATGCTGGCCGCACCCGCTGGCGCGAGCACGGTGATGGGCCTGGACCCGGGCATCCGTACCGGCGTCAAGGTGGCGGTGGTCGATGCCACCGGCAAGCTGCTCGCCACCGATGTCATCTATCCGCACGAACCACGCCGGCAGTGGAATGAATCCCTCGTGCAACTGGCGAAGCTGTGCCGGCAGCACGGCGTGAATCTGATCGCGATCGGCAACGGCACCGCCTCGCGCGAAACCGACAAGCTGGCTGGCGAGCTGATCAAGAAGCTTCCGGAGGCCAAGCTGTCCAAGATCGTGGTGAGTGAAGCCGGCGCTTCGGTGTATTCCGCTTCGGAACTCGCGGCAAAGGAATTCCCCGAGCTCGACGTGAGCCTGCGTGGCGCCGTCTCCATTGCACGCCGACTGCAGGACCCGCTGGCCGAACTGGTGAAGATCGAACCGAAGGCGATTGGCGTCGGCCAGTACCAGCATGACGTGAACCAGATCAAGCTGGCGCGTGCGCTGGATGCGCGTGTCGAGGATTGCGTCAACGCAGTCGGCGTGGATGTGAATACTGCGTCTGCTGCGTTGCTGTCGCGCGTCGCCGGATTGTCCGCGTCCGTCGCCGAAAATGTCGTGAAGCACCGCGACGCGAACGGCCCATTCGCCAACCGCAAGGCGCTGCTGAAGGTGCCGCGTCTCGGTGACAAGGCCTTCGAGCAGTGCGCCGGCTTCCTCCGCGTACCGAACGGCGACAACCCGCTGGACGCCAGTTCGGTGCACCCGGAGGCTTATCCCGTGGTCGAGAGGATCATCGCCCAGTGTGGCCGCGAGGTACGCAACATCATCGGCGACACCGGTTTCCTGCGCGGCCTGAAACCCGAGCAGTTCACCGACGAAAAATTCGGCGTACCGACCGTGCGTGACATCCTGAAAGAACTGGAGAAGCCCGGCCGCGACCCGCGTCCGGAATTCGTCGCGCCGAGCTTTGCCGAGGGCGTCGAGGACGTGAAGGATCTCAAGCCCGGCATGATCCTCGAAGGCCGCGTCACCAACGTCGCCGCGTTCGGCGCCTTCGTCGACATCGGCGTGCATCAGGACGGCCTGGTGCACATCTCGGCGTTGTCGCACACCTTTGTCAAGGATCCCCGCGACGCCGTCAAGGCCGGCGACATCGTCAAGGTCAAGGTGATGGAGGTCGACCTGCCACGCCAACGCATTGGCCTCAGCATGCGGCTGGACGACGAGCCCGGTCAGGCACGCAGCCGACCGGCTGCCGGTAGCGACACGCCGAGGGGTCAGCGCGATGCACGCCCGCCGGCGCGCAGCAACACGAATAATCCGGCGCCGGCGCCAGGCGGAAACGCGTTGGCTGATGCCTTTGCACGGGCTCGCAAGAACTGACGCCGAGAGCCGGAAAAGATGGTGCGCCTGACCATGCGCATCCGCACGTTTTCCGATATTGTTACGCCCTTGTTACGCGGCCCTCCCGGGCCGCCTTTCCGGGGAGTCAGCACATGCTTCGCACACGTCATCTGGTCACGGCGATCGCCGCCGCCATGCTTCTGGCCACCACGGCACACGCGGCCGGGAGTGCACCGTTCGACAACGTCGTGGTGTTCGGCGACAGCTTGAGCGATACCGGCCAGTTCTTTTCCACCTCGCTCAACGAATACTCCAAGTTCACCACCAATCCCGGCGAAGTCGCCGTGCAGATCGTGGCCGGGCACTACGGCTTCAACCTGCAGCCCTCGCGCGTGGGCGGCAGCGACTATGCCTACGGCGGTGCTGGCATCGTCACCGATGACGATGGTCCGGATCCGTCGATCCCGACCATCACCCAGCAGGTCACCGGTTACCTCGCCAATGGCACCAAGGCCGATCCGCACAGCCTCTACATGGTCTGGGGTGGCGCGAACGACATCTTCTATCACTCTACCCAGTACGGCATCGGTACCGTCATTCCCGGTGCCGGCGAGACCGCGGCACAGGCGACCGCGAACATCAATGCCGCCGCCACGCAGGAACTGGTGCTGATCAACCAGATCAAGCAGGCCGGCGCGAATTACCTGGTGGTGTTCAACCTGCCAAATATCGGAGATACGCCCTCGGCGCACGCGGACGAAGCGCTGGTGCCGGGCATCGAAGCTTTCCTTACCGGCGTGTCGCAGTCCTACAACCAGACGCTGAATGCCGGGCTTGGCTCGCACACGCTTGGGGTCAATACCTACGCGTTGTTCGAACAGGTGGTGGCTGATCCCGCCAAGTACGGTTTCACCAACATCACCACGCCGGCCTGCACCACCGCCAGCTCACATGACTGCGATGGCAGCACCCTGGTCGCACCTGGTGCGGATCAGACCTATCTGTTTGCCGATGGCGTGCATCCGACCACCGCCGCCCACGCCATGCTGGCGCAGGTGGTGCTGTCCGAGCTGGCGGCGCCAGGACAAATCTCGCTGCTCGGCGAGGCACCGCTGGCTTCCGCCACCGAGCAGACAGGCGTGTTGCGCGATCAGATGTTGAAGGACAGCCTGGGTGACACCGAGCGCGCCTTCGTCAACATCGATTACGCTCAGCAACGCTTCGACGGCAGCAGCAGCTCGCCGCAGACCAACAGCAATAACCTGAACCTCACGCTCGGCGTCGACTTCAAGCCAGCCGACAACCTCTCCGGCGGTGTCGCCTTCGGTGCGGCACGCAATAATGCCGACATGCCGGGCAGTGGCGGCTACACCCTGAAAGACTATTCCGGGCTGGGCTATCTCACCTATCACGCCGGCGGCGGCTATGTCGGCGCCTACGCCAGCTACGGCGAGTCCAGCTTCGACGACATCGACCGCACCTTCCAGATCGGCGCCGCGCAGACCAGTGAAACCGGCAATACAGATGGCACGCACCGCGGCGTCGGCTTCACCGGTGGCTGGTGGTTTGACATCGGCACCATCAAGACTGGCCCGTTCGCGAATCTGGAATGGCAGGACATCGATGTCGACAGCTACAGCGAAAATGGCAGCGACGCCACCGCCATGTGGTTCGGCAGTCAGCATCGCCAGGCGCTGATCTCCACCCTCGGTTGGCGCCTGCAGGGCCAGTGGCAAGTTGGCAACCTGGTCATGACACCGTATGCCCAGCTGGCCTGGAACCGTGACAGCAAGGCTGATCCACGCGAGATCAACACCGGTCTGAACACCATGAATGGCACGTTCGCCCTGGCCGGCTTCGTGCCGGACAAGACCTGGGGTACCGCCAGCTTCGGCCTGTCCGCCCAGCTCGCCCCCAACGTGACCAGCTGGATCGGTTACGACGGTCGTTTCAGCGACAACAGCCAGAAGTACAACAGCCTCAACATGGGCTTCAAGATCGGCTTCTGATCCATAAAAACCGCACAGCAAAAAGGCCGTCCGCTTGCGCGGACGGCCTTTTCATATCCGACTTTGCGGACGACGGGCTTACTTGTTCTTGCCGTTCGTCGCAAGGCTGAGGATGTCCATCGCCTGCCTGTGCAGCTTCGCTGCCGCGTCGTCGTCGAGCGTCTGCACGTCGCTGCCCACCTGATGCTGCTTCAGCACCAGCGTGCCGTCATCGCTCCAGCCGGCACGATCGATCGAACTCGGCTTCGCACCGCTGTTGGCCATGGTCTGCTGCACGACCGCCCACACCTTGCCGTCCTTGTAGGCGTAATCGGTACTGGTGAAGCCCTTGTCGCCGTAGTCGACCAGTTCGCGGATGAACTGGATCTTGCCTGCCTGGCGGAAGACCTGCCAGCCGCGCGAGGCATTCGGATCGAGCTTGGTGCCATGGCTGACCTTCATCCCACCCAGCTGCTTCTGGTCATCGGTAAAGGCGGCCAGCACCTTCTCGCCCGGGGTCTGTTCGGCCACCAGCTCGATCGCCACGCCATCATTCTTGCTGCCCTTGGCCAGCACCGGCGCCTGCATCGGCATCACGTAGTGACGCTCGCCGTCGGTCAGGATGACCTGAACCACGTAGAGATCATCCGGCTTCACCTGGGCCGGATTAAAGGTCAGCTGGAACGGCTGCGGGAATGTTCCAGCCGGGGACGTCTTGCTCGCCAGCGGCGCAGAGCCCGCGGCGGTCGCCGACACGTCGACCAGGTTGATCACCAGCTGGGCCGTCGCCGACGGCTGGATCGATCCGCGCAAGGAGATCGTGCCGCTCACCTGGCTGACGACCTTGGCGGCCGTGGCCGTCTCTGCAGAGCCGGCGGAAGCCGCGCCCGTGTCCGTCGACTGCGACGAGGAAGGAGCATTGTTGCAGCCGGCCAATGCCAGTGCTGCAACCGACATCAGCGACAAAACCGTCTTGCGCATGGGAAAACCTCATCAACGTGAAAGCAAGCACGAAACCTGTCAGACGCCTGTGCGCCTCGGCTCTACGCGGGGGAAGTTCCAAGCATAGCCCAAAAGGCCGTGCTCGGAAAAGTCAACCCATCCAATGACCTACCATGCGCAGGCGTACGCAGGTTCTTGCATGATCGCCCGCCCTCCGGATTGCTGTTGATCGCCATCACGTCAGGCACCAACCTCAATCGCGCCGCAGGGCACGATACGCGATATCACGACGACAGAATGCAGCTTCGTAATGGATATGCCTGACCGCGGCATAGGCCTGCTCGCGGGCGGCAGCGATGTCCTTGCCCAGCGCGCACACGGTCAGCACGCGTCCGCCCGCCGTGACGGTACGACCCTGGTCATCGAGCCGGGTGCCGGCATGGAAGACCTTGCTGTCGCTGTGGGTCACTGCATCGAGACCCTCGATAAGGTCACCGCTGCGAACCTTGCCGGGATAACCACCCGCCGCCATCACCACGCCAATCGCCGGGCGCACATCCCAACGCGCCTGGGTGTGTTCCAGCCGGCCGTCCAGCGCGGCATCGATCAGTTCGACCAGATCGGATTTCAGGCGCAGCATGATCGGCTGGGTTTCCGGATCGCCGAAGCGCACGTTGAACTCGATCACCTTCGGGTTGCCCGCCTTGTCGATCATCAGGCCGGCATACAGAAACCCGATGAACGGCGCTCCTTCCGCCGCCATGCCATGCAGGGTCGGTTCGATCACTTCACGCAGGATGCGCTGCTCGACTTCGGGGGTGACCACCGGTGCCGGCGAGTAGGCGCCCATGCCGCCGGTATTCGGGCCAAGATCACCCTCATCGCGCCGCTTGTGATCCTGGCTCGAGGCCATCGGCAGCGCATGGCTGCCGTCGCTCATCACGATGTAGCTGGCTTCCTCACCGTCGAGGAACTCCTCGATCACCACCCGCGTCGAGGCATCGCCGAAGCTGTGCGCACCCAGCATGTCGTGCAAGGCCAGCTCGGCATCGGCCAGGGTCAGTGCGACCACTACGCCCTTGCCGGCGGCAAGGCCGTCAGCCTTGATCACGATCGGTGCGCCGTGCTGACGCACGTAGGCCAGCGCCGGATTCAAATCGGTGAACACCGCGTAACGCGCGGTGGGAATGTTGTGGCGCTGGAGGAAATCCTTGGCGAACGCCTTGGAGCCTTCCAGCTGCGCGGCAATCGCGCGCGGGCCAAAGATGCGCAGGCCGGCGGCGCGGAAACGGTCGACCACTCCGGCAACCAGCGGGATCTCGGGGCCAACCACGGTCAAACCGACCTTCTCGCGCTTGGCCAGCTGCAGCAGGCCATCGAGATCGTCCATCGCCACGTCGACGTTGCGCACGCCGTGCTCATGTGCGGTGCCCGCATTGCCGGGAGCCACGATCACCTCGTCAACCTGCGACGATTGCCCGAGCTTCCATGCCAGCGCGTGTTCGCGCCCGCCGCTGCCGATCACCAGAACCTTCATGCCTGCACTCCGAGAGCCACCCATGCGCCACGCAGCGCAGGCGCGCATTGTAGCGGCAGCGGCGGATCACCCGCGCAGCCGGCGCTGTGCGGGTCCTTCAGTCGTGATGCTGCAGCAATTCCAGCAGCGCCGCCCGCGGCAGCTTGCCGGTTTCGTTGCGCGGCAACGCAGCCACCAAGCGCAACGGACGCGGCAGGAACAACGGATCGATGGCGCGGCGCAGCGCGTCGAGGATCACGTGCTCGTCCAGCCCCGGCGCCACCGCCAGCGCGGCAATCCGGTGCACACCGAGTGCATCGCCACCATCGAGCTGGAATACCACGCCGTCCTGCACCCCAGGTATCGCCAGCAGGCGACGACTGAGATCGCCCAGTGAGGCCCGCTTGCCAGCGATCTCCAGCATGTCGGCATGCCGACCGCGCAGACGGAAGCGACGTCCTCCTTCGGACAGGCTGACGATATCGGCCAGCGTGACCGATCCCTCCAGCTGCGGCGCCTCGACGGCCGTACCGTCCGGCTGCGGATGCAGGGTGACGCCGTCGTACAGCAACCAGTCTTCGTCCACGGTAGGACGACGGCTGGCAAATACGCAGGTCTCGGTGGAGCCGAAGACCTCCAGCAGCGGCGCGCCAAAGCATCGCTCGGCGGCCTGTGCCAGCTCGATCGGCAGCGGCGCGGTGGCCGATACCATCGCCGTGATCGACGGCAGCTCGATACCGGACTCGACCAGCGCGCGCAGATGTACCGGCGTGGTCACCAGCACCCGCGGCGCCGGCATCTCGGCCAGTGCAGCCGCCACGTCGGCGGGAAAGAACGGGCGACCGGCATGCACGCCAACTTCGCCGAGCAACGGCAGCAGCACCGACATTTCCATGCCGTACATATGCTGCGGCGGCACCGTGGTGACCACGCTGAAATGCGCCCCGACGACCGCCTGCAGCATCACCAGATTGCCGGTATTGCTGGCGTGGAAGCTGCGCCAGGTCTTCTCGTTTGCACTGGGCGTACCGGTGGAACCGGAGGTATAACCGATCGCCACCACTTGGTCAGCCGGAATCATCGGCCACGCCGCATCCAGCTCCAGCGATGGCGTGACTTCCAGCGGCGGGAGCTGACGATAGCCGCTCGGTGCGGGGTCGAGCGCCTGTTCGCCCAGCGCATAGCAGCCCGGATGTGCTGCCATTACTTCGTCCACCGCCTGCGGCGCACGCGACGATGGCAACAGGTTGGTCTGGCCGCGTAGCACGATCGCGCAGAATGCCACCATGAATGAGTAACGGTCCTCGCACAGGTTCACTGCCGCCGCGGCCATCGGCAGCCTGGCGGCCACGGCACGCACGTGTGCGAGGAACTGGGCGGCGCTCACCGCGTTGCCATCGCGCCATGCCAGCACCCGTACGGGGTCAGCCGCACTCAGCAACGGCAGCCGCTGCGGCGCTTCACGCTGATAGGTGTCGTAAACGATCGCCACTCGCGGTCTCCCTGACTTACTCGATTCGTTGTGCCAGGGCAACAGCATTGCGCCGACTGCTGGACGGCGACGTGAACGGCGAAAACGGTCGTCCCGCAACGGTTCAGCTGTCGCATGGCATGCGACTTTCGATCCGGCACGCTCCCCTGGACCGCTTACGCCCGAATGATAGCGCCCGACAGCGCATCCCGGATCACCGAGGGGCTGGCCTGTCCGCCCAGCGGTGCGTCCAGCACGCCATCCAGCGCATCGCCGAAATAATCCGCCACGGTCGGTGCCGAACGCGCTGGCGGTTGGCCATGCGGATTCGCGCTGGTCGACACCAGTGCACCACCAAACTCGCGGCACAAGGCCGCAGCAGGTTCATGCGCGGTGACCCTCAGCGCGATACCGGCATGTGTGCCGGCGATCCACGCCGGCACGGCCGCCGAACGCGGAAAAATCCAGGTATGTGGCCCGGGCCAACTGGAGCGCACTTGCCGCATGACCTCCGTCGGCACGGTCGCCAGATCGATATAGCGCTCGACCTGCTCGAACGTCGCAGCAATCAGCAGTACTCCTTGCGTCAACGGTCGTTGCTTCAGCGCAAACAACCGCTCGAACGCGGCACGATCATGCGGATCACAGCCGAGTCCAAACACCGCCTCGGTCGGATACGCCAGCACGCCACCGCCGTGCAACAACGCAGCGGCGGCATCAAGCTCGGCAAGGTTGAGACGCCGCAGCACTCAGGCCCCGACTGTCCTGGCGGCAGCCTTCTTCGTCGCCGCTTTCTTGGTTGCTGTTTTCTTGGCGGCGGTTTTCTTGGCGCCCGTCTTTTTCGCAGAAGTCTTCTTCGTCGCGGTTTTCTTGGCAGCCGCCTTCTTGGTCGCTGGCGCCGCCTTCTTCACGGCGGCTTTTTTGGTCGCCGTCTTCTTGGCAGGCGTTTTCTTGCCGAAGCGACCCTTGCGCACCGGTGCGGCCGCGAGCAGTTCGAGACATTGCTTCTCGGTCAGCTCCTTCGGCTCCTGCTCCTTCGGGATGCGTGCGTTCTTCTCGCCATCGGTGATGTAGGCGCCGTAGCGGCCATTCAGCACCTGCACGCCGTTGCCGAAATCGAGGATCAGGCGGTTCGCCAGCATCTCCAGTTTTTCAGCCACGATCTGCAGCGCGCGTGGCAGCTCGATCGTGTACGGGTCGTCCTCGGCTTTCATCGAGGCATAGGTGCTGCCCTGTTTCACGAACGGGCCGAAACGGCCGATCGCCACGCTGACTTCATCACCGTTTTCCGCCTGCCCGAGCTGACGCGGCAGCTTGAACAGCTCCAGCGCCTCGGCCAGGGTGATCGTATGCATGCTCTGGCCGGGGCGCAGCGAGGCAAACGTCGGCTTGTCCTCGTCTTCCTTGGTGCCAATAGCGGCATACGGCCCGAACCGGCCCAGTCGCACCGACACCGGCTTGCCGGTTTTCGGATCGGCGCCGAGTTCGCGTGCGCCGGTCGCCTCGTTGCGATCGACCGATTCGGTCTTTTCGTCCACCTGCTGCTTGAACGGCAGCCAGAAGCGCTCCATCAGCGGCACCCAGGCCTCTTCGCCACGACTGACCGCATCGAGTTCGTCTTCCATCTTCGCGGTGAAGTCGTAGTCGACGTAGCGGGTGAAATGCGCAGTGAGGAAATTGCTGACCGCGCGGCCGACATCGCTGGGCTTGAAGCGGCGGCTGTCGATGAAGACGTATTCACGGTTCTGCAGCACCTGGATGATGCTGGCGTAGGTCGACGGGCGACCGATGCCGTGCTCTTCCAGCGCCTTGACGAGGCTGGCTTCGGAGTAGCGCGGCGGTGGCTCGGTGAAATGCTGGTCGGCGGCGATCTCGTGCAGCGGCACCTGCTCGCCCACGGCCAAGCGCGGCAGACGGCGACCTTCGTCGTCGTCCTCGGCACTCTTCTGGTCGCGACCTTCCTCGTACACGGCAAGAAAGCCCGGATCGATCACGGTGGTGCCGCTGGCGCGGAACGAGGCGTCGCCACCGGCAACATCGCGCAGTGCAAATTCCACCGAGACGGTATTCAGCGTGGCGTGGATCATCTGGCAGGCGACGGTGCGCTTCCAGATCAACTCATACAGCTTGCGCTGGTCATCGTTGAGGAAGGCGGCCACCGCCTTTGGCGTGTACATCGCCGAAGTCGGGCGGATCGCCTCATGTGCTTCCTGCGCGTTCTTCGACTTGGTCTTGTAGACCTGTGGCGCATCCGGCAGCGCATGGGCGCCGAAATCGCGCACGATCAACTGGCGCAACTCGGCCAGCGCATCGTCGCCAAGCATGGTGGAGTCGGTACGCATGTAGGTGATCAGGCCAACATTGCCTTCGTCGCCGAGCGCCACGCCTTCGTACAAGCCCTGCGCCACCTTCATCGTACGGCTGGTGGTGAAGCCGAGCTTGCGCGCGGCCTCCTGCTGCAGGGTGGAAGTGGTGAACGGTGCCGCCGGGCGACGCTTGCGCTCCTTCGAGCCGACATCGCTGACCGTAAGGCGCCCGTGTGCGGCCTGTTTCAGCACATCCCGTGCGGCCTGGGCATCGGTTTCGTTGGTGAGGTCGAACTGCTCGAACTTCTTGCCGTTGAGCTTGCTCAGGCGCGCCGTGAAATCGCCATCGGCGTGCTTCAGCTGTGCCTCGATCGTCCAGTATTCGCGTGCCTTGAACGCCTCGATCTCTTCCTCGCGCTCGACGATCATGCGCAACGCCGGCGACTGCACGCGGCCGGCCGACAGTCCACGCTGTACTTTGCGCCACAGCACCGGCGACAGGTTGAAGCCGACCAGGTAATCCAGCGCGCGGCGGGCCTGCTGCGCATCGACCAAGTCGTGCGACAGCTGGCGCGGTGCCGCCACCGCGGCCTTGATTGCTTTCGGGGTGATCTCGGAAAACACCACGCGGTGCAGCCGCTTGCCCTCGGTCAAGCCACGCTCCTTCAGGATCTCGCTGATGTGCCAGCTGATCGCCTCGCCTTCGCGATCCAAGTCGGTCGCCAGATAGATGTCGTCGGCCAGCTTGGCTGCCTTCGCAATCGCGTCAACGTGCTTCTCGTTGCGCTCAATCACCTCGTAGGCCATGGTGAAACCGTGCTCGGTGTCGACCGCGCCCTCCTTCGGCTTCAGGTCACGCACGTGACCGTAGGAGGCGAGAACATGGAAGTCCTTGCCGAGGTATTTGTTGATCGTCTTGGCCTTGGCCGGTGATTCGACGATGAGCAGGTTTTTTGCCATGAAACAGGATTTCCAGAAGCGAACCACCGGCGTTTGCGGTGCCGGACATATATATAGTTGAAACCATGCCGTGCCAACGGCTGTCAAGCCCAGACCCACGCCAGTGAGCGCTCAGCCAGCAAAAGATCCGTCCGGCAACCGTTGAAAGCGATTGCCCGGCAGGCTCTCGATCCTTGCCTCCAGTTCCAGCATCAACAGTAGCGAGGACAAGGCGGCGGCAGATTGCCCGGTACGTTGCACAAGTTCGTCCAACGTCGCCGGTTCATGGCCAAGTTCCAGCAATAACTGCCGATATTCGGGATTTTCGAACCCCCTTGGGAGGACGCCCGCAGGATTCGCCACGGGCCTTTCCAGTGGCGAACCGACTGTCACACCCGCCGATTCCGTCAACAACCGAACCGCCAGTTCACCGCCCAGCATGCGCGCTGCCGGCGCCAATGTCTCGACAATCTCGCTGGCGCTCTCCACCAGTCGTGCACCCTCACGAATCAGGCGGTGACAGCCGCGGGCGAGCGGATTATGAATGGAACCGGGCAGCGCGAACACCTCACGCCCCTGCTCAGCAGCCAATCGCGCCGTGATCAGCGAACCAGAGCGCAGCCCGGCCTCGATGACCAGCGTGCCCAGCGCAAGGCCGGCAATAATCCGGTTGCGGCGCGGGAAATGATCGGCCCGCGCCGGCGTACCCGGCGGGAACTCGCTAACCAGCGCGCCGTGCCTGGCGATGCGCTGGGCCAGCGCATGATGCTTGCGTGGATAGACCCGGTCCGGGCCGGTACCGATCACCGCCAGTGTCGCCGCACCGGCATCCAGCGCAGCCGCATGGGCAGCACCATCGATGCCATCAGCCATGCCGCTGGTGATCATGAAGCCGGCCTGCGCCAATGCGCGGGCGAATGCGCGGGCATGCGCCAATCCGGCCGCACTGGCGCTGCGCGCACCCACGATGGCGACCTGCGGATAGAGCAGCAGGCTGGCGTCACCGGCCACGAACAGCGCGGCAGGCGGTTGCGGGATGTTCTCCAGCTGTGGCGGGAAATCCACCTCGGTGCAACGCAGCAGCCGATGGCCCGGCGTGGCCAGCCACGCCAGGTCAGCATCCAGTCGGGCTTCGTCCGGCTGCGCCAGCCACGCCTGTGCCGGCTCGCCAAGCGATGCGGCGAGGCCATGCAACTGCACCAGCACCGCCTTGATGTCGCTATCGGCCGCAGCCAGTCGTTCCCGCAGGCTGCCAGGCCCAAGCCCCGGCGTCCGTAGCGCGATCATCCATGCACGCAGTTCATCCATGTCATTCATGCATTGCAGTGTACGAAGCGGACACAAAAAGAAACGGCGCGGTGGTGGCCGCGCCGTGCTGTAGGAAAACACCGATATCGACGCGCCGGGTTAATCCGGCGCGCGCAGACGACCACCAACATGCACCGGCCGCAAGCTATCCATGACCAGGCCATAGCTGACCCGGTTGAAGGTGCGGAACACCATCACATGGCCGACATATTCGTCCGGCAGCTGGACCATCTTGCCCACGCCACGATGCCAGCTGCTGCTCGCCACGTCGTCATGGATGGCTTCGCCTGGCTCGTAGATCGAGTACGTCTGGCCATTGTCGACCCCGTCCTTGGCGCCCATCGACAGCAGTACCACCTGGCGTGAGCCGACTGCGTCCATCGCATCGGCGAAGCCGATCACTCTGGCGTCGGCGGGCACCGACTTCGGTGCATGCGGGTAGAAATACGGGTCGTATGGCGTGTCGTCGTACGGCATCACACGATCGCCGGTGCGGATTTCCACCGTCGAGTCGAGCAGCAGCAGCGTGGACGGATCGCCCATGCGCAGCGTCTCGGCCGTACCGATCACGCTGACCTCGACACCAAGGTCAGCGCCACGGCTGTGGTGATGCCCATCACTGATCTCGACACCGAGGGCGGCATCACCGCCGTAATGCCCATAGTTGTTGGTGTCCTCGCGCCAAGGTGCATCCACCATCGACGCATCGCTGTCGAGCGTATGGGCAACCAGATCGGCCTTGCCCGGATCGTCCTGGTCAAACCCGCGCAGTATGTGGGTCGGCCGCACGATCGCCCAGCGCTGGCCCGGCTCACCCTGCAGGCCGCGCACGTAGAGGTTCTGGCCTACCGTGCCAGCCAGGCGCGCCTCCTCGAGGCCGACCACATACGGTGCGGAACTGACGGCACTGGAATCCATCACCCGCGTGTCCTTGAGAAACATCTTCAGCTCGGACAGCGGAATCGCCGTCACGGCTTCGCCTTCGCGATGCACGCTCGGCTCCAGCCCCAGCCGCGGCCCGTTGATGAAGGACAGGTTGAGTACGTCACCGGGGTAGATCAGGTGGGGATTGCGGACCTGCGGGTTGGCCTGCCAGATCTCCGGCCACAGCCATGGCTTGGACAGGAATTTGGCGGAGATATCCCAGAGGGTGTCACCCCGGCGCACGACATAACTGTCCGGATGATTGGCGCGCAGCTGTGCACCTGCCGCGTACACGGCCACGGTGACCAGCATGCCGGCCAGCAAGACGAATAGCTTTCTGATCATTGGTGGGAATCCCCCTTCCCCAGAGCTCGGTCGAGTGTAACCGAATGGTTAACGCACGCAACTGGTTTCAGTTGGCAAAAATCGTCTGCGCTCGGATGTTTGCCGACGTACAATAAGGGACATTCTAGATCGCGCCGGGGGTGGCTTTTACCAAACCGCCCGCACTTTTGGCGCCGAGGCAAAATCCATGTCGATACTTTCCATTCTCGAATTCCCCGACCCCCGCCTGCGTACCCGTGCCGAGCCGGTGCGTGTGTTCGACGCCAAGCTGAAGCAGTTCGTCGCCGACCTGTTCGAAACCATGTACGCCGCCAATGGCGTCGGGCTGGCGGCCACCCAGGTTGATGTGCACCAGCGTGTGCTGGTGGCCGACATGAGCGACGACCGCAAGCAGCCGCTGGCGCTGATCAATGCGCAAATCCTTGAAAAGGAGGGCTCGCAGGTCTATCAGGAGGGCTGCCTGTCGTTCCCCGGCCTGTACGCCGACGTCACTCGCGCGCTCAAGGTGAAGGTGAAGGCGCAGGACGTTGCGGGCAACGAGATCATCGTCGAGGCCGAGGGTCCGCTGGCGGTGTGCATCCAGCATGAGCTGGATCATCTGGACGGCAAGGTGTTCGTCGACTATTTGTCGTCGCTGAAGCGCGCGCTGCTGCTGAAACGGCTGGACAAGCAGCGCAAGCAGGCGGCGAGTGCTTGAATAGCCCAGGTTTGCGGCTGGTCTTCGCCGGCACCCCGGAATTTTCCGTCCCCTGCCTCGAAGCCTGCCGTGCCAGTGGCGCCGAGGTCGTGGTCGTGTATACCCAGCCCGATCGCCCCGCGGGCCGCGGCCGCAAGCTAACCCCGAGTCCGGTCAAGCACGCTGCACTGGCGGCCGGCATGGCGGTCGAACAGCCCGAGTCGCTGAAATCCGCCGAGGCGCAACAGGCGCTGGCGGCGTACCAACCCGACCTGCTGGTGGTGGTCGCCTACGGCCTGATCCTGCCGCGCAAGGTGCTGGCAATTCCGCGCCTGGGCTGCTGGAACGTGCACGCCAGCCTGCTGCCACGCTGGCGTGGCGCCGCGCCGATCCAGCGCGCGATCCTTGCTGGCGACAGCGAAAGCGGCATCGACCTGATGCAGATGGAAGCCGGCCTGGATACCGGCCCGGTCCTGCTGCAGCGGCGTACCCCGATTGCCCGCGTGGACACCGGCGGCTCGCTGCACGATCGCCTGTCCGCGCTGGGCGCCGAGGTGCTAGCCGAGGGCCTGCGCCAGGTACTGGCCGGCGAGACGCTGGCCGCCACACCGCAACCGGAAGAAGGCGTGTTGTACGCACACAAGCTGGACAAGGCCGAAGCGAAACTCGATTTCAACAAGCCTGCGATCGAGCTGGAACGCCAGGTGCGCGCCTTCGATCCGTGGCCGGTCGCCGAAGGCGAGATCGCCGGCGAGCCGTTGCGGATCTGGGCCGCGCAGGCGATCGAATTCGATCATCACGCTGCGCCCGGTGACGTACTCGCCGCCGGGCGCGATGGCATCGACCTCGCCTGCGGCCGCGGCGCGCTGCGCGTCACCTTCTTGCAGCGCGCCGGCGGCAAACGCATTGGCGCGGTCGACTACCTCAACGCCCGCCCCGAACTGCGCCAGCTCCGATGAAACACGTCCGATGAAAACCGATACCCGTGCACTGGCGGCCAAGGGGCTGGCCGAGGTCGCCCTGCGTGGCGCCTCGCTGCGTGACGTGATGGAGCGCAACGCGCCGCGCCTGGCTGATCCGCGTGACCGCGCCCTGCTGATGGCTTTGCTGAGCGAAGGCGCTCGCTGGTGGCTGCGCTTCGACGCGGCGATCGACGGCCTGCTGGAAAAGTCCCTGCGCCACAAGGATCCGGCGATCCACGCCCTGCTGGTGCTGGGCCTGGTCCAGCTGGAAATCCTCGAACTGCAGGACTATGCGGCGGTGGCCGCCACGGTCGAGGCGGTGCGCGCATTGCAGCGACCGCAGCTGGCCGGACTGGCCAATGCCGTGCTGCGCCGCTGGCAGCGCGAACGCGAAACCCTGATCGCCCAACTCGATGCCAAGCCGCAGACCCGCCACGCGCATCCGGCGTGGCTGGCGGCGGCGCTGCAACGCGACTGGCCCGAATTGGCCGAGACGGTGATGGCCGCCGATAACCGCGAACCGCCGCTGATGCTGCGCGTCAACCGCCAGCGCAGCCAGCGACAAGCCCTGATCGATCTGCTGCAAGGCGCTGGCCAAGTGGTCACGGCCCATCCCTGGCTGAGTGACGCCCTGGTGCTGCCGCACAGCACCGACGTCACCCGCCTGCCCGGTTTTGAGGATGGCCTGTTTGCCGTGCAGGACGGCGCCGCACAGGTGGCTGCCGACCTGGCCGACCTCAAGGATGGGCTGCGTGTCCTCGATGCCTGCGCTGCTCCCGGTGGCAAAGCCTGCCACCTGCTCGAGCGCGCCGATATCGACCTGACCGCGCTGGAATTCGATGCCAAGCGCGCCGAACGGATCCGCCAGAACCTGATGCGGTTGCGGCTGAATGCCAAGGTGGTGATCGGCGACGCCGGCGCAACGGCCGGCTGGTGGAAGGGGCAGCTGTTTGATCGCATCCTGATTGATGCACCTTGTTCGGCCACCGGCGTGTTGCGGCGGCGCCCCGATGTACGGCTGCATCGTCGCGAAAGCGATATCGCCGCCATGCGCGAGCAGCAGCGCCGGATCCTGTCCGCACTGTGGCCTCTGCTCGCGCCAGGTGGCCGGCTGGTCTACATCACCTGCTCGGTATTGCGCGCAGAAAACGAGGCGATCGTCGGCGAACTGCTGGCCGCCCAGCCGGATGCGCAGGCCATGGCATTCACGTTGCCAGAGGGCCACGCGGCGGCAGTAGGCTGGCAGATCCTGCCCGGCGACGGTGACCTCGACGGCATGTATTACGCGGTGCTGCAGAAGCGCACCTAGGCCCATTTTTCGGCTAGTGACAGCACCGGGCCACGCGACCAAGCACGCTCGGATAACCCTGACTGCCGGGCTATGCTTGGCTTCGTTCACCACCGCTGACAAAAACCACCTGATCCGTGAAGCCTCGCGTCCCCCTGTCCCATGCGCGCCCGCTATGGCTGAACAGCGCCCGCCGGGAATTGCTCCTGTTCGGTGGGTTCGCGCTGCTGCTACTTGGCCTCGGCATCGGCCTGCGTGATCCATGGCCGTCCGACGAACCACGCTTCGCGCTGGTCGCGCACTGGATGGTCGAACACGGTCAATGGCTATTCCCGCACCGTGGCCACGAGCTGTATCCGGACAAGCCGCCGGTATTCATGTGGCTGCAGGCGCTGGCCTACCTGTTCACCGGATCCTGGCGAGTGGCGTTCCTGCTGCCCTCACTGGTCGCCGCACTGGGCTCGCTGGCTCTCGTCTACGACCTCGCCCGTCGGCTGTGGAACCACCGCAGCGCCCTACTCGCCGCGGTCACAATGCTGGTGACCATCCACTTCGGCTACCAGATGCGCAACGCGCAGATCGATCCGCTGCTATTGGGCTGGATCACCCTGGCCAACTACGGCCTGCTGCGCCATTTGCTGCTCGGGCCGTCATGGCGCTGGTTCGCCGTCGGTTGCTTCTTTGCCGGCGTCGGCGTGGCGACCAAGGGCGTCGGCGTGCTGGCCTTGCTGCTGCTGATTCCGTACCTGATCGCCCGACGCGGCCACTGGCATCAATTGGCGTTGCCGGAAGGCGGCTGGCGCTGGGTCGGTGGGCTGGCGCTGTTCCTGATACCGATCCTGGCGTGGCTGTTGCCGATGCTGCTGGTCGCGCGCGCCGACGGCGATCCGCAACATGCCGGATATGTGCAAAACATCCTGTTCGGACAGACCGTGCATCGCTACGCCACGCCGACCGGGCATCTGCATTCGCCGTTCTATTTCTTCGGCATCATCGTGGTCGACTGGCTGCCGCTGTCGCTGCTGCTGCCGTGGGCGCTGCCGGCATGGTGGCGCCGGCTCAAACGGCGGGATGCACGTTTCCTGCTGCCATTGGGCTGGATCGTGTTGCTGCTGCTGTTCTTCTCGTTCAGCCCGGGCAAGCGCGACGTCTACATCCTGCCGGCGCTGCCGATCACCGCGCTAGCGCTGGCGCCGCTGCTGCCCGGACTGTTGCGCAAGCACGGCGTGCGCGTTGCGGTGTTTGCGCTGACCCTGCTGCTGGCCACCGCGCTGACCACCGCAGCGGCACTGGCCCTGCACATGCACCCGAAATGGGCGGTCCAGCTGGAACAAAGCCTGGACCCACAGATCTGGTGGTTGTTCCTGAGCATGGGACTGGCCGGCCTCTTCGTTGCCGCGTTTACCCGGGTGCGCCGTGCGGCGCTAGGCTGGCTGCTGTTCACCTTCATCCTGTGGGGGCTCTACGGCCTGTGGGGTTATCCCATGCTCAACGGCGATCGCTCGGCGCGTGACGTGATGCTGCGGGCACGCGCCATCGCCGGGCCCGATGCGACGATCGGCCTGCTGGCATGGAAGGAGCAGAACCTGCTGATGGCGCAGGGTCCGGTCACCGAATTCGGCTTCCTGGAGCCGTGGCCGCAGCAATACGCCGACGCCATCGCCTGGCTGCGGCAGGATCCGGCCCATCGCTGGATTTTCAGCCTGGACGAGGCGATGGGTCCTTGTGTGGATCGCCACCATGCCGTCTATGTCGGCCACGCCAATCGGCGCGAGTGGTGGATGTTCAAGGCCAATGCGGTGGTTGCCGGCTGTACCTTGCACATCGCTGGAAGTGCCAATGACGACACTGACTACTGAGAGTTGAACCTTTGCAAGGCCTATCCCCCGTCTATAAACTTGCTCACTTCGTGGCGCCCACGTTGAGCCCAGCGCCGGCCAGCATGTCAGTCACCGCACGCCGTATGCAGGTGATGACATCTCGTCCTTAATGAGTACCCAGGCCCGTCCCCTCACTAGCATTCGCAATGCCGTGCGTATCGCAGGGCAATGGTGCGCCGTCGCCAGCCTTTTTGTTGTTCCCCTCAACAAGCCTGCGACCAATATTGCTCTTGTATTGAGCGTGGTCTTTTCGTTGCTCGGCAATGACGTACGCCAACGCTGGCTGGTCGCCGCGCGCAATCCTGTGGCGCAGGGCGCCCTGCTGTGGTCGGGGGTGCTGATACTGAGTGCCGTGCACACTTGGTACACCACCTCCGTCCTGCCGCTGGCCGGCTCATTTGTGTGGGCATGCTGGTACCCCCTGGTTCTGGGCTCGCTGCTGCAGACATCGCAGTGGCGCTGGCGTGCACTCGCTGCGTTTGCCCTGGCCGTGGGACTGGTAATGCTGATCTCCTACGGCATGGACCTGGGCTTGATTCCCCAGCGCGCGCTGGCTCACTCAGAGCCGGCCATGCGCAATACTGTATTCAAGGAATACACCCAGCAAGGCGTGGCCCTGCTTGTTTTGGGATCCATGGCCTTGGCTGCGGCCATGACCACACGATCCAGGCCCCGAAAGATCTTTTTCTCGGCGGTGGCCGCGCTGGTATTGATCAACATCACATCGGTGCTCGAAAGCCGCACGGCCTATCTGACCCTTGTCCCGCTACTGGCGTATTGGGGTTGGCGCACCCTCATCAAGGATCGCGTGAGCTGGCGTTCCGTATTGACCGTCTGCACCCTGGCTGTCGCCGCCGTAGCCATCGTATGGTTTACGCCAGCGGTTCGAGAGCGGCTGGTCGTATCGGTCGCGCATGAAGCCGAGCTCTATGTCAGCCAGCGGACACCGACCTCCACCGGCATTCGTCTTGAATTGTGGCGACGCACCCTCCCGATCATTGCCGCGGCTCCGGTGTTCGGTCACGGCCTGAGCCAATGGGCGCCGCTGTACCGGCAATCGATCGAGGGACTCCCGGATTTCAATGCCTTCCTGATGGGACATCCACATCAGGAAATGCTGCTGATCCTGGCCGAACAGGGATTTGCGGGTTTGCTGGTGTATCTGTTGTTACTGGTGGCACTGGCACGCTACATAGTGCGCCTGAACCGGCCGGAGCGTGATATCTATGCCTGTATCCTGTTGATCTACGTGACGGCCGGGCTCGCAAACTGTCTTTGGGACGACTTCTCACACCGTCACTTGTTCATTCTTTTGCTGGGTTGCATCCCGCTGGCCGGGAAACAGGGAGCACTTCAAGAGGTTTCCTGATGGCCGACATGTTCCATTCATGGGCGACCTTATACATTGCGGATAAATGGCTGCGTAATCATTGCATCTTCACGCATATGCTCGGAAGCTGCACAAGAAAGTCGTAAACCAGCACCAATACGGAAGTCACCCAAGTCAGGATGAGACTCATGGGGAATCAGGAGAGATCCAAATGAGGCCCCGATAATGCATCGCAACCCCTTTGAGCAAGTGACGATCATATGCGTCACCTACCATAGTCAGGCGCTTATCGAGTCCCTTGCCGCCACTTTGCAGCCTTTTCCCCATGTGCTGGTGATTGACAACGGCAGCAAAGACGGCACGACATCGACCGTGCGTAAGCTGATGCCACAAGCTAGGATCATCGAACGAGCGGACAACGGTGGGTTCGGCAAGGCCAATAATGAAGCAATGGCACAGGTTCAGACCCCGTTTGCCCTATTGCTCAACCCCGATTGCAACATAAAACCCGATGGACTGCTGACCCTGATGGATGCGCTGCACCGCTATCCTTCGGCTGGAATCGTGGCGCCACAAAGCTGGCGGGATAACCAGAAGCCTCAAAAATGCTTTCGTCCCGCCTTCTACGAAACTCCACCGAAAAAACCATACCGGGTAGCTAACGCCATCTGCTGTGCCCAGTGGCTGAATGGCTGCTGCCTGCTGTTGCGAGCGGAAGCGTTCCGCCATATCGGTGGGTTCGATGAGAATTTCTTTCTGTTTTACGAAGACGATGACCTGTGTCTGCGCATGCAAAAGGCAGGCTTTGAATGTCTGTTGGAACCGGCGGCCAACGCATGGCATGCCGGGGGAGCATCGTCCGCACCGAGCTTGCGAGTCAGCTTCATAAGGTCCTTTCATTACGTACGCTCCCGCCACTTGGCCATCTGCAAATACCTGGGCAATGGCGCGGGCTGGGGCTACCTCATCAAGATCATGCTGGCTGCTTTGCCTGTCGCACTTGTCTACGCCCTGTTGCTCCAGCGCAAGCATTTCATCAAGTGGGTCGCGTGGGGATCTTCAGCAGTGTCATCGGCGCTCACCACGCGACCCAGTCCACAGCCACAGGCTATGCATGCCTCTTCGACCCACGCTCTGACGCCGCCTCTGCCAAGTACAAGTACGCATATGCCTAGTCGCCAACCACGCAGCCTTACCGAGCGCCCGGGTTCGGCTCAGGCCAGGGTGCGTTGAACTGTGCGTTGAACTGAACGAAGGTCAGCCGGAGCGGTTGTGAATTCGGCCAGGTGCTGGTCGAGACCGTGTTCGCAACGGATCAACTGACGCGCACGCGTGTCGTCAACGATCAAGTCGTTCGGATTGTCAACGACATGCTTGCGGGTGCGATGGTAGAGATGCGTCGCCAGCGCGCTGAAACGGAGGTCGCACCGGAACAGGCCAGCGTGGAAGGCGCGTGCAGCCAACTCGGTATCCTCGCGGCCCCAACCGGTCATCGCCTCGTTGAATCCGTTGATGCGCAGCAGGTCATCACGCCAGAACCCCATATTGCAGCTCTTGATACCACGCCGCTTGGTGCTGGGCTTGGCATACCAGTAAGCCATTACCCGCATGTGCAGCGTGTGACGCCGTCGATCGATGCCACGGCTGAAAAAGCCCGGCATCAACACGCCATGCTCCAGCATGCGCCGGGCCAGATCTTCATTGGTCAACACGCGCGACCCCTGCGCGAAACAGCCACGGCGTGCAAACAACCGGTGATCGGCGATGAAGTGCCGCTCAGCCACCATGTCTCCGTCGAGCAGGATAATGTAATCGCCCTGTGCGGCGGCAATCGCGCGATTGCGTGCGCGACTCATGCGCGCGCCATCGTCTGGCTGCCACAAATGCACCAGGCGCACCGGATAGTCCTGCGCGATGCGCTCAAGCAGTTCGCGCGTGGCGGGCTGCGAACCATCGTCGGTGACGATCACCTCGTAGGGCAACTCGGTCTGCGCGGCCAGCGCCCGCAGCACCAGCTCCAGCGCCGCAGGCCAGTTGTAGGTGATCACCGCGACACTGATACGCATCGCTGGGACCGCGCCCACCTCACGCATGGTCGTGGTATCAGCCACGCAGCCTCCAGCCGCGCCGGAGAATGTTCACCGCGCGCTCCCATTTTCGCCATGGTGATACCCGTCGCATCATCACCAGCCTGACATAGCGCTTGGTCTCCTTCCACGGCGGCCGTGGCTTGGTCATGAATTCCAGCTTGCTGAACTCGATGCACTCGGGACCCATGCCGACCCTTGCGGCGTAATGCTGGATCAGCGCACTGGAGGTCATCTTGTTGATGTACTCGAGCCGCGGCGACTCGTTCGACCACCAGCCGTTCGCGCCGTGGATGCGGTAACGGACGCAACCGGTCGGCAGGTAGTATTTGTGTGCGCCGAGTACGCTGCAGCCGAACACCAGGCAATTGTCTGCCGACAGCCGCCAAGTCCGCTGGAACGAGTCTGGAAGATCCAGTGCCTGCCGCGCCCACCGCGCGCGCATCGACAACGCAGAGGAGGGGGCGCCATACCACTGCGTCAGCACATAGGTGCTGATTGCGGTGTAGCCGAGGTCGACCGCGTGGTCGTGAAATTTCATCACCCGATCCTGCTGGTCGAACAACTGCAGATCGGAAAACACAAAGTCAATATCCGCCCGCGTGTCGTACAACGCGCCGAGATGGGCCAGATACGCCGGCTCCCAGCGATCATCCGAATCGAGGAAGCAGATGACCTCCGCCCGCGCCGCGTTCACTCCACGCTGGAACGCACTGAGCTGGCCACCGTTGACTCCGCTGATCAGGGTGACCCGTTCGTCGGCAGCATAATGTTCGCGCAGCAAAGCATCCGACCCATCGGTGGAACCGTCGTCGACCACGATGACCTGCACCGCCTTGCGGCTCTGCGCCAGCGCACTTTCCACGGCTTCCAGCACGAAATCGCGATAGTTGTAGCTGGTGATGACCACCGCGAACGTGGTTGCCTGCCCCCCCGCGCCGCGGTCGTGGCTGGCAGTCGCTGGATCAACCGCAGCCTCTTTCGAAAAGGGCGGCTCTGCCAGGAGGCCTTCGCTCACGTTGTCGCTCATTCGCGCCCACTCCGGAGGTGACTACTGCCTGATGAGACAACGTGTCCCCAACACTAGTTGCCAGCAGCTCGTGCCATCCGCCCATCATATCGAACTCAAAGGATATGTCAGCCGTTGCGGACAGCGACCCATCCCTGTCACCTATGGGCAACCATCGCGACCAGGCATCCGAGGGGATCGGCTAGAATCCGTTGCATGTCCACCTTCCCGCTGACCCTCGCCATCATCACCCACAACGAGGCCGACAATATCGCACGCTGTCTGGACAGCGTGCCGTTTGCAGTCGAGAAGCTGGTGATCGACAGCGGCAGCGACGACGACACGGTAGCGATCGCACAGGCGCACGGCGCGCGCGTCGTCCACCAGGACTGGCTCGGCTTCGGTCCGCAGCGCAATTTCGCCACCACGCAGTGCCGTCACGACTGGATCCTGGTGCTGGATGCCGACGAATACCTCACACCGGAACTCGCCGCGGAACTCGAGCAGCGCCTGCCGGAACTGATGACAAGCGCCGCACCGGCCGCCTGGCTGCGCCGCAGCACGATCTACATGGGCCGGCCGATGCGCTGGTATCGCCCGGCGGTCGGCGAGCGCATGGCGCGGCTTTACCACCGCAGCCGCGCGCGCTGGAGCGATGCAAGAGTGCACGAATCGCTACGCTTCGACGGCGCCGCACCGACGCTGCGTGCACCGTTCAACCACGTCAACAACCCGACCCTGCCGCACAAGCAGCTGAAGGTGCTGCGCTACGCCGAACTGAAATGCCGCGACTGGCTGGACAAGGGCAAGCCGGTGCGGATGTGGCAGGCGCCGTTCGTGTTTGTGCTGGCCTTCCTCAAGGACTATCTGTTCAGGCTCGCCTTTCTCGACGGCTGGCGCGGCTTCATGATCGCGCAGACCGCGGCCAACTATGCGCTGTACAAACGCATGCGCTACTACGAAATGGTCAACAACCCGGAGTCGGTGGCGCAAGCGGCGCACATCCTCACCCAGCATGGCATCGATCGCTGATGAGCAGCAAAAAACATTATTTACTGTACGGATCGGAGCGCTACGCGCTGGCGATCCTGCGCCCGCTGCAGGAGGCGATCCGCGTCCGCGGCGATGAGGCCGCATGGTTCTTCGATGGCCCCGGCGCGGAGGATCTGGTCGCGGATGAACGCCTGCTCACGGTGGACGAAGTGCGCCGCTGGAAACCGATCGCCGTGATCACCTCCAGCAATGCGGTGCCGCATTTCTTCCCCGGTGTGAAGGTGGAGACGTTCCACGGCTTCGACGCCGGCAAGCCGCGGCATATCTACGTCCGCGGCTTCTTCGACCTGTACTGCACGACCGGGCCGCGCGACACCGCCAAGTTCAAGGAAATCGCGGACCACGTCGGCCACTTCACGGTGACCGAGACCGGCTTTCCCAAGCTCGATCCCTTCATGCAGGAAATCACCGGCCCGCTGCCGGAAGTGCGCAAGCCGCCGGTGATCCTCTATCACTCGACGTTCTCACCTTCGTGGAGTGCGGCCGAGACGCTGTACGAGGAGGTGAAACGGTTGTCGCGTGATGGTCGCTGGCGCTGGATCGTCACCTTCCACCCGAAGATGAATCCGGAGACCACGGCGAAGTTCAAGGCGCTGCAGAACGAATACCTGAGCTTCGCCGAGAACGACAACATCCTCGAACTGTTCCCACAGGTGGACATGATGTGCTCGGACACCTCGTCCGCGCTCAACGAGTTCCTGCTCACCGGCAAACCGGTGGTGACGTTCAAGAACCGCCGCCCCGGCCCGCAACTGATTGACATCGATGAACCGGCACAGTTCGAGCCCGCGATCGAACGAGCGCTGGCTAGGCCGCCGGAACTGCTCAAGGCGATCCGCGACTACGCCGACGCGATTCATCCGTATCGCGACGGCCACTCCAGCGAACGCGTGCTTGACGCGATCGACGCCTTCATCGCCACCGGCGCCCGCAACCGCCGGCGCAAGCCGCTGAACCTGTGGCGCAAGCTAAAGCTCCGTCGCCGCATCGGCTACTGGGGACCCGCCTGAACACGCAGCGCTGACTCCATCGCCTTGCAGGTACCCGACGCAGGCTAGAATCCCCTCAAATCCGCCAAGAGCGAGCCACGTGTCAGTCAGCGCCTATAGCCGTTCCGAACACCTGCGGGCCGCATGGCCATGGCTGCCGCTGTGGGCGCTGGTCGCCCTGCTGGCGATCTTCTCGCACGGACCGATGCCACTGTACTCGACCCGCACGCTGGCGGTGGCGTGGGAGATGTGGACGCACGGCCACTGGCTGGTGCCGCATATCAACGGCGAGCCGTACAGCGAGAAGGCGCCGCTGCTGTTCTGGCTGATCCATGCCGGCTGGTTCGTGTTCGGTGTCAATGACGTCTGGCCGCGTGTACTCGAAGTGCTGATCGGCGGCATGCAGCTGGTGCTGATCTCGATGCTGGCGCGGCGACTGTTCCCGAGCCGGCCATGGATGGCCAAGGCGGCACCATGGATGCTGTTGGCACTGGGTTATGCGTTCCTGTTTGGCCTGCAGATCATGTACGACGTGCTGCTGGCGGTGTGGACGCTGGCCGCCTTGCTGTGCCTGACCCCGAAGATGCGGCGTGCCGAACCGCGCTGGTGGCTGTTCGGCCTGTGCATCGGCCTGGGCCTGCTGACCAAGGGTCCGGTGATGCTGCTGCATGTCCTATTTCCGTGGCTGCTCGGGCCGCTGTGGAACGACTGGGCCCGCCAGCATCGGGCACGCTGGTACGGCCGCGGCGCGCTGGCGCTCCTGCTCGGCGGCGCAATGCTGCTGGCATGGGCGCTGCCGGCCGGCTTCTCCGGTGGCGAGGCTTACCGGCAGAAACTGTTTTTCACCCAGACCGCCGGTCGTGTGGTCAACGGTCTGGCGCAGGCAAAGAACCTGCAGAACCATGCCGAGCCCTTCTGGTTCTATCTGCTGTGGCTGCCGTTGCTGCTGTTTCCGTTCAGTGGCTGGCCACGGGTCTGGCTAGCCCTGGCCAGCCTGCGCAAGCCGCTCGAGCCCGGCCTGCGCTTTGCGTTGTGCTGGTTGCTGCCCAGCTTCATCGTGTTCTCGCTGATCACCGGCAAGCAGCTGTATTACCCGCTGCCGGAATTCGGTGGTGCCGTGCTGCTGATGGCCGGCGCGATTGCAGTGCTGCGCGAGCGGCGCCCGGCACTCGCGGACAATACCTGGTTCGGCACTTGGCCGCTGGGTGTGGGCGGCATCGTTTTTGCGCTGCTGCTGTTCGCGCTGCCACTGCTGGTGGCCGGCAATTATGTGCATGGCGAATGGCCGGATGCCGCTGCACCGTACAGTCGTTACTTCGCCGTCGTGTTCCTGGTACTCGGTGCCTTGCTGTTGCTGCGCGGCCGTGGCGAATTGCGCCGACTGGCGGTGGCCGGACTGGTCGGCACGCTCGCCCTCAATGCCTTGTTCACCCTGACCCTGTGGCCGCGTTGGGACTTGAGCCCGACCGCTCATTTGCTTAGCGAGGCAGAACAAGCGCAGCGCCCGATCGGCTACCTGGGCAATTACGAAGGCGAGTTCCATTTCGAAGGGCGGCTGACCCAACCGATCGCCGAACTGTTCGGCGATCAGGCCGTGCAGGATTTTGCCCATGCCCATCCGGATGGCCTGATCGTGGCACACCCGGGCAAGCTCGAGGCCAACGATCTGCGCTATGCCCTGCTGGTGCAGCCGTTCCGTTCGTCGTGGCTGGTGGTCTGGCCTGCCGCCTCGCTGGCCGACCTGCGCGCCGGCCTTACCCCGCCAGAGCCGGCCCAGCCGACGCAGGTCTACCCCGTCGATGACAGGGGCTATCACGCGCAGCCATGAATGCGGCACTGATCAGCAGCCTGCGCCTGCAGTGCGGCGGTCCGCGCGACGGCGCGCTGCTGCGCTTTTCGCTGGGCAGTGTGCTGCTGGGTATGGGCGCGGCCGCCGAAGCCATCGATGAGTTTCAGCGCGCAGTAGCATTCGATCCCACCTATTCGGCGGCATGGAAGCTGCTCGGCAAAGCCTACCTGACAGCTGGTCAGACGCAGGCTGCCACCGAGGCGTGGCGCAGCGGTATCGCTGCGGCGGCGCAACGCGGCGACAAGCAGGCGGAAAAGGAAATGACCGTGTTCCTGCGCAGGCTGGAAAAAGAACGGCCGTAGGGCGTACCTACTCTTCTTGCTCTCTGTCGTACGGGCTGATCAGGCCATCGGCCGAATAGCGCTTGTATTGCCATTGGTATTGCGCAAAGGCCAACTCGACGCAGTCCTGCACGCCCTGGTTCAGTGCAGTGCAGGCGATGCCTGGATCGGCATCGGCCAGCCGCTCCGGCGCCGGCAGTATCTGGATGCGATAGCCTGCTCCGTGCGGCAAACGCTCGGCAAACGCGAATAGCACGGTCGCACCGGTGCGCGCGGCCAGCCGCGGCAGCAACACCATGGTCAGCGCCTCGCGGCCGAAGAAGCGTGCGAACTCGCCCTCGCCAGCGCGCGGCTTCTGGTCCGGCAGGATGCCGACCGTGCCACCGGCCGCCAGCCGCTTGTACAAGGTGCGCACGCCAGCGCCATCGGCACGCACCTGCTCCGGTGCGAGCGCGCCGCGCACCTTGCGCAGCAGCTGCTCGACCGCGGCGATCCGCGGTGGCCGATACAGGATCGCCATCGGGGTCTTGCGGCACAGCCAGTAATTCAGCAATTCCCAGCAGCCCAAGTGTGGCGCCGCGATGATCACGCCCTTGCCGGCGTCCAGCGCGGCATCCAGCAACGCCTCGCCACGCACCTCGCGCACCAGCGCCAGCGCAGGCTCGGCACCCGCGCCCCAGACCTTGACGATCTCGCTGACCGACTTGCCGCTCTCGATCATCACCTCGCGCAACAACGCCATCTGCGCAGCATCATCCAGCGATGGCCGCGCGATACGCAGGTTCACCGCGGTGTTCTGCACCATGCGGCCATGCCGCCACAGCAGCAACCGGCCCACGCCGCCGCCGATACTGTGCAACACACGCATGGGCAGCAGCGCGAGCAGGCGCAACAGCAGATAGAGGAGATAGATGTCGGGACGCATCCGCGCAGTTTACGGGAGCGGACAGCCACGCCGGGATCACCGAACCGATCTGGCATCTTTCACCGCCCCCGGCAGCACCGTAAGCTAGCCACGTGATCCTTACTCTGTCGCCATGATTGCCCTGATCCAGCGCGTCCTTTCCGCCCGTGTCGATGTCGACGAGGAAACCGTCGGTGCGATCGGCCCTGGCCTGCTGGCGCTGGTGGCCGTGCAACCCGACGATGGCGAGGCGCAGGCGAAGCGCATGCTGGAACGTCTGCTCGGCTATCGCGTGTTCGCCGATGACCACGGCAAGATGAACCGCTCGCTGACCGACACCGGCGGCGGCCTGCTGCTGGTCAGCCAGTTCACCCTGGCTGCCGATACCCGTTCGGGCATGCGTCCCAGTTTTACCAGCGCCGCACCGCCGGAGCACGGCCGACGCTGGTTCGAGCGGCTGCTGGAACTTGCACGCGCGTCGCATCCAGGGGTGGAAACCGGGCGCTTCGGTGCCCATATGAAGATCCAGCTGGTGAACGACGGCCCGGTAACTTTCTGGCTCGACACCGGCTGAACGGATACAGACAGGCCACAAGTGGCCCGCAGCCTGCAAAAGCATTGCAAGGCCGCAATTTGGCGCGATTTTTGCGTACCTTGCTGAAAATTTTTCTCACTTGAAACTGGTCAAAAAAGCAGCACATCGCTATAATGTCCGGTTCTTGAACCCCGCGGCGGTCGGTTAATTAATGAACAGCAAAGCTCCCCATGAGCAACAGTCGGAAATCAAGGCGCTCATCTCCAAAGGTCTGGAGCAGGGCTACCTGACTTACGCCGAGATCAACGATCACCTGCCCGACGACATCGTCGACCCGGAGCAGATCGAAGACATCATGGCGGTACTCAAGGGCGTCGGCATCGAAGTGCACGATGCCGCACCCGACACCGACACCATCGCCGACGGCGCGGCACCCGGCAACACCTCCGGTGACGACGATGCCGCCGCCGAAGAAGCCGTGGCCCTGCTGTCCGCCGTGGATGCCGAAGTCGGCCGCACCACCGACCCGGTTCGCATGTACATGCGCGAAATGGGCACGGTCGAACTGCTGACCCGCGAAGGCGAAATCGCCATCGCCAAGCGCATCGAGGAAGGCCTCGGCCAGGTGCAGACCGCGCTGGCCAGCTTCCCGCTGACGATCGAACTGCTGCTTGAGGAATACGACCAGCACCTGGACGGCAAGCGCCGCCTCAGCGAAATCCTGGCCGGCTTCCTCGACCTGGAAGAAGCCGCTGACCTCGCCCGCAAGGAGAAGGAAGCCGCCGCGCTGTTGCTGCCGGAGCCGGATCCCAGCGACGAGACGGAAGCCGACGACGACGAGACCGCGACCGAGGACGAGGAAGAAGCCGGCCCGACCGGTCCCGACCCGGAAGAGGTCAAGCGCCGCATGGAGCTGTTGCGCGACTACTACGGCAAGTTCCAGAAGGCCGCGCCGAAGGCTGCAAGCATCACCGACAAGAAGATCGTCAAGCTGCGCGACCAGATGGCCGAGGAATTCCTCAAGCTGAAGCTGCCGTCCGCACTGATCGACGGCTTCGTGCGCAAGCTGCGCGAAGTGGTCAACGACATCCGTCACCACGAGCGCGTGTTGATGGACATCTTCGTCAAGCAGGTGAAGATGCCCAAGGCCGAGTTCATCAAGACCTTCCCCAGCAACGAGGGCAACCTCGAGTGGGCGGCCGAACTGGGCCGCAAGCGCCAGAAGTGGTCGCCGAACATCAAGACCCACCGCGAGGCGATCGACGCCGAACAGGAAAAGCTCGCCACCATCGAGCGCAAGCTGTTCCTGCCGCTGATCGACATCAAGGACATCAACCGCGCCATGGCCAGTGGCGAGGCGAAAGCCCGTCGCGCCAAGAAGGAAATGGTCGAGGCCAACCTGCGCCTGGTGATCTCGATCGCCAAGAAGTACACCAACCGCGGCCTGCAGTTCCTCGACCTGATCCAGGAAGGCAACATCGGCCTGATGAAGGCGGTCGACAAGTTCGAATATCGCCGCGGCTACAAGTTCTCGACCTACGCCACCTGGTGGATCCGCCAGGCGATCACCCGCTCGATCGCCGACCAGGCACGCACCATCCGTATCCCGGTGCACATGATCGAGACGATCAACAAGCTCAACCGCATTTCCCGCCAGATGCTCCAGCAGTTCGGCCGCGAGGCCACGCCGGAAGAACTGGCCAAGGAAATGGAGATGCCCGAGGACAAGATCCGCAAGGTGTTGAAGATCGCGAAGGAGCCGATCTCGATGGAGACCCCGATCGGCGACGACGAGGACTCGCATCTGGGCGACTTCATCGAAGATGGCAACGCCAGTTCGCCGGTAGACTCGGCCACCGAGACCGGCCTGATGGAAACCGTGCGCGACGTGCTCGCCGGGCTGACCCCTCGCGAGGCCAAGGTGCTGCGCATGCGCTTCGGCATCGACATGAACACCGATCACACGCTGGAAGAAGTCGGCAAGCAGTTCGACGTCACCCGCGAGCGGATCCGCCAGATCGAAGCGAAGGCGCTGCGCAAGCTGCGTCACCCGAGCCGCTCCGAACAGCTGCGCTCGTTCCTCGACGTCGATTGATAGCCGTTGCAACCTGCAAGACTGAAACAGCCCCGCCAACGCGGGGCTGTTTCGTTTCGGGAGTAAGGCCTGGAAGAACTGACCGAGTACAACGGTGCCATCGCACACAAGGTCTACGGTAAACTTCCGCTCTTGCGCGGGCCTATAGCTCAATGGTTAGAGCAGAGGACTCATAATCCTTTGGTTCCAGGTTCGAGTCCTGGTGGGCCCACCACTTATAGGTATCAGCAAGACGCAGCAGGTCTCATTGCACAGCTAAAAATGGCTCTCTGACTAGGTCATAGCTGATTTCGTTGTCTCAGGTTGTCGCAACAAGATGCACTGCAACGCACGCCGACTGGTGGTACTTTAGGTGGTACAAATCGATGGAGCGGTCGATTTGACATGGATGTACCACCAGGAGAGAGCTGATGGGTGAGTTGACTGCCGTGGCCGCGCGCAACGCGAAGCCACGCGAGACGATGTACAGGCTTGCCGCTGGCAAGGGGCTATACCTGCAGGTGATGCCGACCGGCGCGCGCTACTGGCGGCTGAAATATCGCTTTGCTGGCAAGGCGCGAATGATGGGTGTCGGCGTGTTCCCCGATGTCAGCGTGGCTGAGGCGCGCGACGCGCGCGATGCCGCGCGGAAGCTGCTGGCCAGCGGTGTCGATCCCAGTATGCAGCGGCGTGTTGAAAAGCTGACACAAGAGGTGGCGGTGGCCAACAGCCTCGAGGCGATCGCGCGGCTTTGGCACAAGGAAAAATCGCCAACATGGGTGGACACATACAGCGGCAAGGTACTGCGACGGCTTGAGATGCACGTGTTCCCGTGGCTCGGTCCGATACCGATCGCCTCGGTGACAGCGCCACAGATCCTCGCGACCATGAAACGGATCCATGAATCCGGCACAACGGAAACCGCGCACCGCACGCGCAACTACCTCAGTCAAATATTCCGGTTTGCGATCGTCAGCGGCAAAGCGGAGCGTGATCCCGCTGCCGATGTCATCGGCGCGATCCCACCGGCTGAGGGTGCCAACTTCCCCACCATCACGGACCCTGCCCGTATTGGCGAATTGTTGCGCGCGATCGATGGATACCAGGGTAGCTATGTCACACGGTACGCGCTGAAAATCGCTCCGCTGGTGTTCACGCGCCCAAGCGAATTGCGCATGGCTGAGTGGATCGAGTTCGACTTGGCCAAGGCCACGTGGACGGTGCCAGCCGTGCGGCTGAAAATGCGCAAGGCCAAGAAAGCTACAGCCGAGCCGCATGTGGTGCCACTGAGCCGGCAAGTGGTTAATCTGCTATGCGAGCTGTATCCATTGAGTGGCAGCGGACGTTACGTTTTCCCCGGTGAGCGCACGATCAAGCGACCGATGTCAGACAACACGATCAACGCTGCGCTGCACCGCCTTGGCTTCAAGGGCGAGATCGTGCAGCACGGTATGCGCCACATGGCCAGTACTGCGTTAAACGAGCTCAAGTGGCACGAGGACGCGATCGAGCGTCAGCTGGCGCACAAGGACAAAAACCGCATTCGCGGGATCTACAACAAGGCGCAGTACCTGGCCGAGCGAAAGAAGATGATGCAGGCGTGGGCCGACTACCTTGATGGGTTGCGCGCGTCCACGCCTGTGGCGCTATTGCCGGTGGCGAGGCGGTCAGTTCGCGGCAGCGGCAGGGCGAGTTAACTCGTCGAGCAGTTGGTCGGCGGTGCGCTTGAGATCGTCGGCGATGACCTCGAGCAGCTGGTGGATCTCGTCGGAAGTGATCATGCGTTCGCGCGCCGCAGCGGCAATGCTTGTGGCGGCTGCGCTTAATGCGTCAGCGCGGCCTCTGACACGTTCCGCAAAACGGATAGCTTCGGTGTAGCGGTCTTGCATGGGATGGCCCTGTGTTTGGAAGTACGAGACTCGTTACTTGGTCTGCACTGCACGCCACCCCGAAACTGCTCGCTCGCAAATTATTACACCCTCCCATCGCGCCGTGTGAGCCGCGTACAAACACCGCACGTCGTCATTTCGAAACCGTCGCATAACCCACACTCGATCGGCGCCACACTCACGCGCGCCTGCAAGTTCCTCGGCATCAGGGATTTGGACTGCCCCGGGATCGCAAGCATTTTCCGCCGAGCATTATTTTCAACGAACGCGAAATAGCTAGCTTGAACACGCTAGGCCTTATCGTTCCACTTGCGATGACCTGATTCACGCCGGAACAAGCATTAACACTACTGCGCTAATCGGGTCCGATAGACAAACGCGTTCGCAAACGCATACGCAAACGCTCGATGGCACGTTTATGCAGTTGTGATACCCGCCCTTTGGTTACTCCCAAACGGGTCGCTATCTCAACAAACGGTATGTAGTGGTAGTAGTGCAATACCAGAACCATTTGTTCCCGCTGTGGAAGCTGCTCAATACCGCCAGTGATCAGCGTGCTCAGCTCGTGCCTCTCCAGCTCCGTATAGGCGTCGGTGGAATGTACGTCGGACTGCATGGAGCCCGACTCCAGCAGAAATCCAAGACCGAGCCCAACCGCTGTGGACACGAAAGCTTCGAGCGGATCGGAAGAGTCATCATCGTCCAGCGACTGCAGCCGATCCGATAAGGCACTCGAATGATCGAGACTGCGCATACCCTGCGCCGTGCTTTCGCGTAACGTCCTAACCCCGTTGAACACGGCGCCTCGGACCCGATAGCGCGCGTAGGTCTGGAAGCTCGCTTCAAAGTCGGGATTGAAGCGATCAATCGCTTCCAGCAAACCGATCAGGGCATTCTGTACGCAATCGTGCCATGCGTCGCTGATTCCATAAACACGAACATAGACATCGCGTGCGACCAGCCTTGCCCAAGGCGAGTACTTGATGATCAGTGCATGCCGGGCATCCGCATCCCGCGATGTATGCCATCGGTCCCATAGTTCGCGCTCTTCGCTCTCCAAGGCGGCCACTCATCAATCAGTGCTGGTAGCTGCTTAACAAGGCCTGCGCCAGCAATCCCCAGCCGTTGATAAGAAGAAAGAGCAGGATCTTCAAGGGCAAACTGACCGTGGTTGGCGGCAACATGATCATGCCAAGCGCCATCAAAATAGCGGCCACAACCAAGTCAATGAGCAGAAAGGGAAGGAATATAACGAAGCCGATCTGGAAAGCAGTGCGTAACTCGCTAAGCATGAATGCCGGAATCAATTGCAACGCGCCGATATCATCCACCGATTTCGGCGGTGTCATCTTGGCCATCCGAATGACTGCGAGCAGATCCTCCTGATGGGTCTGCTGGATCATGAAAAGCTTGAACGGCTGGAACACACGCTCAACGGCGATGGGCGCAGATATTTCATGTCGAATATAGGGATCTAGCCCGGCCTGCTTCGCGCTTTGAAATACCGGATTCATCGCAAAAAGAGTGAGAAACATCGCCAGTGTAAGCAGTACGCTGTTCGGCGGCGTCTGCTGCAAACCCAAGGCGCTGCGCACCAGTGAAAGGACCACAATAATGCGCGTGAACGCGGTCATCGCAATCACGAGCAGCGGGATCAAAGAGAGCAACGAAAGCAGCAGGAATGAGCGCAAGATCGGCGAATAGTCTTCGCTGGAAGCGCGCGCAATGGCGTCCTGAATAGGATCGGTACACCATCCCACGACCGGCAAGAGAAGGCCACCCAGTAACAGCGCAAACAATGCGAAATACTTGCCTCTCGTCATGAGGCTTCGCCTGTTGAGGCTGGAGCGGCGACAGGCAGAGGCGACACTGTCGTAGTTGATCCGCGCGCACTTTCCACGATCAAATACGTCTGTCCCCGATAGGCCACCACGTGCGCCGTAGTTAACAGGCTCACGCGTCGCGTCGCCTGAAGTTCAATACCCTCAGCCGCTTGTTTGTTTGCACGTAGGCCGCCCAGTCCCCAGCCACGCCGGCGAACGTAAACAAGCACACCCACAAGTGCGCCCAAAACAAGAGCCGTCACCAGCATAGCCAGAGCAAGATTGCTCACCGACACCGGCGTATCGGTCCTATAAGGAATGGCTGGCGCGTTCAGTGCGAGGGCAAGCGGCATACCGCGCAGTGCCGCGGTTTTCTGATTCAAAGCCTTCACAAAATTTCAGTAATCTTCAAACCGAAAGAGTCCCCTACTGCCATGAGATGCCCTCGTGCAATAGGCTTGCCGTCGAGCTGCAGGACCATCGGTGCATCCAAGTCCGCGTCCAGTGCAATGGAGTCGCCTTTGCTCAAGGAAAACAACTTTTCGACGTTGATTTGTGCACTACCTACGAGCACGTCCAGACGGACGCTAACGTGCCCCAATAGCGCGAGGTTGCGCTTGATCAATGGCTCGCTCACGCTCGATGCGTACGCGGCTTCTTCCAATTCGATAGGTTCAATAACAGTTTCGTTCATGACTTTTGCAGTTCCTGCGAGCTGACGCCGTCAAACATGACGGCACGTTTTGTTCCTTGCCGACGCAGATGCCCGTTCGCGACAGCGATGTGGCCATCCACATGGATGTGTAAGGTGTCTTCCAGTTTCCGATCGCCGACCAGGACCTCGCCCACGCAAAGATCGGATAAATGGGCCAAATCGATCGATCCGAAATTCATTACGGCGGTCACGGTAAGTGCTGCATGCCCTATCGCTGCCTGGCGTGGAACCAGGCTCTGGCCCTTGATCGCGGATGGCGGTGCAAGACCATCGGCCAGCCGGCGATCCATGACCAAACCCAATTCCATCCGCCCCAACGACAGCGCTACCGCATAGGCGCCCAGCCGAGCATGTTCCAGAGCCAGCGGCGTAACGTCTGGACATAAGGCAGCAACCTTCATGGCTCCCGCTTTGCGGCGAATGCGCAGAGCCAGATCCTCCAGCGCATCTTGACCGATGCGCTGGGCCAGACCTGCATCTTCGTCACCGGCCGCACCGGCCAGATGACGACCGATAGCGTCTGTGCTTTTCCCGTTGAGGTGCAAGACCAACACGCCGGCATCATTGGCTGATACCAGCGGCATCACCGCCTTGGAGTAAAGGCTATCTGGCTCGATCGAGCGCACGTCGACCTCGCCAGGCGCGTGGTGCATCCACCATGCACGTGACCAATCCATCACTTCTGCAGCGATCGATGTGCGCAGTGCGGCACGTCGCGCCTCACCGAGCCAGCCAAAGCGAATCTCACTCGTCATGCTTTAGTTACCTTGAGTCGCTTCATAGAGCTGCTGCAGCATGTCGCTGGCTACCGTCATCACGCGGGAGCTGGCTTGATAGCCCCGCTGGATCACGATCATGTCGGCCAATTCCTGAGTGAGATTCACGTTTGACATCTCAAGGCTGCTTCCTTCAACCTGACCGAAAATCCCGCTGTTGGCCGTGCCCATTTGCGCGATCTCGTTTTGTGGCGCCAACAGGAGATTGCCCTGAATCATCTGCATGGCGGCTTCGTTTGTGAACGACGCCAAAGCAAGCTGAGGGCCCGCTACGGTCTGTCCGTTGGCATAGGTGAGCTCAAGCACGCCATCCGTGTTGAAGGATTCGGAGGAAAGACCCACGGGTGCGTTTCCATCCACCACCTGCGCGGCGAGACTTGTCGCCGTACCGCCAAGGCTGGTTGCCCCACTCAGACTTCCAGGGGTACCAAAATTGAAAGTGATCGACTGAGACGCATCATCGAGGACGCCTGTCATGGTGATCGTGTTGGAACCGGCCAAGGGAGTGCCATCGGTACCAAAACTGATCGTGCCGCTACCGACGGTGTTGCCACTGCTATCGGTAAGGACCACGCTCCAGCTATTCGTCGTCGAACTCGCCCCCGACGGGTTGTTGTTGGTCAGCGTCATCGTCAGCGTTTCCGGCGTCCCCTGAGCATCGTAAACAACAATGTTGCTGACGCTGTCGGTGGGGTCCAAGCTGGACAGATTGCCCGTCAAATTGACCGTGGTCGTGGGTTTGGCCGGTAACGTCTGAAGGCTGGAAATATTCATGTCGCCAAAATTTCCGGATGAATCGTAACCTTGAACCACGTACTGATTGACCGAATCAACCAACTGACCGGATGAGTTGAGTTCAAATTGGCCAGAGCGCGTGTAATAAAGATTGCCTTGGGGATCCTTAAGAACGAAAAGTCCCTGCCCGTTAATCGCCACGTCCGTCGCCGTGTTGGTCTGTTCGATATCGCCCTGACTCGTATCCATGCCCGTACCGGCGATCGAGGTTCCAATATCGCCCGCAAGGTTTTCGAAAAAGGACTCGCTACCCCAGAATCCTGGAGTATTCATATTGCTGATGTTGTTACCGATGGTATCCAGGCTCTGCGAAAATCCATTGAGGCCCGTGACGCTGGTGTACAACGCTTGCATGAGGTTGTATGACATGGCTTCCTCCTTAGGGTGAGACGACCTGAATCTGCGACAGATTGACGTTGGTTAATACGTTATTGCCTGAAGCAGTCACTGTAAGTTGTGCTCCATTCGTACTGTACTGAACACCGGTCACCGTACCGGTCGTTGTCGAGCCATCGGCATTGGCAATCTCGACGGTGTGGGACAGCAAGTCCAAGGGCTGCTCCGAAGCACCCAAGGTAAGCAAGTTATTAATTCCCGTCACCTCTTCGCTTTGTTGCTCAATACCAACGAATTGCGAAAGCTGGGTAAGGAACTGACTGTTATCCAGCGGTTCCATCGGATCCTGGAACTGCAATTCGCTGACGAACAGCTGGATAAAATTCTGCTCACTGATACTGGCGCTGGACGGTGTCGCCGAGTTCGCTGTACTCAATGTGCTACCGATAGCCTGGACTGACATGACGCTCCTCGTTCACTGATTGCTATGCGAAGACCAGGCTTCGCGACCGTTCAACATGATTTTGTTCAACGACATACCCTTGGCTTTGGCCTCCCCTCGCAGGGCCTCCATCAACCGGGGCATTTCATGACTCTCCAGACGGTAATCGCGTACCCAGGCGATGGCTGTCCCGTCACGCTGCGGAGTGAAGCGCAAGGAACGTTCGGACCAAAGCAGTGTGGAGGTTCCATCGGACACCACAGCGTTCGTCAACGCGATATCGTCCGTCGGCATAGACGGCTCACTGTCGAGGAGTAAATCGATCGCGCTCACTGCAGCCTGCGTCGGTAGCGATTCATCCGGGGTGGGTATATTGACGTCTAATAATGAAGAAGCCGCGGCGAGTTCCTGTGGCACCGTACTTTCCGTCAATGGCGGTGCCTCGGAGCGTGGCCCGGTGAACTCCCTCTCACTTTCCGAAACGACCAATTCGGAAAGATAGGCTCCCGCAAGGAGATGCACACCGTACACGCGAGAACCGAGTAATGCTTCGGTCACCCCGGTGGGCTGAACCACCGTGTTCAACTGTATTTGTTCCTGCGTGGTCATCATGGGAGCAACTTCCACAGGAACCTCATCAGCCGCAACGTCCGTTTGCGCGATCACGGTGGGATCCGCGGGCGCGGCGGGGTCTTCTGGTGAGGCGACAGGCATGGCCGAGACGCGAACGGGAGCGACTGGAACACCCGTGGGCGCCTGAAGAATCCCTTTGACCGGTTCAACGGGCGTCCCTGCTGGACCAGCCGCAGGAACCACTACCGGACGTATCGGCTCCAAGGTGCTTGGTGGCAATTCGAGGACGCCCTTGACCGGTGCCGTAGAAGTGCTTGTCGAAGCAACGGAGGGAGCCACTGCGACGCGAACCCCCACTGGCGCCGCCGGGAGTGCTTTGAGATCACTCTTGACCAACTCAGAACTGCTTTCTGCCGTGGCGAAAGATGACGTCACCGCGTGACCCGCACTGGGCACAATGGAGGATGCTTTTCTGGCACCCTTCATCAACTCATCGGCAAAATCATGGAGCGGCGAACGCCCACTGCCGAAATGATGTTGACGGTAGGATGCATCAATACTGGAGACGTCTGTCATAGCCCCTTCCGGCTTTCCAGCCACAGTTCAACAGATTCTTCCTGCGCCTTAGCGGCGCGCTCCCGATGTAGCTCCCCATCCAGCTGATCGACATGTGCACCCACCCGTTCGCGATAGCGCTTGGCCAACAGGTTCTCGCTCGCGCGATCCTTTCGCGCGAGCGTGGCATCGGTAAGTTCGCTCGACACCGATTGCTGCTTCGCTGCGTAGGCACCGTCGAGCAGTGAAAGCATTTCATAACGGCCCATATCGACCGTAGAGGTGCTCTGTACACATCGACCATGGGCTGCCGATATCGCATCGCGTGAAGCCAATACGTCGTCAAGACGCGACTGACAGGTGCGCTCCTTGCCGGCCGCTTCGCTTAAAACCGCAGAAGCACGGAGTTCGCGTACCCGCACCATTCGCAGGAGGACATGGTACGCGTGCAACTTTTGTTGCTTCATGATCGCCCTCCCCCTGTCACGATACTTCTCAGAGCTTCAATGCTTTCGCGGCGCGATGACGATTGCGACGGCTCCTGACGGAAACATTCTACGATACGCGGATGCATCGCGATGGCTTCGTCCAGCGCCGGATTTGTTCCGGCCTGGTAGGCCCCCATATCCACCAGGTCACGGGACGTTTCGTAGGTGGAGACGATAGCCTTGGTGCGCAGAATAAGCTGGCGCTCTTCTTTGTCCGCCACTCGCGACAGTAATCGGCTGACGCTGGTGAGCAGGTCAATGGCCGGCAGCTGACCACGAGCCGCAAGATCACGCGATAGCACCACATGACCGTCCAAGATGGCCCGCATGTGATCGGCGACCGGTTCATTCATGTCATCGCCCTCGACGAGCACACTGTAGATGGCCGAGATCGAGCCGCTGTTGCGTACCCGCCCTCCCCGCTCGAGGATTTGCGGAAGCAAGTTGAAAACCGAAGGTGGGTAGCCCCGGGATGTCGGCGGCTCGCCGACTGCCAGGCCGACTTCGCGTTGCGCCATCGCAAAGCGGGTGATCGAGTCCACGATCAACAGCACATCCAATTTCTGGTCACGAAAGAACTCCGCCACCGCATGCGCCGCGTGCACGGCGTGGGTGCGTACCAATGCCGGTTGATCGGCCGTCGCTACCACCATCACTGAGCGCTGCAGTCCATCGTGCCCCAAAGCTTCCTGCAGAAAATCGCCCACTTCGCGCCCGCGCTCACCGACCATCGCTACCACCACGACATCCGCGCGGACATGTCGAGCCATCATCCCGAGCAAGGTGCTCTTGCCCACACCGCTACCTGCGAACACGCCGACGCGTTGTCCCTTGGCGAAGGGCAAGACGGCATCGATCGCCCTGACGCCGGTTTCCAGAACCTCGTCCAAGGGTGCCCGCTGCAAGGGATTGATCGGCGAACGCTGTACGGCGCGATAGTCTTCGGCCTCGATGGCCGGCCCACTGTCCAAGGGCGCACCAAAAGCATCCAGCACCCGCCCGATCATGGCCCGCGCAACCGGTACCTGCAGCGTATGGCCCAGCGAGCGAATTCGCGATCCTGCCGATACCCCACGAAGATGACCGAAGGGCATCAACAAAACGCGCCCTTCGCGAAACCCGACGACTTCGGCGCGAATAGGCCGATCTTGCCCACTATCCTCGATTTCGCAAAGCTCGCCGATCTTGACGTCCGGACCGATCGCTTCGATGACGAGGCCATTGAAACCAAGCAGCACGCCATACCCGTGCGAAAACGGTCGCTGCGCGAGCAGTTCACGGTAGCGGCTGATGGTTTCCACAGCGCTCATGGACGCGTCGTCCGCAAGGTGTCGAGCATCGTTGCGACAATCGCCTCCAGACGCATAGCCATCGAGGTTTCCACATGGCCGTGTGAGGTTTCGATGCGACATTCCCCGTCGGCCAACCCCGCGTCCTCGATGACCTCCAGACCACTAATGTGCTCAGGCAAGACGGCCCGATCCCCTGTCGAAACCCGCAGGCTCACGGCCTTTGCCCGATGCTCCTCCACCATCTGCGTGCACAATCGCCGCAGCAAGGCATGGTCACCCGACATTTCTCCAAACGACCGTGCCAGAGAGGCCAACGCTATCTCGAAGGCCATGTCTTCTAATGCCGCACCGTAGCGGTCTAAAGCGTCTCCGAGCCCCTCGGCACAGCTGGCAAGACGCTCACGCTCACGGCTCAGATCCTGCAAGGCAGCATCGAGCCTCGCACGTGCGTCCGTTTCGATTTGCTGTTTGTATGCTTCGACCGTCCGTAGGCCGTCCTGTTCACCTGCTTCGAAACCTTGGGCGTACCCGCTTCGATACGCTTGCGTACCACTCGGATCCTCCGCATGCACGGGTGCCACGAAAGGCGGCACCTCGCGGCCGCCCGCGACCAAACGACGCCCGATCGTTTCAAGTACGGCATCCGTCCCAAGCCGACGGATCACGGCGCGGCCCCGCTCGATCGGACGGCATGACCCGCCTCTCCCAGGTAGCAAGCCATGGCATGCGCCAAGGAAGTGGGAAAGGGGTTGGGCAATCGCATCATTTCGCGACGGATGGCTTCGCCACGATTTTTGTCGCACGTCGCCAAATAAATTTCCGCATGGTCGGGAACGACAGCCACCAAAACACGGGCAACCCAATGACTGGCCAAGCGATCCAGCAACACGATCAGGATGTCGGGCGTGGGCAGATCATGCTCAAATTGTTCATGCTCGTCGGCCAAGGCCGCCTGCAGCAGTTCCGGATCGATCGACACGTGCGTCTGCGCTTCGCCAATCAGCGCATTGAGCGATGGGCGCCAGGCCGGCGGCATATGCGCCAGCATCCAGCGCCGATCCGCCGGATGCATGGAAGCCAGGGCCAAAGCCGCTTTACGGACACCCACCTTATTGATCATTCCGTCTCTACCGTTTCGATCCAGCGGCGCAGCCGCGCCAGCGCTTCTTCACGCTGCGGCGCCGAGAGGCGAGGCGGTACGCTGGTGCGCGCTTTGGAGATAGCGATAAGAAGAAAGATGATCAGCACCGCCGCCACGGGAAAAACCCACTTCGGCGAAACGATATCGACTACTTGAGCCGGCGCGGTCGCCGCGGTATCGGGTAAAGCAGCATCGGCAGCGGGCAGCGCCACGAGAGCTGCAGGCGCAGCGGCCTCTACGGGCTCCGGCGCCGCGATCGCGGCGATGTCCACTTTATCGCCACGCGAGGCATCCAGGCCCAGTGCCGCGGACACGACATCCGATAACTTGTTGATCTCGCTTTGGGGCAGCGTCGAGGGAATGACAATGCCCACGGAGATGCGGTCAATGCGGCCCGGTGCCTGCTCGACCTCTTCCTGCTCGCGTCCGTGCGCATATTCGAGATCACGGTCGTTGCTACTGCTTGTCGGGCCGGTGGCCACATGATCCGTATCGGCGCTGCTATCAGGTATCCGGCCGCTTGAGTTGGTCTTTTCGTGCACGAGCAGTCCATTGCCATCCTTGCCTTGGGCAATCAACCGTTCACTGACCTGTTTGACGTGGTCATAGTTAAGACGCACATCGACCGAAACGGTAAAGTCATTGGTCAGCATCACACGATGCAATAGTTCGCCGACGCGCTCGCGCATCTGCGTTTCCAACTTGGCTTCCCGGTCGAGTTGATCGCCTCCGAGAGCGCCACCTTGCCCATCGGCGGCATAACCGGACAACGCCACACCCTTGTCATCGAGCACCACCACCGATTCCGGACTCAAGCCGTCGACGGCAGAAGCCACCAAGCGCTGGATACCGGCCACACTGCGCGCATCAAGATGCTTCTGTGGCCGAAGACTCAAGGTCACCGACGCCTTGGAGGCCTCTTGGTCACGTTCAAACAAATCCGTGTGACGGATCGTCAGGTGCACACGGCACGAAGTGACCTCGTCCAGCGAATCGATGGTCCGCTCCAGTTCGCCCTGAAGTGCACGTTGAAAGTTGACCTTTTGAGCGAATTCAGTCACCCCATAATCGGAGTCCTTGAAGAGCTCGAAACCTACGCTGCCACCTTTAGGTACGCCCTGCGCGACGAGCTTCATGCGAGTTTCGTAGACCTGATCGTTCGGCACCAGGATGGTCTTTCCCTCGTCAGTCAGGCGATACGGCACCTGCATCTGGCCAAGGGTGGAGGTGATTTCCGCGGCATCCGATTGGCGCAGATCACCGAACAATACCCCGTAAGGTGGATGCGCAATCCACCAAGCCGCGCCACCGATCACCAACGCGATCAACAGCAGGCACGCCGCAAACGCGACGCGCGAGCCTCGAGACATCGATACAAAGAACTGCCGCATACCTACTCCAAAAATCCCTCTGCGGGATACAAACCCATCGTTCCTGCCCGAATCTACCGATCCGGTTGAAAAGGCATTTCGGTCGGATCCGAAATACCAAATATGTTCCTTGCTCCTACACCTGCATGTTCGTCAGATTCTCGTAGGCGGAAAGAAGCCGGTTACGGACCTCAACCGCAAATTGCAGTTGAAGATGCGCATGTTCCATGGCGATCATCACGTCGTGCACGGGCACGTTCCCACCCGCAGCAAGCGAGCGAGCCGATGCATCGGCATCATTCAGGCTGCCATTCAGTCCATCGACCGCCGAACCGACCATCTGCATGAATTGCGGCCCGCTCTGCGCGACGTCAGCGATGCCGCCTTCCGGCAGGCCAATTTGACCGATCGAGAGGGGCGCGATGGGGGTAATACTCACGATTCACCTCCAATGTCCAGCGCATGCAGCGCCATCCCGCGCAGCGTGTTGAACGCCCGGATGTTGGCTTCGTAGGCACGGCTCGCTTCAACCAGCGTGCTCATTTCCTGCACCATATCGACACCCGGATAGCTGACCATGCCGTTCTTGTCGGCCATCGGATCCGATGGATCATGTACCTCACGCGGCGCAGCGTTCATCGCGACCAGCATGGGTTCGGACGAAGAACCCTGGCCAGTCGCGCCGACCGCCGCGTCGAAGCCGGCTTCATAGGGAGCCACGGCACGCATCAGTCGTGCAGGGTGTCCGGGGGCATTCGGTGTATTGGCGATTGCGATGTTTTGACTGGCCGCTTCCAGTCGCAGACGCTCGAATGCCAGACCAAACCGCGAAGCCGCAAGAATCGAATCGACGGACATTTTTAATTCCCTCCCGTCAGTGCTAATTGCATCAGGGCAAAGCGCCGTGACATCACCGTCGACAATGACTGGAAATCCACGCTCGCGGTCTCCAGTTCGGCCACTTCGCTGTCCAGATTTACCGACGCGTTCGGATCGGCATTCGCGAAGCGTGTGGAGGCGCGCAGCGTGGCCGGCGTGATCGTTTCCAAGCTATCGCTGTCCAGCGACGGTTGCGTCACCGCCTGATGCAGCAGACCTACCGCACTCGAGAAATCCGCGCGCTGCGCACGATAGCCCGGCACGTCGACGTGGGCGATGTTGTCGCTGGCAATTTCAGCACGCACCCGCGCCATGCTGATGCCCAGACGAACCGCTTCGGTAGTCAAATCCATAAACACTTCCTCATTGAATGATCAGTTCGCCGTGCAGAGCGCCGGCGTCCTTGATCGATTGCAGGATGGTGATCACATCGCGCGTGGTCAGGTGTATGGCGCGCAACGCGGCAATCAGGTCACCCACGGTGGCGCCATTGGGAATATTGACCAGCTTCGCCTCCGGATCCTGGACATTGATATTGGCCTGTGGAACGACGGCCGTACCAATGTTGCGCGAAGGGTTGACCAGCACGCCGTCTGGCTGCGAAACCATGTAATCGGTCTGTACCACGATGCGCAGGTCACCCTGGGAAATCGTCACTGCACCCAACCGCACGTCGCCACCGGATACCACCGTGCCTGTGCGCTCATTGACGACGACGCGAGCCATCTGATCAGGGGTCACAAGGACGTTTTCGATCGTTGAGATGGTGCGGACCAAATCGGTCGGGGGTGTCGCAAAGGTCACTCGGATCTTTCCGGCATGCTCGGCAACCGCTTCCACGCCCGCGTTGCGACGCAGCGACTCGGCAACGCGCTCGGCGGTGGTGAAATCGGGTTGATAAAGCACCACATCGAGCGTGCGGCCATCACTGCCTAGGCCCAAAGGCGCTTCGCGTTCGACCGACGCGCCATCCGGTACACGACCGACGGTCGGGTGGTTCTTCTGCTCGGAGCTGCCGAATGCCCTGACCTCATAGCCGCCGACGGACAATGCACCTTGTGCCAGCGCATACATCTTGTTATCTGGGCCATTCAAAGGGGTCAGCATCAAAACGCCGCCGGCGAGGCTGCGCGCATCACCCAGCGAGGACACCGATACATCAAGCTTTTGCCCGGACTCTGCAAACGGCGGCAGTGTCGCCGTGACCATGACGGCCGCGACGTTGCGGCTGTTGAGATCATCCGGGCTGATGTTGACGCCAAAGTGGCTGAGCGTATTGGCGACCGACTGAATGGTCAGCCGGTTCTTGCTGGTGTCACCCGTGCCGGCAAGCCCCACCACAATGCCGTACCCGGTAAGCGCATTGTCGCGCACGCCTTCGACCCGGGCGATTTCCTTCAAACGCACGCTATAGCCGTCCCCGCCGGCCCACGCCGCGGCGCAGGGGAGCAAGGCAAAAAGCAGACCCAGCAGAATACGTCTCATATCAGCCCCAGCCAGCGGGTGATGCGATAGAGGACGCTATGTTTCTGCGCTTCGGAGATGTCGCCGCGACCGGTGAATTCAATATTCGCCTCGCTGATACGATTGGACAGAATCGTGTTGTTCGAAGAAATATCTTCCGAGCGCACGAGCCCGGTAAGCACGAATTGCTGCTTTTCGCCATTGATCGCCACGGTCTGTGCACCGTGAATACGCAGCATGCCATCGCCCTCCACCGCGATGACGCGCACCGCCAGCTGCGCCTGCAGCGCACCAGCACGCGATGTCTTGCCCTGACCTGCATCGTCTCCGGAGAGGCCCAGCCCATAGCTGTGGCTGCCACTATGGGTCTGGGTGTTGGCGCCGAGTTGCACGCTACTGTTAGCGTCCGTATTGGCGCTTGCACTGGCGCTCGCGGTCTCGGTGACAATCACGGTCAACGTATCGCCGATTTGATGCGCTCGACGATCGGCAACCAGGCCACGGTAGGTGTCCGGGTTGATCATTGAGCCGGAAGTCTGCGCATGCGCTGGCACGGGCACCGACAGCCACGCAAGACATGCGATCAGGAAATATTTACTGGACAACTTCTACCGCTCCCTTATCGGTGATGCGCGCGCGCACCGGTGTTTCAGCACCATCGACCAACACAGACACTACGTCGCCAACACTTCCTTGGCCCGTGGCGATGCCCCGCCCTTCCAGGTGGATAGATCCATAGGCGACGGATACCTGGACCCTCTGCTGGCGATCCACGTCGGGCACGCGTTCGAAGTCTTCGCGTATCGCTACGGCATCGGCGGTGACCGCGTGGCGCAAGCGCATCCCTGCCACATCCTGCGGATCACGTACCAGATCGCCCTGCACCTGGGCGACATCTGCGCTGCGCGGCACGAACTTGAGCGACGCGGCCGTCTTGCCGAGCGGCGCATCGCTGGCATAAGCGAGCACCGGCCCCGGCACGCTCAGTGCGAACCAGACCGTTGCCGAGCGCACCGTTTGACCATCCACCTCGACGATCACCGGCACCCCCACACGGGCACGCGGCCACTTTCCCTTCAGCTCACCTGCCTTCAACGCGATGGCGCCGGACGATACAACGACGTCCTCCGGTGTACCCACGACGGTCACCTGCGCCGTTCCACGCGCATCGCCCAGCTGGGCATCAATCCGCGCGCGCGCGACGGCAACCATGCGTTGGGCCGTGACATGCTGGAACGATGCTGCCGCCGTGCTAGACAGCGACACCAGCAGCAATCCCGATGCGAGCAGGCATCTGAACATCTTATTGGCGCAGGTTATTGATGGTGTCGAGGATCTGATCCGACGCCTGCAGCACACGTGCATTGAGCTGATAAGCACGCTGCGCGATCATCAGCGTCGACATTTCATTGTCCAGGTCGACGTTGGAGCCTTCCAACATGCCCTGCATGATCGAGCCTATCCCGTCCGCGTTCGGTTTCGCCGCACTCGGATCGCCGGATGCCTGCGTGGCCACGTAATCGTTATTGCCTACCGCCTGCAAACCTTCCGGCGATGGAAACGTGCTCAGCTCGAACGTACCCAACAGGGTCTGGGTGGTACTGCCGCCAATATTTGCGTAGATCTGCCCGTTGGCGTTGACCGTGATGTTGCTGGCGTCCGGCGAGATCTGGATATTCTGGGCCAGCCGATTTCCAGCGACGTCAGCCAGGTAACCGTCGCTATCGACGTGCAGCTGGCCGTTGCGGGTGTATAGGTGGTTGCCGCTGACATCGACAACCTCAAAAAATCCGCTTCCCTGGATACCCATGTCCCAGGTGTTGCCCGTCTGAGACATGGTGCCCTGGGAGAACATCGACGTGGTGGAGAGGATCTCTGAACCGGCGCCGGTATGTTCCGGGCTGAGCCCCGCCTCCACCTGAGAGGGCGTGATCACCGCGATGTCACCGAACGCCACACGCTGGGACTTGTAGCCCGGCGTCTGCATGTTCGCGAGATTGTTCGACAGGGTGTTGATCTGCAATTCCTGGCTCTTCATGCCAGCGGTCGCGATAGCGAGTGCATCAATCATGGTCAGTCCTCAAGTCTTAGCTGTTGTCGCCAATATGGTTGATGCCCGCCTGCATGGCCTCGTCATAGGCTGCGATGGCACGCTGTACGGATTGCGCATGGCGCGTGAGTTCCATCATTCGCACCATCTCGGTACTCGCATCGACGTTGGACTTCTCCAACGCGCCCTGATGAATGCTGCCGTCGAAATCCGCTTCAGCGCCTGCATAGCTGTAGAGGCCACCGCCGGTTTCGCGCAACGCACTGGGCGTACCGACCGCGACGATGCGCAAGGTGTCGATGCTGTCCTTGCCGCTGGTGATTTCGCCGGCGGCATTGATATGCACTCCCGGCTGGGTCAGCGTGATCGGCCCGGACTGGCCCATGACCGGATGTCCGGATGCATCGACCAGCTGCTGATCCGCATCAATATGGAACTGACCGTCGCGTGTCAGCATTTGCTGGCCGCCCACGTCGACGACAAAAAAACCTTTTCCCTGGATCGCCAGATCGAGCGAATTGCGCGTGACGTTGAGGCTTCCGTCGGTGAGATCGAGGGTCGGCGTCGCATCAAGCATGCCCGTTTTGAAATCAGGTTTCAGGCGTTCGGTGCGATAGCCGGCCGTGCCCATATTGGCCACGTTCTGGCTGACGACGTTGAGCGCTTCAACGTCATTGCTCAGATAGCGCGAGATAGCAGAAACGATATTGCTCATGAGCTCCTCATGCGGCAGCGGCAGCGGTGGTAGCGGCAGTGACGGTACCGAAGGCCTTGACCACGACGGTGGAAGGCACTTCGTTGATACCCAGGACGGTGACGTGGGGAAGGCTGCGTTGAATCAACGCGCGCAGATGGCGTCGCACCGGACTCGGACAAAGCAGAACCGGCAGATGGTTGCGCGTCATCATGGCTTCGGAATGCTTGGCCAATCCACTCAGCAGAGCCTCGAGCTGTCCTACCTCGCCAACCAGGATGCCCGCGCCTTCACGTTGACGTACGGCGGAAGTGATGGCGCGTTCGAGCTCCGGCGCCAGCGTCAAGACATGCAGTTCGCCCTTGGCGTCGCTCACGCGCTGACAGATCGTCGGACCGAGTCGTTCACGCACACGTTCGACGAGATCCTCGGTCAGCTTGATCGTCTTGCCGGCATCCACCAGTACTTCAAGGATGGTCACGATATTGCGAATACTGACTTGCTCGCGCAACAGCTGCTGCAAGACCTTCTGCACATCGGTATAGGACATCACGCCGGGAATCAGCTCATCGACCAGTGATGCCTGCTGTTCGCGCACGCGTGTCACCAGGCGTTCGGTCTCAGCACGGGTAAGCAGATCGGGCGCATGGCGCTTGACCACTTCGCCAAGATGCGTGATCAATACCGTCTCCGGATCGACCAGGGTGTAGCCAGCCCCGCGCGCGTACTGGCGCTGCTCCGGATTGATCCAAAGCGCGGGTAGCCCATACGCTGGATCGCGGGTCTCGCGACCTTCCAGTCGCGGCCGCTTTCCACCCGGATTGATGGCCAGAAGAGCATCAAAACGCAATTCGCCGCGGCCTACCCGTGAGCCCTGCACGAACAGCTCGTAGGTATCCTCTGCCAGCGGCAGATCCTGGATGGTCTTCACCTTGGGCAAGATGAAACCCGCATCCAGCGCGAATTGCTTGCGAAACGTTGCGATGCGATCGCCGAGATCCAGGCCGCGTGTCTTGTAGGCCGTCGCAATCGCGCTGCTGAGATGGATTTCGATCGCCTCGACCGTCAGCAGCTTGTACAGGTCCTCTTCGGCTCGCTTCTCTGTCGGCTCGATGACCTCCTCGGCGCTTTTCGGGGCTTCGGGCGTGGCTCGCGCCGCATACACCGTCAAGCCCACGACACCGATTAGAACCAGTAAGACCGGCCATGCGGGCAAACCAGGAAGGAACAACAATCCAGCCAGCGAAAGCGCCACGATCAGCAAGGTGCGCGAATTGGAGAGCACCTGACGCGCAATCTCGGTACCGAGATGCTCGTCCGAGGCCGCACGCGTGATGATGATGCCGGTCGCCACCGCAATCACCAGCGACGGGATCTGCGTGACGATACCGTCGCCTACGGTCAACAGGGTGTAGCGATGCGCAGCATCGCCCCACGCCATACTGTGCTGGACCATGCCGACGGCGAGGCCGCCGATGATATCGATCACGATAATCATGATGCCGGCGATGGCATCGCCCTTCACGAACTTGGTCGCGCCATCCATCGCACCGTAGAAGCTTGCCTCTTTCTCGACTTGGGATCGCCGGCGCTTGGCCTCGTGCTGATCGATCAGCCCCATGTTCATGTCGGCGTCGATGCTCATCTGCTTGCCGGGCATGCTATCCAGGGTGAATCGTGCAGCAACTTCCGCCACTCGCTGCGCGCCGCTGGTCACCACCACGTATTGCACGACAACAAGAATGAGAAACACCACCAGGCCGATCACGTAGTTGCCGCCGACTACATAGGCACCGATGGCGTTGATCACGCGACCGGCGTTGCCGCTGTCGAGGATCAGGCGGGTCGCGGAGATATTCAGCGCCAGACGGAACAGCGTGGTGATCAGCAACAACGAAGGGAACGTTGAGAACGTCAGCGGTGAATCGGTAAAGAAAGTGATCAGCAACACCAGCAGGGCACCGGTGAAGTTGAGCACCAGGAGGAAATCCAGCAGCGCCGGCGGAATCGGCGTGAACAAGATCACCAGAATGATGATCATCCCGAGCACGAGGATCACATCGCGCTTGCCGCTCCATAGCTGGCCGAACAGCGTATTCACGAGAAGATCCTGTTGTCGGGACGCTTCATCAGCCAGCGATAGACCGGAGCGAGCTGGATATAAAGGTGCGCAGGCACTGCCTCATCAATGCGGCATTCCTTGAAAAGCGCACGCGTCAGTTCCGGTGAACGCAGACAGGGCACGCCGGCGTTGGCAGCGATGGTGCGCATGCGTGCGGCCAGTGCGTCCGCGCCCTTTGAAAGGACAATAGGTGAGCGCATCGTCTTGGGGCGGTATTTGAGTGCCACCGCCAGGTGGGTCGGATTGGTCAGCACGATGTCGGCATCCGGTACGCGACGCACCGAACGCGAATGTTTGAGTAGTTCCGCGATCAGGCGCTTGCGCTTCTGGCGGATGTCCGGACTGCCCTCGCGCCGTTTGACCTCGTCCTTGAGATCGTTACGACTCATGCGCAATTTGCGGATGTATTCGCGGCGGCTGAAAAACAGATCCAGCAAGGCCACGAAGCCCATCAAGACCATCATCCACGTGGTCACCTGCACATAGGTCGAGCGCAGCACTTGGCCGATGCCCGTCGGTGCCGAGAAGGCCGCCGCTTCCACACGACGATCGACGCCAGGTGCCAACGCCCACACCACACCAGCGATCAATGCCACCTTCAGGCTCAGCTTGAAGAGTTCCCATAAGACCCGTAGCGAGAAAATGCGCTTCATCCCTTGCGCAGGATTGAGCCGCGTAAAATCGGGCTCGAGCGGCGTCGTGCTGAACGTCGGACCGGTTTGCATGAGATTGGCGATGACGGCGGCCACGACCATCGCCAAGGCGATAGGTACCATCGCCTGCCATACCGGCTGAAATGTCTGTTCCAGCCATCGCATCAGCCCGGCCGAAGGTTCGGGGGCATTGCCGGCCATCAGAAGCGTATGGCTGACCGAATGCGCGAGGGCAGAGGCCAAGGTATAGCTGGATCCGGCAAACGCGATGCTGAAGACGATAGCCACGACCACGCCGCTCAGTTCCGTACTGCGCGGCACCTGTCCCCGCTCACGCGCTTCCTCAAGGCGGAATGCCGTTGGTTGTTCAGTCTTGCTTTGATCGTTGTCGGCCACGGTCAGCGTGCCCCCATGCCTGGCAACGCCGAAAACGCATCCCGGTAAAGCCGTTCAATCAGCTGCGGCGCAAAGCGCAGCGATCCGGCCAGCAGCACAAAGCCAGCCAATACCTTCAACGGCAATGCAACGAAATACACGTTGGCCTGAGGCATGGAACGGCTTGCGTAGGCCACGGCCAGATCGATCGCAAACAGACCCAGCACCACCGGCGCCACGACCATCATGCCGAGCAGAAACTGCGACGACAGCATGGCGATGAACGTTTCGGGCAACAACGTCATGCGTCCACTGCCCAAGGGGACGACGTCGATCGAGGCCACCATGCCTTGCAGCAACCGCAGATGGATACCCAGCGTGAAGAACACCATCATGCCGGCCCACTGCACGGTCGTACCGATCAAGGACTCGGTGACGTGGGTGGATGGGTTGAAAAGACTGGCGGCGGCCACACCGGACTGCATGTCGACGACACGTGCAGAAAATCCCAAGGCGGCGGCTGGCAAAACAATGGCCAGACTGAACGACAGACCGAGCAAGCTCTCGCCCACCAATGCGAGCACAAACGGTAACGGCGCATCCATGCCGATCTGCGGTATCGGCGAGGCATTGACTCCCATCGCCGTCATAGCCAGCGCAAGCAGAATCGTAACTCGGATCGAGGCCGGCACCCAGGCAAACGGCGTGAAAGCAGGCACCATCAGCAACGGCGAGAACCGCGCCATCGCCAGTAGAAACGCACCGATTTGGACGTCCATCGTGTTCACTGCCTACTCACATCCCTGCGATCAGGCCGAACAGCCGCTTGGAAAACTCCACCACCACCGCCATCATCCACGCACCCGTGGCCAGGAACATCGCCACGACAACCACCAGCTTGGGGATGAACGTCAGAGTCATTTCCTGGATCTGCGTCACTACCTGCAGCACCGAGATCACGACGCCCACGACGAGCGTCGCCAGCAGGATCGGACTGGACACCTTCGCTGCCGTGAGCAGCGTCTCCGATAAAAGGTGCATGGCGAGATCGCTATCCATGGCTACCCTTTCGGACGCACGATTTCGCGCAGCTGGACAACGAAGTCCAACGGCACGTTCACGTCGTGGGCGGATTGCCTGGCGAGGATGCCCTCGACCAGCGCATGCGCCTCCTCTAGCCGCCCGTCATCCGGCAACAGCACACTTTGCGCATAGCGCGCCGAACGGTCATCAGGATCGTGGCGATCGCACAAGAGAACCGGATTCGACGGGTCCTTGTCAGCGAACTGCTCCAGGCTGGGCACGTGACTCACTGCCTGTGCCTAAACTTTTGCCGCACTATCTGGATAGGTCTTACGGCAGGGGCAGGATGGTACCGGCCCCACTCAACGATCTCGAACACGTACATCCCCTGTACGTTTGGACATGGACATCCAAACGTTACTGCATCAGCCCCTCTGTACAGCGCCCCTGCACTGTCAAGCGAATCCCTGCTACCACTAGGTACTCGAGCTGCAATGGCGCGGAGCCTACGAGGCAAGTCCCGTATTCGTCAAATAGCAATTTTTACAGCGATTTCTTGCGCTGCGTTTGGACGGGTGAACCCTTGTAACCATTGGTCTCAGCTCAAATAAACAGTAATTTCTTGCACGCTCATCTAGGCGCCGACAAAGACGCCACGGGCCGCAAACAGCACGACAGGCCGACTCAAGACCAGGTAACTGCATCCTTCGACCGCCTACCCCTTCTCATCCGAATGGATAGACTACGTCTCACCAACATCACACCAGGTTTTGGATAGATCCGTGCCGACCGACCGTATTTCACCGTCATCCTCGTTGCTGGAAACTTTGCGTGCCCTGGCACGCGACCGGGCCCGTGGTGTGGGCGCCAATACCGGAATAGCCGCAAAGGAATCAGCCGGGAAACCGCCTAAGTCCGTTCCGCACTCTGTCGACGAACTGCGCCAGCGCCTCCACACCTTGGTAGCGCACGTCGATGTGGCTGATGCGCAGTCGCTTGCCGACGCCCGTGAGCCGGCGTTGCGCGAAATCTTGTTGTGGGAATTCGGTAGCGATTTCCGCAAGGACTCGCAGTTCCTGCCCATGGTGGATGCGATTGGCAGGACTCTCGATGCCGACCCGCGTTTTCAGCAGCGGTTCGCGGAGATGGTCGCCGGGCTGCAGAAGTCCTGAGCCAGAAGCAGCGGCGTTACTAAGCCTTTTAGGTAGACGCGTCAGCTGTGCGTCGGCACACATTTGCTTGGTCGGCCACGCGGCCTGACCTTTGCCAACCGAAATTAGTAATGCGATCTAGCGTCATCAATGACTCCGTCGTAAGTCGTCGCAAAATTTTGCACTTCATCATTTTCTTCTAACCATGTAGTTTGCGCGGCTCGCAGCGGCTTCTCGCCTGCATGGTTCAACAACTATAAGTACATGGAGTTCCACATGAAGAAGTTACTGCTCCTGGCTATTGCCATGGTTGTGGCAGTTCCCGCAACAAGCATGGCCAGCCAGAGTGATTCGTCAGTCGGCAATAACGCCGATACCAACCAGCTCGATAACTTCTTCGTGGCCGGCAATCTCGGCACCTCACAATACCGTGATGCGACGGCAAGCAATCGTCCCAAATACCGTGACGACCTTACCCACGACAACGGTGTATTCCAGAATTTGCGCTTTGGCTGGCGCTGGGACGGCATTGTTGGCCCGGAAATTGGCTACGCCTATTTTGGCAAGGGCAAGCGAGATTACTCAGAACCGTACCGCGTCTACTCCATCCAACCCAAAGCGCTGACTGTCGGCGCAAACGGAAAATACGACTTCCACGACAACTGGTTTGTAACAGCACACGCCGGTTGGCTGCGCTCACACACCACCGTCGCCTGCACAACATCGCTCATCCCCTGTGAGCCCGATCATGTCTTTGGCCTGCCGGGCGGTCCATCAGTCTCCAACACGAGCTACCGCAATGGCTGGTACGCCGGCATGGGCGTGGGTTACGACGTAACGAGCAACGTGAGCGTCGGCCTGAACTACGATGACTACAACATCAAATACAATTCAACCGACAACCCAAATGGGTTCACCGATACAAAGGCAAAAAGAAATATCGCCGCCTTCTCCACCTCCCTGGAATACCGTTTCTAAGTCAAGGCACGCGTGGGTGGATCGCACAAACAACAACGGCCTCCAATAGGAGGCCGTTGTTGTTTGTGCGCCCTGTTGTGGCGCAGAGGTCACGTACCATCCGCGCAGGATCACATGCTGCGGTATACCAGGCAAATTCAGACGCAGATGACATTGCGTGACGCCTCTTCACCGTCGTTGCGATGAGCTCATCCAGCGCTCAAAACCGCCTCGACCATCAGCCCAAACCCTTACAGTCCGTCAGAAAATATCTCTGAGCTTTTTGATTCGACGGCGAATCTGAGCTTTTTGATTCAACGGCGAAATGGAGACCGCGATTGATGCGTATCGTTACAAGTCTTAAGAACTAGGATTGTATTTCAGAATATCTCTCGCCCACTTGGAGCATATATTTTCAAACGGTTGTATTTCTGCATCTGTATTTACAACGCGACCACATCCCAATTTTATATATCTATTTTTGACTCTTACGGTCACCGAAAGAGATAAAACGTTTCTTGAGCCATCGTTTGAAATTGATGCCACGCCGATCGCATCGTGCTGATCAAGAAAAACACCAAGCCATTTTCCATCAGTAGCAAGATGGGGAATCACTCCATTAGCTTCAGCATCAACTTTCTTTTTCTCATTTTCAGCAGCTTCGTCTTTGCCAAAATTTTTGCCTTCCACCACCCTTCTGAAGTAGGCAGCTCCAAGAAAATTATCTTCGCTAAAATCATGCCCGTACATTTCTCTAGACATTGTTATAGAGAGTGCACTATTCCGAGTTTTGCTGTGCCCATCTAGGACGTCTTGGAAATCATGATCTGTTAGGTAGTACTCTAAAAGTATTCCTGGAGGTAATATTTTCTCTTCAAACGCTCTAAACTTCGGAACTCGTGAACCTATCGGCGAAAATCCTAGAGGAGTCGGCACAATTATTTTTTCTCCGCCGAGGTCAAAATCTGTCTTTCCAGCACACCCGCTTAATAAGGCGATTATCCCCTACTTGACATTACGGCCCGACGCCTATTAGGCTCAAAGCGACAGGCCAGCGTT
>NZ_LMUE01000011.1 GCF_009766065.1 Dyella sp. S184 | reverse complement strand
CGAATACCGTCAACAAGTCGCCAGCCGTTCTACTTTTGAAATGTCTACTTGACGGGGGAGCTTACGGTGGGTCTTGAGCCCGAGATTCTGTGCCACGCACGACGTGCACCTGGACGGGATCCGCGATGACCGATGAGTGTTTGGCAAGCAGCAAGGGCCGCTACAGCGGCCCTAACCAGAACGGTGACTGGCGCGATCTTGGCGCCGCATGAAACACAGCGGCGGGTGGTCAGCGGCAAGACGGGCACATACTCTTCGGCGCGGCCGGGGAAGAGAAGTGCATGCCTATTGACCTCAGCGGCGAAATGGTCACCCCGGTTTTCGGTAGCAGTCAGTCAGATCTGGGACACGGAAAATCGTCCGTATTTATCTCATACCTATAAGGCCGCTCAATGACGTCAGCCCTGCTATTATACATGATTGCCTTTTCTTCATCGACCTCACAGCCGTCGACCCCATTGCTGTACATCGATGCCAAAGTTCGAAGTGCTGATGCATTGTTGGCATCTGAGGCTTGTTCAAGCAACCGTATAACTTGAAATCTATCCTCCAATTTGCCGTTACCCCTCAGCATAAGTGCAAGGTGAAACATACTTTCGCCATCACCAAAATCCACACCTTTCGATAGATAGTCGCGTGCCAAATCTAAATTTTTTTCGACTGTTGCTCCGGTCAAATACTGCAACCCCATGAATCTAGCTGCTGGGCCATAGGATAGTGCTATAGCCTTATTGACGAGGCGAACCGACTCAGCTTGATCCGCGGCTAAACCTTCCTGATCATCCTCTCTCATACCAGCCATAAGAAAGACTGCAGGACCGTAGTCTTGCTCGGCAGATTTTTTACACCATTCAAATGCCGATTTCTTGTCTACGCATTCAAATGCCCCTACCAAATAGAATTCAGCTAAAGCGTGCTGCGCGCTACGATCGCCGGATTCTGCTTTTTCAACTAACCAATTTTTTATCTCATCTAAGTCATTTGCGATAAAAAAACCAGCAGATTCAACTAATTCACGCGCGATGCGAATACCTTCCAAGCCATTAAGCTCAAGCAATTCACAAAGCTTCGCAACCTTTTCACCTCGCATCATGGCGAAGGTACTCCGACAGGACTAGGCAGATCGAGCAAGGGTACGGGAGAGCTAGGGCAACGTTCATTGTGAGCCATGGCTTGTGCGTTGTAGCTAAGGGCTATGGATCTCTTTGAAAATGAATTCAAGCCAGGAGTATTGGTGATTAGGCCCAGCTTACTCTTATAGAGCTCCATCAACCTTTCTTGATCCTGCTCACAGCCGTTGCCGGCGGATGGACACGGCTGTTTCTTGCCTACTTGCGGGAATGGCACCACATTTGACATAGCTTGTGCGACAGGCACGACACATGATGGCCCTGCAACAAAGCACAACACCAACGGATCAAGATTGGGGAAGTTGTGCGTCGGCTGAGGCACCTCAAATATCGGAAAAGGCGTTGGCTGATAGTCGGGAACCGGAATAAGAAACTGTGTCCCCGAAGGGTCAATATTGCTCAGTGCGTTGTTGTTACCGTAGGCATACGCGCTGATGCCACCTCTGAAGCCGATGGGATCGGGTTGGTCGTACCGACCAAGAGGCGGGTTGTAGTTCCGGAACAGGTTGTAGTTGGCATTCGTCTCGGCGTCGTAGTACTGGCCGGGCAGTACTGCGTTGACCTCTCCCTGAAAATACATAGTTCACTTTTTACCACGAAGTGGTTGCCATAGATTGTGGTCTGTTCCACCGCCGGCCGTATCCATTGACATGCCTCCCCTGATGCGTGACGTCGTCAATCTAAGAATTGAACTGCGACATGTTCTCGAATACCCGCTTCATGTGTTCGGGATCGTCGAACCATTTGTTTCCACGCAAAATGATGCTGGGGTCATCGGGTATCAGCTTGTCGAGGTCTCGCACAATGCCATCCGCTACCGGTAAGACGCTTGGCCATTCAGCATCGAAAGCTTGTTCCATGGCATGCCGATTGGCATAACGAGAATAGGTATACCTAAAAACTTGCTTCTTTAACGCAAGAAGCGAAACGTCCCCAACGACCTTCGAAAAGTCACCTTTCAAATAATTTTCCCCAGCTTCGAGAAGATGAGTGCGTATGGACCAGATATCTGTCTTGATACTCGTTTTCTGCGCAAGCATGATGGACACAAGCTCACCTTGTAGGGACTGCATCCATCGCTGCATTAACACACCCAAAATATAGGGTTTCGCCGCTTGGATTATTAGGGGCGAAAACTTTCGTAATGCTGTGATCTTGGCAAGAATTTCGTCATCAACCTTAGCGTTGAGAAATGCGAGAAACTTATTGTCTAGATCTGCTTTGGCTTTTGCGAGAGCGAGGCTTAACTCACGAAATTTAGCGGTCTTGAAAAGATCCGCGACGAATTCGGTCGGATAGCCCCAAAGTGACATCAAGCCCATGTCTACACGCCGATCAGGTTTGTGCAAAGCCAGGCGATCACTCACGCGTTTAACATCCTCATCAGATATTGCCGTTAGATGCTGCGTGACCTTTTCGATCAGCCTGTCTACCTTTTCCTCTGAGACCACAGCCCGAAGAGTAAAATACTTCGTAAGAATGACGCTCTTGTCTGCAACTAGGGTGTTGATCTCATTGAAGCCTAGCGCTATGACCTCGATGGCCTGCAGGATGCCAAGCAATCGCGGCAAGACCTGTTCGACGTCCAGCGTCTTCATCCTCCTGTTTTCAGCGATCACCTCAGTCACCCAGGCTTTGAGCTCAGCCTCAAGCGCAATCGCTATACCGAAGTTGCTTAATAGAGACTTTGCCCGTTCATTGAAGTCGTTTGAAACAGCAAAGATATACTTGAAGCCAGCGGGCTGAGGTGCCAGGCGTGGATCCAGAACGACATGCAAGCAGAACTTAATAATCTCGCGCGCGGCATCGGGCTTCGTAAGAAGTGAACTGTACTTCTTGCACTGAATAACGCCGACATGCGTGCCGCCCAAAGTTAGGACAGCATCGCGACCTCGCTCGCCAACGCCCTGCATCAGCAGCACGTTGTCGTACTGGCCGTAATTACCCGCCGCAGAAGACATTTCCCGTCGAAAGACATCCTGCATTAAGCATTCAAATTGACGGTCAGTCAGCTGATAAAGAGGATACCCAAGGCTAACTTCAAGGACGGGCGGCTTTGGAGCCGCCTCCAGATCTTCTTCGATTTGATCTTCATCGACATAGTGAAAATCTTCCATGGGCTATTCCTTAAGCTTGGGGCTAGAGCATGCGGCGATTCGTCAGATGCCTCCGACGTCCCTCTGAAATACTTAGCTCTCTTTTTACCACGAAGTGGTTGTCATCCATCGTGGCCATCGCTACCGTCAGCTACGTGGTGACTGCGGTTGTAACGACTCGTCAAAGCAAATGCGCTGACCTATGCCCTTACCTCCTCCGATCATGCTGGCGCACCAGATCGCTCCACACCTCGACGGCCTGTGCTGGGCCATCGGTGGTAGCTCGCTTCTCTGCCGCCTGGGTTTGGAGGCAGCGCCTGCAGACCTGGACATCGTCACGACGAACGAGCATTTTGCCGCGGTGAGGGAGCGACTGTCAGGCACGATGGATGAACAGCATCGGCCCCGACATGCCAACTACGTTTCCAGGCACTTCGCGCTTTTCCGATCGGCGACCGGGGTGGCTGTGGATGTAATGGCGGGCATTGCTGTCCGCACGCCGTCCGGCATTGTGCAGTGGCCCTACTCGGGCTCAACCATAGAAACGAGTGATGATCTGCCCTGGATGCGAGCCGAGGAATGGCTCGCCTTGTATGCGATATTCAACCGGCCCCAACGAGTCGAACAATTGAAGGTCTACCTTAGCGCCCGTGCGGCGCGAAACAGTTAGGCGGCACGCCGCCGTGCTCCCGATACGGGTTTGCTATCGAGGTATGGCCGCAAGAACACAGCATATCTTTCAAGCAGTATGCTTTTTTCTTCGGGGCTTGCCGAAAGCAAATTTCCCGAGATGACGCCGTCAGAAATACCGAGCCATCGCATAAACGAATTTTGCACATACTTTTTAGAGGTCAGCGGGTCTTCGTATCGCACACAGATCATCACAAAGAACCCGGGGTCCTGATAGGGCCTAGACATTTCGTGCCCCGGGAAATCTGCCGGAAGTAAGTCCAGGTGTGCGGTCCCAATGTGCCATTCTGATTTTGGGGCCATATCGTCCGCAATGCCGATGGAGAACGTGCCGGCATCAGCATTCTTCTTGATCGGCAGGATAAGGATGGCTCCCGAAACATTGGACGCCGACCGCCGGCCATCATTGGCTATGAGCCCCTCAATCCGAGCCACTCTCGGGTCCAGCATTTCCGTTTCGGATGACAGCGCCTTGGCAATCGTTGGACGCCTGAGACCAAAATTTGAGAACGTGAAGTAGGGTCGCGCGGAATCGAATTCCGCCTGGCGAGCCTCTTTGCTGTCCCTGATCGCCCGAGCGGCCAAATAGGTGGAAACGCAGGCGGCAAGCGCTGATATGCATGTTGCAATCGTGTTGGCGACGCCACTGTCCAAAATGCACCCCCATTGTTAAGGCTCTAGCGCTCGCCTCTGTGTCGGATTTGGCCGCACCCAAGCATATATCCAGCCTCTTGCTTCAGTCTTCGCGTTGATCCTGCTCACGCGGATGGTATTGGCGGTGCGCCGCTCGCAGGTCATTGATCGTTACCCGCGTATAGATCTGCGTGCTCTCGATCGAATCGTGCCCCAGCATTTCCTGCAGATACCGGATGGGAGCACCGGCCCGCAGCATATGCGTGGCGCACGTATGCCGGATGGTGTGTGTCGACACCGGTTTGGCCAGTCCGGCGGCTTGGCTGTGTTTCTTGACGATGCGCCAGATCGAGTTCGGGTTCATGCCGGTACCGAACCGGCTTAGAAACAGATGACGGTCACGATCGGCGCCGATCCAATCCGCCCGCACGCCGGCCAGATAAGTTTCCAGCAGCTTGCAGACACTCGCCCCCACCGGCACCGCACGATCTTTACTGTTCTTGCCGTCGCGCACGATGAGAAAACCGTATTCCGTATCGACATCATCAATTAGCAGGTTAGCCGTTTCCTCGCGCCGGATGGCGCTGGTGTACAACACCTCCAATATCACCCGATCACGAAAACCCTTCGCCGTGTGCATATCCGGCTGACGGCACACCCGCTGCACCTCGTCGATGTCCATGATCCCTTTGGGGAGCTGTTTGGGCTTGCGTGGATTGGGGATACGTTTGGCCGGATCGGCAACCAACCAGTCCTCCTCGACCATCCAACGGCAAAACGCGCGCAGGTGACCCAGCAGCTCACTTTGACTGCGTGCGCACAATGGCGTCCCTTTGGGCGTCATCCGCTCGGACAGTTCCTCGCGGTAGTGCATCAAGGTCTCGTGATCGAGCTGCTCGATGTGTTCAACCTGCCGCATCAGCAGAAACGCCGCCAGTTCTTTCAGGGCGCTTTTCGCGCCCCGCACCGTGTAGTGACTCAGTCCACCGGCCGTCATGGCATTTAAGTACTGGCGTACCGCATCAGTCAGCCGCATGTTCTGCATTCCCCGGGTGATAGCGCTGGTGCATGGCTTTGACCTCCATCGGAGCCACGCGGGTATAGATCGTGGTGCTGACCAGACGGCTATGGCCCAGCAGCTCCTGGATTGCACGCAGATTGGCCCCAGCTCGCAGCAGGTGCGTCGCGCAGCTGTGGCGCAGGATGTGCGGCGTCACGGTTTTGCGCAGGTGAGCCACCTGGCAATACCGGTGCAGCAGCGTGCGCGTCTGCGCCTGACCCAAGGGCCGTCCACCACGGACCACGAACAGGGCGCGCTCAAACGGTCGGGCCTTCACCATCTTCGGGCGCACCTGGTCGAGGTACGTGCTGAGCCACTGCACCGCGTGATGGCCCAGCGGCACCACGCGCGGCGTACCGCCTTTGGCAAAACGAATGTGCATCGTCTGCAACGTCCGGTCGACGTCTTGGACTTGAACCTTTTCCAGCTCGCCCACGCGCACGCCGGTCGCATAGAACACTTCCAGTAGTGCACGATCCCGGATACCGAGAGGCGTGGTGGTGTCCGGTGCTGCGAGCAGCCGTTTCATCTCGCGCGGCCCCAAAATCGGCCGGGGCAACGCACGCCGACGACTGATTTCCTTCACCCCCTCGGTCGGGTCCAACAGCAGACGCCCATCAGTGATCAGGTACTGATAGAGCCGTTTGACGGCGCGCAACCGCAACGCCTGCGTTTCACGCTGGATCGGTTCTTGGCGCACATGCGCCTGATAGCTCCCGATATGGGCACGCGTCACGGTACGCAGATCGTCAATGCGCTGCTCCACCAGCCACGCAGCAAACGGTTTGAGCTGGTCGGCGTAGGCGTGCACCGTTTTCGGGCTGTAGGGCGAGAGACGTAGGTACGCGATGAAGTTCGTGATGCCGTCGTGTGGTGTCATGCCTCTCTCCCTGGGGATGCCTTTCTCGCAACCGGCCCACGCAGTACGCCGGTCTTCACCGCAAACCGTTGGCCGCCATGGCCCGACCCCTTCGAGGGGTGGATGCTACGGAGTACCTTCGAAGTACCCTCGGAGTCGGGTTTGGGAGCCTCGCAGTTCATAGCGTGGGTTCGCATAGTTCGTCGGGATCGCTCAGCGTCAACCCGACCGGCACACCGTCACCGGACGTGGCCCCGAGAATCTCGTAGACGTATTCCTTGCCCCACGCACCGCTTCGGGCGCGCAAGTACTCCAGTTCTTCCAGCTCGCGGATATGCGTGCGCACCTGCCAATCGCTCCAGCCGATGCCGTCGCGGATCGCTTTGCGGGTAAACGCCAGATCACTGGGCGCTGCGCCCTGCTCGGCAGCGCGCTGTTTGACCAAGGCATGGATGTGGCCCAGCAGATTGCGCGCCGGTGCCGACAACTCGTCGGCCGTCGATCCCATCACCGTCTCGGCCAGTGCATTGGCGGCCCGAATGTCTTCCCGCGTGACCTCGATGTAACGCAGCACCTGATCGCCCTGCGCCACCTCTTTCACCGGGCGTTGCTTCTGGTGCAGAAACGCGATCGCCTTGATCAGCATCAGGTACTTCTTGTGGTCCCGGCGCGCCCGCAAGGAGTGCGCCGGGAACTTCAATTGCGGGGCATAGGGATTGATCACCGCCACGGGTTCCAGCAGACGCTGCGCGGCGTGATGCTGCTGGATGAGGACGTCGTGTTCGTGCCGGCGCAGATAGCCAGCCAAGGTGTCCGCTTCGCGCTGGCGTTCGAAGATGCGTTCGGTCATAGCGGCCGATTCGTCGATGGTGACGGTCAGGAAGCGCGAGGCGGTTTCTTCGTCCAAGGCGGCAGACGTCGTGGTCAGCAATACGGCCACCGGCCCCTGCACCAGATAATGCTCGGACCGCATCTTGCCGCTGACCGGGTCTTTGCTGGTGGTGGCGATCGCCAGCTGCTTGGACGATTGCAGGGCGCGCAGACTATATGCGGCCCCGCCTAATCCTTCGGCTTCTTCCAAGGCCACCACCCGGTGCATGAGAGCCGTGGGGTCCTGATAGAACAGCGCTTGGTCGGTCATGCGGGTATAAACCACCTTATCTTCGTCCGGCACCAGCGACAGCACGAGGTTTTGCAGGGTGGATTTACCGGCGGCGGAGCGCGACTGGATCAGCAGGCTCAGAGGGTCGTCTAATTTGCGCGAGATGGCGGCGAGGTAGCACAGGCGCTTGTTGAGACTCTCGCCGGCCATGCCCAGCGTGGTTAGATCGCGCTCGATACGATCCAGCAGTTGCGGATCGCGCAGCAACGCCAAGCCGGATTCGCGCTCGCGATCGGTCATGGTAGCCGGTGCCGAACTGGCGGCGCCCGTTTCCGGCGTCCACGCTTCCACCCGCTCCAACAGACGGTCAAGGTCGGCTTTGATCAAGGCCACGTCTTCTGCAAACAGAACCGCACACGACATCGCATAGGTTTCGCGCGAACGGGCGCTGTACAGATCCAGCGTGTGCAGCTCGAACCCCTGGGCTTTCGGGCCGCTGGCCTTAATCGTGGCTTTGAGCTGGGTGCCCTGACGCAAGAAGGCTTTGACTTCGTAGCGTCGGGCACCGACACATAGCACCAACCCCTGTGCCGTGTTCCGACAATCGGGGGCACCTGCCGCTGAGGCGGCAGCCTTGGGCATCAACGCCTGAAACTCGCTGACTTCGTGCTGCTGAAGAAAGCGATTAACGTCGTCGCCGTCCGGCAGGCGCAGGGCCTCGACGTTCACCGAAACACCGTCCAATTGAGCGCGTATCGCACTCTCAGTCTTGCGGCCCTGCAGGTTTCCCGGCAACGCCAGCACGACATCGGTCAAGCCGTCACGGCGCAGCATTGCCAGATGATCCTCGTTCAACCCGTCGCCGAGGCACGGGATCACATCGGCAATACCGCGATCAATCAGGGTGAGCGCGTCGATCGGTGAACCGGTAATCAGGATCTTCGAGGATCGACGCGTGGCCGACGCATTCCAGACACCGCGCGAAACATTCGGCAATGTCACATGCTTCGGCGCCCCGTCCTGAATCCGCCGCCCGTACAGATTGATGACCGAGCCGTCAGCCGCCAACAACGGAAACACCACGCAGCCGGCGAACAACTCTTGACGACGGTCGGTCAGCACGCCCAGTGACTGGAACGGCGCGAGACTCTCGTCGTCTGGTGGCAAGGCTTCGAGCAACGAACCGTCGGCATAGCCCACGCGGTAATCGCGGAACAACGCGAGGTTGCGGATACCGCGTAACTGGGTCAGGTACTGGAGTCCTTCGGGGCGATCCAGAAACCGCTGGTGATAGAACGCGACGACACGCTCCAGCAGCTTGGCCCGTCGTACCGGCGCAAGGTACCCACTCCCTGCAGTTTCACCACCTTCGCCATGGCCACGTCCTCGCTAGACACGCGATCTGGAGTCTGATATTTACTCTGTTTTAGAGTAATGTCAACCTCGATTTCGGCATTTCGGGCTATGCTCATGACTGCTTCTTACCTCGGGTCTTTGCCGGTGACGCCGGACGAACAGCGCTTCTATAAGGAGTTGGGTGCACGCATTGCGCAGTTGCGGAAAGACCGCGACTTAACGCAGCAAGAGCTCGCCGACGACCTGGGCATTGCCCAACAAACGTTCGGTCATTACGAAATAGGCCGGCTGCGTGTTCCACTCTCCATGTTGCCGGACCTTGCCGCATTGCTCGGCGAATCGGTCGAAACGGTGCTGGGTCCCCTGATCCATTCGACCAAGTACAAAACACGACGCCATCGTTAAAGGCTGACTCATGGGCGCAGCGGCGATGTGTGATAGACGCGCTCATCGACTGAACCCTCCCTCACGAGTCGAGTTCTTCGAAGCTTCCGGCTGCCTACTGGTCTCGGTGGCTTCTACCCCTCGGGATTCGTCGCGACTTGCCGTTGGCCGATCGTCTCGCAGCAAGGCAGTTGCCTTCTCCCCGGTGCGTTCCTCGATATTGCGGATCAGTTCTTTGCGATCGTCGGTATAAATGCGAATTTCCGACCGCGCGCGGCTGATCGCGACGTAAAAGGCCTTCTGATTTAAAAGCGCCGTCCGAAAGCTTTCGGCGTTCACGAGTACGCGATCGGCAGTGCGCCCCTGAGCCGCATGGACCGTACTGACATAGGCATGGCGAAAATTCTGGTGACGCGGCTCGGCGGTATCGAGCGTCTGCGTGCCTCGATGATCGCGAACAGTGATCGCACCTTGCGCCTGGACGGCAACCACGGTCGCGCCGAACCCATTTACTTGGCGACGTGAAAGATCGTTACGCGTCCACTGGATGCGGTCACCGACCATAACCTCGCGGGTCGTCACGCTGTAGGCCTGCACCTGATTACCGCCGCTTTTAGCCGGCATCCAGTCAATCGAATGGCCGCGGGCATCGGATAACCGAAGGCAGCCGGCTCCGCGGTCCACGTCGGTCACACGGTAGTACTCGCCCCGAGTGATGCCGTTCGCGTAGTCGCGCTGGAAAGTCACGCGATCGCCGACCGCATAACTGTGTACGTGATGCGCCTCTTCGCGTGTCAGGCGTTTGTCTTCCAGTGTCTCAACGCGCAGCGATGGACCGGACAACGTACCGTCCCGTTTGAGGTGCTCCCGAATAACCGTGCTCAGTTGCTCGCGTCCCTCTCGACTGGGATCGAGTACCAGTGTGCTTAGCCGATCGGCCGGCGACAGTGCGGCATAGTCCCTCGCGATCGCGGTGTGCCGATCGAGAAGCGTCGGCAACTCGACCACCCGACCGCCACCGCGATCAATCGCGGCGAGTGCCGCCTTGGCATCGCCACGGATCGCGGCATACACCGACGCCAAGGCTGCCGGTTGGTCCTGTCGCACGATCTCATCGAGCATCGCCGTGCGCATGCCGCTCTGCTGCAGCTGACGAAAAGCAGCACCGGCCTCGATGCTACCCAACTGCTGAACGTCGCCGATCAAAACCACTCGCGCCCCTTGATCACGGGCGCCTTCCAGCAGTGTCGTCATCTGGCGCGCTGACAGTAACGAAGCTTCATCCACGATCCACACTGCCCCGGCAGGTGCGCGGCCTGCGCCGTCGAGCTGAGTCAGATGGCGTGCCACCGTCACCGCGGGTTGGCCGATGGCGGTGCCCAAGGTTTCGGCAGCGGAAGCAGTAGGCGCCATCGCCACCACGTCGCGCCCTTGCCGCTGTGCCTGCTCGACTACGGTTCGAATGACGGTGGTCGTTTTCGCCGTTCCGGCGTAGCCCTGTACACCTTCGATCTGATGGGGACTGGCGAGAATCGACGCTGTCGCTGTCCGCTGGCCAACCGTCCACGCATGCTCGGAGCGGAGCTCGGCTTTGGCTACGGCCAGATGCGCGGCATCCACCGTCAGCAGCGGTGCGAGGCTACGACGACCGGCGCACTCAGCCGCCAACATGCGCTGTTCGGTTTCCACACCAGCGAGGGTCGTGTAACCGGGTAGAGAGCGCCCATCTAAATGGAGGGTGCGGGCAATCAGCTGTTCGCGGGCTTCCGCCTTGTTCTGTGCGCGCTCGATATCATCAAAACGCGCTTTACCGACGGCGATCTGCAACGCCTCCAGAGACAGCGCCCGTGCGGAAAACGTAGCCTCGCGCTCAGATAAACGGGCGATCGCAGACTCCACCGCGATCGCTGCGGCGGCATCGTGGCGTGCCAGATAAGCCGCCGGTGAGGCCGTGGCCTGACGGCACGCCCGGTCCACGTGAGCGCGGGCATCAAATCCGAGTTCTGCCGCCTGTGCACGCCATGCATCCCGCCATTCGTCGGGGCTGCGTTCGGACTTTTTGGGACGTGTATCAAGGGTCGCCATATCTTTTTGCGCACTGCTTGCGGTGTCACGGGTCAACCCTTTGGCGGCAAGGGCTTCTTCGATCTGGGCCGAACGCGTACTAAACGCCTCGATCACCGCATGCGGCACGGATGTCAGTTCGAACGTTCCGTCCTTCCCTTGGGCGACGTCATAGCCAAGGGCCTGGCAGCGCAGTGCGAGCTCGTTCCGATAAATTTGGCCGATTTCGCGCTGGGCCTGGAAAAACGCATAACCGTCGAGAGAGCGCCATTGGCCATCCGCACTCTGCGTGGCGTTGACCACTACGTTATGCGTGTGAAGCTGCGGATCATTCGCACGGCTCGTGCCTTCGCGCAACGAGGCAATCGCGAGGTTACCCGTCGCTTCGCGACGCACCTCACCGTTCTCGCGGATGCGCGTTTCGGCCACGCGCGATTCGACATACAAGAGGGCCGCGCTTACCGCCTGGTCATGGGCGGTAAGCAAGCGGCGATCGTCGCCGACCAGCGCCATCACCGACACGGATTTAGGCGCCGAAAATGTTAGGTCCCAGCTAGGTCGGTGTTCGAGCTGGCCGTCCCGGACCGTACCGAGTTGCACGCCATTAGGAAGTTTTCCCGCCAACAGAGACGCAAAATCCTCACGGACCACGGCGCCGTCTAGTCCGAGACGTTCCGCACCCGCGCCAGCCCAAACGGCAGCGCCTTGGCTCCGCGCCACATCGGCGGTCAGGTAGTAATCTGAAAGCTGGGTGTAATACCCCAACACCGCGGCGGCCGACGAATGTGCGCGTAGTGAAAGCATCAGAGTGGCCCCGTTTGGTCGATGATGGTCGTTGCAGGTGGGACGGGCGTGCGCAACGGGACCGGTCGATGAATGAGCGTGGCCGGATCACGCGGCACGTAGGCTACTGTTTTCGCGTCGGTGTCCGTTGGCGTGAGACGTAGACGACACAATGGAAAATCGCCTGCCACTCGCAAGTAAGCTTCTAAATTTGGTAGCTGCAGCATCTCCGTGGCCGTGACTACCCGGTGCGATTGACGGTCGCTACCGACACTCAGGCTACGGCCGGTGCCGGCGTTCTCGCTCTGGCGCGCCACGTCGTGTTCGGATTCGCCGAGAATTTTTGACACCCGTTCGGCGCTCTCCGAATCCGCGGCGCGAAATAAAACGTGGGTGGAGAAGAGTGCGGCCAGTGCATCCGCGCCGTCAGCGCCATACCGTTGGCGCAGTTGGGCGAAGGACTGGACCGCCATGACGACGCTAGCGCCATAGCCGCGGCCTTCGGCGGCAAGGCGTACAACGTATTCGAGAACCGGAAGCGTCGGCAACTCGTCGATGGCAAAGAGGATGCGCCGAGTCCGACTGGGGCCGAGCGCCAGGATCGCTGCGGCCGCGGCCTCGATCCATACTGCGATAATCGGCATGATAGCCGGTGCGTGATCGGGCGGACTGAGGAGGAACGCTCGCGGCGACGTCCCTTTGCAAGTCACCGCCTCACGCACCCACTGAGTGATCGAGAAACCACCCGGGCGTGCATTCGGATCGAGCAGTTGCAGTCCACGGACACTCGTGACCAACGTATTGCGAATGCTCTCGCGCATCCGTTCACCAGCAGGGTCGACAAAAATCCGGCCCGACGACGTGCCGTGCAAAAGGGTCGTTAGCTCGGACGTCTCGGCGACGGCACAAAGCCGAAACAACTCACCGTTGGTTTTGCAATCATCTGCGACCGATAAAAGGATATCGACTAGGAGTTGGCGTGCTGCTTCCACCCAATATTGATCACCGTGCCCGTGACTGGCGACCATCGACTTTGCGACACGCCACGCGTCCGTGGGAATTAGGATCTCATCCCATAAGGTCCAAGCGGGGCAGCGCTTGTCTAGAGGATTGAGGACAACGTCGTGTTCGGGCTGAAACGTGCGCACAAGATGGTCCGCCTTCGTGTCGTACACAATGGCAGCCCATGCGCGATCGACGCTGTCGAGCAGTTGCCCAAATGCCACTGACTTGCCGGTACCCGTGGTGCCTTCCAGGATGACGTGTTGGCACTCAGATTCGCGCCTTAGCCGAATCGTTCCGATGCTTAAAAGTGAAAGGGGGCCACTGCGGCGAAGCAGACGACGCAGCCGGGATGGCGAAACCACGCGTGCTCCGCGGAGAAATTGGTCACCACGCAAACGCCGACCGAAAAACCAAAGCAGTATGTACACCGCGGCCATCACGGTCGCTGCTACGAAACCGGCCCACTTCACGCTGGGCTCGACCCGCACACGCACCTCATCTCGAAGGGCAATCAGTGGCTCCCAGTTCCGGAGCTGATCTGCACTTATGGTGCTGCCTTTTCCGTTTTCGACGTAGACGATTGGTCTGCTTGGCTGGTGCAGGCCATCGGCCCAGATCCAGGCTTCTGTCCATTTACTTAGGAAATAGCGCGTATCTTCCGTCGTTGCAGCGGTGTACGCATGCCACGAAAACGCGCCCCATACGGGAGCGCCAATCACCAGAAGTAGCAACGCCCACTGCAGGATGATTTGACGCGCCGTTGCTGCCAGCGCATGAAGCCCCAGCACAGCATCCGAGCGTGAAGTCCGATTTCTGCGGTCCATAAATTAGTCTCCCAAAGCTTTAGAGCGTTGACGGTGGTAGGCACTTTCGGCGTTTTGCGTGAGTGCGTTATCGAGGGTTTGCCGTGGGTCACCATCGAGCAGTCCCAGAGCAGCGTGGCGCGCATACGCAAAAGCGACCACGGAACTAAAGAGGCTGCGATCCACCAGCGCCGTGAGTAATTCGATCCGCGCTGATAGTTGGTCAATGCTGTTGGTGATGTTGGTATCAATGGTTGCCGTCGCGTTGACGGCATCGAGCCCGAGCAGCACGAGGCGCTCGATGGCCCCATACGTGGTGAGCTCATGCGCAAGAGCGAACGTTCTGACCCGGTCGAAAGTCGGATACGTGACCCGCGTTCGAAGGTCTCGCTTACGAACTTTGGCGGTCACGATGCGTGCCCTCGCGCAACGCAGATGGGAGCTGCGGTTTGTCGACGCCTAGGCCATGCGTTCGCTCTGCGGGAGCGGCGTAACGCCGCGACTTTGCTTGGCACACCCGGTGCGTAGGGGTGTGTAGCCCTAAGTCGTGAGTCTGGTGCGCGTCGGGTGGTTCGATCGCGAGTGATATATGAATCCATGGGGTTTTCCTCCACACGCAACTGCGTGCTGCTGTGGAGACCATGCTGGCATCACTCCGCTTACTGAATGAGCCCGAAAACGCGCATTCAGAGGGGGTATTTCAGGCTAAAAATCCCAAATAGGGTCGTAAGTTCCGTCGCTAGAACATCGGTTCGAGCGATGCCGATAGCCACTCGCCTTCGACGAACCCTACGTGGACAGCACGACACCGCGACCGCTATTCGACGGATGGCGCGCCACCGGCTGGTGAGCCAACGGCGAACCATCGCCCGGCGCTTGGCGGTCGCATAATGAGCGCCTAGCGTCCGTCGGTGCGTCGAGCTGCCGCGTGGCCACAACGCGACGTGCTGGCTCGTTCATGGGTGCAGATCAATCGTCAAGATAGGAATCGCCATTGTCGAAGAAAAAATCATATTTGCGGCTCAATCCGCGCAAATACGGGTCAATGTCCACCGCCAGTTGCAATGCTTGAAGCGTGTCCGCTCCGTAAACAGAAATGGTCTTTTGAGGAAGTCCGTCGAACTCGATGTCACAACCGGCCGTGCCTTCGTCGAACACGAACGAAACTGATCCGGGCGTCAGAAGATAGGGACCCACGATGCGAATGGTGAGCTTTTGCCGCGTCGTTTCGCCGATGGGTGAGTAGAGCAAGTTTCGAGCTGCGATCTGTTTGCGCGTTGTTTCCATCATTCAAATCCCAAGCTTTGCCGATAGGCCGTGTTCGCAGCTGCAAAGCAACGCATCAGAGCTTTCCCTTGAGCAGGGTCGCAAACCGGTGGCACGTAGGATCTATCCCTTCACTCGCCTCGCAAGGGAGTTCGCATCGGGATTTTTGACAATATGCAAAAAAATAAGGAAACAGTTAATCCGGCAACTGCGGAAATAGCCACCAGGAAACCGCTTTCCTTTAATGAACTAAAGTTGGACGTATACGAATAAATAATTCCGATTGTTATTATTCCTCCCAACGCGCCAGATAGCATAAAGGCGGTGCCGTTTAACTTATTTATTTTTGACAGAACAAATAAAATTGGAATACCGAAAATAAAGCTAAACAAATAGCTAAATGGAAGAATTCCGGCCAAAGTTTCAAATGTTGTTTTTCTGAAATAACCTGGATCGCTATGATCAAAAAATACCATTTTTCCTGTAAAAAATAACGCCGGAAGTATGATTGGCGCGATTAAAGCCGCATAGGATTTTTTCATTATCTAACCCTCTTCAAGGCGAACCGTCATTTGTGCTGCGGCGTGTCGTTAAAATTTGTCCTTGACGATAGCCCCAGTCGTTATTGACCACATTTCCATCAATACCAGCAGCCGATGACGACATAGGGAATGCCGCCGAAACTGTTCCAGGCGATCCATCTGATAGCGGGCTATATATGCCTACGTGTGAGCCATTCGACACCACATCCCCTATTTGGGGCTGCTCACCTTGAGGAACAACGTAATAGCCAGGAATGTTCACATTCGGATCGCCCCATTCAGCCGCTGAAGGAATTCTTCCATCGGGCATGCGACCTGCAGGGACATCGCCTGCTTTTAAAGCATCCCATACAAACTTATTGCACTTTTCTGAAGGTATGCCGTTGGTCCTTTGCCTTAACCATCCTCTCGCCTCAGGATTCGGGTCGAAATAGCCGTAACCACCTTGGCCTACCTGATTAAATGCCCAATTACGCGCAGATAGGCCGGCAGGAATTAGTCCTGGCCCTTCCGGCGAAAACGGCCCCATGGGCGGTGGCATGCCAGGAGGCATAAGTCCTGTCGGATCGATATACATCAACGGATTGTTCAAACCGTAGACGTACAGCCCGATACCACCACGGAACCCAGCCGGGTCAGCTTGTAGAAACCGTCCAGTAGCCGACTCGTAGTACCGGGCACCGTTGTACAGCAACCCCGTCTCCACATCGTAGTACTGGCCGGGATAGCGCAGATTGAGTACGTAACCAGTGCTGCTAGTTGGTTGCTGTTCGCCGAAGGGGTTCCCTTGGTAGGCCCACTGCCAGATCACCGTGCCCGCGCTGTTGCTCACTGCCCGCGGCGTACCCAGTTGATCGGCGGTCACATAGTTGATCGTGCTTATGAAGCTGCCATTATTCCTGGTGTTGTCCACAACCCCGACGGGCAGATCACCCAGCCAGATGTAGTCGCGATCATTGGTGCCATATTCGCCAATGAGCTGGCCGGTTTCGTTGTAGGCGTAGCGTTCACTCACGGTACTCGGGAACGTGGCCACCTTGTTGATGCGCTCCCCCAGGGCGTTGTACGTATACGTGCCTACAGTCTGGCCATTGAGCTGTGCCACAGTGAGGCGATTGCGATCGTTGTAGCCAAAGCCGTAGGTATTGCCGCCGATCACGCTACCGGTGCTGTTGCCGTTGGCGTCATTGGCTTGGGCTGCATTACCGATGCTGGCGAGTTGGTGCGTACCTGTGGTGTAGCCATAGGCGCCACCAGCGACACCGGAGGTCGTCTTGCTCAGTCGATCGCCGGTCTGATCGTAGGTGTAGCTCTCCAGCGTGCTGCCGTTGCCCTCGATGACGCCATTGAGCCGATACAGCGGATCGTAGGTGTAGGTCTCCGTGGCCGGGTTGGCGCCGGGGGCGTTGCCCAGGGCTTTGATGTCGCCCATCGCGTCGCGGGCGAAGTGGAGCGCGAGTGCCGGGCTAGTCAGGTCGGTGAGCCGATAATTGGCATCGTAGGTCCGCGTGATCGTCTGGCCATTACCCAGCGTGTAACTGCTGATCGGGCCAAACGGCAGCCAGACGACGTTGCTAACCACGGTGGCCGGCGACACCGTGGAGTTTGGTGGCGTCGCCGGATCGGCCGTCACCACCTGTACGCCACTGATGCGACCGGTCGTGTCGTAGAGATAACTCACCATGTCCTGGTGGGGCGAGCTGATGTTGACGTAATCAGGCGTGGTGTAGCCGAGCAGTCGATCCGCCGGCGTGTAGGAATAGAACGTCGTATCGGTCTGGGACGACGTCTCGTACATCTTCTGAATGACGTTGCCACGACCGTCGTAGCAGTACACCGTAGTGAAGGTTCCCTCGATCATGCGTGTCCGATGACCGATCGGATTTGAGGACGTACAACCGGTGACCGTGTTGGCTTCGTCGTAGGTATAGGTGACGTTGAGCGTGGTGTCGGCGTAGCTGGTGCTGGCCAGACGGTTAAGCGCGTCATAGGTCGAATTACTGATGTTCCCCTTCGCATCGGTGTGCGTCAGGCGATCACCGGCCGCATCGTAGGCGTCGGTGCTGGTGCCGGTATCCGGACTTTGCAGCTGGGTCCGATCGTTGAGCCCATCGTAGGTGTAAGCGGTCGTAAGGTTCGTCGGGTCGGTGACACTTGCCACGCGATCCAGTGCATCCAGACCGACGGCTGTGGTGGTGTTCGTGGTGGCCGGGTCGGCGCCGCTGTAGTTTGCGATCGTGCTGTGCAAGCGGTTCAGCGCATCAAAGCCTTGCTGGCGCTGGTAACCCAGTGCATCGGCGCTGAGTACGAGATTGCCGTTGGCGTCGTAGCTGTTGCTTAGCCCAGCGTTGAAGACCGTGTGGTTGAGGCCGTCGATGATCGCGGTGAGTTGCCCCAAGGTGTTGTAGCTTCGCGTCTGACTTTGCTCAGTCGTACCGGAGGCTGTGGTGACCGATTCGCCGGTCATGTTGCCGGCCACGTCCAGCGCGTAGTGGAGATCGTTGTTCTGCGCATCGAAGATATCGGTCAGGCGATGCGCCGGATCGTATTTGAAGGTCGTGACCACGCCGTCGGGATCAGTCATCGTTTCGACCGCGCCGTAGGGCTTATAGGTGAACGAGGTGACTGCGCCATCGACCGTGCGCGACGCCAGCCAGCCACGCGGCGTATAGGTCAGGTCGGTGTTGATACCGTTGGCATCGGTGACGCGGGTGACACGGCCGTTGCCATCGTACGAAGCGATAGTGGTGACCTGGTTCAGGGCATTGGTGACTTGATACAGATCGCCCGCCTGGTGGCATGCCGCACCGGGTGTACCGCAGCTGGTGGCA
>NZ_LMUE01000010.1 GCF_009766065.1 Dyella sp. S184 | reverse complement strand
GTTTTGGCATGGTGTGGACTCCTGAAGTGATAGTTCAGGGTGTCCACTAAAGCGTAGGAACTGTCCCGTCCGCCTTGAACGAGATGCTACGGCCTGCCATACAGGCACAACAGCGCAAGAGAGGCCATGCAGACGAAGAACAGGGTGTATGTGATTGCCGACGCATGCTTGATAAAGACGTTGTACCACTTGGATTGCTCCTGCGCCGTCAGAAGTTCCAAATACTTGGTGACATATTTCTGTTCACGGAAGTTGAAAAGCGCATCGCCTCCCACTTTGCCGCCGGCGTCGCCTATGCGCAAAAGGACGACGCAGAAGTACAACACGTTGAACAACGCGATGTCTGCGGCAAAAACGATGCAGCTACTGAAGAATAGTGTCGACATGAGCGCTAACGCTGGAGTTAAGCGGCGGCGTAGCCGTCCGCCTTGAACGATTTGTTAGCGCTGCGAGAGCGCTGCACGAAGAGCCTTTTCGTAGTCGGGTGAGAAGAAAGGAACAAGATAATAGCCATATTCCTGACTATGCAGGACGATGACACGATCACGAGCCTCGGGCGTGGGGGCGGAGCACGGAACTACGATTTCTTGGGGTGCGGTAAGACGACCCTTCAGCGCCTCAGTAAAGACCACGCGAACTATTCGACGGTCAGGCACGACAAAGCCCGACTTGCCGGAGAGGAGATGTTTCTCATAGTCGGGCCAGCGGTCAGCAACTACGTAACCGACCTCGATATTGTCTGCATCTCTCGCATCGGCCTTTGGGTCGGGCCAGTTCAAAGAACATGCAATCGCCGCTTGGCTAAAAGCTGCCAAGAAGATCATCAGGGTCGCGATATTTTTCATGTGCTAACGCTGGAGTTAAGCGGCGGCGAAGCCGTCCGCCTTGAACGAATGGTTAGGGCTCACGCGCAACCCGAGGGATGACGAACCCAGCGGAGCTTGCGACAGAAGGCCAATTTGAGTTGCCAAGCCCTGCTGCCATAAGCGTATCTCGCCAGTCTACCTGGGACTGCTTGATTGCCTTGTGGAGCAACTCAATGTCTCCTCCGGCGATCATGAGAGCCGCGATTTGCACGCGGGTTCTTGTTGCAGCCCACTCTGGCGCACGGGGTGGCTCCTGCATGCTGGCAAGCGCAGCGAGCACTGCATCCGCATCTTGCGCCGAATAGGCGCCCCGAACATTTGCCTCGATCGTCTGGGAAACTTCCATATGAGCCCTAACGCTGGAGTTAAGTGGCGGCGTAGCCGTCCGCCTTGAACGAATTGTTAGCTGCCCGACGCTTGGCGAAGCTCAAACCCCAACGCGGTTAGCCACGAGCGCACATCCTGTGCGGAGCCAGGCCAATACTCACAACCAAGCGTAGCAAGCTTAGTAGCAAGAGCCGTGTCGTTTGATTCCGAGAGGACCAATGCGAAGACTGCGTCTGAGGCTGACCTTGCCGCGCTGGAGCCATCTGACCTCGCGTAAAGCTGCACGACCCCTTGCCACGTAGGGGCGTCACGTTGCCAGTCTTGGTGGAACCACCCGCCAAAAAATTGTTCGAGATTGACTTGAGACACGCCGGCTTCCTTGGCAGCTAACGCTGGAATTAAGCGGCGGCGCAGCCGTCCGCTTGGATGAGTGGTTAGGCTTTCGTGACTGACACGGTGAGCCCCGCGGCTAGAAGAACCATGAAGGCACTAAGGCCAATGTACAGAAGCCTGTTTGCATGATTGCGAGCCTCCAACGCGCGGCTAGAAAGCTTGCAACCATCGAACGCCGATTCCTTCGTGCCGCTGAGTACAACGTATGCGGCTTGAAGATTAGAGATGTGCATCGATCGCTTTTCGCGAGCGCGAGAAAGGGCCTGCGGATTGTCATGGGCCAGGATGCGTGAAAACTTGAACAGAGAAACGTAGTACCAGATGGCGGCAGCGAAAACGATGGGAACCATAGCAGCGCATACGATATCGACGATGTTCATGAAATCCCACGCCTAACGCTGGAGTTAAGCGGCGGCTAGCCGTCCGCCTTGAACGAGTAGTTAGGCAGCATGGCTAGTAACCTTCTGCCGTGATTGAGAGAACCATGCCGCCCATTTTGGGGTCTTGCTGGAACTGCATGGTGATATTGCTACCACGTTGCTCTGTGCCGAAGTAAAACGAGAATTCCGCTTGCTCTAGTTGTAGGTGATTTTGACCAAACTGCGTCCCTTGCGACAAGCAAACCAAAGCCCTTTTGGCATTTTCGCCAGAAAACTCAACGGCACCTTGCTCCATAAGTTGCTTGCAAACTGCTTTTGCAGGGGCATAGCCATGATCGATGCATTGCACTTCATACATGGTCCGTTTATCGGAACCCTTGAAGCCGCCACCCCAAGACGTGTGGAACTCCAAGCTCTTGGTCTGGTCCGGTTGAACTGATGACGCGAATGCTCGCAATGGTGCACACAACGGGTCGGGCTTAGTTGCAGCCATTGCCTGGCAAGGCAAAGTCATCAAGATAAGAACCCATGGAATAAGGAGATGTCGCATCTGCTACCTAACGCTGGAGTTAAGCGGCGCCGGAGGCGTCCGCCTTGAACGAATGGTTAGGCACCGACCGCGCAACGCTAGTCGACGAGTGCCTTGAGACGCCGGACCTCTGCGATAAGTGAAGGGATGTCTTGCCGAGCGTGAGCAATGAAATCCTGGTCCGCGTGGGTGGCGTCAGTAAGGTAGATGTCTGGACTGGAGACGTCTAGGCCGCCGGTGCGAATGAAGTCAGAGCCGGACATGTGATCGCGCCCCTCGATGAAAGACTTCCAAGGTGCCGCTGTTGCAGCGTTGCAACGTGCCTCGATCTCATGAATTTCATTATCAGTCACCGAAACGCTCCGTAAGGTGCCTAACGCTGGAGTTAAGCGGCGGCGAAGCCGTCCGCCTTAAACGAGTGGTTAGGCCGTGAACCGGCTATGCAACGATGTACTACTTTGAGCTGCTACAGCTGAACTTGAGAATCGCATCAATGCTCGAATCCGGGATTGTAGGTTCGTAGTTGATCTCATTTGGGCTTGCGGTGACGTGATTGAGAAGTTGGCCTTCGCCGTTCGGGGCAGAATAACTAACACCTGACCAAACTGCAGCTTCCCAAGTTTGGCAATTAAGCAGAAACGCAGTCTTTTGAGAGAGTGTGCCATCTGGCCTCTGCGTGCCTAAGTTGGTCATTGTCCAGACCTGCAAAATTCCGCCGTTGTTACGAATACTTCCTCGATCCAAAAAAATAGTGTCCCCATCTGCGTTGCTAGATAGTCGGATCCAATCAGCCGCACTTACTCCAATTGTTGCCATGGATAGAGCAAGGAACAAGCTTAGCCTTACCACTTTAGAAGTTGCCATGAAGCCCCCTGCAGGCCTAACGCTGGAGTTAAGCGGCGCCGGAGGCGTCCGCCTTGAACGAGTTGTTAGGTTGCTCTGCTCTTGAGGCGCGCCATTGCCTGCGTGGCTGCCTCAACAACGGAGCACCAGTTAGCATTTGCAAGCAATTCCCCAATCGATCTGTCAGTTTGCCCCAAGACAGTATCCTCTCGCTCCCATATGACCGAGAAAGAACGCAGGGTGTCTAGCTCGTTGGGCAGAAACGCACGCTGTGCTAGGTCAGAGTCTGGATGAAAAGCATCATCGAACCATAAGCAATAAAACTCCGATGCATAGTCATCGTAGGGAATTTTGCCCGCGAAAGCGCGTTGCTCTTCAGAGCTTGCTATGAGTTCAAGCAAGCCCAGAATGGAATCCCTATACCCACTAGCAATGTCGTCCATTGAGCAACCTAACGCTGAAGTTAAGCGGCGGCGTAGCCGTCCGCCTTGAACGAGTAGTTAGATGGTGCCTGTGAAGTTGCTAGAACCACCACATGAACCACCGCATAAACAAGCCGCCCCACCACAAGCTACAAGATAGACCAGCGGCAATGAACGCAAAAAGGGGAGCGACGCCACTCCGATACCCCGTCGCGGCGTCGTAGAAAAGCCACGCTAGTGCGGCAGCCAACGCTACAACAAGAGCAAGCCCCACTAACCACTGCCTAGGCTTGACGGAGAACGCGGGCTTGTTTTGGATACGAACAGCCGAACTTGACTGACGCGAATTGCGGACTAGGACAAGGCCTCCGAATAGTGCAAGCAGCCCAACGGACCGAATTGCGAAGTTGTGTTGCCCATAGACAAGCATGCAGACCGCTGCAAAAGCCAACAACAACGCTTGCAAGATAAAGGAGATCGCCCGTTTGAGTTTGGGGGGTGCTGCCATAGTTCTCTAGCCTCATGCCACGGAACATCTAACGCTGGAGTTAAGCGGCGGCGAAGCCGTCCGCCTTGAACGAACTGTTAGAGCGCATCAGCTGAGCAGACCCACCTGCCGCCGCGCTATACAGGCCCTGGACGACACACATGACCAAGAACCAAGCTACAGAAACGGCCACTTGGCTGTCGTTGACTTGAAAGTATTGGGCGGCGCTACCGGTCAGCACAGAATGTGCTCCCGACCCAACTAAGCCGACGAGGAAGCCAGAAATGATGCCATGGTTGCGCGAGAGCCAACCAGCCATGAAGCCAGGTAGCAGAGTAGCCAGCATACCTAAGGGCGATGAGAGAACCGTCCAGAACGTGATGAGCCCGGGTGACGAAAAGTGCTGAAGCAACGCATGAGCCGAATAGTCTAAAAGGACGTAGAAAAGTGTTCCGGCAGTAATTGCGACAAGTGTTCTGGAATGTTTCATATGCGCTCTAACGCTGGAGTTAAGCGGCGCCGGAGGCGTCCGCCTTGAACGAAATGTTAGGCTGCGACGAAGCCTTGGACAATGCGAGAAGAATCGCTTTGCGCTGCAACGTGAAGCAAGACGGTGCGTTGTAGGTCGACGACAGGGTGGATTGCATGGTGCTTGCAGAAGTAGAACGCCTCGTTGAGAGGTTCGTTACCATGCCACGTTGTGAGCACGTCTTGATCGCTCGGGATATCGCCGTAGTTGAATTGACGCAAGTTGGCGAAATCCACGGAATCGTCCCACGTCGTGCAGTCTGAGCCCCAAGCCATCACGTACAAGCAGCCTGACTGTACCAACCAATCACTTACCTTGACTTGCCACTCACTGGTGACTGCGTCATCGATGATGACGAGGGCTCGAAACGGCGAGAGATGGGCGACATCTGGCAACGTGCCCTCGGGCGAGATGTGAAGGTAGACCGGAGAGTTGCTCATAAAGCCTAACGCTAGAGTTAAGCGGCGGCGTAGCCGTCCGCCTTGAACGAAATGTTAGGCGCACCCTACTAGGCGGACTCGTGCATGAGAAGCTTATGGATCGCCCGACCCTTGCGAAGAAAGTAGAAGGCGACGAGGGCAAAGAAAATGGACTCTGTGAGAGAGAGCCCTATGCCAACCCAAGTTTGAAGGATGAGCCGCTCGGTTTGAGAGGCCAAAGCTTCAAGGGTGACGCCATATAGCTTCCACAAATTGAAGATTTCGACCGCCGCACCGAACACGGACAAGAAAGCCCGTCCGAGCGCGAGCAGACCAATGATCCTTAATGCGAGCCAAGCTGCCGATTCTTTGTTCATTTGAGGCCTAACGCTGGAGTTAAGCGGCGCCGGAGGCGTCCGCCTTGAACGAGTAGTTAGAGCCCATTGCCCGAGAGATATGCCGGTGAACGTAACGCCGCTGAGTATTGCGCGCTTGAGAGAAATGGCCAATAGGAAATGTCGCGGCCGTGAGTGGCTCGATGCGAGTAAATCCTGCCGGCAATGCCCAATGTGAGCAAATTGGCGATGGTGAGCAGAACAGCCGCGGGCCGTGAGAGAACAGGCCAACTGTATGAAAGACGCGACTTGAGAAAGAGGATGCAGCGTGCAGCGACTTCGCGTACTTGCGGAGAAAGCCGATCGCGCCCTTTGAGCCGGTACTGACGCAGATCGCAGTACATGAGCCAGAAAGCCTTGTTGTAGATTTCGCGAATTGCGGGATCGCTTGATGTCGGAATGCGATCGTCGAACTGATAGTTCGTGATGAGCCCCGCGACTAATGAACGCTAAAGCTCTGCAAGTTTGGATCGTGCGTGTGCGTCAATCATGGGCTCTAACGCTGGAGTTAAGCGGCGCGCGGTACGCGCGTCCGCTTGGACGACGGGTTAGGCTCGCACTGCGCCGGCACCCGAATTTTTGGCGCGAGATCTTTGAGCGCACAGAGAACATCCGAGTCCGTTTCTACGCCCTCAAATATGGTCGGGGACTTCCCTGGAACGTAGATGATGAAACCGTAGCCGGACAAGGCTTTGCGGGTGATAGGGACGTGCTCTGCCCCCTTGAAAATGAACGTCGTCGCGCTGGAACTGATGAAAGCAACGTCTTTGCGACCACGTAATTCCGAGGCCAGAGACGAACTATAAAGGTTGAAGTCGCTTATGAAATCGCCGAAATCATCGGAGTTCCGATCCGCAGCGGAAACATCCGCGTCGGGGGTGAAGACAGCAACGACCGATGGACGATCAAGTGTGAGGGTGGACTGAGTACTGGCCGCACACACGAACCCTGACAGAGCAATCAAAACACTGGCGACTAGAAGTCTCATGTGAGCCTAACGCTGGAGTTAAGCGGCGCCGGAGGCGTCCGCCTTGAACGAGTAGTTAGGCTACACCCGAGTTACATCCTGGGGCCGCCGAATTAAGCACTTTGTTTCGCTTGCTCCGAATGCCAAGCCCCGGGCGGCAAATTTAGCGCACGAATTATTTCGGTATGCTCGGGATACTCCATGACGTTGGTGCCTTGCGGCATGGAAAGAAACTGCCCGGCACGGACTGTATGCGGCGCACTCGTAGACTCGATAGTGACCAAACACGAGCCCGAGATAACGTAGAGAGTGCTAGCTACACCTGACTCCGGGAAAGCTGTATGCGGCGCCCGGCTAAATTGCCGAATGCGATATTTGTACGCAGGTTGATGGAGCGCCTTTACCGTTGCGAGCGTAAGAGGGCCATGTGTCGTCACATCCCAATTTTGAGGCTTAGTCATAAGGCCTAACGCTAGAGTTAAGCGGCGGCGAAGCCGTCCGCCTTGAACGAGTAGTTAGATGCGCTCACGAACTTGCTGGAGCGCGGGTTTGGCGAAATTGAAGAAGTAGAAGCCAGCAAAAAGCATAAGCGTATTGAACACCGCGTTGAATACAGAATGGAAATATTTGGTCCCGTCCAAGAGGACGGCTAGCCACATTGCCAGCCCCGCGAGCATGACGATGAACGCCCATAATTTCACGGCAATGTAGGCCCAAGGCTTGCCGAAATAGACGACGCCAAGAACCGTGAATTGAACGGCCAGAGACACTAGAGCGAGCAAGTTGCCTGAGAGCAACGACATGATGTTTGCTGCGAGAAGCAATCCCAGAACAACATAGAGTGCCGGGATGAAATGCTTTTGGAGGTTTGCGGGCATGGCATCCATTGATCCGAGCATCTAACGCAAAAGTTGACTGGCTGCGGCGCGCAGCGCTCGATTGTCGCGACATCCTATACCCGCAGT
>NZ_LMUE01000009.1:666281-756057 GCF_009766065.1 Dyella sp. S184 | reverse complement strand
TCCCATCGAGTTCGAGGCACAATGCGGCTAACCATCCGGTGTCCACTTTTGCGTAGGAACTCTCCGGCTTCGCCGCCGCTTAACTCAAGCGTCAGGCAACAGCATGCACGACAGTCAAACCTTTCTCATCGTAGCCGGCATAGTTTTAATGGTTATAGGCTTCGTCAGTGCAAAGACGAATCTCGTCGAGATTCGTAGTGCCATCGCCGCCTCCAAATGGGCTAGCGTCGATGGCGCGATCGAATCTGCTGGTGTATCGGAGGATTACGACTATGCCGGCGCAAACGGTAGTAAACGAGTCATCTTTCGCGTGGTCATTCGTTACAGCTATCGGCTCGGCAACCGAACTTACAGCAGCGATAAATCCGGGTCTGATGGGCGCATTTTTTCGAGTTTTAGCTCAGCTCAACGCACAGCCGACCACTATGCCACCCAGAAGACGATCAAAGTATATGTATCCCCCGAGGACCCAATGCGAAGCATGATAGGGGTGGGAATGCAGTGGCAGTGGCGTTATTGGTTGGGTCTAGTTGTCAGTGCTGTGCTTCTTGGCCTTGGGGTTATGATGATCTTGGCGCGCTTTGGAGTCCATGCATAAGCACGGAATCAGCTAGGTTCCACCTATGTCAAAGACTTCATTTTCGCAGATCGTTTCAATCGGCCTAACAACTGGTTCAAGGCGGACGCATCCGGCGCCGCTTAACTCCAGCGTTGGGCCCCAAGAACCTTGAAGACGAACGAGTGGCATCATCGGGAGAATCCATGACCGACACGACCTCGCTATCGGAGTACCTCGTCATCTCCCGCGGGCAGTGGGACAAAGACAGATCGCCCGAAGAAATACAGGAGGCTATTGACGACTTCTACATCTGGCACGATCGACTCGTCAGCGAAGGGATGTTGAAAGCGGGACAGCGGCTCGCGAGAGAGGCGAAAATTGTCTCAGGGCGCGGCGTGATTGACGGCCCCTTTGCCGAAGCCAAGGAGGTTGTGGGTGGCTACTGGTTCTTCCTGGCTGGCAGCCTCGCCGAAGCTGCGGCACTTGCCGCGCAGAATCCTTGCCTGGCCTGCGGTTTGACATACGAGGTTCGACCCATTGAAAGGGAACGAGCCAGTGCATATAAGTTGAGCAATGAAATGCCTGAGAATTCCGGCGATAGAGAATGACTCGCAGCGAAAGTCATTGCGTGCGGCCGCAGAACTAGCCTGCATACGACTAGAGTATTCGCATGAAATCTCAGTTTCCTTCCGCACAAGAGTATTCAGCGCAGACAGCGCGCTACGCTGCATTGACCGTCGTCGACGTTCGCGCGGAACAAGCCGCGATAGCCGAGTCGTATAGCAACCACGTTCTGGTCGACATCAACACCGACTGCATGCGGTTAGCAGTATTCGAGGGCGAGTATCGCTGGCACCAGCATCCAGATTCAGACGAGCTATTCTTGGTGGTTGCAGGAACACTACAAATCGATCTTGCGGGTGGTGATCGATTAGAACTTACCGAATGGCAAAGCGTTGTCATTCCAGCAGGTACAGTGCATCGAACACGAGCCATCGGGCGTACAGTCAACCTCACATGGGAAAAGAATGGCGCACAGACAGTGTTTGTCGGAACCGCCACTTAACTCAGGTGTTAGGCCTCTCAAAGGAACCACATGATCGTTATGCTTGTAGTGGTTTCTCTTCTTGCCACGCTGCTGATTCTCCCTGGCAGGCTCTGGCTCCGTCGCACACGCCCACAAACTTCTTGGTTGCTGGCGTTATCTTTCGTTAGCATGACCCTATGGGTAGCTCCGGCAGCTCTAGGTGTTGGGGCCCAGAGTCTGTCAAACGTCATTGAGTTGCTTGTGGTGGCAGCCTCGGCAATCATTTTTTCGTACTTCAATTTTTTCGCGTTTGACCGCTCTACGTCACTAAGTGGAAAAGGTGCCGTCATCGAATCTCGGCCACGCACAGCTTCTCGCCAAAGAGCTCGTGCTTTCAGAGTGGCAAGCGGGTGGCACTTATGCAGCTGCTAACCGCGGGTACGTTCCTTTGCTGGCCGTAGAGAAGTCTTTTCCAATCGGACGTTTCACTGGCATCTTTGGGCGTAAGCCGGGCGGCTATTCATTCTACCAGTTTGACGACTAAGCGCCCTTGCAATTCGTTCAAGGCACGGCCGTCGAGTCGATCTCATACAACCGTTCCCGGCCGGCAGCGGGTTAACTCAGGCATCTGGCGCTACAACAACTTACATCAGGTGGGGCAAATGAATCTCGCAGACGCCAAGGTTGCTCAGCTCCTCGTCCCCGTCGGGGACTTTGACAAGGGAGTAGCTTTCTACCGGGACACGCTGGGCATTCCATTTCTCTTCGCGGCACCTCCGCAAATGGCCTTCTTCAATTGCGGTGGTGTCCGGCTCCTGGTGGGCGTCATGCCTTCAGGCCAGGAGGCGCAACGAGGCTCCGCCATATATTTTCAGGTGCCCGATATCCACGCGGTGTTTTCTACGCTGAAGGACAAAGGCGTCGCGTTCAAGGCCGAGCCGCACCTGGTGCACCGCACGCCTCAATCGGAGTTATGGCTTGCGGAGTTCACTGATCCTGACGGCAACCAGCTGGCGCTGATGAGCGAGATAGCGCTGAACGGCACCTGACAACCCGGGAGATCACGATGGCATATGCAATTCATTCGTCACGTGACGTCATCATCCGCACCGATGCATGGGCTGACGCTGTGACGTTCTATGGAACGGTACTCGGTCTACCGGTCACGTCCAGCAGCGAAACGCTGATGGGCTTCGAGACGGGTTCCTTCTGTCTGTACGTGGAGAAGGGCAAGGACCATGGTCCCGTTTTTGATTTCCTGGTCTCCGATGTTCGAGCCGAAAAGCACCGACTGGTCGCGGCAGGTTGTGTCGTCCTCGAGGAGAACGCAGCCATTCCGCGTTGCTACCTGCGCGACCCCTATGGCGTCGTTTTCAACCTCGGCAAGGCGCCTTTCGCAAACTGAAGCAGGCGCCGTATCGAGTCACGACAACGCATACGCAAATCGTCCATCCTCGCCCACGCTGGCGTTGATCTCCTGCACCGGCTCGCTACGGCTCATGCGTTCGAGCACTTCGCCGGCAACTTCAGGGAGCAAGCTGCCGCTAAGGATGTTGTCGATGTTGCGGGCGCCGGAATCCACTTCGGTGCAGCGTGCGGCGATGGTGTCGACTAGGTGTTCGTCGTAGCTGAAACGGGCGCCGTGGTTGGCGGCGATGCGCTTGACGATCTTGTTGAGTTTCAGTCGCACGATCTTCTTCATGCTGACGTCGCGCAGCGGGTAGAACGGGATTACGGTAGTGCGGCCGATGAAGGCCGGCTTGAAGTGATCCTGCAGTTCGCTACGCAGGATGTCGTTGAGCGCTTCGACGGTGGGCACTTCACCATCGCCGGCGCAGGCTTCCATGATCAGGTCGGTGCCGGCGTTGGAGGTGAGGATGATGATGGTGTTCTTGAAGTCGATCTCGCGGCCTTCGCCGTCTTCCATCACGCCCTTGTCGAACACCTGGAAGAACAGTTCCAGCACGTCCGGATGGGCCTTCTCGATTTCGTCCAGCAGTACCACCGAGTAGGGTCGCCGGCGTACGGCTTCGGTGAGCACGCCGCCTTCGCCATAACCGACGTAGCCGGGCGGTGAGCCCTTGAGGCTGGAGACGGTGTGCGCCTCCTGGTATTCGCTCATGTTGATGGTGATCATGTTGCGCTCGCCACCGTAGAGGATTTCGGCCAGCGCGATCGCAGTCTCGGTCTTGCCCACGCCGGAGGTACCGACCAGCAGGAACACGCCCTTGGGCTTGTTCGGATCTTCCAGGTTCGCGCGCGAGGTGCGCACGCGCTGGGCGATCGCATCGAGTGCGTGGCTCTGGCCGATCACGCGTTCCTCCAGCTGCTCGCGCAATTTGAGGACGGTTTGGATTTCGTCGGCGACCATCTTGCCGAGCGGGATGCCGGTCCACGCGGCGATGATCTGTGCGGCGGTATTCGCGTCGACCAGCGCGTTGACCATAGGCACGTGTCCCTGCAGCGCCTTGAGCTTGGTGCGCAACGCATTCAGTTCCTCGACCAGGCCGGCGCGCTCGGGCGCATCGGCGGCGAGTGCTTCGGCCGTATCGAGCTTGCCGTGGATCTGGCCGACCAGGTCGAGCTCTTCCTTCCAGCGTGCTTCCAGTGCGATGAGTGTGGTCTGCAGTTCGGCTGTTTCGTTATCGATCTCGGCGAGTCGCTTGCTGTGATCGCTGCCGCCGGCTGCTTCCTTCGCCAGCTGCTCGCGTTCGGTGGCGAGGATTTCCAGCCGCTTGCGACTGTCCTCGACTGGTGCAGGAATCGAGTTGAGGCCGATGCCGATGCGCGCACATGCGGTATCCAGCACACTGACTGCCTTGTCCGGCAGCTGGCGGCCGACGATGTAGCGCGCGGATAGCTTGACCGCCTCGGTCACTGCCTCGTCCAGCACGCGTACCTGGTGATGCTTGGCCATCGCCTTCGCCACGCCGCGCAGCATGCTCACCGCGCGGGCCTCGTCCGGCTCATCCACTTTCACCACCTGGAAGCGACGGGTGAGCGCGGCATCCTTCTCAAAATATTTCTTGTATTCGCCCCAGGTGGTGGCGGCAATGGTGCGCAGCTCACCGCGCGCCAGTGCAGGCTTGAGCAGGTTGGCAGCATCGTTCTGGCCCGCCGCGCCACCGGCGCCGATCAGCGTATGCGCCTCATCGATGAACATGATGATCGGCTTGGCGCTCGACTTCACTTCGTCGATCACGCCCTTGAGCCGCGCCTCGAATTCGCCCTTCACGCTGGCGCCGGCCTGCAGCATGCCAAGGTCGAGCGAGAGCAGCTCGACGTTCTTCAAAATCGGCGGCACATCGCCGGCCGCGATGCGTGCCGCGAGGCCTTCGACCACAGCGGTTTTGCCGACGCCGGGTTCGCCGGTGAGAATCGGGCTGTTCTGGCGGCGGCGGGTGAGGATGTCCACCATCTGGCGGATTTCCTCGTCGCGGCCGAGCACGGTGTCGAGTTTGCCTTCGCGAGCACGTGCGGTGAGGTTGCTGCAGTACTTGTCCAGGTTCGGCGTGGCGCTAGGCTTGCTGCCGACACCGGCATCACCACCGCTGGCCGAACTTGTCGGCGCGCCGTCGCCTTCCTGGAAGCTGCGTGCCTCGCGTGCCTCCACCGAGGCTTCGACCAGCGCGTGGAAATTTTTCTGCAGCGTTTCGACGTTGATGTCCTGCAGCGACTTCGCCGCTACCAGCCGACGCAGTTCGGGCACCGCGACCAGCGCCACCAGCAGGTGACCGCTGCGGATGCGCGTCTCGCCGAACTCGATCGAAGCGTAGGTCCACGCCTGTTCCAGCAGGTCGGGGATGTGGCTGGAGAGTGCCGGTGTGCGCGTGTTGCCGGTCTTGAAGCTGGCGAGGATCTGGCCGAGTTCCTTCTCCAGCCGTTCCGGCGGGACGTCGAACTGGCGCAGGATGCGGCGGATATCGCTGTTGTCGACCTCGAGCAGTTTCAGCAGCACGTGCTCGATTTCCACGTCGTAATGCGTGCGCGACAGGCAGAGCCCGGCGGCGCCTTCCATCGCACCGCGGCAAGTGGTGTTGAGCCGCGCTACCAGCGCGCGCAAGTTGACTGCCATGACTGCTCTCCTCAGTTATTTCCTTCTCCCTTTGGGGGAAGGTGTGCGTAGTGCCTGCCCCGGACTCGATCCGGGGACGGATGAGGGTTCGGGCGACGCGTGTTGCTGAAGTTTTGCGCAAGCTCCGGACTCTCACCCCGACCCTTCTCCCAAAGGGCGATGGGTTTAAAATCACGTCAATCCCGTAAACACGAAGTGGCACTCGTCCGCCGGCCGCTCGCTGCGACGGCCGGCCAACCAGCTGTTCCAGCCCAGTCGTGCCGCGCGCGCGCCGCCCAAGCGCGCGCGCGGCACGGCTTCGGCCTGGAGGACAAGCTGGATCTCCAGGTCGAGCGCGAGGCCAGTAAGAAAGCGCAACAGTTCGACTACGGCGCCAAGCAATTCACGTTGCGGCAGCAGGGCATCGAAGCCGCGCAGGCGCATCGGTCCGATGCGCACGCGCACCGTGGTCTGCCGGTCCCAGAAACGCGAACCCAGCACGCAGCCATCGCCGAAGCGCTGGTTGGTTTTGCCGAGGCGTGTGCGATCGCGTGGCGGAATGCGTTGCCAAGTACCGTGGCAGCCAATCACTTCTACCGGCGCATCGACGACGTCACCGATCACCTGTGCCAACGCACCGACGCCGTGCGGGTGTTGCGCCACGAGGCCGCTGTAATAGCCCAGTGCGGCGGCTGGCAGTTTCGTTTTCGTGCTGCCGCCCTTTGCACGTGGCTCCACCAAAGCGTGCAGGGCCGGTGTGCCCAGTCCGATCAGATCGTAGATGTGGCGCAACACGCCACTGCCACCGCCACCCTTTTCGCCGGCGAGTTCCTGGCTGAGTTCGGTGCGGTGCTTTGCCCACGCGCGCCAGAACAGGCTGAGCAGGCGATGGTTGAAGATGTCCAGGAAATCACGCGATGCCGGATCGCGCGCCTTTTGTTGTGCCATCAGCCATTCGGTGTAATGCCGCGGCAGCACACCGGAAGGGCCGGTGAGGCCGAGGAAATTCACACTCATCGTGTAACGCGGCGACTCGCTGTCGTCCTGCGTGGCGCGATCCAGCGACTGCAGCTCGCACGGTGGGAAGTTCAGCGAGGGCGGCACGGTGAAGCGCAGCGTATCGTGGGCAGACGACACGCCAGCGCGCATCGGCATGCCGTGGGCGCGATAGAGCAGCCGCACGGCCTGGAAGAAGCCGTAGCGTTCCGGCTCGGCCAGCAGCGCATCCAGCGGCGCATGCGGCAGCAGGCCCGGTACGGTCAAGGCACCGGCCAGCAGCGGCAGTGGTGTTGATGCCTCGGCTTGCATGGGATTGCTCAGCTCGTCCATCAGCGCGTGTCCATCAGGTCATGCTCATCAAATCAGCGCCTGTGCGCCGGCGCGCGGCGCGAAGGTGGCCAGCGGTTCCTCGCGCTGCACGCTGCGCGCGGTGAGCCGGGTGTAGGAGTTGGCGGTGCAGTACAGGCCGAAGAACAGTTCGAGTACGCGCGCCAGCAGGTAGGCGCCGGAGCCTACGTAGTGTTCTTCGTCAAAGGTCAGCTCGATATCGGTGCCGCGTACGAACGATTGCCGTGGTGCCTTGCCGACCCGGCTAAGCGACGGTTGGCTGCTGACCCCGACGATGCCGGCGATCTGTTTGCGCAGCGTCGCCGACTCGGCAAAGTTGTACAGGCTGAGGATTTCCAGCAGCGCGTCGCGACCGCCATCGATGATCGACAGGTGGTTCAGTGACAAGTGCGAGATCAAGCGCCACTGGTTGGCCATGCGCATTGGCGCACGCCAGGTCGGCGTGGGCTTTTTCAGCAGTCGCGCACGGGCGATCACGCCGCCGTCCTCCACCTGCAGCACGCTTTCCTCGCCGCCGAACGGCAGCTGCGAGGGCAGGTCGCGGTTGGTGCAGGTCAATGCGAGCGAAAGGGTTTCCACTGCCGGCACCCGCGGGTCCATCTGCCGATCCACCAGCGCGATGGCTACTTCGGTGCCATCGTCGTTGGGCCGCGCTGATGGCAGTCGTTGTGCGTACCAGTAGCAGCCGCTGTCGTCGCCACCCAGACCGTGTTTGGTCGAAAAGAACGGCAGGAACTCGCTGCCGCTGCTGGACTCGCCGCTGCGCACCAGCCGCTGCACGCGGTCGATCGAATACACCTCCAGCCCCAGCGGCCGACGCACGTCGGGAATCACCTGGTACTGGCTCAGTTCCTGGCTGACGCGGATCGGCTCGGCCTGCTGGGTGAACAGGTTGACGATCGGCGTGCAGTGCAGCCGGAAGGTATCGCGCCCGACGGTCTGTTCCATCCGTGCGGTGCGTTCCGGTCGTCCGAACGAGCGTAGTGCAATGCGCAGTTCCACCGCGGTACTGAAGCGCTTCAGGTCGAGTCCGCCGATATCGATGAACAGGAATTTTTCCGGTAGCGTGAAGTATTCCTGCAGCAGACGGTAGCCGAGGAAGCTGCGCGAGTCGTAGTCGAGCAGGCCTTCGTCGAGCTGGAAGCCGACCGCCTGGATGCAGTCATCCGGCAGCCGTTGCGGGGGCACCTGCGGCTGGCCATCGGGCGCCACCACGCTGACCGATTCCACGCTGTTGAGCAGCAGCTCAAGCAGCGCGTGCACCAGCGGGCTCTCGCCATCGAGATAGAAGCGCAGCTGGTGCGGGTCCAATGCGGCGAAGGTGGTCTTGCCGACCACCTCGAGGCGGATCCGCACGCTGGCAGCCACGTCGGCGCTGCGCACCGCGAAGGCCGAGCGCTCGACCGATTCGAAGGCGGCATCGGTCACCTGCAGCGGCCAGACATCGACCGGATACGCGGTGCGATAGCGCACCGGCATGCCTTGGATCGCCCGCGTCAGCAGCTGGGTGCCGATTGGTATCTGCTGCATCCCGGTCAGTTCCGCACCTGCTGCGGGCGACAGCTGCGCGATCGACATCGATGGCACCGGGCGCAGGTAATGCGGATACAGCACTGACAGCAGTGCTTCGGTGATCTGCGGGAAATCGTCGTCCAGTTTCTTGTGGATGCGCGAGGCGATGAAGGCGAATGACTCGATCAAGCGTTCCACATGCGGGTCTTCGCAGACATCGCCTTCCAGCGAGAGCCGCGCGGCGATCTTGGGATAGCGTGCGGCGAACTCCTTCGACAGCGAGCGCAGGCTGGTCAGCTCGTTTTCGTAGTAGGGCAGCAGTTCGTCAAGCATGGCCACGGCCGTCGTCGCGGCAGTCGCGCCGCGGTCCGCAGAGTCTCGGTCAGCTGGCCGGCGCGCTCTATTCCACGAAGGGTGTAGAACCTATGGCGTCGTGATCGCACAACGCTGGATCACGGCTCAGTTCTCGACGCAGCTCTGGTCATCCGGGATGACGCAGTCCGGCGCGGTGGCGGCACTATCCAGGCCACGCGTGCGCACTTTCGGATTCAGCGCGCCCAGCGTGAGGCCCTTGGGCAACAACAACCACATGCGGCCATTCGCATTCATCGACGCGGCCATGCTGCCGGCGTCGTCACCGAAACCCCAGAAGAAATCGCCGCGCACGCTGCCACGGATCGCGCCACCGGTGTCCTGTGCGAACATCAGCCGATCGAGGTTGCCGGCGCCGCCGGGCGCCGCGGTAGTGACGAAGACCGGCGCACCTAGTGGAGTGGTGCGTGGATCGACGGCCAGTGAACGGCCGGCGGTAAGTGGCACGCCGAGCGCGCCGAGCGGGCCTTGCGGGCCGTCGGGAATCACCCGGAAAAATACGTAGCTTGGATCGCCGATGCCGCTGACACTGCCGGCACCGCCGCTGCTGGCGGCGAGGTGTTTTGCCGCGCCAGTGTGATGCGGATCGGCCGCCAGCCGCGCGGCGTCACTGCCACTGATCCCGCTGCCGTTGTGCGTGCTGTCGCTGCTGTAGGAGCCGGCAGCCGCGGGTGGCGGCGCCTTGCCGAGTAGCTGCGCGATCATGGCTTGCACCTGCGGATCGTGAGCCTTCGGCGCCACCGCTGGCGCGGTTGCCGGCATGGGTGTCGGCGTGCTGGCGGATGCATTGCCGCTGCTGCTGCCGTGTTGGAGCTGGGCGATGATCGCCTGCACCTGCGCATTGCCTGAACTGGCGCCATTGCTGTCGGCCGGTGGATCGTTGTGTATTTCGGTGTGCGTTGCAGGCGCTGCCGCGGCCGTTGCGGCCGGCGCGCCACCACCGTGATTGAGTTGCGCGATGATCGAGGCGACATCCTCGTTCGGCGCATTGGCTGCGGTATCCGCGGCGCTGGCGGCACCGAGCCGCAGGCCACGGGTCTTGATCGCGCTGGTGGCCAGTGCGGTATCGCTGGCCGAGGCATTCGGCAGGAACGGCTGGCCGTTCTGTTCGGCATAGGCCACGCGCACAATCCGCCCGTCTTCCAGCTTGATCTTGCCCGAACCCTGCACCTGCATCGAGTACAGCGCATAGGCGTCGTCCACCCAGGCCAGTACCGGCGCGTCGATGCTTTGCGACTCGATCTGCTGGCGGTTGAAGTACGGCACGATGCGATTGCCGTCAAGGCGCACGCGATAGCGTTTGTCGGCCAGGCCGGGCATGTCGTTGTCGAGTGCCAACTCGTATTCGTGCGCATCGGCGGTGTCCGGCGCGGCGGCCAGCAGGCGACCGTCCTTGATGCGGAACCACTGGTGGCTGGCCCCGCTCAGCGAGCGCGCGTCGAGCTCGTATAGGTCACGCGGCGCGCCATACACCGGAAAACGGAATTGCGCGGTGCGTGTGCTGTGGCCTTCCAGCTTCGGCTCGTAATAGCCGGTGATGCGGCCGTCCGCGGTGGCGTCCGGATTCATCACCTGGTAGACCTGAAAATGCATTTCGAAGAAATGCCGCGCAGCGTCGTCGCTACTTGCATCGGTCGCACTGAGATCGGAACAGGCTTCACTCCAGGCACTCTTGCGCGACAACACCTTGCAGCTGCGGCTGAATACATCGAGGCTTTCGCGCAGTGCATCCGTGTTCCAGCCGGGCAGCGTGTTGAACGGCACCGGCTGGAAGCGGGCGTATTTCGTCACGAAAGGCTGACCCAGCACATCAGCGCTGGTGGCAACAGCCGGGTTGGCGCTGGCCGCCGTGCTGACGGCTGGTCGCGGCTGGGTTTGCGCCATTAGTGAAGCGCTGCCTGCAATCAACAGGCCCAGCGTGAAGCGGGCGAGCGAACGGAGTGACGCAGCAGGGCGTGATGTCATGGCGGACTCCCATGCATGAGGATGTCGACCATGATTGGCGCACGCGGCGTACGTTGCCATACCTCGGAGGCGCTATGGCGGCGGAGGTGGAATGGTGACGCTCGTCGGTAGACCCAATCGGCTGGCGCGAACGGCAGGAGAGCCGCTGATCAGGGCCCGTCGCCGCGATATGGAAGTTCCATCGACTGGTTTGTCTTGAGTCGCTGCACCAGCTTCTGGTGATCGCTCTCGATCTTCTGCAGGTGCGTCTGCATCGCGGCGTCATTGACCCATTGCGCGCTGAGCGTACGGCGGCGCTCTAGCGTGTAGTTGATATCGGCGAAGGGTATGAGGGTGGCGTCGTTGGCCGGTATGAAGCCGCTGATATCGTGGATCAGCTTCAGCTTGGCCAGTTCCGCCGTCAAATGCGTGCCGCTCTTCGCGTAGTGGGTGATGAAGTTCGCAATCGACGCACGCAGCTGCGGCGACAGGTCGCTGCGCACGATGATGACGGCATGCGGAATCAGGGTGGATTTCCACAGGATGCGCAGGCGCGCGTACTGCTCGGGGAAGTGCTGAGCGAAGCGCTCCAGGTCGGCAGTATTGTTGGTGGCCACGTCCACTTCGCCGTTGGCCACCGCCAGCGCGTTGTTCTGGTGGTTGTTCACCACCACGTTGGCGAAGAACGTGTCCGAATCGATCTTGTGGCTGGCGAACAGCTGGGTCTCGGGCACCAGGTAGCCGGAGGTCGACAGTGCTTCGCCACGCGCGAAGCGCCAGTGGCCGGGCTGGCGATACAAGTCATCCAGCGTATGGATCGGCGAGTCCTTCTGTACCAGCAGGACGGAGTAGTAGCCGTGCGAGCCATTGCCACCAACGAGCTGGGCGATCACCTGCATGCGGTCGCGACTGACCGCATCCAGTGCCAGCACGCCGGAGACGAAGGCGACGTCCACGCGTTCCTCGGACATGGCTTGGGCAAGGCCTTCATAGGTGCTCACCGAGATGCTATGGACGGGCCGCTGCAACGACTTGCTCATGTCGTCCAGCATCGGCCGCCAGGCCTCCAGCGATTCGGAAGGGCCACCGATCGGCAGGATGCCGAACGTCAGCGGCGCCGGCGACTCGGTTGCAGAAGAAGCATTTGCGGCATGCAATGAAAAGCAGCCCAGCGCCAGCGGCACCAACAACGCGGCACGCCACAACATGACCCAGGAGCCGCGGGGCTGTCGGTTGTCAGTGCTGCGTTTTCCCGGCACGGAACCACTCCCCCTGCAGCCGATGACAGCATGGCCACTATGCGCACAAAGTCATCCCCGACCCTTGTCGATCTAGCTTACGCTGTGCCGATGCACGCCGTGTTACGCCTGTCATGACAGGCATGTGCCCCGATTGCTGCTGTCAAAGTCCGCTAATGCGCCGCGAGGCAACCACGGCCTCGACCCGGTTGCGCACGTTGAGCGCGCGGAAGATTGCCGCGAGGTGGATCTTGACGGTGCCTTCGCTGATGCCGAGGTCGCGCGCAATCACCTTGTTTGGCTTGCCTTGCGACAACAGCCGCAGCACGTCGATCTGACGCTCGGTGAGCAGCTTGCGCAGCCGGTCCTCCAGCGAGGCTGCCGGTTCGCCATGCGCAGTGGCAGCACCAGCGAAGTTGCCCAGTTCCTGCAACAGCATTGGCGGCACATAGACTCCACCACACAACACCAGCCGTACCGCCGACAGCATCACCTCGGGTGAATAGGCCTTCGGGATGAAGCCCTGCACGCCCATCGCCAGCAGTTCCTTGATCAGCGATGGGTCTTCCGAGCCCGACAGCACGATCACCGGCACGCCGGGAAGATGGCGGATGGTTTCGGCGAGATGTGCATTGCCATCGCCGCCGGGCATGGTCAGGTCGATCAGTGCCAGGTCGGGCGGTGGATCGTTCTGGATCGAATGGCGCAGTTCGCCCACGTCCATGGCCACCGAGAACTCGGTGTCCGCACCGAGTTCGGCGAGTTTGACTTTGACTCCCTCGACGATCAGTCGATGGTCGTCCGCGATCAGTATCCGCATATCCGTTCCCCGTGGCGGTATCGCGGCACTCCCGCCGCGGCACGTCTGAGTCCGCAGCAACATAGCCCCAGCGCGTGCCGGCAGCAACTGATCGAAGCCAAACCGAACGGCCTAGGCTCTCCGTGATATGGCCGTTGCGACGGGCCGTCGTGAGAATCGCTGATGATTCACGACAGGGAAATGGCCATGGCAATGGCGCTCACAGCGACACGGCGGCGAGGCTGGCAGGGCCTGCTCGTGCTGTGCGCTGGCTTGCTGGCTGGAGCGCCGGCATGGACGCAACCGCTGGTGCAGACGTCATCGTCGCCGCAATCGATAGCGTTGCCGGTCGTACCGGCGGTTGCATCCTCGGCCAGGACGCCTTTGCCGTCTTCGGTGCAGATAGCGCGGTCGCCAGCTGCGCCCGCCGTGGTGGCGAACGGTGATTTCGACTGGCGTGCCGCGCGCGGCGTGCTGTTCCGTATCCATTCGCCGCAGCCCGGCGCACCGGACAGCCTGGTGTTCGGCACGATCCACATCGGTTCGCCAGCCGAGTTGGGGCTGGATGCCGAGCGTGTACGCCATGCGGTGCAGGCCCAGCGCATGCTGATCAACGAAGTGGATGGCGATGCACCGTGGCAACCAAGTTACGACCGCTATCGTTTCCTGGCGCCGGGTCAGAATCTGGCGATGCTGATCGGCGGCACCCAGTTCATCGAGCTGGCCACGCTGCTGCCCGAGCACAAGGGTCCGCAGCTCAACCGCTTCAAGCCATGGGTGGCGATGACGCTGCTGGAAGAGGGGCTGGATGCGCCGGAGCCGAATGCAAGGGATGCCAGCCAGCGCAATATCGACAGCGTGGTGGAAGACACCGCGCGTGCGCATGGCCTCAAGCTGGTGCATCTGGAAACACTGGAGGACCAGCTCGCCGCGCTCGACTGCACCTCACCCGCCGAATACGCGCGGGTATTACAGGAGCGGCTGGCCGATCCGCAGGAATTGCGTGCCGAAACCGAGCGCTCGCTGGCGTTCTATCGCACTGGTGATCTGCCCGGCTGGCTGGCCGACATAGACGCGATGCATGGGCTGGATGCGCAGGCGAAAGTCGCCGAACAGCATGCGCGCGGCTGTCTGATCGAACAACGCAACGCACGCTGGATCGAGGAGCTGGAGCCACTGCTGCGCGGGGGCGGCTGCTTCGTCGCGGTGGGCGCGATCCATCTCACCGGCCAGGAAGGGTTGCTCGCCGGGCTCGCCCGGCGCGGCTTCGAAGTGAGCGCGCAGCCATGGTGAACGGCGTACGCATCACACGGCAACACTGACAAGGGACGCAGGTCATGCAGGTAGCACGGCAGGTACATTGGGCGCAGGGTGGTTTCCTCACCCCGCAGCATCTGCAGGCACAGGATGCCTGGCAGCAGGCGTATGCACTGCGGCTGCACCGGCAGTTCTCGCCCTACCACTGGGGTTACGAAGCACTGGTGCTGCGCGAGGATGCGCTGGCCACCGGCATGGCTACATTGGAGCGCTTCGTACTGCTGACCCGGCAGGGCGAACTGATCAGTGGCGGCGTTGCGGCCACCGCCGAAGGCGGCGGCAATGCACGTGTACCCGAACGCAGCCTGCTCGAGCTGAGTGTGCCAAACAACGATCCGATCTCGCTGCATCTGGTGCTCAAGCGCGAACGCACGCTCGACGGCCTGGGCCGCAGCGACGAGCGCGGCCGCCTGCCGGCGCGACATCGGCTGGAGGGCGAATCGCGGGTCGATCCGTACGATCCACAGGCGCCCGCGGCCGAAGTGGATTTCCTCGGCTACCAGGCGCAGATCGTCAGTAGCCTGGACGAAGGCGCCGAGGCGCTGCTCGCAGCATGCGAATCGTACAAGTTCGCCGAGATCGTGCCGAACGGGCCGGGCCGCTTCAAGCTGTCGCCCGACTACATACCACCACTGGTGGCGCTGCAGGGTTCGGTCAACCTCAGTCGCTGGACGCGCAGCCTGCGCGACCTGCTGGTTTCGCGCGGGGCGGATTTCTCCAGCGTGAAGCGCCAGCGCGGCATCCGTGCCGCCTCGACCAGTGCGCAGGAAGTAATGCGCGTGGTGATGATGCAGACCTTCGCACGCTACATCGCCGACCTGCAGGAGGCGGTGCGTGGTGGCGTGATCTCGCCGTATCCGCTGTACCTGCAGCTGCGCGAGCTGGTGGCCGAGTTTTCGGTGTTCTCCGAGGAAATCAGTTTTGCCGGCGGCCTGCGTGAAAACCCCGCCGAGACCGAGCTGCCACCGTACGACCACGACAACCTGCGTGCCTGTTTCCGCATCGCGTTCCAGCGTGCCGAGACGTTGATCAAGGCGCTCACCGTGGGTGCCGAAGTGGGCATCACGCTGACCTACGACGGCAAGCTGTACAAGGCCGAGTTGCCGCCCAACCTGTTCGACTCGGACAAGACGCGCTTCTATCTCGCCTTCGAATCCGAACTGCGCGGGCAGGATCTGTTTGGACGGCTGTCGCGCACCGGCAAGATCTGTTCGGTGGAAGAGATGCCACGCCTGCTGCAGGCCGCACTGTTTGGCCTGAAGATCGACCTGCTGCCGGTGCCGCCGGAAGAGCTGCCGCAGAAGACGCCGAACACGACGTACTTCCTGATCGATACCCGGCATCCATTCTGGCAAAACATCCGCAACGCGCGAAACATGGCGGTGTTCTGTGACCTGCCGCCGGATCAAACGGTGATCAAGTTGTATCCCGTGGGCGCGGAGGAGTAACGGCGATGGCCCGCATGCTCGAGTACTTCACTCCGCTGTTTTCGCTCGGTCTGGCGATCGACGAACAGGTCGCTGCCGGCACGGCGCAGGGCAGCGTGGATGAGGCATACGCGCAGGCGCGCACACTGATCGAGCAGGCGCGCAGTGCAGCGCTGGCTGCCGGCAAGCCACCCGCGGCGGTGGAGTCGGCGGCGTTCGCGGTGGTCGCCTGGTTCGACGAGATCATCACGCGCAATCCATCCTGGTGGAGCCAGGCCAGCCCGTTGCAGGTGTCGCTGTTCAACACCAACAACGCCGGCAACGAGTTCTTCGAGCACCTGTCCAACCTCAAGGGCGGCGACGACGAAGTGCGCGAGGTGTACTACCACGCGCTACTGCTCGGCTTCGTCGGCCAGTACTACTTCGAGACTGGCGACCACGGCGAGCTGGGAAAAATCAAGGAATTGAACAGCCGCCAGCTGCCGGTGGCGCCCGCGCCGCTGCACACGCTGCGCGAAGAGCAGATCACCCCGCAGCCGTACCAGATGAAGGATCCCGCCGGGCCGCGTTATCCCAAGCAGTGGGACGCGCTGCTGATGAAGGTCGGTGCGGTGGTGGCGCTGCTGGTACCACTGGCCTATCTGGTGTGGTTCTTCCTGTCGCCGGCGCGGGTGGCGGGCCCCACGGTGCAGCAGCTGGTGGATCAGGAGATCGCCGGCTACAGCTGTGCTGACCTATCTGCCACGGTGGACAAGGACGGCGTGACTGCGGTGAACGGTTACGTCTCCAAGCCGGTGGACCTCGAACACCTGCGCGGCGACATCGACGCGATCAAAGGCGTGAAGAGCTCGAACTATCAGGTGAAGGTGCTGATCTGGCCACACTGCGAAGTGGTCAAGCTGCTCACGCCGTACCGGCAACGCAACCTCGATCGCCACGACGGTCTCGCGGTGACGCCGACCACCGGCCACAGCGACCGCTTCGTCAAGGACGAGCAGGTGATCGTCAAGCTCACCCAGGCCAACCATGACAGCTATCTCTACGTCGACTACTACACGGTCGAAGGCGAAGTGATCCACCTGTTCCCGAACACACGCGAGCCGCACAGCGGGCAGGTCATTCCGGCCAGTCAGCAGATCGACGTGGGCCAGGCGGGCGTGCAGGGTGGTGGCTGGATCACCGTCGATGCCCCATTCGGGCAGGAGCTGATCACCGTGGTTGCCTCGCCCACGCCGCTGTACACCGGCTTCCGGCCTGACCAGGAGCCGGCCAAGGATTACCTGCCGCTGCTCAAGCAGGCCATCGACACCAATCGCAGCAGCGACAAGTTCGTTGCCGATTTCATGACCATCCAGACCGAACCGGCACGCTGAGGACTATTGCGATGAGCCTCACTCAGAAAACCTGGTTCCGGCCTGCGCTGTACGTGCTCGGCGGCATCGTGCTGCTGGTGTTGATCGTGTTCGTTGCGCCGGCGCTGATCCCCGGCGTGCCGCCGCGCTTCTGGCAACTGCTCGGGCTGTGTCTCGCCGCACTGGCGGTGCTGTGGTGGTTCACCAAGGGCGCGCGCAAGTATTCACGCGCGGGGCGTGCGCGGCAGCGTATCGGTGATCTTGGTCCGGGCAATCCGGACGACGAACGCGAACCGCTGGCGAAGATGAGTGCCGCCATCCAGGCGGCCAAGCATGCGATCCAGCGTTCGCCGGAAATGGCCGGGGGGCGCAATTCGCTGTACCGCGTACCGTGGATGCTGTTCCTCGGCGATGCCGACGCCGGCGTGCATGGCCTGCTGCAGGCAGCGAGTACCGCATCGCCGTTCCCCGAGCCGGCGGGCAGTGATGCCGACGCGGTGTGGCGCTGGTGGTTCTTCAAGTCGATGATCGCGATCGAGGTCAGCCCGAAACTGGTCTGCGACGCGTCAGCGCGGACCGAACGCGGGCTGTGGTACCAGGCGCTGATGCAACTGGCCAGCGAGCGCGACCAGCTGCCGCTCAACGGCATCGTGGTGTGCATAAGCGCACGCAGCCTGCTCGGCAACGGCGATGCGTTGAAGGATGTCAGCATGCGCTTGCGCCGGCTGGTCGACGAAAGCATGGAGCACCTGCAGATCCAGTTGCCGGTGTATGTGGTGGTGACCGGGCTGGAGGTGTTGACGGGTTACGGCGCCTTCCGTGCCGCTGTGCCAGCCGAGGCGTTTGCGCAGGCGATGGGCTGGCGCTTGCCAGAAAGCGAGACTGTCAGCGCCGGTACAAGTGCGAAGTTCGACAGCCTGTTCGCGCCGATGGCCGAGCGCCTGCATGCATTGCGGCTGACTGCGCTTGCGGCACAGCACGAGGTGAAGGGACGTCGCGGCGTGTTCGAGTTCGTGCAATCGATCATGCGCCTGCAGGGCGGGCTGCGGAAATTCGTCAGCCTGCTGCTGGAAGACAATCCGTTCCAGCGCACGCCGCGCTGGCGCGGTCTCTACTTTGCCGGCGGTCCGGTCCCCGATACGCCGGCCGGTGCGTTTGTCGCCGACCTGTTCACGCGCTTCCTGCCAGCCGACCAGCCGCTGGCGATGCCGAGCCTGAAGGGCAGCGCCGGACGGATGGGCGTGGCTGCACTCGGCGTCGCGGCCTTGCTGGGTTTGTCCGGCTATCTCACCTACGGCCTCAGTCAGGCGCGCACCGACGATGCGCAATTGCTGGCGCAGACGCGGGCGGCCTGTCAGGGCCGCGAGAATGCCGGCGCCAGTGGGCGCATCGGCTGGGTGGCGGCCTGTGGCCGCACCATCGAGCGGCTCGAAGCGAGTACCGACAAGAGCCAGCTCGGTTTCGGCCTGCGCCGTTCCGATCGCGATATCGAACAGCTGAAGCAGGAAGTGGTAGGCGATTTTTCCAGCCTGATCCTGGCGCCTTACGACCAGATGCTGGACAGCGACATGGCCAATGGCCGCGCCGGCATCGAGCACGTGCTGGCGATCACCCAGCGCCTGCGCATCCTGCAGCACTGCCGCGGTCGTGGCGCCAGCTGCCTGGACAGCGAATTGCCGCACAACGTGGTGTTCGATCCGCGCTCGCGCCTGTTCGCGCCATTCTTCACCGCCGATGCGGATACGCGCCGCGACCGCGACAACGCGGATGCCTTGCTTACCACCTACCTCGGCTATTTGCGCTGGCAGAAAAGCGAGGTACTCGACGATGAAGAGCATCGCCTGCAGGGCGAGCTGCAGCGCTTGCTGACCGCGTACACACCGCGCCCGCAGGATCTCGAAGCGTGGGCCGATGCGCGCATGACCGGCCCGCGCCTGCAGGATTACTGGCTGCCGGCGGATCGCCTGGTCGGTGTAGACGCGGGTAGCCTGCCGACGATTTCCGGTGCCTATACGGTGGAAACATGGAACGGCGTGGTGTCGCCGATGACCGACACCATCGGCGACACCCTGGCGGAAAAAAAAAGTCTGGCTGATGGCTTTCGCAGCGCTTACTTCACCAGTTACTTCCATGCCTGGGCGCAGTTTCAGAGCCGCTTCTTTGATGGCGTGAACCTGTGGAAGGGACATACCGACGAACTGGCGACGCGCGCAGCCGGCAACGACAATCCGTACCGCTTTTTTTTTGACAGCGTGCAGCACAACCTGCTGGGCCTTCCGCTGCAGTTGCCGCTCTCGTTGCGCTGGCATCAGGCCTGGGCGCAGACCAGGGCGGCTGGCTGGGGCGGCTGGAAACCGTTCGGCGCGTTTCTCGGGCATGCCGTCGGCGGCTGGTTCAGCAGCGCCAAGCTGACCCCGCCGACCTGGCTGCTGGCGATGCTGGATACGCGCCGCGACGTGCTGGACAAGCAGCAGGCATTGTTCGCCAACGGTTATCTGCGCCTGCAGGCGCAGGGCGGCGATCAGAACCTGTACCAGATCGTGGCCGATATCTATCACGCCAAGGGTGCGCCGACCCAGCCACCGGCATCCGAATACGCCACCTTGCTGCAGTCGGTCGATCGACCCGATGACAACTACGCCGCGAAGTTCATGGGCGATGACCTTGGCGCGTGGTCGGTGGTGCAGGGGCCCTCGCATCTGCTGCTGTATCTCACCGTGCAACGCGCCGCGGCCTATGTGCAGCAACGCTGGAACGACGGCGTGGCGACGGCGCTGAAGCAGCTGCCGCCGGATCAGCAGATGGCTGCTCTGTATGGCGCGCAGGGCAAGCTCAATGCCTTCGTCAACGACTGGCTGGCACCGTTCGTCAGCGAGAAGGAACACACGCCGATCAAGGTCGGTGGTATCGCGCTGCCGTTGACGCCGGGCTTCCAGGCGATGATGACGGCGCAGAGCCAGGCGCAGCCAGCGTTGAATGCCGATCAGCCATTCCTGGTCGGCAGCTTCAGCTTCACCGGCCCGAGCCAGCTCGGCAGTCTCACCGAAGGCGCACTCGGCACAGTGCTGCAGATCGACTGCAAGGACCGCAGTTTCAGCGCCAGCAGCAAGGCGCAGTCGCTGGCCGAGTCGAAGGTCGCGGTGTTCTGGTCGCCGGCCAACTGCCTGCAGGCCAGCCTGCGCATCAGCCTTGAACAAGCCGGGCCGGCCGAAGTGGCGCTGGTACCGGCCGGTTCGGCCAGTGCCGCGGGCGCCGCCGCACCGGCGGCAGCCGAGCCGCTGGTGCTGACCAAGCTCTACTCGGGGCAGGATGGCTTCCTGCAATTGCTGGAGGATTTCGCCGGCGGCTCGCACAGCTTCGCGCTGGCCGATTTCCGCGATTCGTATACACCATTGCAATGGGCCGACATCACCGGGCGCCTGCACGACGTTGGCTTCAGTCAGGCGCGGGTGTTCCTGGGCGTGGACCTGTCCGATGCGATGAAGCAGTACCTCAGCGCACGCAACACGCCGGTGACGATGCCCGGCGCCATCATCGAATAGACCACGTCGAATAAACCACGACAGCATCGAACCAACGAGCGGGCAAGCGGGTCCGCAGGGAGAACACCATGAGCATCGATATCGCCGAACTGCTTGCGCCGATCTCACCCGACCGTCCTTGCGGCGAGGATGTGAGCTTCAACGATGTCTATGACCGTGTGCGCGATGCGCGCCGCGCCGACGATCCCAACCTGCGCCAAGGTGAGTGGCAGACCGACCTGAAAGTGGCCGACTGGCGGCTGGTGATCCGTCTCGCCAGCGAAGTGCTCACCAAGCAGAGCAAGGATCTGCAGATGGCGGTGTGGCTGGGCGAGGCATTGATCTCGATGGAGAGTCTGGCCGGTGCCGGACAGTCGTTCGAACTGCTCAGTGGCTTGCTGGAAAACCTGTGGGATGGCCTGTTTCCGGAACTTGATGGTGACGATGCAGAAGAGCGTGCGGCCAAGCTCGCCTGGTTCAACATCTATGCCAGCGATGCGTTGCGCAAGATACCGTTGACCGGCAGCACCAAGCCGATGACCCTGCTGGCCTGGCAGGATTCGCGCGAGGTCGACAACCTGGCGCGGCAGAATCAGGAGGCACACAAGGCGGCGCTGGATGAAGGCCGGCTCACCGGCGAGGCCTTCGACAAGGCGATGCTGGAGTCCACCAATGAGGTGGTGCTGCGCATGCTGGAGCAGGCGGATGCCGCGTTGACCTCATTCGACAACTTCAAGCGCATCGCCGACACCCGGCTCGGCCGTGCCGCACCCTCGCTGGCTGCCGTGGAAGAGGCGTTGAAGCGGATTCGTCAGCTGGTCGGCAAGGTCGCACAGGCCAAGGGTGTCGGTGGTACCGCTACCACCATCACGGGCGATGCTCAGGAAGCTGCCGCGAGTCCGCTCGTGTCGTCGCCTGCCACCATGACTTCGGGCGGCGGTCCCACCCTGGATCTCTCCGGCAACAGTGCCGCCAGCAAGCAGGCGGCATTACGCACGATCAGCGACATTGCGGTGTTCTTTCGCCGCACCGAGCCGCACAACCCGGTCGCCTTCATGCTGGAGAAGGCCGTGGCGTGGGCAAATACGCCACTCGATGCATGGCTCAGTGAAGTGGTTCGTGACAGCGCTGTACTTGCCTCAATCCGCGATCGGGTGGGTATTCCAGACGAGTGATTGTTTTGCTTCCTCTCCTCTTGGGGGGAGAGGAAGCAAAAGCGTGGCAATCAGCGTGGATACGGCGTTCCATCCCTGTGCGAATACCCGTTCTCATCCGCACGTAGATCAATGTCCGGGTAATTGCATACATCATCGTCCGAGCGTGTCCCGATTTCCAGGTACACCGCCACCTCTGCACTGCGATTGATGAAGTGGTGGCCATCGGGCACGTTCTTGGGAAAAGCGGCGCAATCGCCGGCTCGCAGGATCTGTTCGCCGGCATCGGTGATCAGAGTCAGCTCGCCGGACAGGAGATAGACGAACTCATCTTCGAGCGCGTGCCAGTGGCGCTGGCTGGACCAGGCGCCGGGCGGTAACCGGCTGAGGTTGACGCCGAAGTCGACAAGGCCGCCAGCCTGACCGAGCGCCTGCTTGCTGCGCCCGGCGGCTTGCTCGGCGAAGGGGTGGGGATAGCTGGAGCCTGTGCGTGGGCTTATCTGGTTCGGGTCGATACGTGGCATGAGGAGTCTCGGTGGGGGCTGCTCTGACTGAGGTCATGGCCGGCCTCGCCTGGCATGCGTGGCGTGGGCAGATGGTATGAAAAGGTACACCACCCCCAAAGTCATAGGCCACCGACTGGCCGTACGGCTAATTCTCTCGCGCCCGGCGGCTTCCTAGACTTCTCTGCCATCGCCGTTGCGTATTCGCGCAACGGGCACCGCCCAACTGCCGGGGAGTCGTCATGGCCAAGAAAGAAAGCACGCAGCACAAGCTGGATCGCGTTCGCGCACCGCGCGTGCAGCTCACCTACGACGTGGAAGTGGGCGATGCGATCGAAAAGAAGGAACTGCCTTTCGTGGCAGGCGTCATCGGCGACTTCACCGGCCAGCCGGCCGAGCCGCTGGCGAAACTGAAAGAGCGCAAGTTCGTCAATGTCGACAAGGACAATTTCGACGAGGTGCTCAAGGGCATGAAGCCGCGCGTGCAGATGCAGGTAGACAACAAGCTCAAGGGTGACGGCTCGAAGGTCGGTGTGGAACTGAACTTCAAGAGCCTGGAAGACTTCACGCCGGAAGCCGTGGCAAACCAGGTGGAACCGCTGCGCAAGCTGCTCGAAGCGCGCCAGAAGCTGGCCGACCTGCGCAACAAGATGGCTGGCAACGACAAGTTCGAGGAACTGCTCAACGAGGTGTTGCAGAACACCGACCAGATCACGCGGCTGACCAAGGAAGTCGGCTCCGGCGGCGGCTCGGAAAGCTGAGCTGTTCGTCACGCCGGGCGGTGGAACCGAGCCATCGTCCGATCGGACGGATACATCTCTCCATCACGGATATCGCAGGGATCAAGACATGGCCAGCACACAGCAAGAATCCGCGCAGGGCACCGCCGCCGCACAGGAAGGCAGCCTGCTCGATTCCATCCTCAGCCAGAGCCGCATCGCCAAGACCGACAGCGAGCGCGACCGCACCCGCGACCTGATCGCCGAGTTGGTGAATCAGGTCACCGACGGGCAGATCAGCATCTCGCACGATGCGATCGCTTCGCTCGATGCGCGCATCGCCGACATCGACAAGTTGCTCTCCGATCAACTTTCGGCGGTGATGCACGCGCCGGAGTTCCAGAAGCTGGAAGGTTCCTGGCGCGGCCTGAAGTATCTGGTCGACAATTCCGAGACCAGCACCACGCTGAAAATCAAGGTGCTTAATTGCAGCAAGAAGGACCTGATCAAGGACTTCAAGAACGCCTCGGACTTCGACCAGTCAACCCTGTTCAAGAAGATCTACGAAGAGGAATACGGCACCTTCGGCGGCGCCCCGTTCGCCACCATGATCGGCGACTTCGAATTCAGCCGGCAGCCAGAGGACATGTACCTGCTGGAAGAGATGTCGCACGTGGCCGCGGCTGCTCATGCGCCACTGCTGTCGGCGGCATCGCCGGAACTTTTCGGTTTCGAAAGCTTTACCGATCTGGCCGGCCCGCGTGACCTGGCCAAGGTGTTTGACACTGTCGAGTATGCGAAGTGGAAGTCGTTTCGCGGTTCGGAGGATTCACGCTATGTGGGCCTGGCGATGCCACATGTGCTCGGCCGCCTGCCGTACGGGCCGGATACCACACCGGTGGAGAGCTTCAACTTCGTCGAAGATGTATCCGGCAAGGATCACAACCGCTACCTGTGGACCAATGCAGCCTATGCGCTGGGCAGCAAGGTCACTGACGCGTTCGCCAAGTTCGGCTGGACCGCGGCGATCCGTGGTGTCGAGGGTGGTGGTCTGGTGGAAGGCCTGCCCACGCACACGTTCGCCACCGACGATGGCGAGGTGGCGTTGAAGTGCCCCACCGAAATAGCAATCACTGATCGTCGCGAAAAGGAATTGGCGGATCTTGGCATGATCCCGCTGGTGCATTGCAAGGGCTCCGACTACGCGGCGTTCTTCTCCACCCAGTCCGCCCAAAAAGCGAAGGAATACAACACCGATGCCGCCAACGCGAACGCGCGGCTGGCATCGCAGCTGCAGTACATCTTCGCCGTGAGTCGCATCGCGCATTACCTGAAATCGATGATGCGCGACAAGATCGGCAGTTTTGCCTCGCGCTCCAGCGTCGAGCGTTTCCTCAACACCTGGATTACCCAGTACGTGTTGCTGGACGACAACGCCTCGCAGGAGATGAAAGCACAGTATCCGCTGCGCGAAGCGAGCATCGAGGTAGTGGATATCCCCGGCAAGCCGGGGGCTTTCAAGGCGGTGGCCTTCCTGCGGCCGCATTACCAGCTGGACGAACTGAGCGTCTCGCTGCGTCTGGTGGCCGAGCTTCCGAAGTCGGCGCGTTGAGAATCTATTGAGGATTGATCCATGGCAACTGATTTCTACCTGAAAATCGACGGTATCCAAGGTGAGGCGACCGACGAAAAGCACAAAAACGAAATCGAGATCGAGTCGTGGCACATGAGTGCCACCAATGTAGGTTCGGGCGGGAAAAACAGTGGTTTGGGGACCGGCAAGGCCGACTTCTCGGACTTCAGCGTAACCAAGTTCGCCGACAAGTCCACGCCCAAGCTGCTCAACGCGGTAGGGAGCGGCCTGCACATCCCCAAGATATTGCTGACCTGTCGCAAGGCGGGTGGCAAGGGTGGACAAGTGGAGCATCTGACGGTGGAAATGGAGGGAGTGTTTGTTTCTGGCTATTCGGTCTCGGCCAGCGATGAACATTCGGTTCCCCGTGAAACTGCAGTCTTCAATTACAACAAGGTCACCTTCTCGTATGCGCCACAGAAGACTGACGGTTCACTCGAAGGAAAGATTGTCGCCGGTTACGACAGGGCCCTGAATAAAGCGATCTGATGAAGTTGCTGCGGCGCCCTCGCGGGGTGTCGTACGACACCCCGCGAGGGCGCCGTGCGAGGGTATGACAGTAGCCACCGGGAATGGGTTTGATGAGCAACGATTTCTTCCTCAAGCTGGATGGCATCCAGGGCGAGTCAAATGACGAGGAACACGCTGCCGAGATCGAAATTGACGGCTGGTCTTTCGGTGTCAACGAGGAGACTGCCGAGGACAAGACGCCCCGTACCTCCGGTGGTCGCGATAACCTTCCGGTATTCCGTCGCGGTGGCGACGCGGCAGGTTTTGGCCAGGCACTGGCCGGCAGCGTGCGGGTGGGTGACCTGCATCTGCGCAAGCGCATTGATGCCGCGTCCGCGCCCTTGCTGAAGGCTGCCACCACGCGTCAGAAAATCGCCAAGGCGATTCTCACCTGCCGCAAGGCATCAGGCGGGGCAGCACTGGAATATCTGCAGATCCAGTTGCAGGATGTGCTGGTTTCGCGCTGGTCATCAGGCGTCGAAAGCGACGCGGTGTTTCCGAAAGAGCAGTTTGTACTCAGCTATACGCGGATCGAATTCACCTACCAGCCGCAAGGTCGCAAGGGAACCTCCGAAGGCAAGAAGCACGCCGGCTGGGACCGCAAGCTCAATGCGGCGATGTAAATCACACGGACCAGCCTGATGCGCTCCGTTCTCGATCGCCTGTCCGACAAGCCGCTGCCCGAAGACAGCGGTCGTGGCATGTCGCTTGCCGACTTCCGTGATCTGGTATCGCGCGATCTCGAGGCGTTGCTCAATACGCGTTCCGAAGCGGCGCGCGTGCTGCCGGAGGCATTTGTGGAATGTCGCAAATCTTCGCTGACGTTCGGCATCCCGGATTTTTCCTCCTACAGCCTGCTCAGTCCGCGTGACCGCGACCGCATCCGTCGCACGCTGGAAGTCGCGATCGGCCTGCACGAGCCGCGGCTGACCCGGGTGCGCGTGGTGCTGGAATCGCAGCGCGCCTATGAACGTGCCCTGCGCTTCCGGGTGGAGGCGCTGATGAACCTTGGCCCGGAGCGCGAGAAAGTGCAGTTCGACGCGGTGCTTCAGCTCAACACGCAGTCGTACCAGGTGCGATGACGGCGAAGAAGCGTACGCGGCCGCGCCGGCATCATGTGACCACCTCATGCCAGGTGACGGCGAATATCGCGCTGCGCGTCGATGGCGAACCGCTCGCGCTGGAGCTGACCGTCCCCGGCGGCACGGCAACCGCGCAGCAGCTGCTGCCGGCGTTGCGCATCCTGACCGATCAACTGGTCGATGCCGCTATACACAAGGTGGAAGCTGCGGGCCAAAAGGTGTCATGTCAGAAAGGGTGTGGCGCGTGCTGTCGGCAGCTGGTACCGATCGCGCCGGCCGAAGCGCATCGTCTGCAAACGGTGGTGGACGCATTGCCTGAGGCGCGAAGGGCCGAGGTGGTGGTGCGATTCGCGGAGGCCCGCAGCAGGCTTCAGGCTGCCGATCAGCTCGATACGTTGCTCGATACATCGCCTATGACGCTAGAACAACGACGCAGGTTCGGTCTCGACTATTTCCGGCTGGGCATTGCCTGTCCGTTCCTGCTGGATGAATCGTGTTCGATCTATCACGAGCGGCCGCTGGCCTGTCGGGAATATCTGGTCACCTCGCCGGTGGCGCATTGCGCGCAACCGAGTGCCTCGACCATCGACTGCGTGCCGATGCCGGTGAAAGTCTCGGTGGCTCTGCATCGGCTGGAGTCGGCACAGGACACAGCGAGCGCAAGCTGGGTGCCATTGATCATCGCGCCGGAATGGGCGCAGATGCATCCGGCAGCACCCCCAACCAGCAGCGGACCGGCGCAACTGGAGTCGGTATTCGAGCTGCTTGGAGCGACGCAGTCGGTTACTTGAGCGAGTGTTCCAGGTCACCATGCACCGGTATCAGACCACGTTGCGTGAAGACGTCCAGACGGCCATCATCGCCTCGCGCAGCTGCTCCGGCGACACCGGTTTGTAGAGCACCGGAATCTTTGCCGCCTGGATTTCGCGCAGGCGGTCGCTGCGCGTTTCGCCGGTGATCAGCAGGCGCGGGAAAGGCGGCATGCCATCGCGCATGTAGTAATGATCCAGTGCGGCCAGTGCATCCAGGCCGCTCTCGCCGTCGCGCAGGCGCAGGTCGGAGATCACGATGTCGGGCTGGCCGGGCCAGTTTTCCGCGGCCTCCAGTGCCTGTATGCGATCTTCGGCGGTCGCCACATCGCAACCCCAGCTGCGCAGCAGATAGCGGATGCCGGAAAGGATCGCCGGCTCATCGTCGATCACCAGCACGCGCATGCCCGATACATCCAGCGGCGCTTCCTCGGTCTGCACCAGGTGGATTTGCTGCGCCGGTACTTCGCATACGTGGAAGCTGAACACGCTGCCGCGCCCCGCATGGGACTGCAGCACAACACGGGTATCCAGCAGTTCGGCCAGTCGTTGCACGGTAGCCAGGCCGAGGCCGAGGCCGCGGTGCTGGCCACCGGAGTTTTCGGCGCTGCCCGGGTTATCCACCCGATAGAACTCGTCGAACACGCGTTCCCGATGCTCCGGCGCGATGCCGCTGCCGGTATCCCACACGTCGATCCGCACGGTGCCATCCAGCCGTCGACGTGCGCCGACCAGCACGCCACCCTCCTGGGTATAGCGCAGTGCGTTGCTGACCAGGTTGTTTAGGATGCGCGCGAGCATGGTGCGGTCGCTGCGCACCCACAGATCGGTCGTGCGTACGGTCAGACGCAGGTCCTGCTGCTCGGCGATCATGCGGAAATTGCGGCTCACTTCCTCGAATACCGGGTCGAGCGGGAATTCGCTGATCTCGATCTGCATCGCGCCGGTTTCCAGTCGCGACAGGTCGAGCAATTCACTGAACAGGTGGTCGAGCGCCTCCACGCATTCCTGGATGTGCGCAATGCGGTCCAGCCGTACCGGATCATGCTCGTCGACCGCGAGCGCAGACGAAAACAGGGTCAGCGCATACAGTGGCTGACGCAGGTCGTGCGAGGCGGCGGCGAGGAAGCGCGCCTTGGCCACACTGGCCGCCTCCAGCGCCGTGTTCTTGTGTGCCAGTTCCTGGGTGGCGTGTTCGATTTCCTGTTCCATGCCGCGGTGCATGTCGAACAGGGTCGCGGCGGCGGTGTTGAAGCCATGTTGCAACTCGCCGATCTCGGTCTGGTCGGTGACACGGACGGCAACCGGGCGATCGCCACGCCCGAGTTCATGCACCGCGTGCGCCAGTCGCCGCAATGGCGCGCTGATCCAGCTTGCGGCCTGCCACGCGATCACTGCCGCAACCAGCAGGCTTGCCGCCAGCGCGAGCAGGGCAATGCGCAGGCTGGCACGTTGCGCGGCAATCGCCTCACTCAGGCTTACATCGACCATCACCGAGCCCAATGGCGGCGCTTGCGGCTGATCGCTGTCGAGTACGTCGCGCACCACGGTCAGGCTGTCTTGCGGCGTGGCCTCGCTGCGACCGTGGCTGTCAGCGAGGATCTCCCCATTGGCCGCGCTGATCTGCACGCGTGCCACATGGGGGAGCTTGGCAATCGATTGCGCAATGCGGATCAGTTCGCGACGCTGCATATCGTGCAGCGGGCCCGCCGTGATCGATGCCGCCTGGGTGGCAACCGCATCAGCCGTGTTCTGGCCCATGCTGCGCAGTGTGATCAACTGGTAATGGGTCAGGATGGCCGCCAGCAGGGACGCGGTGACCAGGGTGGGTACCAGGGCAACGAAGCCCAGCCGCTGCATCAGCGAGGCGCGACGCCAGAGCCGTTTCATCCAGAACCTGGCCATCTTGTCTGTCCGACCCCCGGCACGGTACCCGTCGACACTGAGCCTAGCGCGAAAAGCAGAATCCGGCAGCCCGACCGAAAGGCGTCGGCTGGACGGCCAGGCTCAGCCTTCGTCGCTGGGCCGGGGTGATTCGGCGTGAGGCGGTTCGGGATGGTGATGCCGGTATCTCAGCAGCAGGCGCTCGATCAGGAACGGCAGCAGCGAGAGCAGGGTGACGCCGCACAGCGGCAGCCAGATCGGGCGGTACAGAAGCAGGCTCAGGCCCAGGTGGTCGCCGTGGCTCAGGGCTTGGCCGACCCCGGCGCCGATCAGGTTCTCGAAGACCAGCATCACCGTGCCGCCCACCCAGGTAGCACCAAGGAACAGCCACATCGGGCAACGCAGCCACGCCAGGCTCACCGTGACCATGCCGAACGGCACGATCGGCACGAAACGCAGGAACAGCGTGTAGCTCACCGGGTGGCGCTCGAAGCTGTGGTGCAGCTTCGCGACGATCACCGGAGGATGCTTGCTGCCGGCGCCAAACGCGTAGCGACTGGCCAGGTAGAGAATCAGCGAACCAAGGGTCAGTCCGATCGACGAACACATCGTGCCCTCGATCGTGCCGAACGCGAAGCCGCCGGCAAGGATGATCACGATCGTGCCGGGGATGCCGGTGGACGTGGCCAGGGTCAGCAGGCCGATGAAGATCAGTCGGGCCAGCCAGGGATGTTCGGTGATATGCACATGCAATAGCTGCTGGTGCGCCACCACGTTTTCCGGACTCAACCGGTCGAACATGCCAGAGGCGAACAGCAGGACACCTGCCAGCAGCAGCAGGATTAGCGGCAGCGCGGCGCGCCAGCGGCTCAATACGATGTGCCGCTGGCGCCATAGGCAGCCAGCACGGTGCGCGCCTGGTCACGCAGGATGTCGCGGCGGACCACGATGTTGCGGCGCTGCAGTTCGCCGATCCAGTCGGCCGGCAACGGGCCTTCGTCGAACTCGGTGAGTTCCTCGACGTCTTCCGCGCGCGCGCCGATCAGCAGCTCGTCGACGCCGGCCCAGACCGTGGCGCCGTAGCACTGGCAGCACGGCTGTGCGCTGGTGGCCAGGATGTAACGGCCGCCTTGTTCGTTGAGCCGGAACGCGGCGAGCCGCTGCTGCGCGGTCATGTACGCCATCATTTCCGCATGGGCCACCGAACAGGTCTGCGGCACCACGCGATTCACGCCGACCGAAATCAGCCGCCCCGCCTCGTTGAACACAGCTGCGCCGAACGGGCCGCCGTTGCTGTGCTCGACGTTGTGCTTCGACAGCTCGATCGCCAGGCCGACTTTGTCCTCATCGGTGAGATAGATCCGGCTTTCGTCGGCAACGTCGCCAATCCATGGCGGCAGGGTCAGATGGATTTGCAGAGGAAGCATGGTGTTTCTCCGCTTACTGGCCGGCCGGTTTCGCCCAGACGTCGCGCAGTGTCACGGTGCGATTGAACACCGGTGCCGTGGCACGATGATCGACGCGGTCGGCCACAAAATAACCCAGTCGCTCGAACTGGTAGCGCTGCTCCGGCTCGGCGCTGGCTGCGGCCGGCTCCAGCCACGCCTGTACCACGCGCTTGGCCTGCGGGTTGACGTGCTCGAGCCAACTCTTGCCGTCTTCCTCGCTGTCAGGTGCAGATACGTTGAACAGGCGGTCGTAGATGCGCACTTCGGTAGCGACGGCATCTTTTGCGCTGACCCAGTGGATGGTGCCTTTTACCTTGCGGTCAGCACCGGGCATGCCGTGACGGGTTTCCGGATCGAGCGTGCAATGCAGCTCGGTCACGTTGCCATCGGCATTCTTGATCAGTTGTTCGCATTTGATGATGCCGACGCCGCGCAGGCGCACTTCACCTTCCGGTTTCAAGCGGTGGAAACCCTTCGGCGGCACTTCGGCGAAATCCTCGCGCTCGATCCACAACTCGCGTGCAAATGGCACTTCGCGCGTGCCGAAGCTGTCGTCCTTCGGGTGGTTGGCGAAGGTCAACGTTTCCGCGTGGCCTTCCGGCAGATTGGTCAGCACCAGCTTCAGCGGGTCGAGCACGGCCATCCGGCGCGCGGCGGTGACGTCCAGATCCTCGCGGATGCAGTTCTCCAGGATCGAGTAGTCGATCACGCTGTTCTGCTTGCTGACGCCGACGCGCTCGATCAGCAGGCGCAGCCCGGCCGGCGTGAAGCCGCGCCGGCGCAGGCCGCGCAGCGTGTTCATGCGTGGGTCGTCCCAGCCGTCGACGAAGTTCTCGCTGACCAGCTGCGCCAGCTTGCGCTTGCTGGTGATGCAGTAGCTGAGGTTGAGGCGTGAGAACTCGATCTGGCGCGGCTTGGCCGGCTTCGCCTCCAGACCTGCGGCGACCACCGACTGCCACAGCTCGGGATGGTTCGGCAGGTCGACCTTGTCGACGAACCAGTCGTACAGCGGGCGATGATCCTCGAACTCCAGCGTGCACAGCGAATGGGTGATGCCTTCCATCGCATCGGACAGGCAGTGCGCGTAGTCGTACATCGGGTAGATCGGCCATGCATCGCCGGTGTTCTGATGGGCGATCTTGCGGATGCGGTAGATCGCCGGATCGCGCATATTGATGTTGCCCGCGCTCATGTCGATCTTCGCGCGCAGCGTCTTGGCGCCATCGGCAAATTCACCCGCGCGCATGCGGCGGAACAGGTCGAGGTTTTCTTCCACGCTGCGCTCGCGGTAGGGCGAGTGGCGCCCACCGGTGGTCAGCGTGCCACGGTACTCGCGCATCTCTTCGGCGCTGAGGTCATCCACATAGGCCACGCCGTCCTCGATCAGCTTGAGCGCCGAGCGGTAGAACACCTCGAAATAATCCGAAGCGTGGCGCAGCGAGTGCCATTCGAAGCCGAGCCAGCGCACGTCGTCCTTGATGCCCTCGACGAACTCCGGGTCTTCCTTGCCCGGGTTGGTATCGTCCAGCCGCAAATTGCACCAGCCGCCGAATTGAGCCGCGATGCCGAAGCTCAGGCAGATCGCCTTCGCATGGCCGATATGCAGGTAGCCGTTGGGCTCGGGTGGAAAGCGCGTATGCACCGCGTGGTGCTTGCCGGCGGCGAGGTCCTCGCGCACGATCTGCCGGATGAAATCCTGTTGCACGGCGGCCGTTGGCGTGGCGGGTGCGATGGTGGGATTTTCAATCGACATCGGGCAAAACTCGCAGGCGGTGGCGGAAACACCCAAGTTTACCCTGTCGGCGTTACCGGGCGCAGATCGCCCCGGATGCAAGCTGGGACAAGGCGTCGCTTGCCTCGCGCCCATGCCGGGGCGTAGCGTGCAGGCCATGCACACCATTTATCGAGCCCAGAACCTGTTCGACGCCCATCTGGTCAAGGATGCGCTCGAAGCCGAGGGTATTCCGGCATTCATTGCCGGCGAATACCTCACCGGCGCGGTAGGCCAATTACCCGCGATGGACTACATCGCGGTGATGGTGCCCGAATCGAGCCTGGCGCTCGCCAGCGGCATCGTGGACGCGGTCGAGGCGCAGTTGAGCGAGGCGCGGCTCGCCATTGACGAGATCGGCGATCTACCCGACGGTCCGCAGCTCATGCCCTGCTGAACTAAGGTCAGCTACCGCGGTTCCGCGATCGCATCACCTCCAAGGAAGCTCCATGCAAGACCTCACCGCCCTGATCCGCGCCGTGCCCGATTTCCCCACGCCCGGCGTGATGTTCCGCGACGTCACCCCGCTGCTGGCCGACGCCGGCGGCTTCGCCCGCTGCATCGACGCGCTGGCCGAACCGTGGCAGGGCAGCGGCGTGCAGGCCGTGTGCGGCATCGAGGCACGCGGCTTCATCTTCGGCGCCGCACTGGCGCAGAAACTGCACGCCGGTTTCGTGCCGCTGCGCAAACCCGGCAAGCTGCCACCGCCGGTGGTGTCGGTGGACTATCAGCTCGAATACGGCAGTGACCGGCTGGAAGCGCAACGCGATGCGTTGAGGCCCCGCGAACGCGTGTTGCTTGTCGATGACGTGCTGGCCACGGGCGGCACGTTGGCGGCGGCGCGTGCGCTGGTCGAGCAGCTTGGTGGCGAGCTGATGGGTGCCAGTGTGGTCATCGAATTGCTTGCGCTGCGCGGGCGAGATCGTTGGTCAGGGGGCCAACAACTGCACAGCCTGTTGCGTTATTGAAGCTTGGCTTGGGCATCGTGACGACTCCTGAAGTGTTAGTTCAGAGCGTCCGCTTGGAACTGTTAGCGCTCACTTGCTCCAGCCTGTTCGTGAACGCCAATATCTTTTGAGAATGCCTGCATAGCGTGTGCATACGCGAGCTTTATACTCGTAGTACTAGACACATTTTCACTGAAAAGACTATCCCAAGAAGCTTGCCAGTCCCCAGAATAGTACTCGCGGCGACGTTCACATTCAGTGCGGAGACGAGCATCACGCCCCCAGCCAGTGAATGTCTCAAAGCAAGTATCTTGGAACGCAATAAGCGCCTTGAAGAAGTCTTTGCCGAAAAGCGGCGCGGCGAGATGGATCTCTTTGTCTATTGAGCGCTTAAGTCCTACGACGGAAGTTGGTGACATGTCTCGCCACGCACCGACATATGTGAAGTAGCAAAATAGATCGTTGAGTTTTGGAGCAAGAGAGTCATACACCGATAATCTTTTTTCAGTGAGCTTTTGGTTGCGCCATTGTAGATACTCAAATCGCTTGGCAAGTCGATGCAGGTATATGCCAAGCACTGCGAGTGCAATCGGAGTGAGAATCCCTGCTACGAGTTTGGCAATTTCTAGTGAGTTCCAGCTGTTTGGCTGCATGGTTTGAGCACTAACGTGAAGTAGCCCCCCCGGATCCGGAGCATTGCATCGAGTATGTAGTCTTGATCGCGCCTCGTACAAGCAGCGGATTTCCTTGTTATGCAACGTTTTGTATTACTGCAGATGCGCTACGCAAATAGCCGCGCTCCGTTGTCATTCGGCACTTTGTAGATGTAAACCGAGTTACGCCTGTGAATCCGCGGGTGTAACAGGATTTACGGTGTGACGATGCCAAGGCTCTCCACATAAACCAGCTCGCACGCGCCCGGACCCACATCGTCGCGGGTCATCGAGGTTTTCCAGCGCCAGCCGTCGGGGCGGCTGGCGTCGACGAGGAAGCCTTCGATATGTACGACTTCGCCGGGGCGCACTTCCTTAAGGTCGTGCAGCACGCCAGCGTCGGCGGGGATCATGTGCATGTTGGCGCTGTGCGTCTCGATCTCGCGGCGCGGGATCGGGAACTGTTTCACGTGCCAGTAGTAGAAACGGTCGGACTGGCTGATGTCGATGCTGGCCAGCACTGCGCTGTCGGACATGCGGCCCCAGCCGAGTGCGAGGTCTTCGGGGATCAATTTGGCGTCGGCGCCCCAGGAATAATCGGCGCGCGACAGCACGCGCGCGGTGAGGATGAAACGGGCGCGGGTGGTGAGGGTCACGTCGCCGTGTTGCAGCTTCGCGCCATCCTCGATGTTGTCCTGCTCGGGTTCATCCGGCGCAATCACGCCCGGTGGTTGATGCAGTGGACGGTGCTGCCACCACGAAGTGCCGCCCCACAGCACCAGCAGCAGGGCGACGCCGATCCATAGTTTGCGCATGCTCATCCGAAATCTGCGATTGGCCCCACGTTGTTCGGAACCAGCCTGGTGATGATGGCTGGCAGTGCTCTGTTCAGCTCGATCAGCCGGTTACAGGACATGGCTGCGGCTGGCCATGAACATACCACCATGAATAAAGCGCTCGGCGTCGCCTGGCTCCTCTATGGCGTCCGTTGAGAAGGGGTGGATGACCATAGCCATTGGCTATGAAACCGATTGGAATAATCGAATATACACACCTCATCGCGGTATCTATATTCGACTGGGATAAGTGGGACAAGCCAGTGCAAGTCACTGCCTCAGCCGCAAACCCAAGGAGTCCGTCGCGGGAGCCGCAAGATCCTGACCGCGCCACTTCCGGTCTGCTGACGTTGCGGTAACGCCAGATCGTCAAGAATCCAGCGCATCATGGGAAACCATTCGCAAGAACCAGTCATTCATCGGTACTCACGCTCCAAACTGGATCGCAACCAACCAACGGTGGAGAAGACATGTCAACCGAAACGAAATGCCCGTTCAATCACGCTGCCGGCAGTGGTATGTCGAATCGCGACTGGTGGCCCAAGCAGCTGAACCTGAAGATCCTGCACCAGCACTCCTCGCTGTCCGATCCCATGGGCGATGGCTTCAACTACGCCAAAGAGTTCAAGAGCCTGGACCTAGCTGCCGTGAAGAAGGATCTGCTCGCGGTGATGACCGATTCGCAGGAATGGTGGCCGGCGGACTTCGGTCACTACGGGCCTTTCTTCATACGCATGGCTTGGCACAGTGCCGGTACGTACCGCATTGGTGACGGTCGTGGCGGCGCCGGTGCCGGCCAGCAGCGCTTTGCGCCGCTCAACAGCTGGCCGGACAACGTTAGCCTGGACAAGGCGCGCCGGCTGATCTGGCCGGTCAAGCAGAAGTACGGCCGGAAGATTTCCTGGGCCGACCTGATCATCCTCACCGGCAACGTCGCACTGGAATCCATGGGGTTCAAGACCTTTGGTTTCGCCGGCGGGCGTGAAGACGTGTGGGAGCCGGAGGAGGAGATCTATTGGGGCTCCGAAACCACTTGGCTGGGTGGCGACGTGCGCTACGGCAAGCAAAAGCCGGGCGAGGGGGTGATTGTGGCCGAGGCGGACCTGCACGGCAGCGAAAAGAGTCGCACCGACCATGGACGCAACCTGGAGAATCCGCTCGGTGCGGTGCAGATGGGCCTGATCTACGTGAACCCGGAAGGCCCGGATGGCAACCCGGACCCGATCGCCGCGGCGCACGATATCCGCGAGACCTTCGCGCGCATGGCCATGAACGATGAAGAAACCGTGGCGTTGATCGCGGGCGGCCATACGTTCGGCAAGACTCACGGCGCCGGTCCTGCAGACAATGTGGGCGCTGAGCCCGAAGCTGCCGACATCGAGCAGCAAGGCTTCGGCTGGAAGAGCAGCTTCCGCACCGGCAAGGGCGTGGATGCGATCAGCAGTGGCCTGGAAGTTACCTGGACCACCACGCCGACGAAGTGGAGCAACAACTTCTTCGACAACCTGTTCGGCTACGAATGGGAGCTGACCAAGAGCCCCGCCGGCGCGCATCAGTGGACGCCGAAGCAAGGCGCCGGCGCCGGTACCATCCCGGATGCCTTCGATGCGTCGAAGCGTCGCGCGCCCAGCATGTTGACCACGGATCTTTCGCTGCGGATCGACCCGGCCTATGAAAAGATTTCCAGGCGGTTTCACCAGCATCCGGACCAGTTCGCCGACGCCTTCGCCCGCGCGTGGTTCAAGCTGACCCATCGTGACATGGGCCCGCTGGCACGCTATCTCGGCCCGGAAGTTCCGACCGAAGAGCTGCTCTGGCAAGATCCCATTCCCGCGGTCAATCATGCGTTGATCGATGACAAGGACATTGCCTCCCTCAAGAGCAAGCTGCTGGCGTCGGGCCTGACGGTCGCGCAACTGGTGTCGACCGCGTGGGCGTCGGCGTCCACCTTCCGCGGCTCCGACAAGCGTGGCGGTGCGAACGGTGCACGCATCCGTCTTGCCCCGCAGAAGGACTGGAAGGCCAACCAGCCCGAGCAACTGGCGAAGGTGCTGAAAACCCTCACCGGCATCCAGAGCGAGTTCAACGGCGCGCAGTCCGGCGGCAAGAAGGTCTCGCTTGCCGATCTGATCGTGCTGGGCGGTTGTGCGGGCGTCGAGCAGGCGGCGAAGAACGCCGGTCACGCCGTGACGGTGCCCTTCACGCCGGGACGCATGGACGCCTCGCAGGAGCAAACCGATGTGGATTCCTTCGCTGCACTCGAACCGATCGCCGATGGCTTCCGCAATTTCCTCAAGGGCAAATACGGCGTATCGGCCGAGGCGTTGCTGATCGACAAGGCGCAACTGCTGACCCTGACCGCGCCGGAAATGACCGTACTCGTGGGCGGCATGCGTGTCCTGAATACCAACGTCGGACAAACCTCGGCAGGCGTGTTCACGAAGCGGCCGGAAGCGCTGACCAACGACTTCTTCATGAACCTGCTCGACATGGGCACGGAATGGAAGGCGGCCTCGGATGCCAGGGACGTGTTCGAAGGTCGCGATCGCAAGACTGGCGCAGTCAAGTGGAGCGGCAGCCGTGTCGATCTCATCTTCGGTTCCAACGCCCAGCTCCGCGCATTGGCCGAAGTCTATGCAAGCTCGGACGCGCAGGAAAAGTTTGTGCGGGATTTCGTGGCGGCCTGGGCCAAGGTGATGAACCTTGATCGCTTCGACCTTGCGTGATCTCGCTGCATAGACCTTGAAGGTCTTGTGTCGAGCAAGCTCGATCCGGCTCGGGATCACCCGATGCCGGATCGAGCTTGGGCAGATGTCGGCGACTGAACCGTGGTATGCGCCTGTCACGCCATGAAGTCGATGGAACGATAACTTCGACTTCGGCTGGACTATCGGCGTGCGGGCGTGCGCGTTTTCGCGGAGGCTGCCGCGGCGGCCACCGCCGTTGCGGCCGTGTGCGGGTTGAGCAGGTCGGCGGGCAATTGCCGGAAGATCTCTGCAAGGTGCTTCAGGAACGCATCCATGGCCGAACTCTTGCGCCAGACCATGGCCACATGCCGGCTGGGTGGGCGACCCTTGAACTCGATCAGGTGCAGGTTCTCCAACGGCGCCACCGGCGGCTTCACCGCGGTGACCGGCAGCAGGGTGATGCCGACATTCGCCGCCACCATCTGCCGCAACGTCTCCAGGCTGGTGGCACGGAAGCCGCTGTGCTCGCCGGCGCCCACCATGTGGCAGACCTCCAGCGCCTGATCGCGCAGGCAGTGGCCGTCTTCCAGCAGCAGCAGGTTCTGGTTGGACAGGTCGGCGAGCTTCAGCTGGCTCTGCTTGTGTGCCAGCGGGTGCTCGCCCGATACCGCCAGCAGGAACGGTTCCTCGAACAGGAACTCGCTGTGCAGGCTGTCCTCATGCAGCGGTAGGGCGAGGATGCCGGCGTCCAGCTTGCCTTCACGCAGCATGCGCAATACCGCCTCGGTCTTCTCCTCGACCAGCAACAGCTCCAGTCGTGGAAACGCCGTGCGTACCAGCGGCAATACGTGCGGCAACAGATAGGGGCCCAGGGTCGGGAAAATGCCCAGCCGCACCGTGCCGGATTCCGGGTCGAGCGTGCGCCGGGCTACGCCGCGGATCTGCTCGATCTCGTTGAGCACGTCGCGTGCGCGGATGGCGATGTCGCGGCCGACTTCGGTGAGCAGCACCTTGCGCGGTGTGCGTTCGACCAGCGGCACGCCGAGCTCGTCCTCCAGTTTCTTGATCTGGGTAGACAGTGTCGGCTGGCTGACGAAGCAGGCATCCGCGGCGTGGCCGAAGTGCCGATGCTCGGCCAGTGCCACCAGATACTGCAGATCGCGCAGGTTCATCGTATGCCTCATCCAGGCCATAGGCTCAACCTATGATTGCGATGGTAACAATCAATTTGAACAATGCAAGCGCGGCAGCTATCTTGTTCGCCAAGGCACCTGCTGCAAGGCGTCTCTTATCCCCCGAATCCACCACCAAAGGCTAACTACATGCTGAGCATTGGCGACAAGTTCCCCCAGTTCAACGTCCCGGCCACCGTCTCGATCGAGAGCCTGGACAACGCATTCCAGAACATCGACAACAACACCTACATGGGCAAGTGGCTGTGCGTGTTCTTCTACCCGAAGGACTTCACCTTCGTCTGCCCGACCGAGATCAAGGGTTTCAGCGACGTGAACAGCCAGTTCGCCGACCGTGACACCCAGGTGCTGGCCGCCAGCACCGACAGCGAGTTCGTGCATCTGGCCTGGCGCAAGGACCACAAGGACCTGCGCGACCTGAAGTTCCCGATGCTGGCCGACATCAAGAAGGACCTCAGCAATGCGCTGGGCATCCTGACCGACGACGGCGTGGCGCAGCGCGCGACGTTCCTGGTCGACCCGGACGGCATCATCCGCTTCGTCTACGTGACCGACGGTTCGGTCGGCCGTAACCCGCAGGAAGTGCTGCGCGTGCTCGACGCCTTGCAGACCGACGAGCTGTGCCCGTGCAACTGGAGCCAGGGTGAAGAGACCCTCAAGGTCGCCTGAGTCCAGCGTTTCGTTTGCAATACCCCGCGCGTCAGGAGTTCCTCCCTCCCCCCGCTGACGCGCGGGTGACCCCACCGGCGGCGAGGTTCGCTTCGTCGCCGGTTTTTTTTGCCCCGAATTTATTGAAGGTGTCCCATGAGTCTTGCCGATCTGAAAAGCCAGTTGCCCGACTATGCCAAGGACCTGCGCCTCAACCTCGAGTCCGTATTGACCGAGGGTGGTGCGCCTGGCCTTACCCAGAAACAGATTGCGGTGATCGCGCTCGCCTCGGCGATTGCCTCGCGCTACAAGCCGCTGACCGCGGCGATCAACGAAGAAGCCGCGCAGCACGCCAGCGCCGAGGAATTGAATGGTGCCCGCGTCGCCGCCGCGATCATGGGCATGAACAACATCTACTACCGTTTCGTGCACCTGGTCGGCGATGCCGAGTACGGCACGCTGCGCGCCAACCTGCGCATGAACGCGATGGCCAATCCCGGCGGCGACAAGATCGACTTCGAACTGGCCTCGCTCGCCGTGTCGGCCGTCAACGGCTGCGGCATGTGCCTTGATTCGCACGAGAAGACCTTGCGCAAGCACGGCCTGTCCGCGCAGCCGATTCAGAGTGCTGCGCGCATCGCCGCGGTAATCCATGCGGTGGCCGTGGCGCTGGAGCAGGCCGACGTGGCCGGCTGATTGCAAGAAAATAGACGTCTATATGCCCAACGACGTCTTGATGGATGAATGCGCTTCAAAAGGAGCCTGGTGGCATCTTGCCACCAGGCAATCGACTCAATGACCAACTTCAATGCTCATTAGAAACCAGTCTTGGTCAAGGAGCAGGCGGCGCATGGTCGAAGGCTCGCCACGCGATCAACAAGTTCGTGGCATTCACCGAACCCAGGCCCGAGGCGAAGCTCCAGCCCGGTTGGGCACCGTAGGCTTTGTTACTTACCCCATATGAGGTTGGTGAAGCATTACTGGTGGTCATGCCCAGTTGCGCAACTCCAAGTAATGCCAGATAGCTATTGCTCTGCCCGTAGAAATAGCAATCAGGAGTAGTTTCGCCAAAAATCTCGATGCACTGGGTCGAAATCGATCCTCGAGTGACATTGTGGAACACGCAATTGGCCGTGCCAGTAGCACCATTGTTCGCATTGCACACGGCCAGGCTGGCGGGCGTCGGACCGGTAGCGCCGCCGTATTCGTCAGCCGCCAGCGCATACAGCGTCGGTGCTGCATTGCCCTGATCCTGTGACAATCCGCGTGCGGCCAGCCCCTGATCGATGAGTGCCTGGATGCCGGCGAACATCGGCGAAGCCAGCGAAGTGCCACCGCTCAATGCCATCGGAGTAGTGAACCCCGGAGTGCAGGGGTTGGCATTCGTGCAAGTTATCACCCAAGTGTATCCGCCATAGGACGCGGCAAACAGCGCTACGTCGGGGAGATCGCGTGAATGATCCTTTGCAGCGTTGAATACCTGCTGCTGCCATACCGGTTTGGCATCTGTCGAGGACGGGCCTCCGCTACCTGCTTCGGAGGTGACATTCCAGCCATCAGGATCCAATTTCAGATATTCCTGGCAGAAGGAAAGGGCACTCGTGAAGCCGAAAGCCGTTGCGGCAACACCGTTGGCGCAGGATTCATTCCATGGAATCTCTGGTACATAAGACAGCGCCGAACCGCCAACAACACTTGGTGTAGGGGCAAAATACTGGCTGGTCGTGCCATCGAGAATATCCGCTGTATCAGTACCGCCCACACCCGTGTCATGCGGTGACGTACCGAGCGCATTGGCGTCGACGCCCTGGGTTTGGATGATGTTCCCGTTGAAACTCGGATTGGAGCCGGAGTCGCCGGTTGATACAAATACTGAAATACCCTCTGCGTCAGCCTGAGCCCACATCAGGTCGATCGCCGTTTTGCTGGCGCTATCCGTGAAGAGTTCGCCCAACCCGTAGCTGGCGCTGATGATGTCCGGGCGGCTGGTGCCATTGATCAGGTTGGTTGCCGCGATGAAGACGCCGCCGAAGATGTTGCTGGTGAGGGGATAGTAGTTGGGGCCGTCATCAGCGCAGCTGGCGACAACGATGTTTGCCCCAGGGGCGATCGCGGTAGCCCATTCGGCATCCAGCAAGGTCTCTCCGTCGTCATTGGGTTCACCAAGAAAATTCGTGCTTGGATCTACGCAATTGCTCGTGCCGGATGTCGGGGCCGGATTGATTTGCTGGAACGTGCCGCCGTATTGAGCAAGATTGAAGGTGCTTGTGAAGTTGGTCCAATCGCTTGGCACCATGTCATTGTCTTCGACCACGGCAATGGTAATTCCCTTGCCGGTTACACCGTTGGCCCGGATGGTCCTGATGCCATACATCGTTGCCAGATCATTGGGTACCAGACCACGCTCGGTGCTATTGAAGTTAAGGGCCTGACTGATCACTTTCGAACCCGAGGCCGGCTTGGACTCGGACACGAAGCCCTTCTTCCCCGCATTCCACTGGGCAATCTCGGGCTTTTTCACCAACGCTGTCGGGTGAAAGTCATTCAAGCCCATCACGCCCGCCACCACCAATTGCAGTGCAGCTGGAACACTGATGTCGCTGGCGTTCGCCAGATGCTTTTCCGTGCCGATTGTGTAGACAGCTTCTTGTATATGGAACGCCTGATTCACTTGTGCCGCGGTACCACTGAAATCGATCTGCGTCTTGTTTGGGTATACGTTGTTGATGGTGAAGCCTTGGGAGGCAAGCCACGATGTCACAGCCGCGATGTCGTCATCCACCACGCCGAACTGTTTGCCGAACTGCTCCGGCGTCAGCCATTTCTGGAACTGGGCAGACTTGGGGTTGTGCTGGTTGGCAATCAGCGACTCCATTGCCGTCTGACGCGCAGCACTGGGCTTGAGTACCAACTGCAGGTGCTTCATGGTGGTTGTGCCGGCCAGCGCAACGCTCGATGTCGTCTTGCCCTTGCCTACGAAGTCCAGATGCGTCTTCGGAATGGTGAACAGGTGGCTGCTGTTGACGGCTTGGGTAACCCTCGGCGCTTCGGTAGTGTTGATGCCGGAAAGTGCTGCGTTTTCGGAAGTGGCAAGCAGAATGCCGGGTGTGACGGCCAGCGCCGCAGCGATGGACGCACTAAGAATGAGATGCCTTTGTTTCATGATGAAACCCCATTGAATAAGTTGGTCAAAAATTGATGGCGACATCGGCCGATAGCTGCTTGCAAGCGTCAAGCGTGTGCCGAACATGGCCCCTGCCCATTCCGTGCGGCAACGGACTCTCCTGGCGTCGAGCGGGATCCGGATTTATTTTGAGAATCGTCGGCATGGCCCCACTCGTGCTGCCCAATCCTGGCCACCAGCCCGAGTACCGAAGTGGTCGACCAGTACCTTGGGATAGTTGCCGATGGCTGCGTGGACTCCGGCGCCCCTCCCGTCGGTGCTGCCCGCGAATCGATTTCCGTATCGCGACAACCGATGGGCAGCATTGAGCACGTCGGTCCCATGTGTCACGCACGCTTGCTAACGGAAACTAACGCTTGCTCACGCGCGCCATGGCGGCGTACAAATCGGCAAGACTCAGGGCTTTCGGAGTGTCGACCTTGTGAGACTGTCCTTGCGTTCGGTGGCCGAGTGGCTGCAACGGGTGCCCATCGATGATGCGCTGGATCGGCGCAATGCGCCGGTCGTGCAGTTGCTGCTGATCTGCATTGGTGGCGAGTTGCTGGTGAATACCCCATGGGTGTACCTGAATCAGGGGCTTTACAAGCAGATACCCCTGTTTGCGATTGTCGTGGACCTGTCGACTGACGTGTTCGTGCTGGCCTGTATTGCCTTTAGCCTTTACTGGATCCGCCATGGGCGATTTCGGCTTGCGGTCAGTGCCTACATCTGGGTTTCGCTGATTTCATTGGCGCTTACGTACGCCGCGTTCGGCATAACGCGACTTTCATATGACGACTTGTATCCACTGCTGATGATCGGCCTGGCCGGGTTGGTCTTGGGGCGTCGGATGCTCTGGGCCGTTTTTTTGGCCTTGGTCATGGTCAACGCATGCGGCGCGTTGACTGACATCCTGTACGCCGCCACGCGTCAGGCGAGGACGTCCGATACACTTTTGCTGCTGACTAACAAGTCGCTGGGCTATCTGGTGACCACCGTATTGCTTGATCGCACCGTGGCTGCCTTGCGCGAGACGCTCGCTGAATCCAAGGAGCATGCGCGTCAGTTGGTGCAGGCCAATGTGCTGCTCGAACACGAGATGGTCGAGCGTGAGCGCGTACAGGATCAGCTCATCCATGCCCAGAAGATGGAGGCAGTCGGGCGCATCGCCAGCGGCATTGCTCACGATTTCAACAACGTGCTGAACGTGGTGCTTGGTTACGCGATGCGCCGCGAACGATTGGCCGATCAGGGTGCGCCTGCACTGCTGGGCGCGCTGGAAGGGGTTGAATTGGCGTCCCGGCGCGCGTTGGCGATCAGCCGCAAACTGCTCAATTTCAGTCGGCAGGATGTGGCGCACCCGGAAGTATTCGATGCCGGGCAGGTGCTGCGCGAGATGCAGCCGATGCTCCGACAGTTGTTCGACTCCAATACCAGATTCCAGATGGATATCGACCAGATCCGCTTGCCGGTTTGCCTGGATCGTGGGCAGTTCGAATTGATGATGCTCAACATCGCCGCGAATGCGCGTGATGCGATGCCCGAAGGGGGCCATTTCAAAGTCAGCGCGCAGCCGGCATTTGGCGCGGGGGAACTGGAAGTGACGCTGGCAGATAGCGGTGACGGTATGCCGGAGTCGGTGCAAAAACATGTATTCGAACCGTTCTACACCACCAAGCCATCGGGGCAAGGCACAGGACTTGGCCTTGCCGTGGTGCAGGACATGCTGAAGACTGCGGGCGGCAGTATCTCAGTGATGAGTTCGCCGGGCCAAGGTACGACCTTTCAAATCCGGTTGCCGCTGCTTTCGGCCTGACCGCGGGCTCGGACATCCAGGTCTTGCACACCCATGCCGCGCAGGTTATTCACCGCGGACAAACAGATAACCTGCACCGCGTGAAGTAAGTAGCGGCAGATTGCCAGCTGCGGCATCGATGGCCTTGCGCCGCAATCGGTAGACCAGCATTTCGAGACGATGCGGATCGAAGTCATACACATTGTCGGATAGTGCTGCGATCAGGGTTTCGCGCGACACTGGTGCGTCTTGGGCACTGATCAGCACACTGAGTAGACAGCGTTCGGGTGCGGTAAGGGCCAGGACGACAGCGTTGGGAGACACCAGGCACCAGCCGTCCGTTTCCAGTCGCCAATGCCTTGGCGTTTGCTGGTTGGCCACGTGTGGCTGTACCGAGCCCGTCGATTTTTCTGCCAGTCGTCGTGCCAGACTGTGCAATGTGGCTGCTAGTACGTCTATATCCACGGGTTTGGACAGATACGCATCTGCGCCTGCGCCAAGCGCATGCAGGTGATCGTGTTTGTCCTGATTGCCGGTGAGCATGATGATGCCGAGCCTGGCGGACAATTCGCGCAGATGACGCGCCACAGTAAGGCCGCTCTCATCGGGCAGCCCGATATCCAGGGTGACGATATCGAAGCGTTGGCTGAGCATCAGGCGATACAGTTCAGCGGAGGTGCCGGCGCCGCTGACCGTGAAACCGTAATCACGCAAACCAGGTAACAGGATCGCCTCGCGCAGCTCCGTGTCGTCTTCCAATACCGCGATATGCAATGGGCTGGCTGGTGTGGAGAGCTCGGGCATCGGCGGCGTTCTGCTCGGGGTGTGGCCTGCCGAAGAGTATATGAAAATCGCCTCGTGCCCTTCGACGCCGGTCGCCTATGCCTTTTGGCACTGGGTCACAAGTCATGCCTCGCCCTAGCGTGAGCGTTTGCTTTCGTCCCAGGGAAATCCGCCATGCGCCGTCTCGTTCGCCCACTCCTGCTTACCGCGCTTGCTGCCTGTTGTGGCGCAGCGTTTGCCGCCAGCGCCGACCAGGCGCCGCAAGGGCGCTTGCCGCGCTGGGCGGTGCCGCAGTCGTACCAGTTGTCGTTCAAGGTCGATCCGGCGAAGGAGGACTTTTCCGGCACCACCACGATCAAGGTCAAGCTGACCCAGGCATCGGACCACTTGTGGCTGGACGGTAACGAGCTGAAGGTGTCGAAGGTTGAAATCACCGACGCCACCGGCAAGGTTCATGTCGGCAAGTACGTCGCGGTGGATCCGAAGGCCGGTGTGGTGCGGGTCGATTTCGGCAGCACGCTGAAGCCGCAGGAGCTGACGTTGAGCTTCGACTACACCGCGCCGCTCAACGCCCAGCTGCAGGGTCTGTACAAGGTCAGCGCCAAGGGCCAGCCGTATGCGATGACGCAGATGGAGCCGATCAGCGCGCGCTTCGCCTTCCCGAGCTTCGACGAGCCCGGCTTCAAGACGCCGTTCGATATCAGCCTGACGATACCCACGGCCGACACGGCGGTGGCGAATACCCAGCAGGTGAAAGAAGTGCCGGCCGGCGACGGTTGGAAGACGCTGACGTTTGCACAGACGTTGCCGCTGCCGACCTATCTGGTGGCATTCGGCGTGGGTCCGTGGGATATCGCCAAGGGGCCGGACATTTCGCCGGACGCTTATCGCACCACCCCGCTGCCATTGCGCGGCATTGCCGCCGCGGGCGAGGCGCATCGCATGTCGCATGTACTCGGCGAAACTCCGAGCATCATCCATGCGCTGGAGAACTATTACGGCTTCGGCTATCCGTGGGACAAGCTCGACGTACTTGCCGCGCCGGACTTCGCCGCCGGTGCGATGGAGAACGCCGGTCTGGTCACCTTCCGCGACTGGCTGCTGTTGCTCGACAAGGATTCGCCGGCGCGCAACGTACAGGGTTCGTTCAACGTCACCGCGCATGAGCTGGCGCATCAGTGGACCGGCGACACGGTGACGCTGGAATGGTGGAACGACATCTGGCTCAACGAGGCATTCGCCACCTGGATGCAGCAGAAGGTGACGATGCAGGTGCATCCGGAATACCGTGCCGATCTCGACCGCGTGCGTGGCGTGCAGGGCGCGATGAGCAGCGACAGCCTGGTCAGCGCGCGCATGATCCGTCAGCCGATCACCGGCAATGGCGACATCGAGACCGCGTTCGATGGCATCACCTACCAGAAGGGTGCAGGTGTGATCGCCATGTTCGAGAACTATGTCGGCGAGAAGACCTTCCAGAAGGGCATGCAGGCATATATCCAGCAGCACAAGTTCGGTAACGCCGTGGCCGCTGATCTGGTTGGCGCGATCGCCACGGCCGCGGGCAAGGGCGATGCGTTCAAGCACGCGTTCAACAGTTTCCTCGACCAGTCCGGCGTGCCTTACGTGCAGACCAAGCTGGAGCAGAAGGACGGCAAGACCGTGCTGCATTTGAGCCAGAGCCGCTATCTGCCGATCGGCAGCAGCGGCGATGCGAAGCGCATCTGGGGCGTGCCGGTCTGTGTGCGCTACGGTACGGCCGATGGCAGCAAGGTCAGCTGCGACATGCTCGACCAGGCCACCGGTTCGATGGTGCTGGCTGGCGCCAGCAACCCGACCTGGATCATGCCGAATGCCAATGCCAGCGGCTATTACCGTTTCAGCCTGGGCAAGGTCGAGCTGGCCGGCCTGACCAAACAGGTCGGCCAGCTCAGCGATGCCGAGCAGTTGGCTTATGCCGATGCGATCAACGCCAACTTCCGCCGTGGCGACCTGGATGCCGGCGACGTGCTGGCGGCGTTGCAGCCGTTGACTACGTCGAAGATCCGCGAAGTGGCCACGGCGCCACTCGACCAGGTGGAATGGATCTATCGGCAGGAAGCCACTACCGATGCCCAGCGTGCCCGTTTGGCCACATGGGTGAAGGACGCCTATCTGCCGCGCCTCGAACAACTTGGCTACCAGCGCAAGGCAGGCGAATCCGAGGGGGATGCCTTGCTGCGCAGCGCACTGGCCAGCAGCCTGGCGTTCGATTTCAAGCTTCCCGAAGTGCGTGCGGCCTTGCTCAAGCAAGGTGAGGCAGCACTCAAGCCCAAGCCGGATGGTCGCCTGGATCTGGCCGCGGCCGATCCCGACCTGCTCAGTGATGCACTCGGCATGGCTGTGCAGGAACAGGGCAAACCTGCTGTCGATGCATTGATTGCGGAATTGCCCAAGACCAGCGATGCAGCCTTGCGCAACGGCATCCTCGGCGGTCTGACCAGCGTGGAAGATCCGGCATTGACGGAACAGGTACGTGATTTCGCATTGACCAAGCCGGTCAAGGTCGGCGAGATGGTTTCGCTGCTGCGTGGCGGCCGTGATACCGCAGCCCAGCGTGATGCGATGTGGCAGTGGTTCACCACGCACTATGCGCAGGTGCTGACTCGCACCGGCAGCTTCGCCGGTGGCTACCTGCCGGCATTGGCTGCCGGTGGCGGCTGCTCGAATGCCGAGGTCGATCGCCTGCAGGGCTTCTTCAAGTCGCGCATGAAGGATGCCGATGGCGTGGACCGCGGGCTGGCGCAGACCAGCGAATCGATCAAGCTGTGCAGCGCGCTGAAGGCGAAGCAGGATCCGATAGCGATCATGCGCTGATGATGGCTGCACCCAGGCACGAGGAATGGCGTTCCTCGTGCCTGGGTGCATGCGGGCCTCGGTCAAGAGCAGATTGCTTGAGGTTGCTTCGCAGCTGGCCAGGTCGCAAGCTCGACTGGAGCCAGGATCGGGTCTGGTCCGATGCGGTCAGTAAATGGACGTCTAAAACCCTGAGCATGAATCGATGCACACGGGGCACTCAGGCAGATGGGATGGTATGGCTGGACCCGGCGTCATCTATGTTGGCGCTCCACTGCACATGATCCATCCAGCCGCGCTCCTTCTCGAAGACCGCTTCGATTTCGCGAGCGATCCGATCGCCGATATGCGTGGTGGGTTTTTCAGCCGCGAAACGGCTGACCTGGGCAACCGACTTGCCTAGCATCTCGGCCAGCATGGTCAAACCTCCAGCCTGTTTTCCGCCGCGGTTTGCATCGCGCTCAAGCTTTCTTACGAGCGTACGCACGTTGCGATGCCGAATTTCCTTGATATCCATTTGCTCAACCAGTTGGCGCCACCGGGCATCGCTTTCAGCCAGTGCTTCTGCGGACCTTTTTTGGTCGGTAATGTCCATGGCGATGCCGACGTAACGCCGTGCCGCTCCACTGAGGGAGATCACTTTGCCGCGCCGAGCGATCCACCGGATTTCGCCCGTTACCGGATCGACGCGCCGGAACTCCAGATAAGCCATGGGATTGGGCAGGCCGGAGCGTTGAGGTATCACCATGTGCCGGTCATCGGGGTGCACCAGGCTGAGCAACAGTTTATCGGTGACGACTGCATCGGCGCCCAGTCCCCACACGCGTTTATATTGCTCGGAAGCCTCGAGGCGACCGGAGTCCGGATACCACTCAAACGTACCCACGCCACCAGCTTCCTGGGCAAAACGAAGTCGCTGTTCGGCTTGAACTCGCGCGGTGGTATTTTTGACAACCGCCACTACGCCGACAGGGGTCCCGGTTCCATCGACGACAGGGCTGTAGTTGATGTCGAGCCAAATATCCTCTGGCTCGCCATCGCGTAGCAGCACAAAATGCTCGTCACGGTAATTGAGCGTATTCCCCTCAAGTACATGACTCACTGCATCTGCCCTGAAGTCCGCTATCTCCGACCAGCTATCGCGAACTGTCTGGCCCAGCAAACCGGGATGACGAGCACCGGCGAGTTCGATGTAGGCATCGTTGTAGAGGAACCAACCCTCAGCCCCCCATTGGAGGGTCATCGGCGCATCGGAGCGCAGGATCAGTGCAGTAACCGTGCGCAGACATTCAGGCCACTGGCTTAGCGCTCCCAGTGAGGTTTTCTGCCAGTCGAAGGCCCGAATCAACGCACCAGTCCTGGAACCGCCGCCCAGAAAAGGAAAGGGATCGATGGCATTCGGGTCAGTCATGCAGTGCCTTAACAACGGGATGGGAGTGCAGATGGGAATGGAGGTTGTCGGAGATCGACTCAGGCAGAAATTATACCGATGCCGCGTGTGCAGACTTCGTCGCAAACGCTGGCAATCGTGCACCTTGCTCATCTCCCAACCTTGCTCGGATGCTCCAACGCGTCGGGTGGGACGCACGCATCGGTCTGGCGCGGTCACGTTGCGGGGACGAATTTCTCGGGTACGTCGGCAGCTACAGGTGGCGTTCGGTACGGCGCGCGAAATTTTTCGCACAAATCCTGCCGCATAACCCATAGAATCTATGCATGTCGCCGCAGTCTTCAGCTGCAGCACATGGCTTGTACGCAGGAACGAACACCGTATTCCACACAATTTAGTTCACCGGCATCGAATACAGGGGGGCCTGATGATCGAGCTGGAAATTCAAGGCCTCTCGGAAAGCCGGGAGGGCCTGCTGATCGACGTTGGCCGATTCGTCATCGCCAACGGCTTCACCTTGCAGCGGCAACGTCTGGTGCAGGATCCGCACGGCATTCTGATCACGATGGTCGTACGCGGACCCTGGCTCAAGAAGCGGGCGCTCGTGTCGGCGTTGAATGCGTATGAGCGCTTTCTCAGTGTCAAAGTCGAGCCGTATGTCGAAGGTGAGCTGAAGCCGCATTTCGCCGCATCGCACAAGCTGCCGCCGCAGACAGCTCTGGCGTCGCCACCAATAGCGGCTGCGCCTGCGATGACGTCAGTGCCGGCCGCTGAGCCAGTGACATCGAAGGTGGTCGATCGGCCCGAGCCGGTCGTGGCGTCGGCGATCGCGGACGTGCCGGAAACGCGGCAAGCACCGCCGGAGCCGGAGCCAGAGTTCGAGTTCATCTTGCCCAATCCGCCGCGACCGGCTCCGCCACCCGCACCCATGGCGGCGACCCCGTTCGTCGATCTGGTTCCGCAGGGGCCGGACGAGCCAGCCGTCGACAAGTTGCTGCGCGATCTGGAATACGACTACCCGAAGATCGTGCCGCAGTTGCTGGCGATGGATCATGCGGTCGCCGAAGCGGCGCGCGAGTCGTCGCTCGCATTGGCCGGGCGGCGCATGGGGGGCTGGGTTTTCGAGCGCGAGTACGCGCTGGATGGCGGGCTCGATTTGCGCGAGGCAATCGAGCGCATCGGGGTTCCGGCGTTGCGCGCGCTGGCCGAGGTCGATCAGCAGGGCGCCCAGCTGCACATCCAGGACAGCGCTCTTTGCGCCGAGGATGGCCATTCCGGGTGCAGTTTCTTCAGTGGTTTCCTGGAGGGGGTGCTCTCGCCTGCCATCGCACCGGGTAGTTTGTCGATCTTTCCGGTTTGTTGCCGTAGTTATGGTGCGGATGAGTGTGTGTTGGCGATTTCGGATTGAGTGGGTTTGGCGGTTTCGGCCGCTGCCATTTTTGAAGCAAAGGCTTTCGTCCTCCTGCGGAGGGCGAGTCACTTTCTCTCGCTTGCCCGAGAGAAAGTAACCAAAGAGAGGGGCACCCCGTTTACGCGCCTTGCGGGCATCCCTGCCCGCAAGGTCCGCGTGCGGGTTACGGGGTTTGTCGACAGCACCTCCTGTGCTGACGCCAAACTGGTTCGCATCCCTGCGAACCACCCTGCGGGCTTTTCCTCCACCCGCCCGCCGCTTCAGAGGGGCCCCGGATAGAGCGACGCGCATCCTGCGCGTACTTTTTAGAAGAGCCAGATCAAAAACAGAGCAAGAGCGAAGCCACGGCATAGCGATGCTTTGCTCTTGCTGTCGCTTTTAAACTTCTTAGCATTTCACCGAGTGCGGGCCACGATGGCCCGCTTCTCTACCCGGGGCCCCGGCTCACGGATTTGCCGGGCAAGGATGCCCGGCAAGCGCCAAGCGGGGCGGCCTTTCTCTTTGGCCACGCAAAGAGAAAGTAACTCGGGCGCACGAAAGGTCTTGCTTCAACGTCGCCCGCAAATGAGTCGGAACGATATCTGGGAACGTCTGCTAGGGTTGAAAGCGGACGTTCGTATTGCATGGGCGACTGGCTACGAAGTCCAAGCCTCCTCGCGCTTTATTACCCGCCAAGTGCCGTTTACATGCTGTAGTAGGACGTACTCCCCGTGTGCACACAGTCCTCCGCAGTCTTCCGAGAAATAAACAATCGCCATGTCCTTTGTCGGGGAGTAGACCGGCATGCTAAGCCTAAGCAGGATGCCAATGTCCGGAAAGGTATCCTTGAAGCCTGTGTTCGCTCCAATGGGTATCAACACGCCCGGAGGAACCGGGAACTCCATGTGTTGCTTTGCTGGCCTATCAAAAGCCGCTTTGAGTCGTGCGTAGGGCACCACGCGTACGCGCGGACACACTATGCCTTTCGGCAGTGCATCTGTGGCTTCGGTGCGATTAATAAGGTCGGCTATCTGAGCATCGGAGATGCCACTCGGATAACCTTTTTTCGTATCGTCGGGTGCTGAAGGCTTAGAAGAAAGCAGGACCTTGCCTCGATCCTTTCCTTGACACTGAATCGACACCACCGCAGTCAGAACTGCCTTGTCCGCTTTGAGCTCATCGGGAGACGCTTGATTGCCATGCGCGATATTGGCTATCGACAACGTCGCCATCGCCATGAGCAACATCCTCACTATACGATCCATGACTATCCCCAGTTCCTTTTGTCTTGAACCCAAGAATATCCGCCGTCGATAGCGGACATTACAGAACAATCGCACCTTACGCCTGCGGGTCCACCCGCAGCACCAACTTCCCCCGATGACTCCCATCAAACAACCGATTGAGTACCTCGGGAGCATTCTCCAGCCCATCCGCCATCGTCTCCTCCGCCTTCAACTTCCCCTCGCGAATCCACCCACCTAACGTCTGCACTGCCTCTCGCGTCTTCGTGTAATCGAGTATCAGAAACCCTCGCATGCTGAGGCGCTTCATCACGAATACGCCGTAGTCGTCGCTGGGGCGTTCGCTGCTGTTGTAGCCGGAGATCAGCCCGCACATCGCGATGCGGCCGCCGATGACCATGCGTGAGAGCACCGCACGCATCACCTCGCCGCCGACGTTTTCGAAGTTGACGTGCACGCCGTTGGGGGTGGCTGCCTTGAGCTGTTGCTTGAAGTCTTCGGCCTTGTAGTCGACGGCGGCGTCGAAGCCGAGTTCGTCGACAAGGTAACGGCACTTGTCGGCGCCGCCGGCGATGCCGACCACGCGTGCGCCGTGAATCTTGCCGATCTGGCCGGCGATGGAGCCGACCGAGCCGGCGGCGGCGGAGACCACCAGGGTTTCGCCGGGTTGCACCGGGGCGATGTCGGTGAGGCCGTAGTACGCGGTGACGCCGCTCATGCCGCAGGCGCCGAGCAGGGTGGGCAGCGGAATGCCGGGATCGGCGGGCAGGCGCACGTAGCCCTTGGCGCTCTCGTGCAGTACCAGGTAGTCCTGCCAGCCGGTGATGCCTTGCACCAGATCGCCTACCTGGTACTGCGCCGAGCGCGACTGCACTACGCGGCCCAGGCCGAGTGCGCGCATCACTTCGCCGATCGCCACCGGCGGCAGGTATTGCGGGATGTCGCGCATCCACACGCGGTTGGTCGGGTCCATCGACAGGTACAGCACGCGCAACAGCACCTCCCCGTCCTTCAACTCGGGCACGGTTTGCTCGACCAGGTCGAAGTTCTCGCGTTTGACCAGGCCTTCGGGGCGGGTCTTCAGACGTAGCTGACGATTGACGTAGGGCATGGGGTTCACCGTGATGTGGAAAGAGGCATGGGTGCGTTCGACTATACGGCGCAGGCGCCGCCGTCGATCACCATTTCGGCGGCAGTGACGTAGCGGCTTTCGTCGGAGGCGAGATACAACACGGCATAGGCGACATCGTCCGGATCGCCGAGGCGATGCATGGGAATGCCGTGGGTGAGCTTGCGGGTGGCCTCCTCCTCGCCCAGCGCGTCGAAGAACGGCGCCACGATACCGGTGCGGATGAAGGCAGGATGGATCGAGTTGCAGCGTACGTCGATCTTCTGCCGTGTGCAGTCGATGGCGACCGATTTGGTCAGCATCGCCACCGCGGCCTTGGAAGTGTTGTACGCGGTGTAATCGGGACCGACCTTGAACGCAGCCAGTGAGGAGATGTTGACGATCGACGCGGGCTGATGCGCGCGCAAAAGCGGCAGCGCATGCTTGCAGCCGAGCATGATGCTTTCGACGTTAACGCTCATCACGCGGCGCCACTCCTTCAGCTCGATCTGCTCCACCGTGCCGAGTGAACCGATGCCGGCATTGTTGACGAGGACGGAGAGGCCGCCCATGGCCTCGCTCGCTTCAGTCAGCAGCGCATGCCAGCGCTCTTCGTCGCGCACATCCTGTGCGGCGGACCAGGCAACTTGCCGGCCGCGTTCGTGGTTGATCTCGTCAGCCACCGCGCGTACGCCGATTTCGTCGATATCGGTCAGAAAGACATTCGCGCCGTGGCGCGCGAGCATGCGCGCGATCGCGGCGCCGAGACCGCCGCCGGCACCGGTGACGAAGGCGTGCTTGCCGGCGACGCGCTGTGCGGAAGGTTCGGTCATGGCGTGTTCCTGGCGAGGTTGATCGGATCAGACACAGAGATAGCCGCCATCGACGTTCAGCACCGCGCCGGTGGTGTACGACGACGCGTCGGAGGCTAGATAGAGTGCAGCGCCGGCTATCTCTGACGGCTGTGCCACACGACGCATCGGTACATGCGCCAGCGCCTGCTTGAGGATCGCCGGCGTATTCACCAGCACCGAGGCGAACTTGGTGTCGGTGAGTCCCGGCAGCAGTGCGTTGCAGCGCACGCCAGATGCCGCGCATTCCACCGCGAATGCCTTGGTCATCGAGATCACCGCCGCCTTGGTGATCGAGTAGATGCCCTGCTGGAAGCCCGGCACCACGCCGTTGACCGAGGCCACGTTGACGATCGCGCCACCGTCATTGGCCGCCATCAGCTTCGCGCCATGCGTGGACATGTAGAAATAGCCACGGATGTTCACGTCGACGGTTTTCTGGAAGATGCCCGGATCGGTATCGAGGATGCTGCCGAAGTAGGGATTGGTGGCCGCGTTGTTGACCAGGATGTCGAGCCGGCCGTGGCGTTGCGTCACGTGCGCGAACAGCGTCTCGATCTGCTCTAGCTCGCCGATATGGCAGGCGAACGCTTCGGCCGAGCCGCCGGCCGCCACGATCTCGTCGACCACCAGCTGGCAGTCGGCCTCGCGCCGGCTGGAGACGATGGCGTGTGCGCCGTGCGCAGCCAGCAGCTTGGCGATCTCCGCACCGATGCCGCGGCTGGCGCCGGTGACGATGGCGATCTTGCCCTTGAGATCGAAGGTCGGTGTGGTGCTCATGGCGAGGCCTCTTGGCGAAAGTGGGAGGAAATCAGCGCAGCGTGACGAGGTGATGGTCGTTCGCGTGTTCCAGATGCGGCCACGCGTTGTAGGTAATCAGCGTCGCGCCACGTTGGCCGAGTCGCAGTCGCGTGAGGCCGGTGTTAACCAGCGGCCAGCTCAGCTTGAAGGTCTGTGCCAGCGGTGCTTCGGTCAGTGTATTGGTGAGTACGGCAATCGGGCCGCCCGAAGTGAACGCCCAGATCGTGCGCGCCGGATGCGCGGTCAGTGTCTGTAGTGCTTGCAACACGTTGCTGCGAAAGCTCGGCCAGGTGAGCTGGTACTCGGTGTCGTGCGCGCCGTCGACCCAGCGAGCGACGGCATCGGCGAACAGGCGCTGAAATGCGCGGTGTGGATCGAGCGCCTGCTTCAACTCCGCGCGCAGTGCACCGGGTCCGCTCAGGTCGGGGCGATGTCGCGCAAGCAGTTCGTGATGGTCGACTTCGTCCAGGCCATCCAGCGTCAGTGGCTCACGATCGATGCCAGCGGCTTCGAGACAGAGTTCGGCCGTGCGTCGATGCCGTTCGCGCGGCCCGATCGCGATCAGGTCCGGGGTCGATCCACTGGCTCCCAGCCAGACACCCAGTCGACGTGATTGTTCTTCGCCAAGCGGTGACAGTCGATCGTAGTCGTCCTCGCCGAAGCTGGCCTGACCATGACGTATCAGCAGCAGGCTACACGCGCTCACAGCGTGGAACGACCGATGATGCGGCGGCAGCGACCGCCCATGTAACGGGCGGCCTGGCCGAAGCCGGCGAACTGCGGGTTGCTGGTCTGGCCCAGCGCGAAACGAAGGTAGATCTGCTGAATGATCACCATCAAGCGGAACAGTCCGAACACTTCGTAGAAATCGAAGTTGTCCACATGCAAGCCGCTGCGCTGGCCGTAGTAATCGATCACCTCGCGGCGCGTCAGCATGCCGGGTACGTGCGTGGGCTGGCGCCGGAATGACTGGAACGTGGCATCGTCGTCGGCCTGCACCCAGTACGCCAGCGAGCCACCCAGGTCCATCAGTGGATCGCCGATGGTCGCCATCTCCCAGTCCAGCACGCCGATGATGTCGAGCGGGTGGTCGCGGTCGAGCACCACGTTGTCGAAGCGGTAATCGTTGTGGATCACGCAGCTGGCGTTGTCGCGCGCCGGTTGCTTCGCCGCGAGCCATGCCACGACATCGGCGCAGGCATCGGTATCCTCGGTGGCCGCTTTTTGCCAGCGATCGCTCCAGCCGGCGACTTGTCGTGTGATATAGCCGCCGCCCTTGCCGATATGCTGCAGTTCGGGCAGCGAGGCATCCACCTGATGCAGTTCGATCAGCCGGTCGATGAAGCCCAGGCAGAGTTGGCGCACGCCGTCCGCATCGAGACCCAGCTCGGACGGCAGTTCGCGACGCAGGATGCTGCCGCGCAGCCGTTGCATCACGTAGAAGTCATGGCCGATCACCGAGCTGTCGTTGCAGCTGGCGAGGATCGCCGGCACATACGGGTAGTGCGGTTTCAGCGCCGCCATCACCTGCGCCTCGCGCAGCATGTCGTGCGCGGATTTCGCCTTGGCGCCGGCTGGCGGACGGCGCAGCACCAGTTCGCGTTCGCCGTAGGCAATCAGATAGGTGAGGTTGGAGGCGCCGCCGGGAAACTGCGCGAGCGTCGGCGTGCCTTCGAGACCATCGACATGTTGCTTCAGGAACGCATCGACGCGCGACAGATCGAGCGCATCCTCGTCACGTACCGCGCGCGGTTGATCCAGCGGCGTACTCATCGCGCCGGCTCCTGTGCGCTTTGCGCTTTCATTTCCAGCCGTGCGATCACGCCGCGATGGACTTCGTCGGGGCCGTCGGCCAGTCGCAGAACACGCGCATACGCGTACAACTGTGCCAGCGGAAAATCGTCGGACAGGCCGGCGCCGCCGTGGATCTGGATTGCCGCATCGGCCGCCTGCTGGGCCACCGCCGGCACCACCACCTTGATCTGCGAGATCAGGCTGAGCGCGGCCTTGGTGCCGTGCATGTCGAGTGTCCAGGCGGTTTTCAGCGTCAGCAGGCGCGCCTGCTCGATCGCCATGCGCAGGTTGGCGATGATGTCCGGATTGCCACCGAGCTCGGACAGTGGTTTGCCGAACGCGACGCGTGAACAGGCACGTGCACACAGCAGGGCTAGCGCGCGTTCTGCCGCACCGATCGCACGCATGCAGTGATGCACGCGTCCAGGTCCCAGTCGACCCTGCGCGATCTCGAAGCCGCGGCCCGCGCCAAGGATCACGTTCTCAATCGGCAACCGAACATCGGTGAAGGTCAACTCGCCATGACCGCTGGGTTCGTCGAAGTGATGGAACACCGGCAGCATGCGCTCGACGATGACGCCCGGACTGTCGAGTGGGCAGATCACCATGCTGTGGCGGCGGTGCGGTTCGGCGCGCGGGTCGCTCAGCCCCATGAAGATCACGAAGCGGCAATGCGGATGGCCGACGCCGGTGGTCCACCACTTGCGGCCATTCAACACGACGTGGTCGCCTTCGATAGTCGCGGTGGCCTGCATGTTGGTGGCGTCGGAGGAGGCTACGTCCGGCTCGGTCATGCCGAAGGCCGAGCGGATCCGGCCATCCAGCAAGGGTTGCAGCCAGCGCTGCTGCTGTTCCGGCGTGCCGTAGCGATGCAGCACTTCCATGTTGCCGCTGTCGGGCGCGCTGCAATTGCACACTTCGGGCGCGATGAAGGAGTGGCCCATGATCTCGGCCAGCGGTGCGTATTCCACATGGCTGAGCCCCGCGCCATGTCCGGCGTCGGGCAGGAACAGGTTCCACAGTCCGGCGGCGCGCGCCTTCGCCTTCAAGGTTTCCATCATGGCCGGTTGCTGCCACTGGTGATGGTCGCTGCTGCCAGTCAACTGCGCGGCGTAGACGCGTTCGGCTGGAACCACCTCATCGCGCATGAAGGTAGAGAGGCGTTCGATAAGAGCCTGGGTACGTTCTGAGGCGGCGAAGTCCACGTGCGTTTCTCCTGACCAGCAAGCCAGCCTACGCCTCGCCACTACAATTAGTGAAATGAATATGCTTTATGACTATCCATTAACATCGCTGATGACTTTGGTGCCGATGCCTTCGGCACGCATACGGTAGGGAGCAGGACATGGATCGCACCGACAACCGCATCGACCTGAACCTGTTTCGCGTGCTTGACGCGATCTACAGCCATGGCGGCGTCAGCGCCGCCGCGCGCGTGCTGCACCTGACCCAGCCGGCGGTCACGCATGCGTTGCAGCGCCTGCGCGATCAGCTGGGTGACCCGTTATTCGTCCGCCAGGGCAACCGGCTGCTGCCGACCGAGAAGGTGCGCACGATGATGCCGGCGGTGCAGCTGCATCTGAAAGGCCTGCATGCCAGCACACATGCGCAGCCGCGCTTCGATCCGGCGCAGTTGGACCTGCAGTTCACCGTGGGTTTCCGTGACATCCTTGAATCGATCGCGTTGCCGGCGCTGCTGGCGCGGATCGAGCGGGACGCGCCGCAGCTGCGCGTGGTAAGCCGGCGCGTCGCCGCGGACGAGGTGGAGCGCGAGCTGGCCGCGGGTTCGGTCGACCTGGTAGTGGATCGCCCGCTGCGCGCTGGCTCACGGATTTCCCGTCGACACCTGCTTGATGAATCGCTGGTAGTAGTGATGCGTGCCGATCACCCGTTCGCATCGCAACTGCGGCGCAACGATTACTTGGGCGCCCAGCACGTGGCTGTCTCGCCGCTGGGAGAGGCCAACGCGCTGGACACGCTGCTCGGCCAGGACGGCATGTTTCGACAGGTGAGGCTGGTCTGCCAGCACTATTTCTCGGCTTGCCAGATTGCCGCAGGCACGCATCTGTTGCTTACGGTGCCTCGCTCATACGCATTGCACCTGGCCACCTTGCTGCCGATCACCGTGCAACCGTTGCCGATCAAGCTGAAGGCGTTCCCTATCCTGGCCTACTGGCACGAATCGAAAGACGCCGATCGCGCGCATGTATGGTTCCGGCAGTGGGTGATCGAGGCGATCACCGCGGCGATTGCGCCTGCTCAGCGACGGCGATGATCAGTGGGCGACCGCACTTGCTGCCGACGCGGCCGATTCGGGTTGTACATGTTGCGCATATTGCCGGATGAAATTTATGGTGTCGTCCAGCACGGGTGCCTTGCTGCGGAGCGGTCGAGACATCGCGAAAAGAATGGCAAAGTGGCCGATATCCGGATACAGCTTCAGTTCGACCGGCTCGTTTTCGTGCCGCAGCGCCGCGGCCAGCGACGTGGCATTGCGCGGCCAGACGATCTTGTCGGTGGTGCCTTGCATCAGCAGCATTGGCGGTTCGTCGCCATTAACGTAATGCACAGGTTGCGAGCGCAGTTGCGTTTCATGGGTGCTGCCGAACATATCGATGAAATCGGGGTCCTTCAATGGCAGGAAATCGTACGGGCCAGCTAGTCCGATAAAGCCAGCGAGGTCACGTGGTTTCATGCCGACTGCGTTCAACCAGTGCGCATCGGTGGCCAGCAGGGCGCCGATGTGCGCGCCGGCCGAATGACCCATCACGAACAACGAGGCTGGATCGCCGCCGTAGTCGCCGGCGTGCGCATGCGTCCATGCCACCGCACGCGCGGCGTCCTGCATGAAACCGTCCAGCCGAACCTGCGGCCACTTGCGGTAATCGGGAATTACCACCACCACGCCACGTCTGGCCAATGCCTCGGCTGCCCAGCGATACCACTGCCGCTTGCCGGACTTCCAGCTGCCACCGTAGAAGAACAGCACCACCGGCGCGCGTGCTGTACCGGGCAAGCGATAGACGTCCAGCGCCAGCTGGTACGCCGGGTCGAACACCACATCGCGTTGCACGACGACGTCGGTCTTGCCGGTGGTGGCGTTGAGACTGCCAAACAGCACCGCCTGACAGCCCATCAGCAGGCTGCTGCCGATCAGCAGCGCGGCAGTGGCGAACAGGCGACGGTGCGGGGTTGCGGACGGGCGTTGGGAAACTGGACTCATGGGCAGCCTTGAATCGTGTGGTGCCACGTGGGAGCGGTTGATGCGGCGGCAGTGCTGGAGATACGTAACCGGTCAGCTCAGGGATGCAGTTTGCCGTCAATTATTGAAGGAGGATGATCAGGCGCATCGCTGGTCTCGTGAACGTCTCGCCAAGTCGATTGCCTAGGCGATGTTGCCTTCGCAACGCCGACTTGCCCCCGATACCGATGTGCGCGCAGGATGGCCTGTCGGCACGGTGCTACATAGGTATTGCCGCCAAACAATGACCGCAGGAAGAGCCCGGCGATGTCGCCGGGCGGACCCATGACGAGGTGTCTTGCATGTCGGATCAGTCGCCATCGCTCGAGGTCGTCTATGACCCCACCGATCCCATGCATCGCAGGGAGCAGATGTTCCCTCGGCTGAGCCCGGATATGGTGAAGCGTATTGCTGTTTATGGTGAGGAAGAGGCCGTGCCGGCTGGCACACTGCTTTTCCAGCGCGGGCAGCGCGGCGCGGATTTCTTCCTCGTGCTGGAGGGCCTGATCGAGATCTTCGAGCTCGACAAGTTCGGCCAGGCGAATGTTTTCACCATCCACGCTGCACGGCAGTTCAGCGGCGAGATGAACCTGTTCAACCAGCGCGGCATCCTGGCTTCGGCACGCGTAGCGGTGGACAGCCGCGTGGTGCGCGTCCGTCCGGAGAACTTCCGCCGCATGGTGGCCGCCGAGTCGGACATCAGCGAGATCATCATGCGGGCCTTCATCCTGCGCCGTGTGGGCCTGATTCGCCTGGGTTACGGCGGCGTGGTGCTGGTGGGACCGGGACACAGCGCCGATACCCTGCGGCTTGAGCGCTTCCTGGTACGCAATGGTTACCCGCATCGGTTGATCGATACCGAGGTGGATCCGGACGCGAGCGGTTTCATTGCCTGCTTCCAGTTGCGTCATGATCAGTTGCCGGTGGTGATCTGTCCCGAGCATTGTTTCCTGCAAAACCCCAGCACGTCGGAACTGGCCGATGAGCTGGGCCTGACGGAAATCATCGATCCGAATACCGTCTACGACGTGGCCGTGATGGGTGCGGGGCCGGCGGGGTTGGCGGCCGCCGTCTACGCGGCATCGGAAGGGCTGTCCACCATCGTGGTGGAAGGTCTTGCACCGGGCGGGCAGGCTGGTACGTCGTCGAAGATCGAGAACTACCTGGGCTTTCCCACGGGCATTTCGGGGCAGGCGTTGGCGGGACGCGCGCAGGCCCAGGCGCAGAAATTCGGCGCGCGTTTGGCCATCTCGCGCCATGCGGTGGGCATCGACTGTTCGGTACAGCCCTATCAGTTGCAACTGGACGATGGGCAGTCGCTGCAGGCGCGCGTGGTGATTGTTGCCACCGGCGCGCGCTATCGAAAACTCGATGTGCCTGGCTACACCGACTTCGAGGGCGCAGGTATCCACTACGCCGCCACCGCGATAGAAGGCCAGCTGTGTGTCAACGAGGAAGTGGTGGTGGTCGGTGGCGGCAACTCCGCCGGACAGGCGGCGGTGTTCCTGTCGCGCATCGCGGGGCACGTGCACGTGCTGGTGCGTGCGAACGGGTTGGCGGCAACCATGTCCGACTATCTTGTCCAGCGCATTGCGCAGTCGTCGACGATTACCCTGCATGCGTGCAGTGAAATCGTGAACCTGGAAGGCGAGGGGCGACTGCAGCGCGTCACCTGGCGACATCGCAATAGCGGTGAGCTGACGACGCGACCGGTGGGCAATATGTTCGTGATGATCGGTGCCGAACCCAACACCGAATGGCTGAAGGATTGCCTGGCACTCGATGCCAAGGGCTTTGTGATGACCGGCCGTTGCGAGGAAGGTCATCTGCTGGATTCACCGTTTGCGACTACCAAGCCCGGCATCTTCGCGGTGGGCGACGTCCGCGCCGGGTCGGTCAAGCGCGTGGCCTCGGGGGTTGGCGAGGGTTCCGTGGTGATCCAGGCGGTGCATCACTATCTGCATCCGGAAGCGGGCTGACGCATGGCGGGTTCGCTTCACAGTGTCGACTCTCCGTCGATGAATGCTGCCATGTTGTTTTCGCTGTCCCGCCTTTCACATCACCGCCAAAGCGTGGTGGCTGCGCATGGCTGAGGTGCGTTGATGCCGCTGAAAAGCACGGCCTGGCAGCCGGTGAGCAGGGCGTCACCGAGCAGCATCAGCGCCGTTGCAAGAAGGCCTCGACGAATCGCGTTGTAGGTTGCGCTGGGTGTACTGGCCGGCATCCGGTTTCCTTTGGCTGGTCCATGGGTTTGACCGAGGTGGCTGGCCGGTTAACCCCGTTGCGCAGCGGGCCGCGTTTCATCAGAGGTTGAGGTGGCATGCGTGCAGATACGAGCAACGACTCCTTCAGGATGCAGTTGCTGCTGTGTGCCTGCCGCGTACCACTTACACTGTGCCGGCCCCGCGGGCACACAGGGAGAAACGCATGCTTCGTCGATCGTTGGGGTTGCTGGGTCTATGGCTGCTATTTGCCGCGCCCTTGCTGGCACAGGACGTACCGTCGCCATTGCGCGACTGGCAGGCCTGGGTGTTGCACGATGTGCCGCAGCATGGCTGTCCGTTTCTTGCCAACCAGCCACCGGGAGATGGCAGCTATCAGTGCGCGTGGCCGGGACGATTGACACTGGATGCCGACAAGGATGGCGGGCGCTTCAGCCTGGACGTGCATGTGGATGCGCCAAGCTGGGTGGCGTTGCCGGGCGACAACGTCCATTGGCCGCAGCAGGTGACGCTGGGTAACCAGCCGGCCATCGTGCTGGAGCATGAAAACGTGCCGATGCTGCGACTGGAGCCCGGCGACTACCAGGTGAAAGGCACGCTGCCATGGGCGTCGCGCCCGGCCAACCTGCATGTCCCGGCTGCGATCGGCCTGGTCACACTGACTGTCGACGGCGCCGCCGTCACCCGGATCGAGCGTGAGGACGAATTGCTCACGCTGGGCGAAGCGGCCAATGCACAACGCGCTGCCGATGCGCTTTCGCTTCGCGTGTATCGCCGCCTCACCGATGGCCTGCCGGCCACGCTGGAAACGCAACTTCAATTCAATGTCACCGGCACGGCGCGCGAGCAAGTGTTGGGACCTGCGCTGCCGGACGGTTTCGTGGCGACTGCCCTCAGCGGCGATCTGCCGGCGCGGCTGGAAAAGGATGGCCGCCTGCGCGTGCAGTTGCGGCCGGGCCAGTCGACGCTGACGCTGGTCGCGCGCAGCGTCGCGCCGCTGGCAAAGATCAGCGTGGCGCTGCCGCCATTGCCATGGCCGAAGCAGGAGATCTGGAGCTATGCCGACGACAACGCGCTGCGCAGCACACGGGTCGATGGCAATGCCATCGATGCCGATCAGGCCGGTGTGCCGGACGACTGGAGCAAGCTGCCGGCCTATGTACTGGACGGGGCCAGCGGTCTGAGCGTGGAGAAGGGCAATCGTGGCAACGAGGGTGGCCAGGGTGACGCGCTGCACCTGCAGCGCGAGATGTGGCTGGATTTCGATGGGCGCGATTTCAGCATCGCCGATCACCTCACCGGCAAGTTGCGTCACCAGCAGCGGCTCGACGTGGCAGCACCATGGCAAATGCAGCGTGCCTCGGAGAACGACCAACCGTTGCTGGTCACCCGGGATGCCACGGGGCATCCGGGCGTGGAAGTGCGCGATCGCACGATTGACGTTTCAGCCGGGCTCAACCTGCCGGCACATGCCGGTGCGGTGCCCAGTTCGGGCTGGCAGGTGCCGCTGGAAAACATCGACGCCACCCTGCACTTGCCGCATGGTTACCGACTGCTCGGCGCGATCGGTGCGGATCGTTCGGCCGATTCGTGGGCGGCGCAATGGAGCCTGCTCGATCTGTTCGTGGTGGCGCTGATTGCGCTGTTGGCCGGGCGTCTGCTCGGCTGGCCGTGGGCGATGCTGGCAGCCGGCTATCTCGTGTTGGCCCAGCATGAGGACATGGCGCCCCTGTGGACGGTCGCCATCTCGCTCGCGTTGGCGTTGTTGCTGCGCGCCTTGCCCGAGGGCCGGTTGCGCCTGTGCGCACGCTACGGTGCCATCGGCATGTTCGTGCTGGCGGCACTGTGGGCGCTGCCGTTCACCGCGGCACAGTTGCAGTACGCGCTGCATCCGCAGCTGGAGGAAAGCATGGTGCCGCGGATGGTCTCGGCCGCTTACGTGCCGCAGACGCAGGATGCGACGGAGGATGAAAAGAGCGTCAATCAGCCCTCGCCGAAGATCGTTCAGGCAGTCCCGCCGCCGCCACCCATGGCAGGGTTGGTGACATTGAACGAGGCCGCCGCTCCGGCACAGGCTGGCGCAGCCAGATCAGGCAATCTGCAGACGATTGTGGTCACCGGCTCGTTAATCAGCATCCAAGATCTGGTCGGCAACGACCAGGACACGCACACGGTGATCCAGGCCGGTGCCGGCACCCCGCGTTGGAACGAGGGCAACAACTATCGGCTCGGCTGGTCCGGCCCGGTGACCCTGCAGCAGACCACCCGCCTGGTGATTGCGCCGGCATGGCTGGTGCGCATCATGCGCGTACTGATGATCGGCCTGCTTGCTGCACTGCTCGGCCGGTTGGTGATGAACCTGCTGCTGCCGTTGCGTGGTCGTTGGACGCCTTCGCGTGGCGCCGGCGTGGTTGGTGCCGTACTGCTGGCGATGGTCCTGCTGCCCACGGGTTCGCGCGCCCAGGCGATGCCCGATCAGCAGCTGCTGAACCAGTTGCGCAGCCGGCTCACCGAGGCGCCGAAGTGTTCGCCGCAATGCGCCGAGGTGGCGCAGGCGCAGCTGCAGGTGAACGGCGCGATGCTCGATCTGGAGCTGGAGGCACATGCGGGCACTTCCGTTGCGCTGCCGCTGCCGACACCTGACGATGCGTTGCCGCTGGCCGACGTCAGCCTTGATGGCCATGCCAATCCGGCGCTGCTCCGCGACGGCGACCAACTGCTGCTGCGGGTCGACCGCGGCGTGCACCGCATCAGCCTGCACTACCGTCTTGACGACGTCGAAAGCGCTGCCGTGCATTTCGCGTTGGCGCCGCAACACATCGCCTTCGTGGGCCCGGGCTGGTTGCTGGAAGGCATCGACGACGGACGGGTGCTGGGCGACAGCATCACCTTGCGCCGCGTGCAGACCGCAGCCGACGGCAAGAGCCTGCCGACCACGCAGAGCTTTCCGCCCTATGTACGACTCACCCGGAAGATCGGCCTGGGCCTGGACTGGTTCGTATCGAACCAGGTGGAACGCATCGCGCCCCAGGACGGCGGTTTCAGCATCAGCCTGCCACTGCTGCCTGGCGAGCATCCCAAGGGCGAGGGCGTGCTGGTCAGGGATGGCCGCATCAACATCACTTTCAAGGCGGGCGAATCCGTAGTGAGCTGGGAGAGCCAGCTTGATCGTTCGGCCGGAATCACTATGCACGCACCGCCGCTGGGCGAACGTGCCGAGGTGTGGGAACTGGGTGCGGCGCCGATGTGGCACGTCGATGCCAAGGGCGTGCCGACCAGCGACAGTGATGTTGATCTGCGCTTCGACCCGTTGCCAGGCGAAAGCCTGCAACTGGCGATCACCCGGCCGGTCGCGATCGCCGGCGACAGCCTCGCCATCGACAGCGTACAGCTGGCCAGCAGCACCGGTGAGCGTGCCAGCGAGCTGGTGCTCAACGTACATGCACGCAGCACCCGCGGTGGCGAGCATGCGATCGATCTGCCGCCGGGCAGCGAACTGCTCGATGCGAAGCGCGACAACGAGTCGATCAATCTCGCCATCCGCGACGGCAAGCTCAGCCTGCCGCTGCTGCCGGGCGAGCATGACTATTCCCTGCGCCTGCGCGAACCGCAGGGTGTGGCTGCGCGCGTGCGCGTGCCGTCGCTTGACTTGCACGCGCCGGTGGCCAACATCGACCTCACCCTGCAACTGCCGCAAGATCGCTGGGTGCTGTGGACGTGGGGGCCAACCGACGGTCCGGCCGTACTCTACTGGTCGCAATTGCTGGTGCTGCTGATCGCCTCCTGGCTGCTGGCCGGCTATGCGCCGACACCGTTGCGTTTCAGCCACTGGCTGCTGCTGGGACTGGGTTTCTCGGCCTTTGCCTGGAGTGCGTATGCGCTGGTGGTGTTGTGGCTGATCTTGCTGGGGCTGCGCGCGCGCATGCGCACACCGGAGCTGATGGGCGGCACGCAGTTCAACCTGCTGCAATTCGGTCTGGCCGCACTGACTGTGCTTTCGTTGGTGGTGCTGATCGGCGCCGTGCCGCAGGGACTGCTCGGCCTGCCCGACATGCATGTGGCCGGTAACGGATCAACGGCGTCGTCGCTGCGCTGGTTTGCTGACCGGAGCAGTGGCGCGCTGCCTGAGGCGGGTGTGTTCAGCGTACCGCTGTGGGTCTACAAGGTCGCCATGTTGGCTTGGGCGCTGTGGCTGGCCAACGCGCTGATCGGCTGGCTGCGCTGGGCCTTCGATGCATGGACGCGGGGTGGCTACTGGCGCAAACCCGAAGCCAGACCTTCTGTCATGCCGCCGCAGTTGCCGCCGTCATCGATGGAGCCAGTGCAGGATGCCTGATGTTCGCAGCGTACTGGCCGTGGCCACGCAGCAGCTCGGCGAGCGCCTGGATGCCGAGCTGCTGTTGCTGCACGTGCTGAAGAAACCGCGAAGCTGGTTGTTTGCGCATGTAGATGACGTAGTCGATGCAGATATCCAGATAGCGTATGCCGCGCTGCTCGAGCGCCGCATGCAGGGTGAGCCGGTGGCCTATATCACCGGCTATCGTGGCTTCTGGTCCATGGATCTGGAAGTGAGTCCGGCGACCCTTATACCGCGCCCGGAAACCGAGCTGCTGGTCGAGCAGGCGCTGCTGCGATTGCCGCCCGACATCGCCTGCAGCGTGGCGGATCTTGGCACCGGCAGTGGGGCGATCGCGATCGCGATCGCCCATGAGCGTCCGCGCGCACAAGTAATCGCTACCGATGCCAGTGCTGATGCACTCGCTGTCGCTTTGCGCAATGCGCAGCGCAATGGCATCCATAACGTCACGTTCCTGCACGGAGACTGGCTGGCACCCCTGGCTGGCCAGCGCTTCGAACTGATCGTCTCCAATCCGCCGTACATCGAGGCTGACGATCCGCATCTGGCGCAGGGCGACCTGCGTTTCGAACCGGCCAGCGCATTGGCGTCCGGTCATGATGGCCTCGACGATATCCGCCGCATCGTGCGCGATGTGCGTGCCCATCTCGGCGCGGGTGGCTGGCTACTGTTCGAACACGGGTGGAACCAGGGTGAAGCCGTACGCGCGCTTCTTGTGGATGCTGGTTACTCCAGTGTCTTCACGACGCAGGATCTGGAGCGACGCGATCGCGTCAGCGGTGGTTGCTGCTGATCATTTGGGAATCCATCGTTCACGATGGGTTGTTGAAGCTGAAGACTCTTCCAGCTTGCGGGTAGTGTGTTGCTGACGGTCGCGCTAAGCTGACGACAGCATGTCGTTCTCGGTCGGGTCTCGGCGGACTTCGGTCTCCCGTCATCCGCAACGAAATTATCCGTGCCAGATGAGGATGCAGATCCATGCAGTTTCATTCGGGTAGCGCTTCAGGCGGTGCAGGCGGCAGGCCTCTTGCTGGCGGCAATCGCTGGCGTCGAATGATCGGCATGTCGCTGCTTTGCATTCCAGCGTTGGTCCTCGCGCAGTCGTCCCCGGATTCGACCGGCGCAGCTGCCGCGCCAACAGCCGGCAACAGCCAAGCATCAAAAGCAAAGCCGTCAACGACGCTGGGCGAGATCATCGTCACCGCGAACCGTCGGCGCGAGCCATCGCGCGAAGTGCCGATGCATGTGGACACGGTGCAGGCTGCCGACCTGCAGAAGCTTGGCGCCAGCACGCTCAGCGACTATGCTTCGTACCAGCCGGGCGTGTTCTTCGCCAGCTCGGGTGGCCCCGGTGAAGGCGAGCTGATCATGCGCGGCGTGTCCACCGGCAACCAGACCAGTCCCACCGTGTCGGTGTACTTGGACGACGTGCCGGTCGGCGGCAGTACCGTGTACGCCTCGGCCGCCACCTTCGTGTTCGACGCGGCGCTGATGGATCTGGATCACATCGAGTTCCTGTACGGCCCGCAGGGCACGCTGTACGGCGCCGGCTCGATGGGCGGCCTGGTCAAGTACGTCACCAACAAGCCCGATGCCAGCGGGTTTTCCGGCTCAGCGGGCTTCGACATCTCGCATACCCAGCAAGCCGGCATGAATTACACCGAGCGGGCCACGCTGAATATCCCGCTGGTTCTGGACAAGGCGGCATTGCGCGTATCGGTGATGGATCAGCACAGTGCCGGGCTATACCGTGCGGTGGGCGAAACGCCGTCCAATGGCGACAACCGCACGCATACCCAGGGGGTGCGTGCGCAGCTTGAGGTCGACCCGATTGACAAGCTGACCTTCAACCTCAGCGCGATGGTCCAGCGCATCGCCGCCGATGGCCTATCGATGGCGGACTATTCGCTGGCCACCGGCCAGCCGGTATCAGGTGGCCCCTATGACCGCGAGCTCAACCATCGCGAGCCGTTCACGCAGACCCTGCAGCTGTATTCGTTCCATGCCGGCTACGACTTTGGCTGGGCCAACCTGGACTGGATCAGTTCGTACCAGAATTTCGTCAACCACAGTGTGCAGGATTATCCGGATGGATTCCTGGCCCTGTACAACCAGATTTATCCCTCGCTCGGTGGCGACAGCGCACTCAGCTCGCTATATGTCGATTCCCAATACGACGTGCACAAGGCTTCGCAAGAGATCCGCCTGACCTCGCGCAAGGGCGATCACTTCGACTGGCTGGCGGGCCTGTGGTTCAACCGCGAGGACGAGTGGGAGCAGTACGCGCTGCAAGGTGCGAACCTGCCGCCGCCGGGCCGGAGCATTCTGCTGCAGCAGCTGGTGAGTTCCCGCTTCGAGGAATATGCCGGTTACGGCGACGTGACCTGGCATATCACCCCGACGATCGACCTGGCCGCCGGCGTGCGCGCCAGCGGCAATTCGCAGCAACTATCCAATTTCGAGGATGGCTCGGTGGCCGGCAGCCCGGGCGGCTTCCGCGAGAGCATGATCAGCGATGACATCACCAAGATGCTCACCGCCAGCTACCGGCCCGACACGACCCACAGCTACTACATGCGCGCATCCACCGGCTACCGTCCGGGTGGCTTGCAGGCGCCGGTGCAGAGCACGATCTTCGGCTCCAACCCGAACGCGGGTGACACCTTCGGCTCGGATACGCTGCAGAGCTATGAACTCGGCTACAAGGGCAGTCACCTCGATGGCCATCTGAACGTGGGTATCGATGCCTATGACATCGAGTGGCACAACATGCAGCTGATCACCTATACGGTCGGCAACGCGATCATCGAGAATGCGGGTGATTCGAGGATCGATGGCCTTGAGCTGCAGGCCACCTATTCTACCGGGCCATGGCTGCTCAGCGGCTCGGGTGCCTATACCGACGCGCGCACCTTGCAGGGCAACTCGCAACAGGGCATTGAGGACGGCGCGCGCCTGCCGTATTCGGCCAAGGAAACGGCCACGCTCGCTGCGAAGTACAACTTCCGGCTGGCTGGCGAGGCAGCCTATGCCGGCGCCAACCTGCGTCTGTCGAGCCAGCGTAACGCGGGCTTCGAGGGCGATGCGAGCGACCCCAACTTCAACCTGCCGGGCTTCGCCATGCTCGATCTCAACACCGGCATGACCTTGCGCAGTGGCGTCAGCGTGGACCTTTACCTGCGCAACGCGCTGGATCGCCGGGTGGCGATTGGCACGCTGAACTCCGAGTCAGTCAGTTTTCTCGCCAGCGTGGGCGGTCCGATGCTGGTGCAGCTGTCCACACCGCGCACGCTCGGTGTCTCGGTCAATGTGCCGTTCTAGTTTGTGCAGGTGTCAACGTGTAGAGCAGGGCGGGCAGGAAGGCGAAGGTCGCCAGCAGCACCGCGACCAGGCTGAGCAGCAGCAGGCTGCCCATGCTGGCCATGCCGCGGTCGTGCGACAGCGCCAGCGAGCCGAACGCGGTGCCGGTGGTCAGCGCTGAAAACAGCACCGCGCGCGCCGAAGCCGAGCTGACGTAGTGGCGCATGCCGGCGCGCCAGTTCATCACGAAGTACACGTTGAACGACACGCCGACGCCGAGCAGCAGCGGCAGCGCGATGATGTTGGCGTAGTTGATCTCCATCCCGCCCAGCCGCGCCAGCAGCGCCGTGAGCAGCCCCGACATCCCCAGCGTCAGCAGCACGATGCCGGTATCGCGCAGGTGGCGCAGCACGGCGAACAGCACCAGCGCGATCGCCAGCGTCGCCAAGGCAGCCGCCTGCAGGAAGGCGCGCATGATGGTATCCGCCGAGGCGATGGTGGTGACCGCGGGACCGCCTGCCTGCGGTGCGATCGCCTGCACGGCCTGCACGAAACGACGAAGACCTGCGGTCTCCTTGGCAGCGGCAGTGGGCGATACCTGGATGCGTACCTGTCCGTCCGGGCTCCACCAGTCGCGACTGATCGATGCGGGCAGGTTCTGCAGGGTGATCTCGTTGGCATCCAAAGCATCGCGCAGGCTGGCGAGTTGATCGGGCAGGAAGCGACTGACTGCCTCGTTCATGGCCAGCAGGTTGCTGTCGGATGCGTGGCTCAGCCGCTGCAGCGCGGCGTCGATGCCGCGCAACGGCGAATCGGCAGGCAGGTCGTGGCCGGCATCGGCGATGGCGCCACGGGTATCGGCGATGGCGGCGCGCAGCGCCGCTGGCGTGACCGCTGTCGACGTCGCGCGCGGGGTCAGCGAGGGCAGGATCAGATCCTGCGCCTGCTCGAGCTGGTCGAGCGATGCGGACTGGTCCGGCGGCACGAAGGTCGCCGCCGAAATCACCGCGGATACTTCCGGCAATTTCTCCAGCCGCGCGCTGAGTTCGCGCGCCTGCGCCAGGCCCGGCACCATGATGTTGATGTTGAACGGGTTGGTGACCGGGTTGTCGGCCATGCTGCGCAGCGTGCGCATGGGCTCGGAATCGCGTGCCTGCGTATGCAGCGGGTTGGCGTCGAACGGCATCGTCACGGCGGCGACCGCACCGACCGCGCCAAGCAGCGTGAACAGCCACAGTATTCCCTTGTGCCGACGCCACATCCATGCATCCCAGCGCGCACCGAACGGCAGCGCCAGTTCGCCACCCTGGTCGCGCGGCTGGAATAGCCACAACAGCGCGGGCAGCAAGGTGAGCGTGCACAGCAGGGCGATGCACATGCCGACGCCGGCGATGAGGCCAAGCTCCGCGACACCGACAAAAGCCGTCGGCGCAAACGCAAGAAAGCCGCAGGCGATGGCGGCAGCGGCCACGCTGATCTGGGCACCCGCGATCCTGCCAGTCCGGCGCAACGCGTCTGCCAGCAGGGGCCGCTGCGGGCGCACATCACGCAGACGCACCGCGAACTGGATCGCAAAGTCGACCGCCAGGCCGACGAACAGCACGGCGAACGCCACGGAGATGAGGTTCAGCGTGCCGATCGCCAGCGCTGCAAAGCCGAGCGTAAGCGCCAGGCCGCCAAGCAGGTTGAGCAGGATCGGCACGATCAATCGCCATGAGCGCAGCGCCAGATACAGCCACAGCGCCAGCAGCACGAGGCTGACCAGTGTGCTGCCGAGGATGCCCTGGGTCAGCGCGCCGAACTGCACGTCCGACAGCGCCACCGAACCGGTGTAGTTGACACTTGCGCGACCGCTGCGTACTTCGGGCAGGCTGGCGCTTATACGCTCAAGCGCTTGCGTGGCAGCCAGGCCCGGTTGCAGTGCATCCGCCTGCATGACCGGATGGATCAATACCAGCTGCATCGGATCGGTTTGCTTGGTAACGTCCGAGCCGAGCAGCGTCTGCCACGACAGCGGCACGGCGTGGCCGGCAGCGGCGGCATCCAGCACCTGGCGCAGTTGTTCCAGCGCAGGCTTGTAGGCACTGAGGTCGGCGTGCTCGATGCGCACGCCCGCCGCCATCAGCGAGACACCGTAGAGCAGGCCGAGTGCGGACGGCTGTTTGGCGAGCGGCCCCAGCAATGGTTGTGCGTTCAACAGCGAATCGAGCAGCTTGTTCAGATCCTGCGACGGAAGCAGCAGCAGGCCCTCTTGTCGGAAGAACGGGTCGGCATCCGGCCGCGTGGCATCATGGAAATGGGCGGGATCCGCCCGCAGTGCCTGTGCCAGCGCGCCGGCTGTTGCATCGGTTTCCTCGGGAGTGGCTCCACGCACCACCGCAACCAGCACATTGTTGAACTGCGGGAATTCGCGGTCCACCGCCAGTTCCTGCTGCCGCCACGGCAGGCTGTCGGCGAACATGTGATCCGTATTCGAATCGATACCCAGATGGCCCGCGGCAAACCACAGACAGGCAGCAGCGAGCAGGGTGAAGGTCAGTATGATCAGCCATGCGTATCGGCGGCTGGTGTCGACAAGACGTGCGATCCAATCGGTCATCAGTGACGCGTCTCCTGACCGGACGGCCATCAAAAACGATGGCCATCCTGTTTTTGTTCGCCGTCACGATATTTCAGCGCGCGACGCTCGTCGGTAGTCTCAGGCGCTTGCTTGTGCTTGTTTTATTGTCCCGGCCTGAGGAAAACGCACGCGGATAGCGTTGCGGATGCTTGGCAGGTCCAGACCGGCCATCGTCAATACTTCCTCGCGGCTGCCATGTTCCAGATAGACATCCGGCAGGCCGATATGCAGGATCGGCAGGCTGATGCCATGGGCGGCGAGGCATTCGGCCACGGCAGAGCCGGCGCCGCCGGCGATCGCGTTGTCTTCCAGCGTGACGAACGCATCATGGGTCTTCGCCAGTTCCACGATCAACGCCTCGTCCAGCGGTTTCACGAAACGCATATTGACCAGGGTGGCGTCGAGTTCGGCGGCGATCGTCGTGGCCGGGGCGAGCATCACGCCGAAACTCAGCAGGGCCAGGCCGTGGCCGCGGCGACGTAGCTCCGCCTTGCCGATCGGCAGCGTGTCGAGCTCCTTGCGGATGGCTACGCCGGGGCCGCTGCCGCGTGGATAACGTACCGCGGCTGGACCGTGGTGCTGGAAGCCGGTACTCAGCATCATGCGGCACTCGTTCTCGTCCGCCGGTGCCATGATCAGCATGTTCGGCAGGCAGCGCAGGAACGACAGGTCGAAGCTGCCCGAATGGGTGGCGCCATCCGGGCCGACCACGCCGGCGCGGTCGATCGCGAAGGTGACGTCGAGGTTCTGCAACGCCACGTCGTGGATCGCCTGGTCATAGGCGCGCTGCAGGAAGGTGGAGTAGATCGCCACCACCGGCTTGGCACCTTCGCAGGCCATGCCGGCGGCCAGTGTCACGGCGTGTTGTTCGGCGATCGCAACGTCGAAATAGCGTTGTGGATATTCCTTCGAGAAACGCACCAGGCCGGAGCCTTCACGCATCGCCGGCGTGATCGCCAGCAGGTGTTCGTCGGCCGCGGCCTGATCGCACAGCCAGTCGCCGAAGATGTCGGTGTAGGTGGGTTTGGCGGGCGCGTTCTTTTTCACCAGCCCGGCCTGCGGATCGAACGGGCCGACCGCGTGGTATTCGATCTGCGCCTGCTCGGCTGGAGCGTAGCCCTTGCCCTTGGTGGTGATCACATGCAGCAGCTGCGGACCGGGCAGGTTCTTCACCGTACGCAGCGCCTGCAGCAACTGCGGAATGTTGTGGCCGTCGATCGGGCCGGTGTAATGGAAGCCGAGTTCCTCGAACAGCGTGCTCGGCACGAACATGCCCTTGGCGTGTTCCTCCCAGCGCTTGAAGAAGCGGCCGAAGAACGACTGCTTCGGGATCGCCCGCTTGGCCCGTTCGCGCCATGCGTTGAGCCGGCGGCTGGCCATCGCGCGCGCCATCATCTTGGTCAGCGCGCCGACGTTCTCGCTGATCGACATGCCGTTGTCGTTGAACACCACCAGCATGTCCGGTTCCACATCGCCGCCGTGGTTAAGCGCCTCGAAAGCCATGCCGGCGGTCATCGCGCCGTCGCCGATCACCGCGACTACCTTGCGATGGTCACCCTTGCGCTGCGCGGCGATCGCCATGCCCAAGGCGGCCGAGATCGAAGTGGACGAGTGGCCGACGCCAAAGGTGTCGTACTCGCTCTCCTCGCGGCGCGGGAACGGCGCCAAGCCGTCCTTCTTCTTGATCGTGGTGATGCGATCGCGGCGGCCGGTGAGGATCTTGTGCGGATAGCACTGGTGGCCGACGTCCCACACGAGCCGATCATGCGGCGTGTCGAACACGTGGTGCAGCGCCACGGTGAGCTCGACCACGCCCAGGCCCGCGCCGAAGTGGCCACCGGAGCTGGCCACGGCCTCGATCAGGTACTGGCGCAGCTCGTCGGCGACGGCCGGCAGTTCGTCGTCGGGCACGCGACGCAGGTCGGCCGGCGTCTCGATCGGCGCCAGATGGGGATAGTGGGATAGGTCGTTCATTTGCGTATTGTTGGCCCAGCGGCGGGGCGGGGCAAGGGCAACGCGGGGGCGGAATCATGGGCGCATGAGCGCCATCACCCATTTCAGGTAGCGTGCGGTCGCCGGTCGCGCGGCAGATGGCTGACCAGAAAGTCCATCTGGTCGGCCAGGATATTGCGGTTGGACAGGATCAGGTGCTCGACCCAGCTAGGCCGGTACGGCACCGCCAGCAGCGGCATATTGGCCTGCTGCGGGATGCGGTTGCTCTTCTTCAGGTTGCAGGCGAGGCAGGCGCTGACCACGTTCTCCCAGTTGTCCTTGCCATGCTTGGAAATCGGTAGCACATGGTCGCGAGTGAGTTCGCCGCGAGTGAAATGGTCGCCGCAGTACAGGCACAGATGGCGATCGCGGGCGAACAGTGCGGTATTGGTCAGGGCCGGGGCAGGATCCACTGCGTGATCGCGGCAGCGGCCGGTGCTGGCGATGATCGGATGCAGTTCCATCGTGCTCTGCACGCCATGCAGGCGATTCATGCCGCCATGCACGGTCAGGCAAGGGTCACCCAGGGTCCAGGCCACGGCGTCGCGGACGTACAGACAAACTGCCTCCTGCCAGCTGATCCAGTCGAGGATACGGCCGGCAGAGTCCAGCGACAGCACACGGGTCGAGTTGAGATCGGCCCGACTTGGCACTTCCATCAGCATGTAGATCGTCCTTCAGCCAGGGCTTTGAGAGCGTTTCAGCGATGCAGAATGCTTGTCTGGAGCCAGCATAGACCAATTTGATTGCAATTCGCATGCAAATGCCGTGCGCAGGCCAGTCCAGGCGCAGTCGCGGGCGTCCGGCCGCGCTGATATGATCATGGATCAACACAGACCCGACGCCGGGTTTGGTAGGGGCGCTTCAGTGGTGACCCGGCACGGCGGGGGCAGAGGTAGTCAACGTGGCTGAAGTTCTTTTTTACGAGCGCCCGGTACCGCTTAACCGTACTGCCCACAAGGATTTGCGCCTGAAGGGCGTGCCGAACGTGAAGTTCGCCATGAACGTGCATTCGGTGCCGATCACCGGTGCGGAGTTCAGCGCCGCCGCGCGCGACCTGCTGATCGTGTTTGCAGGCGCGGACGCGGCAACGGCTGGTCCGGTGGCATTGCTGGGTCTGCGCGAGAACGAAAACCTGTACGTCGATACCGACGGTCAGTGGGCATTGAACACCTATATCCCGGCGTTCGTGCGCCGCTATCCGTTCGTGCTCGCTGAGAAGCCCGCGGATCAGAAAGACGGTGATGACTTCACCGTTTTCCTCGATGAGCACTACGAAGGTTTCAACACCACCGAAGGCGAACGCCTGTTCAAGGACGACGGCACCGATACCGAGATGCTGACTCGTGCCGTGGACTTCCTTGGCGAATTCCAGCAGAACGTGGCACGCACCAAGTGGTTCGTGGAACAGCTCAACAAGCATAATCTGTTGGAGTTGCGCAACATCCGTCTGCAGCAGACTGGCAAGGACGGTGCGGATGGCCGTTCGATCAATCTCAATGGTCTGTTCGTGATCAACGAGGAGAGGCTGCGTGCGCTGGACGAGAAGACGGCTCATGAATTCGCCCGTGACGGCATCTTCGGCTGGATCTACGGACACCTTCTGTCTTTGTCCAACATCGATCGGCTGACCCACCGATTGACCTTGCGTGAGCAGGCCGAAGCGGCCGGCAGCGCCACCAAGAACTGAGCATGTGCTGGCGATCGTTGCGGCGACACGCCGTTGCGATCGATACCTGAACAAGCCATTCGTCGCTTTAAAAAAGATGGTGCGTGAGCACCATCTTTTTTTGTGTCGCGCCCGCTCAGCGCACCGATTTGGCCAGCCGCAGCAGATCCGGCGCGTAGCCGGTCGCCTCGTACAGCGCTCGCGCCCGCTCGTTGCCGGGAAACACCGCCAGCGTCACCAGCTGGCAATGATGTTCGCGCGCCCATTCCTCTGCATGCGCCAACAGGGCGCGGCCGACCCCGTTGCTCTCGTGCCGCGGTGCTACGGCCAAGTCGGAAACGTGGCAATTGCTGCGCCCGGTGAAGAAATCCGCGGTACGTTGCAGATGGATGAAGCCCACCCGTTCGCCATTCGCATCCTCGGCCACGAACAGGTAGCTGTTCGCCGGCTGGTCCTCCAGATGCCGCAGCAAGTCATTGCGGATCCCCTCGACACATTCGTGCCGACGTCGCCACGGTGGCAGGGTGAAATCCACGAAGCGTGGTACCAGCGAGAGGATGAAGTCGTCGTCGTCTTCGGCCAGACGGATCAGCAGGGCAGAGGCAGTCATGATGCAGTCGACAGGATGCGGGGAATGACCCTGCTGTTTCTACACCTAGCGGGGTGCCGACGGAAGTCCCGAACGACGCGTGTATATTCCGGGCAGCATGACCACCACAGGGGCGATCTGTTGGCCCCGGACTGCCGAAAGGTACCACGCCAGGAAGAGCGCCCTTGTCGACCACTCGCCGCATCCACGTTCAAGCCGACGACAATGTACTCGCGCAAAGCATGCGCGATATCCAGGCCGAAATGAAACTGCCGCTGGCGTTTCCAGCGGAAGTCGAGGCCGCTGCCGAACGGGCCGCCGCGAATCCGCGGTTGCCGGCACTGGATCGCACCGACGTCCCGCTGATCACGATCGACCCGCCCGAGTCGATGGATCTCGATCAGGCGATGTACGTCGAGCACAGCAACGGCGGTTACCGCGTCTACTACGCGATTGCCGATGTCGCCGCGTTCGTCAGCGCCGGTGATCCGATCGACCTCGAGGCGAACCGGCGCGGTGAAACGCTGTACGGTGCGGACGCCAAGATTCCACTGCATCCCAAGGTGCTGTCCGAGGGTGCCACCTCGCTGCTGCCCGGCCAGCTGCGCCCCGCATTGCTGTGGACGATCGAGCTGGACAAGAGTGGCGAGATCAGCAGCATCGATGTGCGACGCGCCCGCGTCAACAGTCGCGCCAAGCTCAATTACGCCGGTGTACAGCAGCTCATCGACGCGGGCAGCGCCGACCCGATGTGGGCCGTGCTGCGTGAGATTGGCGAACTGCGGAAGCAGCGCGAATTCTCCCGGGGCGGCATCAGCCTGCCGCTACCCGAGCAGGAGATCGACGTGGTCGACGGTCGGTGGACACTGGCATTTCGCGCGCGCCTGGCGGTCGAGGACTGGAACGAGCAGATCTCGCTGTTGACCGGCATGGCCGCGGCGCAGTTGATGGTGCAGGCCAAGGTCGGCCTGCTGCGCACGCTGCCCGAGCCCGAGCCGCAGTCATTGCAGCGCCTGCGCATCACGGCGCAGGCGCTCGGCATCGACTGGCCACCCGCGCAAAGCTATCCCGCATTCATCCGCTCGCTCGACCCCACCAAGGACACCCATGTCGCGATGCTGACCGCGTGCACTACCGTGCTGCGCGGCGCCGGCTACGCGGCGTTCAATGGCGAGCTGCCCGCGCAACCGATGCAGTGGGCGCTGGCCGCGGAATACACTCATGCCACCGCGCCGCTGCGTCGTCTGGTCGACCGCTACACCGGCGAAGTCTGCGTGGCGTTGTGCGCAAAGCAGCCGGTACCTGAGTGGGTACTCTCGGCATTGCCGGGCCTGCCCGCCACGATGCAGGCTTCCGGCCATCGCGCGCGCCAGTACGAGAAGGCCGTGCTCGACCTCGCCGAAGCTGAGGTGTTGGCAACGCGCATAGGTGACATCTTCGCTGGCGCCATTGTCGAGGTTGCACCCAACGATCCCAGGAAAGGCGTGGTCATCGTGCGCGATCCCGCGATCGAGGCCAGTGTTTCCAGTGCGTCCGCGCTGCCGCTGGGTGCTGACGTCAAGGTCAAGCTGGTCGAGGCGGATCCGGTCAAGCGAACCACCCGCTTCGAACTGGTGGGGTGAGAATGGCTAATTTTCAGCATTCCTGATGCGTAAAAACCTGCGCCTTGACATGCCCCCACGCGATGAAATCAAAATGGTTCCCTACCGCATCAATTGATGACGGAACGGCAAGAGCGCAGGGATTTGGGGAGCAGCTGATGTCAGGGAAGGCAGAGAGCCGTCAGGCTCTATCTACGGCCGTCTATACGCAGCGAGCCGGGTCGGCTTTGATCGTGATCCCGACCACAAGATTCACCAAGCTAGCGCTCGACATCCAGATGCTCGCCGCTGATGACGGCCATGTCGCGCGGCTGAGTGTCAACCAACGGCCCTCCTTTTGCGAACCCCTCTTCCAGCACGGTCGCTCTCGCCACCGTGGCCGCGGCTCATTCGCGCATTCCTTCCTTCCGCCCATTACTAGCTGGTCCTCGTTTGAGTCCAGGGAGCTTTATCATGCCTCACGCTAAGGCGCGCTTTGGCGCTGCATTTCTGTCCGTCTGTTTGTTGACGCTTTTATCTGGCATGGCGAGTGCGCAAGACGACTCAGGAACACCAGCCAAACCGGAAAACGCAAAAACGCTTCCCACCATCCCTGTAACCGGTTATTCCATCCCCGATCCAACGGCGGGAATCCCCATGGTTGGCAACATCCAAGTGGACAACATTACCGCGGGTTGGCATGCCAGTGCCGTTTTCGCTACTGCCAGCCGTACTCCGTCGAATACCAATAACCTGAACCCATGCGACAAAACCGGAAAACCCATTCTTCCCCAGACGGGAACGAAAGTGGAGACCTATCCCATTTTCGCCATGCCCGGTGAGATGGGTCTCAAATACGTTCTCTACTACAACACGGCAGCAAGTCCATCCAAATGGACCAGCAATTTCCAATACTGGCTGGATACCGATTGCTCCACCCAAGTCAATAACAATACAGGTCGGTGCTCACAAACGATCGCGCATCGCCCCGATGGTTCGACGCTGAAGTTCGCGGGAGGGCCGAACGACTCAGCCTATCTGGAGACCTTCAGCAACGGTCAGAGCGTCAGCAATCCCGTGGCAGTGTTGAGCCGAGATCCGACGACTGGCAACTACAGTCTGCAGGACGAGAATGCGGAAACCGAGGTCTACTCGTCGACCGGGCAGATCCAGTCCATCACGGATGCCTCCGGCATCGGCTGGACCTTCCACTATGCCAGCGGAGTAACTGCCAACGAGGCCATACCTACCAGCGTCACGCATACCAATGGCCAATCCATCACCATTGCGGCGGGCCCATTCACACAAAGCCAGCAAAACGGCCAGAACGTCGAAGGTCAAGTCGTCACAGTGAGCGATCCGGCTGGAAATGCCTACACGTTCGACTATGGGGATGCCTACACGCCCAATGCGGCCATCACGGATGTCGCCGCAATGACCTTGCCTGGCTCACCCGCCACGGTCATTACCTTCAAATACATCGGCTTTTCGGTAACGCCCTATGCGGACGTGCTTTCGGAGGTCGATTACAACGCTGTGCCCTATGCGTACACCACGTACGTCACCACATCCACCAGCCCTAACTACGAATGGGCCAATAGCACCTCGCTGGCCGATGGCTCGGAGTTGGACTCAGTGGCCTACGCGACAAATAGCGCGGGCAATCTGGTCGCGACGCTCACCAACCCACTCGGTCATGTGTCGACCCACACCTATGCCGGCACCAATGGCGTTGGCGGGGCCTCCAACGGACAGTTGAGCTCGGTAAGCGAAAATGCGGTCGAAGATTGCGGTGCCACCACTAGCTCATATGCCTACGACAGTAACGGCAACCCGTCGCAAACCGTCGACAACAACGGCAACATTGACACCTTGACGTATGCCGCCAACGGCCAGTTGCAGACCGAAACCGAGGCCTCCGGCACCTCGCAGGCACGCACCACCGACTACGTCTGGGATCCCAGCCTTCAGCTCAATCGCTTGACGAGCGTCACGGTCGAAGGCTGGTCCAAGACCGTCTACACGTATAACGCTCAGAACCGTCTGGCGTCCGTGGCTGTAACCAATCTGTCCAGCAACGGCACATCCGGCCAGACGCTCACAACCATTTACAACTACACCTTGTATGCCAACGGCATGGTCCAGACCCTGTCCGTGACCCACCCCTCGCCGAACAACAGCGATACGGACGTCTCCACCTATGACACCCTCGGTAACCTGACCTCGTTCGCCAACGGCCTCGGCCAGACCACCACCTACAGCAACTACAACGGACTCGGTGAGGCCCAGCACATCGTCGGCCCCAACGGTGACGCCACCGACTACGTCTACGACGCACGCGGTCGTGTACAGACCAAGACCACCTACCCCAACGGTACGGCAGCTACTTGGCAATACACCTACGACGGCTTCGGTTTGCTCTATACGCTGACGGCACCGGACAACGAGGTCACCACCTGGAACCGCAATGCCTTGATGCGGTTAAAGACCATCACGCATAACGACAAGGACGGCACGTCGACCGAAACGTTTGACTACGATTCGAACGACGATGTCATCAGTCACGTGGTGACGCGCGGCAGCGTCACAAGCCTGTCCGAAAATGCGCTCTACGACGCGCTCGGCCGGCTCTACCAGAAGCAGGGTCAGCATGGTCAGACGCTGACCTACGGCTATGACGGCAACGGAAATGTGTTGACGGTCACCGACGCTGCGGGACACAGCACGGTAAACACCTATGACCATCTCGATCGCCTCACGCAGACGACGGAGAGTGGGGGTGCCAGCCCACCGATGCCCAGTGCGGCACCCACGCTGAGCGAACCGGCCAGCAGCAACACCGGTGATTACACCGTCAGTTGGACCGCTGTCAGTGGTGCGACGAACTACGTCTTGCAGGAAGAGGTCAATGGTGGCTCTTGGGTCACTGCTAGCAACCCCGCCTCGACCAGTTGGAATGCCAGCAGTCAGCCGAGCGGCAGTTATGGGTATCAGGTCAAGGCCTGCGATGCCACAGGGTGTGGTCCGTGGAGCGCACAGGGCAGCACCACCGTATCGATTCCCACCGCGCCGACATCGGCACCGACGCTAACCGTACCTGCCAGCAGTGCCACGGGCAGTTACGCGGTGAGCTGGACCGGTGTCAGTGGCGCAGCGAGCTACAACCTGCAACAACGCGTCAACAGTGGCAGCTGGACGACCATCCAAGCCTCCGCAGCGACCGGCTGGAGCGCGAGTGGTGAAGTCAGTGGCAGTTATGCCTACCAGGTGCAGGCCTGCAATGCCGTGGGCTGCGGTCCGTGGAGCACCACCGGAACCACCACGGTGACCCTTCCGCCGATACCTGGCGTGCCTGCGCTCACCGTACCCGCCAACAACGGCACCGGCAGTTACACGGTGAGCTGGGGTGGGGTGAGCGGCGCCACCAGCTATAACCTGCAGCAGCAAGTCAATGGCGGTAGCTGGACGACGGTATTGAGCTCGGCAGCCACCAGCTGGGCGGCCAGCGGCGAAGCGAGCGGAAGCTACGGCTACCGGATCCAGAGCTGCAATGTCAGCGGTTGCAGTGGCTGGAGTGCAACGGCCACTGCCGCAGTGACCATCCCGGTGCCGATCGCGATCAACGGGCAAACCTACGCGACCAGTTCTTCCCCAGGCAGCACCGGCGGCGCTTCGTCCACCATCGGCATCGAGATCACGGGTGGGAATACCTGGGAAGTCTTCACCTCGAACCAGAAGGTGGCCAATACGTACGTCACCTCGGGCGCCGTGCCATCCGGGGCCACCACGGTGCAATACAGCTGGACCGAAGTTGGCTTGGCGAGCGGGGCCAACCTGGGAGGCGGCACCGTCACCAACGGAGCCAGCACACCTACCGCGCTCAGCAGCAACCCTTCGAGCAATTACACCGTCGCCATGGGCAAGAACAGCAGCAATATCGAAGGGCAGCAGTATCAAGTCACCGTGACGTTCTACAACGCGGCCGGCATCAACGTGTCCAGTTCTACGTGCACGATGACGGCCGAAGTGGCGGGGACAGAATGATGACGAGCCTACGCCCTCACAAGATGCCAGCCGCAATGAAGTTGCGCTGCGATAACGACAACCGGGTTTATTCACGGAGGAAACCGAGCATGGATCTGGCCCTAACCATCCGTCACCTTCTGTCCCGGCATCGCGTACTGCCTGTCCTGCTGCTGGGCGGACTGATGGCGGGTCAAGTAGCCTACGCGGACAGTCCGGTGGTCACGCAGAACACCTACGATACCGGGGATCATGTGGCCACCGTGATCGATCCCCGTGGTTTGGTGACCACCTATACCCACGATGGACTGGGGCTGCTATGGCAGCAGGTCAGCCCGGATACCGGCACGACTAGCTACGCCTACGACAGCTACGGCCGCCGCTCCAGCATGACGCGTGCCGATGGCGTGCAGACCACCTACGGCTATGACGGCCTGAACCGCATGACGAGCGTCAGCGCGGGCGGCCTGACACAGAGTTTCACCTACGACAACTGCACCAACGGCCTCGGGCGCCTGTGCTCGGACGGAGATGCCACCGGCGCGACGTCGTACAGCTATACGCCCGAAGGCTGGATCGCGGGTCGCGGCTTCACCATCGGCAGCACCACCTATGCGCTGGGTTACAGCCATGACAGCGTGGGCCATGTCACGACGGTGAACTACCCAGACGGTAACCAGGCCAACTACACCTATACCGATGGCGTGGTCTCGGGCCTGACCCTGACCATGGGTGGCACCACGGTCAACGGCGCCACCGCGATCAGCTATCAGCCGATGAACCTGGGCATGGCGTCGTGGACCTCCAGCAACGGCCTGGTCAATACGATGGGCTACGATACGGATGGGCGTCTGACCGGCATCAGCGTACCGAGCGTGCAGAGCCTGGGTTTCACCTACGACAATGCCGACCGTATTACCCAGGTCGCCAACGGCATCGATGGCACGCAGACGCAATATTTCGGCTATGACGCCATGTCGCGCCTAGTGTCGGTGTACTCCGGGGTGGACAACGAAAGTTTCCAGTACGACGCCAATGGCAACCGGATCGCGCAGACCGGCGACGGCGCATCGTCGCTCCTCAACGTTAGCCCCACTAGCAACCAGATCGTCAGTGCGTCGGGGTCGCTCAGCGCGCAATACGGTTACGACGCCAAGGGCAATACCACCACGGTCAATGGCGCAATCACCTATAACTACGATGCGTTCAATCGGATGAATGCCGCTGGCGGCATGGCTTACTACGTCAACCCTGAGGGGCAGCGGTTGCGCAAGACGGGCACAGCGGGGACGACCTACTTCGCCCCGGATCAAAGCGGCAGCCTGCTGGCGGAAAACCCGAGCGGTGCCTGGGTCGATTACGTCTGGCTTAACGGCCGACTGATCGGCCGTATGGCGGCCAACCAGGCCGACGCGATCGACGACGATCAGGTCGGTCGGCCGCAGGTCGTGACGGACTCAGGCCACAACATTGTGTGGCAGGCACAGAACCTGGCGTTCACGCAGAACGTCACGACGGCCAGTATCACGCTTAACCTGGGCTTTCCCGGCCAGTACTACGATGCGGAAACGTCGGCTTGGAACAATGGGTTTCGGGATTATAAGTCGGGGCTGGGACGATATATCGAGAGTGATCCGATCGGGCAAAGTGGCGGAATCAATACCTATGCCTATGTCGGCGGCAACCCGCTGAGCCGCGTTGACCCCTACGGGATGTTTTGGATGCCGGGCGATCCGCTTCCACAAGGTCTGGTGGATGGCGTTACTGGATTCGGCGACGGAGTGTTTTCAGCAGTTACTTTTGGCCAATTGAGTTTGGCAGATCTTAGAAATCAGTCGATATACACAGCTGGAGCAATAGATCCATGTTCAAAGTACTATAAAAACGCATTTACTTACGGTCAATTGTACGGAGCTGCTACCGTCACAGCAGGTGTTGGTGGGCTTGCGGTCAAGGTTGCGGGAGCAGCTACAACAGCTCAAGCTACTTATCTCAGCCTGCAATTGGCGACGGGAGCAGTTGATTTAACAGGATATACCGTGGAGGGTGCCAATTATACTCAGCAACTCACCGCCATTACTTCCATGGCACAAGATGCGGCAAACGACGCGGGTCTGGCAAAATATTTAATAATGAAGTGAATATGATCATCGAATTTCTTTCGAGTCTAAGTAAAAAATCTAAAGTTAGTGCTATAAAATTAGCAGTATCTTTGATACTATTTATTACATTTTTTATAGGCGTATTATTCGTTCAAAAAGATTTAAAGATTTTTGTTGGACCATTTGCGGTTATAACATTTTTTACTAGCATCTTGCTTAGCATAAAAGCCAGTAAGACGGTAAGGCTTGAAATGCCGAAAGACGAGATGACAAATCGTTTTGCGATTATCTTGGCTGTACCTCAAATTATTTGTGGTTTAATACTTATTTTAATTGGATTAATTTTGCCTTTTGTGGAAATAAGCGATTTAATAAAAGATATTCAATCAGGCAGATCGTTCTTTCTACATTTTATTTACCTAGTGAACGCGTTACTGCTCATTGTGGTGGGATACTTTACTGTGCGTTTGGGCATAGGATTCAAGATTTTTCCAGGGAAAGTTATTAAAAATCGTAACAAGTAAGTATGCCTATGCCGGTGATAATCCTCTTCTCTCTATCGATCCGAGCGGGTTGCAGAGCTACTACCCATATGGAATATGGACAACTCGTAAGCGTAAGCTCCCCCGTCAAGTAGACATTTCAAAAGTAGAACGGCTGGCGACTTGTTGACGGTATTCGCTGGGCGTCAGATTGCCGAGCGACTCATGCGGGCGCTCCTCGTTGTACTCGATCATCCACCACCAGACTGCCTCGCGCACATCTTCAATGCGAGCGAACAAGTGTTGGTTTAGCATCTCCTCGCGGAAGGTTCGGTTGAAGCGTTCGATGTAGGCGTTCTGGTTGGGCTTGCCAGGCTGGATGTACTGGATGGCCATGGCATGGATCTTGGCCCATTGCACGAAGGCCTCGCCGAGGAACTCTGGGCCGTTATCCGTGCGCAACACCCGCGGCAGGCCGTGGTCACGCTTGAGCTGCTCGAAGATACGCACCAGGCGTGCGGAAGTAATCGATGTGTCCACTTCGATATGCATCGCCTGACGATTGAAGTCGTCAACGATGTTGAACGTCCGGAAGCGCCGACCACACGCCAGTGCATCGGACACGAAATCCGCCGACCACACGGAGTCGGGCATCCGTGGAACGTACAGCGGCACACGTTCACGCTTAGGCAGGCGCCGCCGTGCAGCGCGGCGCAAATTCAGTCGCATCGCCTTGTACACCCGGTAAATCCGCTTGGGGTTCCAGTCTGGCTGCGTTCGCCGCAGCAGGGCGCAGCACTTCCAGAAGCCACGGCTGGGCCGATCCTCCACCGGTCGCGCCAAGGCTGCGATCAACGCGGCATCACGAACCGTCCAGTCCAGCGGTGGACGATAGAACGCCGCACGAGACAGCCCGACGCATCCACAGGACCGACCCACCGGTCGCGCGTGTACCTCGATAAGGTACCGTGCGGCGTCGCGCTTCTGAGCCGGTCCTAGAGTTTTTTTGCAATCAGATCCTTCATCGCTGCGTTGTCCAGCGCTAGCTCCGCATAGAGGCGCTTGAGGCGAGCGTTCTCGGCCTCCAGCTCCTTTACACGCTTGAGATCCGACGCCTCCATACCACCGTACCTGGACTTCCACTGGTAGTACGTCGGTACGCTGATGCCGGCCTGCCGGCAGATGTCCTTCACCGGTATCCCGGCGTCTGCTTGTTTGAGAATCGAGACGATCTGGGTCTCGGTGAACCGCGACTTCTTCATGGGAAACCTCCTGGCCGAAACATGCCAGAAAGTTCTACTTCTGTGGCGTCTACCTAGCGGGGGAGCTTACGTAAAGACGCAACTGTTACCCACCAACCACCTGACTCGTGCCTCCAAACATGAGCTGCCCGACGCCATCCCCGAATTGCCCCTGGCTCAAGCGGATCAGCGCCGATCATAACGCAGTCGCTCCCGCCAAGAGGACGGCGCCATGCAGCAAGCCCCCGTTGCTGAAATAGAGTAATGAGTGTGTCGAACTCGATGTCGTTCATGAGGCCTAACGCCTGAGTTAAGCGGCGGCGAAGCCGTCCGCCTTGAACGAGTAGTTAGACACTTGCCGAAACCACAGCTAGTGCCTTGTTGGCTATTGTGGAAGATGCTGAAACCTCTTTGACTGCAGCATGGTTGGTGGCGCTGCAAAGAGAAAGTGCTGCCGCAGCCTCACACGCTATGAGCGGATCAGAGCGCAGGGCCTCGGCGAGCGCGCAAACCGACTCGTCGGACAGTAAGCCGAGCGCACCCAAAGCTCCTGCCGCGTAGGGATGGCCTGCGCGAAGCTCGTTGCGAAGAAAAGGCTCAAGCGGTCGAGCAGCGACACCAAGGGAACGAGCAGCAACCAAGCCACAATCTAGCGGTACGCCGACTTGCCGATAAGGAATGCCGTAGTTGTTACGAGCGGAGCCGTCAAATAACGACACAAGAACAGGAAGTGCCAGCGCGCCTCGGCTGGCTAATTCCGAGGTTGCTGCGGCGCGACCTGCGGGCGATAGGAACTGCTCGAAGATCGAATTTGGCATCGCGTTGAGCATGCTTGTGTCTAACGCTGGAGTTAAGCGGCGCCGGAGGCGTCCGCCTTGAACGAGTAGTTAGGCCTGCGATGCGATGAGCTCATGGCAAGCCTTGATGATGTGAGGCAATGTCGTTGCTTTGGTGATGCCGAGATGCCAATGATCAATGCGCAGGAGGATATTCCCTCAGACGAACTTGTGTTAAGCAGTCATGGTCGGACGCGGCCCAAAAACTCAGCTCGCGCCGATCGCCGATTCGTGCCGAAATTGCTCGATAGCCAGGTCCACCATCCACGCCAAGCGCCCAGTTGTGGGTGATGGCAACCCCTGCAAACCTCGCAACACCAATAGCGGTTGCACAAGACGATCCATCCAAGGTGATGCTCATTCCATGAATTTGGTTCCTTGGATCACCCACAGTAACCGTGGTGATACCCCACCTGTTGCTTTGTGCCTTATAGAACGTGCTCGTAACTATCGGCGTTTCATCACTGAACACAACGTGCAAAGACGCTTGGATATCGCCGATCTGAGGAAAGTCTTGCCTTAGGGCGAGAGCAGCAAGGGCAGATTCCAAATTTTTGGATTCAGTGGGTTGAGCACTAGTGGGCACCGTGGCCAGAATCAGGGAAATACAAACAGTCACGATCGACAAATTGCGAAACATGAGCACCTCACTATGATTCATAGCGATCCCGATGAATTGCGCCTAACGCTGGAGTTAAGCGGCGCCGGAGCCGTCCGCCTTGAACGAATTGTTAGCCGCCACCGCCGCAGCCATTTTGAACTGCAGCGATCAGACTTTTAGCGGATTTTGGAACACGGAAGCCTGTCCGCTTGCCTTGCAAGTATGGTGGGTTTGAACCGAAGTCGGTGTACTGCTCCGCTGTAGCGTCGATGATGTCGCCGGCGGGCGAAACCAACCAATAATGTGAGACGCCAGTTGCATCAATGGCTTTCCAGACGGAGTAGCCGCAATCTTTGCCACCAAGGAGTTTGTACAGAGCGATGCTTGCATGAAAGCAATGCCCGTAGAACGGATTGTCAGGACGATCCTTGAACCCGGCAGTGAGCAGATCGGGAGCAAGTTGAGCCCGAATGGCATGAAATAGACGCGCTTCGTTTTCAGTCATGGTCGCATCAGAGTGCATTGTGGAGGCTAACGCTGGAGTTAAGCGGCGCCGGAGGCGTCCGCCTTGAACGAAATGTTAGACCGTTGCCGAGCAATTACGCATGCAGGGGCCATTGCTTGAGTAGCTCGCTGATAACGGAAGGCACCATACGACCCTTTTAGGACCATTGTGCCTGCCTGCAACGAAACTTGGTCTATGCCCCAAATTTTTTGCCAGTGGATTGAGCTTGGCGCAACAACGGTTCCTGTTGATGTATAGACAGTTCCGCCGACAGCGACGCGGCATTGATAGGCCGACCCATCTTGGTCAATTTGAACCCAAACCGTGTGCTCTTCGAACTGCCATAGCCCGGCAGCCGAAGCCAGCACAGAGGGCGTCTGCGCATAGCTGAGGATCGAGAAGAAACCCAATACGAGAGCTAGCAGTGTGCGCATAGGTCTAACGCTGGAGTTAAGCGGCGCCGGAGGCGTCCGCCTTGAACGAGTAGTTAGGGCTAAGCGGCATGCTCAACCCAGACAGACAAACCCGGATGATGCTCTTTGATGGTGCCGATTGCATCGTCTAGCCCTTGACCCTCCGAAGAGACCAGCCGCGCAAACTCCGTGACATCGAGGCCTTGGGTGCGCAACACGGTTAATTCAGAAGAAGAGAGCACGCCAGCATTAACCCAGAGCGGCGATGGTGGACTGCCACCGCATACTTTAATGAGCTGATCGTAACCTTGTCTGGTGAGCGCGAAATGCGGCATTTGAGGCCTAACGCTGGAGTTAAGCGGCGCCCGTCCGCCTTGAACGAGATGTTAGGCCTGCCGCCGCCTTGGAAACACAACAGCGGCAAACAGGCCGACCAATAAGCCGCAGACCACTGGGGGAAAGCCATGCCCGAACCAGGAGTCAGCGAAACGCCAACCGATGTAAGCACCAACAAGTGTGGCGACGCCAGTATTTAATCGCTCAACGGCGTTCATTCGGCGAAGCGTGGCGTTGCGGGCTGGCGCACTTGAACTGCGAGCTTGGTTTAACAGACTGTCGGCGATCCGATTGGCTTGATCGGGGTTCATCAGGGACCTCCTGTAAGCAGGCCTAACGCTGGAGTTAAGCGGCGGCGAAGCCGTCCGCCTTGAACGAGTTGTTAGGTATAACCCTTACTCTCCGGGTTGAACTTCCGCTGCGCCGGAAACGCGACTGACAGTGACAGAGAAGGCACATCCAGGCGCCGGATCTTTGCAGGTATATAGAAAGAACCACTCCTTTCCTCCGGGCATGAGGTCATTAGTGTTTGGGTTGGAGAGAAGCGAATATTCTTTTAAATCGTAGCCATGTTTGACTGCTGTCTGTCGAGCCACGATTAACGCTTCGTCATGTGTAAATGGACCTTGAGCGAGAGGCTTTTGAGTACATCCTTGCGCGGAGCATAAAGTTGCCGCAACCAATATTGAGCAGAGCGTAAGTTTCACTGTGGTACCTAACGCTGGAGTTAAGCGGCGGCGAAGCCGTCCGCCTTGAACGAGATGTTAGAGCCCAACTGCGACATTGCGAAGTTGGGTTGTTTGCCCATCAGGGCCACGATAGACAACCGCGTAGGTGCCTTGCTTCAAATGACCGAGCTGTGCCGGCGGACAGAGTGAGGTACGCCCTGAGCCAGCGAGGCTAGTAGAGATAGCAATGTAGATGACTTGACCCTCAACGCTTGCATTGACCGTGTAACACGACAGCCCCGAATTCAGTGCCGTGGGCTTGAACGTGATTTTTTGAAGCCCGCTGACGTCGGCGCGAACAGGAAGAAGCCACTCATTTGCTACTTTGGTCGGCTGACCAACTGCAATGCCCCCAATAGTTTGAACGAAGCCCCAGCTGCGCGACTCCGCAGCGATGCTGGATGACGCTGCGAGCAAAAAGACTATAAATGTGCAGAGTCTGATCATTGGGCTCTAACGCTGGAGTTAAGCGGCGCCGGAGGCGTCCGCCTTGAACGAGTAGTTAGGCATAAGTAGCACGACCTCAATCACTCTTGCCACTTTGGCAGGCCGCAATGAACACAACTGCGCGCAAACGGCCAGTAGTACCAAGAAGCCTTGAAGAATTGACTGTGACAGCGCGGGCACCGGAAGAGCTGTAAGCGCACAGCAGCGAAAGCAAAGCCGAGAACCCAGAAGAGCGCGACAGCTAGGCCAAGCCAACTTGAAGCAGATGTAAGAGATAGTGCGTAAGCCAGCGAGGCAGCAACCACAAAGCCTCCAAGCCATACGACAAAGAACAACCGGACTCGCCCCCGATAGTCACGCCAAGCATCAATGTGCGGTTGGTTCTTCATAAG
>NZ_LMUE01000009.1:284195-666271 GCF_009766065.1 Dyella sp. S184 | reverse complement strand
CTGGCCGAAACATGCCAGAAAGTTCTACTTCTGTGGCGTCTACCTAGCGGGGGAGCTTACGGTACTTCATGGCAACTCCTTGGCGAAGTAAGCCGCCGCTTTTTTTAAAATGTCTCGCTCCTCCGTGACGCGAGCCAACTCGCGCTTGAGGCGCACGATCTCCGAGTCCTGATCTGCGGGCTTACGCCCGGAGCCCGGGAACGACAGCTCGCCCAACCGAACCTGTTCGGCCTTCCACTTGTAGAGTTGATTTCGGCGGATGCCCAAGTCGATTGCCACTTCTGACGCCGGGCGTTCGCCGGCGTCGAGCAGCCTTACCGCTTCGCGCTTGAACTCGGCAGTGAATCGTTGACGCTTGACCATCTGACACCTCCCAGGGGATTGTCCCTGTTCAAAGGTGTCCGTCAAACCCGGGCCAGCTCAACCTGACCCCGTTCCGGCGAAAACCCTGTCAGTGAGCAGATTATGACTCAAAGAAGCACCAAAAAAAGATACTGGCTTTATGTGCTGGGTATCGTTACAGGCCTCTCAGGCCTTGTAATTACATTAGTTTATTTCAGTGATTTTCTAGTGCGACTCTTTGGCATTTTTATGACATTAGGCGGTGCGTATTTGGTGAGAATTTCTAGAGCGCCAAGCTTGGTAAGATCAAGTGAAACGACCGCAAATAGCTCTTATTTAGTGAGTGTCAATCGGACAAGGCGTCGCTGGGTGTGGTTCTTAGGTGCCATCTCATTAGTCGCATCAGGAATTTCGTTTGCTTTTATGTATAAGGATGCACTAGATGGTTACAATCATGCTTGGCCTCTCTATGCATTTGCCTTAAGCATGGCGGTTTTTGCGCTAACTTCGAGTTACCTTGTTGGTATATTCGTAAGAAATTTGTTTTCTCGTTAGTCCGCGTAATTCTACGTGTTGCTCTCGGTCATCCCTACGACCTTGTATTCGTCGAACGTCACCACCTCCTGCCCCATCCACTCGTTGAGCTGCTGGAAGCGTGTCTGCAGCGGCAGTAGCTCGTTGATCGCGAACACCTGCGCTGCTGGAATGACTGAGCCGAACCCGGTCGTGCCCGCTGGCGCCAGGCCGAGCAGTTGCGGCGGCACACGGTGTGCCCCCAGTACGTCATCACGCGTGACGTTCTTGATGTTCAAGAACTCATCTTGGACGCTGCCCCGTTGTCGTTATCGACATCCCGCAGCCAGACATCGGTCTGCCTTCAAGTTGGCAAGCCTATTGCATAGCCTGTCGCATGAACGATCATGCCTACGACATCTCCTATCTGCTTGAGTCCGAACCGGCCCGGGTCGAAGTGCCTGATCTGCGGGTGGCAAGAGCTGCGCCCGCGAAGCCGCCCAAGCCGTCCGTCGCCGACGCGCAGGAAGCCATGGCGCGAGAACTCTTGCAGGCTGCCGAAGCCCACGAAGAGCTGATCCAGCAATACCTGCGGTTCAGTAGCAGTACCGTTCAGTAGTCACTTCGGACAGTGATGCGCTCATGGTCGCTGAGCGATGCCGCTCATGAGCCAAACATGACCAAGTTCGGCACATGTTCCTGCGAGTTGTCGAAAGCATCAGCTTTCGGTTGAATAGTTGTCGCTGCTACCCGCGGTACAGTCCCAAAAAAAGCCCGGGCAAGCCCGGGCTTTTTGTTGCCTGATGATCAAGTTGTGTTTCAGGCGATCTCGGGCAAGCTTGCCACGCCGGCCTCGATCGCCGCCTTGTGCACCAGCGTGCGCGGCAGGATGCGCGTGAAGTAGAAGCTGGCGGTGTCGCGCTTGGCCTGCTTGAACGCAGCCGACTGCGTGCTGGCTTCGGCGGCAGCCACGCTGCGTGCCCATAAATAGGCGAGGCTGACGTAGCCGGAGTAGTACAGGTAGTCGGTGGCGGCGGCGCCGAGTTCTTCCGGATTGGCCTGCACGCGCTGGGCGAGCTGCAGGGTGAGGTCGCCCCACTGCTTGGTGGCGATCGCCAGCGGGCCGATCAGGGTGCGCAACGCTTCATCGGCGCTGTGCTTCTGGCAGAACACGCTGATCTCCTGCAGGAAGTGCTTGAAGCCCACGCCTTGCAGCTGGAGGATCTTGCGGCCGAGCAGGTCGGCGGCCTGGATTCCCGTGGTGCCTTCGTACAAGGTGATGATGCGGGCGTCGCGGACGAACTGCTCGACGCCGTTCTCGGCGATGTAGCCATGGCCGCCATAGATCTGCAGGGCTTCCTTGGTGCATTCCTGCGCCAGCTCGGTGACCATACCCTTGGCGATCGGAATCAGGAATGCGACCAGTTCGCCAGCAGCCTTGCGCGCGGCTTCGTCCGTGCTGCGCGACTCGACGTCGGTTTGCAGCGCGGTATACAGCAGCAACGCACGCGAGCCTTCGACGAAGGCGCGCTGGGTCAGCAACATGCGGCGCACATCCGGTTGCACCAGCAGGTTGTCGGCCGGCTTGTCGGGGAACTTCGGGCCGGACAGCGAACGCGACTGCAGGCGTTCGCGCGCGTAATTGAGGCTGTTCTGCAGCGCGCGTTCGGCCAGCGCCAAGCCCTGCACGCCAACCGACAGACGTGCGGCATTCATCATGGTGAACATCGCCATCAAGCCCTTGTGCGGCTTGCCGATCAGGTAACCCTCGGCGCCGTCCAGGTTGATCACGCAGGTGGAGCATGCGTGGATGCCCATCTTGTGTTCGATCGCACCGGCGGCGACGGTGTTGCGCGCGCCCAGCGAACCATCCTCGTTGACCTTGAACTTCGGCACGATGAACATCGAGATGCCGCGGCTGCCTTCCGGCGCGTCGGGCAGGCGGGCCAGCACCAGGTGCACGATGTTCTCGGTGAGGTCGTGCTCGCCGGCGCTGATGAAGATCTTGGTGCCGGTGATCTTGTAGGCATTGTTGTCAGTGGGTTCGGCACGGGTCTTGAGCAGGCCGAGGTCGGAGCCGGCCTGCGGCTCGGTCAGGCACATCGTGCCGGTCCAGCGACCCTCCACGATCGGCTTCATGAAGCGTTCGCGTTGCCACTCTTCACCATGCATTTCCATGGCGTGGGTGGCGCCCTCGGAGAGCAGTGGATACAGGCTCCACGCCAGGTTGCCGGATTGGAAGATCTCGGTGGTGGCGGTGCCGAGTACGCCGGGCAGCGCCTGGCCGCCATATTTTTCCGAGTTGGTCAGCCCGGTCCAGCCACCCTCGGCAAACTGCTTGAACGCTTCCTTGAAACCCTTCGGTGTGGTCACCGCCTGGGTGGCCTTGTCGAAATGGCAGCCTTCCTCGTCGGCGGGGCCGTTGGTCGGCGCCAGCAACTGCTCGCTGAGGCGGCCGGCTTCCTCCAGCACCGCGTCGAGCAGGTCGCGGCTGTGTGCCTCGCCGCCCTGCAGCGAGGTCAGGGTCGATTCGGCGCCAAGCACGTCGAACAGGGCAAAGCGCAGATCGTCGAGCGGGGCCTTGTAGATGGTCATGGTGATTCCTTGGTGTCGGGGCGTAGTGGCGGGCGTGGGTCGAGGGTGTTGCGGGTCAGCGATAGGTGTTGGGGATGCCCGGTACCGGCGAGAGCCAGTCGTTGCCGCTGAAGTCGAAATCGCGAAGCTGCTTTTCCTGTTCGGGTTTGGCGCTGGCGCTGCCGCTGACGCGGTAGGCCAGTGAGCCGGCGCTGCCTTTGCCGGCGATGGCCTGCAGTGCCTTGCTCATCGGGGCCGTGGGCAACACGTCAAGCTGGACCACGTCGCCGACGAGTGCCGGGACGTCCAGCTTGAAGTTCGCGTGCAGCCGGATCGGCACCAGCTCGGCGATCTGCAGCTGGCCGTCGAACGACTTGAAATCCATCTCGCCGTAGCTGTTGTTCTGGATGCGCACGGTCAGTTGCCACTGGCCGTTCGGCAGCACCACCAGTTGCTGGATGCTCAGCGTGGGTGGATAGACGCTCTTCTTCTGCGGTCCGCAGGCGATCAGGCCGGCAGCCAGGGCGGCAAGCAGAAAGCCTCGCAACAGTCGTTTCATGGCTTCTCCTCAAACGATTGTTTGAATCTTATCCCAGCCGGCATGACAAAGTCAGCGGCGGTTCCCATCGCGAGGTGCAGCAGGCATCATCGCGGGTCTTCCCTTGCCAGCAGATTCCTTACATGACCCGTCGCATCACTGCCCGCCGCTCGCCGATCCACGGCAACGGCGTATTCGCTACCGCCCCGATTGCCAAGGGCGAGGAAATCATCGAGTACAAGGGCAAGCTGTTGACTCATGCCGAGGCCGACGACTTGTACGGCGACGGCGGCGAGACCGGCCATACGTTCCTGTTCACGCTCAACGACGACTACATCATCGACGCCAACCAGCACGGCAACAGCGCGCGCTGGATCAACCACAGTTGCGCACCGAACTGCCGCGCCGTGGTCGAGGAAAGCGCCAGCGGCGATCCGCGCAGGGATCGGGTGGTGATCGAGACGATCCGCGCGATCAAGCCAGGCGAGGAACTCACCTACGACTACGGCATCGTGCTCGAGGTGCCGCACACCGCACGGCTGAAGAAGCTGTGGGTGTGCCTGTGCGGTTCGCCGAAGTGCACCGGTACCCTGCTCAAATCCAAGCGGTAGTCAACGGTCAAAATTCGCTTCTATACTCGCCATCGTTGCCCGACATGGGGGAGGGCAATGGGGACAGCATCAAGGGGAAGGGCGCGATGGAAGCGAATCCGTATGCCGCGCCAGCGGCCGTGGTCGATGATGTGGCTGCATGGGATGCGTACGATCTGGAAAACCGCAAGGCCGGGCGTGGCAAACGCCTTGGTGCTGCACTGCTGGATGGCCTGGTCAGCCTGATCTGGATTCTCCCGATCATCTGGGGTGCCACCATGGTGGTTGACGTCAGGCATGGGCTGAAGCCTGCCGCACCCATGGTGGGTTTGATTCTGCTGGGTCTGGCCCTGTTGATCGGTGTATTCGTCGTCAACTGCATCATGATTCATCGCAGCGGGCAGACGATCGGCAAACGTGCGCTGGACATTGCCATCGTGCGCACCGACGGCAACCGCGTCGGCTTGGCACGCTACATCTTCCTGCGGGTGATGCCGGTTGTTCTGATAGGCCTGATCCCTTTTGTGGGAAAGCTGATCAATCTGGTTGATCCGCTGCTGATCTTCGGCAAGGAGCGGCGCTGCTTGCATGACCTGATCGCCGACACCATCGTCGTCGACGCTTGATGCTCGACACGGTACGCGAGATCGAAACACCCGAGGGGATCAGCCTGCGCCTGCGCGCGGCCGGTGCGTTGCCACGCGCGCAGGCATGGATGCTCGATGCGCTGCTGCGGCTGGGGGTGTTCATGCTGGCGATGATCCCGCTGTCACTGCTCGGCGTCGGCGGTAACGGGCTGGCCATGCTGTTGATGTTCGGGCTGATGTGGGCCTACTCGGTGGTGTGCGAGGTCTGGATGAACGGCCAGACCGTGGGCAAGCGCATGCTTGGCCTGCGCGTGGTCAATGCCGATGGCACCCCGGTTACCTGGGTGCCATCGGTGGTGCGCAACCTGCTGCGCGTGGTGGATGCGCTGCCAGGCGTGTATGGCGTCGGCCTGGCCTGCACGCTGATCGATCCGCATGCGCGTCGGCTCGGCGACATCATCGCCGGCACGATGGTGGTGCATACGAGCGAGCTGCCGGCCGGCGCACAGGTACCGACCGTCGCAGCGATACCGCCGCCGGTCGTACTGGCGGCCGACGAGCAGGCCGCACTGGTGGAGTTCGCCGAACGCTCCGGTCAGCTCACGCTGCAGCGGCAGGAGGAACTGGCCAATCTGCTGATGTCGCTGACCGGGCGTCGTGACACCGCTGCGGTATCGCAGCTGATCGCCCACGCCAACTGGCTGCTGGGGCGCGCATGAAGCAGGAGCGTTTCGTCGCCATGCACGGTCGCGAATGGGACAGCCTGCAGTCCTGGCTGAGCGCGCTCGAGCGGCAGCCGCAGCGCACGATGCGACAGGAGCATGCGCTGGATTTCCCGCAGTCCTATCGGCGCTTGTGCCATCAGCTGGCGCTGGCGCGAGGGCGTGGCTATAGCCGTGAGGTCACCGATCGCCTGCAGCGTCTGGTGCAGCAAGGGCATCGCGTGCTGTATCGACCACCGGCGCCGCGCTGGCATCGAGTAGCTGTTTTCCTGCTCGCGGGGTTTCCGCGCCTGGTGCGCTCGCAGTGGCGCTGCATGACGGCGGCGGCGCTGCTGTTCTATCTGCCTGCGCTGATCACCCTGGTGCTGATGCAACTGCGTCCCGAGTTTGCACATACGGTATTCAGCAGCGCGCAGCTGGCGCAGTTCGAAAAAATGTATGACCCAGGCAATCCCCACATCGGGCGCAGCAGTGGAACTGACCTGCAGATGTTTGGTTTCTACGTGATGAACAACGTCAGCATCGCATTTCGCACCTTTGCCTCGGGACTGTTCTTCGGCGTCGGTGCGATCTACGTGCTGGCTGCCAACGGCGTACTGATTGGCGGCGTCGCTGGGCACCTCAACGCGATCGGTTATGGCGGCCCGTTCTGGCGCTTCGTGGTGGCGCACTCGGCGTTCGAGCTGAGCGCTTTGGTGATTGCCGGCGGTGCCGGCCTGCAGTTGGGCCTGACCCTGCTGATGCCGGGTCGGCAACGGCGCGGCCCGGCCATGGTCGCCGCCGGCTGGGTCGGTGCGCAGCTGGCGTTGGGCGCGTTTGCGATGCTGCTGGTCGCCGCTTTCATCGAAGCCTACTGGTCGTCGATCGCGGCGCTGCCAAACGAGGTGAAGTTCGGCAGCGGCGCGTTGCTGTGGTTGCTCGTGCTGGGCTGGTTGTGGCGCGGTGGTCGGGAGCGCAGCAATGGAGCTTGAACGGATCAGTGTGGTACTGCGACCGCGCGCGCCACGCGAGGCGTTGGACCTAGGTGCCGTCATGCTGCGGGCAAATGCGCGTGCGGTGTGGTCGGCATGGTTTGCGTTCACCTTGCCGGTGTTCGTGACCTGCAATGCACTGGGTGTTGCGCTGGGTCTGCCCTGGCTGGGTCTGGTGTTGATGTGGTGGCTCAAGCCGTTGTTCGATCGGCTGCCGCTGTACGTGCTGTCGCGTGCGGTGTTCGATCGCGCTCCGGGCTGGCGTGAGACGCTGCGCGGCCAGGGCCAGTGGCCGTGGGGCAACACGTGGGTGGCGCTGAGCTGGTTGCGGATCGACAGCAACCGATCGCTGCGCCTGCCGCTGGAGTTGCTCGAAGGCCTGCCGGGCAAGCAGCGTTCGGCGCGCTGGAGCGTGCTGCGGCGGCGCATCGTGGCGGATGCCAGCCTGTTGACCTACGGTTGCCTGCAGTTCGAGCTGGTGTTGTTTCTCAGCGTATGGTTGCTGGCGCTGCTGTTGATCCCACGCGAATGGTTGCCGGATTCGTTGCCAGCCTTCTTCCGCGTCGATGTGCATGCAGCCTCGACGGTCTGGATGCTGCTGACATCGGCCGTGGCCTATCTGGCGATGAGTGCGATCGAGCCGCTGTACGTGGCGTGTGGATTCGCGCTGTATCTCAACCGTCGCACGCAGCTGGAGGCGTGGGACATCGATCTCGCATTCCGTCGCCTGCGCGAGCGGCTGCAGGCGAGTGGCAAGACTTTGGCTGTGCTGCTGGCGTGCGCCTGTTGCTGGCCGCTGGCGGGTCATGCAACCAGCAGCCCGCAAGGTTCACGGGTGACGACGCCGACATCGCTGGAACAGGTGTTCACGCAACCCGTAGACGGAGCTGACCAGCAACGTTTCGAAGCCGCCGCCACCGAGGTCTATCGCGACCCGCGCTTCGGTGGCGAGCGCAAGGTGCGCGAGTGGGTGCTCAAACACCCGTCGGCACCGCAGCCTACGGCCACGCCGATGCAGCCGCTGTTTCCGGCGTTCGCAGGCATGGTGGCGACGATTCTGAAGCTGGCGCTGTGGTTGCTGGTGGCGGTGGCGATCGGGGCCTTGCTGCGCTTCGTCTGGCGCTGGCGCGGCACGCGCGTCCACATCGATGTGGGGTCCACCACTCCGCTGCCGACATTGCGCACACACGTGGTAGCGGATGTGCCGTTGCCGGCGGATCTTGCCGGGGCGATCCGTACACTCTGGCGCGCACAGCGCCAGCGCGAGGCGCTGGCGCTGCTGTATCGTGGCTGCGTGGAACAGACCACGCGGCTGCTGCAGCTGCCCATGTCGATCGATGCGACCGAGGCGTACTGGCTGCGTCAGGCCACGACGATGGCCGACCAGGCGCGTGCCCAACGTGTCGTCGCGATCGTGCGCACCTGGCAGTTCGCGGCCTACGCCGGGCGTTATCCGGATGACGCTGTGGTCGAGAGTCTGCTGGTCGGCTGGCCGGTGCAGGTGGGAGCACCCGCATGAACCGCAACGCGTTCTATGTGAGCCTGTTGGCGCTCGGCGTGCTGCTGCTTCTGGTCGGGGCCTTCTTCGCCACGTTCGAGCGCAAGGATGTGACGCAACCGGTGGCCGCACATGGCGAGGCGAGTTTCAACCGCTTCTTCGCGCTTGAGCAGATGCTGAGCCGGCTGGACTTTACGGTGAGTTCGCAGACCTCGCTGAATCCGCAACAGATGCCACTCAGGCCCGGTGACACCCTGGTGCTGGGTGACGATGTCAGCCGCATCGATGTCGATGACGCCAGGCGGATCGCCGCGTGGGTTCGCACCGGCGGTCACCTGCTGCTGTCGCCGGGCTCGGTCGTGGCTGCCACGCACACGCCGCTGTTCGAGGCGTTGAACCTGCTCGATGCGCGCAAGGCGGAGTTCGCCTGCAGCTTGATCCATCCGGTGGGTGGTGTCGGTGACAAGGAGAACGATGATGTGCAGTTGTGTGGCCAACGCTTCCGCTTGAACCCGGTGGCTGGCGCGGCGGTCGATGCGGCGATCGGCAATCTGCAGGATGGCTATCTGTTTGCCCGCACGAAAGTGGCGGCCGGTACGGTCAGCCTGCTGGTCGACATGGACATGATCTCGCGCGAGCAGTTGCGCAAGACCGCGGCCCAGCAGTTTGGCTGGCGCCTGCTGGCGCCGAATCTCGGGCAGGGGCAGATCTACCTGGTATACGCACTGGACGGCATGTCGTTCCTGAAACTGCTGTTGCTCAAGGGCTGGCCGGCGCTGCTGGCACTGAGCCTTCTGCTGGCCGCGTGGATGGCCATGCGCAGCGAGCGGTTCGGGCCGCTGATGCCGGCACCGGCTTTGCATCGGCGCGCCCTGCTCGAGCATGTGCAGGCGGCCGGCGAATTCATCTACCGTCGCGACAGCGGGCGCAGCCTGCACAACCTGGCTTGCCAGGCGGTGCTGACACGCCTGCGTCGACGCGACCCGGCCTGCGCCATGCTCAACGGCGATGCCCTGTATGCGCGCCTCGCGCTGCGCAGCCAGCTGGCCCCGGAGCAGATTGCCCAAGCTTTCCAGTCCCCCGCGAACGCACAGGCGTTTCGCGCATGCATCATCACCCTGGCGCGACTCAGGAGCCGCCCATGACTACCGAAACCCTCGATGCCGCGCCGGTCACATCGCCGGTATCGCTTTCGCTCGCCGAACTCGGCGCGCATGCGCGTGCCCTGCGCGAGCAGGTCGCACACGCCTTCATCGGCCAGACCGAGGTGTTCGACCAGGTCTTGCTGGCCTTGCTGGCGGCCGGCCATGTACTGATCGAGGGCGTCCCTGGCCTGGGCAAGACTCTGCTGGTGCGTGCACTGGCTGCGTCAGTCAGTTGCACCTTCGGCCGTGTGCAGTTCACGCCTGACCTGATGCCTGCCGATGTCACCGGCCATGCGATCTACGATCCCAAGAGCGAGCGTTTCCAGATCCGCCGCGGCCCGGTGTTCGCGAACCTGCTGCTGGCTGACGAGATCAATCGCGCACCGGCCAAGACCCAGGCGGCGCTGCTCGAATCGATGCAGGAAGGGCAGGTCACCATCGAGGGCCGGCGCTTTGCGCTGCCGGCGCCATTCATGGTGGTGGCTACGCAGAATCCGATCGAGCAGGAGGGCACCTATCCATTGCCCGAGGCGCAGCTCGACCGCTTCCTGATCAAGGTGGTGATCGGCTACCCCACGCTGGAGGACGAGCGCCGCATGGTCGCCAGCGTGGTCAACGGCAAGGTAGCCGCCGATCTCGATGTCTCGCGGGTGAAGCCGGTAATGGGACAGCCGGAACTGCTGGCGTTGCAGCAGGGCGTCGCTGCGATCCGCATGGATGCCGCAGTAACTGACTATGCCGTGCGTATCGTGCGCGCCACGCGCGAATGGTCGGGCGTGATCGGTGGCGCTGGTCCACGCGGTGGCTTGGCGCTGGCGCGGCTGGCGCGCGCGCAGGCGGTACTCGATGGACGTGATTTCGTCACCCCGGACGATGTGCGCGCGGTGGCGCTGCCAGCGCTGCGGCATCGCCTGCTGCTGGCACCCGAGGCGCTGATCGAGCGCCAGCGCGCGGACGACGTGCTTGGCGCGCTGCTGCACAAGGTGCCGGCACCTCGCCAATGATGCGACCGGCACCGCTCCTGTTGTGGCTGCTGGCCGGCTGGACCGTGCTCGGCGTGCTGGCCAGTCTGGGCTGGCTGCCGTTGCCGACATGGCTGGCCTGTGGCCTCGCCGTCGCGATGCTGGCGCTGTTCGATGGCTGGCGCCTGCGCAGAGCGCCTTCGCCGCAGCTGCAGCGCGAAGTGGCGCCGGTGATGCCGCTGGGTCCGGAGGCGCGCGTCAGTCTGCGTCTGCGCGCAGTCACCCGGCGCACACAGCAGTTGCGACTGCACGACCTGCATCCGGGTGGCTGGACGGTGCGTGGAATGCCGCGCAAATTGTCGTTGCAGTCTGGCAACGAACTGCTGCTCGATTACACGGTGACGCCGGATGCCCGCGGCCAGTTCAGCTTTGACGGTTGCCATCTGCAACTGCGCTCGCCGTGGTACTGCTGGACGTCACGCCGGGTGATTGGCGCAACCTCGACGGTGAAGGTGTATCCGAATTTTGCGTCGCTGGCGGAGTTGGCCGGGCTCAGCGTGGAGCTGGCCTCACGCAGTGTCGGCGCGCGGCTGCAACGGCGTCGCGGCGAAGGCACCGAGTTTCAGGAGTTGCGCGATTACCGCGTCGGCGACAGCCTGCGCAAGATCGACTGGAAGGCCACAGCGCGCAGCAACCGGTTGATCTCACGCGAGTACCGCGACGAGCGCAACCAGCAGGTGGTACTGATGCTCGACTGCGGCCGGCGCATGTTGGCGCAGGACGATCATCTGGCGCATTTCGATCACGTGCTGAACGCGTCACTGGCGCTGGCCAGCATCGCGCTGCGCCAAGGCGATGCGGTCGGCATGCTGGCCTGCACCGGCCAGCAGCAACGCTGGTTGCCGCCACAGCAGGGCAGTGGCGGCATGGACATGCTGCTCGCCGCCGGTTACGACCTGCAGGCGATGCCGCTGGCGACCGATTACCTCGCCGCGGCCAGCGCACTGCAGGCACACCAGCAGCGTCGCGCGCTAATCGTGCTGATCACCAACGTGCGCGACGAGGACGATGCGGAATTGCGTGCAGCAGTGGCGATGCTGGCGCAGCGTCATCTGGTGATGCTGGTCAGTCTGCGCGAGGTGGCGCTGGACCGGGTCGCCGCCGAGGCCGGCGACAGTCTGGAAACCGGCATCCGCAGTGCAGCGGCGATGCACTACCTGAGCGAACGTGAACGCGTGCACGAAGGCCTGCGCCGCGAGGGCGTGAACACGCTCGACGTAAGCTGCGGCGAATTGTCGGGTGCACTGATCGAGCGCTATCTCAGCGTGAAGCGGGGTGGCCGGCTTTAGTGTGCTGCTGCCGTGGCCTTCATGGCTGCGTCTCACCGTCGTAGCCGATCGCGACCACCTCGATCGACAGGTCGCCGGCCGGGCGTTTCCAGTTCACCTCGTCACCGACGCGGGCGCCGAGCAGGGCCTGCGCCAACGGCGACAGATAACTGACCCGATGCTGTTCGGCATCGGCTTCGTCCTCGCCGACGATGCAGTAGCGCTGTTCGCCTTCGACGCTGTCCACGGTGACGATGGCGCCGAACGCGACGCGGTCCTGCGGCTGCGACAGCAGATCCACTTCGATCGCGCTGTTTATGCGTGCGTGCAGCCAGCGCAGCTCGCGTTCCAGCGGCGCCAGTTCGTTCTGCTGCGTCATCGTGTCGGTCGAGGCTTTCAACGCATCGCGTCGCGTGGTGGCCGCCTGAAGCCGCGCACGCAACTGCGCCAACCCATGCGGGGTGACGTAGTTCGGGTGCTCGCTCAGTGGCAAGTCCGGCAGCGCCGGCGCATCGCCGCCGTCGGGTTCCTTGGTGAAGGCTCGGCTCATCGTGTTCTCCCGCGACCATGCGCAGTGCACGTGCTGATGGATGTAAATGGCGGCCATTCCGCCATGAATCAAGCGTCGGCGTGACGACCATGGCGATCGGGTGTCAGCGATCGGCTCTTTCCGCGTCGCCCGGCGCTGCCGGCTTGCCGATCCAGCGTGCGGTGTCCAGTTGCCGGTCGATGGTGTTGGCCAGTTGTTCAATCCTTGGGCGCACCGCATCGGCAGTGGCACCCGCGCAACCGTTGTAGAAATCAACGCTCTTGCTGCCTTCGCTGTCGACGACAGTGATCTTGATGCCTGGCATGTCGCTCATCACCGGTTCGCAGCCATCGTCGTGCGAGACATAGCTGTCATGCATCGAGCGGAATCCGACCTGTTCAACTGCGGCGAGAATGTTCGCCAGCTGCGCCGGTGTGGCGTGGCCGCGCGCGCTGCCGGTCCGCATATGCAAGTGGCCCTCGAAGCTGATCTCGCCATCCGATGCCGCCGTCACGGTATAGCTGGGGCAGTTGCCGAAACAGCTGCTGCGCTGCAAGGTGACACTCATGCCATGCGTTGGCTGGTCCGGCGCAGCATCGACGCGCAGCCCGCAGGCGCCTAGCCATAGCGCAGCGCAGGTGATGATGCTGCGGCCGAGCGGGATGCGAGCCGGATTCATCGGATTCTCCATGGTTGTCTTCGGATGTTGCCAGCTCGCCGGTGCGGCACGATGCCGGACCCGCTTCAAGCCTGCAGTTGTTGTACATCAGTCCTCATCCACATGCGGCTTCCATGCCTCGCTGAGCTGTTTCTGCACGTTCGGCGGCACCACTTCGTAATGGCTGAGGTCCAGGCTGTAGCGGCCACGTCCCCCCGTCATCGACTTCAGTTCGGTGGGATAGTCGATCAGTTCGGCCAGCGGCGCCTGCGCCTTGATTACCAGCTCGCCGCCGCGCTGGGTGTCGGTTCCCATGATGCGTGCGCGTTTACCGGCGAGGCCGCCGGTAACGTCGCCGACATTGTGCTCGGGTATCGCCACCTCGACATTCACGATCGGCTCCAGCACCACCGGGCGCGCCTTGCCGATGGCGTCGAGGAAGGCCTTCTTGCCGGCGCTGATGAACGCCACCTCCTTCGAATCGACCGGATGGTATTTGCCGTCGTAAACGGTTACCCGCAGATCCTGCAGCGGGTAGCCGGCAATGGCGCCGTGCTCCATCGCCTGCCGCACGCCTTTCTCGATCGCCGGCAGGTACTGACCGGGAATCACGCCACCCTTCACTGCATCGACGAATTCGAAACCGACGCCGCGATCGAGCGGCTCCACCCGCAGGAACACCTCGCCGAACTGGCCGGCACCGCCGGTCTGCTTCTTGTGCCGGTGATGGCCTTCGGCGTGGCCGGCAATGGTTTCGCGATAGGCGATGCGTGGCGGATGGGTTGCAACCTCGACGCCGTAGCGCTCACGCATGCGTTCCAGCATCACCTTCAGGTGCAGGTCGGATAGCCCACGCACCACCGTCTCGTTGAGTTCCTTGTGGTGCTCGACGCGAAAGCACGGGTCCTCCTCGGCCAGCCGTGCCAACGCGTTGGAGAGCTTCTGTTCCTGGCCTTTGTGCTTCGGTTCCAGCGCGAGGCCGAACATCGGTGCCGGAAATGCCAGCGGAGCGAGCGTGATGCGATCCTCTTCGTGCGAATCGTGCAGTACCGCATCGAAGTGGATGTCCTCGATCTTCGCCACCGCGGCGATGTCGCCGGGAATGGCGGCCTCGATTTCCACATGCGTCTTGCCCTGCAGGCGGAACAGATGGCCGACCTTGAATGGCTTGCGGCCGTCGTCGATCAGCAACTGGCTATCGCGACGGATCGTGCCCTGCCACACGCGGAAGATGCCAAGCTTGCCGACGAACGGATCGTTGACGATCTTGAACACATCGGCGATCACGTGACTTTTCGGATCGGGATTGATTTCCAGTGCGGTGCCGTCGCCACGCACGAACGGTGGCGGGTTGCCCTCGGCCGGGTTCGGCAGCAACCGCGCGGCGACTTCAAGCAATTCGTGGACGCCCGCTCCCGTACGTGCGCTGACGAAGCAGATCGGCACCAGGTGCCCTTCGCGCAGGCACTGCTCGAACGCGTCGTGTAGCTGCTGCGGTGTCAGTGCAGCTTCGCCGGCGTCGAGGTAGGTGCCCATCATCGTCTCGTTGATCTCCACGACCTGATCGAGGATGCGCTGGTGCGCCTCGGCCAGCGAGGAGAAATCAGTGGCCCCCTCGCTGTGGAAGAAGCAGTCGAGCACGCGCTTGCCGTGGCCCGCGGGCAGGTTCACCGGCAGGCATTCGCTGCCGAACTCCTCGCGCAACGTGTCCACCAGAGCCGCGAGGTCGGCGCCATCGAAGTCGATCTTGTTGATCACCAGCATGCAGGCCAGTCCGCGTGAGCGCGCATGCGCCATCATGCGACGGGTGCCGTGCTCGATGCCGTTGATCGCATTGACCACCACCGCCACGGTTTCCACCGCCGCCAGTGCGGACAGCGTGGCGCCGCGGTAGTCGGCGTAACCGGCGGTGTCGATCAGGTTGAGGTGATAGCCAGCACGATCGATATGCGCAACGCAGCTGTCGATCGAGTGGGCGCGCGCCTTTTCCTGGCTGTCGGTATCCGAGACGGTGGTGCCGCGCTCCACCGAACCGGCGGTCTGGATCGCGCCGCCGGCCAGCAGCAGTGCTTCGAACAGCGTGGTCTTGCCCACGCCGGAGTGGCCGGCGAGCGCGATATTGCGGATGCTTTCCGTGGTGTACGACACGATGCGACCCTCCCATGACTGGGCGCGGGTCGTGCCGGCTTGGACAACGGCGCCGCACGAAGCCGCGCGTTGGCGACTGAAGTGGCGGGCCGTCATGGTCGTCCGTGAGGGCGGTCATGGCGGGGCGGCGAGTGACGCCGCCCGCCTAGCCTTGAGCGAATGCGGTGCGTGGTCAAGCTGCACTGCGGGGAACCGGCGCGGCCCTGCAGCGGTCTGTCATGGGCGCGTGAATTCCCCATGCGTCTGCGAGTCCCCCTGGGTTCAAACGCCATCCGGCATCCTGTCGGCAATGATTCGTGCCATTGAGGTGTCGTCATCGTTCATCCGTTGCAGGTCGGGCAGCACAGCCAGCCATCACACGATGGCTCGCCAGGTCGTGGGCTGTCCCCGCTGGATGGGCCGACACGGGCGCGGCTGCGGCAGCTGCGCTGGCGCGATCCGTGGCATGAGCGACGCTGGCACGGCCTGGCGTTGGTCGTGGCGCTGCTGCTGCATGTGCTGTTCATGCTGGTGATCTGGGGCGAGATGCGCCCGCAGCCGATATCGACGATGCAGCATGCGCAGCCGCAGGAAGTGCTGGAGGTGCGCTTCATCACGAATGCGCCGGTTGCCGTGGTTCCGCCGCCGCCGGCACTGCCGCCGCTGGTCGTGAAACCACGCGCGTTGCCGAAACCGCGCGAGTTGGAGCCGGTGTCGAAGGACGCGATGACCGTGCAGTTGCCGCCACCGAAACCGGTTGACGCGGCGAAGTTGTACGACAAGAACGGCGCGCTGCTGTTGCCGACATCGGCCGCCAGTGCCCCGACTTCCGGCTACGTATCGAACATGCCGCAGGGCAACACCCAGATCATGCAGCACAGCAGTCCGGTCAATTACCAGGCGACGCGCTTCGAGAAGGATTGGAACGGCAATGGCAATGTGGTCGACGATGCATTGCAGAAGCTGGTGGACAAGACCACGGTCAAGAAAACCATCAACCTGCCCGGTGGCGTGCGTCTTCATTGCGGTATTTCCCTCGCCATGCTCGCCGGTGGCTGCGGCGGCGATCCGCCACCACCGCCCTCGGCGAAGGATGGCGACGAGCGTTTGAGCATGGCTCCCCGGCCGCTGGCGGTCGATCCGCATGCAGCCAGGCCACCCAGCGTGGAGGCATGCATCGCGATGTACCGTGCCGGCAAACCGCTGGCGTCGGGTTGTCCGGTGGATACGCCGAACCGCGCAGTCGATGCCGAGCTGCATGATCGTGCCGCGGGTGCCGCCAGTCATCCCTGAGTGTCACGCGGAACCGCGGCTGCGCCTATTACACTTGTCGCATGCCCTTGCCGCCCCCGGATCAGCCTGACACCAGCCGTCCCGCCAGCCATCCGTCGCGGGCGATCCTGAGCTCGCCGCGGGCCGCTGCTGCTCGTGCCAGTGTCTACCGTCGGCGCAACCGGGAAAGCCCACGCGAGCGGGGCATACGTATCATCGCGGCGGTGGGTGCGCTGCTGCTGCATCTGGTATTCCTGTTCGCCTTCGTGCTCGGCCCGGCGTATGTAGTGAAGCTGCCGCCTGAGTCGAAGGAGCAGTTTCTGCAGGTGCGTTTGATCGAAGCACCCGAGCCGCCGCCACCGCCGCCCGTGCTCGGCACGCCGCCGAAGGAATTGGGGCCGCGCCACCAGGGGCGCGCCAGCCGGCCTTTATCCAGCAGCCAGAGCAGCGCGGGTATGCAAGTGACCGTTGCCGAAGCACAGCCTGCCCCGGCGCCGCCAGTCGTTGCACAGGCGCTGAAATCCAGTGCTTCGACTCCAAAACCGGTGGCCGCACCCACGCCTCCGGTGAGCCTGCCGAAGCCGGCACCGGCACCTCAGCTGCAACCGATTCCGCTGGCTGTCGAGCCGCCGACAGTGAACCTGCCGATACCCTCGTTGCAGCCGCCGGTGCCGCCGAAGTTCCAGCCCGAATCGGTGCGCAGGCCACAACTCGAAGGCACTCGTCCGCAACCGCCGCCCGCATCGCTGGCGCTGCCTGAGTTGCCGATGCAGGCAGCGCCGCCGATTACCATATCGAGCATCACGTTGAATACCATGGTGCCCAAGTCCAGCGCGCCAGCCAGCGTGACACCGGTTCGTGCAGATATATCTGCCGCTCCACCAGTACCTGAGCTGCAACCGATTCCGCTACCGGCGCAGCCGGCGCCCACGGTAAATCTGTCGGCCCAGTTGAGCGTGCCTAGTCCAACGGTGCCGCACGAGAAGCCACAGCTGCAGGCGCCAAAGATCGAGGTGGCCGAGGCCGAGCTGGCAGCCGTGCCGCTGGCGCCAGCGGCACCCGCACAAGTGCCGCTGCCAGTGCCGACGGTGAAGATCGAGGACATCAACAAGGCATCCGCGCCGGCCATCCAGCCATCCATCGAGCGACCACAACTCAGCGCGCCGCCCGAGGTCGCCACGGCACCTGCCCAGTCACCGTCGACGGCGAGCAAGCCGGTCGAATCGACATCACCTGCCGCCAGCGAACAGCCGGCGACCGCACCGAACTCGAGCCAGGCCGGCACGGAACGTGACGTCAGGACCGCGCCCAATGCCACTCCAATGGGCAGCGACACCGCTACGCCGGGTGTGCCCAGTGGCGTGGCGACCGCGCCGGAGAGCGAAAGCAGCCATGCCAATGGAGCCGAGCCCAAACCCGGGCAAGGCAGCGCCAAGGGCGTCGGTGGCAAGGAGCAGGGGCCGGGCCAGCTCGGCGGCAACCAGCCTGGCGCTGCCGAGGGCGCGAAGCAGGGTGCGCTTGGCGGTTACGTGCAACTGAAACCGCAAGGCGACGCCGAGGTCATGGGTCACGGCACCCCGAATATCGGCTACAAGCCGACACGCTTCGACAGCGACTGGACACCGGAAGGCGAGAGCTCGGTCGATACTGCGCTGCGTCATGCGGTGGAAAAAACCACCGTGGCGCATACCTTCCATTTGCCACGTGGCGTGCGCGTGGAATGCAAGGTGGTACCGCTGCTGCCGATGGCTCTATTCGGCTGCGACAACCCTGATCCGCCGCCCGCACCCGTCGCCGCCAAGGTCTATGACCGCCTGCACCTGGCACCGGCTAATCCGGTGGCCGCGCCCGCGCCTGCGATCAGCACCGCTGCTCCGGTAGCCCCACTCAAGCTCGACAACAGTGTGCAATGCGCCGAAGCACGCGTTGCCGGCGGCCCACCGCCACCTGGCTGTGAAGCCATCACGCTGCCAGTCAAGCTGGCCCATCCAGCAGGATCGTCGTCCAGCTCATGGGTGCCGGCGAGCGACCAGTTCCATTAGTGTTTTCTACACAGGTAATGTATCGCCGACATTTCCACTTATGGCGGCGCGAGAATTGACCTGCTCTTTGCTGCTTCTCTTGACGCGAATCCTATGTGAATCGTCTCGATCTCCTCCGCACCGCGATGATTCCAACGAGAATGGATGGAAGCAAAAGCATTGCGCCCAGGACGCTTTCGATTTCGTTATTCAGTCTGGTCACGGGATCACCAAGGATAGATACGCTTGGGTCGGTTGCGCGGTAATAGACCGTTACCGAATCTCCAGCTCTTAATGACTCAAAAGGAGGGTTGCCAAAACCTAAGTCGCCGAATCCTTTGTACGTCCTGTCGTCCACGCGATAAGAATAATGAATGGTCTGATGATTGCCGGGCTCCAGAGATAGAACTATCCCCGATGACATGACACCGTCCGAAGCCATTGCGCGATATCGAACAAGGTTTACTGAGCCAGTTAGCGCGCCAACTAGTAGAGCCATCGCAATCCAAATCGAAGCGTAGAACACGACGGGGTGATTTGAATGCTGCTCTATCATGCTCGGCTCTCACTGGTTTGCGTCACAGCGTATCAGCGAGCGGTTGAACCCGCCGTCGAGAGCGGAAATTCACGGTTCCATGCGATCCAATCGATCTTGTCCGACTCGTTCAGTGGGACGCAGCACGGGCTGGCCTTGTTATGCCGCGGAGACGAATTCCTTCGGCACATTGGCATCGATCCAGTGGGTGATGAACACCTCGAGCGCCACCCGCTGGGGAACCTGGATACCGGCTTCCCGCACGAAAGCAGCGGCGGCCTGGATGAACGACTGCTTCGACTGGCTGGAGGCTTGCCGTGCGGCGGCCTGCTGCTGCCGGAGCTGGACGATATGGGGCGATGGCTGCCCTGCTTTGGCGAACTTCTGGTGGCGACGCAGCTCGCCGGCGACCAGCTCGGTGTCGAACGACGCCTGCAGCGTGGCCTTGCGGGCTTTCAACAGCTGGATCAGGTAGCCGGCGGCTTTCGTCAGTTCCTCGGTTCCATCCGAAGCGAAAAGAATCCGGGCCAGGAGCGGGGAAAGCGGTACGCCTGCTGCCTGCAGAGCGGGCGCGTCGGGAAGTTCCAGATGGCTCAGGAAGCCTTCCTGAGGAAAGAGCATTTTCGTTGCCATGGGGAACCTGGTTCTGGGGAGCATGCACGATACGCCCTCACCAGCGGGGCGCCACTCGGTCACAGCAGCCGCAGCAACTCCTTCATCAGCGGCAGTCGCCGAACGCGTACGGCGGTGGCGCGGAACACCGCGTTCGCCAGGGCCGGAGCAGCGGTGGGCATGGCGAGAAAACTGGCGCCGATGGGTGGCAGGTCATCATGGGGAACCACGATTACTTCCACGGCATCAGGCAGTTGGGCCATGCTGGCCAGCGGGTAATCCTTCAGGTTGTGTTGCTGGATCTGGCCATCCTTGAAGGTGATCGCCAAGTTGAGTGCGATGGAGAGCGCGTCGAGAGTTGCGCCAGCGACCTGGCCTTCCAGTCCTGTCGGATTGATGACGCGACCGACGTCGACGGCGCAGACGGCGCGCTCGATGACCAGCTTCTCACCCTGCATCGCCACCTCGATCGCGTGCGCCACATAAGCGCCTTCGACATGCCAGCAGGCGATGCCCAGCCCGTTGACGCTGTGCAGCCAGTTCTTCCAGCCGATGCGGTCGGTGACCAGCTTCAGCACGTTGATCAGGCGCGCGGTGTCCAGCACGCCGCCCGCGCTCAGCGACAGCTGGCGCGGTGTACCGAGCAGGCGCATGTGGGTGTCGAGCGGATCCTCCTTCATGCTGTGCGCGATTTCGTCGATGAAGCTTTCCACCGCGAATGCGTTGCTCAGGTGCGGCATGCCGCGCATCGGGCCACGCGGGATCGCAGAGTTGAGGGCGTACCAGTCACTGCGATAGTTCGGCACCAGCGCGGCGGGCAACTGGTCGGCCTGCAGTTCGGAAGTCCACAGGCGGTTGTCCGGTACACCGCGATGCACCAGGGCCGAAGCGCTGGCCATGCGCTGGTCCCAGCCGATCAACTGGCGCTTGCGATCCATGGTCATGCTGAGTTGGTGCACGCTGCCGGAGCGGTAGTAGTCGTGCTCGAGATCCTGTTCGCGCATCCATAGCAGGCGCACCGGTTTGTTGACGACCTTGGCCAGCATCACCGCTTCGGCAACATAGTCGTGGTCAAGCCGGCGGCCGTAACCACCACCGACGCGCGGCACGCTGACCTCGATCTGGTCGGGGCCGAGGCCGGTGAGGCGTTGCACCACGGCCCAGGCTTTCTGTGGCGCCTGGGTCGGAACGACCACGCTGGCGTGATCCTTCTCCAGTCGCACCATGCAATTCATCGGCTCGGCGGTGGCATGCGCCAGCCACGGCTGGTAATAGCTTGCCTGCAGCCGGCGCGCGGCTTTCTTGCCGGCGGCATCGACGTCGCCGTCGTCGCGCACGCGCGAGGTGGGAGCTGTCTTGCCGGCAAGCAGGGCATCGGCCTGCTGTTCCAGTACGGCGCTGTTTTCGCTGCCGCTGGCACCGGGCTTCCATTCGAGCTTGAGCTTCTGCCGTCCCTGCAGCGCCGACCAGGTGTCTTCGGCCAGCACGGCCACCGCCGGTGCAATCACCGTGCTGCCCAGCGGCTGGCCGGGCTCGGGTTTGAGCGAGATCACGTCCACCACGCCCTTGACGGCCTTGGCGTCGGCGAAGTCGAAGCTTGCCAGCGTGCCATCCGGCCAGGGGCAATGCACCAGTACGGCGACCAGCGCGTCGCCGTAGTAGTGGTCGATCGCATATTGCGTCTGACCGGTGACGATCTCGCGTGCATCCACGTCGCCGGCGGGACTGCCGATCAGCTGGTAACGATCAGGTGTCTTGGGTGCTGGTGGATTGTTCGGCAGGGCGATCTTGCTGGCGTCGCCGGCGAGGCTGCCATAGCTGAGGCGGCGGCCGTCCGGCGCGATCACTGTGCCGGAATCGCAGCGCAGTCGATCGGCCGCCACGCCAAACCGACGGGCCGCAGCCTGCAGCAGCAGCCAGCGTGCCAGCGCGCCCACGCTGCGCAGATCGTTCCAGGCGGCAGGAATCGATCCGCCGGTGCCACCGACCTGACGTCCGTAGGTCCAACGAGGCTGGCCGTTGTTGTCAGTCACGCCGAGCCCGAGCGGCACCACGCTGACGCTTTTCCAGTCGGCATCGAGTTCATCGGCGATGATCCGCGGCAGCGAGGTGGCCACGCCAGTGCCGGTATCCGGATCGCGCGCGCCGATCAGCACATTGCCGTCGCTGTCGATGCGCACGTACGCGCCGAGGTCGTAAAAAGTATCGCCGAGCATGGCAGCCGGCAGCGGCGCATCGGTCGCGCTGGCCGTACGGATGCCGACCAGCAGCACGCCGGCGCCACCGGCCAGCACTTGCAGGAAACGGCGACGCGAAAGTCGGATGCTGTCGCTCATAGCTGGCTCACCTTGCCGGCGGCAACGCGCTTGATGGCACGGCGCACGCGAGTCTGGCAGCCGCAGCGGCACAGATTGGGCAGCTGGTCGATATCGTCATCGGTCGGATGAGGCTTGCGCTTGAGCAGGTCGACCGACGCAATCAGCCAGCCGGGCGTGCAATAGCCGCAACCGATCGCATCCTCGTCGATGAAAGCCTGTTGCACCGGATGCAGGCCGCCGTCGTTTGCAGCCAGCCCCTCTACCGTGGTCACCGACTTGTCGGCCAGTTTCGCCATCGGCTGGGTGATCGCCGAGACGGCATTGCCATCTATGAGCACCAGATCGGCACCGGTGGAGTCGTGGCCGCCGGCGTACTTGGTGCCAGTCAGCCGCAGTATGTCGCGCAGGTACCACAGCAGCGGCATCTGCGGATCGCCCGTGTGACGGTAATGCTCGCCGTTGATCTCGAGATCAATGCCGTCGCGCACCTTCTCGGCCACGATGCTGCTGTCCGAAGTGACCGGCACGGCCTGGGCTTGCACTGGCGCCATCCAACATCTCCTTGAGTCCTATCCGCACATTGTGGCATTGCTGCCGATGACTTAGGTGCGTGCGCGACTGAACAAGTGGCGCCAGACCAGATACACCGGCACGCCGGCGGCCATGATCAGTGCGCCGATGCCGGCGTTGCGCGGGTTGTCGCGCATCGTCATTACCACCACCCACGCCACGGTGCCGATGAACAGCAGCGGCAGCCATGGGTAGCCGGGGACCTTGAAACTGGCCGAACCGCCATCGCGGCGGCGATACCAGAACAGTGTGGCGACGCCGGCCGCGCAGGCCAGCCAGTCGCCGAACGTGGCGTAATCCAGCAGTTGGCCATAGCTGCCCGACAGTGCCAGCACGATCGCCCAGCCGGCCAGCAACAGCAACGCCGTGTTCGGCGTGCGATAGCGCGGATGCAGCCGCGCCACCGCGTGGAAGAACAGCCCATCCTCGCCCATCACTTGCAGCACCCGCGCGCCGGCGACCAGGGTGATGTTGCAGAAGCCCAGCGTGGAGATCGCCACCCCCAGCGCGATCACCTTGGCACCGAGCGGGCCGAATACCTGCTGCATCACGTCCGCTGCCGGCGCGCGGCTGGCCGCGAGCCCGGCATGACCGAGCACGGCCAGATAAGCCACGTTGACCAGCACGTAGGCGGCGATCACCAGCAGCATGCCGAGGAACAGTGCACGTGGCAGCGTGCGTTGTGGATCGCGCACTTCGCCGGCCAGATTGTTGAGATAGGTGAAACCGGAATAGGCAAACAGCACCGGCAGCGCCGCACCGATGAAACCGACGTCATTACGGGCCGGGTCGACGGCCAGGATCTGGCCATGACCGGCACCCGCGAGGAACAGGCCGCATACCACCAGCACCGCCACCGCCAGCAGCTTGAGCAGGGCGAACAGGTTCTGGATCTGCGCGCCCAGGCGGATACCGAACAAATTGATCCCGCTGACGAATACCAACGCGCCGATGGTCAGCGGCAACGCCATCGACGGTGGCAGGCCGAACGCCGCCGCCGTATAGCTGGCGAAGATGGTCGCCACCGCGGCGGTGGAGCCGGAATAGATCACCAACAGCATGGTCCAGCCGAACAGGAACCCGGCCAGCGGCCCGAACGCCTCGCGCAGGTACACATAAGTGCCGCCCGCGTGGGGTCGACGTGCACCGAGCTCGGCGTAGCACAGCGCGCCGATCAGGGTGAGTACACCGGCGCCGGCCCACATCAGCAGCAAGGTCAGGCCCGAGTCGGTGCGCTGCGCGGCAATGCCCGGGTTGAGAAAGATGCCGCCGCCGATAATGCCGCCGACCACGATCAGCGCGGCGTCCCACGGACGTAGACTGCGCTGGTAACCACTATCGGGTCTGGGCATGGCAAGCGGCTTTAACCAAGGAAGGCCGAAGCATGACGGCCGCGTCGCCACGCGGCAAGCGCGCCCCGCATGTGCAGATTGGCAATGACGATAGGCGTGCTGGCGATCCATATAGTCAACCGTTACATGCATGTCGCGCTGTGCATGATTACGTTGAGCTGTCTTGCAAGATCACCAGGGACAAAAGCACGTAAAGACGAACTCAGAAAGTTGCCATCTGCATAGATTCTTGAGCGGCATTCACTGATCACTGTCGAAAAAGGAAAATCGCAATGAACAAGTTGATGATGGCTGTGTGGGTCTGGCCATGGGTGGTATTTCCACGGGTTCTTTGGCGGATGGCGGCAACTTCTACGTGAATGTCGATGCCGGTCAGGCGGATTACAGCGTCGCCTCCACGTACAACACAGCTCACTACAATTTATACATTGGTGGCAACCCGGATACGAAGGATACGGCCGGCGCGCTGCGTTTTGGCTACCGCTGGCATAGCGTGGCGGACTTCGGTGTTGAAGCCGGTTATGTTGACCTGGTCAGTCCATGCGGACATTGCCGGGATTTGCCAACAACTACTACACGAATGACGTGAAAAGTCGCGATTGGTTGCCGGGCGGCAACCTGAAGTACAACATCAATGACAACTGGTACGTGTCGGCTCGTGGCGGCTGGTTCCACTCACAAGTCGAGAGCGAGGGGACGGGATTCATGACTGCGCCTCCCTTAAAACGTATATGGCAGTGGAACACTACAATTTTTCTTCAACCGGCACTGGCGAGTATCTTGGTGTGGGTGCGGGGTACAACCTGCCATCGAATGTCAGTATTGGCCTGAGCTACGACAACTACCACGCGCACCCAATCAGCAATGGCACGGGCACCGGGGTCAATGTCGCGTTGTATTCGGTGTCCGCCGAATACCGCTTCTGAACCGAGCGCACGCTACGTAACGGGCAATGGAAACGGCCCAGCAGCCACCTCGCGTGGCCGTTGGCGTTTTCGGGATGGGTCAATTTGGCGGCAGGTTGCCTAGCCAAGCTCGAGTACACACCAGTCACGCGGCCGCCGGCCGTGCAGAGTTGTTCTATCGCTTGGCCAGGCCTTGCCGCGTTTCGTCTACTCGTAGTGCCTCCCGTCAGCAGCACGGCGGTCCCCCTGAAGATTGCCGGACCCAGCCCCAGATCCTGCGAAACCGCATGCTCCATTTACCGGGCGAAAGTATCGCCTGGAAGTAGGTTTTTGCGACGCGACTGGTTGATCCATTAAGCGCTGCGCATTTTTCTGCGTCGATTGCTTATGTGCCGGCAAATTAGCAAGAATGCGCGTTCTCGCGTGCATGGGGCTGCGAGGGGCAAATACGACCAAACAGGGAAGCTTATGAATAAGCGATTTCAGATAACCGCCATTGCTGCCGTGCTGATGGCAGCTTCGGGCAGTTCGTTCGCCACCGATCCAGGCACATTTTTCATCAACGGCAATCTGGGGCAGTCGAGTTATAACAGCGGTACCGCGACCAACAACACGGCTTTCAGCTCCGCCATACGTGCGGGATACACCTGGTATAACGACACCTGGAATTTTGGCGTCGAAGTCGGTTATGTCGACCTGGGTTCGATCCACGGCCCGGTAAACATAGACGGCATCAGCGCCCGTGCCACCGATCAGGGCAAGGGTCCATTGGCAGGCCTCAACCTCAAGTACAAGTTTGGGAATAATTGGTACATCTCCGGTCGCGGCGGCTATCTCCATTCCACGCTTAAAGCAAGCGTCAGCGGTTACGGTTCGCAAAGCATCAGTGGCAATGGCGGTTACGCCGGTCTCGGCGTCGGTTATGACATCACGCCACACTTCAGCCTTGGCTTGGACTACGACCTATATCGTGCAAGAGCGAGGGCCGATGGCCTGCAGTTTCGCGGCTATATCGGGGTGACCTCGGCATTTGCCGAATATCGCTTCTGAATGATCGCACTTGCGTCAAAACAGCGGCCGCCCTGTGCGGCCGCTGTTTTTTGAGGCTGGGCCAGGTTGCGGCACAATAGGCGGCTTGCGCGCTGCGGACGGTCGTTCCGGCGCCTTCCCCCGAAGTCGAAGCCATCGCCATGACCATCATCAAGCAAAACGATCTGATCCAGTCCGTCGCCGACGCGCTGCAGTACATCAGCTATTACCACCCGGTTGACTACATCAAGGGTCTCGCGGCCGCCTATGAGCGCGAGGAAAGTCCGGCGGCGAAAGACGCGATGGCGCAGATCCTGATCAACTCGCGCATGGCGGCTGAGGGTCATCGGCCGTTGTGCCAGGACACTGGCATCGTCACTGTGTTCCTCAAGGTCGGCATGAACGTGCAGTGGGACGCAACGCTTTCGCTGGATGAGATGGTCAACGAGGGTGTACGCCGTGCCTACAACGACCCGGACAACAAGCTGCGCGCCAGCATCCTGGCCGACCCCGCGGGCAAGCGCATCAATACCAAGGACAACACGCCGGCGATCATCAATGTCTCGATCGTGCCGGGCGACAAGCTCGATGTGATCGTGGCGGCGAAGGGCGGCGGCTCCGAGGCGAAATCGAAGTTCGTGATGCTCAATCCGTCCGACTCGATCGTCGACTGGGTGTTGAAGACCGTGCCCACGATGGGCGCCGGCTGGTGCCCGCCAGGCATGCTCGGTCTCGGTATCGGCGGCACCGCCGAGAAGGCGATGCTGCTGGCGAAGGAGGCGCTGATGGAGCCGATCGACATTCAGGAGCTGATCGCTCGCGGCCCGAGCAATCGCGCCGAGGAACTGCGCATCGAGCTGTACGAGAAGGTCAACGCGCTCGGCATCGGTGCGCAGGGCTTGGGTGGCCTCACCACCGTGCTTGACATCAAGATCAAGGATTACCCGACCCATGCGGCGAACCTGCCGGTGGCACTGATCCCGAACTGCGCCGCTACCCGCCATGCGCACTTCACGCTGGACGGTTCCGGCCCGGTGATGCTCGATCCGCCGTCGCTGGAAGACTGGCCGAAGCTGACCTACGACAGCTCGAAGGGCCGACGGGTGAACCTCGATACGGTGACGCGCGAGGAAGTGGCGAGCTGGAAGCCGGGCGAAGTGCTGCTGCTCAACGGCAAACTGCTGACCGGACGCGATGCCGCGCACAAGCGCATGGTCGAGATGTTGAACAAGGGCGAGTCGCTGCCAGTCGACTTCAAGGGCCGCTTCATCTACTACGTCGGCCCGGTCGACGCGGTGCGCGACGAAGTGGTGGGCCCCGCCGGTCCCACCACCGCCACCCGCATGGACAAGTTCACCGAGCAGGTGCTGGCACAGACCGGTCTGCTCGGCATGGTCGGCAAGGCTGAGCGCGGTCCGGCCGCGATCGAGGCAATCAAGAAGCACCAGTCGGTCTATCTGATGGCCGTGGGCGGTGCGGCCTACCTGGTGTCCAAGGCGATCAAGGCTTCGCGCGTGGTCGGCTTCGCCGATCTCGGTATGGAGGCGATCTACGAGTTCACCGTGCAGGACATGCCGGTGACGGTGGCAGTGGATTCAGCGGGTACCTCGGTGCATCAGACCGGTCCGAAGGAATGGCAGGCGCGGATCGGCAAGATCCCCGTGGTCGTGGCCTGACGTGCGTCGCGCTGTCCTTCTGTGAACGGTAATGATCGTATGTCGCGCATGCGACATACGCGGACGTTTGGACGTCCAAACATTTTGCCATTGCAATCCGGCTGCTGCGGCGCAACACTGGCCGGATTATTTTCCCACCACCGCCACTGAAGGTAGCCGTGAATCCGCAAAGCCCCGCGTCGCTCCACGCTGACGCATCCTGGATCGTGATGAAGTTTGGCGGCACCAGTGTCGCCACCCTGCCGCGCTGGCAGAACATTCTGGAGCTGGTAGCCAGCCGTCGTGCCGAAGGCGCGCGGGTACTGGTGGTCGTTTCGGCGCTTACCGGCATCACCGACGCACTCAAACAACTGTGCACACAGGGCGACAAGGGCAAACGCATCGAGGCTGCCAAGGCGATCGCACAGCGTCACTACGACCTGCTCGACCACATGCAGCTGGCGGTTCCGGATACGCTCGATGCGCGGTTGACCGAACTGGCCACGCTGGCTGAAGGTGGCTCGGCTGTGTTGGGCGAGCTGGCATGGGCAGCGGCGATCCAGGCCCATGGTGAGCTGCTCTCCAGCGCACTCGGCGCGGCCTTTCTCAGCCATAGTGGGTTACCCACACAGTGGCTTGATGCGCGCGACTGTCTCGCCGCGATCGCGTTGCCGAATCAGAACGAGCGCACCCGGCTGCTGTCCTCAATGGTCGATTCGCGACCCAACCCGGTGCTGGCTGCGCGACTGGCCACACTGGGCGACGTGTTCATCACCCAGGGCTTCATCGCCCGTGAGTCGCAAGGTCGCACCGTGCTGCTGGGTCGCGGTGGCTCGGACACCTCCGCCTCCTACTTCGGCGCGCTTCTGAAGGCACAGCGGGTGGAGATCTGGACCGACGTGGCCGGCATGTTCACTGCCAATCCCAGGCAGGTGCCGGGTGCGCGTCTGTTGCAGCGACTGGATTACGAGGAGGCGCAGGAAATCGCCTCCACCGGTGCCAAGGTGCTGCATCCGCGCTGCCTGTCGCCGTTGCGCGAGTCGCGCGTGCCGCTGCTGATCAAGGACACCAACCGGCCCGAGCTGGATGGCACGGTGATCGGTCCGGAAGTGCGCGCACATGCGCCCAGCGTCAAGGCGATCAGCGCGCGCAAGGGCATCACCCTGGTATCGATGGAATCGGTCGGCATGTGGCAGCAGGTCGGTTTTCTGGCCGACGTATTCACGCACTTCAAGCAGCATGGGCTGTCGGTGGACCTGATCGGCTCGGCCGAGACCAATGTCACGGTGTCGCTCGACCCCACCGAGAATTTGCTCGACTCCGATGCGATCGCGGCGCTGGCCACCGACCTCGCCAAAGTGTGCCGGGTCAAGGTGATCGCGCCATGCGCGGCGATCACCCTGGTCGGCCGCGGCATGCGTTCGCTGTTGCACACGTTGTCTGGCGTGCTGGCCGAGTTCGGCCAGTTGCGCGTGCACATGATTTCGCAGTCGTCGAACAACCTCAATCTCACTTTCGTGGTTGATGAGGAAGTGGTCGACACGCTGTTGCCGCATCTGCATGACCTGCTGATCGCCGCCGGCGCCTTGCGCACCGATGACAGCGCGTTGTTCGGTCCCAGCTGGCAGGCGCTGTATGGCAGTGGCGAAGCGTCCGGAACTGCGACGGCCTGGTGGCGCGAGTCACAGCGGGCACGCCTGCTGGAACTGGCCGCCGAAGCCACACCGCGTTACGTCTATCACCTGCCGACGGTGCGCCAGCAGGCGCGCGAGCTGAAGTCGCTCACGGTAGTCAATCGACTGCACTACGCGGTCAAGGCGAATACCCATCCGGAAATCCTGCGCACGCTGGTCGCGGAAGGTTTCGCGTTCGAGTGTGTCTCGCCTGGCGAATTGAAAGCCGTCAGTGCGATCGTGCCAGAGGCTACGCCGCTGCTGTTCACGCCGAATTTCGCACCACGCGAGGATTACGTCTTTGCGCTTGGTACCCACGCCACAGTGACGCTGGATTCGTTGTATCCGATCGAGCATTGGGGCGAATTGTTCCACGACAGAGAGATCGTGCTGCGGGTGGATCTGGGTCGCGGCCTGGGCCATCACGAGAAAGTGCGCACGGGCGGCAGCGGCAGCAAGTTCGGCCTGCCGCTGGACCAGCTTGCCAACTTCCTGCAACTTGCCGAAACCCACAACGTGACGATTCGTGGCCTGCATGCGCATCTGGGTTCAGGTGTACTCGATGCCAGTCACTGGGGCGAGGTCTACGCGCAACTGGCCAGCCTTGCCGAGCGCATCGGCAGCGTGGCGTTCCTGAATATCGGTGGCGGTCTCGGCGTGCCATCGCACCCGGGTGAGGCGCGGCTCGACATCGCCGAACTCGATCGCGTGCTGCGCGAAGTGAAGGCGGCCTATCCGCAATATCAACTGTGGATGGAACCCGGCCGTTACCTGGTCGCCGATGCCGGCGTACTGTTGACGCGGGTAACCCAGCAGAAGGGCAAGGCTCAGCTGCGTTACCTGGGTGTCGACACTGGCATGAACAGCCTGATCCGTCCCGCGCTGTATGACGCCTGGCACGAGATCGTCAATCTCACCCGGCTCGATGAGCCAGCCACCGCGCTGTACCAGGTGGTGGGTCCGATCTGTGAGAGTGGCGATGTGCTGGGCACCGATCGCCGCCTGCCCGAGGCGTTGGAGGGTGACGTGATGCTGATTGCCCAGGCCGGTGCCTACGGCAAGGTAATGTCCTCGCCGTACAACCTGCGCGACGAAGCCGACGAGATCGTGATCGAATAGGCGCCACGGCGCTGGAGAAAGTATTGGTGAGCAACATGATTCAACCGCGGTTGACCCGGCTGTTCCGCTTCGTGCGCGGTAGCTATGCCGATGGCGTGGCCGAGCTAGTGTATGCATTCGACGACGGCGAGGAGCTGGTCGAACGGATCCATTTCCCGAATGCGCCGGCGGTACCTGCGGAACATGCCGCGGCATTTGATGCTGCGTTGAAACTGCTGCATCTGATTGCCGGCGTCAGCTACTACAAGGCTGGCGTACCGCCGAAGATCGAGGTGGCCAGCGGTCCACTCGACGATGCCACCGCCGAGCTGCTGGATCAGCTGTACCTGCACGGGCTGGCCGAGTTTGCGTATCGCAACGGGCTGGATCTGCGTGGGCGTATTGCGTTCCCGCGTGGTGGCGCAGTGCCGTCGGAGGTAAAGGCCGCAGGTTTGCCTAAACGCACCTTGGTGCCGATCGGCGGTGGCAAGGATTCGCTGGTGGCGATCGAGGCGATCAAGTCGATCGGTGGCGACGCGACTGCCGTATGGGTCGGCAATTCGGCATTGATCGCTGCCTGCGCCGAGCGCACCGGCCTGCCGATGCTGAACATCCAGCGCGAACTGGCGCCCGGACTGTTCGAGCTGAACCGGCTCGGCGCGTGGAACGGGCATATCCCGGTGACCGCGGTGAACTCGGCGATCCTCGCCGTTGCCGCGATCCTCTATGGCTACGACTCGATCGCGTTCGCCAACGAGCGTTCCGCCTCGGCAGCCACGCTGGAGTACGAAGGCCAGCAGGTGAACCACCAGTGGAGCAAGGGCTACGCGTTCGAGCAGCTGCTCGGCAACTGGCTGCACACGCATGTAGCCAGCGATCTCGATTACTGCTCGCTGCTGCGGCCGTATTCGGAGCTGGCCATCACTCGCGCCTTCGCGAAGCTGACGCCGTACTTCGATGTGTTCTCCAGCTGCAACCGCAACTTCCGGATCCTAGGCCCGAAGCCGGCCGATCGCTGGTGCGGGCAGTGTCCGAAATGCCATTTCGTGTTTCTCGCGCTGGCGCCGTTCCTGCCCAAACCACGGCTGCTTTCCATCTTCGGCCGCAACCTGCTGGATGACGAAGCGCAGGCAGGTGGCTTCGATGCGCTGCTGGAGTACCAGGACCACAAACCGTTCGAATGCGTGGGCGAGGGCGCTGAAGCACGCGCCGCGATGTATGCGTTGAGCCAGCGCCCGGAATGGCAGGAAGACGCGCTTGTTGCGCGCTTCGGCAGCGAGATCCTGCCGCAACTGGATGCTACGCAACTGGCGCTAGAGCCGTGGCTGCGGGCATCGGCTGAGCAACGCGTTCCGCTTCGATTGCAGCCCGCACTGGCGACGATCGGCTAATGCGCATTGCCGATCTGGATGGCCAGCGTGTCGCTGTCTGGGGCTTCGGTCGTGAAGGACGTGCGGCGATCACGGCGCTGCGCAAGCGATTGCCGCGGCAATCCTTGACGTTGTTCTGTTCGCCTGCTGAGGTGGACGCGGCACAGGCATTCGATGCGGCGCTCGACGTGCATGCCGTGGAGCCCGATACTGTGGTACTCGCGGCCTTCGATATAGTGATCAAGTCGCCCGGCATCTCGGCCTACAAGCCTGCACTGCTGGCGGCACAGGCACAGGGCACGCGTTTCACGTCCGGCACCGCGCTGTGGTTTGGCGAGAACGGCATCGATCAAGGCCGGCCTGCGCGCGTGATTGCCGTCACCGGTACCAAGGGCAAGAGCACCACCAGTGCGTTGATCGCGCATCTGACGCGCGCGCTTGGCATGCACACCGCACTCGCGGGCAATATCGGCCTGCCACTGCTGGAGCTGCTGGATCAATCGGCCGATCTGTGGGTGATCGAGCTGTCCAGCTTTCAGACCGGCGAGGCGGGTCCACTGGAACTTGGCGTGGTCACCAGTCTGTATGAGGAACATCTGGACTGGCATGGCTCGCGTGAGCGTTACGTCGCGGACAAGCTGCGTCTGGCTGACGTCTCGCAACAGCTGCTGGTCAATGCGCTGCAGCCGGCGCTGCTGGAACGCACACAGGGGCATCCGCACCGCGTGCAGTTCGGTCAGCCGACAGGCTGGCACGTCGCCGACGGTTTCATCCGCCGTGGCACGCAGGACGTCTTTCCGATCGATCAGCTCGCCGCGCCGGGCCTGCACAACGCACTCAATGCCTGCGCCGCGCTGGCGGCGCTGGCCGCGGTCGGCATGGATGCCTTGGCTGCGGCACCGGCATTGGCGCATTTCCGGCCGTTGCCGCATCGCCTGCAGACGCTGGGCGAATACGCTGGCTGGTACTGGATCAACGACTCGATCAGCACCACGCCGCTGGCGACCCTGGCAGCGCTGGAAAGCCTGCACGGTCGCGCGGTGAGCGTGCTGGTCGGTGGGCATGACCGCGGGCTGGACTGGACGCCGTTCGTCGAGGCTATGGGTGGCACACCACCGAACGCGATCATTTGCATGGGCAACAGCGGTACCCGCATCGAGGCGGCATTGCGTGCGGCCGAAGTGCGTTGCCCGATCGTGCGCGTCGACGATCTCGCCAGTGCAGTGGCCGAGGCGAAAGCGCGCACGCCGAAGGATGGCGTGATCCTGCTGTCACCCGGCGCACCCAGCTTTGACCAGTTCAAGGACTATGCCGAGCGTGGTCGGCGTTTTGCCGAGATCGGCGGTTTCGATGCTGGCACAATCGTCGGTATCGAGGGACTTGGTATCAGCTAAGCCGTCCTGTCGCAGGGCTTGCGATGGATTGCCGCAAGCCCTGCACCACACTTACCAGATCTTCACCCGATCCTTCGGCGCGAGATACAGCTTCTCGCCCGGCTTGGGCGAGAACGCGTCATACCAGGCATCGAGGTTGCGCACGGTTTCTGCGCGAAAGTTGCCGGGTGAGTGACCGTCGGAAATTACCTGGGCGCGCAATGCCGCATCGCGGGTTTTCTCGCGCCAGGACTGGGCGAAGGCGAGGAAGAAGCGCTGGTCGCCGGTGAGGCCGTCGATCACCGGCGCCTGCTTGCCGCCCAGCGACTTGTGATAGGCGAGCCAGGAGATGGTCAGGCCCGACACGTCGGCGATGTTTTCGCCCAGCGTCTGCTGGCCGTTGATGTGCAGGCCCGGGAGCGGCTCATAGGCGCTGTACTGCGCCACCAGTTTCTGGCCGGCGGCCTTGAAGTGGGCTTCGTCTTCCGGTGTCCACCAGTTCGCCATGCGGCCGTCCGCGTCGAAGTCGGCGCCGGTGTTGTCGAAGCTATGACTGATCTCGTGACCGATCACCGCGCCGATCGAGCCGTAGTTCGCCGCGGCATCGGCTTTCGGATCGAAGAACGGTGCCTCGAGAATCGCGGCGGGGAAGTTCAGCGCATTCTGCAGCGGCAGGTTCACCGCGTTGACGGTTTGCGGGGTCATCCACCACTCGCCCTTGTCCACCGGCTGACCGAGCTTGCCCAGCTGGTGCTGGTATTCGTGTTCCTCGGCGCGCAGGTGGTTGCCGACCGCGTCGTCCGGGCGGATTTCCAGATCGGCATAGTTGCGCCAGGTTTCCGGGTAGCCGACGCCGACACGGACGGTGGCGATCTTCGCCTTGGCCTTCTGCTTGGTTGCCGGCGTCATCCAGTCCAGCGCATCGACGCGGTCGGCGAAGGCAGCGAGGATGTTGCTGACCATCTGCTGTACCTGCGCCTTGGATGAGGCCGGGAAGTATTTCTTCACGTAGATCTGGCCGACCGCATCGCCGAGATCGTTGTTGACGGCGCCGATCGCGCGCTTCCAGCGGTCACGCTGCTTCGGTGTTCCCTGCAAGGTGTGGCCGTAGAACTCGAAGCTGGCGTCGGCAAACGCCTTGGGCAACATGCCGGCGCTGTGGTTGATGGTATGGAACGCGAGATAGGCTTTCCAGGTGTCGAGTGGCTCGCTAGCGACCAGCGTCGCCAGGCCGGTGATGGCGCGCGGCTGCCATGCCACGATCTGCTTCTGCGTATCGAGGCCGGCAGCATGGAAATAGGCGACCCAGTCGAGGCCGGGTGCCTTGCTGGCGAAGTCCGCCATGCTCCATGGGTTGTTTGCCTTGTGTACGTCCTCGCTGTCGACCAGGCTCTCCTGCGCCTTGGCAATCTTTGTCTCCAGATCGAAGATGGCCTTCGCCTTGGCGTCTGCATCGACCACGCCGGCTTCCTCAAGCTGCGTGGCGATGTAGACCTGGTACTTCGTTCGGAAGCCGGCCATGTCCTTGTCGGGGTCGAGGTAATAGTCGCGGTTGGGCATGCCCAGGCCGCCTTGCAGCAGGTAGGCCACGTTGTGCGAGGGATCTTCCAGTCCCTGCGTCACGAACAGGCCGAACAGGTGTTCGGTGCTGAAGTTGGTGGCGTTGATCGGATCGACATCCGCGCGCAGCTGGCTGCCCAGCACGCTGGCTAGATCGCTGCGGGTCCTGATCGCGTCGATCCTGCGCAGTTGTGGCCGCAGCGGCCTCAGGCCGTGTGCGTCGATGCTGGCCTGATCCATGTAGGCCGCGTAGTAGTCCGCGATCTTGCGCTCGTTGCTTCCGGTCGGTGCTTTGTTCGCGGCAGCGGCCTTGATCAATTCGGCATTCCGCTGTTCCGCCTTCTCGAACACCTGCAGGAAGATGCCGGTGCTGGCGCGGTCGGCCGGGATCACTGCGGTCTTGCGCCAGGTGCCGTTGGCATAGCCGTCGAAGTCGTCGCCCGGCTTCACGCTGTGGTCGATGCCCGCCAGGTCCACGCCGGAGGGGTTGCTGCCAGCCTGCTGCTGCGCCATCGGCATGGGCGTGACTGCCCATGCGCTTGAGCCGCATAGCACCGCGGCGGTCAGGATCCAACGGACATGTCGCATGGCTTCTATCCCGGCAGGAGTCAGACGCCCACGATAGTCCGCCGGCCCGGCTTTGTGCGCATGACTTATGGGCTAGCGGATAGCTGCGTCACGCGTGATGCCGACTGAAGCCAGCCGTACTCATCGGGGCGGAAGATGGCCATTGCCGGCTGGACGACAGGCTCGTGCTGATCTATGCGCCCGCGCCATCCCTGGCGATGCGGGCGTGACAGCGTCAGATCAGGAATGGCCGTTCTTGTCGTCTTTCTTGTCTTTGTCGGTATTCGGGTGCGCGGGAGGTGCTGGATGCGCTGCATTGGGACGTGGCGCCTGAACCTGACGCGGTGCAGCAGGCTGGCGGGGCGGTGCAGCCTCACGCGGTGGTGGGGCTTGACGCGGTGCGGGAGCCACGTGAGGTACTGGCACAGGTCGTGGTGCAAGGCGAGGAGCTGCTTCATGCGGTGCCACGGGGCTGGCGTGCTGCGGCATCGGCCTGGCAGCTTCGCGCGGCGGCTGCGGCTGCGGTGGTCGGGCAACGGGTGCAGGACGCGCTTCACGGTTCGGTTCGGTTACCGGCGCATGGGTCGGCAGGGTATGCAACATGCTGGCATGAGGTGCCCCTTCAACATGAGGTGCCCCTTCAGCTGGTCGCGTCAGGTTGTTCGGCACGTGCGACAACGGACGCTCTCCTGCGGCGGTTGCAGCCTGCGGTGGCGTGTTGCCGAAATGCGGCATCGACATGCCTCCACGCGGCGCTGTCGCCGGATTTTCGTTGGTGGCCGGACGCGGGAAATTATTGGCGATTTGATTGCTGGCGTTGCGGTTCTGCACGACCTGGTTGCGGCTGTTGTTGACGTTATTTACATTGTTGATCGTCGTGCGGCTGTTGTTGACGTTGTTGGTGGTGTAGCGATTGACCACGGTGGTGGAGTTCGACACGTAGGTCGAATTGTTGTGGATGACCGCTGGCCGCTGCTGACCACCGCCGGCACCACGACCGCCCCAGTTCATGCCCCAGCTGTTCCAGCCACCGCCGGGCGGTGGCTGATTGTTGTAGCCGCCGCCGTCATGGTGATGGCCTTCCAGTAACGACCCGATCAGGATGCCCGCGCCGAAGGTAATGGCGCCGGCCGTCACGATTTCACCGGTGCTGTAACCCTGCGGCTGGTAGCTGTAGCTCGGGTAGACCGGCACATCGCCGCCGTAGACGGTCTGCGGGTCGTAGCTCGGTACATAGACCGTGTCCGATTGCGCCGGCGCGATTTCGATGTATTGGGGCGGCGCCTCCACCACGGATGGACCGTCATAGGCAGGTTGCTGCCCGTCGTCGGCATACGTGGCGTTATCAGCGGCTGTTGCCGGCTGGGTTTGGACGACCTGCTGCGCCGTGCTGCGCAGATTGCCCTTCTGGGACGCGCGCTGACGCATCACCTGGATGGCGTTCATCACATCGGTCGGGTCGTTGACGTAGGCCTCGCCCAGGGCGCTGGTCCACTGGGCGTTCCTGGCCATCTGATCAAGCACGGAAGGGAAGGTGGTCAGTGACTTGACGCTGGCATCCCACGGCTGCGTGTTGACCTGCGCCAGCAATGGGGCGCCTTTCAAGCTCGGGTTCTGGGTCAGGAAATTGTCCGCGGCCGTGATCTGGTCCGGAAAGGTCGATCCGGCCAGCACCTGGGCGACCAGGTTGTCCGGGAACAAGGCGATGGGAGCCACCAACTGGTACAGCTGATCGGCTGTAGGTGGTGTGTATGGTGCCGCCTGCGCGGCTGTGGATTGCGCCGGCGCTGGTGCCGAAGCGGCCGAGGATGCCGTGGATGTGCCGGCCGGCCCTGCGGCAGGTGCGGGCGCTTGATTGCAGCCGGCGAGCACCACGAAGCCTGCGCAGAGCAGGGTATACATCGCATTACGAGCAAGTGGCTTGCGGATCAAGGGAGTATCTCCAGGTGGCAGGGTAAACGTGCTGGGTTGAATCGATTATCAGGGCGATGTTTGAACGTGCGCTGTCACGACGCAATATTCAAAGCGATAACTTGCGCCATCATCACAGCTCGCCAGCATGCAGGGCGTGACGCATGCCGAGGGCACGTTCGAGTTGCGCTGACGGGCTGTTTGACTATCAATCAACACGCTACGGCACGCGGTTTTCCGCCCCCTGATTGAAAATCCTTGGATTGACTCATCTTCTCAATCTGGACAGCATGCCCCCGCCATGGCTCATGAAGCGCCCACTATCGCCGCGTAGAGCGAACAAGGTGGCGCGATAGGCGGCAGTGAACCGGTTGCAGTACAGGCTACGTATCTTGGCGTAAGCCCAACGCCATTCTCTCTTTTCTGATTCCGTCATGGTTTCCACTTGAACAGCAGTGGCTGTAACCACTATCGGCAGAATGGGTTACGAAATTGTGATCATGAGGTTAGGTGTTGATGCGGCCGTGCCACTGCAACAGGCCTTCATGAGGTCAGGTCTTATCTTTCGTAGCGGTAGTTGAAGCTGGCACGGTCGAAGTCGGTAGCGTTCTGTATCTCGAAATTCCAGCGATGACTGAATCGGTAACGCAGAATGATCACCTGGCCGGGTTGGAACAACCCAACGCCATAGCTGAGGTACAGACGCGGCGACAAGTACTTGCCGACCGTGAACGCGGAATTGCCGCCGAGCGCTTCGTTGCTTGAGACGCCGATCTCATCCACGCCGAGCTTGGAGCCCACATTCTTGGCGAGCAGGTCGCCGGCAGCCGAGCCGAGCGCCTGCGCAGCGGCGCCGACCATGTCGCCTTCGCCGCCCTTCACCTGCGACAGCGGCTTGCCGGTGACCAGGTAGGACAACGCATCGGACTGTTCCATCACCGGGTTGGAGAACACGGTGAGGATCGGCCGTTGCGCCGTGCCGGATATCAGCAAGCCGACTTCCTGGCCTTCGTCGATGGTGGCGGTCGGGTTGAGCTTGCGCACGGCGCGGATGTTCAGGCCCGGGTTGTCGATCGGCGTGCTGGCGAACAGCAACTGGCCGCGCTGGATCTGCAGGCTTTGGCCGTAGGCGCGATAGGTGCCGTCGACGGCGATCTGGCCCTGGCCGGTGGTGGCGCGGCCGGGACGTTCATTGACCGTGAGTACCCCGCTCAGCTTGCCATCCAACCCCATGCCGATCAGGTGGGTCTTGCGGCCGAGGTCCACCTTGACCAGTGCGCTGATCGGCAGCTGGCCGGCGGCCTGTTCCTGCTGCCTCTGGTCGATCACCACCACGTCGGGCGATGCTTTGGTGGCGCCGGCGCCGGGCAGCTTGTCTGCATTCACGTCGGCACTGTCCAGGGTGACGGTGCCACCAATGTCGATGCCCTTGGCATCCTGCTTGACGAGCAGGTCCGGCGAGATCGCCACCTTGGCGGAAGGGATATCCGCGGCAGTGAACTGACTGCCCTTGAGCGTGATCGCGGTTTGCGCGCTGGTGCCGAGTCCGGCGACACCATTGATCGCCACGCTTCCCTTGCCGGACTGCACGCTGCCATCGATACGGAACTGCTGCGCATCGCTGGTGCTGATCGCGAGCCGGCCCTGGCTCAGCTTGAGCCCTGCCGTGGGCACTTCAGCGACGAAATCGGCGACCGTGGCATGGCCACTGATGGCCGGCTGTTTCAGCGTCCCGTCGAAACGGAATGCACCATCGAGATTGCCTTTCACGTTCGCCACTTCGTTGCTGAACAGTTCGACGAAAGCGAGGCTGTTCATGCGCAGCGTGAGCTGACCACCTAGTGATTGCTGGCTGCCGGCGATGGTGATCTGGCCATCCAGAAGGCCACCCTGGTCGAGTCCACTGTGCACGTCGATACGCTGGCTTGTCGGGCCGAGTTCGGCATTCAGGCGCAACTGGTCATAGCTCAGCAGCGGTGCGTCGGCATGATCGGTATAAGTGATGCTGCCGCGAGCCGAAGTGATGGAGGCGGCACCGTTGAGTGCGCCGGCTGCGCTGCGATGGAGCTTGCCGTTGCCTTCCAGCACGCCGTCGGCCCGCACCGGCAATGCGGCTTCGCCGGCAGCGTTCAGCAGCAGGGCCAGTGGCAGGGCATGCAACCGATAGCTGGCATCGAGGTTGCCGCCCTTGTCCCGTTTTGCGGCGATGCACAGCAGGGGCTCACCGGCACTCAGGCAGAGTTCGGACAGGCTCATCGCGCCATCGTTGTAACCCAGCTGTGCGGGTTGTTGCAGCCGCCAGCCCGGCATGCCTTGCGGATCGAAGTTGAGGGTGGCCAGCGTGCCGTTCCAGACCGTGCCCTTGAGTGCGCCGTGTACGGCCAGCTGGCCGGAGAGTTGCGTGCCGCGCACGTCGAGGTCCAGCCGGTGATCGCCCTGGCTGCCTTCGGCCAGCAGGTTGACCTGCTGGAAGGTCAGCCCCTGCAGATGCACGCCGGCGGCCTGCAGATCCAGCTTGCCGGCCGGGTGGCTGATGTCGGGAATGCCTGCAATCAGCCGCAGCGTGTCTGCCCGCTGTTGCTGCCAGACCAGCGACTGTCCCTGCAGCTGGCCATTGATGCTGAGTTTCGGCAGCTTCCCGCCGATATTGAAATGGCCGTCCAGATGGCCGCCAGCATTTGGCAGCCAGTCGCCGAGTGAGGCGATTGCCAGTTTCAAGTCGGCGTCGTTGCGCACACCGGGTCTGGCATCGACCAGCACCGTACTGCCGCCCGAGTTGAGCTTGAGTTGACCGTCGACGACATCGTTTGGTGACAGATGTAGCTTGCCGCTGCCGCCGATGCTGCGATCACGCAGCTTGCCGGCAAGCTTGTGGATCTCCAGCGTGACGTCGGGGCGATCCTGCGGCAACGTGCCACTGCTGGCGATGTCGAAATCCAACGCGCCACTCCAGCCGGCGAACAACTGGCCGGGATCGAACCGGGTGGCGTTGGCTTCGGCCTGCCAGGTCAGCGCCGGTTGCAGGGTCACTGTGCCGTTGGCCTGCAGGCCCCCTTGCGGCTGTTTCAACGCTAGCGTGTGCAGGGCGATCTGCTTTGGTGTGCCATCCAGATTCAAACTCAAGCTGGCGAGCTTGCCAGGTGGACCGATCGCGACATCGCCTTCGGCGTGATAGGCATCGACGCTGCCGTTTACCTTCAGCTCGCCGTGGCTGAGCAGGGTCTGGCCGACCAGATCGGCCGGAAGCTGCAGATCATTCCAACGGATATCCAGCGTGGCATTGAGGGGGTTTGCGCCAAGCTGCACGACACCGCTTGCAACGATACTGCCCTTGACCTGCGGCGAAGCAAGCTTGAGCTGCTGCAGCGTCAGCGTCTTGAAGTCATCGCTTAACTGCGCATGCAACGGTTGCAGCAGCAGCTGGTATTCGTTGAGATCGAGCCGGCCATCGAGCGTGCCAGCATGGCGGTCGCCGTGAGCTTGCATGGCGATCGCCAGTGTCTTGATCGCGCTGGTCCCAAGCAGTGGCGCAGGATCGAAACGCGGTGTGTCGAGCGTGGCGGTCCACGCGTCGCCGCCATCCTGGTTGAGATCCAGCTGAAGTTGTGCCGCGATCGGCTGGCTGAGCCTGAGATCGAGGTGGGCGAGCTTGCCGTCGCTGTGGCCGGCGAGGTTGCCGGCGTAGTCGGTGCTGCCGACTTTCCAGGCAAAGCTGGCGTTGCCGTCACCCTGATAGCGCTGGCCGATCGCCAGCTTGCCGATGAGGGCGGCGTGGCCGTCCGGGGCCTGCAGTGCGAGCCGGTTCAGTGCGATGCCGCGGCTGGTCCAGCTGCCGGCGAGGTCGAGGCTATTGGAGGCGAAGACCAGCTGGCCGCCCTGCGTCACCTGCACCGCGCCGACATGCACGCGATCCAGCAGCAGCTCCAGCGGCGGCTTCAGCGAAAACGAACTGCTGCCCTGTTCCTGTGGTGAGCTTGGTGGCAACGTCACCTCGACACCATCGACATCGAGCGTGACGACATGCACGCGCCTGGCCAGCAGCGACCATAAACGCAGGTCGAGGTGTGCCTTCGCCAGGTTGAGCACGGTGCCGTTGCCGTCGTCGTAGTGGACGCCGACAAGATCGAATGGCCCGAGCAAGCGGCCTTGCGCCTGCTGCACGCGGAGCGCGCCGTGGGTGGCGCTCTGAGCGCGGGCGAGTACGAAACGCAGGCCGGAAGCCGTGCCGAGTAACCAGCTGCCGGTGCCGACCAGCAGCACGATTGCCAGCAGCAAGGCCAGCCCGAGCCAGCGCAGCCAGCGGCGGCGTGCCTTGGGCGTGGTGGTCTGGCTGCTGGTCTCGGTCATCGCATGTACCTCACAGATCCGGCCCGATCACCACGTGCAGCTCTACACCGCGGCGCTGCGGATCGTTGACGGGCGTGCCGAGGTCGATACGGATCAGGCCCACCGGCGAACGCCAGCGCAGGCCGAGGCCCGTGCCGACCTTTGGGTGGTAGTTGGTACCATCGAACGCATTGCCGGCATCGACGAAGCTGGCGATACCCCAGTTGCGGGTGAAGTAATGTTCGACCTCGGCACTGCCTACCAGCAGGTTCTTGCCGCCGATCACGCGGCCATCGCTGTTGAGCGGTCCGATCGACTCGAAGCTATAGCCGCGCACCGAGCGGTCGCCACCTGCGAAGAAACGCAGCTGTGGTGGCAAGGCAGTGAAATCATTGGTCCAGGTCGCACCGGCACTACCGCGCAGGATCAGTCGGTTGTTGCCAGCGAAGGTGCGGATCCATTTCGCATCGACCATCAGCTGGCTGAAGCTGGCAGTCGACAGCAGGCTGCCGGCAGTGCTGCGGGCAGTGACATTGAGCGACCAGCCGTTGCGTACGAAGGTGGGATTGTCGGCCTGCTTGCGCGACAACGAGGCCTCGGCGAACACCTCGGTGCTGCGGCCATGTTCGATGCCAGGTGTATCGTCCGGTTCGTCGCCGATCTTGCCCACGGTGAAGGTGCCATCCAGCGCATGTAGGCCGAGCGTACGGGTCCAGCCGTGCCACAGCTCCGTCTCGTTGCCGACCAATTCGAGCGTGCGCGACTGCGAGGTCTCGGTATTCGCATCGCGGTAATTCGCACCGAAGTTGAGGCTGCGCTGGTTTTCGCCGGGCAGCGGGATCGAATACAGCGTGGAAACTGTCTTCAAGCGTTGCGCCAGCACCAGCTCGTTCTTCCACTTGTGTCCGCGCCGGTTCACCCAGCGTCGCTCGATGCCGCCACGCACGCCGAGGCCGGTATCGGTACCGATGAACGGGCCGCCGGTATAGATCGTGCGCTTGGCCGGCGCCAGCTGCACGCAGACATCGACCACGCCGTTCCTGGCTTCGTCCACTTCCGGTACCACGTTGACTACCGCGAAATAATCGGCACCGTTCAATGCCTGCTGCAGTTCCAGCAGCTGGTCCTGCGAAAAATAGTCACCGGATTTGAACGGCACGTAGCGATCGAGGAAGCCGTCATTGAACTGCGATCCCTCGAAATGCACCTGGCCGTAGCGGTAGCGCTGGCCCGCCTGCCAGGCCAGCTTGACCGTGGCGCTGCGGCTGGCGCGGCTCACCTCGACCCGGTGGGTGACCAACCGGGCATCGAGGAAACCGTTGGCGGTCAGCTGCGCGCTCAGGGCGTCGCGTGCGGCGTCGTAGGTGCCGTGGTTCAACGGCTTGTCCTTCAGCCGGTCGATCGCGCGTTCCGCACGGCGGATCGGGGCAATCTTGGCGGCGACGTTGTCCAGTTGTATGTCGACCGCGGTGACCATCACTGGCTCGCCCGGTTTCAGGTGCAGGGTGACCCGCCAGTCCTTGCCGACCTGTTGCAGTTCACCGGTGACGGTGGCGTCGTAATAGCCGTACGGCTCGAGCGAGGATTTCACCTGCTCGGGAGCGCGTGCATACAGTCGACGTACTTGCGCGTCGCTGACATCACGCGTGGCGTATTGCGACAGTTCGGCACCTGCGACCACCGCGCTTTTCAGCGGATCGTCGACCCCGTCCACCACCAGTTGCACGCCGGCATGCGCCAGCGACGTCAACAGCAGCAGTGGCAACGCCAGCAGGATCAGGCGTCGGCGGGTTCGGCGCATGCGGCGGGTTCCGTCCTTGAGAGCGTGTTCGCAGGTAATTGCAGCTTACCCAAGTCGTTGTTGGCTGGGTATGAATACTGCTCGTTACTTCGGTATCGGAGCCAAAGCGCCGTGCTCGAATTGCTGATGCGACCGAGGTCGCATCAGCCGGCCTTGTCGCCTGCCTTGTGCGCGATCCAGGCCCCGGTAATCGCCGAGACGTATGGGATCGACTGCGCGGCGAGGATGAACATCCACAGGGTGCCTTCGATATAGCGCGTGCCATAGCCGAGCGCCATGCCGACGATGCACAGCACCAGCGCGATTGCCATCAAACCTTCCTCACGCACCGGTGCGAAGGCGGCGAAATTGCTGCCACCGAGACGACGGCTCTTGGCGGTGACCACGAACGAAGTCTTCTCGCGGGTCAGTCCGTGCAGGATGCCGCGGGCGATCGCATGCGACAGCCCCATGCTGGCCAGCGAGGCCATCAGCGTGTCGTACCAGCTGCACGGTACACGGGCGCGGTACAGCACGATGCCGAAGATCGCCTTGGCGAAGAAGAAGCCGATCACCGGTATCAGGAACAGCTGCATCGGCAGGCTGAAGTACTGCGGCAGCGCGATCATGCCGGCGGTCCAGAACAGCGCCATCAGGGTGAAGATCAGATGCAGCGCGTCGGCGAACCAGCTGAACCAGCCGGTGAGGAAGTGGAAGCGCTGGCCCGCGCTGAGCGGACCGCGCTGGGTCATCCAGCTCCAGCGACCCTTGAGGATCTGCATCGCGCCGAAAGCCCAGCGATAGCGCTGGCTCTTGTAGGCCTTGAAGTCGGCCGGGGTCAGGCCCTTGCCCATCAACTCGTCGACGTAGACCAGGTCATAGCCGGAGTGCATCAGGCGCAGGCCCAGCTCGGCGTCCTCGCAGATGGTCCACTCGGACCAGCCGCCGGTGCCCTCCAGCGCGGTGCGGCGGACCATCGTCATGGTGCCATGCTGGATGATCGCGTTGCGCTCGTTGCGATGATGCATGCCGATACGGAAGAAGCCGTCGTATTCCCACGCGGTCATGCGGCGGAAGGTATTGTGCTCGAACTCGCGATGCGCCTGCGGGCACTGCACCACGGCTACCTTCGGATCGTGGAAATGACCGGTGAGGGTGGCCAGCCAGTCCGAGCGCACCTCGTAATCGGCATCGATCACTGCCACCACGTCGGCGCGCGGGTCGGTTTCCTTCAGGCCGAAGTTCAGCGCACCGGCCTTGTAGCCGGGCCACGGCTCCAGATGGAAGAAGCGGAAGTGCTTGCCGAGCTTCTCGCAGTATTCCTGCACCGGCTTCCACACTGCCGGATCCTTGGTGTTGTTGTCGATCACCAGCACTTCGAAATTCGCGTAATCGAGCGCGGCCAGCGAATCGAGCGTGACAATCACCATCTCCGGTGGCTCGTTGTAGCAGGCCAGGTGGATCGACACGAACGGCTGCTTTTCCGGTGGATCCGGCCGCAGCATGCCGGCGTGGCGCATCCATTCGCGCCGCCACAGCACCTCGGTGAACTCGAAGCCGTTGATCAGCAGGATGGCCAGGATCGCGATCTGCGCCGGGAACAACAGCACCAGCATGGTCCAGTCGATCCAGCTCAGGTAGAAGTTGAACGGCAGCGTGGCCGACCAGGTGATCAGGCCGCAAGCCAGCTGGATCAGCATGCAGAAGAACAGCCGCCCCATCAGCTTGAAGCGGCTGAAGCGGCGTGCGAAGAAGATCATCGGCAGCAACGCCAGCAGACTCGCTGCGATCGCCTTCCACGGCCAGCCGGTGTCCTCGGTGACCGGGCCGGTGAACGGGAATTTCGGCTGACGATCGGCGTTGAAGATGCCCCAGTAGGCCTCGGTGCGACCTGAAAGCTGTTCCTTCCATGGCTGGTCGAACGCTTCCATCAGGTAGTAGTCGATGTTGAGCTGCTTCGCCGCCAGCAGCCATTCGCGAATGAAGATCGCTTCGTTGGAGACGGACGGGTCGGCGTGCTCGTGGCGATCGCCATTGGACGGCCAGCCGATCTCGCCGACCACGATGTGCTTGTTCGGGAAGCGTTGCTGGATCACGTGGTAGGAGCCCAATGCCGCGTTCAATGCAGCATTGCGTTGTGCGGGGTCGAGGGTATTGGCTACGACCGGTATGCCATTCCAGAACGGGAAGATGTGGATGGTGATGAAGTCCACATGGTCGGCCAGCTCGGGGTACTTCAGCCAGATGTATTCCGGCTCGGCGATCGACACCGGCTGGTGCAAGGCGGCGCGCACGCGATCGAGGTAGACCATCATCTGTTCGGGTGTGAGGTCGTTGCGGAACAGCACCTCGTTGCCCACGATCACCCGCTTGATCGTGTTGGGATAGCGACGCGCCATCGCAATCAGCGTGTCGATCTCCTTCTCGTTGTTCTCCATGCGCCGGCTGATCTCGGCGCCGGCCATCACTTCCAGGCCATCCTTCTCGGCCAGCCGGTAAGTCTGAGGATTGACCTGCATCGAGTAGGTGCGGATGCGGTCGGAGTACTGGGCGATCAGCTTGAGGTCGCTGTCGATCTGGTCGTCGCTCGGGAAATCGTGCTTGATCGGATCCTGGTAGCGCTGGAAAGCGGAGAACGCGAAGCCGCCGATCTTGCCGTGCCAGTCCTGCGGGCCGTGCGGCAGGTTGCCCCACCACCACAGCCCGATATTCATCGCGGCCACGACCAGTGCAAGCACCAGGGCTGTGAGCAGGGGATATCGGCTGTCGTGGTTTACTGCAGTGGCGCTCAAAAAAGTTCCCGGGGAAGCCTGAGCAACAGGCGATGAAGACTGACGAGCTTAACCAATGCAGGGCTGCAGGCTCAACAAACATCGTCGGCGGTGGTCAGTGCAAGGTCAGGAGTGGCGCGGTTTGCGGTAACGTTGACGCCTATCCGCACCCATCTTCCCACCGTGAAACGGTCACCTAGGCAACGGTGTCCAAGGCCTGTTCGTCGTCTACCAGTGAACTAGTGGCGGACTTGGCTTGAAGCCTTTGCTGTAAACATTCCGAGGAAATCTTGTGAAAAACCATGTGAAATATCTGGCCGCTGCGCTGGCACTGGCCCTGATCGGCAATGCGGCCGCGAAGACCAGTGACGCCGATGTCACCCGCGCCACCCTCGACAACGGCTTGCGCGTGGTGATCGTGCGCGATGCACTGGCGCCGGTGGTGACCACCGAGATGAATTATCTGGTGGGTTCGGACGAAGTGCCGGACGGTTTCCCCGGCAGCGCACATGCGCTGGAGCACATGATGTTCCGCGGCAGCCCAGGGCTGAGCAAGGACCAGTTGGCGGCGATCTCTGCAAACATGGGCGGCAGCTTCAACGCCGACACCACCCAGGGCGTGACCCAGTACTACTTCGTGGCGCCCTCGCAGGACCTGGACGTGGCGTTGCATACCGAGGCACTGCGCATGCGCGGCCTGGATATCGCCGATGCCGAGTGGGCGAAGGAGCGTGGGGCGATCGAGCAGGAAGTCTCGCGCGACCTGTCCAGCCCCGATTTCAAGTTCTACACCCAGCTGCTGGCGCAGTTGTTCGACGGCACGCCGTACGCGCACACGCCGCTGGGAACGCGCGAGTCGTTCAACAAGACCAGCGCGGCGATGCTGCGCACCTTCCACGACAGCTGGTACACGCCGAACAACGCGATCCTGGTGATCACCGGTGATGTCGACCCGGCAGCGACCTTGGCCAAGGTACAGGCGCAGTTCGGTGACATTCCACGCAAGCAGCTGCCGGCGCGGCCGACGTTCGATTTCAGGCCGGTGCAGGCGAAGACCGTGAAACTGCCTACCGACAGCCCCTATGGGTCGGTCTATATCGGCTACCGCATGCCCGGCATGCAGGACAAGGATTACGCCACGGCACTGGTACTGAGCGAAGCGATGGGCTCGCAGCGGGCAGCGCTGTTCGGAATGGGCATGGATGGCTCCGCACTGTATGGCGGTTTCTCCGGGGAGTGGATGCCGCGGGCGGGCGGGGCCGTGGCGATAGGTATCTTCCCGCGCGGCGGTAACCCGCAGCCGGTGCTGGCAAAGATGCGGTCCATTCTCGCCGAAGCAGCGACCAAGGGCATCGATCCGGCCTTGGTCGAGGCGGCCAAGCGCAAGGCGATTGCCGGGCTGGAGTTCAAGAAGAATTCGGTCGAGGGCCTGGCCAACGCATGGTCGCAGGCGCTGGCATTCCAGGGGCTGGATTCACCTGACGCGATGAAGCAGGCACTCGAGGCGGTGACGCCCGAAGCGGTGAATGCGCTGGCCAGGGCCACGTTCGATCCGGCGCATGCGGTGACCGCCATCCTCACCCCGGAAAGTTCCGGCAAGCCGGTGGAAGGCAAGGGCTTCGGCGGTGCCGAAAACTTCGCCTCCAGTCCCGACAAGCCGGTGACGCTGCCGGACTGGGCCGCGCAGGCGTTCGCCAAACTTGAAGTACCGCAATCCACCCTCAAGCCGGTGTCATACACGCTGTCCAACGGCATCCGGCTGATCGTGCAGCCGGAGTCGATTAGCGACACGGTGGAGTTGTTCGGCCGGATCAAGACCAACCAGGATCTGCAGGCGGGCAAGGATGAAGAGGGCGTGGCCGACGTGCTCGATGGCCTGTTCCCGTTCGGCACTGCCAGCATGAACCGGCTTCAGTTGCAGCAGGCGCTGGATGCGATCAGCGCGAAGGAATCGGCCGGCACCAGCTTCTCGCTGTCAGTACCTTCCGCGCATTTCGCCGATGGCATCGCGCTGCTGGCCGACAACGAGCTGCACCCGGCGCTGCCGGCACAGGCCTTCGCGGTGGTGCAGAACCAGATGGCCGGCATGGTGGCGGGCCAGTTGCAGTCGCCGGACTTCCTCACCGAGCTGGGTCTGGCCAAGGCCTTGCTGCCGGCGAATGATCTGCAGTTGCGCCATCCCACCCCGCAAAGCGTGACCGGGCTGACCCTGGCCAAGGTGAAGAGCTATTACGCGCAGACGTTCCGGCCGGACATGACCACCATCGTCATCGTTGGCAAGGTCGATCCGGCGCAGGCGAAGCAGCTGGTGGAGCAGGCGTTCGGCGCGTGGAAGGCGCAAGGTGCGAAGCCGGATGTGGACTACGTCGCAGTGCCGCCGAACAAGCCCGGCCAGTTCAACGTGCCCGATACCAGCGCCAGCCAGGACAGTGTGCAGATGGCACAGACCATCGACGTGACCCGCAACGACCCGACTCGGTATGCCCTGAACCTGGGCGACCAGGTGCTCGGTGGCGGCTTCTACGCGTCGCGGCTGTACCACGACCTGCGCGATACTCGTGGGCTGGTCTACAACGTCGGCACCAAGTTCGACCTGGACCGGTACCGCAGCACCTATACGGTGTCGTTCGGCTCCGACCCGGACAAGGTCGCCGCCGCCAGCGCCATCGTGGTGCAGGACCTGAAGCTGATGCAGCAGGCACCGGTGTCCGACAGCGACCTCAAGCGCGCCAAGGGCATCCTGCTGCGGCAGATCCCGCTGGGTGAATCCAGCTTCGGCGCGATCGGCAACCAGCTGCTCATGCTGTCGATCGAGGACAAGCCGCTCGATGCGATGACCATTGCCGGCCAGCACTACCTCAAGCTCACCGCGCCGGAAGTGCAGCAGGCTTATGCCAAGCACGTCCGACCAGACGCGTTCGTCACGGCGGTGAAGGGACCGGCACCGAAGGGGTGAGAGTCTTTCTGCGGTGCCTAGTCGTCAGGCATTGCCTGTGAAAAAGCGGCGCTGCTTTTGAAGCAGCGCCGTTTCTATGTTGTTTGATCGATCCGTTTTTACTTCAGCAACGAGCGCAGCATCCAGGCCGTCTTTTCGTGTGCTTTCAGTCGTCCGGTGACCATATCGGCCGTCCCCTCATCGCCCGCTGCATCTGCGGTCTTGATGGTGCCGCGGGCGGTGTGGGCGGCGATCTCGTGACCCTCGACCAGCTGGTTCACCATCTCCTTCCACTCCGGCGCGCCGGCCTCCTCCTTGATCGAAGTGAGTTTGCCGAACTGGCTGTAGGAGCCCGGCGCGAACACGTCGAGTGTGCGGATGCGTTCGGCGACTTCGTCGGCGGCCAGCCACAGTTCGTTGTACTGGGTCTCGAACATGGTGTGCAGGCTGTTGAACTGCGGGCCGGTGACGTTCCAGTGGAAGCTGTGCGTCTTCAGGTACAGCGAATACGTGTCGGCCAGCAGCTTGGATAGATGCCTGGCGACCCCTTCGCGGTCCTTCCTGGCGATACCGATGGAAATGGCCATGTGCTGCTCCTTCCGGTTTGCGAATGCGTTGTACAGACAGTAGCGGTTCGATCGGTGGCCTGGAAATGAATCCTTCCGATGCCGTTGATAGTTTCAGGCTATCAAGTGAGTGAGTCGCCAGCGGCTATCATGTGCGGCCCGATGAACGATATCCGCATGCCCGCTCCCGACTCCGCCGCCGATCCCGGTTTGCGTAATTTGCGCAAACAACTGGATACGGTCTCCAGCCGTGATTTCGGCCGCCTGCTGGGTCGCTGGCGCACGTTGTCGCGCCGGCCGGACGAGAAGAAGCTGGCAGCGCTGGTCGCGGATATCGAACGTTCTGCCGCCAGACGCCGCGCGCGCGCTGCGGCCAAACCGGTTATCCGGCTGGAAGAGTCGCTGCCGATCAGTGCGCGCGGCGAGGACATCATCAAGCTGATCCGCGAACACCAGGTGGTGGTGATCGCCGGCGAAACCGGTTCGGGCAAGACCACCCAGCTGCCGAAGTTGTGTCTGGCCGCCGGTCGCGGCGAAGCCGGCATGATCGGCTGCACCCAGCCGCGCCGGCTGGCTGCACGGTCAGTGGCGCGCCGCGTCGCCGAGGAGCTGGATACTCCGCTCGGCGACCTCGTCGGTTTCCAGGTGCGCTTCAACGATCAGGTGTCCGAGCGCAGCCTGATCAAGTTTATGACCGACGGCATCCTGCTGGCCGAGACGCAGGGCGATCCGTGGCTGTCCGCCTATGACACCATCATCATCGACGAGGCGCACGAGCGCAGCCTCAACATCGACTTCCTGCTCGGCTACCTGAAACAGCTGGCGCTGAAGCGGCCGGAGCTGAAGATCATCGTCACCTCGGCGACGATCGACACGGCGCGCTTCTCCGAACATTTCGATGGCGCACCGGTGGTCGAGGTGGAAGGGCGTGCGTATCCGGTCGAGCTGCGCTGGCGCTCGCTGGACGAAGTCGCGGCGCGACAGGGCCGCAACAAGGACATGCAGCAAGGCAGCGCAGAACATATCGCCGCGGTGCTGGATGAAATCAGCCATGACGATCCGCGTGGCGATGTGCTGATCTTTCTGCCTGGCGAGCGTGAAATCCGCGACGCACATCTGCTGTTGTCACGCCGGCAGTACCGTGAAACCGAGATCACGCCGCTGTACGCGCGGCTGTCCGCCGGTGATCAGGATCGTGTGTTCAAGCCGGGCATCAAGCGTCGCGTGGTGCTGGCGACCAATGTCGCCGAGACCTCGCTCACCGTGCCGCGCATCCGCTACGTGATCGACACCGGCACGGCGCGGGTGAAGCGTTACAGCCAGCGCAGCCAGCTTGAGCGGCTGCATGTGGAGCCCGTGTCGCAGGCGGCTGCGGACCAGCGCAAGGGTCGCTGTGGCCGCGTGGGTCCCGGCATCTGCTATCGACTGTACGACGAGGCTGATTACGCCAGCCGTGTCGCGTTCACCGATCCGGAGCTGTTGCGTTCGTCGCTGGCGAACGTGATCCTGCGCATGCTGGCGTTGCAGCTGGGCGAGGTGGACGAGTTCCCGTTCCTCGAGGCGCCCGATCCGCGCGTGGTAGCGGACGGTTATCGACGATTGGCGGAAATTTCTGCGATCGACGATGCGCGCAAGCTCACCTCGATCGGCCGCACGCTGGCGCGGTTGCCGATCGACGTGCAGCTGGCACGCATGCTGGTGGAAGGCGAGAAGCTGCATTCGTTGCGCGAGCTGCTGACGATCGTGTCGTTCCTCAGCATCCAGGATCCGCGCGAGCGTCCGTCCGACGCACGCCAGCAAGCCGACGCTGCACATGCTGCGTTCGCTGATCCGAAGTCCGACTTCGTCGGCGTGCTGAACCTGTGGCGTGTGTACCACGACGCGCACGAAGAGCTGACCCAGTCGAAGCTGCGCGACTGGTGTTCGCGACATTTCCTCAGCTTCATGCGCATGCGCGAATGGCGCGAACTGCATCGGCAGTTGTTGCTGGTGGTGCAGGAGTTGGGCTGGAAGCTGGATGGATCGAGCCCTGCGCCGCAAGTCATGGAAAAGAGGGTGGAGCCGAAGGGACATCCTGCTTCGAAACGGAATGGCTCTTCGCGTATCTATCCCGCGCATGAGTCGGCGCCTCCCAAGGCGGCGAGGAGCGAGGACGATGCGAATCGTTTGTACGAAGCGGTGCACCGCAGCCTGCTCGCCGGCCTGCCGACCCAGGTCGGCCGCAAGGACGAGAGGGGCATCTACCAGAGCACGCGTGAGCGCAAGTTCCACGTGTTTCCCGGCTCGGCGTTGTCCAAGGTCCCACCGAACTGGATTTTCTCCGCGCAGATCCTTGATGTCGGTGGCCGCGTGTGGGGCATGATGAATGCGCGCGTGGAGCCGCTGTGGATCGAGCAGCAGGCCGCGCATCTGTTGCGCATGAGTTGCCGCGAGGCGCATTGGTCGAAGAAGCGTGGCTGCGTGGTGGCCTATGAGCAATTGAGCCTGTTCGGGCTGGTGCTGGTGGAGAAGCGTCCGGTGACGTTCCAGCAGCAGGATCCGGCGCTGGCACACGCGATCTTCCTGCGCGAGGCGTTGACCCGTGGCGACATCGACAGTCGCGTAGATTTCGTGCGGGCCAACCAGCGCGTGCTTGAAGAGGCGCAGGGCATCGAGGCGAAGCAGCGTCGCGAAGGACTGATCCGCCACGAGAATGAACTGGTCGCGTTCTTCGAAGGCAAGGTACCCGAAGAGATCGCCAGCAGCCGCGCACTGGACGCGTGGTATCGCAAGGCACGCCCGGCTGAGCAGGCGGCTTTGCGCTGGTCGCTGGATGACGTGATGGTGGGCGGCGCCGGGCTGGATGCGAAGGCGTTTCCGTCAACGCTGGAGTTGTTACCGCTGGCCATGGATGGACGAGTGCCGCGGGCGCAGGATGCGCAAGAGCGGCCCCAACGCTACCGGCTGGAATACCGCTTCGTGCCCGGCGACGAGGCCGACGGTGTGACCTTGCATCTGCCGCTGGCGATGTTGAACGCGTTGCCGGCCGCCCGCTGCGAATGGCTGGTGCCCGGGCTACTTGGCGAGAAGGTGGCAGAGCTGATTCGTGGTCTGCCGAAAGCGCTGCGGCGCAACTTCGTGCCGGCGCCGGATTTCGCGCGTGCCTTCATCGAGGCCGAGCCGCCGCGCGACGAGCCGCTGGCGAAAGCGCTGGCGACATTCCTCAAGCGTGCCACCGGTGTTGACATTGCGGCGGCGGAATTTGCCGGTGTCGAGCTGCCAGCGCATTTCCGCATGCGCTATCGCCTGCACGAAGAGAACGGAAAAACGCTGACCAGCGGCCGTGATCTCGCTGCGCTGCGCGGGCAGTGGGAGGGTCAGGCGCGCGAGGCATTCTCGCGCAAGACCGATATCGAACTGACTCGCGAAGACGTCGCCAGCTGGGACTTCGAGGAAATTCCCGCGCAGGTGCGGTCGGATGGTGGCCTGACGGCGTTCCCTGCGCTGGTCGATCTGGGCGAGGCGGTGGCACTGCGCGTATTCGAGCGTGCCGACGAAGCGCGCGCGGCGCACCGACAAGGCGTCGTGCGCCTGCTGCGCAATGCGCTGGCCGGCGACGCGAAGCAGGCGCGGCGACGCTTGCCGATCGGCAATGCGTTGGCACTGAAATATGCACCGCTGGCCATGGATGGCCGAGTGCCGCGGGCGCAGGGTGCGCAGGAGCGGCCGCTCGGTGGCGTTGAGGGATTGCGCGAGGACCTGCTCGAAGGCGGCTTCAGCGATCTGCTCGACCGGCATGAACTGGATGTGCGTACCGCCGGGACGTTCGAGGCACTGCGTTCGCAATGTTCACGCGAGTTGTTTGCTGCCGGTGTCGAGCGCTTGAAGCTGGCCGAGCCGATCATCGAGGCGCAGGCCGAACTGAAGCCATGGCTGCAGCCGCCGCTGCTGGGTTTCGCCCGTGCCAGTTACGACGACCTGCGCGAGCAGTTCGATGCGTTGCTCACACCGGGGTTCCTGCGCGAACTGTCGCCGGCGCGACTGGTGCACTACCCGCGTTACCTGAAGGCGATGCGTTTGCGTGGCGAGCGGCTGCGCCAGGATCCGGCAAAAGACCAGCAGCGCATGCTGCAGGTCATGCCGTACTGGCGAGCATATCTGCAGCATCGTGCCGCCGGTACCAGCGCGGCAGATTTGGCCGAGCTGCGCTGGTTGATCGAGGAGTGGCGTGTGTCGCTGTTCGCACAGGAGCTGAAGACCGCCGAGCCGGTATCGGCCAAGCGGCTGGCGAAGGCGCTGGCTGCGCTGGCCTGAACTACGCGGTCAATGCACCCGTTCGACGTGCGCGTCGCCGTTGCAACCATCCACGTACATCAGCCAGCTGCCCATCAGTGACGGCTTGAGCTTGACGAGCGGATGGTCTGCGCTCATGCAGGAAGGCGCGTCGGAGCTGACCTGTTTCCACACCTGGCCATTGTCCAGGGTGAACTCGTCCTGGCCATGCCAACCGCTGAAGTGCCCCACGATATGCGCGTTGAATTTGACGCGTTCGCTTTTGTCGGCATAGAACACGGGCTTGCCATTGGTATCGACCAGCTTGGTGGTGACCTTGCCGTGTGTACTCAGCCAGCTGTCGAGGTTGGCCAGTTCCTGTGGCGACAGCTTGTCCAGTCCGGCAGCCTTGAACTCGGCGTCACTCATGCGTTGCTGCAGGCCATTGGCCTGTTGGGCATGCAAGGACAGGGAGCACAACGGCAGCGCCAGCAGCAAGGACAGGATCAGGTGACGTGGGCGGATCGGCATGGGTGAATCCTCTGGGCACGATGGGCGGTGGAACGGAATGATGGGCGATTCTGCGCGGTAAACCGTCTCCAAGCCAAGCATCGCGGCCGGTTCGTCCGTGCAACGGCTGCCGGTGCATGGCTGCGGCTACCATAGAGACCTATACCGGACACCTAGTCTCATGGCCCGTGCCGTCAAATCCTCCAGCTTGCTGCAATGGCACGATCGTGCCGGCATCCCCTCGCCGCTACTGGCCGAGGCGCTGCAGGCGTGCGTAGCGCAGCCGGTGCCCGAAGCCGAGTGCTGCGACGTGCTGGACCTGCTCGGCATGCTCGGTTGCGATGCACAGACCCAGGCCGCGGCGCTGTGGTTCGAGCTGGCGCGGGTCGATCCAGTGCTGTGGGCAGCGAAAGCTCCGACCCTGCCGGCAGAACTGCAGCGGTTGGTCGGCGGACAGCAGGCGGCCGAACAGGTGTGGGCGCTGCATGCGCAACGTTCGCCTGATGGCGCTGCGGAAGGTTTGCGGCGGCTGTTGCTGGCGATCGTGCGCGATCTGCGCGTGGTGTTCGTGTTGCTGGCGCGCCAGCTGGCGCGGATGCGCGCGGTAGCAGCGCTGCCGCCGGAACAGAGCGCGGCGCTGGCGCGGCTGACCCGCGACATCCATGCGCCGCTGGCGAACCGGCTCGGTATCTGGCAGCTGAAGTGGGAGCTTGAGGATCTGGCTTTCCGCTTTCTGCAACCGGAAACCTACCAGCGCATCGCGAAGCTGCTGGACGAACGCCGTGCCGATCGCGAAGGCTTCATCCGCGATTCGCTGGCGGAATTGAAGGAGGCGCTGGATGCGGCCGGCATCCCTGCCGAGTTGGCCGGGCGGCCCAAGCACATCTATTCGATCTGGAAGAAGATGCAGCGCAAGGCGCTGGATTTTTCCGACCTGTACGACATCCGCGCAGTGCGCGTGCTGGTCGACAACGTGACCGACTGCTACGCCGCGCTGGGCGTGGTGCACGCACGCTGGCCGCATCTTCCGGACGAATTCGACGACTACATCGCACGACCCAAGGGCAACGGCTACCAGTCGCTGCATACCGCCGTGCTGGGCCCCGCCGGACGCACGCTCGAGGTGCAGATCCGCACCCACGAGATGCATCGTGCGAACGAGCTGGGCGTGGCTGCGCACTGGCGTTACAAGGAAGGCGGCAGCGCCGATGCGGAGTTCGAGGCGAAGATCGCCTGGATGCGCAAGCTGCTGGAGCCGCGCGGCGAGGATGACAGCGCGTTGGCCGCCGACCTGCACACCGAGCTGCTGGAAGACCGTGTCTACCTGTTGACGCCCAAGGGCGAGGTATTCGATCTGGCGCGCGGGGCCACGGTGCTGGACTTCGCCTATCTGGTGCACACCCAGGTCGGTCATCGCTGCCGCGGCGCCAAGGTCAACGGCCGCATCGTGCCGCTGACGTTCCAGCCGCAGAGCGGCGACCGTGTGGAAATCCTCACCACCAAGGTGGCCGATCCCAGCCGGGACTGGTTATCGCCGCATCACGGTTATCTGCACACGGCGCGAGCGAAGGACAAGGTGCGCGCGTGGTTTCACCGAATCGCCCAGGACACCAATCTCGCGGTCGGCCGCGGCATGTTCGAGCGCGAACTGAAGCGCCTGGCGCTGTCGACCGCGGACGTGGCGAAACTGCCGGCATACTTCCACCTGAAGAACCATGACGAATTGCTGATCGCGCTGGCGCTGGGCGAGATCACGTCGGGCCAGATCGCCCGCGTGCTGCAGGAGGCGGCGCAGCCGGCGGAGCCAGCGCCGTCGGTTGCGCCGGTCGGCGCACGCGCGAGCGCGCCCGAGCACGGCGCACTCAGCATCGAGGGCATTGGCAACCTGTTGACTACGCTGGCGCGCTGCTGCCAGCCGTTGCCGGGCGATCGGGTGCGTGGCTTCATCACCCGGGGGCGTGGCGTGTCGGTGCATCGTGCCGATTGCGGCAGTCTGGCGCGCTTGGCGCGGCGTGACCCGGATCGGGTGATCGAGGTCAGCTGGGGGCGCTCCGCGAGCCAGGCCTACGAGGTCGACATCGAGCTGCGTGGCTATGACCGCAAGGGCCTGCAGAAGGATGTCACGGGCGTGATCAGCAACGCCGGTACCCACATCATTGCCTCGTCCAGCCGGCTGATGGCGAACACCGGCGAGGTGGAGATGCGCTTCACCCTGCGAGTGCGCGATTTCGACCAGCTGTCGACCTTGTTCGGCAGGTTGCTGGCATTGCCGAACGTGGTCGATGCGCGACGTATCGGCGTCGGCTGAACTACTCGACACCTTCACGAGTCTCAATCTGGACAGCTATGCCGTCAGGCCAGCGCGCAGGCGCCTGCAGCGCAAGCTGAACGCCCGCTCCAGCGACGCGAAGTGCGCCGACGGCCCGATGTTAAGCTGCATCCGTTGCTTTCACAGACATGGATCATGAGCGGACGCCGAGACCAGCACGACGCGGATTCACACGGTCGCACCGAACCCACCCTGGGTGATCTCGATCACCTGGATGCGCCGCCGCGCGCGCCATTACCATTAAATGATGGCCTGCCGCAGGTGACGGTCGAGCCGCGCCATGGGCGCACGCGGACGACACCGCCGCCACGCCGGGGCGGTCGACGTGGTTGGTTGGTTCCATTGTTGCTGGTGCTGGTCATCGCGTTGGTCGCCGGGTTGTGGTTTAGCCAGAATCGCCTGCGCGGCATGTTGCCGCGTACCGATTTCAACAACGTGCTGGGGCAGGCGCAGCAGGCGTTGCAGGCTGGCCATCTGGATGGCCAGGACGGCACCAGTGCACGCGAGCTGTTCCAGGCCGCGCTGGCACTGGAGCCGGACAACGACGGTGCCCGTGATGGCCTGCACCAGGTGGGTCAGGCCGAACTGTCACAGGCCGATGCGGCGCTGCAGGCAGGCAAGCTTGACCAGGCGGCACAGCAGGCCGGCGTAGCCCGTGAACTGCTCGGCGGCGGCAGCGACATCGACCGGCTCGATCACGCGATCAGCAGTGCGCGCACTGCACAGGTGCAGACCGTGGATCTGGTCGGCCGTGCCCAGCAGGCCCTGGCGGCTGGCCAGTTGGAGGGACCGCAGGGTGCCGGCGCGCTGTACAAACAAATGTTGCAGGCTGATCCCAGTAACGCGGTGGCATCACACGGACTGGATCAGGTGGGCGACGCGCTGGCCGCGCAGGCGCGCAAGGCATTCGATGCGAACGACAGCGCAAAAGCGAGCACCATTGTCGAACAACTCGCTGCGCTGCAACCGAACAATGGCGCATTACCGGCATTGCGCGCACAGCAGGCGCAGGTGCAACAGCAGGACAGCAGCGCACTGGATGCCGCACTCAGGCAGGGTCAGGATGCGCTGCGCGCAGGCCGCATCGGCGGCTCCGGCGACGATACCGCGCTGGCCCACTACAAGGCTGCGCTTGCGCTGGATCCGGACAATGCACAGGCCAAAGCTGGCCTCGGTGATGTGGCGGAGGCGCTGACCGTACAGGCGAGTGCGGCGATCGACGCCGGTGACACGGCGCAGGCCGGCCAGCTGCTCGATCAGGCTGCAGCGCTGGCGCCGAAGTCGGCTGACCTCGCGGCAGCGCGTGCGCGCCTGACCAGTGCCGTACAGGCACCAGCAGTTGCCACGGCGACTCCATCCGATGATGGAGTCGCTCCCGCAGCAGCATCGCTATCGCCCGAACAGGCCGCGGCGGTGGCAACGCTGGTGCAGCGCGCGCAGATCGCCACCAGCAATGGCGACATCATGATGCCGCCCGGCGACAGCGCATATGACCTGTATCGCAGCGCGCTGGCGATCGACGGCAACAATGCGGCCGCCCAGCAGGGATTGCAGGCGCTGCCTGGCCAGGTCGAGCAGCAATTCAACCAGGATCTCGCCAGCGGCAAGCTGGGGCCGGCCAACGACATGCTGGCCAACCTCGCCGATCTGGCGCCGGGCGATGCCTCGCAGGTGGCGCTCAGCAACCGGCTGGCATCGGCATGGCTCGATCAGGCCGAGCAGCAGTTGTCGAGCGGCGATCGCGTGGGCGCCTCGCAGTCGCTTGAGCGGGCCCGCAAGCTGGCACCGACTCACCCGCGCGTGCTGGACCTGAGCGCACGCCTGCAGGCCAGCCAGTGAGCGCGGAATGACGGTACTGGTTCTTGGCGGCAGCAGTCAGATCGGTCACTTCCTGCTGCCACGGCTGCAAGCCAGTGGCGAGCATGTGCTGGCGCTCAGTCGCCACCCACGACCGCTGCAGACCGGCGTGGACTGGCTGCAGGGCGCGCTGCCCGATGCCGTGCCGGAGCTGCCGCCGTTGTCGGCAATCATCAGCTTCGGGCCGCTGTGGGCACTGGCCGCATGGTTGGCGCAGGCCCCGCTGCGCGACGCACCACGGGTGATCGCCACCAGTTCGATGAGTGCCGAGACCAAGCGTGATTCCAGCGTGCCGGCCGAGCGCGAGATCGCACGCCAGTTGCGTGACGGCGAGGCCGCATTGGCCGCAGCCTGCGCCCGCCACGGCTGCGCCTGGACAGTGCTGCGGCCGACCTTGATCTATGGAGCCGGGCTGGACAAGAGCCTGACCCCGATTGCGCGTCGGGCGATGCGCCTGCGGCTGTTCCCGCTGCCGGCCGGCCATGGTCTGCGCCAGCCGGTGCATGCGGACGATATTGCGCAGGCGGTGCTGGCCGCGCTGGAGTGTCCGACGGCGGCAGGGCGAATCCTGCCGATCGGTGGCGGCGAGCGTCTGCCGGCCGCGGAAATGTTTGCGCGGGTACGTCGCAGCCTGTCGCGACCTACCGTCCCGCTACCGCTGCCGGCATGGCTGTTGCGGCTGGGCCAGCGTGCACTGCCGCCGTTGCGAGGCCCGCTGAACCGGCTGGATGCCGACCTGATTGCGGACAACGGGGAACTGCAACGATTGCTCGGCATCAACCCTCGTCCGTTCCGGCCCGAGTCCACGATGTGGATGCCGTCGCCATAGCGACACCCGCCACATTGCCCGCGTTCTGCCCCGAAACCGGCCGCGGCGTTCATTTGCCCGCCGGGGTGCAGGCCCTATGATCGAAACACTTTGCTGCCGGATTCACCCACGTTGGATTTCCTGACCCGTCTAGGTTTGTTCGCGCGCCGTTGCTGGCCATGGGTGCGCATCCCGTTCTGGATCGGCATGGGCCTGTTGCTTGGCTTCGTGCTGCCGTACACGCTGGTGCTGAACAAGCGCGTGCAGGATCGTTTCAACGATCTGGTATTCGCGGTGCCCACCCGCGTCTACGCGCGCCCGCTGCCACTGGCCGCCGGCATGCCGATGACACCGGCTGCGCTGGAGCTGGAGCTGACCTTTGCCGGCTACAGCAACGACGGTCATGGCGAGGTGGCCGGCAGCTGGGTGAAGCAGGGCACGCGCTACACCATCGTCTCGCGTGGCTACGCCGGCCCCGATGGCGGCGAGTTGCCCAAACGCATTCGCGTGACGCTGGGCAACGGCACCGTGCAGCAGGTGCAGGACACCGCTGGCGACAAGAACATCGCGCTGGCGCATCTGGATCCGGCGCGCATCGCCACGCTGTATGGCGCCAGCCAGGAAGAACGTCGGTTCGTGCATCTGGCTGATGTGCCGCCGCTGTTGCTGAGTGGCCTGCAGGCAGTCGAGGACCGTGACTTCAAGCATCACATCGGCATCGATTTCAGCGCGATTCTGCGCGCCGCGTTCGCCAACATGCGTGCGGGGCATACCGTGCAGGGTGGTTCCACGCTGACCCAGCAGTTGGTGCGCAACCTGTTCCTGAGCCGCGACCAGAATTTCACGCGCAAGATCAATGAAGCGCTGATGTCGATGCTGTTGGAGGCGCACTACAGCAAGGGACGCATTCTCGAGGCCTACGTCAACGACGTCTTCCTCGGTCAGCAGGGCGACCAGGCGGTGCATGGGTTTGCTGCAGCGTCGGAGTTCTACTTCGGGCGCCGGCTGGAGGACTTGCGTCCGCAGGAGATCGCGCTGCTGGTCGGCATGGTGAAGGGGCCGAGCTATTACGATCCACGCCGTGCACCGGACCGTGCGCTGACCCGGCGCAACCTGGTACTGCAGGAATTCGCCAATACCGGCCTGCTCACCGCCGCGCAGACCAATGCTGCGCAAGCCACGCCACTGGACGTTGTCAACAACGGCCAGCTGCCGCATAACCGCTTCCCGGCGTTCATGCAACTGGTGCGCACGCAGATCACCGCCGATTTCGACGATGAGACCCTGAGTCAGGGCAACCTGTCGGTATTCACCACGCTCGATCCGGCCGCCCAGCTGTACACCGAGCAGGCGATCACCAGCGCCATGAAAAGCCTCGGCAAGCGTGCCGACATGCTGCAGGCGGCAGCGGTCGTGACCAATGCGCAGACCGGCAGCGTGCTGGCCGTGGTCGGTAGCAAGATTCCGGGCGACCAGGGTTTCAATCGCGCGCTCGATGCGCGCCGTCCGGTCGGTTCGACGATAAAGCCGTTCGTCTACCTGGTGGCGCTGACCGAACCGCAGCGCTGGAATCTGGCCAGCCTGCTCGATGACAGTCCGCTCAGCATGCGCCAACCCGACGGCAGCGCGTGGACGCCGCAGAATGACGACAACCAGAGCCACGGCCAGGTACCGATGGTCGATGCGCTGGCGCATTCGTGGAATATCGCCAGCATTCGCCTGGGCCTGGCCGTGGGCTTGCCGCGGATCAAGTCATTCCTCGAATCGTTCGGCCTCACCAACGTCAATCCCGGTCCCTCGCTGCTGATTGGTGCGATCGATCTGGCGCCGCTGCAAGTGGCGCAGTTGTATCAATACCTGGCGGCTGACGGCCACGCCTTGCCGCCGCTGGCGGTGAGCGGTGTTGTCGACGGCAACGGTCGCACCATCAAGCGCTATCAGGTGCAGGGTGGCAACGGCGAATACCAGGACGCGGTGCACCTGACCACTTGGGCGATGCAGCAGGTGGCGCTGCGCGGCACCGCCAGCGCGATCGGCAGTTCCGGGCTGGCGTGGCTGCATGCCGCTGGCAAGACCGGCACCAGCAACGACACCCGCGATAGCTGGTTTGCCGGCTTCACCGGCGAGCATCTGGCGGTGTTCTGGATGGGTCGCGACGACAACAAGTCGACCGGCCTGTTCGGCGCTACTGGCGCGCTGCGCGCCTGGCGCGAACTGTTCGCCAAGTTGCCGACCCAGCCGCTATCCGCCGCGCCGGCTGCGGGACTGGAAATGGCCTGGATCAACCCGGCCGACGGCAAGCGTACCGAGTCGCAGTGCGAAGGTGCGCTGCAGGTGCCGGTGATTGCCGGCACACTGTCCAGTGATACCGAAGGCTGTTTCTGGCAAGGTGTGCAGAGCCTGTTCGGTGGCGGCGAGCATCCAGCGTCTGCCGCCAGCGTTGCGCCTGCCGCAACCGACACACCCATCCGGAATTGACTATGCTGCATTCCTCGAAGCAATTATTCGTATTTCCCATCCTGCTGGCCGTCAGCTTGCTCGCCGGTTGCAGTCAGACGCAGGCGCCGGTCAAACCGACCGTCGTGCCGGATCAAGACATGATTGGTGCGATCCATGCCGCCGGTGATCGCGAAAAATCCGTCATCGACGTCAACCCGCTGCGCGATCCCGGTGTCAGCGCATTGCAGGACGCGGCAAAGAACGATGAGCAGGCCGGCCGCTACGCAGACGCGGCAGTCAAGCTCGACCAGGCACTCAAGCTCAGCCCGGACTCACCCGACCTGCTGCAGGACCGCGCCGAGATCGCGATACGCCTGAAGGATTTTGCCGGTGCCGAAAGGTTCGCCCACCAGTCATGGTCACTCGGTCCCAAGCTCGGCCCGTTGTGCGCACGCAACTGGCAGACCATCGTGGAGATGCGCCTGCAGGCCGGTGACGAGGCCGGTGCCGACACCGCACGCAAGTGGGTACCGCATTGTCACAAGGCGGGCGTGCCGCGGTATTGAGTTGTGGATGCCTGCAATCAGCGGCCATTATTCGTTCGCTATTTGTCGATGTGCTGACGCAGCCCTGCGCTGAGTTCACGCAGGTTGCCGCGATACAGCCATAGGACTCCACACAAGCCATACAGAGAAAGTGAGGCTGGCAAATTGGCGTCGCGCATCAGATGGAGCGCGACGGGGCTCCTATAATGCCAATAGAGCCAGTAACAACCATCGACACTGAACCAGGTGACGAACAGCATCGCGGGCCAGAGCTTCCAGCGGCGTTCGAGAATGACCCGCAGTGACCATGGTGCGGTCACGTAGGTGAGGGTGGCCATGATCAGGCTGATCGGAATGTCCCAGTCGGGCGCCCGATAGTAGAACGCGCCTGCCACCAGCAAGGCGATGCCACCCGCGAGCGTCAGCAGCTTCCAGGGCCTGCAGTATTCGCTCAATGGCAGCCCCATGTTTTCTGGTAGCCGATGCACGAAGCAGGTTGTCAGAACAGTACTGTCAACAGCAACACGATGCCGACGATGCTTCCTGCCCAGATCAGGGTGCGCAAATAAGGGATGCCCGCGGCATAGACCGGCACATAAGCCAGGCGTGCCCAGAAATAGAGTTGCGCACCGAGCACGGTCATGCCGCTGTGAAGTTGCAGCAGGTGGGCGATCAGTACGACGGCGACGAAGAACGGAAAGGTCTCCAGGAAATTGGCGCGGGCACGATCCAGTCGGGCGGTGACGCCGGTCAGCGGTGGCGCGATGCCATCGCGTGCACCGGCGGCCCAGCCCAGTCCGCGTTGATTGGTCGAACAGGTTGCGGCAAGCGCAATCTGCACCAGTCCAAGCACAGCACTCCATACCAGCATGGTCAGTTCGGTCGTCATGATGTGTTCCCCGTGGTGGTGTTGGCATGGTGAACCTTTGCGATTGCCCGTGCCAGTGGGCAGCCTGGTTTGCCGCGCTGGCCCACTCGGCCATACTTGATGGATGACTGATCTTGATGACACTGGATCCGACGACACTGGCGCCCTGCTTGGTGCGGATGGCCCGTTCGCGCGTGAGCTGCCGAACTTCGCGCCGCGCCTGGCGCAGCAGGCGATGGCGCGCGCGGTGCAACACGCGATCACCGGGCGCGACACGCTGATTGCTGAAGCCGGCACCGGCACCGGCAAGACGTTCGCCTATCTGGTGCCGGCGCTGTTGTCGGGCGAGCGGGTGATCATTTCCACCGGCACCAAGACGCTGCAGGACCAACTGTATTTTCGCGATCTGCCGAAAGTGCGTTCGGTGCTGGGCGCGCGGCTGAAGACGGCGCTGCTGAAAGGGCGCGCGAATTACCTGTGCCTGTACCGGCTCGACCAGACCGTGCGTGAGGGCGCCACCTACGAGCGCGCGCAGGCGGCGCAGCTGGCGACGATCCGGGCGTGGTCGGCGCGCACGCGCCGCGGCGACCGGATGGAGCTGGCCGAGGTACCGGAAGAATCACCGCTGTGGCCGCGTGTTACCTCTACTCCGGAAAACTGCCTCGGCGCGGAGTGTCCGTTCTTCGACGACTGCCATGTGGCGAAGGCGCGCCGCGAGGCCATGGAGGCAGACGTGGTGGTGGTCAATCACCATCTGTTGTTTGCCGATCTGGCGCTGAAGCAGGAAGGCTTCGGCGAAATCCTGCCGGGCGCGGCAGCCTTCATCCTGGATGAGGCGCACCAGATTCCCGAACTGGCCGGGCAGTTCTTCTCGCAAAGCATCAGTGCGCGCCAGCTGACCGAGCTGGCGCAGGACGCGCTGACCGAATGCAACGGCATCACCGGCGCGATCGGGCTGCTGCTGGAGCCGGTCGAAGCGCTGCAGGATGCATTGCGCAAGCTGCGGCTGGCGATGGATGCGTTGCCGTCGCGCGGCGCGTTCCAGCAACTGGAAGACCGCACCGGTGTGCGCGAGTCGCTGCATGACCTGCGTGAACTGCTCGCCACGCTGGCCGAACTGCTCGCCTCGCAGGCCGAGCGTTCGCGCGGCTTCGCCAACCTGCACGAACGGGCCGAGTTATTCACCGGACGGCTGGATCGCATCGTCGAGTCACACGGTGATCGTGATGTGCGCTGGTACGAGACGTTTCCACGTGGCTTCGCGCTGTATGCCACGCCGCTGGATCTGGCGGTGCCGATGCGCGGTCTGCGCGAGCGCACCCATGCAGCGTGGATCCACACCTCGGCCACGCTGTCGGTGGCCGGCAACTTCGATCATTTCGCGCGCCAACTCGGGCTGGACGATCCACAGACGCTGAGTCTGGAAAGTCCGTTCGACTATGCGCGACAGGCGCTGTGCTATCTGCCGTCCGGCCTGTCCGATCCGAACGCACGCGATTACACCGAGCAGGTGATCGAGGCGGTGTTGCCGGTGCTGCACGCCTCGAACGGTCGCGCGTTCCTGCTGTTCACCTCGCATCGTGCGCTGCGTCGGGCGGCCGAACTGCTGCAGGACAAGGTGCCGTGGCCGCTGTTCGTGCAGGGCACCGCACCGCGGCCGCGACTGCTGGAGGAGTTCCGTGCCAGCGGCCATGGCGTATTGCTGGGTGCGGCGAGTTTCTGGGAAGGCGTCGACGTGGTCGGCGAGGCGCTGAGCGTGGTGGTGATCGACAAGCTGCCGTTCGCCGCACCCGATGATCCGGTGCTGATGGCGCGGCTGGAGGCACTGGAAGAATCCGGCATCAACCCATTCATGGGCTGGCAGGTGCCCAGCGCGGTAATCGCACTGAAGCAGGGCGCCGGCCGACTGATCCGCGACGTGCATGATCGCGGTGTGCTGGTACTGTGCGATCCGCGGCTGACCACCAAGGGCTATGGCAAGCTGTTCCTGGCCAGCCTGCCGCCGATGCCGCGCACGCGCGAACTGGCAGATGTGCGGGCATTCTTCGATGATGCGTCCGTCGCTGCGACCGAGCAGGTCGCAGGGCAGTAGCGGCACGCATGGTGGCGCGGTCAGCGACCGATGATCGCCATGTTCCCTTCGTCGTGGCGCTCGCCGACGGCTGGTGTGAGTTTGTTCAGCCGCTCGATCTGCCCGGCGCTCAGTGCAATGCGGTCGGCGGCAGTGTTCTCCTCGACGCGGGCGACACGCTTGGTGCCGGGAATCGGGGCAATGTCATCGCCCTGTGCGAGCAGCCAGGCCAGAGCGATTTGTGCCGGTGTCGCTCCCACCTCGGCGGCCACGGCCTTGACCTCGTCAACGATGCGCAGGTTGCGCTGGAAGTTCTCGCCGGTGAAGCGCGGGTTGGTCTTGCGCCAGTCGTCGTCGGAGAGTTGCTCGGGGGAGCGGATCTCGCCGGTGAGGAAGCCGTGGCCGAGCGGTGAGTAGGGAACGAAGCCGATGCCCAGTTCGCGCAATAGCGGCAGCAATTCCAACTCCGGGTCGCGGGTCCACAGGGAGTATTCGGTTTGCAGCGCGGCGATCGGGTGCGTGGCATGGGCACGACGGATCGTGGCAGGGCCGGCCTCGGATAGGCCGAGGTAACGGACCTTACCCTCGGCGACCAGCTCGGCCAAGGCGCCGACGGTATCCTCGATGGGGGTGTTCGGGTCCACCCGATGCTGGTAGTACAGGTCGATATGATCGGTGCCCAGCCGTTTCAAGGAACCCTCGATCGCGACGCGGATGTTCGCCGGGCTGCTGTCGAGCACTCCAGGGCCGCCGCTGGCATGCGAGACGAGACCGAACTTCGTCGCCAGCACGACCTGATCGCGACAACCTCTGATGGCCCGGCCGACCAGCTCCTCGTTGATGTAGGGACCGTAGATCTCGGCGGTGTCGAGGTGGGTGACGCCCAGCTCGAACGCGCGGTGGATGGTTCGGATGGACTCGGCGTCGCTGCCCGCGCCGATGTTGTAGTAGCCGGCCATCGACATGGCGCCGAGACCTATACGGGAGACGTCAAGTCCGCCGATCGAGATGTGCTTCATGGTGATTGGCTCCGGTTTTGATGTGGCCAGTGTCGGCGCACCGGGCAACGAACGTTTGCCGGATTTGCCGATGTTCTTGCCCAAAACGCCGATTAACGCTCAGAAGTACGCGCGTGCTGCATCGATGGGTGCTACGTTTGACTCGTCGAAAAACTCGCATAAACCCCTATGAATAAGCCATCTGCGCAGAATGCTGCTGGAGTCCCGGCCCTCTACCGGCTGGCGCGCGCCGTCGCGCATATTGCCCAACTCGACGGTGATCACGCGACCGCCATTCCGGCGCTGACCGTCCACCGTCGCAAGGCGCCGACAGAGCCGCTGCATTGCATCTACGGCCTCGGTCTGGGCGTGATCGCGCAGGGACACAAGCAGGTGATGCTTGCGGATGAGGTGATCGACTACAGCCCCGGCCAGTCCATGCTGACCACCATCGATCTTCCCGTCGTCTCGCACGTCACGCGGGCCAGCCTGCGGGAACCGTTCCTTGGCCTCGTACTGACGCTTGATGCCCGTCACATCACGCAACTGGCTTCCGAGATGGACACGGCCCAGCGCCCGCGCGAGCGGGCCTTCCAATCCATCTCGATCGAACCGCTGGACGAAGCCCTGGTCGACGCGCTGATCCGATTGGTTGAAGTGCTGAACGAGCCGGCCCTGGTGTCTTCGCTGGCGCCCCTGATCCAGCAGGAGATCACCATCCGCTTGCTGGCCGGCCCGCACGGTGCGCAGCTGCGGCATCTCGTCGCTGTCGGATCCCCTCGCCAGCAGATCGCGAAAGCCGTCACTTGGCTCAAGCAGAACTTCACACAGGCGTTGCATGTGGACGAGCTGGCTGATCGTGCACACATGAGCCCATCCACCTTCAGGCAACACTTTCGCGCTATTACAGGCATCAGCCCGTTACAGTTCCAGAAGCAGCTGCGCCTGCAGGAAGCGCGGCAATTGATGCTCAACCAGAACCTTGACGCGAGTAACGCCGGTGGACTCGTGGGTTATGAAAGCCCCTCCCAGTTCAGTCGCGAATACAGCCGCCTGTTCGGCTCGCCACCCCAGCGGGACGTCAGGCGCATGCGGCTGGTCTAGTCTCGCTTTTCGAGATGTGACCATCACCCAAACGTGCGAGCGGCTTCAGCCGCAATGCTTCTCAGGCGGGTACGATAGGCAACGCAGCCGCGGCCGAAGCCGCCCGCACAAAAACAGCATGTGTATGGAGGCAAGCGATGGCCAAGGCAATCGGACTCGGCGGAATCTTCTTCAAGTCGCGCGACCCGGTGGCACTCAGCGCGTGGTACGCGAAGCATCTGGGCCTGCCTCTCGAAGACTGGGGTGGCGTGCGTTTCGACGAGGATGCTGCACGTCCCGGCTCCACGTTGTGGGCACCGTTCGCCGCCGACACCGGTTACTTCGCGCCGAGCACGCAGCCGTACATGATCAATTTCCGCGTGGACGATCTCGATGCGTTGCTTACGCAGCTGCGCGCCGCCGGAGTCACGGTGGACGAACGCACGGACAATAACGAACTCGGCCGCTTCGGCTGGATCATGGATCCGGACGGCACGCGGATCGAGCTGTGGCAGCCGCCGGCCTGAAACATCAGTCCAGGGCTGCGCCGAAGCGATGCTCGCGCGGCAGGTAGTGATGCTGCGGGTCCAGTGAAGCGACCACATAGCGTGAGCGCCCGACGATTTCGTTGCGCGGGAAGAAGCCGAAATAGCGCGAATCCATGCTGTTGTCGCGATCATCGCCCAGCAGAAGATACTGACCTGCGGGCACTTTTGCCGGTCCGAAGCTGCTGGTTGGGCTGGGCCAATTCACCGACAGCCGTATCGCGTGGCGCATGTCGCCGTAGCGTTCGATTTCGTAATGCGCCGGATTCTTCAGGTCGTCGTGGATGCCGCTATAGCTGCCCAGGGCATAGCTGGCTGCGTGGCCGTTGATATAAAGCACGTTGCTGCGCATCGCCACTTCATCGCCGGGCAGTCCTATCACCCGCTTCACCAGCCGCTCGTTGGCGGCGTGCGAATCCAGCACCACGATGTCGCCGCGTTGCGGGTCGGCCAGATGCAGCAGCGAGATATGGGTCAGCGGCAGGCGGATGTCGTAGGCCGCCTTGTCGACGAGGATGCGGTCGCCGATCTTGATGGTGGGCTGCATCGAGCCGGTCGGCACCACGTTCCAGTCAGCCACCGCGCTGCGGAACATGATCATGCACAGCATGAAGGTGATGAAGCCCTTGTTGCGGGTCAGAAACTTCGCCATCGCGTGCATGGAATCCCCTGCCTCGGTTGGATGGAACGCATGGCGCCGGTTTCGGCACGATGCAGTTACCTGCCAAAGGGTGACCATGCAAACCGCGCGAAGTTGCACGAACCTGCCCACCCCGACTGGAGTGCAAACAGCGTAATGCCATGCCGCGGTCAGCAAGTGGCCTGTCCTTGCCCGACATGCCGCCGCTGCGGCTGCTGTCATCGATGCTCCATTCCAGGGAGTGCGATCCGATGAATGCATGGACACAGACGGTGACGGCCAAGGTGCTGGGTATCGGCGTGCTGGCGTTGCTGATGACGATACCGCTATTGCAGGTGAGCGGACTGGTGCACGAGCGCCAGCAGTTGCGCGAGACGGCGATTGCGCAGATCGCGCAGGGTTGGGGCGGGGTACAGGTGCTGGGTGGCCCGGTGCTGACGGTGCCGACGCTGCATCAGGTGACGGTGGCGGATAACCAGCCACCGCAATGGCGCACCGGCAGCGAAAGCATGCTGGCCGACACATTGACTACGGACGTGTCGCTGGCGGTGCAGATGCGCCGCTACGGCATCTACGACGCGCCGGTGTTCGTCGCGACGGTGAAACTGGACGGCAGCTTCCGGGCGGAAGATCTGGCGCAGTTCAAGCAGGCCAGCAACGCACAGTGGCAGGGCAGCAAGGCCGAGCTGCGGCTGCCTATCAGCGATCTGCGCGGGTTGCAGGAAATCAGCGAATTGCGCATCAACGGCAGACCGACACGCTTCGATTCGTCGGCCGACCGTCTCGGCCAGTGGCCGAACGTGGTGGTGCCGATCGATCTGGACGCACTCGGCAACCAGCCGATCCATGTCGAGATCAGTCTCAAGCTGGCCGGCACCGAGTCGCTGCAGTTGCTGCCACTGGCGCGCAGCACCGACGTGACGATGCGCGCGCCATGGCGCGACCCGAGCTTCGTCGGCGCGGCACTCCCGCTGGAGCATCAGCTCGACGCGAAGGGGTTCAGCGCGCACTGGCACCTGCTCGATCTCAACCGCAGCTATGGCCAGCACTGGACGGATGATGGCGATGGCATGGACAAGTCGCTGCAGGCATCTACGTTCGGCGTGCAGTTGTACCAGCCGGTCGATGTCTATCAGCGCAATGAGCGTGCGGGTAAATACGGGCTGCTGTTCATCGCGATGACCTTCGTCGCGTTTTTCCTGTTCGAGGTACTCAAGCGACTGCGCGTACACCCGGTGCAATACCTGCTGGTCGGCGCCGCACTGGCCACCTTCTACGTGGTGCTGCTGGCGCTGTCCGAGCAGATCGGCTTCGGTGCGGCGTATGCGGTGGCTGCCGCGGCCGTGGTGCTGATCATTGGCGGATACGCGACGGCGGTGTTGCGTGCGCGCCGGGCCGGCCTGCTGCTGGGCGGCGTGATCGCGTTGATCTACGCGATGCTGTACGGGCTGATCGCGGCCGAACAGTACGCGCTGTTGATCGGCGCGCTGGTGTTGCTGGTGATGGTCGCGCTGATGATGTACCTGACCCGCCGCATCGACTGGTACGCGTACGTACCGATGACATTGGAGCCGGTTGTACCGCCGCCGGCTCCGCCAGCCGCTATCATGGTGCAACCATGAACCTGCTCGCGATCGAAACCGCCACCGAAGCCTGCTCCGTCGCCCTGATCCACGGCGACGAACTGATCGCGCGCAGCGAGATCGCGCCACGCCGGCACACCGAGCTGGTGCTGCCGATGGCCGATGCCTTGCTCGCCGAAGCCGGCATCGGCCGACATGCGCTGGACGCGATCGCCGTGGGCCGTGGCCCCGGTGCATTCACCGGCGTGCGGCTCGGCGTGTCACTGGCGCAGGGTATGGCGTTGGCGCTGGACCTGCCGGTGATCACGATTTCATCGCTGGCCGCGCTGGCGCTGGAAGCGCCGGAAGAGGAAGGCACGGCGATCCTCGCCGTGATCGATGCGCGCATGGGCGAGATCTACGCCGCCTGTTACCGCCGCGACGACAACGGCGGATTGATCGCGCTGGACGACGAACGCATCTGCACTGCCGATACCCTGCAGTTACCGCAAGCCGCCGCATGGCAGGTCGTCGGCAGCGGCTGGGCCACCTATGCCACGGTATTGTGCGAGCGCCTTACCGGCACCCTGCATTCGGCCGATGGCCTGCGCTATCCACAGGCTGCGCATGTTGCGGAGTTGGCGCTGCGCGAATTCAGAGCCGGTCGCGCGCAGGCACCGGAGCTGGCGTTGCCGGTGTATCTGCGTGACAAGGTAGCGCTTACTCTGGTGGAGCAGGGCAAGGCTTGAGTTTTTTCGCTCCCTACTGTGGGGGAGCTGGATGTTGCTTTTGCCAAGGTCGTATTGCTGGGATAAATACACCGAAGTTCCGCTTTCGGTGGCAGACTCAACCGCTGAGCGCAACTCAAAATAATCATTGGCCAAGACGTGTCGACGACATGTCCTCAGAAAATGAACATCCGTCATTACACTGAATTTTCATCAAAGGCGACATCGTGCGACTCACCCCGACCATTGCGGTGTTGCTGACCATCTGGGCCTCTATCGCCTTCGCGGCCGAGCCGTGTCAAAAAATTCATGGACGCATGATTCTCTATACGGCAGACGGCCAACTCCGTCTATGGCACATCGGGACCCACCACGAATTTGAGCCGGATTACGATGGTAGCGACCAAGGTTCATCTTGGGATAAAGCGGTCGATCTGCTGAAGTCGGGAAATGATGACGCCGGAGCCGCGGGTGACAATGCCCTGTTCGCAGATTTCTTGGTGTGTCCAACGAAACCGCTGCAGAAAGGAGCTGTCCAGCCCGCGGTCATACGCGGCATGATCCATCCCCATGTAGTGCCTCGCGACCAAGATGGAGAAGGTCGGTAGGCCGTGAATGTCCGCTCCTGGCTGCGAGAGCTGACATGCAGAAAGAGGCACTACGCAATCGGCAAATGAGTTGAGTAATGTCGGACAGCCAGGCGTCGTCACATCTGCCCGATCACCAACTGCACCAGCAAACTGCTCACTGACACGGCAATCCACACGCCCAGACCCAGCAGGATCGGTCGTGCACCGCTCGCAGCCATCCGACGCAGGTTGGCTGACAGACCAATCGCGGTCAGCGCCACGATGATCAGGAATTCCGCCAGCAGGTGGATTGCCGGCTGGATGACGATGGGGATCAGCCCGGCGGTGCGCACTGCCGAGGCAATCAGAAACCACAGGATGAACCACGGGAAGATGCTGGCGAGGCTGAAATGGCCGACGCTGCCTTCCTGCTTGTGCCGGCGCTTTTCGCGGGCGGCGACCACGAAGGCCAGCACCAGGCAGACCGGGATGATCAGGGTGGCGCGGGTCAGCTTGACGATGGTGGCGTAGTCGCCCGCGGCGTGGCTGTAGCTGTAGCCGGCGGCGACCACCGACGAGGTGTCGTTGATCGCCGTGCCGGCCCACAGGCCGAAGCCCATGTCGGACATGTGCATCAGGTGGCCGAGCAGCGGGAACAGCAGCACCGCGACCAGGTTGAACAGGAAGATGGTGGAGATCGCGAACGCGGTGTCGTGGTCGTCCGGTCGGATGATCGGGGTGACCGCGGCAATTGCCGAGCCGCCACAGATTGCGGTGCCCACGCCGATCAGGATCTTCAATTTGTCGTGCACGCCGAGCCAGCGCCCGAGCAGCCACGCGGCGAGGAAGGCCACGGTCATCGTCACCAGGGTCACCGACAGTGATTCGAGGCCGGTCTTCGCCACCTGGCTGAGGCTGAGTCCGAAACCCAGTGCGATGATCGACCACTGCAGCACGTACTTGCCGGCGAACACGATGCCTGGCTGGTAACGCTCGCCTGGAGACAACAGGTTACGCACGAGGATGCCGAGCACGATACCGATCACCGGACCGCCGATCAGCGGCGCGTAACGTCCCAGCACCATGGCCAGCACACCAATTGCCACCGCCAGCAACAGGCCCGGTGTGCGCATGCGCATCGTGGGGTGGGTAAGGGCAGCAATGGATGACGCGTTCATGCATGGGCTCCGGCAATGGCGTCATTGTCCGCGCCCACATCCATCAGGAAAATTTGGAATATCTGATGATATGTATAAGATAGGCTGATGATCAACATCAGCCCGCGCCAGCTTCAGGTATTCGTGCAGATCGCGCTGCACGGCAGCGTGCGTGCCGCCGCCGAGCGGCTGCACCTGACCCAGCCCGCCGCCAGCATGGCGCTGGCGGAAATGGAGCGGCAGCTGGATGCGCCGGTATTCGCGCGCGAGCGCGGCCGACTGCGCCTGAACGCGCGTGGCCGCGAACTGCTGCCACTGGCGCAGGAGCTGCTGGAGCGGCATGCCGAATTCGGTCGCCGTGGCAGTGACGACGGCATGGCGTTGGGCGGCGAATTACGCATCGGCGCCAGCAACACCGTGGGCAATTACCGCGTCGGTGAACTGCTTGGCGCGTTTGTGCGTGCCCATCCGCAGGTGGCGATCCGCCTGCGCGTGGCGAATACCGAAGCGATTGCTGCCGGCGTCCTCGATCACAGCCTGGATATCGGTTGTGTCGAAGGGCCGGTGACCCATCCCTTGCTGGAAGTGCGGCCGTGGCGCGATGACCTGCTGGTGGTATGCGCGCCGCCGGAGCACCCGCTGGCGCGCAGGCGCAGCCTGAAGCCGGCGGATTTTGCCGGCGCCCGCTGGGTGCTGCGTGAACCTGGTTCGGCCACGCGTGCGATCAGCGAGCGCGTGCTGGCGCAGCTGCCGCCCGGTGAAACCGTGCTTGAACTCGACCAGATCGAGGCGATCAAGCAAGTCGTGGTGGCCGGGCTCGGCATTGCCTGCCTGCCGGCGGTGGCAGTCGTCGATGCACTGGCGACGGGGCGACTGAAGGCATTGAAAACCCCGTTCCTCGACCTGCGCCGCAAGCTCTCGTTATTGCTGCACCGGCAGAAATACCGCGGCACTTTGCTGGATGCGTTTCTAGACGGCACCGATCTCGACGGCACTGGCTTCGGCCGCTGAGTAAAGGCTTGAGTAACTCAGCCCAGCGCCGATGAATCGATGATCTGACCCAGCAGGGCCTCGGCCTGTTCATGCGTATGCGCACGCAGCAACCGGGAGGCATGGCGGCGCAGGTGGGCATGATCGAGTGTGGCCAGGCGGTCGCGCACCTGCAGGATCTGGCCCGGATGCATGCTGAATTCGCACAGGCCAAGCATCAGCAGCAGCGCGGTGAAGTTCACGTCGCCGGCGATCTCGCCGCACAGGCTCACCGGCTTCTTCGCGCGGCGGCCGGCGCTGATCACGTGCGACAACAGCCGCAGCAGCGCCGGTTGCAACGGGTTGTAGATGTTTTCCAGCGCATCGTTGCCACGATCGGCGGCGAGTACGTACTGGGCCAGATCGTTGGTGCCGATCGCGAGGAAGTCGGCATGCTCCAGCAGCGCGCGCACGTTGATCGCTGCTGCCGGCACTTCGATCATCGCGCCCAGTGGCAGCTTCTCCGGCAGGTCGATGTTTTCGCGCTTCAGATCCTGCCGAGCCAGCTTGAACAGTGTGCGTACCGCAATCAGTTCATCCGGCTGGGTCACCATCGGCACCAGCACGCGCACCGGGCCGTAGCAGGCGGCACGCAGGATCGCGCGGATCTGGGTGGAGAACACTGCGGGGTAGCGCAGCGACAGGCGTACACCACGCACGCCGAGCGCTGGATTGTCCTCCCCGCGCAGTACGAGTCCGGCGGCATCGGCCTTGTCGGCGCCCAGATCCAGCGTGCGGATGGTCACCGGCAAACCGCCCATGCCCATCACCAGGTCGCGATAGGCGATGAACTGCTCGTCTTCCGACGGCAGTCCCTTGTGCTTGAGAAACAGGAATTCGGTGCGGTACAGACCGACGCCATCGGCGCCACGCGCACGCGCACTGGCCACGTCGGAGGGAGTTTCGGCGTTGGCGAGCAGGCAGATCTCGACGTTGTCACGGGTGCGCGTGGGCGCATTCGCGAGTTTGGCCAGGCGGCGCCCCTCGATCACCGCCTCACGCTGCCAGGCGCGGTAGCGCGACAGATCCTGCGCGGTGGGATGCACCACCGCCTCGCCGCGCTCGGCGTCGAGCAGGATCAGGTCATCGTCATGGATGTTCGACAATGCATCGCGGGTACCGACCAGCATTGGCAGGCCGAGACTGCGCGCGAGGATCGCACTATGCGAATACGGGCTACCGGAACTGCCGACCACGCCGAGCAGGCCGTTGCCGGCCAGTTGCGCCATGTCGGCCGGCGCGATGCTGTCGGCGATCAGGATCTCGCCGACGCGCGCGGCCAGCTTGCGTTCTTCCGGGCTGGTCTGCCGCTGCAGGGCGGAGATCACCCGGTTGATCACCTGTTCGACGTCTTCCTTGCGGCTGCGCAGGTACGGATCATCCATCGCTTCGAACACGGCGGATAGACGGTCGCGCTGTTTCTTCAGCGCGGCGCCGGGACGGTAGTGGCCAATCCGCACCAGGTCATCCAGCCCGCGCAATAACTCCGCGTCGTCCAGCAACAGGCTGTGCGCGTCGATGAACTCGTTGACCTCACGCGCCAGTGCGCCATGCAGCTTGCCGCGCAATTCGCGCAACTCCTGTCGTGCCGTGTCCAGTGCGCGATGCAAGTGACCGATCTCGACCTCGATCTCTTCCTCGGCCAGCGGCCGGGTATCGACGGTGTAGCGGCTCGGCTGCACCAGCCGGGCCCGTCCCAGCGCCATGCCGTGGGCGGCGATCGTGCCGTTGAGCACATGCCTCATGCGTGCCGCTTCTCATGCCGGACCGGCATGGATAGCAGAATCACCAGCTTGGCAGACGCACGATCCATTCAGGCTCCTTCGTCGAATTTGCGCTCGAACAGCGCGGCTACGGCGGTCAGCGCGGATTGCTCATCCGGGCCATCGACGCGGATGGTCAGCGAGGTGCCAATACCAGCGGCCAGCATCATCACGCCCATGATGCTCTGCGCGTTGATCTCGCGACCCTTGCTGACCAGCCACACGGTGGATTTGAAACCCTGCACTAGTTGCACCAGTTTGGCGGATGCGCGGGCATGCAGGCCGAGCTTGTTGGAAACGACGATTTCTTGTTCAAGCATGATCGATGAAAATTCCCCCGCGGCCACCGCTGGCCGCAATCTCGGCCAGTTCGTCCAGTGGTTTTTCCGCATAGTTGAGTACGCGCAGCAACATCGGCAGGTTGAGGCCCGACACGCAGCGAAGATGGACGCCCAATGCACCGAGCGACAGGCCAATATTGCATGGTGTGGCGCCATAGAGGTCGGCCAGCACCAGCACGCCTTCGCCCTGATCCAGTTCGCGTGCATGGCGCACCGTTAGCGTGCGCATCACGTCCGGGTCGGATTGTGGTGGTATTTCCACCGCTGCCACTTGTAATGGCAGTTTCGGCATCACGTGATGCGCGGCGGAGATCAGCGCCTGGCCGACCGCCTCGTGAGTCATCAACAGCACGCCGACGCTCATGACCAGCTATCCGTGAGTCTTGCAAGCGGCATGATCTTTACTCCAGCTCGCGATGGAAGGTGAGCACGCCTTCGCGACGCGCGCGGTAATGGGCGGCGAGTTTCTCGACCAGATAGACGGAACGGTGTCGGCCACCGGTGCAGCCGACCGAGATCGTCACGTAACTGCGGTCGTCCTGCTCGAAGCGTGGCAGCCACGCATCCAGCCAGCGTGCGGTATCGGCAAAGTATTCGGCGACCAATGGCTCGGCGTCGAGGAAATCGCGCACGGGTGCATCCTTGCCGGACAGCGGGCGCAGGTGTGCATGCCAGTGCGGATTCGGCAGGCAGCGCGCGTCGTACACGAAGTCCGCATCCAGTGGCAATCCGCGGCGGAACGCGAACGACTGGAACATCAGGGTGAGTCCTTCGGTCGCCTGGGCGTACCCGGTTGCGACGAGACGGCGCAACTGGTGCACGTTGAGTTCGCTGGAGTCGATCACCTTCTCGGCAATCGCCATCAGCGGGCGCAGCAGGCGACGCTCCTCGACGATCGCGTCGGCCAGTGACAGTCCACGCGTGGCTAGCGGATGGCGACGTCGGGTTTCCGAATAGCGCTTGATCAACACCTCGTCGCGGCAATCCAGAAAGATCAGGTGCACCTGTACGCCGGCAGCGGCGAGTTCCGACAGCACGGTCGGCATGAGTGCGAAATCCGCGCCGCGATTGCGCACGTCCACGCCTACCGCGATGCGCCGGTGCTTGCTGCCGCCTTCGGTCGCTGCATTGACCAGCTGCGGCAGCAGCGCCGAGGGCAGGTTGTCGACGCAGTAGAACTCGAGGTCTTCCAGTGCACGCAGCGCCACCGTCTTGCCGCCGCCGGACATGCCGGTGAGCACGATCAGGTGGATCTCGTGTGGATCGACCAGCGGGTTGAGCAGGGGTGTGTTGTCGTTGCTCATGAATTCACCACGGAGGCAGCCGGCGCAGCTGGTGGGCCTGCCGGTCGATGAAAGTCTGCGCCGGGTCGATACCCTTGCTCTTCAGCGCGTGACTGCGCACGGCGGCTTCGACCAGCACGGAGAGGTTGCGTCCCGGTGCCACCGGGATGGTGATCATCGGCACCGGCACATCGAAGATTTCGCGATGGCCGATATCGCCGGTGAGGCGGGTCAGCGCGTCCGTTTCTTCGCCATCGCGCATCGGCTTGAGATGAATCACCAGACGCAGGTACTTGGAGGGCTTGACCGACATGTGGCCGAACATCTCGCGTACGTTGAGCACACCCAGGCCGCGCACCTCAAGCAGGTCCTGCAGCAGTTCGGGACAGCTGCCGTCGATCACGTCCGGTGCGATCAGGGTGAACTCGGTGGCATCGTCGGCGACCAGACGATGGCCGCGGCTGATCAGTTCCAGCGCCAGCTCGCTCTTGCCGGAACCGGCTTCGCCGGTGATCAGCACACCGATCGAGAACACTTCCAGGAACACCCCATGCAGGGTGGTCTTCGCTGCCAGCATGCGCGCGAGGTGGTACTGCAGGTAGGTCAGCAGCTCGTGCCCACGTTTGGGGCTGATCCACAGCGGCGTATTGGTTTCCTCGGCGACCTCGCGCAGGTCGGCCGGTACCGTCTGGTCCTTGGTCACGATCAGCGCCACCGGCTGGTAGGCGGCGATCTTGTGCATCACTTCCCAGCGCTGGCGCGAATCCAGGGCGTCGAGGAAGCTCAGCTCCTCGGTGCCGATGATCTGGATCTTGTTCGGATAGATGACGTTGAGGTAGCCGATCAGGGAAGGCCGGCGCGACTGTGCCGCACCGGGTTCGATGACACGCGACTCCCCGCGCATGCCAGACAACCAGCGCAGGGCCATGCGCTCGTGGACGCCATCGTAGAGTTGTCGCGCGCTGATCCGGTCCAAGCGAAGATCCCTTGTGCCGCATGGAAAGCCCGGTGGGCCTGTGCGGCAACGTGACCATTGTGCCAGCTTGGATGCTTATGCGCCTTCGGTCATAACGAAAGCGGCCCGCCGGAGGGGCGGGCCGCGGGGAGAGATCAGCCGTACAGGCGAGCTTCGCGTGCTTCGTGCTGATGCTTGTCGCTGACTTTTTCACGATGTTTGCGCAACTGGTTGACCAGCTTGTCAAACAGCATGTCGATGGAGGTATACATGTCGACCTCGGTGGCTTCGGCATGCAGGGTGGCGCCGATCACACCCAGTGTGCCTTCGGCACGTTGTCGGAGCTTGTCGACGGACAGCACGATGGCAAGGCTGATCAATTTATCGTCGAGGCGCGTGAGGCGGTCGAGCTTGGCGGTGGCGTGTTCGCGCAGGGCCTGGGTCACTTCAATCTGCTGGCCGCTGAGTTGGAATTGCATAGGGCGCCTCCTCTGGTGGTGCAGTGCCGCTTTTCGCGGCGGGTAGACGTACCGTGGCCAAGGTGGCGGCGGCACATCGTCAATCATTCTGTGTCAGGTATGGGAACGCTTTAGTGATAACCAAGTTCCCGCCGATGTTTCATGCGAGGCTCAGCTGGCGCGCTGGCGTTCGCTGGAGCTGGGAATGCGCAGTCCCTCCCGGTATTTGGCCACGGTACGCCGGGCCACCTGGATACCCTTGCGTTGCAACTCCTCGGCAATCGCCTGGTCGGAGAGCGGTTTGCGCGCATCCTCGGCGCCGATCAGCTTGCGCAGCATGGCCTGGATCGCGGTAGCCGAGGCGCTGCCGCCATCCTCGGTGGAGACGCCACTGGAAAAGAAGTATTTCAGCTCGAAGGTGCCGCGCGGGGTATGCAGGTATTTGCGGGTGGTCACGCGTGAGATGGTCGACTCATGCATGGCCACTTCCTCGGCCACTTCGCGCAATACCAGCGGATGCATTGCTTCGGGGCCATAGTCGAGAAAGGCGCTCTGCCGACGCACGATCGCCTCGGCCACCTTGAGCAGGGTTTCGGCGCGCGATTCCAGGCTCTTGATCAGCCAGCGTGCCTCCTGCAGCTGACCGCGCATCCAGCTGGCGTCTTCGCCACGCGCCTGTGCGATCAGGCCACAGTAATGCTGGTTGAGTCCCAGCCGCGGCTGCGCATCCGGGTTCAGGCTGACCCGCCAGCGGCTGCCGTCGCGCAACGCGTAGACATCCGGTGCCACGTATTCCACCGGGGTTGCGTCGAGGGCGGCACCCGGGCGCGGATCGAGGCTGCGGATCAGCACGGCGGCGGCGGCCACGTCGTCTTCGCTGGCACGCAGGCGGCGGGCCAGCCGCGTGATGTCGTTGCGCGCGAGCAGTTCCAGCTCGCTGTCGACCATGCGCAGGGCCAGCTCGCGTTGTGGCGTGTTCGGGTCGAACTGCTCCAGCTGCACGCGCAGGCAATCGCGCAGATCCAGGCTGCCGACACCTGCGGGGTCGAAGCCCTGCAAGCGCCGACGCACGGCGTCGATTTCCTCGATGCTTGCCTTCAGGTCCGCTGGCAGCACGGCGAGCATCGCCTCCAGTCCTTCGGTGAGGTAGCCGGAGGCATCCAGTGCATCGATCAGCACCGTGGCGATCAAATGCTGGCGGGGATTGAACGAGGCCATGTTGAGCTGCCACAGCAGGTGCTGCTGTAGGGTCTCCGGCGCGGCGTTCTGCGGCTCGAAATCGTCGTCCCCGCGTGAGCCGACGCTGCCGCTGCTGCCGACGCTGCTGCTGGAGAAGTCGATCGGCGCCTCGACGGTGCCGCCATCGGCCCATTCGCCAGTGTCGTCATTGTCGGTGGTGCCGGCCGCAGCGACGCTTTCGGCGCTCGGGTATTCGCTTTCGGCGCTTTCGCGATCGACTGCTTCCTCGTCCTCGATTTCTTCGGCGAACTCCAGCAACGGATTGCCTTCAGCGATCTGACGCAGTTCGGCCTCCAGCTCCAGCTGCGACAATTGCAACAGACGTATCGCCTGCTGCAACTGGGGCGTCAGGGTCAGCTGCTGATGGAGGCGAAACTGCAGTGCGGGTTTCATGCCAGCCAGGTCGAAGGAACTCGCGGCCATCGTAGCGCTTGCCCGCAGACGCGGCCATAGCCGCATGCAACCGATTGCCGCGTAACGGCAAATCCAAGGTTCAGAGGCGGAATTCGCGACCCAGGTACACTTCTCGCACCCTTTCGTCGGCGAGAATGTGCGCCGGAGTACCGCGGGACAATACCTCGCCTTCGCTCATGATGTAGGCACGGTCGCAGATTCCCAGCGTTTCGCGCACATTGTGGTCGGTGATCAGCACGCCGATGCCGCGTTCCTTGAGGTGTCGCACGATGCGCTGGATTTCGCCCACCGAGATCGGGTCGACGCCGGCGAACGGTTCGTCCAGCAGCATGTAGCGCGGCTGCGCGGCCAGCGCCCGGGCGATTTCGACGCGGCGACGTTCGCCGCCAGACAGGCTGACGCCTTTCTGGCCGGCAATATGGCTGATCTTCAGCTCGTCGAGCAGGCTTTCCAGTTCGCTGTTGCGCTGCTGCTCGCTCAAACCTTCACGCAGCTCCAGCACGGCCAGGATGTTGTCCGACACGCTGAGCCGACGGAACACCGAGGCCTCCTGCGGAAGGTAGCCGATGCCCAGCTTGGCGCGGGCATGCATCGGCAAGCCGGTGATGTCCTGCTTGTCCAGCTGGATCCTGCCTGCATCGGCTTCGATCAGGCCGACCACCATGTAGAAGCAGGTCGTCTTGCCCGCACCGTTGGGGCCGAGCAGGCCAACCACTTCGCCTTCGCGAATCGAAAAGGCAAAATCCCGCACCACTTTGCGTGCTTTGAAGCTTTTCTGCAGACCTTCGGCGGAGAGCATCGGTTACGGTTGTCCGTGCGTGGATGTCGAGGTGCTGGAAGCTGGTGCCGTCACTGGTGCTGTCGTCGGTGTGGTCGACGCACTCGACGCCGAAGCCGGTTTGGTAACGGCAGGCTTGGCGGGGTGCGCCGGCGCTGCGGCTGCGGGGGGCTTGGGTTTGGGCAGGATCACGCCGTGTACCAAGCCATCGGCACCGGCTACGCCGGTGATCAATTGGGTATTGGAGTTGTAAGTCAGCTTGTCACCGTGGAACTCGCCGCGACCCTGCTGTTTCACCCAGGCGTTGGTGGTGAGTACGGCGATGCTGTTGATGTTGTCGTAGTCGAGTGTGAGGCCATCGCCCTGCACCAGTTGATCGTTCTCGTCCAGTTCCTGGATATGCGCCAAGTGCGCCGGACTGCCGGTAACCACGATGCGGGCGATCTGGGTGTCGCCGTCCAGATACAGCTTGGCCACGTCGCCGGTGACCAGCAGCGTGCCCTGGGTGATCTTCACGTTGCCAGTGAGAGTGGTGATCGTGTTCGGTGCGTTGAACGCGTTGGTGGTCTTCGCCACGTAGTTCATCGGCAGATCGCGATCGGATTTCTTGGCCAGTGCGAGCGCAGGCAGCAGGCTCAGCAGCGCTGCCGAGAGCAGGCCGATGGCGAACTTACGACTTGCGCTTGCGCGGCGGGAACGAGCCGTGGGTGTCATCGAGTAACTCCAGGTGATTGTCGTTGAGATTGGCACGCATGCCGATCCCGGCCATTGTAGTGGCGCCTTGGATCATGTGCGCCGGGGCCGCGGTTTCCATGCGGTTTTCCTTCGGCCACGCGGTGATATCCGTGGTGTACATGTCGGCGACGGCGGTGTCAGCGTAGGCTGCCCGATGCATGTGGACTGCCCCCTGCAGCTTGAGCAGGGTGCCTGGCTGGTTGACCCAGCCGTACTGCGACTCGCCATCCCAGTCGGGGACGCCAGGTTTTTTCGCCGGCATCTGGAAGGTCGGCGAATTGAGGTATAGCGACTCATCACCTTCGCGGCGCTCCAGGTGCGGGGACTGCACTCGCAGCCCGGGCTGCCCGTCGACGTCGTATTCGGTAACGCGGGAGTTGATCAGCGTATAGCCGGAACGTGGCGGTCCGACAAAGTCGTGGTTTGCCGTTTCGGGCCCCAACCACCACTGCAGCGCCTGCAGAATGCCGGCTGCCAAGGCGATCGCGATGATCGCGGCCGGCAGGCGCCGGTCGCGCAGCCAGAGCCACAGTTTCACTGCCAGCGCTCCCGCTCGGCGTCGCTCTTGCCCTGCGCGTGCAGGATCAGGTCGCACACTTCGCGGGCGGCACCCAGGCCACCGCTCTTGCTGGTTTGCCAGTGCGCCTGCTCGGCGACCCATGGATGCGCATTGGCTACCGCCACCGCCAAGCCGGCAATGCGCATCGGTGGCAAGTCAGGCAGGTCATCGCCGATGAAGGCGACCTGCTCAGTTGTGAGATGCAGCGCGTCCAGCAGTTCCAGCAGGCTGGCGCGCTTGTCACTCTGCCCCTGGTAGACGTGGGCGATATCCAGTTCCTCGGCGCGTAGCGCGACCGGGTGGCTGATCCGTGCAGTGATCAGTGCCACCTGCACGCCGTTTGCCTGCAGCTGTTTCAGGCCAAGGCCGTCATGTACATGGAATACCTTGGTTTCGCGGCCATCCTCGCCGTACCACAGGCGCCCGTCGGTCAGGGTGCCATCCACGTCGAACACGGCAAGACGGATCCTGGCGGCACGGTCGAGGACGTCAGCGGGGAGGTCAGCCAGATACATGGGAGGTCGTGGGCTCGTGCCGGATGAAGGATGAGAACGCGTAATCAGACCACACGTGCACGGAGCAGATCATGAATGTTCAGTGCGCCGACCACGCGTTGTTCGTCATCGACCACCAACAAGGCGTGAATCTGGTGCTTTTCCATCAACTGGGCCGCTTCCGCGGCCAGCTTGTCGGCGCCGATGGTCTTCGGGCCGCGGGTCATCAGTTCGGCCACGGTGGCGCCACGCAAGTCCACACCTTCATCGTCCAGCGCGCGGCGAAGGTCGCCGTCGGTGAATACACCGAGCAGTCGCTGGTCGGCATCGACCACGGCGGTCATGCCCAGGTGCTTGCGGGTCATCTCGACCAGGGCGGCGGTCAGGTTGGCGTCTGGCGATACCCGGGGCACGTCGTCGCCCGTATGCATCACGTCGCCGATGTGCAGCAGCAGGCGCCGGCCGAGGCTGCCTGCCGGATGCGAGCGGGCGAAATCGTCCGAGGTGAAGCCGCGTGCCTCCAGCAGCGCGATCGCCAGCGCGTCCCCCATGACCAGTGCCACGGTGGTGCTGGTGGTCGGCGCCAGACCCAGCGGGCAGGCCTCGCTGGAGATGCTGCCATCCAGATGCACGTCGGCCTGGGTCGCCAGCGAAGAGCTGGGCTTGCCGGTGATCGCGATCAACGGAATGCCCTGACGCTTGATCACCGGCAGGATGAACAGCAGCTCGTCGGTTTCGCCGGAGTAGGACAGCGCCAGTACCACGTCCTGCGGCAGGATCATGCCGAGGTCGCCATGGCTGGCTTCGCCCGGATGCACGAAGAATGCCGGGGTACCGGTGGAGGCCAGGGTGGCGGCGATCTTGCGCGCGACATGCCCGGACTTGCCCATGCCACTCACGATCACGCGGCCCTTGCAGGCCAGGATCAGCCGGCAGGCCTCGACAAAATCCGGCCCGATACGCGATTCCAAGGCGTGCACGGCGCGTGCTTCGGTAGCGATCACCGTGCGTGCGCTGCGCGCGATGGCATCCATGTCCAGGTCGATCGGGGTGGTTGGGGTGATGCGTGCGTTCATGGGGGCTCGGAAGAGGGAGGGCTGACGCCGGGTCGCCGTGGCGACAAGGCATCGGTCATGCCGATCTGCGGTCACTGTCGTTTCTGCGCCAGCGTATTTCCATTACCATGGCATATTCGCATTTTAACGTCATAAGTCCGCGCGTTGGATTCAACAAGCGACTGAATCCACCTTTTCGCCGACTCACGCTTCAGTATGGACTTACCCCCGATGGACTCAGCCAGCATCCAGGCAATGATCGAAAATGGCCTGCCCGGTGCGCAGGCCGAGGTCACGGGTGCCGATGGCGTGCATTTCGAAGCAACCGTGGTCGCCAGCCAGTTTGCCGGCAAGTTGCCGCTGGCGCGTCATCGGCTGGTCTACGCCACGCTGGGCGAATTGATGGGCGGCGCGATCCACGCGCTGGCGTTGAAAACCCTGACACCCGAGGAAATCGCGGCGCGCCGTTGAGAGCTGCAGCCGGATTCTCCCCAATTACCGAAGGAAAACGATGGCCAAGATCCTGATCAGTGGCGGCGTGCCGCTCCATGGCGAGGTCGGCATTTCCGGCGCCAAGAACGCCGTGCTGCCGATCCTTGCCGCCTGCCTGCTCGCGGATGAGCCAGTCAGCATCGGCAACGTGCCGCACCTGCACGACGTCACCACGTTCATCGAGCTGCTCGGCCAGATGGGCGTGCAGCTGGTACTGGACGACCGCATGAAGATGCATGTCGATCCGCGTACCACCAGCACCTGCGTGGCACCGTATGACCTCGTCCGCACCATGCGCGCCTCGATCCTGGTGCTGGGTCCGTTGGTGGCGCGCTTCGGCCAGGCCGAGGTCTCCCTGCCGGGTGGCTGTGCGATCGGTTCGCGTCCGGTCGACCAGCATATCCGCGGCCTGCAGGCGCTGGGTGCCGACATCACCGTCGAGAACGGCTACATCAAGGCGAAGGCGAAGCGGCTGAAAGGCGCGCGCATCGTGATGGACATGGTCACCGTCACCGGCACCGAGAACATCATGATGGCGGCGACCCTGGCGCAGGGCACCACGGTGATCGAGAACGCCGCGCAGGAGCCCGAAGTGGTCGACCTGGCCTATTGCCTGATGGCGATGGGCGCCCAGATCGAGGGCGCCGGTACCTCGACCATGATCATCCATGGCGTCGAGCGCCTGCACGGCGCCGAGTACGAAGTGCTGCCTGACCGCATCGAGACCGGTACCTTCCTGGTTGGTGCGGCGATGACCGGCGGCAAGGTGCGTACACGGCATGCTCGTGCCGACACACTCGATGCGGTGCTGGCCAAGCTGGAGGAATCCGGTGCACACATCTCGACCGGCGACGACTGGATCGAACTGGACATGGGCGGGCGCAGGCCGAAGGCGGTGAACATCAGCACCGCACCGTATCCGGCCTTTCCGACCGACATGCAGGCGCAATTCACCGCGCTGAACTGCGTCGCCGAGGGTACCGGCGTGGTCATCGAGACCGTGTTCGAAAACCGCTTCATGCATGCGCAGGAACTGCAGCGGCTCGGCGCGGATATCCGCCTCGAAGGCAATACCGCGGTGATCCAGGGTGTGCAGCAGATGAGTGGCGCACCGATCATGGCCACCGACTTGCGTGCGTCGGCCTGCCTGGTGCTGGCCGGACTGGTGGCCAAGGGCGACACCATCGTCGATCGCGTCTATCACATCGATCGCGGCTACGAGAACATCGAGGAAAAGCTCGGTGTACTCGGCGCGAAGATTCGGCGTCTGCCGAACTGAAGGATCACGCTGGCAATGTGCTGGTGCCAGCTGGAGTGGGTGGCGCCAGCTAGCTGAGTCACCCGGCGCGCCGCAGGCTCCATGCCAATGCCAGCCAGCAGGGCAGCGCGAACAGCAGCCACGGCTGGTTCTGCTGCACGACGCCAGGCAACAGATGCAGCAGGATCGCGATCAGGGCGGCGAGCAGCTGCAGCGCGATCACGCCATCGATGAAGCGTGAGGCAGCGAGGCCGCGACGCGATCGCCACAGTGTGGGCAGCAGCAGGAACGCCAGCGGATTGAACAGCAACAGGTTGGCGTTGGCCCACGCCGAGTGATGCGCGGTCAGCGTCCACAGCACCAGCAGCAGGATGCCGACGAGGCCGGCCGCTAGCAGGTACAGCGTGCCGAGCAAGGCGTAACCGGTGTGCCACCAGCGTCGCGTCGCGACGATCAGCGCGGCGATCAACAACCCAGCCAGTGCTAGCGGCAGGCGCAGGTCGGGTGCGGTGGCTGGCGGTACATCGAGCCGGTTCGGTGACAGCAGCTGTTCACTCAGCAGCAGCGGCTGGCCGTTGTCGAGGTGTACATCGCGCAATTGCGCCTGCAGCACCATCGGCAGAAAACTTTCCTGCCAAGCGTTGAGCGGCTGGTCGGCATACGGCCCCAGACCCAGATCCATGATCAGCATCAACCACGGTTGCGCGCTCATCAGGCGTGCGGTCTGCTGACGATAGGTCATGCCGCCGGCGCGCGCAGTGAGCTGTGTTTTCAATATCCCACCGAGTGCCTGGTTCAGCGCATCGCGCACGCGGGTGGTGCAGTTGTCGGCGTAGTAGTCGTAGTTGTAGCCGGCGTTTTCCGGGCGCAGGTTCCACAGCAGAAAGTCGCGTAGTGCGCCGGCCTGGTCGGCATTCAGCGCCAGCCGCTGGCGGGTCACCGAACGGCCATCCTCTACATAGCTGGCCTGCTCGGGTGCGCTGTACCCGGCGTCCATCAGGTAATGCATGCGGCCGCGGGCGAAGTTGAGAAAGAAGTTCGACTCGTTGAAGTCGAACACGCCGTAGTTGAAGTCGACCGCTTCGCCCGAAACGCTGTCGCGCAACTCGATCGCATCGTGGCCGAAGCGCTCCCAGTAGGTTGCGCCGGGGCCGTAGGTGATCAGCGATACCTCGAGGTTGGCGCCGGGTGCATTGGCGACGCTGGCATGGGCGCTGGACAGCGTGCCGAACAGCAGCAACGCGAACAGCAGCAGGATGGAGCCGGTGCGATGCATGCGACGGGAGCCTTGGCAGGAGAGCGCGGGATGTTGTGCGAAGAGCGTGTCAGGCCGCCACGTCGTCAGTCAGCTGCAGGCGCCCGCGCAGCGAGTTGCTCATCGCTTCGGTGATCACCACGTCGACGAACTGGCCGATCAGGCGCGGATGGCCGGGGAAGTTGACGAAACGCATGTTCTCGGTGCGACCGGTCAGCTCGCTCGCATCGCGCGTGCTGGGTTTTTCCACCAGTACGCGCTGCACGCTGCCGATCATCGCCTGGCTGATCTTCTTCGCGTTGGCGTTGATGGTTGCCTGCAAGCGCATCAGTCGTGCGTGCTTCTCCGTCGCTGGTGTGTCGTCGGCGAGATTCGCCGCCGGCGTGCCGGGACGCGAGGAGAAGATGAAGGAGAAGCTCTGGTCGAAACCGATGTCGTCGATAAGCTTCATGGTCTTCTCGAAATCCTCAGCAGTCTCGCCGGGGAAGCCGACGATGAAATCGGAGGACACGCAGATATCCGGACGCACCGCGCGTAGCTTGCGGATCTTCTGCTTGAACTCGATCGCGGTATAGCCGCGCTTCATCGCGCTGAGGATGCGGTCCGAGCCGGCCTGCACCGGCAGGTGCAGGTAGTTCGCCAGCTGGGGCACATTCGCATACGCCTCGATCAGCGAGTCGGAGAACTCCAGCGGATGCGAGGTGGTGAAGCGGATGCGGCCGATGCCGTCGATCTGCGCGATCGCGTGGATCAGCACGGCGAGATCGGCAATGCCGCCGTCGTGGGTCGGGCCGCGATAGGCGTTGACGTTCTGGCCGAGCAGGTTCACCTCGCGCACGCCTTGCGCGGCGAGCTTGGCGACCTCGACGATGACGTCGTCGAATGGACGGCTGATTTCCTCACCGCGGGTGTACGGCACCACGCAGTAGCTGCAGTACTTCGAACAGCCTTCCATGATCGAGACGAAGGCGGTCGGGCCTTCGGCGCGCGGTTCGGGCAGGCGGTCGAACTTCTCGATCTCGGGGAAGCTGATGTCCACTTGCGGCAGGCCGCTGGCGCGCTGCTTCTCGATCAGCTCGGGCAGGCGATGCAGCGTCTGCGGTCCGAACACCAGGTCAACGTAAGGTGCACGCTTGACGATGGCGTCGCCCTCCTGGCTTGCCACGCAGCCACCCACCCCGATCAGCACCGGCTTGCCGTCCTTCTTGTGCTGTTTCCAGCGGCCGAGCTGGCTGAACACCTTTTCCTGGGCCTTCTCGCGGATCGAGCAGGTATTGATCAGAATCACGTCCGCCTCGGACTCGTCCTGGGTCAGTTCCATGCCATGCGACGCCTTCAGCACGTCGGCCATCTTGGCCGAGTCGTACTCGTTCATCTGGCAACCGTGGGTCTTGATGAAAAGCTTGCCGCTCATGGCGTGGGAATACCGTGGTTCGTGAAGCAGTAGGTGCAATCCGCTGAACCGTGCAGTTTACCTGCCTGCAAGCCGGCCTGCCAGTCGACCTGGCATGACATATCAAGCACTTGCGGCAACTGGCGCGGTGCCGGGCGGGCGTCCCGGGTGTCGCGTGATCCAGGCATTCGGCGAACGCTGCATGGCGCACGAAATGGCGACGGCGCACTTGGCGCCAGAGGCGCGTGGCGGCACACTGCGTCCATGCTCGACGTTGCAAGCCACGGGGGAAGCGTCGATCGGCCTGCCGGGGGCTTCCCAATTCGCTCGATCCTGTTCCGGGTCGGGCTGGGCTGTGCGCTGCTGTGGGCCGGATGCTGGTGCAGCAGCGCGCGCGCCGGCACGCTTTACCAGTGCACCGGTGCCAGCGGCGAAGTGGCATTCAGCAGCAGCAAGGTCGGCTACCACGGCTGCAAGGCGATCAGCACCTATGCGGCGCCGGCGCCACGTCACCAGGAACTGCCGCCGCCACGGACCTCGTTGATCGGGGTGACGGGTTCGGTCGAGACCACCGCGCGCAGTCTTGCCGCCGATGGGAGCCGGCCGACCGCGCTCGCCAATGTTCAAGGCTCGGCCACGACCAGCGCGCGTGGACTCGGTGAGGCGAAGGTGCAGCGCGTTTCACTGGCTGCGGTGCAGGGTTCGGTCGAAACCACCGCGAAGCCGCCGTTGGCAACAGCCATCACCGGCACACCAGGCAAGTGGAGCTATCACGAATCTCGCGGTACCGAGGCGCCGCTGCCAGCGATCGCGGATGCACCGGACACCCGTGTCCTGCGCGGTGCGGTCTATCGCATCGTGCAGGCGGACGGCAGTGTGGAATACACCAACCTGCAACCAACCGGCCAGAAAGGTCACACCGTGACCATGTTGTTCACCTACATCGCCAGTTGTGTTGCCTGCGACCTGCACTCAACGATCCGCTGGGGTAGTGTTTCACTGAACCTGATCGCCTACGCCGACACGATTCGCGCCGCCAGCATCGAGTATGGAGTCGACGAGGCATTCCTGCGCGCGATCATCCATGCCGAGAGCGCGTTCAATCCGCGCGCACTGTCGCTGAAGGGGGCGCAGGGCCTGATGCAGTTGATGCCGGCCACAGCCAGCGACATGGGTGTGCTGGATGCATTCGACACCGACCAGAACATCCGCGGCGGTGCACGTTACCTGAGCCTGCTGCTGCATGATTTCAACGGCAGCGAGCGACTGGCTGCGGCTGCCTACAACGCCGGCCCTGGCGCGGTGCAGCGCTACAGCGGGGTGCCGCCGTACGCCGAAACCCAAGTGTATGTAGAGCGCGTGGAAACCCTGCGCAAGCGCTACGGCGCGGTGATCCATCCACCGCTGGCTGCCGCGGGCGGACGCGGCTGAATCAATCGCCGAGCGAGGGCCCGGCGCTTGTCGGTGGTCGTTGGACCAGGGTGACCTCGACATGGAGCGGGACTCCATCGCGCAGGCCGGAGACCTTCACTACGCTGCCAGGCTTCAAGGCGGCTTCGCGCCGGCGTAGATCGGCTGGATCGAGGATGTCGTCATTGCCGATGCGCAGCAGGATGTCGTTGGGCTTGATGCCGGCTTGCGCCGCCGGGCCCCCGGGATCGACCTCGGTGACCTGGACGCCGCGCGCCGCTGCCGGCAGGCCGCCGTTGGCCGCCAACGGCACGAACGCATAATCGGCGCCCAGCCAGCCGCGCACGACGTGTCCCGTAGTGATGAGCTGATCCAGTACCTTGCGCGCGGTGGCCACCGGAATCGCGAAGCCGATGCCCTCGGCGCCGGAGGTCTTGCTGATCAGCAAGGTGTTGATGCCGACCAGCTCACCCTGGGTGTTGATGAGTGCGCCACCCGAATTGCCCAGGTTGATGGCGGCATCGGTCTGGATGAACTCTTCGGGGCTGGTACTGTTCAACTGGCGCCCCACGGCACTGACGATGCCCATGGTCACGGTCTGGTTGAGGCCGAGCGGGTTGCCGATCGCCAGCACCACGTCACCGGCACGCAGCAACTGGTGGTCGGCCATCTGGATCACCGGCAGATTGTTGGCGTCGATCTTCAATACCGCCAGGTCGGTTTCCTCGTCCGCACCGACGAGGGTGGCCTTGGCGACGCGACCGTCGTACAGCAGCACCTGGATGTCGGAGGCGTGGGCGATCACGTGGTTGTTGGTCAGCACGTAGCCCTGACCCTGCGCACTGACGATGACGCCGGAGCCGAGGGTCTGCTCGCTATGCTGGTAAGTCGTGGGCTGGCCGCCGAACAATTGCTGCAGCACCGGGTTGTCGTACATCCGTACGGCTGGCTCTGTGACGACCTTGTTGGCGTAGATGTTCACCACCGAGGGTGCCGCGGTGGCCACCGCGTCGGCGTATGAAACCGGGCCGTTGACCGTATGCGTGGCGACCGCCGTCGATGAGGACGGCGGCGTGGTCAGGCCGAAACGCGCGCGCAGACGCTCGCCACTGCCGGGCCAGAACAGGCTGATCACGAACGCTACCGCCAGGCCGAGGACGACGAAGCGGGCGATGAAGGCAAGCGTGCCGGCGGCATGTTTCATGTCGAAAGAAGAGGGTTCCGGCAAATCATGGCGAGGGTCACGGCGGATCGGCTTTCGCCGGGATGCGGTTTTATTGTACGGGGCAGGGCCTGACGCTACACTAACGCGATTTTTGCGGGGCCCAAAATCCCACCATGTGCAAGTACCGGAGAGCCTGATGGCGAACGAAGTCGTCGATCACGGCCGCCGCCGTTTCCTTACAGCAACCACTGCGGTGGTTGGTGGTCTTGGAATCGTGTCGGCAGCTGTGCCCTTCATCAAGTCGTGGGAACCCAGCGCGCGTGCGAAGGCCGCTGGTGCTCCGGTTACCCAGTCGTTGAAAAAAATCGAGCCTGGTCAGCAGTTGATCGTGGGCTGGCGCAGCCTGCCGGTGTTTATCGTCAATCGCACGCCGGCCCAGTTGGCGGCATTGCCACAGCAGGACCCGCGGCTGGTCGATCCGAAGTCGGACGGCAGCTCGGCCGCGCAGCAGCCGAAATATGCACAGAACGAGACCCGTTCGATCAAGCCCGAGTGGCTAGTGATGGTGGGTATCTGCACCCATCTGGGTTGCGTACCGAACTTCGTGGGCGAGATGAAGCCGGAGCCGTTCGATCCGAACTGGCAAGGTGGCTATTACTGCCCGTGCCATCACTCGCGCTACGACATGGCCGGTCGCGTCTATCAAGGGGTACCGGCGCCGAAGAACATGGAAATCCCGCCATATAACTTCATTGACGATTCGACCATCCAGATTGGTGTGGATCCGAAGGGAGCTGCGTAATGGCCAACGTATTCACGAAAATCGGTGACTGGGTCACCGAGCGCGCGCCGAACATGATGCCGATGTACCGCAAGCACATGACGGAGTACTACGCGCCGAAGAACTTCAATCTCTGGTACTACTTCGGTTCGCTGGCGATCGTGGTGCTGATCAACCAGATCGTCACCGGCATCTTCCTCACCATGAACTACAACCCGAGCGCGGCGGGAGCCTTCGACTCGGTGCAGTACATCATGCGTGACGTGGAGTGGGGCTGGTTGATCCGCTACATGCATTCCACCGGCGCCTCGCTGTTCTTCGTGGTGGTGTTCCTGCACATGTTCCGCGGCATCATGTACGGCTCGTACAAGAAGCCGCGCGAGCTGGTGTGGCTGCTCGGCATGCTGATCTTCCTGGTGCTGATGGCCGAGGCGTTCATGGGCTACGTGCTGCCGTGGGGCAACATGTCGTTCTGGGGTGCCAAGGTGATCGTGTCGCTGTTCGGCACCATCCCGGTGATCGGCAGCACCTTGGTCGAATGGATCATGGGCGACTTCCTGCCGGCCGATGCCACGCTGAACCGCTTCTTTGCACTGCACGTGATTGCGTTGCCGCTCGTGCTGCTGCTGCTGGTAGTGCTGCACATCGCCGCGCTGCACGAAGTGGGTTCGAACAACCCGGATGGCGTCGAGATCAAGAAGGGCCCCAAGGGCAACCGCTGGGACGCATTGAAGCCGGCCGACGGCATTCCGTTCCACCCGTACTACACGGTGAAGGATCTGGTCGGCGTGGGTTTCTTCCTGCTGATCGCGGCCTTCATCATCTTCTTCGCGCCGACCTTCGGTGGCTGGTTCCTCGAGCACGACAACTCGATCATGGCCAACAATCTGGTCACTCCGGCCGAGATCAAGCCGGTGTGGTACTTCACTCCGTTCTACGCGATCGTGCGCATGATCCCGTCGTTATTCGGCACGGCCGTGTGGGGTGTGCTGGCGATGTTCGGCGCGATAGCCGTGTTGTTCCTGTTTCCGTGGTTCGACCGCGGCCAGGTCAAGTCGATCCGCTACCGCGGCACCGGTTACAAGGTGGCGCTGGGCGTGTTCGTGATCGCGTTCCTCGGTCTCGGCGCAGTCGGAGCCGGCATCACCGCCGAAGTGATCCCCGAGTGGTTCGGCAATGTCGACCTGACGACCTGGGAAAACGCGTTTGGCCGTCTGATGACCCTGCTCTACTTCGGCTTCTTCGCGTTCCTTTGGGCCTACACGCATTTCGGCTGGGAAAAGACCAAGCCGGTTCCTGATCGGGTGACGATGCATGACTAAGCGGCAGATCACGATGAAGCATTTCCTCTCCTCGGCCGCGCTGGCGCTCGGGCTGCTGGTTGGCACCATGCCGGCGCACGCCGAAGGCGAAGGCGGGCTGCTCAAGTCCGGCTCCGACGTACGCGACCAAGCCTCGCTGCAGCGTGGCGCCAGGCTGTTCTTCAACTACTGCGTCGGCTGCCACTCGCTGAAGTATGTGCGTTATTCGCGCATCGCCGAGGACCTGGGCCTGTCCGAACAGGAAGTGATGCAGAACCTCGATTTCACCGGCGCCAGGTTCGACGACCCGATTGTTTCGCACATGCCGCCGGAGTCGGCCGGCAAGTGGTTCGGCAAGGCGCCGCCGGATCTGTCGTTGGAAGTGAGTGCGAAGGGTGCAGACTGGGTCTACACCTACCTCAATACGTTCTACCTGGATCCGAAAAGCCCGATCGGCTGGAACAACACCACCTTGCCGAATGCCGCCATGCCGTTCCCGCTGTGGGAGCTGCAAGGGATGCAGACGGCGGTGATGAAGCCGGGTACCGACGAGGTGGAGAAACTGGAATTGACCAAGCCGGGCAAGCTGACGCCGGCGCAGTACCAGCAGGCTACTCGTGACCTGACCAGCTTCCTGGAATACGCTTCGGAGCCGGCCGCCTTGCAGCGCCATCATTACGGCATCTGGGTGCTGCTGTTCCTGGCGTTCTTCACCTTGCTGGCCGCCATGCTCAAGAAGGAATACTGGAAGGACGTCCACTGACGCCGCCAGGGATCATCCGACTGCGGCGGCCACGAGCCGCCGCAGTCGTCTCATCGATGAGGAAGTGCGCATGGTTCAAAGCGTTCGCTCACGTACCGTACTGACGCTCTACACCACGGCGGATGACATCCAGTGTCATCGCGCGCGGTTGGTGTTGGCCGCCAAGGGGGTCAGCTATGAACGGGTGCTGGTCGATCCGGCCAAGCCGCCGGAGGATCTGATCGACCTCAATCCCTATGCCAGCACGCCAACCCTGATCGATCGTGATCTCACCCTGTTCGACACCGCCGTGGTCTGCGAATACCTCGATGAGCGTTACCCGCATCCACCGCTGATGCCGATCGACCCGCAATCGCGCGCGCGCCTGCGCGTGGCGGCGGTGCGCATCGAGAAGGACTGGCTGCCTGAGGTGGATACCATCCGTGCCGGTGGTCGCCCGGTCGAGGCCGCGCGCAAGCGCCTGCGCGAGCAACTATTGTCCACTTTGCCGCTGTTCAAGGCGTCAAAATTCTTCCTCAATCCGGAAATGAGCCTGGCCGATTGCCTGGTGGCGCCGGTAATCTGGCGGCTGCCCTGGCTCGGGGTCGACCTGGGCCGTGAAGGCAAGCCGATCATCGATTATGGTGAGCGCCTGTTCCACAGCCAGGGTTTTGCGCGCAGCATGACCGACCAAGAAAAGGTAATGCGGCAACTCCATGAGCAAGAATGAAACCGTGCCGATGAGCTCCAATCGCCCGTACCTGCTGCGGGCGATCTACGATTGGATCAGTGACAACAATCTCACGCCCTACGTGCTGGTCGACGCCACTTTCAAGGGTGTGCAGGTGCCCCCGCAGGTGATCAAGAACGGTCAGGTCGTGCTCAATCTCGCCATGCGTGCGGTCGCAAGTCTGGATCTGGGCAACGAGTGGGTCAGTTTCCAGGCGCGCTTTTCCGGTGCCAGCCAGACCATCCACATCCCGGTGCAGGCAATCCTGGCGTTGTATGCCCAGGAAAATGGGCAGGGCATGATGTTTCCGGCTGATGAAGAAGAGGGTGGTGGTGACATGCCGCCTCCGTCAGCCCCGGAACCCGACGACACGCCACCTGCGCCCGGTGCTGGCGGTGACAAGCCCAAGCGTGGCGCACCGCATCTGCGCGTGGTCAAGTAACGGCTGCGCGATGCTGCGCCGGCGCTCATGCCGGCCGATCAATGTAGCCGGTCACCCGTGCGTGGGCGGGAGTGCAGCATCACGACATTGCTGGTCGGGACGGGCAGGGATGCTCCGGGAGCAGCTTCATGCGGTGGCAGCAATTCGATCGTTGGCAGACTCAGGCTGCTCAGCGAGTCGCCGAGCATCCACAGGCGACCGGGTTCGCGGTCGTGTCCGTCGATGCTTACCTCGAAGCTGTAGCAGCGTTCGAGCCGGTGCAGGCCATTGACGCGGCGAAGACGCACGCCGCGCAGGCCGACCGTCTCGTCCAGCAGCTGCAGACCATGCTGCTGGCATTGCTGCCGTGCTTCCCGCATTGCGCGCTCACGCGCGACGCTGAGCTTCAGCCACAGCCCGACGATCGCGCCCAGCACCAGCAACAGCAGCAGGTTGGAAACATCACTCATGCCAACAGTGTGTGGGCGCAGGTGCCCGTGTGCAAGCCAGTGAATAGCTGGATCAGGTCAGCTGCAGCCGTAGCGACAGGTCGACTGCACGCACATGCTTGGTCAGTGCGCCCACCGAGATGAAATCCACGCCGGTTTGGGCAAACGCACCGATCGTCTGCAGAGTGACGTTGCCGGATACTTCCAGTGGCACGCGGCCGGCCGCGAGCTGCACAGCTGTGGTCATCTGCGGCAGGCTGAAGTTGTCCAGCATGATCCGATCCACGCCTGCATCCAGCGCCTGCGCCAGCTCATCGAGGTTTTCCACCTCGACCTCCAGCAACAGGTTCGGGTGCAGCCGACGCGCCGCCTGCACCGCGGCAGTAATGCTGCCGGCAGTGATGATGTGGTTTTCCTTGATCAGGATCGCGTCGTACAAGCCGATGCGGTGGTTGTAGCCACCGCCGCAGCGTACCGCGTACTTCTGCGCGAGGCGCAGGCCGGGTACGGTCTTGCGGGTGTCCAGAATGCGCACGCCGGTACCGGCGACGGCGGCTACATAATCGGCGGTTACCGTGGCGGTGCCGGACAGCAATTGCAGGAAGTTCAGCGCGGAGCGCTCGGCACTGACCAGCGAACGGGCATGGCCAGACAGGCGACAGATGATCTTGCCGGCATCGACCCGCTGCCCGTCATGCGTCTGCCAGTCGATCCGTACGGCCGGGTCCAGCTTGCGGAAGCAGGCATCGAACCATGCCGTGCCGGCAATCACCGCCGAGTCGCGACAGGTCAGTTCGGCCTGCGCACGGGCATCGATCGGCAGCAATTCGGCAGTCGCGTCGCCCTGGCCCAGGTCCTCGGCGAAGGCGCGCTCGATATCGGCGGCGACCAAGGTGGCATCCGGTGCCGTAGACGGTGGACTCATTCGGTATCCGTGGCAGGTGCAGGAGGGCTATCTGTCTGGCTGAGTCGGCCGACGATGGCGCTCAGCGCGCGATCGAACAGCGCATTGGCGGCGAGTACGCGGGCGTGGCCGTCGATCAGCAAGGCAGCCAACTCCTGTGGCGAGTAGTCGGCTACTTTCAGGCCGCGCCGGTTGACGAACAGATAGCGTCCGCTCATCGGGCTGATCCACGACAGCTTGGCGCGGGTCATCGCCTCCTCGACGTGACTGAACTCGAGCCAGGTACCCGGCTGCAAGGCCTGGACCTGCTGCCATTCGGGGCTATCTGGTGGCACCACGACGGCGTCGTCGTCCACGTGTTCATCCAGCTCGGCGTCGCGGTCGATGACCGGCTGGATGCTGTCCGGGATCGCCAGCATCGCGGTGTCCTCGTCGACGATGACGGTCTCGCCAGTCTCTGCCGTTTCACCGAGCTGCTGCCGGTAGTAGGCATGCAACTGGCTCAGCAGGCGATCGATGTCGTGTTCCTGGAAAGCCACATTGGTCAGGCCCATGCGCAGCGCGCGTTCGATGCTGGGAATCATCTGCCGCAGTCGTTGCCGGCTTTCCGGATCCTGCGCGGGGCGTGTGCTGACGATGAGATCGTCGACGAAGTGCAGTGCGCTCCTGTACTCGGGCGAAGCCTCGCCCTGGCGCAGCAGGGTCAGCACCAGATGATTGGCCCATGCGCGTGCCAGCACGCCATGCACCAGTGGTGGAAGTTTGTGTTCGCCGATGCGGTCGAGGATTTCACGGGCGGCACGGCGGCGCGCCTGCTCCAGCTTCTCGCGTCCGCGGGTGGATTCGGCCACGCGTTGTTCGGCCAGTTCGGAACGCCGCTTGTTGACGTCCTGGAACTGCTGCAGGTCGGCCAACAGGCGCTCGAAGATGCCCATGTCGTCGTCGAAATCGTGCAGCAATTGCTCGACGATCGTTTTTACCTTGTCGTGCAGGCGACGGTCACGATCGGATTCCTCCGACCAGCTCTTGGCCTGCTCGGCCAGACCGTCCAGCAGCCGGCGCGCCGGGTGCTGGCGATGTGCAAACATCTTGCGGTCGAGGATCGCCGCCTTGAGATAGGGGATCTGCAACCGTGCCAGCAACACTTGCATCTCGGCGGGGAGGTTGCGGTCCTCCAGAATGAATTCGAACAGCATGCCGACCAGGTCGATGGTGTCTTCATCGATGGTGGCTACATGGCTTGGACGTTCGCCACGCAAGGCGCCAATCTGGCTCAGCAGCTGTCCCTTCAGCTGCATGACTTCGCGGCTGAGTTCGATCGCGTCGTTGGGCTGTGCGTAAGGCAACGGGCCGGCACTGGCGATCTGGCTTTGCAACACGCTGAGTGCACCAAGCAATTCGTTTGCCGAAGGCAACGGGCCGCTTGGCATCGCCGGCATCCCACCACTGCCAACAACGGTGGCACCGGTGGAACCGCGGCGGGCACTGAACAGCGCATGCAGGGTCTGCAACAGGTCGCTCGGTATCTCGCCGGCTTCCTCGGCAGTTTCCGCCGCCGCCCCGGCAGCTTGTGCGTTGCTGCTAGCAGTGGCGGCAGCTTTCGCACCACTACCGCGCACGATCTCGTGCCGCAGTTGCGGGAGCACGCCCGCGCGGGCCAGTTCGGTGTTGATTTCCTGGTAGAGCTCTTCCAGCGACGACAGCAGGTAGCGATCGAACAGCTTGTAGATGATCAGCTTGACGCGCATGTCCGCGCTGAGCTCCTGCAGCGCGAGGCGAAATGCCTGCGACAGGATGGCCGGTGCCACCGGGTTGCTGGTGTCGTCGATCTTGTGGCCACCGCAGATCACCGACAGTCGCTGGTTCACCGAGAACAGGTCGCGCGACAGGCGCGATTCGTTCTTGCTGATCATGCTGGTGATGGCCAGCGACTCTTCCAGTTCGTTGTCGGCCACCAGTGACAGCTCGACGGTGCCGGGGGTTGCCGGCGTGGGCACGCTTTGCTGCTGCGCAGGATGGGTCAGTTCGCCGAGATGCCGGCTGATCGCGCCGAGGAAGTTGCGCTCCACCGCCGGGCGGCGCTTGCGTACTTCGCGCATGCCGTCGAAGTAGTGCATCTGGGCGGCGTTGTTTTCGGCCTTCTCGGCCAGGTCGAACAGCGCGTCATCGACATGTTCGAAGGCGTTGCCGACCCATTGCTGCAGCCGCCGGTTGGCAATGCCACGCACCGCGTTGAGCAGCTCGCCCACACGCTCGCTGGCGGGGTCCATCCGCTGGCTCAAGTTGACAACTCTGGATGGATCACTGGCTTCGCTCATCGCCAACCCCCTGAAGCATTGCTAGTGCGGCTGAACCAACCGATGTGCCGCACGGATACTGACGATAAGTCAAAGCGTGTGTCCGTGTCATGCGCGGGCCGCAGCGAGTCATGGTTCGCAGGATTTTACGGCGTGACAGGGAAGGCCGTCAGTTGCAGGGTGCCGATGCCTTCCTCCGGCAACATCACCGGAATGCCGTCCTCGATCCGGTAGATCACCTTGCGGTCAGTGGTGATCAGCGCCTCGGTCACCCGCTCACGGATGCCTACGCCGGCGACGGAATCCACCTTGCCGGCCGCGATCGCGTCATTCAGGGCATCGAGCTCGTGCTTGCTCAGCGGGCGCACCGGCGTTTTGCTGACTGGGCAGCACAGGATGTCGAGTAGACGCTTGTCCATAATGGCTATTTGGCGTGTGCCGGGGCAGGATTAAAGACCGTACAATAGCCGTTTTTGGATGGCTGGGCCATGACAGGAACAACCAAGGCGCCCCGTGTTGGCGTGGTGATGGGGTCGCGTTCGGACTGGGACACCATGCAGCATGCGGCCGATGTGCTGACCGAGTTGGGCGTGCCGCATGAGGTGCAGGTCGTCTCCGCGCATCGCACGCCGGATCTGCTGTTCAGCTATGCCGAGAAGGCAGTGGCGCGTGGTATCCAGATCATCATCGCCGGTGCTGGCGGCGCCGCGCATCTGCCCGGCATGTTGGCAGCCAAGACCCGGCTGCCGGTGTTTGGCGTGCCGGTGCAGTCGAAGGCCCTCAACGGCATGGATTCACTACTCTCGATCGCACAGATGCCAGCCGGTATCCCGGTAGGTACCTTGGCGATTGGCCGGGCCGGGGCGGTGAACGCCGGTTTGCTGGCGGCCGCGGTGCTGGCTCTGCACGACTCCGCGCTGGCCACGGTACTGGAGGCCTGGCGCACACGCCAGACCCAGGCGGTCCTGGAGCAGCCGGATCCGCGTCAATGAACGATCGGCGCCAACCCGTATTGGGCATCCTGGGTGGTGGCCAGCTGGCGCGCATGCTGGCGCTGGCGGCGGCACCGCTGGGCGTGAAGACCTTGGTGGTGGACAGCTCGGCCGATGCCTGCGCGGGGCAGGTCGCGCCGCTGGTAGTGGCCGACTGGGCTGACTATGCCGCGCTGGAGGCTTTCGCAGCAGAGGTCGACGTAGTCACTTTCGATTTCGAGAACGTGCCGGCCGAGACGGCGCACTGGCTGGCCGCGCGGGTGATGGTGTCGCCGGCACCGCAGGCATTGGCGGTGGCGCAGGATCGACTGGCCGAGAAAACCCTGTTCCTTGAATGCGGCTTGCGAACGCCCGAGTTCATGGCGGTGGATACGCGTGCGGGACTGGATCAGGCACTCGCGGCGATCGGTGCGCCGGCGATCCTCAAGACCCGCCGACTCGGCTACGACGGCAAAGGCCAGTTTCGCCTCAGCAGCGTGGCGGATGCCGACGCCGCATGGGCGGCGCTTGGCGCACAGGCATCGAAGCATGGCCTGATCCTGGAAGCGTTCGTGCCGTTCGAGCGCGAGCTGTCCGTGATTGCGGTGCGTGGGCGCGATGGCGATTTCCGCACTTGGCCGCTGACTCGCAACTGGCATACCGACGGCGTGCTGGCGATGAGTCTGGCACCGGCGCCGGATATCGAGCAGTTGCAGCAGCGCGCCACGACACTGGCACGCACGCTGGCCGAACGGCTGGATTACGTGGGCGTGTTCGCACTGGAGCTGTTCGTCAAGAATGGCGAACTGCTCGGCAACGAGATGGCGCCACGGGTGCACAACTCCGGTCACTGGACCATCGAAGGCGCGCATACCAGCCAGTTCGAGAACCATGTGCGCGCGGTGCTTGGTCTGCCGCTGGGCGACACCGGCGCGCGCGGTGTGTCGACGATGTTCAACTGGATCGGTGAACTGCCCGAGGCGGCGCCGGTACTGCATGCCGTCGATGCGCATTGGCACGATTACGGCAAGCAGGCGCGACCCGGGCGCAAGGTGGGCCATGCCACGTTGTGCGCGCCGGATGCCGCGCAGTTAGGCATCCGACTGGCCGTGCTGGCCGACCTGCTTGGGCGCAAGGCGCAGGCTGCGCCGGTGTTGCAGCTGCTCGGCTGAGTTCGGGTTGGGTAGCAGCAACAAAAAACGGAGCCGCGAAGGCTCCGTTTTTTGTTGCTGCGGACGAATCAGGCCAGGTTGCTGGCCGCGAAGTCCCAGTTCACCAGGTTCCAGAACGCTTCCACATATTTCGGGCGAAGGTTGCGATAGTCGATGTAATAGGCGTGTTCCCACACGTCGGCAGTGAACAGCGGCTTGTCGCTGCCGGTGATCGGCGTGGCCGCATTCGACGTGTTGACGATGCCGAGCGAGCCGTCCGGCCGCTGCACCAGCCAAGTCCAGCCGGAGCCGAAGTTGCCGGTCGCCGACTTGGTGAACTCTTCCTTGAACTTGTCGAACGAGCCAAACGCCTTGGTGATCGCGTCGGCGAGCTTGCCGGCCGGTGCACCGCCACCCTTGGGGCTCATCGAGTTCCAGTAGAACGTGTGGTTCCACACCTGCGCGGCGTTGTTGAACACACCACCGGACGATTTCTTGATGATCTCTTCAAGCGAGGCGCCGGCGAACTCGGTGCCTTCGATCAGCTTGTTGAGGTTGGTCACATAGGCCTGGTGATGCTTGCCGTAGTGATATTCAAGCGTTTCGGCGGAAATGTGCGGCTCCAGTGCGTTCTTCTCGTACGGAAGCGGGGGAAGTTCGATCGCCATGAGTGGCTCCTTGACGGTGGCTGGGGAGATGGGCCGGCGCAGCGGGCGGCAGCCGGCGGCTGACTGATACAATATCGGTCTGTCTGCATTGTAAAGATGAAACGCTGCGCTATGGACATCAACGAACAAATCAGGTCGACACTGGCCGAACATCCCATCGTGCTTTTCATGAAAGGCACGCCCGAATTCCCGATGTGCGGTTTTTCCAGCCGCGCTGCGCAAGCGTTGTCCGAAGCCGGTGTGACATTCCATGCGGTAAATGTGCTGGCCGAGCCGCAGGTGCGCGCCGCGTTGCCGCATTTCGCCAATTGGCCGACCTTCCCGCAACTGTTTATCCAGGGCGAATTGATTGGCGGTTGCGACATCATCGAGGATCTGAACTCCGCCGGTGAGCTGGCCCGCATGGCCAGCGACGTGGCCGGAGTGGCGCATTGATGAGCTTGCCTGTTGCCCGCTTGCCGGCGGCCTGGATGGCGTGCGCCGACACCCTGGCCGATCGCGTAGTGCTGGTGACTGGCGCCTATGGCGGTCTGGGCGGCGCGGTGGCGCGTGCGGCATCGCGTGCCGGTGCCACCGTGGTGGTGACGGGCAAGCGCAAGCGCCAGCTTGAGCAGCTGTATGACGCGATGCTGGCCGAAGGGCTGTCCGAGCCGGTAATCCATCCGCTGGACATGGAAGTGGCTACGCCGCGCGAGTACACCGCGCTGGCCGAGGGGCTGGAACGTGACTTTGGCCGGCTCGACGGCATCGTGCATTGCGCCGCCAGTTTCACCGGGCTGACCCCGATCGCGATGCACAAGCCGGACGACTGGCTGCGCGCCTTGCATGTGAACGTGTCGGCGCCGTTTGCGCTGACCCAGGCTTGCTTGCCGCTGCTGAATCAGGCCAGCGATAGCTCGGTGGTGTTCGTGCTGGACAACCCCGAGTTGTTGCAGCGTGCGCATTGGGGCGGTTATGGCGTGTCGAAGGCCGCGCTGGAGCGCTTCGTGGCGATCCTGCATGAAGAAACCGACAATGGTCCGCTGCGCACGCATGCGCTGCTGCCGGCACCGATGCGCACGGCGCTGCGACGTCAGGCGTATTTCGGCGAGGACATCATGCAGCGGCCGCCGCCGGGTGCCACGGCCGCGGCAGCCATCTATCTGCTCAGCGCACAGGCCATGGCGGCGCGCGGCGCAGTGCTGGATCTGCGCGTCGACTGAAAGAATTCACTGATATCGGATATCGTCGGCGCGGTGCTGGCCCCACTTAGGATGGAGTCGAGATGGAAACGCAGATGACCACGTTGTCCGCGGGAATCATGTTGTTTCTGATCATGGATCCGCTGGGCAACATCCCGTTCTTCCTGAGCCTGCTCAAGCACGTGCCACCCAAGCGCCGTCGTCGGGTGATGGTGCGCGAACTGCTGATCGCGCTGGGCGTCTTGCTGGCCTTTTTGTTTGGCGGCCAGCACCTGTTGCAGTTGCTGCAATTGAAGCCGGATTCGATCAGCATCGCCGGTGGCATCGTGCTGTTCCTGATCGGCATCAAGATGGTGTTTCCACCGACTGATGGTGGCGGCATCTTTGGCAAACCGGGCGAAGGAGAGCCGTTCATCGTACCGATGGCGATCCCCGGCGTGGCTGGTCCGTCCGCGATGGCGGCGCTATTGCTGCTGACCAACACGCAGCCAGGTCGTACTGCCGACTGGGTGATTGCGCTACTGCTGGCATGGCTTGCCACTTCGGTGATCCTGCTCAGCGCCACCTATCTGTTCCGCTGGCTCGGCGAGAGCGTGTTGACTGCACTGGAGCGCGTGATGGGCATGTTGCTGATTGCGTTGTCGGTGCAGATGTTCATGGCTGGCGTGGCGTCGTTCCTGCATCTGGCCGTCTGAACCTGATCGCCTGGAGCGGTGTTTCCACGGCATAGAGAGTCACTAGGCATCGATGTCATCGACCGCTTGTCACATTCGACCCTCACGATGGAGGAAGTCGATTCGAGGACGCGGTCATGCTGAGTATCGAGCAGTCTCTGGTCGAGCGCCTGCCCTGGCTGGCGCAATATCCCGGCATTCGTCGCCCGATGGCAGGTGTGCTCGGGCGACTGGCCGACGAGGATGGTTTCAATCGCGTACTGGATCGGGTCGGCACGGCTACCGGCTTTGATTTCGTCGAGCGCGTGCTGGACGTGCTCGGTACCAGCTATCACGTCAATTCACGCGAACGCGAGCACATTCCGGTGGATGGCCCGCTGCTGGTGGTGGCCAATCACCCCTTGGGTATGCAGGATGCGCTGGCGCTGCTGCAGTTGATCAGCTCGGTACGCACGGACGTGCGTATTCTCGGCAACGACTGGTTGGCAACGGTTCCACAATTGGGCCGGCTGCTGTTGCCGGTGGACGTGTTTGGCAAGGGGACTGCTTCACGTCTGCGTGGCATCTACCGTGCACTGGACAACGGCGAGGCGTTGATCGTGTTCCCGGCGGGCGAGGTATCGCGGGTGCGTGCCGATGGTGTGCGCGACGGGCGTTGGTCGGAGGGTTTTGCGCGGTTGTCGCTGCGCCGCAAAGTGCCGGTCTTGCCAGTCCATGTTGCCGCGCGCAATTCGACAATGTTCTATGGCATGTCGATGCTGGCCAAACCTTTGAGTACGGCGATGCTGCCGCGCGAGGCAGTGGCATCGGGTAGCCGTCGAATCGGTTTCAGCATCGGCGCGCTGATTGCGGCCAGTGAACTCGAGCAGCGCAGCGGGGGTTCGCCGACGCAGGCTGCCAAGCTCATGCGTCGGCATGTTTATCGGGTGGGACGGCATCGTGGCCTGATCTTTGGCGGGCAGGCACCGCTGGCGCATCCGGAACCAGCCGGACAGGTCGCTGCCGAACTGGCAAAGGCTGAGAAACTGACTGATCTCAACGACAGCAAGCAGCTGCTGTTGTTCAAGGGCGCCGTCGACAGCGTGGTATTGCGCGAGATCGGCCGGTTGCGTGAGTTGACTTTCCGCAAGGTCGGTGAGGGCACCGGTGCGCGGCGTGATCTGGATGCCTGCGATCCGCATTACGAGCATCTGGTGTTGTGGGATCCGCAGGCCTTGCGGATTGTTGGCTCCTATCGTTTTGGCCATGGTGGCCGGCTGCTTGCCGAGCACGGCATGGCCGGGCTGTATACCTCAAGCTTGTTCAATTACTCGCCGGCGCTGGAGTCCCGTTTGGCGCAAGGGCTGGAGCTTGGCCGTAGTTTCATCGCACCGGCGTACTGGCGCTCGCGTGCCCTGGACCAGTTGTGGCAGGGCATCGGCCTGTACCTGCAGCGCCATCCAGAGCTGCGTTATTTGTTCGGCCCGGTCAGCATGTCGGTGAGCTTGCCGCGTGAGGCGCGCGAATGGATTGCTGCGGCACATCAGCATTATTTTGGTGCTCCGGGGCTGGCGGCGGCGAGGCAGCCCTTCGTGGTTTCGGCTGAAGTAAGCCGCGGTGTACAGCTGGCACTGGAAGGCCTCGACGCCGCCGCTGGCCTGGGCAAGCTCAAGCATCATCTCGATGCGCTGGGTGTCAGCTTGCCGGTGCTCTATCGGCAGTATGTCGACTTGGTCGAACCCGCGGGCGTGCAATTCCTCGATTTTGGTGAGGATCCGGATTTCTCCGGCTGCGTGGACGGGCTGGTGATGCTCGATCTTGCCGCGCTCAAGCCAGCCAAGCGTGCGCGTTATCTGGGCAAGTCGGTCTGATTGCAGCCGTACTTCGGCAGGTCGGTGCGGTGATTGCCAGCCTCAGTACACGGAGATGGGTGGCGATCTCAGAAAGTGCTATCGGCGAAAGGACTGTCGCGCCCAGCGCTGACCATGATGTACGGGACATCAGGATGAGGACATGGCACTGGTCGTGGCGGTGCGTTATGGCCTGCCGTGGCAAATGGCATAGCCATTCAAGCCAATCGTCGACGACTGGAAATGTTGTAAAATTGTTGTAAGGTAAAACTAAGACAATAGCGGAGAGCTTTCAGCTATATGCCATTCGTGCGTGATTGGCACGGAATAATCACAAGTAATTTCGAAAAATTGACACTTTTGCCCGACTGCCGTGTTGGGTTTTTTTGTGCCCGCAATTTGCGTTTTTTCTTTCGCTTTTTATGAAAGACGTACGCACGAATTTACGATTTCGGCACTGATCAGATTGCTCTAACCCAGTTAACAGTGGCACTTGGAACGCTCCGAATTACCAAAGTTCCCCCTGCGTATGGTTGCTGGACGTGAATAAGCGAATAGGGATGTCCAGTGATTCGGAAGACCACGAAGAAGGCTGCTATGCGATCGGCCGTTGAACCGGTCATTCATTTGTTTGAACTTGCGAGATGGAATCCATAATGAAACGAACCTATCTATCGGCATCAATTGCGCTTGCTTGCTGCATGAGCATCGGTGCAGCCACGGCGCAGAGCGCGCCGGATCAGGCACCCGCGGCTGCCCCCCAGACGTCCGTACAGCGTGCCAGCGCATCGAGCACCTCCAACACAACTACCTCGAACGACACCAAGCGCGTACAGCAGCTGACGGCCGTGCAGGTGCAGGCCCAGTCGTTGTCGCTGGGTGGAGGCTTGATGTCGGTGCAGACCGCGCCCAAGGCAGTTTCCACGATCACCCGTGATGCGATCGAAAAGGCTGCACCGGGCGGCACGTTCGTGCAGATGATCGACAGCATTCCGGGCGTCGATGCTTCCACTGACGACTACACCGGCCTCGCCAACGGCAACTACAGCATCCGCGGCTTCACCAGCGACGAGATCGGTACCACCGTCAATGGCGCACCGATCAACGACAGCGGCAACTACAAGGTCTATTCGACCGAGTACGGCGACGCAGAGAACTATGGCGACATCACCGTGTTGCAGGGCTATCCGGACGTGGATACTCCGATCGGCGGCGCGGCCGGCGGTTCGATCGCCTGGGTCACCCTCGACCCCTCGCATACGGCCGGCGTGGACTTCAGCCAGACGTTTGGCAGCAATGATTACAGCCGCACCTTCTTCCGTCTGAATACCGGCGATACCGGTCCGGTGCGTTCGTGGTTGTCCTATTCCAACAACAGTGCCGACCTGTGGCGTGGTCCCGGCGACCAGAACGTGACCAAGGTGGACGGCAAGTCGCTGTGGACCATCGACGACAATAACTCGATCTCGGCATCATTCCAGTACAACCGCGAGTTCACCGACGAATACCAGAGTCTGACCAAGGCGCAGGCTCAGCAGGATTACAACCAGAGCTACAACCCGACACTGACGGGTAACACGACCACCGACAAGAATTTCTACCTGCTGCACACCAATCCGTTCCGCAGCTGGCTGGTCAGCATGGATGGCGAGTTCAAGCTGAGCGACAACCTGCGTCTCTCGGTGGTGCCTTACTTCCAGTACGGCTTCGGCGGCGGTGGCGGTGGCGCTGTATTCACTGAATCGACGTCGACGGTCAACGAGTATCAATACGCCAACCAGGATCTCAACGGCGACGGGATCATCGGTGGCAAGAACAACAAGGCTCTGGCGTATTCGCTGAATACCTCCTACACGATGCGCCCTGGTGTGATCGCCAAGTTGAATCAGGATTTCGGTGAGAACAACAGTCTCGAATATGGCGTGTGGTGGGAGCGTCCGCGTCAGGAACAAAGTGAGGTGTTCACGCCGACTGATCCGCTCACGGGTGTTCCCTCCGACAACTGGGCCCAGACGGACCTGATCCGCTATCCGAGCGGCGTGATACAGCGGGCCTACGACGAGTACACCACCACTGAAACGCGCAAGGTGTTCGCCACGGACACCTGGACGCCGAATGACCAGTGGACCATCACGGCGGGTGCCTCCTACCTCTGGGTGAACCGCACTGGCTTCGACTATGAGTACCCGGGTTCGGTAAAGGGCTACGACACGGAATACGGCATTGCCGGCGTCAGCGCGACTTTCCACAAGGTGAGCCCGACCGCCGGTGTCAAATATCAGCTGAACGAACAGAACCAGTTCTACTTCGGCTGGGGCAAGACATTCCGCGCACCGATCAATGGCGCCACCCTGCAAAATGACGCCTCGGCAAGTTATCCGGGCCAGACGGCGCCGGCGGCCAACTTCCTCAACAAGCCGGAGACGGCGAGCACGGCGGATCTGGGCTGGCGCTTCTACAACGACACGTTCTCGGCCAGCGTCGACGCCTACGCGTCCAATCTCACCAACAAGCAGATATCCGGCTTCGATGAAGTGAGCTTCGCGACGGTTTACCTGGCCTTGCCCGAAGTGCATATGCGCGGCCTGAATACCGAAGCCAGCTACAAGATCACGCCGAGCTGGACCGTGTATGGCTCCTACGCGTACACCAAGGCGACCCTGGAAGATAACCTCAATTCGGAAGGTGACGGCATCTACGATACCCAGGGCAAGACCCTGCTGAATACGCCGAAGAACATGGGCTTCGTGCGGGTGAGCTACGACCAGGGGCCGTTCTGGGCCAGCCTGGACGAGAAGTATCGTGGTCCGATCTGGGGTGACTGGTCCAATACGCAGCAGGTGGGCGGCTACGCCACGCTCAACCTGAGTGCTGGCTGGAAGTTCCAGGACTTCTCGTCATGGTTCACCAAGCCGTATATCAAGCTCAACATGTTCAACCTTGCCGATCGCCAGGCGCTCACCAACGCGAACAACATCACGGCGTTCCTCGCGGCCAATCCGACCAACATCAAGGACCAGAACGGCACGACCCTGTATGCGGCGGAACCCTACTACTCGCTGCTGGAGGGCCGTACGGTCATGGTGACTTTCGGCGCCTCGTTCTTCTAAGAAACAAAAAGCTCATACCCACGGCAGGCACTGCGTGGCTCATCAGGCCGGCGCCTTCGGGCGCCGGCTTTTTTGCGGGTGCTGCAACCCTTTGACAGAACTGCAAAAAATTACGAGTATGGCAAATACTTACGAATTTGTAATATTCTGCGCGTAACTTTAGGCCGATCTGGCGAAGCCAAGGTAGCCAGGCCTTAGCCAGCTTCTTTCAGGGAAACAAAACAAAAATCATCGTCTTGCAGAGAAATCTGACGGGCGAGTGGTTTCTTTGTCGCCTTGATTCGTTATTTCTTGCGAACCACCATAGGGTCGATGTTCGATGAAAAGTACTATTCGCACAAAGCTTCTGCCGCTGGCCATCGCTGGGCTGCTCGCCTCTTCACCGGTCCTTGCACAAGACACCTCCTCCGCGATCTCCGGTCGTGTGCTGGACGCCAACGGACAGCCGGTTGCCGGTGCCACCGTGCAGATCGTGCACGAGCCGTCAGGCACCACCAAGGTCACCACGACCGACGCCGATGGCCGCTATGCGGCACAGGGCCTGCGCGTGGGTGGCCCGTTCGACGTGACCGTCTCCAAGGACGGCGTGACCAAGGTCGAGCAGAGCAATGTCTACCTGCAACTGGCCCAGGAAACTCCGGTCAATCTGACCGTGAGTGGCGGCACTCAGGCGAAGGATGCGAAAGATCTGACTGGCGTGTCGGTGTCGGCCAATGCACTGGCGCAGACGTTCTCGTCGGACAACAAGGGCATCAGCACCAATGTCTCGCTCGCTGAACTGAACGCCCAGCCGACACCGGGTCGTTCGATCCAGAACATCGTGCGCATGGATCCGCGTGTAGTCATCACTGACCGCGCCCGTGGCGAAATTTCCGCCAACGGCCAGAACAGCCGCTACAACAACATTACCGTCGACTCGATCAGTGCCAACGATCCGTTCGGCCTGAATGCGAACGGCCTGCCGACGCTGGGCACGCCGATCTCGCAGGACACGATCCAGGAATACAACATCTCCACCGCGAACTACGACGTGGCCAACCGCCGCGGCCTGGGTGCCACGGTGAATGCGGTGACCAAGAGCGGCACCAACGATTTCCACGGTTCCGTGTATTACGTGTACCAGAACGACAAGATGATCGGCGACAACCAGACTGGCGCGCCGTACGCCGGATTCGCGCGTCAGTGGACAGGTGGCGCCACCGTTGGTGGTCCGATCATCAAGGACAAGCTGTTCTTCTTCGCCTCGTACGAAAAGAGCACCCAGATTGGTCCTGGCAGTCCATAAGGGCCGGCCGACTCCGGCGCGACCTCACCGATCGCTGGCCTGACTTCTGCGCAGGTGCAGCAGGTGCGTGACGCGGCGGCGACGTATGGCTTGACGGATATCGGCTCGGTCGGCGGCGGCAACTCGAACCTGCTCGACAAACGTTACCTGGCCAAGATCGACTGGAACATCAGCAACGACCACCGCGCCAGCTTCACCTATACCGAGACCAAGGAGACCAAGCCGATCATCACCGGCAGCACGACCAACCTGGTGCTCTCCAGTGGCTGGTACAAGACCGCCGTCGACAACAAGAACTATGCACTGCATTTCTACGATGACTGGTCGGACATGTTCTCCAGCGACACCACGGTGTCGTATTCCGACTTCGTGCAGAATCGAGGCCCCTACACCGGCACCCCGATGCCCGATATCAAGGTTTATCCGGTGGCGTACGGCGGCCCATCGGTGGAATTCGGTACCGAGTACTCCAGCCAGGCCAACGTGCTCAAGGTGAATACCCTGAATGCGGCGTGGGCCGGTACGCTGTTCCTCGGCGATCACACGGTGAAGGGCGGTGTCGATTTCGAGAAGGACAAGTACTACAACCTGTTCGTGCAGAACCTGTTCGGCAGCTACACCTTCGAAGATCTGAAGGGCAGCAAGAATACCGGCCTGCAGAATTTCCTTGCTGGCAACTACTACCAGTATTACTACAACCGTCCGGCCAATGGGCTGGATCTGGCACAAACCGCGGCCGCCTATGACCTGACCCAGTACGGTGTGTTCCTGCAGGACACCTGGCAGGTCAACCATAACTTGTCGCTGCAGTACGGTGTGCGTGTGGACATTCCGCTAATGAGCGACCGGCCGCTGTACAACGCTGCGTTTGCCGCAGCGCCGGGCGTCCCTGGCATGGGCAACAATCCGAACCAGGCCACGGGCGGTTTTGGCCGCACCAACCAGACCACGATCAACGGCAACCGCGTGGTGCAGCCGCGCATGTCGTTCAACTACGCTTTCGACACCGAGCGCATGATGCAGTTGCGTGGCGGCGCCGGCCTGTTCGTATCGAACCCGCCGGGCGTGTGGATCGGCAACATCTTCTCCAACTCGGGCATCACCCAGACGCAGTACAACTGCGGCCCGACGCAGAAGGCGCCGTGCAACGCCAACCTGCCGCCGTTCAGTCCGAACCCGTACGCGCAGAACAACGGACCCACGGGCTCCGGCGCGATGACAGTCAACACGATCTCGCCCGGGTTCCTGATTCCCAGTGCATGGAAGCTCAGCCTGGGCTTCGACAAGGAACTGCCGTGGTGGGGTCTGGTGGCTACCGCCGACTACGAGCACATCATTCAACGCGATGCGATCTGGTATCAGGCGATCAACCTGGGCGCACCCACCGGGCAGTTGCCGGATGGCCGCAACACCTACTACAAGCTGGTCAATGGCGACCCCAAGGCCACCGGCCAGCAGTCGGTCTACAACTCCAATGCGGCCTTCAGCGCAAATACGATCAATTTGGCGGACAGCAACCGCGGCAAGGCCGACAGCCTGACCCTGCAGTTGAAGAAGTCGTTCAGCAACGAGTGGTCCGGAATGGTCGGTTTCACGCTGAGTCGCGCGACCGAAGTGAATCCGGGCACGTCGAGCGTGGCGTCGTCGAACTACAAGTACAACTACGTCGCCAACTCGAACGAGAACGTGGCCAGTGTGTCGAATTACTCCGTGCCCAAGCGGGTGATCGCTGCACTGAACTGGCAGCATCACTTCTTCGGCGATTATGTGACCAGCGCCAGCGCGTTCTTCGATGGCCACTCCGCATATCCGTATAGCTGGTCGTTCGGCAATGATGCCAACGGTGACACCTTCACCAACGATCTGGCCTTCATTCCGAAGCCGGGTCAGGTGGAGTTCCGCCCAGGCACCAATCCGGCGTTGATCCAGGAGTTCTACGACTACATCCAGCACAACGACTACTTGAAGGATCATCAGGGCCAGATTGCCAAGCGCAATGGCGATCGCGCGGGCTGGATCAACCAGCTCGACCTGAGCTTCAGTCAGGAAATCCCGGGTCTCTTCAAGGGCAACAAGGGCCTGATCAAGCTGGATGTCTACAATTTCACCAACCTGCTCAACAAGAACTGGGGCATCGAGAAGCGTGTGGCGTTCCCGGGTGGCCGCGCACTGGCCGATTTCTACGGAGTCGATCCGACGACCGGCAAGTACATCTACAACATCGATTGCGGCGGTGCGGCCACCTGCACCAACTACAGCCAGAACGGTCACTACAGCCCGTTGGCTGTGCCCACCTATATCAACAACGGTGACGATCTGGCCCAGCGCTGGTCCGTGCAGTTGACGGTGAAGTACACCTTCTGATTCATCGGAAGTTAGATACAGCTGCCGGCGCCCTTGTGGGCGCCGGCTTTTTGTGCGCGCTTGACGGTGCTGGAGCGGCGCGTGAAGCTATCCGGTCGGCACACGATTGATGACGGAATATATGCCGCGAACCACGCGGTCAGGAGAATGATTCGGATGAACGATACAAACACCGCCACGCGCGACAAGTCAGCCACCGTCAGCGCGCGCATCTCGCCGGTCGGCGGGCTCGATATCCTTTCCCGCAACGAAGTGGTGCGCCTGCGCGGTGCGAGTGATTCGGGCCTGCATGCGCTGCTGCGCCGCTGCGCGCTGGCGGTGTTGACCTCGGGTAGCGTCAGTGACGATCCACGGGCGATCCTCGAGCAGTACCCGGATTTCGATATCCAGGTGCTGCAGCAGGATCGCGGCATCAAGATCGAACTCAGCCATGCGCCGGCGCAGGCGTTTGTGGATGGCCAGATCATCCGCGGTATCAACGAGTTGCTGGTGGCGGTGGTACGCGACATCGTTTACGTCTCGACCCAGCTGGAACAGATCGGCATCGACCTGGGAGGCTCGGCCGGGCTGACCCAAGGCGTGTTCGAGATCCTGCGCAATGCGCGTATCCTGAAGCCGAACATCGACCCCAACCTGGTGGTGTGCTGGGGCGGCCATTCGATCTCGCGTGAGGAATACGAGTACACCAAGCTGGTCGGTTACCAGCTTGGTCTGCGAGGAATGGATATCTGCACCGGTTGCGGTCCGGGCGCGATGAAGGGCCCCATGAAGGGCGCAACCATCGCACACGCCAAGCAACGCCGACGCAACAACCGTTATATCGGGATCACCGAGCCGGGCATCATCGCCGCAGAATCGCCGAATCCGATCGTCAACCACCTGGTGATCATGCCGGATATCGAGAAGCGGCTCGAGGCGTTCGTGCGCATGGGCCACGGCATCATCGTGTTCCCTGGTGGCGTCGGCACGGCCGAGGAAATCCTGTACCTGCTGGGTATCCTGTTGCATCCGGACAACGCTGGTACGCCGTTCCCATTGATCTTCACTGGCCCGCGGCAATCGGCTGCATATTTCGAGCAGATCGACCGTTTCTTGCGGCTGGCTCTCGGCGACGAAGCGGCGCAGCACTACCAGATCATTGTGGATGATCCGGCTTCGGTGGCGCGGGCGATGGTGAAAGGCATCGACAAGGTGCGCCACAATCGGCTGGACACCAAGGATGCGTTCTTCTTCAACTGGGCATTGCAGATCCCGTTGGTATTCCAGACGCCGTTCCGTCCCACCCACGAGGCCATGCGTGCATTGCAGATCCATCGCGATCGTCCGCGGCATGAACTGGCGGCGGATCTGCGTCGCGCCTTCTCCGGCATCGTCGCGGGCAACGTAAAGGAAGAGGGCGTGCAGGCGATCGAGCAGTCCGGCCCGTTCGAGATCGACGGCGATGCAGACATCATGCGTGCGCTCGACAAACTGCTGCAGGCGTTCGTCGAACAGCACCGCATGAAGCTACCCGGCGGCGCGATGTACGTGCCGTGCTATCGGGTCATCACGAGCTGATAATTCAGCCCGCTGATTCGCCCGCAATGGCTTGACAGCTGGTCGCAGCCCCGACAAACTACGCAGCTCACGCCCGAATAGCTCAGCTGGTTAGAGCACTTGACTGTTAATCAGGGGGTCGCTGGTTCGAGTCCAGCTTCGGGCGCCAGTTATACCAAGGCCTTGCAGCGATGCAGGGCCTTATTTTTGGCCGCTGTATAAATCAATCACCAGCAGGGGTTACCGGGTCTTGGTGACGCTTTTAACGATGCCGTCCAGTGTCGGGAACGAAATCGCAGCCTTTCGCTGATACAGGGCTGCGTCGGGGTGTACGCCGTCTGAAAGCATGGAGCGCCAATTGGGTATCTTCTGAATGGCCGTCCATTGGTCAATTACGACCAGGCCGGCATCTCGCCCTTGCGCCGCAACTCGACCGACGCGGGCATTCCAGAAATAGGCAACGGGGTTCGGTGTCTCGATCACGAAGATTTTGCCGTTTGCCTTGGCGATTGCCGAAAGCCTTGCGTAGCAGTCTGAAATGCCTGCGCCAGGACGAAGCAATACATCATTGATCCCCACATTCATCACAACGATGTCAGCGTTTGAGCGCTTCATTTCGACATCCCAAGCGTCCAGGCCGTGGAATGGCCTGCCTTGCAAAAAATCTAGGCAGCTCAGTCCGCTGACCCCTCGATTCTTGACAACGACATGCTCCCCCGCTTCATCGAACATGCGTTGAAGCTCGCCCGGCTCATTCGTCGGCGACTGCGAATACGCACCATGCAGGAGCGTCTTGCCCCAAGTTGTTGAGTCGCCGTACATGACAATTGTGACGGGCGTTTCGGCGCCAGCGTTTGCACTGAACAATAGCGCGGCGAGCAGAACGTGTGCTTGCCGATGTGGAATTCTCATGCTAATTCGCGGGCAAGCGGGCATGCCATCTTAGTCACCTTTCAGGTTGACGAGGCGCCGGCTACGCCTGCGGAGTGAGTGCCAGCATATCCCTATTACACCATCTGTCCTGCGGCCAGCGCCAAGACAGTTTCGGGGTGAGCTGCATGCACTGGCGATTCGCAGCGATCCAGCGGAATCATTAGGGTGCACGCATGCGCTGCGTTATGGTCAAAGTCCGTCAGATCGTATCGCGGCGAATCGGCTGCGATGCTTCCATCCGGCCTCGTGTACATCTTGGTTCTTAGCTGTATCTGCGCACCCCCATTCCGTATAAATCAACTCGCCAAGTCCTTGATAATCGCGTGCAGATCCAGGCGTTTTTGTGTAAATCGAACTGTCGCAATACGTTGAAATCTCTACTCGGGGGGCGCTGGCTCGAGTCCAGCTTCGGGCGCCAGATTGGCAAAAGCCGGCAGATTGCCGGCTTTTTGCTTTTCTGCGGTGAGGAATCCCGGTCAATTCATTTGCGCACAGTCAGCAGCCTGGCTGGCACTGGCCGGAGCGCCGCGGACGCGGCCGGAGTTGGAGACCACCACGCTGAGCGCCTGCTGTGCGCTGGAGCGCTGGCAGAACACCAGGGTGATGTTGCTGCCGCTTGCACTGCCATCGGGGCGAAAGCGCACGTAGTGCCGTCCACTGCTGCTCTGGATGATCAGTTTGCCGGCGTAACCGCTTCCGCTGTACAGCGGCCCGTGGTCGGGCTGATTGTTGTGATCGGCGTCGTGGCCAAGCAGCCAGCCGCTGTCCCAGCGCGCGGCGTCGATGCAACTGGTGCCGTCGCGGGTCGGGCAGAACACGGTGCTTTTCCCGGTGGTGATCGCGGCTTCGCGTGCGTGCTGCAATGCCGAGATGAAATCCGTTTGGGCGACCTGCAGCTGGTTTCGGCCCAATAGCTGCCGCAGGGGTGGAACGGCCACACAGGTCAGGGCCGTCACGATGACGAGCACCATGATCTGCTCGATCAGGGTCACGCCGCGCTGTTTGTGCTGCAGTCCGGAATTCCTGCGAATCCTCATGGCGTCATCCCTGCGCTGCCCGGGAGTTCCATGCTAGGGCGGTGCTGTGGCGCGGCCAGCAGCCTGGCAGTCGTGCGGATGTCGGGCTCTGCTGACGCCTGCTGTCAGCAGGCCCGATTTAAAATGCGCTGCCGCGCCCACACTTGTAGCCAATGACTGACCGCTTCCAGCTTGTTGCCCCCTACCAGCCTGCTGGCGATCAGCCGCAGGCGATCCAGCGGCTTTCCGAAGGTTTCGAGGCCGGGCTGGCCGCGCAGACCCTGCTTGGCGTCACCGGCTCGGGCAAGACCTACACGATCGCCAACGTGATCGAGCAGGTGCAGCGACCGACCATCGTGATGGCGCCGAACAAGACGCTGGCGGCGCAGCTGTACGGCGAGTTCAAGGAGTTCTTCCCGCACAACGCGGTGGAGTACTTCGTCAGTTACTACGACTACTACCAGCCGGAAGCCTATGTGGTGGCGTCGGATACCTTCATCGAGAAGGACGCCTCGATCAATGAGCACATCGAGCAGATGCGGCTGTCGGCGACCAAGGCCCTACTGTCCCGGCGCGATTCAATCATTGTGGCCACCGTGTCGGCGATCTACGGCCTTGGCAATCCGGAGGACTACCTGTCGCTGCGGCTGATCCTGGCCAAGGGCGAGCGCATCGACCAGCGCAAGCTGATCCATCAACTGACCGAGCTGCAGTACACCCGCAACGAGATGGAGCTGCGCCGCGGCATGTACCGCGTGCGCGGCGAGATCATCGACGTGTTCCCGGCCGAATCGGAGATCGAGGCACTGCGCATCGAGCTGTTCGATGGCGAGGTGGAGAACCTGTCGCTGTTCGATCCGCTCACCGGCGAGACGATCCGCAAGGTGCAGCGCTACACCGTCTACCCGCGTACGCATTACGCCAGCACGCGCGAAAGCGTGCTGAACGCGATCGAGACAGTCAAGGTCGAGCTGAAGCAGCGGCTGGAGCAGCTGTACAAGGACAACAAGCTGGTCGAGGCGCAGCGGCTGGACCAGCGCACGCGCTTCGACATCGAGATGATGGCCGAGGTCGGCTACTGCCAGGGCATCGAAAATTACTCGCGCCACCTGACCCGGCGCGAGCCCGGCGAGCCGCCGCCGACCCTGTTCGACTACCTGCCGTCCGACGGCCTGCTGGTGGTGGACGAGTCCCACGTCACCGTGCCGCAGCTGGGTGCGATGTACAAGGGCGACCGCTCGCGCAAGGAAACCTTGGTGGAATTCGGCTTCCGGCTGCCGTCGGCGATGGACAACCGGCCGCTTCGCTTCGAGGAGTGGGAACAACGCGTGCCGCGCTCGATCTTCATCTCGGCAACCCCGCGCGCCTATGAGCTGGACAAGTCCGGTGAGGCTGTGGTCGAGCTGCTTGTGCGCCCGACCGGCCTGGTCGATCCGGAAGTGGAGGTGCGCCCGGTGCGTACCCAGGTCGATGACCTGCTCAGCGAAGTGCACAAGCGCGTGGCGATCGGCGATCGCGTACTGGTCACTACGCTGACCAAGCGCATGGCGGAGAACCTCACCGAGTACCTGGCCGAGCACGACGTGAAGGTGCGCTACCTGCACTCGGACATCGAGACGGTCGAGCGCAGCGAGATCATCCGTGACCTGCGCCTGGGCGAGTTCGACGTGCTGGTGGGGATCAACCTGCTGCGCGAGGGGCTGGACATGCCCGAGGTGTCGCTGGTGGCGATCCTGGACGCCGACAAGGAAGGTTTCCTGCGTTCCACCGGTTCGCTGATCCAGACCATCGGCCGCGCCGCCCGCAACGTGCGCGGCAAGGCGATCCTGTACGGCGACCAGATCACCCGCTCGATGCAGGCGGCGATGGACGAGACCGCGCGCCGGCGCGAGAAGCAGCTGGCCTGGAACGAGCAGCAGGGTATCGTGCCGACCACCATCGTGCGACGTATCGCCGACATCATGGAAGGCGCGCGCAGCGAGGCGGGCAATCGCCGTGGCAGCAAATCCTCGCGCAGCCGCGCCGTGGCTGAACAAGCGGCCGATTACGCCGGGCTCAACCCGCAGCAGGCCGCCGGCGCGATCAAGAAGCTGGAAGCGCAGATGTACAAGCACGCGCAGAACCTGGAATTCGAGGATGCCGCCCGGTTGCGCGACCAGATCCACCAGCTGCGTGAACAGGCGCTGCGCTAAGCTGGTGGCCACTTGGGTGGGATATTGTCGAGCGTCGGCTACTCCCGTATAATCCGTGGCTCGCTCGGCAAGCCGATGCGAAATGGGCAGTTAGCTCAGCGGTAGAGCACTTCCTTGACATGGAAGGGGTCACAAGTTCGATCCTTGTACCGCCCACCACTTTGTTGCAGTGGCGTAGGCATCAATCCGATACAGGTTGCGACGCGGCTGTAAGCATGAAGTCCAAAAAAAGCCACCCCGAGAGGGGTGGCTTTTTTTGTTGCTGCGACTGCGGTGGGGCGCTTTCACGGCAGGTCATGGCGAGAAACGGAGGCCTCGATCGGCATGGCGGTCGGCGGTGCACCGGTATCCATGGCCGGCGGCCGGCGCCGATTGCCCCGATTCTCAGTGGTGAGAGTGCTTGGACGTCAGGCCGCCGGCAACCGTGTTTCGGACGTGCTGCTGCGTAAATCCCCCAGAAGACCTTCGTTATTCGTCCTCTTCCGGGTCCGGTGCGACATAGTCGGGATCTTCCGAATCACGTGCGTGCGTGATCGCATTGCGTATGCGAAGGTCCAGCCGATCCCAGGCGAGGATCACTTTGCCTGAGTGAACCGCTTTGACGGCCGAGAGTGGTATCACAAAGTCGCCGGCGTTCTCGATATAAATGACCAGCTCCGGCAGGCCGTGGCGAATCTCGCGGACTGAACCGACTCCCTCGTCGCCATCGGAGACGAATACCATGAATCCTTTTTCGATCTGTTCGTGCATGACTGATCCACCTGTAACCGGTTTGTAAACGAATCGCGTCCCGCGCTCACCTGGAAACAAATGATGCAGCTCCTGCCGCGCATGGCGCGAAACCGGGCTGATACCTCCTCCAGAAGCCTTCAACCAGCAAAACGCTTGATCCACGCGACATAGATGTCGACGAAGTCCTGCAGGAATTTCCGTGTACCGTCATTGTTGATCGTGCCGTCGTCGGCAATCAGTTCGTCCTTGAAGTGGATGAATACTTCCGGCTGGCCCCGCACGGGCACGTCGAGATAGGCCAGCACATTGCGCAGGTGTTGCTGTGCCAGCGCGGTACCCCCGGTGCCAATCGAGGCACCGATCACCGCAGCGGGCTTGCCGGCAAACGAGTTGGTGCCCCAGGGGCGCGATGCAATGTCGATGGCGTTCTTCAGCACGCCGGGTATCGAACGGTTGTATTCGGGCGTGACGAACAGCAATCCATCGGCTGACTCGACTTCTTTCTTCAGTCGGGTGGCGACGGCCGGATAGGCACCGTCGAAATCCTGCGAATAAAGCGGCAAGTCGTCGATGCGGACATGGTTGAAGGTGAGTTCGGTCGGCGCAAGCTTTTCCACCGCACGGGCAAGCCGGCCATTGAATGAATCCTTGCGCAGGCTACCGACGAAAACGGCGATCTTCAGCTGACTCATTTCCGATGCTCCCAGGGGTGATGTGGGTTGAACAGAAAGACTTGCCGGGATTGAATGCTGTTTGTCGCAGTTGGCCGTCCAATGTACTGCCGGACCGGGTTAAAGGCGGATGAAATTGCCGCTCCTTCGCGCGGGGCCCGGGCCAGATGTCGCCTGTGCTGCGGCATCGGCCGCCGCAGCATGTACTCTTTGCGATCAACCCCATGGCATCTGTCTTCCGTCCGCCTTCAACCAGTGAATCCACTCCATGCAAGCCATTGAAACCCTGATCGATGGCGCCTTCGAGCGCCGCAACGAGCTGACCCAGACCGAGATCGAGACCCATCTGCGGCCGGCGCTGGGCCAAGTCCTCGACCTGCTCGAATCCGGCGAACGTCGTGTCGCCGAACCGGACGGCCATGGTGGCTGGACGGTGAATCAGTGGATCAAGAAGGCGGTGCTGCTGTATTTCCGCATCAACGACAACCGCGTGGTCGATGGTGGCCCGGCGCAGGCGTTCGACAAGGTGCCGCTGCGCTTCGCCCATGGCAACGATGCCGAGTTGCAGAACCTCGGCGCACGCGTGGTGCCAGGCGCGCTGGTGCGCCGTGGTGCGCATATCGCAAAAGACGCTGTACTGATGCCGAGCTACGTGAACATCGGTGCTTACGTCGGGGCCGGCACGATGGTCGACACCTGGGCCACGGTCGGTTCGTGCGCGCAGATTGGTGCCGGCGTGCATCTGTCCGGCGGCGTCGGCATCGGCGGTGTGCTGGAACCACTGCAGGCGAACCCGACCATCATCGAGGACAACTGCTTCATCGGCGCGCGTTCGGAAGTGGTCGAGGGCGTGGTGGTGGAGCGCGGCAGCGTGATCGGCATGGGCGTGTTCCTCGGCCAGTCCACCCGCATCTACAACCGCGCTACCGGTGAAGTCAGCTACGGTCGCGTGCCGGCTGGCAGCGTGGTGGTATCGGGTAGCCTGCCGGCCAAGGACGGCAGCCACAGCCTGTACGCCGCGATCATCGTCAAGCAGGTCGATGCGAAGACGCGCAGCAAGACCAGCATCAACGAACTGCTGCGGAGCGGCGAATGAATCCCGTCTTGTATGGACTTCCCAACTGCGACACCTGCAAGAAGGCGCGCAACTGGCTGGCCCGTTTCGAGGTGGCGCATGACTTCGTCGATTACCGCGTGAACCCGGTGCCGGCTGCCACGCTAAAGGACTGGGCGGCGAAGCTGGGTGGCTGGGAGAAGCTGGTCAACAAGTCGTCCACGACCTGGCGCAACCTGCTGCCGCAGCGCAAGAACCCCGGCAGCGATCCGGAGTGGACGCTGCTGCTGAAGGAATATTCCGCGCTGATCCGTCGCCCGGTGGTGGTACAGCCCGATGGCTCAGTGAGCGTGGGCTTCACTGACAACGGCTTCAAGAAACTGTTCGGGCGCTGAGATGGCGATGCGGCTTTCCGGAGTCCTGCTGCTGACGGCGATCGCGCTGTGGCTGGCGCTGGTCGCGTTCGGCAACATCACTGACTACGGCAGCAACTGGGTCTTCGTGCAGCACGTGCTGGCGATGGATTCGATCTCCCCAGACGCCAGCATTCATTACCGTGCGATCCACTCGCCGCTGCTGCAACACGTCGCCTATGTGCTGATCATCGCCACCGAAAGCGTGGCCGCGCTGCTGTGCTCGATCGGGGCCTGGCGCATGTGGCGCGCACGTCGCGCACCGGCATCGACATTCCGTCGTGCCAAGCGCTTCGCGATCTACGGGCTGACTGTCGGCCTGATACTGTGGCTTGGCGGTTTCATGGCACTTGGTGGCGAATGGTTCGGCATGTGGATGTCCACCCAGTGGAACGGTCTAGAAAGTGCCTTCCGCTTCGTCGTCGTGTTGCTCGTCGCGCTGGTCTATCTCGGCCAGCACGATGACGAGCGCGACCAGCAATGACGGGCGTTGACATGGGCAACCACCCGGAACGCAGGTTCCGCAGCAACCTGCGCATCGAGCGCGACAACGCCGCGCTGTATGCGCGGCTGGCCGAACTGGCGACCGATCCGCGGCTGAGTCAGGTCTACCGCCGCATTGCCGCGGGTGAGCAGAGCAATGCGCAGTTCTGGGAAACGCGCCTGCGCGGTTTGGGCGAAGCGGTGCCACCGATCCGCATCGGCACGCGCGTGCGTGCGTTGAGCTGGTTTGCGCAGCGCTTCGGTACCGAGTTCGTGATGCCGACGGTGGTGCGGCTGGAACATGCCGACCACGCCGACACGCCGGTGGATCGCAGCGGTCATCGCGACCATTTCATTCCACCGCACGAACTCGGTGTGCATGGTCGCCGGCATCAAACGCAAAGCGGCAATACGTTGCGGGCGGCGGTGCTCGGTGCCAACGACGGACTGGTCTCCAACGTCAGCCTGGTGATGGGCATGGCCGGCGCGGCATCGGGGGATCGTGCCGTGCTGCTGGCCGGTCTGGCTGGTTTGGTGGCCGGTGCCTGTTCGATGGCGTTGGGCGAATGGTTGTCGGTGAACAGCTCGCGCGAGTTCTATCAAGCCCAGATCACCGAGCGGGCCGAGCGACTCGCAGTGGCACCGGAGGATGGTCTGCAGCACATCGCAGGCATCTATCGCGAGAAAGGGCTGGAGCCAGCCGCCGCCGAGCACCTGGCCGAGCATATTGCCGAGACGCCACGGGCGGCGCTGGACATGCTGGTGCGCGAGGATCTGGGCATCGATCCGGGCGAACTCGGTGGCTCCGCGTATGGCGCGGCGATTTCGTCGTTCTGCCTGTTCGCCTGCGGTGCACTGTTTCCGGTGGCGCCGTACTTCTTTCTCGGCGGGCACCTGGCGCTGTTGGCCAGCGCGTGCTCCACCGCCGTCGGGCTGATGCTGATCGGCATCGGCACCTCGTTGTTTACCGGGCGCAGCATGTTGTTCTCGATCGCGCGCCAGTTCGGCATCACTGCGGCCGCCGCGACGATCACCTATACGGTGGGTCACTTGCTGGGCGCGGCGATCGCGGGTTGAAGTGAGGTTTCGCAAGAAGTCGTCGTCAATCTGGCGTCATCCAAGTGGCTGCTTGAGGCAACCAGCAATGTCGTAGCATTTGCATTCCCTCAGCCCAGGAGAAACCCATGAGCGCTTCCTCGATCGTCGTCAGCAGTGTGGCTGAACTGGTTCGTGCTGCTCAGGATCCCGACATACGGCAGATCGTGGTTGATGGTGAGCTCGCCGAGGTGCCGGCGATCCGGCTGTTGCCAGGACAGGTGCTGTTGGGGCAGGGCGATGACGCGGCGCTGATCTTCGCAGCCGGCATTGATGGCCTGCAGTTGAGCACGGACAACGAGGTCCACGGCTTGCACCTCGTTGCCTCGCCGGACCGGCGCGCGATCCACAACGATACGCAGGTGGAAAGTCTCGGTCGGCTGGTGCTGGGTGAAGTGACTACGATCGGTCAGGTCCAGATCCTCGCGCGCGGCAGGGTGCGCAGCGGTCATGTCGAGGTCGCTGGCCTGGACATCGTAACTGCCGATGCGCGTGCGCAGACCGACCGGCCGCAAGGTTTTGGCGTGCATGTGCTGCAGGGTGCGTTCACGCTGTGGAACATGCAGGCCGACGCCACGGTGGTGATCAGTGCACGGTTGGTTGGCTTGTCCGCCGGACGTGCGGCGGCGCCGGTACTCGGCAGCGGCATCTTCGTCAGTGGTGCCGGTTTCGAGGGTGGCCGGCTCACCGTCTCGCTGCTGGAAACCGGCGAGATCCACAGCGATGGTCGCATCGCGCCGGGCACGCCGGACGTAATCACCGGCGGCGTATTCACCGTGTTCAATGCGTTCGTCGATACCGTGCGCAATCTGGGCCCGGTGGTGACTTACGGGCAGAACGACATGGTGCTCGACAACTGGGGTTCGGTGGATCACTGGGTCGCCGAGGAAAAGATCACTTCGTACGGCCCCAGCGGCATCGGCTTCGTCAACTTCGGCCTGGTCAACGAGCTGGAGGTCGAGGCACCGATCGAGACGTTCGGGCAGGGTGCGCGCGGTTTCAACGTTTATGCCGGCACCGTCAATCGTGCGGTGTTCGATCGCATCACCACCCATGCCGATGGAGCAGTCGGCATCCAGATCAGCCAGCCGATCGGCTATCTCAGCGTGCGCCGTGGGCTTGAGACCTTTGGTGGCACCGGCGACTCGCTGGTGAAGGGCGTGGTGTTGAAGCTCTCGGCCATTGCGCTCAGCGTCAAAGCCGGTGGTTCCGCGCGCGAGATCGACATCGACGGCGGCGTTACCACGCATGGCGATGGCGTTGCACCGCTGGAAATGCTCGGTGTGGTGGGACGGCTGAGCGTCGAGGGCGGGGTCAGCGCGAAGCAGGGGCATTGATCATCGCAGGGCGCCTCTTTCGGGCGCCCTTGTTATGCTGGCCGCTGTCAATCCAAAGCGCCTGGCGAGTGTCCATGTCCGAAGTCCTCGATCTCACCTGTGACCTGATCCGTCGTCGTTCGGTGACGCCGGAAGATGCCGGTTGTCTGTCACTGATTGGTGGGCGTCTGCAGCGTGCGGGCTTCCGTATCGAACACCTGTGCTACGGCGAGGTGGACAACCTGTGGGCCACGCATGGCATGGGTAGCCCGACGCTGGCCTTCCTTGGCCATACCGATGTGGTGCCGAGCGGGCCGGAAGCCTCGTGGCAGAGCCCGCCATTCGAGCCGACGATTCGTGATGACCGTCTATACGGCCGCGGTGCCGCCGACATGAAAGGTTCGGTGGCAGCGATGGTGGTGGCGCTGGAGCAGTTCGTCACGACGCATCCCGATCATCGCGGCCGGGTCGGCCTGCTGTTGACCAGCGACGAGGAAGGGCCGACCAATCTGGATGGCGTGCGCAAGGTGGTCGAGCACTTCCGCACTGTTGGCGAACGCATCGACTGGTGCGTGGTCGGCGAGCCGTCGGCGAAGGAAAAGCTGGGTGACCTGATCCGCGTAGGCCGGCGTGGCTCGCTGTCGGGTACTCTCAGCGTGAATGGCGTGCAGGGGCATGTGGCGTATCCGGAGAAGGCGCTGAACCCGATCCACGCGTTTGCACCAGCACTGGCCGAACTGGCGGCCGAGCGCTGGGATGAAGGCAATAGCGATTTCCCGCCCACCTCGTTCCAGGTCTCCAACCTCAACGCGGGCACCGGCGCCAACAACGTGATTCCCGGCGAGCTGAAGGCACTGATCAATTTCCGTTACTGCACGGCCAGTCATGCCGAGGATCTGCGCGCGCGCACCGAGGCGATCCTGCACCGGCACGGTCTGGACTTCGCCCTGGACTGGAACCTGTCCGGCGAACCGTTCCTCACGCCGCCGGGCGGCCTGCTGCGCGAGACAGTGGTCGGTGTGTGCCGCGATCTATGCGGCCTCGATCCCGAGCAAAGCACCGGCGGCGGCACCTCGGATGGCCGCTTCATTGCGCCAATGGGCGCCGAAGTGGTGGAAATCGGCCCGGTCAACGCGACGATCCACAAGGTTGACGAATGCGTTGCGGTGGAAGAGCTGGAACGTTTGCCGGCGATATACCGGGCGGTTTGTGAACGATTGCTGCAGCGTGAGGACTTGCGATAGGCACGTTCCACATTCATATGGCACTGTCCGCTCCTTCTATTGCATTGAGCTGTAAGGCGCGGATCAGGGCATGCCGGAAAGCATCGACGAGAAGGCATCGGAATCCAAGCCGGCATGGCACGTATCGTGGCCTGCGGACGAACTGGAACGCGTGCCCGTGTGCCCGCTCTGTGCCGGCAGCACGCGTGAATTGCTGCTTGGAAACCTGGTGGACAACGCATTCTTCGTTGCGCCGGGACGCTGGACGCTTTACCGCTGCATGAATTGCAGCAGCGCTTATCTGGATCCGCGGCCGAGCGAGGCGAGCATTGGCAAGGCTTACGGGGTTTACTACACCCATACCGTCGACGGACCACGGGACACACGAGGCCAGCCGGGTGCCGTGCGGCACCTGAAGATGGCACTGACAAACGGCTATCTGAATTCGCGTTATGGAACCCAGCGCCAACCGGCCACTTGGCTCGGTATCTGGGTGGCAAAGCTCCTGCCGCTGCGACGACAGAAGCGTGATGCCGAATTTCGTTATCTGCCGAAGCCCGGGCCGGGCCAGCGACTGCTGGATATCGGCTGTGGCAACGGCGACTTCCTGGCCAATGCGCGTGATGCGGGTTGGGAGGTGCTGGGCATCGATACCGATCCCAAGGCGGTGGCTGTCGCGAAACAGCGTGGCCTCGATGTCAGAACGGGCGGCATCGACCTGTTCGCAGGCGGCTCCGGCTGTTTCGATGCGATCACCTTGAGCCATGTGCTGGAGCATCTGCACGACCCAAGGCAGTTCATCCATGCCGTCCATCGCCTGCTGAAACCCAGTGGCGTGATCTTTGTCGATACCCCGAATATCCAAAGCCTCGGCGTCCGGCGCTGGGGCAGGAACTGGCGTGGTCTGGAAACGCCGCGGCACCTGGTGCTTTTCAGTCAGGCGGGCCTGGTCGGGCTTTTGAAGGCTGCCGGGTTCGAGAATATCGAGACGAAACGCCGCACAGCCGTCAGACGATCCATGTATCTGGCCAGCCTGCGGATGCAGATGGGGAAGTCGCCCGACGGATCGGAACCGCGCCGCCTGCCGCTGCTGCTGAGGTTCCGCTTGATGTGGCCGGTTACCCGCGTCCAGGACGATGAATTCCTGACGTTCCTCGCGCGGAAAGGCGGCGTGTGACTTGGTCGTTTAATGAGTCGACATGCGTCTTTGAGCATCCGCAGGACTCACGAAGCGCCAGGTTCCAGCGTCAGGGTGTGCTGTGCTGGTCCCGGCAATAAAGATGTGGGTCGCCCCTTGACCCAGTCGTCATGCCCTGCGCCGAAGTAGGGCGATAACGGGTTGTCGCTCTGGCCACCAGGCATTTCGAGAATGCCTTGCGCTTCGTGGCCCGGTGCCACGTCGAGGCGTTCGGAGGCACCGAAATCGGGGGAGGCGACGCGCGGCATGTTGTTGTCGCCGGGCAATGGTTGTTCGGGCATGTCGATCAAGCGACCGAGCCAGTGAGGCAGTGCGGCGGACAGCGGGTGGTTGATCTGGCTGCGGTTGCGTTCGCCCCAACTGCGTGCGGCGAGCCCGCCGGGTTGCTGGCCAAGATCGTTGGCGACCTGTTTGGCGGCGTCGACGAGCAGGGCATGCCAGTCGTGATATTTCGGATCGAGCAGCTGCGCCGGCTGCGCCTGGATCAGCGCCCAAACCGCCGCTTCGGCACTGTTCTCACTGGGCCAGCTGAAGTCACCGTAGCGATGCTTCACCTGCGCGACGAACGGTGCCAGCGCCGCGTCGCTGACCTGGCTGCGGAACGCGCGTACCAGCCGGTAGTCGACGCTGTCGATGGCGGCGTGGCCCAGCCAGTTTGCACTGAGCTGTCGCAGCTGTCGCAGCGCCGGATCGTGGCTGTCGGCCAGTGTCTGTTGCAGCAGTTGCTGCCAGCGGGTCAACAGTACGGCGCGGTTGTCGAGCTGGATGTCGAGCAGGTCGGCAGGGGCGAAACGGCCATGTGCGCGCAGGTCGTCGCGGATTTGCTGCGCGCGCGCGCCGAGGTCATGGCCACCGTCGCCAAGCAGGGCCAGTGCATCGCCATCGACGGTGCGGTTGTTGGCGGTCCACAGGCGACCTTCGGCCGGATTCTCGATGCGTGGGTACTGCGCGGGCGTGGCCCAGCCCTGCCAGCCAGTACCGGGCTTCGACCAGTCGGATGGCAACAGCGGATCGATGCCGGCGCGCAGCGGGATGCTGTTGCCGGCAATCGTCCAGCCGATCTTGCCGGCACTGTCAGCCACCAGCAGATTCTGCGGTGGCATGCCGAGCCGAGGAGCCACGCTCAATGCGCTGGCTACGTCGTGCATGTGCTCCAGTTGCATCAGCTCGACGTTGTAGCCGCGCGGCTGCGCACCAATCCAGGCCAGCGCCAGTGGCGTGCCGTCGACATCCTTGCCCATGATCGGGCCCCAGCGCGTGTCCTCGACCTTGAGCAAGGTGTCCGGCTTGCCTTTGACCTGGATGTGTTCGTCGTGAGTTTCGAGGCGGGCCCAGCCTTCCGGCACTTTGTAGCGGCTGGGGTCGGCCGGATCGCGCAGCACGCGCACCCAGTCGAGCCAGTCGCCATAGCTGTTGGTGAAGCCCCAGGCGATCTGGCCGTTGGAACCGACGATGACGGCTGGCGTGCCGGGTAGGCTGACGCCGTTGACGTCACGCAAGCCGTTCGGTGCGCCTGGATCGGGGTAACGCAGGCGGGTGCGGAACCAGATGTTCGGCACACGCAGGCCCAGGTGCATGTCGTTGGCGAGGATCGCCGCCCCGCTGTCGGTGAGCGAGCCGGCGACGGCGAAGTTGTTGCTGCCTGGGCGTGGCGCATCGAGTGCCGGCGCCAGCATGGTGGCCACGCTGGCGGATGATCCGGTCGGTGCGAGATGGCGCAGGTCGAACACGTCGGCGTCGGGGATTACCGGTGCATGTGACAGCTCACCGCTCAGTGGTGCTTCCCAGTCCGGATCCGGTGCCAGCAGGAAATCCACCAGCGGGCCGGGCAGCACCGCGCGCATATGCGCGATGCGCAGTTCGCGTTCGTTGCGGCCATCGCTGTTGAGGTCGAGATACATCGCGGCGATTACCAGTGCGCTGTCTTCCGAGCGCCACGGTTGCGGCTTGCTGCCTAGCAGCAGGTATTCCCACGGTTGCACGCGCAGGTCGGCGAGTCCGGCATTGACGCCGTCGCGATAGCGGTCGAGTTGGAGTTTTTCCGCCGCTGGCAGTTGCGCGTAGGCGGCCTCGACGACCGCGCGCAGGCGATGGCGGCGATGGTTGAGATCGAGCTTGAGCGCCGCGGGTCCGACCAGCGCAGACAGTTCGCCGGCGGCCATGCGGCGCATCAGATCCATCTCGAAGTAGCGCTCCTGCGCATGCACGTAGCCGAGCGCGTAGCTGATGTCGGTGCGGTTTTTCCCTTCGATGGTGACTGTGCCCAGCGCGTCACGGCTGATGTTGACAGGTGCCGAGAGGCTCGCTATCCGGCGTACGCCGTTGAGTTGGGCACGGCTGCCGGCTAGCAGGTACCAGCCGGTGAAAAAGGCGGCTAGCAACAGGACCAGCAGGGTGAACAGAAGGGCGCACAGGATGCGCCAGCGCCGAGACCCCTTGGGGTGCATCATCACGGCTTGGCAAACACGGCGAAGATGCCGGCGTACGGCTTGACCATGAAGGCTGGTGCGCCGGAATAACCTTCGCCATCGACATACAGCTGCGAGATGCTGCCATCCAGGTACAAGGCATCACGGCAGCCCAGCTTGTCGCGGAACAGCCGCCCAAAGGTATGGAAATTCACCGGCGCCTCGCTCACCGCAAAGATCACTTCGCTGGTGGTTTTCACGCACACGCCGCTGCGCCACTTCAGGCTGGCTGAGTCATCGACGAATTGTTCGTTGAGCTTGCCGTCGATCAGCAGCATCGGGCCCGATTGGGTTGCCCATTGCACGGATTTGCCGTCGGCCTTGAACGCGGCGCTGGTATGTATCGCGGCGTGGCCGTCCGGATAGATCGCGAACACTCCATTCGGCAGGAGCGAGAAATTGCCGGAAGCAGGGTTGCCATGCGACAGGTTCAATGGCACCACGGTCTTGCCACTTTCCACATACAGGCCGAGCGGCGCGAACTGCTTGTCGTAGATGCCCGCGTTGGTGGCAAACAGCAGTCGCTCACCGCGTGCTTCGCCCCATTGGCGCAACGCCTCGATACTGCCGAATGGCTGGCTGCTTTGCGGGTCGCGCCAGTGCAGGCCCAGCGGCTCACGTTTGATATCCAGGCGCACAACGCGGTAGTTCTGCCCTTCGAACGCCAGCTCGCTGCTGTCCAGTGCCTGCGCCGGCGATGTGCAGCCGAGGATGTTGACCAACAATGCCAACGCCGGCAGCCAGCGCATGAGTCGGTGGCCGGGGAGAAGCTGATGGGGTGCAGGAGCGTGAGCGGGCATCTGTCGATGGTCGCCGGCCAGCCGTGCCGGTGCAAGCCCGGCAGCGGCTGATGTTCAGGCCACGGTCCGGCGTGGATGAGTGACTGCCGCTAAACTTCGATTTTTATCGCGGGCTCCGTCCATGCCGTATACCCCGATCACGGCCACGCTCGGCTACGTGCTCTCGCCCGATCGCAGCGAGGTGCTGATGATCCACCGCAACGCGCGGCCGGATGACCAGCACCTGGGCAAGTACAACGGCCTTGGCGGCAAGATGGAGCCGGGCGAGGACATTGCCGCGTGCATGCGCCGCGAGATCCTGGAGGAGGCGGGCATCACCTGCGAGTCGATGCAGTTGCGCGGCACACTGAACTGGCCTGGTTTCGGCAAGCAGGGCGAGGACTGGCTCGGCTTCATCTTCGTGATCGACCGTTACGCAGGTACTCCGTTTACGGCCAACGCCGAGGGCACGCTGGAATGGGTGCCGCGTGACAGGCTGATCGAGCTGCCGATGTGGGAAGGTGATCGCCACTTCCTGCCACTGGTGTTCGATGCCGATCCGCGGCCGTTCCATGGCGTGATGCCATACAAGGACGGCTGCATGCAGTCGTGGAGCTATACGCGGCTGTAGCGATGCTTGGGTGATGGTGAGCTGCGCTTGGGAAGGAGCTGGCGGGGGGCTTTCCCATTCACGACAATCATTCGAGGGGCGGGCTTCGGTGTCTGGCTAGAATGTCGGGAAACCTTCACAGTTCCTGCGGAACATTACTTTTGCACACCTTGACCGGGAGCCGCTTTGACTATCCTGCCAATGTTTCTGGACGATCAGCACCTGCGGGTGGGTGGCGTCGATTTCCACTGCCACTACCAATGGAATAACGACGACGAGGTGGAACCGGAAGGCTTTCTTCCGGTAGCCAAGTCACGGGATCAGGTTGAGCGCTATCTGCGCCTGCAGAAGAGCATGCCGGCCGAGGTGATCGTGGAGATTGGCATCTATCGGGGCGGTAGCACCGCCCTTCTTCACGCCTTGTTCCAGCCGCGGCGGCTGGTGGCGATCGAGCTGGCTTCCGAGCCGGCGGCAGCGTTGTCGGCGTATATCCACCGCCATGGCCTGGATGAGGTCATTCGCCCTCACTACGGCATCAACCAGGCCGATCGCGACGGCGTGGCGGCGATCATGGCGGCGGAGCTTGCCGGCCGCCCGGTTGATCTGGTCATCGATGATGCATCACACCTGCTGCATGAAACGCGAGCTGCCTTCGAGACCTTGTTTCCGCGGCTGCGTCCGGGTGGTCTCTATGTGATCGAGGACTGGAACGCCGACCATCTGGTCGCCGACCACTTCGACACGATTCTGGCCGATTCTTCAACTCCCGATCATGATGCCTTGGCGCATACGTTGGGGCTGGCAGCCACCATGCAGCCGGTACCCGATCCCCGCCTTGTCCGATTGCCGCTTGAACTGGTGTTGGCTCGGGCGCGCAAGGGCGATGTAATTCGCGAAGTCACCGTGATGGAGAACTGGGTAGTGATACAGCGCGGCGAGCAACCGATCGATCCCAGAGAGTTTCGGTTGTCCGATTTGGTGAAGGATCACTTCGCCAATCTGCGTGCGATCGGTTGAGGGTACGAGGCCACGACAGGTGGCCAAACCGGGCGGACGTAAAGTTGGGATGCGTGTCTTGACCGTTGGAGCTTGTTTTGTGCACAGGAACGGCGTCGCGACCGAAACCGCTTCCACAGAGTGAGTCACACCACGTCGGCGAGCCAGGCAGGACTCGAGAATTTTTCCCGTGCCAGCGTTTCCGCGCGAGCCAGTTCGCCGGGCTGCAACACGTCGTCGTGCAGTTGGTGCAGACGACGGAAGGTGTCGATCATTTTCTCGATTACCGCTTCGCGCGGCAGGCCAGTCTGACTGCGCAATGGGTCGACCCGTTTGGCGGCACTGGTAGTGCCCTTGTCGGACAGCTTCTCGCGGCCTATGCGCAGCACGTCCAGCATCTTCGTGGTGTCGATGTCGTAGGCCATCGTCACGTGATGCAGCACCGCGCCTCCGCGATGTGCCTGCGCCGCGCCGGCGATCTTGCCGCCCGCAGAGGTGATGTCGTTGAGTGGCTGGTACCAGGCCTGGATGCCCAGTTCGCCCAGCGCCTCGATCACCCACGTATCCATGAACGCATACGCTTCCTGGAACGACATGCCAGTGATCAGCGACAGCGGTGCATAAATCGAGTAGGTGATGGTGTTTCCCGGCTCGATGAACATCGCACCGCCGCCGCTGATCCGACGTACGACCTGGATACCGTGACGTTGCACGGCTTCCGCATCAACCTCGTTGCGCAGCGACTGGAAACGGCCGATCACCACTGCCGGCGTGGCCCATTCCCAGATGCGCAGCGTCGGTGCGCGTCGACCGGCACCGACTTCGTGGGTCAGCACGTCGTCCAGCGCCATATGCAGGGTGGGCGATTGCGGGGCGGTGTGGATCAGTTGCCAGTCGTGGTCGCGCCAGTCGGTGCGCATCATGCGTCGGAACCCGGTCGCACGGCGCGGCGCACGGCAACGGCGATCGCCTCCGGTGACACGCCATACATCATCACCTCGGATGAGAGTGCAGCGTGCAACGTGGTGACAAGCGAGGCTTCATCGGCATCCGCTGGCTGACCGGTCAGCACGACATTGATGGTGTGCAGCGCGCTGTCCGGCTCCAGGAAAAAGTCGCCGCTCAGCTGCACGTTCGCGAGATGGCCGTTGTGCAGGTCGAGATCGATCACCACCAGCTTGCCGCCGGGCATCTTGTACTCACCGTGCATCGACCGCTTCCCTACGTTATCAATACCAATAGGGGACTGGACAAGCCGGGCTTCGGATCCCCGATGTTGTTGCCTTGGGTCAGAAGCCGTGACCACCGTGGAAGTTGCCCTGGCCGACGCTGACCGAGAAGCCGATGCCGCCGCTGGGATGCTCGCAATCGCCCAGCGCCTTGGTGACGCTGACCTCGCCGGTCTGGTAGCTGCCACTCACGTGGTTGCCGCCAACTACGCCCATGCCTACGCTGCCATGTACCTGCGCATCGTTGTACTTGGAATCGTCGCAGGCGGGAGCTTCACCAAGCGAGCGGTCGCTGGTGCTGCCACTGGTATCGCCGTAATACACGCCCGGTGCCGGCTTGGCTGCTGCGGCGGTGGAGCTGGAGCTGGCGGGCTGGGCGGTGGTCGAGCTGGAGGCCGGTACGTCGCCGGGCGGAAGCTTGAGATTCAACGGCTTGCTGGCCGTTTGCGCCCATACCGAACTGACCAGCAGGGTGCTTGCCAAGGCAATGATCAGACGTTTCATGTTCATACGTGCTCCGAAGATATGACGTGTCTAACGCGCAATGCTGGGTTGGCGTGCACATCCGTATTTGAAACTACAGGGTGGCAGGAAGTTCCTGCCACCGCTCATCAGGCTGTCGTCTCGATCCGTTCCACCCGGCGCAGGCCGCGTGGCAACAGACCGCCACGGGTTGCGCGGTTGCCACCGTATTCGACCAAGTCTGACCATTTCAGGGTGAGTTTACGCTGACCGGCGTACAGGGTGACTTCACCCTTACCTTCGGCGACGACGGCCACGCCAGCCAAGCGTTCATCGCCACTGGCGAGTTTCGCCTTGGGCACCTCGATCAGCTTGTTGCCCTTGCCCTTGTCCAGCTCCGGCAGCTCGGCCACCGAGAACATCAGCAGATGGCCTTCGGTGGTAACCACCACGATGCGATCCCGGGCTGGATCGGCGCTGATCTGCGGCGCAAGGACATGCGCGCCATCGCTGAGACTGATGATTTGCTTGCCGGCCTTGTTGCGACCGGTGAGTGCCTCGAAGCGGGTGACGAAGCCGTAGCCGAAATCGGTGGCGAGGATCAGCCGGGTATCGTTGTCGCCGGCGATCACCGCATCGAAGCTGGCGCCCGCCGCCGGGCTGAAGCGTCCGGTCAGCGGCTCGCCGTTGCCGCGCGCCGAAGGCAGCGTATGCGCCGGGGTGGAATAGCTGCGACCGGTGGAATCGATAAAGGCTACTTGCTGGGTAGTACGGGCCTTGGCCACCGCGAGCAGGCCGTCGCCTTCGCGATAATTCAGGCCTTCGGCGTCGATGTCGTGACCCTTGGCCGCGCGGGCCCAGCCCTTCTGGCTCAGCACTACGGTAACCGGCTCGCTGACGACCAGCGCGCTCTCGTCCAGTGCCTGCGCCGCTTCGCGCTGCACCAGCGGTGAGCGGCGGTCGTCGCCGAACTTGGCGGCGTCGGCGCGCAGCTCGTCCTTGATCAGGCTCTTCAGCTTGGCCGGCGATTTCAGCAGCACACTGATCTTCGCGCGCTCCTCTTCGAGCTGGTCGCGCTCGGCCGCGATCTTCATCTCTTCCAGCCGCGCCAGCTGGCGCAAGCGGGTTTCCAGGATGTAGTCGGCTTGTTCCTCGCTGAGCTTAAAGCGGGCGATCAGGACGGGCTTGGGCTCGTCCTCGCTGCGCACGATGCGGATCACCTCATCGAGGTTCAGGTAGGCGATGCGCAACGCCTCGAGCAGGTGCAGGCGACGCTCGACCTTGGCCAACCGGTGTTCCAGGCGTCGTGTGACCGTGCTGGTGCGGAAAGCCAGCCATTCGCTGAGGATGCGCTTGAGATCCTTCACCTGCGGCCGGCCATCCAGGCCGATCATGTTGAGGTTGACGCGGAAACTCTTTTCCAGATCCGTCGTCGCGAACAGGTGCTGCATCGTCTCGTCGGCATCGACGCGGTTCGAGCGCGGCACGATGACCAGACGGATCGGATTCTCGTGATCGGATTCGTCGCGCAAGTCCTCGATCATCGGCAGTTTCTTCGCGCGCATTTGCGCGGCGATCTGCTCGAGGATCTTCGACGGGCTTACCTGGTGCGGCAGCGCGGTGATCACTATGTTGCCTTCCTCACGCTGGTACACCGCGCGGGCACGTACCGAGCCGCCGCCGGTCTGGTACATCGCCAGCAGGTCGGCGCGCGGGGTAATGATCTCCGCCTCGGTCGGGTAGTCTGGACCACGCACATGCTCGAACAGGTCGGCCACGGTGGCGTCCGGATCGTCCAGCAGGCGGATGCAGGCGCTGGCCAGTTCGCGCAGGTTGTGCGGTGGGATGTCGGTGGCCATGCCTACCGCGATACCCATCGAACCGTTCAGAAGCACGTGCGGCACACGCGCCGGCAGCCAGCTCGGCTCGTCCATGGTGCCGTCGAAGTTCGGTACCCAGTCCACCGTGCCCTGGCCAAGCTCGCCGAGCAGCGCCTCGGCGATCGGGCTGAGCTTGGACTCGGTGTAACGCATCGCGGCGAAGCTCTTCGGGTCGTCCGGCGAGCCGAAGTTGCCCTGGCCGTCGACCAGCGGATAGCGGTACGAGAATGGCTGCGCCATCAGCACCATTGCTTCGTAACAGGAGCTGTCGCCGTGCGGATGGAACTTGCCGATCACATCGCCGATCGTGCGCGCGGATTTTTTAGGCTTGGCAGTGGCGGCCAGTCCCAGCTCGCTCATCGCGTAGATGATGCGCCGCTGCACTGGCTTGAGGCCGTCGCCCACGAAGGGCAGGGCGCGATCCAGCACCACATACATCGAGTAGTCGAGATAAGCCCGCTCGGCGTATTCCTTGAGCGGGATCTGTTCGTAATTGGCTTGCAAGTTCATGGAGTTACATCAAATGAGTGGTGCGCGGTGCGCGGATAACCGGACGATGGTGCCAGAAAGCGCCGCGTTATTGGCGAACTGCCTCGATGCCCACTTTGCGCAGTTGCGCTTGCACACTGTCCGGCCCGGCCAGATGCCCGGCGCCGACTGCGATGAAGATGGTGCCGGGTTGCTGCAGCATGGCGACAATCTTGCCGGCCCAGGTCTGGTTGCGCTGCACCAGCAGGCGCTGATAAAGCGCGGGTGCCTGCTGGCGCACATCTTCGTCCTCGATTCGCGCGATGGTGGCGGTGTCGCCGTTCTTCCATGCGCTGATCAGTTCGGTGAGTTCCGCAGGTCCCTTGTCGATGTCACGCAGGGTCGAACGCAGGAAGGCCAGCTCGACATCCGGCGGCAGGTCGGCGAAGAAGCGGATCTGCTGCTCGGAGGTCTCCATGCCATTCACCGGCTTGCCGGCCTGAATCATCTGCGCCTTCAGCTGCTTGTCCACGCCATGCGCGGGATCGAGACCGGCCTTCACCAGTGGCGCCACGGCGAGCGTCACACCGGCCAGCCACGGCCGCATGATCTCAAGAGTCTGGGTGCCACCCGGTATGCCCGCGGTCTGCGCGGCCTGCGCCAAGGTTGCGTTTTCGGCGGCGCTGAGTTTGCCCGACAACGGATGGGTGGGATCCAGGCCGTACTGCAGCACCAGCGCCTGCATGGTCGTGGCGTCGTCGTCAGTCAGTTCGATCGTCAGCGAGTCGCTGGCGGCGAGTGCCTTGTCCAGCGTCGGGTAGTGCCAGTCAGTATCATTCGGCAGCAGATGCACGGTGCCGAACAGGTAGATGGTGGTATGCGCGTTATGCACCACCCACAGCGCTGGCTGGGCGAACACAGGGGTCGCCAGCAGCAGGCTGAACAGCGCGACCGCCACGTACTGGCGGATGTGGCGTAGCGGTGACATGCGTCTTCCTCGATGAATGCGACGCGGATGATGGTGGCACACGCGGTGGCCACAGCGACGAAGGATTCAGCGCGGCGCGCGGTACCCTCCCGGCACGCCATCGGGGCTTAGTGTGATCTGCCACAGCTGGTCGCGGCGGCTGCGGAAGACTGCCGTGGAAACGGCCAGGTAATAGCGCCACATGCGCCGGAAGCGCTCGTCGTAGTTCGCCGACAGCGATGGCCATGCTGCTTCGACGTTGGCCTGCCAGGCGGTCAATGTGCGGTCGTAGTCGGTGCCGAAATTGTGCCAGTCCTCGACCACGAACAGATCTTCCAGCGCAGCCGTCACTTGGCTGGCAGCGGGAATCATCGAGTTCGGAAAGATGTACTTGTCGATCCAGGGGTCGGTCTGTGCTGGCGCGCTGTTGCTGCCGATGCAGTGCAGCAGCGACAGGCCGTCGTCCTTCAGGCAACGGCGCACGCATTCGAAATAGGCGCGGTAGTTCTTGCCGCCGACATGCTCGAACATGCCGATCGAGTACACCGCGTCGAAACGTTCGTTGATGTCGTGGTAATCCTGCAGGCGAATCTCGATCGGTAGCCCGGCACACAGCTCGCGGGCGTAGCCGGCCTGCTCCTGCGACACGGTGATGCCGACGCCCTCGATGCCGTAGTGCTCGGCGGCATACTTCAGCGCCTCACCCCAACCGCAGCCGATATCCAGCACGCGCTGGCCGGTCTGCAGCTGCAGCTTGCGACAGACCAGGTCGAGCTTGGCCGCCTGCGCATCGTCGAGATTGTCAGCCTTGGCCCAGTAGCCGCACGAATACACCATCCGCTTGCCGAGCATGGCGTGGAACAGGTCATTGCCGAGGTCGTAATGTACCTTGCCGATCTCGAATGCGCGTTCGCCGCGCTGCAGGTTGATGAAGCGGGCCTTCAGATGGGCGAGCAGGGTGTCAAGCGTTTTCAGTTCCTGATCCAGCCCGGCAGTGAGCAGCCGGGTACACAAGCCAGGCAGGTCATCCGCATCCCACCATCCGTCCATATAGGCCTCGCCCAGGCCTAGTGAGCCGTGCGCGAACACGCGGTTGTACAGGCGCTCGTCATGCACGTGCAGATCGGTCGGCGTATTGCCGTTGATGCGGATGCCGGCCTGTTCGAGCAGTTCACTGGCGCGGTTTTTCAGGTCGTCCTGGCCCATGCCTTGTCTCGCATTGGATGAAGTCGGTATTGGTCAGTGCTTGCTAAGCATGGCAAAGCTTGCCGGCCAGCGTGCATAGGTCGCGTCGACGTCGGCCATGCGCACCAACTGCAGCAGTAGCTCGGCCTGATCCTCGCGCAGCAGGAACTCGATCTTGATCGGCAGGTCGTCGGCCAGTTCGAAGAACTGTTCCTCGTGCAGCACACCATGCCGGCCGAAGCCGGCGATCGCGCGGAACACGGACCCGCCGCCGAGGCCGTGCTCCTTGGCCTGCTCCAGCAGCCACTCGGACAGCAGCATGCCGGCGTGTTTCGCGCGCAGATGGCAATAGAAGGTCAGGTGCACGCCATGTTGCAGGTTTTCCTGATTCATGCGGCCTCTCCGGATTAGTGACGCAGCAGGCTGCGAGTGAGGGTGATGCCGAGCACGGTCATCGCCAGCGAGCCGACCACATGCGCCATTACGTGGCCACTGAACCACAGGTACTGCTGGCGCAGCAGCAGGGTGGTGGATTCGGCTGAAAAGGTGGAGAACGTGGTCAGGCCACCCAGAAAACCGGTGAACACGAACAGTCGCAGTTCCGGCGACAGTGTCTGGAAATGATCGAACAGGCCCATCACACAGCCCATCATCAGGCCGCCGGCCAGATTGGCCGCCAGCGTGCCGAGCGGCAGGGTGGGGAATAGCGGATTGAGCATCACGCCCAACCCCCAGCGCAACCAGCAGCCCAAAACGCCACCGATCCCAACAGCTGCAAATCCGGTAAAGCCCACGAGCGCGTCTCCTGACAGTGAAAGTGTCCGGTTGCCGCGGTGCAGACATGCCTGCCCCGCCGGAAGCCGGTGGTGCAGGCATCATCAACCTCAACGCATGGCGAGAGGTGGTTTGTTCCGGGATGCCGAAAGCTTCCGCGAAACGGGAGGCATGCCATCTCCCGAGCAGTCATCCTAGTCGATCTAGCCGCCCTGTCGTCAAGCACGGCGGCTCGCGATGGCGGCTCTATACTGCACGCCCCCGCCGACACGTACGTCTCGCCATGAACCCAGCCTCCAGCGCCGTACGCCGCAGCCTGCCATGGTTGCTGGCTGGGTTGTCGATGATCGGGCCATTCTCGATCGACGCGGTGTTCCCGTCGTTTCCGTTGATCGGTGCGCGCTTTGCAGTTGACGACACGGCGTTGCAACAGCTGATCAGCGTGTACCTGATCACGTATGCGGCAATGAGCCTGTTCCATGGCGCGATCTCGGACGCGATCGGGCGCAAGCCGGTGATGGTGGCCGGCATGCTGGTATACGCACTCGCTTCGGTGGGCGCCGCGCTGTCGACCTCGTTCGCGATGCTGCTGGCCTGTCGTGGCCTGCAGGGCGTGTGTGCTGGCGCGGGTCTGGTGGTGGGACGGGCGGTGATCCGCGATACGTTCGAGGGCGCCGCCGCGCAGCGGCTGATGTCCAGGGTTATGATGATTTTCTGCGTGGCACCAGTGATCGCGCCGATGGTCGGTGCGTTGCTGCTGCCGCTGGGCGGCTGGCATGGCATCTTCTGGGTGCTGACCGGTTTCACCGCCTTACTGGCGCTGGCCCTTATGGTGTTTCTGGAGGAAAGCCACCCACCGGCACGGCGCAGACCATTTGCGCCACGAACATTGCTGGCCAGCTATCTGTCCTTCAGCCGCGATCGCCCGTTCTGGCCGCTGCTGATTTCCTGCTCGGTCAACTTCGCCGGGCTGTTCCTCTACATCGCCTCGGCACCACGCATCGTGCGTGAGCTGCTGCATTTGTCGGCAGCAGGATTTCCCTGGTTGTTCCTGCCGGTGGTGGCCGGCCTCGTCAGTGGTGCGTGGCTGTCTGGCCGAATGGCCGAGCGGCGCAGCGTGGGCTTTACGGTAAACCTGGGCTATGCGGTGATGTTGTTGGCCTGTGCGCTGCACCTGCTGCTGGCACTGGTGTTTCCCACACCGCGACTGCCGTGGTCGATGTTGCCGTTGATCCTGCATGGCGTCGGTGTGCAACTGGCATTTCCCACGTTGACGCTGTTGTTGCTGGATCGCTTCCCGCACCAGCGCGGCGGCATTTCCTCGGTACAGGCCTTTGCCAGTCTGCTGTTATGCAGTCTGGTTGCTGGTGTGCTGTCGCCGCTACTGTCAGTAAGCATGCTGCATCTTGGGTTGGGCGCATCGACACTGACGGTGATCGGGACGCTGGCATGGGGTTGGTATCGTGCTGTTGCGCGGCGGCCACTGGACCGGATGCCGGTCGACGTGGACCCAGAAATGGCGATACAGGCTGAAATTGCCGAGCCTCATTGAAGCGATCAGAGATGCAGTGGCATCCATGTGTGGGAAATGCAGTCTTTACGTGGTCGTCTGTTGCTTGCCGCCACCGGTCACTGTATCAGGCGGAACCACGGTTTCGAACGACATCAGCACGACGGCACGGGTCAGCGCCTGTGCCAGTGAAGGTGAGCGGTAAGTGGCGTCGGTAAGCCAGCGCTGCCACACGGAATCGTCCACCTTTTCGTTGACGCCGTTACCCAGTGTGCGATCAAACGGCGGCGAGAATTCCTTGTAGAGGCCATACATGAACTCCGCGTAGGAATTGCGCGGTACGCCAGTGCCGGCATCGGTCTCAGGAATGAGGATTTCGTCGCAGGCAAGGCCAGCCGCGATTGCCTTCTGCTGCAGCCATGCCAGCGGTAGTTCAGGCAGCGGATCGGGTTTGCGTCCAGCGCCGTCACAGTCGTTGCCGCCGCCGACGTCGGCATGCGAGCCGATGAACCAGCGCTGCTCGATCTCGATCTGCTCGAGCTTCTTCGAATTGAGTGTTTCGCCCGGTTTCACGCTGTAAGGGTTGCGCGTCCACACGGATGGCGCAAAGTCGGCGCGATGTTCATCCAGCGCCAGCGCCTGGTACGCATACTTGACGATCTTGCTGAGCTCGGTGTCGTGGAACTGATAGCGCGAGCGGGCATACGGGAACCATGAAGCGGTATCGGGAATGCCGAGTGCGCCGACCGTATCCCAGACACCGATGAAGTGGATATCGATTTCAATGGAATGGTGCTTGCGGAAATCCATTGCCGCGGCATCATCGGGTTTGATCGAGGTGTCGCGGTAGAAGTCGTAGGCGCTGGCAATGGCGGCCTTGGTAATCCTGCCATCGGCGTCCGCCTTGAGCAGGCCGCACTTGCGGATCAGTCCGGCGAGACTGCGTGCGGTATAGGCGCCGCGGCTGAATCCGAACAGAAACACATCGTCGCCTGGCAACCACGTCTCGCACAGCCGGCGATAACCCCGCAGTACATTGCCCGACAGGCCGTAACCGAACGCGCCACCAAGCAGGTGAACCCAGCCAGACGCTACGCCGACGCCGGGAATGTAGTTGACGAGCTGCTCTACGCCTGTGCTGTCGCGCAGCGCAATCAGCTGGCGCAAGCGTTCCACATTGGTGTTCGATTCGGCCTTGTTCCAGGTGCCGTCGAACAACAGTACTAGCCTGCGGGTGGCCATGATGCCTTCCAGCGCGATGCCTTGTGGCAACTCTAGGCCGCGGTGATGCCTCGAGGCCAGTGCCATGCTGTTTGGCCCTGTGACCGGGTTGGCAAACTGCATGAACTGCACAAGAAGCTACGCGTTCTATTTTACGCGTTTACGCGGCCTCACCAGATCGCGGTACTGCTGAACGATTGCTGCAGTTCCCTTTCCGGCAACACGACATTGACGGTGGCTTGATCGTGCGTGTTGCATGTTGGCTCCACATCACTCCCAAAGCCGTGGAGTTAATCATGCCGTACAAAGCCATTTCTGACCTGCCTGATTCCGTGCGTGAGCATGTGCCAAAACATGCTCAGGAAATATACAAGGAGGCGTTCAACAGTGCGTGGGCCGAATATGCCGACAAGGGCGTACGGCGCGGAGACGAATCGCGCGAGGAAGCGGCGCATAAGGTCGCCTGGTCCGCGGTGAAAAAGAAATACAGCAAGGGTGTGGATGGCAACTGGCATGCCGAGTAGGTATAGCTGCAGGTAACGCTTCGCTTCAGCTCAGAACAGGCCGCGCGACCTTAGGAATTCCTGCGTCTCCGTCGCATCCTGCTCGAACCAGGCTCTGGTCGAACCCAGCCGGAACGAATAGCCCCAGGCATCCATGTCGGCCATCAGTCGTGCACGTCCCACGCCTGGCAGTTCGTCGGCCAGTACGATCTGCAGATAGCAGGTGGCGTCCTCTTCCTCGATCGAATCGGTGGCGTCGGTATGGACGTCCAGACGTCTTTCCTGTGGTAGCACGATCAGGTGGCAGGCCTCATGCAGTAATGAATGCACTGGCGTGTCGTCGCGCGCATACACGGTGTTACCGATGATGCCGGCTTCTTCGTCTCCCCAGAAACTGCCGGGAATCGGCTCGCCGAGGGTCACATGCCGCAATTGCAGGCCGAAGCGGGCGAGCAGGAGGGCAGCGTCGTCGAAACCGATCTGGTTCATGCGCATGACGGTGCTGGCCGGGTCGCTGGATTCGGGGCGGCTGCTGGTTTCGGGATGCATGCGCGAGCGCGGACAGCGCAGATGAATGAGGTGGGGTGACGCCGGGCGATGCCTGATCGCCCGGCGCGCTGGCGGGCGGCCATGGCCGCCGGAAACTTACGCGGTCTTGGCGGCAGCCTTGCCGTCCGGCAGCGTCACCGAGAGTTCCAGGATCTCGTGGCCGCTGTCGCGTTCGAAATTGATGTTGATCGCATCGAGGTCGACGTGGATGTATTTCTTGATTACTTCGAGCAGCTCATTGCGCATCATCGGCAGGTAGTCCGGTGCACCGCGGGTGGAGCGTTCCTGCGCGACGATAATGCGCAGGCGTTCCCTGGCCACGTTGGCGGTCGCTTCTGGCTTGCGTTTCAGGAAATCAAGAATGCCCATCGTGATCAACCTCCGAACACGCGCTGGAGAAAGCCCTTCTTGGGCACATCGATGAAGCGCAGCGGACGCTCTTCGCCGAGGATGCGAGCTACGGTGTCGCTGTAGGCCTGACCGGCATGTGAATTGGCATCGACGATCACCGGGATGCCGTTATTGGAGGCGGTCAGCACATTTTCCGATTCGGGGATCACCCCGACCACTTCGATGCCGAGGATTTCCTCGACATCCTTGACGCTGAGCATTTCACCGATCGCGACGCGGGCCGGGTTGTAGCGGGTCAGCAGCAGGTGTTGGGTAACCGGGCCTTCGCCGCGCTCGGCACGCCGGGTCTTGCTGGCGAGCAGGCCGAGGATGCGATCGGAATCGCGGACCGAAGACACTTCCGGGTTGACCACCACGACCGCATGGTCGGCGAAGTACATTGCCAGATGCGCGCCTTTCTCGATGCCGGCCGGTGAATCGCATACGACGTAGTCAAAGCCATCCTCGGACAGGCCGTCGAGCACTTTCTCGACACCTTCCTGGGTCAGCGCATCCTTGTCGCGGGTCTGGCTGGCGGCCAGCACATACAGGTTGTCATGGCGCTTGTCCTTGATCAGCGACTGCTTGAGCGTGGCCTCACCGTGCACGACGTTGACGAAGTCGTACACGACGCGGCGCTCGCAGCCCATGATTAGATCGAGATTGCGCAGGCCGACGTCGAAGTCGATGACGGCGACTTTCTTGCCGGCCATCGCCAGGCCGGTGGCGAGCGAGGCACTGGTTGTCGTCTTGCCGACGCCGCCTTTGCCGGAGGTGACAACGATAATCTCAGCAGTCAAGGGCCCATCTCCGTGTAGTTCTTGTTGTAATAATTATGGTTGTAGGTGATCACAGCTTGGCGATCAACAGCTTTTCGCCTTCCAGCCAGCATTGCACGGACTGGCCTTCGAGGTCGTCAGGAATTTGTTCGAACACGCGGTAATGGCCGGCGATGGCCACCAGCTCGGCACGGAAGTCGGATACGAAGATGCGCGCCTTCTCGTCGCCCTGTGCGCCGGCCATGGCGCGACCGCGCAGGCCGCCGTAGATATGGATGTTGCCGTCGGCGATCACTTCAGCACCGTTGGCGATCGCTCCAGTGACGATCAGGTCGCGATCGCGCGCGTAGATCTGTTGGCCTGAACGCACCGAACTGGCGTGGTGCTGGGCACCCTGCATGCTGCCGGGCGCTGGTGCGGACAGGATCGGCTCGCGCTGGATCGGCGCGGATGGTTCGGCACGCACGGGTGGCTCGGCGGCGGCCGGGCTGCCATTGGCTGGCTCATAAGCCGCGCGGAACTTCGCGATCAGCGGCAACCCCATGCGTTTGGCCAGCGCCTCGGTTTCGCTGGTGCCATAGGCCAGCCCCACCGGCAGCATGCCGGCGCTGCGCACCGCTTCGAGCATCGCATCGACCGCGCCGTCGTCCGGCAGGTCAAGCAGGTGGCTCAGGTCCAGCACTACGGCAGCACGGGAAAACATCTGCGGGGCCGCCCGCACCCGACGTTCCAGCTCATCGCACAGTGCAGCGGCATCGACCCGGCGCACACGCACACAGGCGATGCCGACCTGGCCGAAACGCAGGTCACAGGCGTCAGAGGTATCCATCTTTGCATTCATGGGCGCCGCTCTCCGGCGAGGCGGCGCGGGGTGGAATTAAAGACGGAAGAGCGATCGCGCTCGGCCAGCCAGGGTACGTCCGGCAGGCCGCCGTGCTCGAGCCAGGTGTCGCGGACATAGGCGTAGCTGGGCAGGTCCCTGGCCAGCAGGCTGACCTGTGGCCCGTGCTCGCCCATGCGCTGCTGGCCGACTTCCTGGAAGCCGTAGGTGCCGTGGAACAGCACCACTACGTCATCGCGCGGCTCCAGGAATACTTCGCAGGTGAGCAGTGGCACGCGCACTTCGGCGTAGCTGTGCACATCGCAATAGAAGATGCGACCAAGACCGTGGCGATGGTAAGCGTTCGCGATCACGATGCGATCGATATAGACGAACTGCGGGTAATGCGCGGCGAACCAGCAGTAATTGGGGCTGGTGTATTCGCCGCCTTCGCGCAGTGCGATCAGGAAGCCGGCCAAGTGACCGTCGATTTCGGCGACGCGGAAATAGTCAGCGTGCTCGTAGAAATAGCGCAACTGTGTAGCGTCGAGGGCGAGGATGGAGCGACCGGCAGCGTTGTTGAGCGCCAGTACGGCATCCAGGTCGTGCTCGCGCACGTCGCGGATGGCAAGGGCCATTCGTTGCTCCGCAATGATGGATTCGGGGACAAGGTCGACCAGCGGCCTCGCGCAATGGTTCATTATGACATGCGGCCGTTGCCCGTACATCTCGCAATGGCACATGTAAAAGCTTTGTAAAACGACGGCAGGCATGGCTGGCACAACAGCCATGCATGACTTATCGCGCATTGCACGGTGACTAAGCTCGCCTATGATGCCGGGATGCCTTGGGTCAATTTCAGCCATACCCGCTTGCTGCGCTATGCCGGCCTGTTCACGTACTTGTGCGTGGCATTGCCGTTGCTGCCTGGCAGCTGGAGTCTGGCGCGGGTCAGCGCCCTGTGGAGCAACCCGAACATCTCGGGCTGGATCATCTCCTACGTTGTTTTTGGCCTGACCTACCTGATGCTGACCCGGCGCTCGAGCATGACGCGACAGCGCGGCGCCCCACAGTTGATCAAGGTGTTCGGTCTGCTGGTGCTGACCAGTTCGGCGATCGCGATGGGTTGGTTCAGCCAAAGTGGCCTGTCGGCGATGCTGATGCTGGTCATTGCGGTAGTACTGCCGTGGCAGCTGCCCGTCGTTGCCGGGCTGATCTGGATGCTGATGCAGAACCTCATGCTGATCCCGATCATCGCCAATTACATGGGTTGGACGATCGCCACGGCCTTCCTGCAGGTCTGCATGTACCTGGGCATTTCGGCGCTGACCTTCATCACCTCGATGGTGGCGAGCCAGCAGGCCGAGCAGCGCGAGGGGCAGCGTCGGTTGAATTCTGAACTGCGCGCCACCCGCGCGCTGCTGGCCGAGTCCAGCCGGATCGCCGAGCGCATGCGCATCGCGCGCGACCTGCACGACCTGATCGGCCATCACCTGACCGCGCTCAGCCTGAACCTGGAAGTGGCCAGCCACCTCACCAACGAAGCCGCCGGTGCGCATGTGCGCAAGGCGCAGAGTACGGCCAGGCTGCTGCTGGCCGATGTGCGCGAAGTGGTCAGCGAGTTGCGCCAGGATGATGCGATCGACCTGACCCAGGCCTTGCGCAGCCTGACGGAAGGCGTGCCCGGGCTGCACGTGCACGTGATCATGCCGCCGCGTTTCAGCGTGGAGGATCCGCGGCGCGCGCAGGTGTTGTTGCGCTGCGCGCAGGAAATCATCACGAATACCGCCAAGCACGCCGGTGCACGCAACCTGTGGCTCAATTTTGCCTATGCGGATGCCAGCCTGCTCGGTCTGCACGCGCGCGACGACGGCCGTGGCGCCGAGCAGGTTGAGCCGGGCAATGGCCTGTCCGGCATGCGCGAACGGCTGGCCGAGTTCGGCGGCAGCGTGACGCTGGATACTGGCATGAGCCAGGGTTTTGCATTGACCGTGCGCTTGCCGCTGGGCGAACACACCGCGCTGGCGCATGCGCCGACGCGGTTTGAACCGCCGGCACTCAGTGTGTCGTAATGTTGGGTGAGCGCTCCAGCATGCGAGAATGTGTCGTTGCTGGGCGCGACCTATTCCGCCGGTTGCCCGTGCCACCCCATGAACCACGTTTGTCCGAGGATTCGCGATGATCTCCGTTTGTCTCGTCGACGACCAGAATCTGGTGCGCCAGGGCGTTCGTTCGCTGCTGGATCTGGCCGAAGATATCCGCGTGATAGCTGAATGTGCCGATGGCGCGCAGGCGGTGCAGGACATTCCACGGATCAAGCCCGATGTGGTGCTGCTGGACCTGCGCATGCCGAACATGAGCGGGCTGGAAGTGCTGCAGGCGCTGTCGGCGCGCAACGAGCTGCCGCCGACCATCATCCTCACCACGTTCGATGACGACCAGCTGGTGCTGCAGGGCCTCAAGGCCGGTGCGCGCGGTTACCTGCTGAAAGACGTCTCGCTGGAGCAGCTGGTGGAAGCCGTGCGCACGGTGGCCGCAGGCGGCTCGCTGGTGGCGCCGATGGTCACCCAGCGCCTGATGGCGGGGGTGTCGCGGATGCAGAATCATTTCACCAGCCTGGAGCAGCCCGATCCGCTGACCGAGCGCGAGACCGAGATCCTGCGGCTGCTGTCCGGCGGCTACAGCAACAAGGAAATCGCCAATTCGCTCAAGGTGGCCGAGGGGACGGTGAAAAATCACGTTTCCAACATTCTTTCCAAGCTGGGCGTACGCGACCGTACCCGTGCCGTGCTGAAGGCGCTGGAGATGGGGATCGTCTGAGGTGCGCCGCACGCGCTGCGGCAGGGCGCCATTTTTGTTGCGTTGCGTGATGGCGCCATATGGTGTTCGATACCTGTTGTAACCCGTTTTTTGGCCTTCCAGAAGCACGGGCAATCGCGGATAGCGTTCCAGCCCGCGAGCAAGTAACATCCATAGCTTCGGCATTTGCCGACCCCCTGCCACGGCCCTCGGAACGACTCTTCGGGCAGGCGCGTGTGGCGCTTGGGGCGACACTTTAGGTATGGCGTAGAGACGCTCGGAGAACTCTGGAATGATGCGTGTCCTTGAATTTCTTGTTGCCCTGGTCATCGTTGCGGTGATCGGTGTCTTGGCGGCCGTGGTCATGCCCGGCAGCGGTCATGTGGAACGCCAGCTGGTGATCGGCAAGGACTTGCGCCAGGTCTACGACATGCTCGACAACTTCCACCGGCTGCCGGACTACGTCGTGCTGCGCTCGTATGATCCGAAAATGCAGTTCACGTTTTCCGGCAAGGGTTATGGCCCGGGCGCCGAAGTCAGCTGGAGCAGCACCGATCCCAAGGTCGGTGATGGCGGCCTGACCGTCGCCAGCGCCGATCCGGATTTCGACAAGATCGACAGCAACACAAAGAAGGCCAGCATTGTCTGGAATCTGGACAACGGCTGGCGTGGCATGGACAAGCACTTCACGCTGGACCTGGAGCGTCAGGGCAGCCGTGGACAGCTGACCCAGGTGACCTGGTCGTATGACGTGGCCTACGGTTGGAACTTGATCAACCGGTTTTCCAGCATGTACATCCATGGCGATCCCGACGCATTCATTCAGTTCAGCATGAACAAGCTGCAAGATGTGCTGGCTGGCGTGCCGAATATCGACTACAGCACGCTGATTCCGTACATCGTGCAGACCCAGCAGACGCCTGTGCTGCTGGTATCCACCTCGATGGCACGCAAGGACGGTCTGGACGGTCTGGATGACGCTACCAACAAGGCCATCAGCCAGATCCAGGCGGCCGCCAAGAAGCTTGGCGTGAACGTGACCGGTCCGCGCATCCTGTTCACCACCAACTACGGCGACCAGACCTACAGCTTTGACGTGGCGCTACCGATCGACTCGAGCACACTGACCGTCAATGGGCAGAGCGAGCAGCTCACCGCGCCGACGCCGCCTGCGCTGGATGCGTCCGGGGCGCCGGCGGAAGCCAGCACGGCGGCTGATGCTGCCAGTGCCGCAGCCTTGACGCCGGGTAGCCGCGATCGCTTCGGCCGTGTGGTGGTGGATAGTGATGTACGCGCCACGCTGGCGTTTGGTGGTGCGGCACTCAAGGGTGTATGGAACGGTACCTTCGCTGGCGTACCGCAGACGCGCGACGAGCTGAAGGCCTATGCGCAGACCCACGGCTACACGTTCGATGACGTGGTCAACCGGCCTTACGACATCCTGGCCAAGCCGGAAGTGAAGGACGCTGGCGGCAACATCACCAGCTACGCCAAGTACGAAGTCTATCTGCCGATCACCAATGCGCCGACGCAGACGCCGGAGCAGGAGGCGGGAATCCAGCCGCCATCACCCGATACCGGTGCACCGGCGGCTTCCGGCACGGCTCCAGCTCCAGCCGGCACAGCCCCGGCTCCGGCCAGCACGGCAGCAGCACCGGCCGCGGCCGCCAGCGCCGCCCAGTAAGTTGTAGATTGGTTGCAGAATCGAAAGGCCCTTCCATAGCGGAAGGGCCTTTTCTTTATCGGCGGCAGACAGTCCACGGACACACCAACTGCTGCCGAACTTCCAGAGTGTCTTGCGGTACATTGCTGGACGACCTGCGACGCTGCAGCCACGTTTGCCGGCAATTGACGGCGCGTTTCGCCACAACTTTCCACCGGATATGATCGAAACCGACCAGCTCACCCGATGCTATGGCAACCTGACTGCGGTGGATGCGCTGAGTATCCGCGTCGAACCGGGCCAGGTGCTTGGCCTGCTGGGCCCCAACGGTGCCGGCAAGTCCACCGCGATGCGCATGATCGCCGGTTTCCTTGTGCCTACCTCGGGCACGGCACGCGTCTGTGGGTACGACGTCGTGCGCGAGCCGCTGAAGGCGAAACGTGCCCTTGGTTACTTGCCAGAGGGCGCGCCGAGTTATGGCGAGATGACCGTGCGCGAGTTTCTGCAGTTCATCGTCCGCATGCGTGGATTCAACGCGGATGCCGGCTATCGACGCTTCGACGAGGTGATCCATCGGCTGCAGCTGGAGGAAGTGCTGGAACTGTGCATCGAGACTTTGTCGAAAGGCCTGCGCCGGCGCGTGGGGCTGGCCCAGGCGATCCTGCACGACCCGCCGGTGCTGATGCTGGACGAGCCGACCGACGGCCTCGACCCGAACCAGAAGCACGCCGTGCGCCAGCTGATCGACATGATGGCGCGCGAGCGCACGATCCTGATATCCACCCACTTGCTGGAAGAAGTGCACGCACTGTGCAACCGGGTGGTGATCATCGCCCGTGGCAAGTTGATGGCGGATGCCACGCCGGCCGAACTGGAGCAGCGTTCGCGTTACCACGGCGCGGTGTCGTTCAGCGCGCCGGGCAGCGGCATGTCGCAGGAAATGCTGGGGCGCCTGCCGCAGGTGGCGGCGATCGAGGTCGATCCGCTGGATGGTCGCATCACGGTGTTTCCGAAGCCGGGTGAACGGATCCTGGAGCCGGTTGAAACGCTGCTGCGTGAGCAGGGTCTGGAGGTATCGGAGATCCAGCTGGAGCGTGGCCGTCTCGACGAGGTATTCCGTCAGATCACGACTAACGGCGGTACCGGTGCTTTGACGGGGGGGCGGGCATGAGTCCGGTCAACGCCGTGATGCGGCGCGAGTTGCGCAGTTATTTCGTGACGCCGGTGGCGTATGTATTCCTGGTGATTTTCCTGGTGCTGGCTGGCATCCTCACGTTCTATGCGGGCGATTTCTACGAGCGTGGGCAAGCCGACCTGCAACCGTTCTTCGTGATGCACCCCTGGCTATACCTGATCCTGGTGCCGGCGATCACCATGCGCATGTGGGCGGAGGAAGCCAAGGGCGGCACACTTGAACTCTTGCTGACGCTGCCGTTGACCCTATGGCAGGCGATGCTGGGCAAGTTCCTGGCAGCATGGCTGTTCATCGGGCTGGCGCTGGTGCTGACGTTTCCGATCTGGATCACCGTCAACTACCTGGGATCACCGGATAACGGCGTGATCCTGGCTGGCTATCTTGGCAGCTGGCTGATGGCCGGCAGCTTCATTGCAATCGGCGCCTGCCTGTCGGCGTTGACCAGCAGCCAGGTGGTGGCGTTCATCCTCACGGCGGTGGTGTGCGTGCTGCTGCTGCTGGCCGGGCAGCCGCAGGTGCTGGACTTCTTCCAGGGCACGCTGCCGCGCAGGCTGATCAATGGCGTGGCGCACCTGTCCATGCTCCGGCATTTCACGGCGATCGCCCGTGGGGTACTCGATGTACGTGACCTGCTGTATTTCCTGCTCAGCATGATCGGTTGGCTGACCGCTGGCGTGCTGCTGCTTGATCTGAAGCGGACACGCTGAGCCATGATCCGTCAGCAGCTGTTACGCCTGTTTTCCCAATCATTGCGCTTCACCCGGCGCACCATGTTGTATGCCTCGCTGGTGCTGCTGGTAGTGATCTTCGTGCCACTGATCGTGGTCAGCAGCCGCTGGCTGCACGCAACGCGCATCGATCTCACGACCGATCAGCTCTACACGCTGACCCCGGGCACGCTGCACATCGTCGATACGCTGCAGCGGCCGTTGCGACTTACGCTGTATTTCTCCGATCACGCCACCCGCGATCTGCCCCAGCTGCGCAGCTACGAGCAGCGCGTGAACGAGATGTTGCAGGAAATAGTCGCGCGCTCGCATGGTCGCATCCGGCTGCAGGTGATCGATCCGGTGCCATATTCCGACGATGAGGCCAGCGCCGAAGGTGGCGGCTTGACCGCGGCCAATGGCGGCAGCAACGGTGAGCGGGTGTTCTTTGGCCTGGTTGGCAGCGCCATGGCCGGAGGTGCCGACGGGGACTCCACCGAAGATCGTGTGCCGGACAGGACGCTGGCGATCCCGTTCTTCGATCCGGCGCGGGAGGCGTTTCTCGAATACGACATCGCTAAGTTGCTGTACGAACTGAACCAGGTCAACAAGCCGTCAATCGGCGTGATCAGCTCGCTGCCGGTCGCGGGCAATCCGGCGCTTGGCCAGCCAGCATGGACGGTGCTCCAACAGCTCGACCAGCTATTCGACGTGAAAATGCTGGATGCGTCGACGCTGCAGCATGTCGACGACAGCACCAAGGTATTGCTGCTGATCCACCCCAAGCAGCTGTCACTCGATGCGCAATATGCGATCGACCAATACGTGTTGCGTGGTGGCCATCTGGCGGTCTTCGTCGATCCTGATGCGGAGCTCGACACGACTCCGTTCGCCGCTGACAGTGCCACGTTCCCCGATCACAGTTCGGACTTGCCGCGGTTGTTTGCGGCTTGGGGGGTGCTCTATGACCCGCACAAGGTGGTGCTGGACCGCACACTTGCATTGCCGATCGAGCTGGCTGGCAGCAGTTTCAACCATCCGGCGATGCTCGCCCTGGGTGCGCAGGAGCTGAACCGCAACGAGGCCATCACCGCCAGCCTGCAGCGCATCAATGTATCCACCATCGGCTACTTTGACCTTGCGCCGGACGCGCATACGCGACTGGTCCCCTTGCTGCAGAGCAGCGCCGATGCGGAAGTGGTGCCGACCCAGCGGGTGCTGGATGCGAGCAACGATCCAACCACGCTGCTGCAGGGCTACCGGCCGGACAACGCGCACTATGTGCTGGCGGCGCGCCTGCGCGGCACGTTCGGCAGCGCGTTTCCGGAGCGTGCCAGGCAGCCGGGGCACCTGGCCCATTCCGCGCCGAATGCCGAGGTGCTCCTGGTGGCCGATACCGACCTGCTCAGCGACCGGCTGTGGGTGGAGCCGCAGACCCTGCTCGGTCAGACGATGATGCAGGTATTCGCCAACAACGGGGATTTCGTCACCAATCTGGTCGACAACCTCAGCGGCTCTTCGGCGCTGCTGTCGATCCGTGGCCGTTCTACCTCGCAGCATCCCTTCACGCGGGTGCAGGCACTGCGCAACGTCGCCGATCAGAAATTCCTGCAGAAAGAGCAGGAGCTGGAGCAGGAGCTGGCCGAGACCCGGCGCCGCCTGGACGAGTTGCAACCAGCCAAGGGCAGCGCTGGCAGCACCGCCACTGCCGAGCAGCGCCAGGAGATCGAACAGTTCCGTCAGCGCCAGCTCGCGATCAACAAGGAGTTGCGCGACGTGCAGCACCAGCTCAACGCCGAGATCGACGCACTCGGGTTGCGCGTGAAAGTCCTCAACATCGTGCTGGTGCCGATACTGGTGGTGCTGATCGGGCTGCTTTACGGTTGGCGCCGCAGCCGTCACAGCCGCCAGCGCAGATGATCGCGAACTTCATGCGGGGCCGGTGAGCGGCAATCTGCCGCAAGGCATGCTGCGTGTACGGCACTATGCTGGGCGGTCGCAGACGGAATTCGGGTCGAGTCGGGTCACTGGTGTACTGACGTGATGGCAACGTTGTTGAAATGGATGGTGCCGTGGGAGTTTTCGTGGGTGTTCCTCGCGATCTTCCTGTCGACCTGCGTGCTGTACGTGCGCGGCAGCCGGCGCCTGTCAGTGAGCTTCAGTCGCAAGCTGGTGTTCTGGATTGGCATGGCGATCATCTACCTGTCGCTGCAGACCTATCTGGATTACTACGCTGAGCATGAGTTCTTCATGCACCGGATCCAGCAGTTGCTGCTGCATCATCTGGCGCCGTTGCTGATCGTCACCTCCTATCCTGCCAGCGTGCTGCGTGCGGGTTTGCCGCTGGCATGGCGGCTGCGCATGCTGCGGCCGCTGCAGCGATCGTGGCCGTGGCGGCTGATCAGCGGAGTGATCCTGAACCCGGTGGTGGCGACGCTGTTGTTCGTCACGTTCGTGCTGATCTGGCTGATTCCGTCACTGCAGACGCTGGCGATGCTGGACTGGCGGATCTATCGCTTCATGAACTGGACGATGCTGATCAGCGGGTTCGCGTACTGGTCGCTGGTGCTCGATCACCGGCCGCATCCGCCGGGGCGGATGACGGCTGGCCTGCGTGTGCTGTCGCCCGCGGTCACCATGACGCCGCAGATCCTCGCCGGCGCCATCGTGACGTTTTCCAAGGCCGATCTTTATCCGATCTTCGAGATCTGCGGCCGTGCGTTCACTTTCAACGTGCTGACCGGTCAGTTGATCGGCGGCGTGATCACCTGGGTGCCGGCGGCTCTGATCGAGTCGATCGGCGGCCTGATGGCGCTGCGCCAATGGCTGCGGCTGTCGCGCAATGGACGTCTGCCGCGCCGCCCATTGCGTCAACCGACGGTGCGCAAATCGGCAGCGGCGGCCTCGTCCGCAGAGTGAAACGAAGCGATGGAATGCCGGTCAGTGAGTGTCATCGACGGCGTTGGCCGGGCGGGCGAGGAAATCGGTGGCCAGCGTGCTGCCATCGGTGAAGCTGAGCTGCAGCCTGACCGTGTCGCCAGGCTTCACCGGCTTGCTCGCCTTCATCAGCATCAGGTGGTACCCCGCCGGTGCCAGCATCGCGGTGCCATGGGCTGGCACCGCCAGCGAGTCGACCGCGCTCATGCGGCTGGTGCCGCCTTCGTTTGAGCTCTGATGCAGCATGACCTCGGCGTATATGGTGCTGTGTGCGCCATTCAGCGCGACGGCTTGATCACCTTCATTCTGCAATGTCACATAAGCGCCAGCAGGCAGGTCGCCAGGCAGGATGCGGATCCAGGCGTGGCTGGCATGCACATGGTCGGCGGCACTCGCGTGGGCGCCGCCGGCTGCGAGCAGGCCGGCGAGCAGGCATGACAACGTGGGTGACTTCATGGCGTGGCTCCGGTGCTGAGCAGCAGGTGCAGGTCATGCACGATATCGTCCTGCGAGGCCGATGGCGTGGCCAGCACGCGTGCATGGCCGTTGCGGTCGAATATATAGATCGCCGAGCCGTGGCTGACTTCGTAGTTGCCATCGGCCGCACCGGGTTCACGGGTGAACGCCGTGCGGTAGCGCTTGGTCAGCGCTTCGATCGCGTGCGCTGAGCCGGTAAGGCCGACGGCGCGCGGGTCGAACGCATTGACGTAGGCATGCATCACCTGCGGGGTGTCGCGGGTCGGATCGACGCTGACGAACAAAATGCGCGCACCATCAGCCAGCGGCCCCAGCCGCTGCATCACCACATGCAGGTGGGCCATGGTCAGCGGGCAGACGTCCGGGCAATGGGTGTAGCCGAAATACAGCACCACCACCTTGCCGCGATAGTCGGCGCCGGTGACCGCGTTGCCGCGATCATCAGTAAGCCTGAAATCGAGATCCGGCATGTGGCCGCTGACATTGGTCAGTCGCAGCGGCAGCGGTTCGCTGCGCTGGCAGCCGTCCAGCAGCAGGCCGATAGCAAGTAGCAGGAGCAGCAAGGTGATGCGCGGTAGATAGCGGAGCTTCATGCGAGAATCCGAGGTCTTCAACCGATCAAGCATACGACAGCGGCTGCAGTACGGGGTTTGGCCGCCGGAGAATTCACTCATGCTGCGACAACCTGTCAGTACCCGTGTCAGCCTGCTGGTCGGTGCAGCCGGGGCCAGTGCTGTGCTGCTGGGTGCCTTCGGCGCGCATGCCTTGCGCGATGTGCTTGACGCACGCAGCAGCGAGTTGTGGCACACGGCGGTGAATTACCATGTCTGGCATGCGCTGGCCCTGGTGGTCGCGGTCGGGCTTGGCCGCGGTCGCAGCGGCCGCTTTGCGACGGTGTCCTTCGTGCTCGGCATCGTGCTGTTCAGCGGCAGCCTGTACGCGCTGGCGTTGGGCGCACCCCGCTGGACCGGCGTGATCACCCCGTTCGGTGGCCTGGCCTTCATCGGTGGCTGGATCGCACTGGGTCTGTCGCTCCGCGCACGCGTGGATTGATGCCGGCAAGCTCGTCATTCGCCTGTCACGCCGCGGCGTCAGCATGCGGGTGTGAATACCGCCTCGATCCTCCGCACTCATCCATGGCTGGTCACCGCGGGCATGCTGGCGGGTTTGCTCGTGATCGTGCTGGGCGGTTTGGGCCTGGTGCGCCCGCCACTGGTGTCCGGTTCACTGGTGCGCTGGCATGACACCAGCCATGACTGGCTGCTGGTCGCCGACGACCAGGCCAATCAGCTGACCGTCTACGACGCGGTCAATGGACGACCGCTGCAACGACTCGATGCCAAGGTGGTGGGTGATGTCGCCGCGCTGGCGCAACGCGATGGCCGCCTGTTTGTGATCGATGATGACGGCACCCGAAAAGAGCTGAGGCTGCCGCAGCTGCAGCGGGTTGCCGCCAACGTTCCTTGAGGCATCATGGCGCTGCCGGCTGCTCGATAACCCATGTGCTGATATCGCGCAGCACCTTGGCATCCACATGACCAGGTCTTTCGTAGTCGGCGGGTCCCGGTGGCGTGCCGGCAGGCATGAACAGATGACTTAGCCCGGGGTAGTCGTGCATCTGCACGCGCGGATCGTGGGCAAAGGCGACCTTCCAGTGCGCGTAATCGTCGCTTGGGGTGACTTGGTAGTCGCTGTCACCCTGCAGGATCAGCATGGGTGCATGCAGTGTCTTCGCAACGGTAACCGGATCATATGCACGCAAGCTCAACCAGTAATTCATGGGTGCGCCCAGCAGCATACCAGTCGGCGGATGCGCGGGGTCGGCATGGGCGAGCGTGTCGCGGGCAGCAACGATCGGCGCCAGCTTCGTGTCCAGCTCCTGGGCCGGGATCCCCTTCAACCGGCCGATATAACGGCTCTGGCGCAGGATCGTATCCATCCCGAAGTTCACGGGAGCTGCAAGCAGGATGACGCCGGCAAGCCGGGTCTGGCGTTGCGCAATACGTGGCGCCATCAGCCCACCGAGACTGTGGCCGAGTACGAACAACCTATGTGGATCGATCTGCGACTGTTGCCCAAGCAGCTGAAGCGCCGTCACCGCATCATCGGTGACTTCTTCATCGACCGTGATGGGCTTGCCCGCAATCTGCGCGCCATAGGTATGCGTGCGCTTGTCGTAGCGCAGCGAGGCGATGCCTGCGGCGGCCAGCCCTTGGGCGAGATCGCGGAAGGGTTTATTGGGGCCGATGGTCTCATCGCGATCGTTCGGACCTGATCCCGCCACCAGCAACACGGCGGGGAAGGGGCCCTTGCCGGAAGGCAGCGTCAACGTGCCTGGCAATGGGCCCAGCGGCGAAGTTATCTCCATCGAATGCTCGTTAGCTGCAGTGGTATCCATGGCCGCCTGTGTCGTGCTGTCAGATGGCGCTTGTCCCCGCGCGAAGAACAAGCCACTGACCTCGCCAGTGGCATCGCAGCTCACTCGCATCGATAGCCAGCCATTGGCGAAATGCAGCGGTGTTTCGGCCACGGTGGCTGTCCCGTTGGACTGCACCCGGGTTTCCGTAGCGTGATCGTAGGCACCGAATTTTTGCGGCAGCATCTGCTCCCACGTCTGACGCAGCTTGTTTGGATCCAAGGCAGTCCGCATTCGTGCATCGAGGTGTGCAGTAGTGGCGGCATAGTCGTGCTTCTGCAGCGCTTGAAGAATGTCATTTGAGTGTGCGCGGCAGAGCTGTTGCTGCGCGGTATCGGCCTGGGCGGCGGTGGCACCCAGTGCGATGGCTATGCTGAAGAGAGTGCGGCTGAGCATGTTGATCCTCACTTTTAATGGTCATTCGGGCTCGTCGTCGACCACCGCAGTGGACTTGCCCGGCTTCAGCCGACCCGCCTTGCGCAGTGCCTCGCGCAGCACGTATTCGATCTGTGCGTTGACGCTGCGCAGATCGTCGTCGGACCAGCGCTGCATCGCTTCGAGCACGACGGCACTGATCCGCAACGGGTAGGCTTTTTTCTCGACGGCCATGATGCCTTCAGTTGTACAGCGTGCCGGTATTCAGAACCGGCTGGCTGCCGCGCTCGCCACACAGCACTACCAGCAGGTTGCTGACCATGGCTGCCTTGCGTTCTTCGTCGAGTTGCACCACGCCGCGCTTGCTGAGCTGGTCGAGCGCCATTTCGACCATGCTGACGGCGCCTTCGACGATCTTCGTGCGCGCCGCGATGATGGCGCCGGCCTGTTGCCGCTGCAGCATCGCCTGGGCGATTTCCTGGGCGTAGGCGAGATGGCTGATGCGCGCCTCGACCACCTGCACACCGGCCTTGCCGAGACGGGTCTGGATTTCGTCGCGCAGATGCGTGTTGATCACGTCGCCGTGGCTGCGCAGCGACGGGATGCTGTCGTCGTGCGAGTCGTACGGATAGCTCTGCGCCATCTGGCGTAGTGCGGATTCGCTCTGGATGTGCACGTAGTTCTCGTAGTCGTCCACGCAGAACACCGCCTCGGCGGTATCCACCACCTGCCATACCACCACGGCGGCGATCTCGATCGGGTTGCCGTCGCTGTCGTTGACCTTCAGCTTGCTGCTCTCGAAGTTGCGCACGCGCAGCGACAGGCGTTGCTTGGTATAGAACGGATTGGTCCAGCGCAGGCCGGCATCACGCACGGTACCTGCGTACTTGCCGAACAGCTGCAGCACCTGGCCTTCGTTCGGAGCGACCTGGAAGAAGCCCTTGAGCATGAAGGCCTCGATGAACAGCGAAGCGACGGCGCCAACCACATGCGCTCCCGGTGCCGCCGAATCGGCTGTGAACAGCATTGCGATACCGATGCCGGCCAGCACGATGCATAGACCGATGACGGGGATGCCTGCGACGGAAAAGCCATTGTGTTCGTTCATGGTGTTATCTCCCTGAGATTTGAAAATTAGATATCAAATAGATATCAAATACAAGTGCCGTTCTATTGCCGTATGCCGAAGTGGCGTGGAACCCGGATCGGGCGGTCTGATCGGCCTCACGGCCGCATACAATGCCGCTTTGCCCGCCCCGGAGAACCCGATGAAGCCGTTTGGTACGCCCCATTCCGATCATGCCCTGCGCGTCCTGTTGCTCGGTGCCGGCGAACTGGGCAAGGAAGTCGCGATCGAACTGCAACGCTATGCGGTCGAGGTGATCGCGGTGGATCGCTACGCCAATGCGCCGGCGATGCAGATTGCCCACCGCAGCCATGTGATCGACATGCTCGACGGCAAGGCATTACGTGCGTTGATCGAGCTGGAAAAGCCCGATCTGGTGGTGCCGGAGATCGAGGCGATCCATACGCCGACCCTGATCGAACTGGAGAAGGAAGGCCAACGGGTTATTCCGACGGCCCGTGCGGCGTGGCTGACGATGGATCGCGAAGGCATCCGCCGGCTGGCCGCGGAGGAACTGAAGCTGCCGACCTCGCTGTACCGTTTCTGCGATGACGAAGCACAGTATCGCGAGGCGGTTGCCGCGATCGGCTACCCGTTCGTGATCAAGCCGGTGATGAGTTCGTCCGGCAAGGGCCAGAGCGTGGTGCGCAGCGCCGACGAACTTCAGCACGCGTGGGACTATGCACAGTCTGGCGGTCGTGCCGGCAAGGGGCGGGTGATCGTCGAAGGCTTCGTGGATTTCGATTATGAGATCACCATGCTGACGGTGCGGCACACCGGTGGCGTCAGCTTCTGCGCACCGATCGGTCACCGCCAGGAAGATGGCGATTACCGCGAGTCGTGGCAGCCGCAGCCGATGAGTGAAGTTGCGCTGGCCGAAGCACAGCGACAGGCTGCCGCAGTGACCGGGGCGCTGGGTGGCTGGGGCGTGTTCGGCGTGGAGTTTTTCGTCAAGGGCGACGCGGTGATCTTCTCCGAGGTCAGCCCGCGCCCGCACGATACCGGCCTGGTCACGCTGATCTCGCAGGAGCTCTCCGAGTTCGCGCTGCATGCGCGCGCGATCCTCGGCCTGCCGATTCCGGTGATCCACCAATATGGGCCGTCAGCCTCGTGTGCGGTGTTGGTCAAGGGCGACGGTGCCGCGCCGCGCTACCACGGCGTGGCCGAGGCGCTGGCCGAGCCGGATACGCAGCTGCGCATCTTTGGCAAGCCGACCGTTAGTGGTCGTCGGCGCATGGCGGTGACGCTGGCACGCGCCGAGTCGCTGGAAGCGGCAGTGGGCAAGGCGGTACGCGCGGCGGGGCATTTGCGCATCGAGTTGTGAATGTAGGCGATGCGCTAGGCTTGATGAATACGGCAGCTGATCGAGAGGAGAACAAATATGGAATCGAGCGGATTCGCGCACTGGCTGGTCGTGGTAGTTGAACTCTGCACGGCGTTCGCGCTGCTGCTGCTGGCACTGGCGGTGATGGTGGTGCTGGTGACCTGGGTGGTGGATCGCAACCAGACCGGCAACGCGGTGCTGCGCAACTTCCCGGTGATTGGCCACTTCCGTTACTGGTTCCTGCATCTGGGCGAATTCTTCCGCCAGTATCTGTACTCCAGCGACCGCGAGGAGATGCCGTTCAATCGCGCGCAGCGCACCTGGGTGTACCGAGCAGCCAAGGACGTCGACAACACCAACGCGTTCGGCTCCAGCCGTGATTTGCGCGGCGAAGGCGTGCCGTTCTTCGTCAATGCACCGTTTCCGGATCTCGGCGTAGACCACGTCAAGCCGGTACCGGTTACGATCGGCCCATATGCGCGCGAGCCATACAGCCACGCGCCGTTCTTCAACATTTCGGCGATGAGTTTCGGCGCGCTGTCGGCGCCGGCGGTGCGCGCGCTGTCGCGCGGTGCGGCCAAGGCCGGCATCTGGATGGATACCGGTGAGGGCGGCCTGGCGCCGTATCACCTCGAAGGCGGCTGCGACATCATCTTCGAGATCGGCACCGCCAAGTACGGCGTGCGTACGCCTGACGGCAAGCTCGATGACGGCAAGCTGCTGGCGATCTGCGCGCACAAGCAGGTGAAGATGGTCAGCATCAAGCTGGGGCAAGGCGCCAAGCCGGGCATGGGCGGCCTGCTGCCCGGTGCCAAGGTGACCGCCGAGATCGCCGCGATCCGTGGCATCCCGGTGGGCGAAGATTCGCAGAGCCCGAATCGCCACCTCGACATCGGCAACGTGTCGCAATTGATGGACAGCATCACCCACATCCGCGAGCTCACCGGCAAGCCGGTGGGTTTCAAGGCGGTACTCGGTGGCGTGGAATGGATCGGCGAATTGTGCGACGAAATCCATCGGCGCGGCATCGAGAGCGCGCCGGATTTCATCATCGTCGACGGTTCCGAAGGCGGCACCGGCGCGGCGCCGCAGACACTGATGGAAGGTGTCGGTCTGCCGCTGCACGAAGCGCTGCCGGCCCTGCTCGACATGCTGATCGTCAAGGGTCTGCGCGAACGCATCAAGGTGGTCTGCTCGGGCAAGTGCATCACCGCCTACGACGTGGCATGGGCACTGTCGATCGGCGCGGACTTCGTCAATTCGGCGCGCGGCTTCATGTTGGCGCTTGGCTGCATCCAGTCACTGCAGTGCAACCGCAACACCTGCCCCACCGGCATCACCACGCAGAACCCGAAGCTGCAGCGCGGGCTGGTGGTGATGGACAAGAGCGAGCGCGTCTACCACTACGCCATGAACGTGATGAAGGAGGTCGGCATCATTGCGCACAGCTGTGGCGTCAGCGAACCGCGCGAACTCAATCGCGGGCATTGTCGTGTGGTCGGCGATGACGGCTTGTCGATTCCGCTGGAAAAGTTGTTTCCGTATCCTTCGGTGGCCAAGGTGACGGTTACAGCAAACTGATAAGAGCCCAAAGCCATGCGCCAGATGCAGGGCATGGCAACCCGGGCTACGACATCGCTACCCAGCCATCCATCGTGCGTATTTGCAGCGGCCTGAAGCGCCGCTTGTAATCCATCTTCGGATGGCCATCGATCCAGAAGCCGAGATACAGCCATGGCACGCCGCGACGATGGGCGAGTTCGACCTGCTGCAGGATGGCGTAGGTGCCGAGGCTGCGCGCGCTTTCGTCGGGATCGAAGAACGTATAGACGGCTGAAATGCCGTTGATGCAGATGTCGGTGACCGCCACCGCAAGCAGGCGACCATCCTGGTGCAGTTCCATGAACAGCGTGGGGCTCCACGGTGCGGTGAGGAATCGGCGGAAGTCGCTGGCTTCGGCATCATCCATGCCGCCGCCGGCATGGCGGCTCTGCAGGTAGCGTTCGTACAAGCCGTGGCGTTCGAGGTTGTAGCCGGGGATCGATTCGCTGACGACGAGGTCGGCATTGCGTTTCAGGCAGCGGCGCTGCGCGCGGTCCGGTTCGAAGTTCGCCACGTCGATGCGGCATGGCGTGCACGCGCGGCACTGCGGGCAGTGCGGGAAATACAGATGGCCACCGGCGCGGCGGAAGCCCCGTTCCAGCGCAGGCCCGTACAACTGGTCGAGCTGTGGCGCAGCCGGATCGATCACCAGGTTCTGCGCCGTGCGCTCGGCGTAGTAGCCGCACGCATGGGGCAGCGTCTGGAACAGGCGGACTTGGTCGGAGCGGCGCATGCCCCGATTCTATGCCTGCCGGGCGGCCCGGCACCATCGGGTGTTGGAACGCCCTAGACGACGTGCAGGTAGCGCAGTACCACCATGGCGAATGCCGCGAGCACGAGCAGCAGCACGATGCGGCGCACGCGGGCCACCGTGTGCTCGCGCCGCGCGGTCGGAGAGGGATTGCGCGCGGCAGCCAGTTCCTCGCCGTGGCGGATGATTGGCTCGATGCCGATCTCGCGCAACAGGGCACGCGCCTTGGTGTAGTCGTCGGCGCTGGTGATCCACACCTGCGCCCAGCTGTCGCGGTTGTCCTGCCGCTGCGAGTAGCTGAAGCGCTGCCACGTCGGGCGGTTGTAGTTGGATCGGTTGGACACAGAGGCCTCGATGCCGTGTTCAGCCATCAGGGCGACCACACGATCGATGTTTTCTTGGCGGGGTGAGGTATAGATCTGGCGCATATGCGCAGTTTACCCGGCTTGACAGGGCTTGATCCGCAGCACGCCGGTTCGTTTGGCGATCAGGGCTGGCGCAGGCGGATCAGCCCTTCCTGCGCTGTGGAGGCCACCAGCCGGCCATCACGGCTGAAGATCTGCCCGCGTGCCAGGCCGCGGCCACCTTGCGCGGTCGGGCTGTCGAACGAATACAGCAGCCATTCGTCGACGCGGAACGGGCGGTGGAACCACAGCGCATGGTCGAGGCTGGCCATCTGCACGTTGTGGGTGAGGTAGGAAATACCGTGCGGCAGCGTGGCAGTGCCGATCAGGTGGAAGTCCGACGCATACGCGAGCAGAGCGCGATGCAGGATCGCCGAGTCGCTTATCGGTGAGGTCAGCTTGAACCAGATGTGCTGGATTGGCGGCCGCTTGGCCGGGTGGCGCTCGTCGCGCGGCCACACCTGGCGGAATTCGAACGGGCCGTCGATGCCGAGCCAGCGCTGCAGCTTGACTGGCAATCGCGCCAGCTCGTTCGGCGGTAGTGGGTGTAGCGGCTCCACATCCTCCGGCGCCGGCACTTCCGGCATCGAGGTCTGGTGTTCGACGCCTTGCTCGGGGACCTGGAACGAGATCGAGCCATTCAGGATCGGCTGGCCGTGCTGGATCGCCACCACCCGCCGCGAGGAGAATGTGCCGCCATCGCGGGTGCGTTCCACGCTGTACACGATCGGCGCCTCGATATCGCCCGCGCGCAGGAAGTAGGCGTGCAGGGAGTGCGCCTCGCGCAGCGGATCCACCGTTTCCTGGGCTGCAGCCAGCGCCTGCCCAAGCACTTGGCCGCCGAATACGAAGCGGGTTCCGATGTCGCGACTCTGGCCGCGGAACAGGTTGTCTTCCAGCCGCTCGAGATGCAGCAGATCGACCAATTCGGTGACGTGGTTTGGCGACATGGGGGAAGCTCGTTGCGTTGGCGAAGGCGTGATTATACCGGCCGCCGGTCGGGGCCTAGTGCGTACCGATCCGCTTCAGCCCACTCCCTTCCAGCACCTCAGTCCACGGAAACAGCGGGCCGGGATCGAGCTTGCGATGGATTTCATGCGCAGGGTCGTCGCTGGCCGGCATCAGCGCGGTATCCAGATCCTCGTGCCCGGCGATCTGCTGCAGGCTCGGGAAATCCTGGCGCAGCTGGGCCAGCAGGGCGCGCAGCGCGCTGATCTGGGCGGCGGTGTACGGCTCGGTCATCTGTTGATGCCGCGAGTCCCACCAGTGCGGATAGCGGCCCAAGTTGACCAGCTCGATGCCGATCGAGTTCGGGTTGTGGCCGCGCACGTGATTCGCTGCGCGGGTGCCGGGAACATAGCGAAAAACCGCGCCGTCGCGGTCGATGTAGTAGTGGCCACTGTTGCCGCTGCCGTTGTCGTACAGCGCTTTCTCGCCGTATTCGCGGGCGGTGGCCAAGTCCGGCAGCTCGGTGCAGTGGATCACCACCAGTTCGACGGCGCTGGCAGGGCGCTCGGGCAGATGGGTGACGTAAGGCAGCGGCTGGTCGTGAATAGTCGGTGGCATCGGCCAAGTTTCGCACGGGCCAAGGCCGGGCGCATGAGGCCGGTCGGAGAAGGCCGCCTGTTACCATGCCCGCCTTGGCTTTTCGAAGTTTTCATGGAGACCGCCATGCGCGGCCAGATCATTCTCTCGCACGGCTCGGATTCCGGCCCGGACGCCACGAAGGTCAGCATGCTGGCCGCACTGGCCGAATCGCTGGGCTGGCGCACGCAACGACCGGATTACCGTGCCGACGACGCGCGCGGCCATGCCGGCTCGGTGGCGCCACGGATCGCCCGCCTGCGCGCCACTATCGAGGCGCTGGATGTACCGCCGTTGCTGGTGGGTTCCAGCATGGGCGCGTTCGTGTCCGGACTGGCGTCGCTGGATGTACCGGTGGCTGGCCTGCTGCTGCTGGCTACGCCGAGCGAAATTCCCGGCTATGCGCGCGCATTCGACTTGCGCCGTGGCGTGCCCACGCTGCTGATCCATGGCTGGCGTGACGAGGTCTGCCCGCTGGCAGGCGTGCATGCGTTTGCCGGCCAGCGCCGCCTGCCGATGCTGGTGCTGGATGACGACCATCGGCTGGGTGCCTGCATGGACGTGATCGCCGCGCAGTTCCGGCACATGCTTGATCAACGGGCGAACGTCGCATGAGCCACTATTTCGCCACCTGCCCGAAGGGGCTGGAATATCTGTTGCGCGACGAACTGATCGCGATCGGCGCCAGCGACGTCCGTGAGGCGCTGGCCGGCGCGCATTTCTCCGGCACGCTGGAAACTGCCTATCGCGCCTGCCTATGGTCACGGCTGGCCAGCCGCATCCTGTTGCCGCTGGCCGAGTTCGATGCGGCCGATGACGATGCGTTGTATCGCGGCGTGCAGGATATCGACTGGAGCCAGCATCTGGCCGCGCATGCCACCTTCGCGGTGGATGCGGGTACCGCGATGAGCAAGCTCACCCATAGCCAGTTCATCGGCTTGCGGGCGAAGGATGCGGTGGTCGACCAGTTCCGCCAGCGCGACGGCAACCGGCCGGGCATCGACACCGACGAGCCGGACATCCGCATCAACCTGCGTCTGCGCCGCGATCGTGCGACCGTGTCGCTCGATCTGGCCGGTTCGCCGTTGCACCGCAGAGGCTGGCGTGAAGTGCAGGGTGAGGCACCGCTGAAGGAGAACCTCGCCGCTGCGATGCTGCTGCGTGCACGCTGGCCCGAGGTGTATGCCGCCGGCGGTGCGCTGCTTGACCCGATGTGCGGTTCCGGCACCTTGCTGATCGAAGGTGCCTTGATGGCGGCCGACGTGGCGCCGGGCCTGCACCGCGAGTATTTCGGTTTCCTCGGTTGGCAGCAGCACGACATCGCGTTGTGGCGCGGTCTACTGGATGAGGCGAACCAGCGCGCCGAAACGGGCTTGCGCGGCCTGCGCAGCGTGTTCTTCGGCAGCGACGCTGATCCGCGCATGGTGCAGACAGCCAAGCGCAATGCTCAGGAAGCCGGTGTATCCGGTTTCTTTACGCTGGACCGGCAGGATGTGACGCACGCCGCGCCACCGCCCGGCATCGACTACGGCCTGGTCATCACCAATCCACCTTACGGCGAGCGGCTGGGCGAGCGCGCCGAAATGCCGAAGCTCTATCGTGCCGTGGGCGACGCTCTGCGCGCGCGTTTCACCGGCTGGCGTGCTGCCGTGCTGGCCGGCGACGTGGAGCTGGGCCGCGCCATGCAGCTGCATGCGGACAAGCGTTATGCGTTGTACAACGGCGCACTGGAAACCGTGCTGCTGACGTTCGACCTGAGCAAGCGTGATGAAGCACCGCGCGATCCGAAGCCGCTGTCGGCCGGCGCGCAGATGCTGAAGAACCGGCTGGAGAAAAACCTCAAGCACCTGCGCAAGCGATTGACCCGCGAAGGCATCCATTGCTGGCGTGCCTACGATCAGGATCTGCCTGAGTACGCTGCCGCGATCGATGTCTACGGCGACACCGGTGGCGACGATCATCTGCACATCCAGGAATACCGCGCACCGGCCGACGTGCCCGCCGACATCGCGCGGCTGCGGCTGCGCGAAATCGCCCGCGTCGCCGGTGAAGTGCTGGGCGTGCCGCGCGAACGCATCGCGATCAAAACACGCGAGCGCGGCAAGGGCGGCTCCAAGTACGGCCAGCTCGATCAGCGCAACGAGTTCATCGAGGTGGACGAGGGCGGCCTGAAGTTCCTGGTCAACCTCACCGATTACCTCGACACCGGGCTGTTCCTCGATCACCGGCTGGTACGCGCGAAAGTGCGCGAGCTGGCCGATGGAAAGTGTTTCCTCAACCTGTTTGCCTATACCGCCACCGCCAGCGTGCACGCGGCGGCCGGCCGTGCGCTGGAAACCACCAGCGTGGATCTGTCCGCTACGTATCTCGAATGGGCCTCGCGCAATCTCGCGTTGAACGGCTTCAGCGGTTCGAGTCACCGGTTGATGCAGTTCGATGCGCTGGAATTCCTGCAGCGCGACCGTGGGCACTACGGGCTGATCTTTGTCGATCCGCCGACGTTCTCCAACTCCAAGCGTGCCGACGATTTCGACGTGCAGCGCGATCACGTGAAGCTGCTCGATGCCTGCAACGAGCGGCTGACCCGTGACGGCGTGATCGTGTTCTCCAACAACTTCCGTCGCTTCAAGCTCGACCGCGCGGAGCTGGAACAGCGTTATGAGATCGAGGACTGGACCGTGCCCAGCATCCCGTTCGATTTCGCCCGCCGGGCCGACATCCACGGCTGCTGGCTGCTTCGGCGGCGCAAACCTGACGCCGGGATTAACCCGTGGGACACCGCCCGCATTAAAAAATGAACCCTTCAGTCCACATTAAGCGCGGCGAGACGAGCATAGGCATTGTCTTAACGGAGAAGTGCCATGAGCAAACGTTTCAGTAATGCGGGCAAGCTGGCAGTCATCAGTCTGGCAGTCGCGGCAGCAGTGGCCATGCCACTCAGCGCGTCGGCTCGCGGCTGGGGCGGCTATGGTTATCGCGGTGGCTACCATGGTTATTACCATGGCGGTGGCTACTGGAGTGGCGGTCGCTGGATTGCCGGCGCACTTGTTACCGGTGCGGTAGTGGGGCTGGTGGCCAATGCCCTGGCGCCACCGCCGGTGTATTACGCGCCACAGGTGGTTTATGCGCAGCCGGGCGTGGTCTACGCCCAGCCGGGTGTGGTCTATCAGAACGCCCCGCCGGTCGTCTATAACACTGCGCCGCCGGCGCGTTACGTCCGCGACGACGGTTATTACAGCAACTGATCCCGCCACAAGGTGGTAATCAAGAGAGCCCGGCTTGCCGGGCTCTTTTTTTGCTGTGCACCATGGGCTGGGGGAGCGAGTGGCCTTTCGTGTGGGTCGTTCGTGATTGCGATCAAACGTCATCTGCGTATCACACGATTTGAACGATAGGCAGGGCATGCTGCCGGCCATGTTTTTGAACGATCCACGCCGCAAGGCATCCCGTGTTGCGACCATGCTGTCAGCCGTGTCGTGGTGGCATTGATGGCGAAGGGACAGTTGTCTGCGCCATCAAGCATCGCCGTGCGATTCCGGCAGGTGCGGCAGCGAACCCTCGATCTGTGCAGCGGTTTGAGCGCCGAGGATCTGCTGGTGCAGTCGATGCCGGATGCCAGTCCCGGCAAATGGCATCTGGCGCATACCAGCTGGTTCTTCGAGCAGTTCGTACTGGGCTACGACCCAGCCTACCGACCGCGCGAGCCGGCGTGGCACTACCTGTTCAATTCCTATTACGAATCGGTGGGTCCGATGCATGCGCGGCCGCAACGCGGCCTGCTGTCGCGGCCCTCGCTGGATGAAGTCTACGGGTACCGGCATTACGTCGACGACGCGGTAATTGGATTGCTGGCCGGCAATGACGATGCCGAGCTGGCTGCACTGGTCGAACTGGGGCTGCAGCACGAGCAACAGCACCAGGAGCTGCTGCTGACCGACATCAAGCATGCGTTCTGGTGCAATCCGTTGCAGCCAGCGTATCGGGCACTCCCGGCTGCGGCGATGAATGCGAAAGCGGTGCCGCTACGCTTTGTCGATGGACGCGAAGGCATCGTCGAGATCGGTCATCGTGGTGAGGGTTTTGCATTCGACAATGAAACCCCGCGTCACCGCACGCTGCTGTCGCCGCACGCACTGGCCAACCGGCTGGTGACCAATGCCGAGTACGCGGCCTTCGTGTGCGAAGGTGGTTACCGCGAACCCGGCCTGTGGCTCTCCGATGGCTGGGCCATGGTGCAGCGCGAGGGCTGGCAGCATCCGTTGTACTGGCAGGCTGATCTGGCCAGCGAATTCAACTTGGCCGGCGTGCGTGCGCTCGATCCGCATGAACCGGTGTGCCATCTGAGCTATTACGAAGCCGAGGCCTTCGCCCGCTGGGCCGGTGCGCGGCTGCCGACCGAAGCCGAGTGGGAGTCGGCAGCGCAAGGCATGGCAGTTGCTGGCAACCTTCAAGATGAGCAGCGCTTCCAGCCACGTGCGGCGACAGACACTGGCGGTTTGCTGCAGCTGTATGGCGACGTATGGGAATGGACCGCCTCGCCCTATGTCAGCTATCCGGGCTTTCGTCCGCTGCCCGGCTCGCTGGGCGAATACAACGGTAAATTCATGAATGGCCAGTGGGTGCTCCGTGGTGGCTCCTGCGTCACCCCGCGCAGTCACATCCGCGCCAGTTACCGCAATTTTTTTCCACCCCATGCCCGCTGGCAGTTTGCCGGGCTACGACTGGGACAGGACCGATGAGCAGTGTGCAACCTTGTGGCGTCAGCGACGATGATCGTCGCCCGCCGGTAAACGATTTGCTGGAGATCGCCCAGCGTGGGCTCGCGCTCAAGCCCAAGCGGCTGCCGTCGTGGCTGTTCTACGACGAGCGCGGCTCTGCCCTGTTCGAGCAGATCTGCGAGCAGCCAGAGTATTACCTCACCCGCTGCGAAATCGCGCTGATGGCCGAACACGCCGACAACATCGCCGACACCCTCGGCAGTGACGTGCGGCTGGTCGAATACGGCAGCGGCAACGCGCAGAAGACCAGCATGCTGCTGCAGCACTTGCATGCGCCGGTCGCCTATGTGCCGGTGGAAATTTCCCCCGAACCCTTGCGGCAGAGTATCCAGCGCCTGACGGCGGAGTTTCCGCAGCTGCCGCTGCAGCCGCTGTGCGCTGACTTCAGCAAGCCGCTGCGGTTGCCTATCCCGCCGCGCGCGCCGCGGCGCACAGTGGTTTATTTTCCTGGCTCGACCATCGGCAATTTCGAGAACCGCGAAGCAGCGGTGCTGTTACGCAAGATGCGTAACGAGATGGGTGATGCCGGCGGCATCCTGATCGGGGTGGATCTGAAGAAGGATATGACGCTGATCGAGGCTGCCTATAACGATCGCGCTGGGATCACGGCGGCATTCACCCTCAACATGCTGACCCGGCTGAATCGCGAGATCGGCAGCAATTTCGAATTGTCGGCATTTGCGCATCGGGCACACTACAACCCGATGGCCGGGCGCATCGAGACGCATATCGTCAGTCGCCGCGAGCAGCAGGTGAAGGTCGGACGCGTGAACGTGTCGTTCCGCGAAGACGAAGCTATCCAGGTCGAATACAGCTGCAAATATTCGCTGGCCGATTTCGCTGGATTGGCCGCCAAGGCCGGCCTGGCGGTGCTGCGCGTATGGACCGATCCCGCGCGGATGTTCAGCCTGCAGTATCTGGTGCGTGCCAGCGCGGTGGCGCGCTGAGTAGCTTCGTGGGCCGGGGCGTGCCTTGCGGCAGCCCCGGCAGAAGGCGTTACTTGGCGTCGTACAACGCGCGAACGTCGGCGGTCAGGGCAGCCTGGCTGTCGGTGCGTGCGTAGAACATGTGCCCGCCCGGATATTCCTTCACCTGCACGCGGGTGGGGTCACCCATCGCCGGCATCTGGTCGACGATCAGCACCGAGGCCATGAACGGGCAGGACAGGTCGTCCCAGCCGTGGCCGATCAATACGCGTAGGCCGGGGTCGTTGGCGACCGCTTCGCGCAGTTGCGATACCGAGCCCTTGTTGGCGTCGTCGTCCTCATGCCACAACTTGTTCACCTCGTAGCTCAACGCGTTGTAACGACCTTCGTATTTCCAGCCCACCGTCTGGGTGACGAAGTTGACCATCGCGCTGGTGGTCGGCGCGATGATGCCGTTGAGGATCGGGTCGCCGGTCTCCTGGTGCGGTGCATAAGGGAACGGGTCCCATGCGGTGACGTTGGAATCGTAGCGGCTGCCCAGCCGGCCTTCGGCACGGTAGACCTCGCGCAGATAGGCTTGGGTTTCCAATCGGCCACCGGAACGCTTCACGAACAGCGGATCGAGCCCGGTCAGTTCGGTGACCTTGCTCACCACGCGATCGGTTGCCTGCGGATCGGCGCGACCCTTCATCAGGTCGCTGGCATATGCGCTGCGCGTGTAGTCGATGATCGAGCCCATCGCTTCCGGGGTCAGTTTGTGCTCGCGTTCCAGATGAGCAGCGGCGATCGAGGGCAGCGTGAGCATCCACGGCAGCGGCGAGACGTTTTCGTCGTCGGATGCTGCCGGATCGAGATACGGCGACAACAGCACCACGCCGTTCATCGCCACGCCGAGCTGGGTTTGCAGGTAATCGGTGATACGCGGGCCGCGGAAGCCACCATAGCTCTCGCCGACCAGGTATTTGCGCGAGGTCATGCGGCCGTTCTTGACCAGCCAGTCGTAGACGATGCGCGAGAGGTACTTGATGTCGTTGTCGGTGCTGTAGAACTGCTTGGTCGCTTCCTTGTCATCCACCAGCGCACGGCTGAAGCCGGTGCCGACCGGATCGATGAACACCAGGTCGGTGAAGCCCAGCCAGGTGCCGGGGTTGTCGTGCAGCGTCGCTGGATCGGAGGGGTTGTCACCCTCGACGCCGAAGTTCACCTTCTTCGGGCCGATCGCACCGAGGTTCAGGTACACCGACGAAGCGCCAGGGCCGCCGTTGAGCGCGAACGTCACCGGCCGGTCCTTGCCGGCCATGGTGTAGGCAGTGAACACCACCTCGCCGGTGATGTTGCCCTTCTCGTCGCGCACCGGCAGCGAGCCCACGGTGACGGTGTATTTCAATGTCCTGCCATCCACCGTCGCGGATTGCGACACGTGCGCGTCGGCCGGGAATGGTGGCAGGTGAAAGCCGTCTTTGTTGGCCTCGTCCTGTGCCGGCGGCGGCTTGTGAGCGTCGGCCGCCCATGCCGAGGTATTGAATCCGGCAACGATCAGGGTTGCCAGCAGGGCGGTTTGCAGGGACTTGCGCACGGATCGGTTCCTCGCGGGGAAAGATCCAAGCCTAACCGGCTGCGTCGCGCCGGGAGTGTGCAGAAAGGCATGGGTCGCACTGATTCAAACCTGCGTCAGCGCCGCCTGGACGAACTGCTCCAGCTGCGCCGCGTTCAACGCACCAGATTGCCGCGCAACCTCGCGTCCCTGGTGGAACATGATCAGGGTGGGGATGCTGCGGATGTCGAAGCGCTGCGCCAGTTGCGGTTGCGCCTCGGTGTCGAGCTTGGCCAGCCGCAGGCGTGGCTCGAACCTGCTGGTGGCTTGCACGAACACCGGTGCAAAGCCGACGCATGGCCCGCACCACGGTGCCCAGAAATCCACCAGTACCGGGATGTCGCCGCGACCGGTGATCGCGTCAAAATTCGCTGCAGTCATCTCGGCCGGATGCCCGTCGAACAGTGCCTGCTTGCAGCGTCCGCAGGCAGGCTTCTCGCTGACGCGTTCGGCCGGTACACGGTTGAGTGCACCGCAATGCGGACAGGGTATGGTCAGTGGTGTACTCATGGCAGACTCCGGCAAGGGATGGGCATACAGCACCATGATCGACAAGATGGCGGCGGCGGTTCGCAAATCCAAGCCGACTGCAGGTAGTCGAAGCCGTTGAACATGAAGAAACAGTTTCGCAAATTCAGTGCGCCCACCTCAGGCCTGCCATGGCGTGGCCTGATCACGCTCGGCATGTGTTGGACGTTGCCGAACACCTTGCTTGGGCTGCTGTCTGGGCTCATCGGCCTCGCGTTCGGAGCGCGCATGCGCTGGCACAGGTGCGAACTGGCGGTGGTGGTGCGTTGCTGGCCGTGGGGTGCGGGTGGCGCGCTGACCCTCGGCAACGTGATCCTGCATACCGGCGAGCGGCTGGACATCGCTTGCCATACCTATGCGCATCGCGCCGGACGCGGTATCGAACTACCGGTGTCACTGGCCGATCACGAGCGCGCCCATGTCTACCAGTACATGCTGCTCGGTCCACTGTTCCTGCCGCTGTACCTGCTAAGCGGCGGCGTCAGCGTGCGCAATCCGTTCGAGCGTGCCGCGGACCGCTATGCGCAGTCAGGACATGGCTGGTGGCCATGGTCGCGCCATGCGACGCTGTCACAGGAAGATCGGTAGCGTGGCCAGCACCAGCACACCGCCTTATTGCAGCGATTCATGCCGGTGCCGAATAAGTGCCCGCGAGCTGTAGACCAGTACGCCCGAACGGCCGTGCGCCGATCGTCATGCGTGCTCGCGATACGCGCGGCGCAGCAGTTCGTGGAAGTGATGTACTGCGTTCTCGCGCAGCGGATTCAGTCGGCCGGCTTCATACGAACCGGAAGCAAGGCCGCGCTGCACGTCCTGGCACATCGTCACGTCCTCTTGCTGCACCTCGTCGCTGAAGGCGAGGTCCCGCGTGCGGCGCGCTTGTCCGGCAGCACTCGAATCCGGCGCATAGTAGAAGTCGAACTCGACGCGGCAATGATCCACGCCCAATGGCAATACACGGTTGGTCTGCAGGCGTCCGGGCAGGATATTGAGCATCGCGTTCGGATACAGGAAGTAGTACAGCGCCTCGCCGCTGCCATAGAGATCGTCGCCGCTTTCCAGTGGACTGAACTGGAACGAATACCACTCGGCGGTCTCGGTGATATAGCTGCGGTAATCCAGCAGGCTGTTCAGGCCTGGATGGATATGCGGCACGTGGTAACCCTCCAGGTAGTTGTCCACGTACACCTTCCAGTTACATGCCACGTCGTAGCTGGAACGATGATGGAACTCGAAGCCGGCCAGCGAGCGCTCCGGGCCCAGCCGCGCATTGATGCCGGCGACAAAATTCTCGAACGCAGGCGCGTCGCCGGTAGCGACAAACACCAGGCCCTGCCACACCTGTACACGCACCTCCGGCAATCGGATCGTGGCGGGATCGAAGTCCGGTGTACGCCCCATTTCCGGTGCACCACGAAGCATGCCGTCCAGTCCGTAGGTCCAGCCGTGGTAGCGGCAGCGCAGTGAGGTTGCGCCACGGCCATCGCAGCTGGCGATCGGCCCGGCGCGGTGCCGGCACACGTTGTGAAAGGCACGGATCGTGGTTTCGTCGCTGCGCACGACCAGCAGCGGCAATCCGGCAATGGCGGTGACGACATGATCGCCCACGCCGCTGAGCTGCGATTGATGGCACACCAGCTGCCAGCTGCGTGCGAACACCGCCGAAGCATCAAGTACCGGCACCTGCGGATCGGTGTAGTAGCGTGCCGGCAGCGCCAGTGCGTGATCGAGCGGTTGTGTGGCAAGCACGTCGGGAGAAAACAGGTCAGCCATGGGCAACGCTCCGCTCAGATGCGATGCCGGAGTATTGACCGTCGATCAGTCCACGGGAAGGGGTGCTAGGTCGTAGTTAGCAGGTACTCCGACGTGCTCAGCGGAGTTCGATAGCCCATGTCCAGCAACTGGCAGGGCTGAATGATGCTCGATCATCCAGCCCTGCGTCATGCTTTGCCTGCTCGTGCGATCAGCGATCAATGACCGCCGTTGTCGTCATGATCGTTGTGCTCGGCGGGTTTGGCTGCGGGACGTGCCTGCGCTCGCTGCTGTGTCTGAGCAGGGGTTGCCGCACGGTTGCCAGCTGGATACACGCCGGGCGTGGGAGCATGCTCCGGTGGCCTGCCAGCCTGTGCCGGATATCCCGGACTCACCGGCCCCAGATGCCCTGGCCGCTGATACCCAGGATTTCCGTTGGGTCCATGCCATTGACCCGGGCCACCCGGCATCGGCCGCGGCGGTGGGCGGTGCGGCATGGGGCGGTTGTACCAGCTTGCGCGATCGCCATAGAACGGCCGGCCGCGATAGTAGTTGTCCCAGTAGGCACCGATCGAAAAGGCGACGATCGGAATGCCGATCTCCGCGCCGTACTCAGGTAGCAGCACGGGCTGGTCCTGGTAATCGTACTGAATGAAATTGCCGGCGATCCAGCCGCGGCTGCCGTCATTGTCATTGATGACATCGCACCATTCCCAGCCATCGGTGCAGCCCTGCACGTTGACTGCGGTGCCGGCGGGAAGCTGGTCAACGAGCGGGTAACCTGGATCGGGACCGGCACGCAAATTGACGTTGCCGGTGACATAGCCATCCGCCGCATACGCGAGCATGGGGATGGCCAGGGACAGTGCGAGGGCAGACCACACCAGACGTTTCATGCGGACGATCTCCAGCGGTTGGTTGGATTACGCCCGCAGTATATGCGTACGCCTATGTGGCGGTGCCATGGGCGAATCGCTGGCAGGTCATGTCCGGTACAGCGCCGGTATACCGCCGGTACAGCTCAGCCCGTCGTCCGTGCCACGAAGCGCAACGCCACCGAGTTCATGCAATAGCGCAGACCGGTCGGCTGCGGGCCGTCGTCGAACACGTGGCCGAGGTGGCTGTCGCAGCCGGCGCAGCTGATCGCGGTGCGATCCATGCCGAAGCTGCTGTCGTTGCGTTGTACCACGTTGCGTGCCGCGATCGGTTGCCAGAAGCTGGGCCAGCCGGTGCCGGAGTCGAATTCGGTTGCTGCGTCGTACAGTGCGGTAGCGCAGCCAGCACAGCGGAACAGGCCAATCCCGAGCTTTTCATGCGGACCGCTGAAGGCCATTTCGGTACCGTCGCGACGCATCACGTCGAAGGCCGCCGGTGACAGCCGCTGGCGCCATTGCGCTTCGGTCAGCACCAGCTTCGGCACCTGGCGTGGGCCGAGGTCGCGCCCGTTGTCGGCAAAGATTTCCAGCAGCACGTTGCCGGGCTTGCCGACTGGCATGTTGTCAGCGGCGAACAGGCGCGGGATGACCAGGCTGCCGCCGGCCACCAGCAGTGCGCCCCCGGTGAGCGCGGTGCGCAGGAAACGGCGGCGATCCATCGCGAGGGTTTCATCAAGACGTGACATGACAACCTCCTTGGAGATATTTGTGGATGAGAAGGATCAGCCGAACGTGAAGGCGTACGCCTGCACACCGGGATCGAGGAAGGTGATCTGGAACAGCCGTTCGCCGCTGCCGTTGGCTTGCCGCACCAGCTGGTACAGGCGCTGCGCGCTGACGGTGCCGTTGCCGTCGGCGTCGGTATCCATGCCGTGGTCGGCGCCGGGTGCTTTGCCGTCGATGGTGACGCGGAAGCGGATCGGCTTGCCATCGCTGCCCGGGCCGAGCACCAGGTGCAGGTCGCGGCCGCGGAAGCGGTAGACGATGCTGCCACCGGCGTTTTCCAGCTGTGCGCTTTCGCCGTGTACATTCCAGTGGCCATCCAGCGACCATTGATCCGCCGCAAATGTGCTGGGTGCGTGGTAATCCGCGTCGTCGTCACGCGTCACCTTGCCACCGACGAAATTCTGCGCGCGTGTATAGCCGACATAGGTTTCCGGCGAGCGGATGGGGTCGTTCGATGCGGTGGCCTCGACGCCATGATGGTCGTCGCTGACGTAACCATCGGGTAGATCCTTCTGGCCGGCCGCGGTCAGCAGCTGGCGGATGACGTCCTCGCTTTCCTGATAACCGCCTTCGCCAAAGTGGTGGTGACGGATCTGCCCTTGCGCGTCGATGAAGTAATGCGCCGGCCAATATTCGTTGTGGAAGCCCTGCCAGATCGCGTAGTCGTTATCCAGCGCGACCGGGTAGTCGACGCCGAGATCCTTGACCGCCTTGGTGACATTGGCCGGATCCTTCTCGAACGCGAACTCCGGTGCATGCACGCCGATCACTACCAGGCCGTGATCCTTGTACTTGTCGGCCCAGCCACGCACATACGGCAGCGAGCGGATGCAGTTGATGCAGGAGTACGTCCAGAAGTCGACCAACACTACCTTGCCGCGCAGCGATTCGGTCGTCAGCGGTGGACTGTTGATCCATTGTGTGGCGCCAGCCAGCGACGGCATCTGGCCTTCCACCGGCAACGGGTCGCCGGCTTTCAGCACGGGTTCTGGTGCCGGTGCCGGGCGTACGGCATTGATCAGCTTCTGTTCGATGCCACCGGTGCTGGCCAGCGAGACGCGGGTAAGCAGGCCGGTATCAAGCCCCAGCGCGATGCAGGCCACGCCGGCGAGCACCATCACGCCGAGTACGCGGCGCACCCATTCGCCGGCACCCAGCGAGCGCTTCATCAACGCGAACACCTTGCCGCCAATCAATAGCGCCAGCCCAAGCGAGGTCGCCGCGCCACCTGCATAGGTCAGCAGCAACAGGGTGGTCTGTACGCTGGCACCGTTCAGCGCCGCGCCGGTCAGCAGCAGGCCGAGGATCGGCCCGGCGCACGGCGCCCACAGCAAGCCGGTGGCGACACCGAGGCCGGCAGCTGACCAGATCGAATCGCCATCGCCGGCCGAACGCTGCGACAGCCGGTTGCCCAGCGCCACGAAGGGGCGGGTGATCCATTCAGCCAGATGGGTCGACAGCAGGGTCAGGCCGAGGAAGGCCAGCACCACCAGCGCGATGATGCGGCCGTACTGGTTCGCGTGCACGGCCCAGCCTCCACCGAGCGCGGCCAGCGTGGCCACCGCGGCAAACGTGATCGCCATGCCCACCAGCATCGGCAGGCCGTTGCGCATGAACGGCCGGTCGGAGCGGGCAAACACGAACGGCAGCACCGGCAGGATGCAGGGACTGAGGATGGTCAGTACGCCGCCGAGGTAGGCGAGGATCAACACGAGCATGAAAGCGTCATCCGTTGGGAGGTGTATGGCTATTCGCGGACAGTTTGGCTGCGGTTACCTCTGAGGGTGCCGGTAACACGTGCCTCGCGATGAATAAATACGAAGTAACTCCTGCGCGAGATGCAGCGAATGCCTGATTTAAGAGTTCCCGATCTGGAGCGGCCATGCCGCAAGCCTTGACCGCAACCGGCTTCATGAGTCTAGATAGTGGCCTTAGCCCGTGGGCGAGTGCCGGTCAGTCCGTGTCAGTCGATGTTGCCGCAGCCAACGATAGCGAATCGCCCGACCAGCGTCGGGCGGCGTGGATGGCCGCGGCCCAGGCGGGTGACCGGCGTGCCTACGAAAGGGTGCTGGCCGATTCGGTGGCGCTGATTCGCGCAGCGGCACGTCGGCAGGGCGTGGCGCAGGATCATCTCGATGACGTGGTGCAGGAAACCCTGATCACCGTGCATCGCGTGCGCCATACCTACGATCCGACGCGCTCGTACGATGCGTGGCTCAGCGCGATCGCCAGCCGTCGTGCGATCGATGCGCTGCGCAGTCGCGGTCGGCGTGACAGCCGCGAGGTGCATGATGAATTCGCACTGGATCACCACCCCGATGTCGACGATGCCAGCGCTGCCGTAGAAAGCGAGCAACGGGCGCAGCGCCTGCGTGCGGCGATCGCCGAGTTGCCGCCGGGCCAGCGTGAAGCGGTGGAACAGCTTGGCCTGCGCGAGCGCTCGCTGGGCGAAGCAGCCGAACTCACCGGGCGTAACACCGGTGCGTTGAAAGTGAACCTACATCGCGCGCTGAAGGCGCTGCGCGATCGTTTTCATGGAGAATCTTGAACACCATGTCCGACCCGCGATCGCATGAGGCCTTGATCGACCAGCTCGGCACCGAGCTGGTGCCGGTGCGGCGTCTGTTGCCGCCGTGGTTGCGCACCGCCGGCTGGCTGCTGGTCGTGGCGGCGATCGCGGCGGTACTGCTGATGCATTACGGCGCGGACCCGATGTTGCGGCGCTGGGCTGGCACACCTGATCTCGGCTGGGCTGGCATGGGTGCAGTGATTACCGCGATCACGGCGGCGTGGGCTGCTTTTGCCTTGGGCGTGCCCGGGCGCCCGGCGGCCTGGGCGTGGTTGCCACTGCCGGGCGCCTTGCTGTGGATCGGCGCCAGCGGCCTCGGGTGCCTGCGCATACACGTGCGCGATTTGATCGCTCCGGGCACCCAGCTCGCCACCATGCATCAGTCCGCCGACTGCCTGGTCTTCATCATCAGCTTCTCGGTGCCGCTGTCCGCGCTGCTGATCCTGCTGCTGCGCCGTGCCTGTCCGCTGCGGCCGGTGCTCACTGCCGTAATGATCGGGTTGGCCAGCGCTGCCGCCTCGGCCAGCCTGCTGGAGATCTGCCATTCATACGATGCGGCCGCGACTGATCTGCTGACGCACGCGCTGGCGGTGGCCGTGGTGGTCGCCGTCAATGCCGCGATGGGCGGCCGGCTGCTTTCAAGAGCCTGATTTCAGGAGCTTGGCAATTCAGTCGCGGAAGTTGTCGAACTGTAGAGGCAGCTCGACCTCCGCCTTGCGCAGCACCGCCATCGCATCCTGCAGGTCGTCGCGCTTCTTGCCGGTGACGCGCAGCTTGTCGCCGTTGATCTGCGCCTCGACCTTTAGCTTGGCGGCCTTCAACGAAGCGACCAACTTCTTCGCCACCGGCTGCTCGATGCCCTGCTTCACGGTGATCTTCTGCCGCGACCCACCCAGGTTGGTTTCCGGATCGCCGACGTCCAGCGCACGGGTGTCGATCTTCCGTGCGATCAGCCGGGCGCGCAGGATGTCCAGCATCTGCTGCAGCTGGAACTCGCTGGGGGCGCTCTGGGTGATGACGAACTCGTCCAGCGCGAACGACGCGTCCTGACCCTTGAAGTCGAAGCGGGTGGTCAACTCGCGGTTGGCCTGGTCGACTGCATTGGTCAGTTCGTGCTTGTCGACTTCGGAAATCACGTCAAAGGAGGGCATGGTGGCGGCTCGATGGGAAGCGGAGTGGGAAGTGTAAGCGATGCATCTGGGCGATAATGCCGCGCTTCTCTCTCCGTCATCCCGGCTTGCGCCGGGATGACGAGCAAAAGCAAAGCGGCGTAACCATGGTGAGTTCTTGAAAACGGACGTGTTGATCATCGGTGCCGGCGCCGCCGGGCTGATGTGCGCGATCGCCGCGGGCCAGCGTGGGCGCCGCGTGCTGGTGGTCGATCACGCCAACAAGGTCGGCAAGAAGATCCTGATGTCCGGCGGTGGTCGTTGCAATTTCACCAACACCGGCGGGACGCCGGCGAACTACCTCTCGGCCAATCCTCATTTCGCCAAGTCCGCACTGGCGCGCTATACCCCGGCCGATTTCATCGCGCTGGTCGAGAAACACCGCATCGCCTACCACGAGAAGGAGCTCGGCCAGCTGTTCTGCGACGACTCGTCCAAGCAGATCGTGCGCATGCTGCTGGACGAATGCGCTGCCGCCGGCGTCACGGTGGAAGCGAACTGTGGTGTGCGGCGCGTGCGCAAGACTCCGGAGGGTTTCAGCGTGTTCACCGCGCACGGTGAAGTGCATGCCGAGTCGCTGGTGATCGCCAGTGGTGGCCTGTCGATTCCCAGCATGGGCGCCAGCGGTTTCGGTTACGAGCTGGCACGCCAGTTTGGTCATGCCGTGCTGCCCACCCGCGCCGGGCTGGTGCCGCTGACCTTGAGCGGCAAGCATCAGGAGCATTACCAGGACCTGGCCGGAGTAGCGCTGCCAGCAGTGGAAACACGCGTGGGGAAACAGAGTTTCCGTGCCGGCCTGTTGTTCACTCATCGCGGTATCAGCGGTCCAGCCATCCTGCAGGTCTCCTCGTACTGGCAGCCAGGCGACGATCTGCGCATTGATCTGTTGCCAGATATGGACGTCGGCCCTTACCTGGTAGAGCAACGCACGGCGCGGCCGTTGGCTGAGCTGAAAACCGTGCTCGGCGAGGTATTGCCGAAACGACTGGCGCAGCGATTGTGCGAGCAGTGGTTCGAGAGTCGTCCAATGCGTCAGTACCGTGAAGCCGAGCTGGGACAAATCGGTGCGCAGCTCAACGCGTGGCCGATCACCGCCAGCGGCACCGAAGGCTATCGCACCGCCGAAGTCACTCTGGGCGGCGTCGACACCGACGGGCTGTCCTCCAGCACGATGCAGTCGAAGCTGGTGCCAGGGCTATATTTCATCGGCGAAGTGGTCGACGTTACCGGCTGGCTTGGCGGCTATAACTTCCAGTGGGCGTGGGCCTCTGGGCAGGCGGCGGGTGAGGTGGTTTAGTTTTCGCTTTCGCACGTCATGAACGCGGCACATGTTTCACTGCGCCCCAGTCGATGATGAGGGAATCTGTATGAAGGTCGGATTTATTGGTCTCGGTTCGATGGGTGGCGCGATGGCCAGCAACCTGCTGGCGGCTGGGCACACGCTGACCGTGTGGAACCGCTCCGTCGCGGCCACCGAGCCGCTGGCATCGCTAGGTGCAAAAGTCGCTAGCACGGCGGATCGGGCCGCACAGGGCGATGTGCTGTGCAGCATGCTGGCTAATGATCAGGCGGTGCGCGAGGTCTTCCTTGACGGCGGCCTGCTGGATGCGATGGATCCCGGCACCGTGCATGTGAATCACGCGACGATCTCGGTGGCACTGGTGAAGCAGCTCGCAGAGGAACATGCGAAGCGCGGGCTGGAGTATGTGGCCGCACCGGTATTCGGGCGTCCGGACATGGCCGCTGCACCCAGGTTGAATATTCTTGTGGCCGGCAAGCCGGCCGCGGTCGAACGCGTGCGGCCGCTGCTGGAGGCAATGGGCAGCAAGCTATGGCCATTGGGCGATGCGCCGGAACGCGCCAATGTGGCGAAGATTGCCGGCAACTTCATGCTGGCCGCAGCGATCGAGAGCATGGCCGAGGCGACTGCGTTGACCCGTGCGCATGGCGTCAGCGCCGCGGACTTCCTCGAGGTGATGACAAACACCTTGTTCGCCGCACCGGCGTACCAGGGTTACGGCAAATTGATCGCCGAGCAGCGCTTCAAGCCGGCCGGATTTACGTTACCGCTGGGCCTGAAGGATGTCGAGCTTGCGCTGACGGCAGGTTCGGCGGCACGCGTGCCGCTGCCATTCGCCGGCGTGCTGCGCGACAGCCTGCTGGAAGCGCTGGCCATGGGCGATGCGGAGCTGGACTGGTCAGCACTGGCGCTGGTGGCTGCGCGTCGCGCACATCTGGACGAGCGCGTGTAGGCCTCATCCGCACGCGGTGGGCATCACGCTACGCGTGGGTCCCAGTCCAGGGTGCCGTCAATCACGATGTGGCTGCGCCCACCGACCCAGATCGCGGTGCCGTCGATCTGCACGACCAGTCGTGCATCGTGGCCGATCTCGCGTCCCTGGTTGACGTGATAGCCACGGGCCAGCGTGCCCTGCGGTTCGGTGCGCGCGATATAAGCGGCGATCAGGCCGTTGGCGGCGCCGGAGGCGGGATCCTCGACGATGCCGACACCAGCGGGGAGCGCGCGTACGACTAGTTGATACTCGCTACCTGCACTACGCGCGAACGCACACAAGCCCATGCTGTTGCTGGCCTGGGCCAGTGCACCGATTGCTGCATGATCGGGCTGCCAGGCGCGCAGGCAGGCTTCGTCTGCAACCTCAGCCAGCCACCAGCGCCGACCACCGTCGATCAGTGCCGGCGGCAGCGCGCCGAGGCGGATGCCGGCCAGCGCCGCGGGCAGCAACGGATGTGCCGCGGAACCGGTATCCAGTACGCGTTCGCCGGGTGATTGCAGCAGCAGCTCGCGGCTGGCGCCGCTGCCCTCGACGCGGATCGGCAGCACGCCAGCACCGCATTCCTGCCACAACAAGCCATCGCGAGGTTCGGCCAAGCCGCAGGCAAGTGCCGCATGTGCGCTGCCGATGCTGGGATGGCCGGCGAACGGGATTTCCTTGTGCGGAGTGAAGATGCGCACGCGGTAGCTGGCCTTAGGATCGGTCGGTGGAAGCAGGAAGGTGGTCTCGACCAGCGCGGTCCAGCGCGCGAAACGTTGCATCTGCGCGGCGCTCCAGTCATTCGCGCCGATGACTACGCCGAGATGATTGCCGCCGCCGAGGGTGGCTGCAAAGACGTCCAGATGCAGGTAACGAAGCAAGGTCATGATTCCGGGCCGCAGCTGGATGCCGCGTAAAGCCACGAATGATAGCTGCGCACCATCGATTCGTGCAGTGACCGTTCGGTATATCGGCACAGGGACAGGGCATAAGTCCCGTTCTGCGGGGCGCGGTCCCTGTGGAAAGTCGACAAGAACGGGTCAGAACGCCAAGATGCACGTTTTGCCATTACTGCGGAACCGTTTATGCCGATCACACTGGTCATCATCGCGATCACTTGCATCGTTTCGTTCATGGCGTTCAAGAACAGCCGCTTGATGAACGACCTGATCCTGTGGCCGCCAGCGATCACCCGCCAGCGTGAATACCACCGACTGGTGACCTACGGGGTAGTGCATGCGGACTTCTCCCATCTACTGATCAACATGCTCACGCTGTATTTTTTCGGCCAGGCGATGGAGGGGTTTTTCACCAGGGTGCTGGGTACCTTCGGTTTTGCGTTGTTCTATATCGGCGGTCTGGTGATATCTATCCTGCCGACCTACCTGAAGAATCGCGCCAATCCGAACTATCGCAGCCTCGGTGCCTCGGGTGCGGTGTCGGCGGTGCTGTTTTCTTTCATCCTGCTGGCGCCGTGGGCGACTATCAATGTCTTCTTCGCGATTCCCATTCCAGCGATCATCTATGCGGTGCTGTACACCGGCTACTCGATCTACATGGACCGGCGCGGGCAGGGCAACATCAATCACAGCGCGCATCTGTGGGGAGCAGCGTACGGGGTGGTTTTTACCCTGCTAGTGGACCAGCGGGTACTGCCGCATTTCCTCAATGCACTGATGCAGCCAAGCTTTCGATGATGAAGTCCAAGGTGAACACGAGCGCACGCTCATGACGGAGACATCACGCCGTCGATGATGATCTGTGGCATCGGGGCGAGCATACTGGCCTCGATACCCTTGATCACCGCAGGAGAACGAACGCATGGCTATGACCCGCAAGTCGGTTGCGAAAAAGTCCGCGGCAAAGAAGGCCCCCGCCAAAAAGACGGCCGCCAAGAAGGCATCTGTGAGGAAGGCGCCTGCACGTGGCGCAGCCAAGACAGCGCCACGCAAGCAGGCCGTGAAGAAGGTTGCCGCCAAAAAATCAGCGACGAAGAAGCCGGCACGGAAGAAACCGGTTGCCAAGAAAGCTGTTGCCAAGAAGGTCGCTGCGAAGAAAGTGGCGACAAAGAAAGCCGCGACCCGGAAGCCGGCAGCAAAGAAAGCCATTGCCAAGAAGGCTGGCGGCCGCAAGATCACCACCAAGAAGGTGGCTACGAAAAAACCGGCCACCCGAAAGGTTGCCAAGCGCCCGGTCAGCAGGGCCGTCGCCAAACCGGTAGCAGCCAAGCCGACGAGCAAGCCGGTTGTCGCTGCGAAAAAGCCGGCTCCACGCAAGCGCCCGGTGGTCGAGGCGCCGATCAAGCACATCAGCCCCGAAGAAGCCGTAGCGCATATCCAGGCACTCCTCGAGGCCAAGCAGGAGCGGGTGCGGCAAGGGCCGAGCTGGCCGGGCGCTAGTCCGACACACCCGGACTCGAATGGTGCAGAAATGCACCTTGCTGATGCAGTCGTCGAGCGGGGCGATGGCCGCGTGCTGGCCCCCCAGCGCGGTGAGCAGAGCAAGCGCAAGGATTGAGTCATGTTGTGGCCCATCCGCGGCACATGGCTGGCAGGTAAATGACGGTCGGCCATGTGTCGAAAACTCAGTACGCATTCAAGCAGCACGGTGCAGTATGGTGCCGTCACTCCCGGTGGAGACGGATCATGAAACGCCTGTTGGCTGGTCTTGCACTGATGGTCGCTGCGGCGACGCTGTCAGGTTGTTACTACGATCCGGGGTATGTGCGCAGCGTCGGTTATGGTGGCGCCTACTACACGCAGGCTGCGCCGGTTTATGACAACGGCTACTACGCAGCCCCGGGTTACTACGACGGCGGTTACTACGGCTATTACGGTTACAACGGCTACGGTTACTATGGCTGCTGCTACGGGCCGGGTGTGAACATCTGGTACGGCGGCCCAGGCTATTACCGTGGTGGGTATGGCTATCGCGGTTACCGTGGCTCGGGTGGCCACTGGCAAGGTGCGCATGGCGCGACCCGAGGCAGTGCCTCCCATGGCAGCGGTGGCGGCAGTCATACTGGTCACTAGTCAAGCCTGATGCTTCAGGCACAATCGCGGCATGCCCCGATTTCGATTCGCGCCGCGATCCATCCGTTATTCAAGGCTCATCGTCATCGCGACGGTGGGCCTTGTGCTTTGTGCCTGCGGCAGCCTGCGTTACTACGCACAGGCCGCGCATGGGCAGGGCGAGCTGGTCGTTCATCGGCGTGCGGTGAGTGCCGTCGTCAGCGATCCAGCCACGGACCCCAAACTCGCCACCCGTCTGCAACTGGCGCAGCAGGCGCGCCGGTTCGCCTCGCAGCGGCTAGTCTTGCCAGACAACCGCAGTTACACCGGTTACGTCGACCTGCACCGGCGATATGTAGTGTGGAACGTGTTTGCCGCACCGCAGTTCTCGGTGGAGGCGTTGCCGCAATGCTTCCCGATCGCAGGTTGTGTCGCCTATCGCGGCTGGTTCAAGGAGGCCGATGCGAAGGCTGATGCCGCGCGGCTGCAGGCTCGCGGCGACGATGTCTGGATCGGCGGTGTGCCGGCGTACTCCACGCTTGGCTGGTTTGCCGATCCTATCCTCAGCAGCATGCTCGATTGGGACGACGACGAACTCGACAGCACGATCTTCCACGAGCTGGCACACCAGCTGATCTACGTGAAGGACGACACTGCATTCAATGAATCCTTCGCTACCTTCGTGCAGACCGAGGGCTTGCGCGAGTGGCGGCAGTCTCGCGGCCTGCCGCCGCAGGACGATCGCGCGCAGGCGATGGATGATGGTTTCACCCAGCTCGTGCTGGACCTGCGCGAGCGCCTGAAGACCCTGTATGCCAGCGGCGTGGCCGAATCTGCGATGGCCGCTGGCAAGCAGCACGAGATCGAGGCGTTCCGCACGCGTTATGCGCAATGGCGCGATCGCGATTGGCCGAACGAGCACGGCTACGATGCCTGGGTGGCGCAGCCGATCAACAATGCACGGCTGTTGCCGTTCGGTCTGTACGACCAGTGGACACCAGCATTCGCCGTACTTTTTCAGCGCGCTGGACAGCAATGGCCGGTGTTCTATGCCAAGGTGCGTGCGCTGGCGCGTCAATCTGCAGACGCGCGCGACAAGGAGTTGCAACGCCTGTTGGATGAACGGAGCGGCTCAGTGAGCAACTGAGGCTGGCGCCTTGCGCCCCGCCATATGCCGCAGATACGCCAGCACGGCATCGAGATCGGCATCGGACAGTGCCTGGTTGTCGAAGCCCTGCATCTTGGCCTGCGGCCACTGCCGCAGTGACTGCGGATTGCGGATGTAGGCGCGCAGCAGGTCCGCGCGCAGGTATTCGGTGGGGTTGAGCGGGATATTCAGATCGGGCCCGAGTTTCGCGTCGCCCTCGCCATTGAGCGTATGGCAGGCGAAGCAGGTGTGTTGGAACACGATGAAGCCGTGCCGCACGTCGCTGCTCGCAGGCAGCGAGGGATCCGGCAGGATGGCCGGGAAGCGCTCGGCCACGCTGTCCAGCTTGCGGATCGTCGCGAGTTGGTACGGCCATTGCTCCGGGCCGACATGGGCGGCCTGCGGTTGCGTCCACACCACGTAGAACGGTCCGGCGTGGCCGTGGTCCTTGCTCAGGCTGGGCCAGGGCCGGGCTGGATCCTCGATCGCCAGCCATGCTTCGCTGCCGTACTGGTTCAGCAGCAGCGCTGCTGGAATTTCAGCGGCAAAGCCATCGCTGCCGACGAACTGCAGATGGTCGCTGCTGGTGATGCCCTTGAGCAGCGCAAGCAGCGGAACGGCGCGATAATGCATCATGCGTCCGAACGCGACATCCCCAGGCACGTTGATCGTGCGCAGGTCGTGGCGTTTGAGCAGGGTTTCAGTGTCATAGATGGCGACACCATGGCCAAGGTCGACCTTCAGTTCGGCAGCGGCTGCCGACAGGATCATGCATAGCGCCAACAGGCAAAGGATGGTCTGCTTCATGGCGAACTCCGGCATGGATGTAAAGAAATTGTAGAGTCAGTATGGTCATGCGGCCCGGGTTATGTGTGGCCACCGCACTCCGGAAGCCTGTCGATAAGCTGAACAAATTCGGCATGCACGTTGAACTCACATCGGTGTGACCACACTAAGCCCATGTATCGCCGTGAGGCGACAGGAAGTGGCACAGTTCAACGTGTTGCTGAGGGGCCGGTCTTTCCTCCCCTGGAGGCCGCCTGACAAACCTCATCAGTCCTCCCCTGGCTGATGGGGTTTATTTTTGCGCGAAACAAAAGTGTCGTTCGCGTGCGATGTGCTTCGACATGGATAATGCTCCGCGTGCACATCCTCTCCCGCATGAGCAACTGATGATCATCGACTCGCTGCTCGATACCGACCTGTACAAGTTCTCGATGATGCAGGTGGTGCTGCACCAGTATCCGGCCGCGCAAGTCGAATACCGCTTCAAGTGTCGGAACCCGGGCATCGACCTGGTGCCATACATCGACGAGATCCGCGCCGAGCTGGCCGCGTTGTGCCAGCTGCGTTTCAAGGTGGATGAGCTCGAGTATCTGCGCACCTGGCGCTTCATCAAGAGCGACTTCGTCGATTTTCTCGGCTTGTTCCAGCTCAACGAGAAATACGTGGAGATCACTCCGGCCGCAGCTGCCAATGGTGAGATTGAAATCCGCATCTGTGGGCCATGGCTGCATACGATCCTGTTTGAAGTGCCGTTGCTGGCGATCGTCAACGAGGTGTATTTCCGGCATACCAGCGCTGGCCTCGATCTCGCCGAAGGGCGCCAGCGACTGCACGCGAAGATTGCCTTGTTGCGCGACACACCGGATTACGCCGGCTGCCGCATTGCCGACTACGGCACACGCCGGCGTTACTCGCGGGTATGGCAAGAAGAGGTGGTGACCGCGCTGCGCGACGGACTCGGCGCGCAGTTGGCCGGTACCAGCAATGTATGGTTGGCGCGAAAACTCAACCTGGTCCCGCTGGGTACGCTGGCGCATGAATACCTGCAGGCACATCAGGCACTGGGCCCGCGTCTGCGCGATTCGCAAGTAGCGGCGCTGGAGGCATGGGCAAAGGAGTACCGCGGCGATCTTGGTATTGCACTGTCGGATGTCTACGGACTCAACGCATTCCTGCGCGATTTCGACATGTACTTCTGCAAGCTGTTCGACGGTACCCGGCACGATTCGGGCGATCCGTTCGAATGGGGTGAGAAAGTGCTGGCACATTACCGCGCGAACCGGGTCGATCCGCACAGCAAGGTATTGGTGTTCAGCGACGGACTGGATATCCCGAAGGTGATGCAGCTGTACGCACACTTCCGCGATCGTTGCCTGCTGGCGTTCGGCGTAGGCACCAACCTGACCAATGACGTGGGTCCGACACCGCTCAACATCGTGATCAAGATGATCCGCTGCAATGGTCAGCCGGTGGCCAAGCTGAGCGACTCACCAGGCAAGAACATGTGCGAGGACCCGGCGTATGTGGCCTACCTGCGTCAGGTATTCGAGATACCCGCAACGCAGGGCTAAGTGGTCAGAACGCCGGCAGCACAGCCCCGTGGTACTTCTGCTCGATGAAGGCCTTCACCTCGGGGCTGTTCAGCGCCTTGGCCAGCTTCTGCACGCGCGGGTCGTTCTGGTTGTCCGGGCGACCGACGAGGTAGTTCACGTAGGGCGAGTTCTTGTCCTCGATCAGCAACGCATCCTTGGTCGGGTTGAGGCCAGCGGCTAGTGCGTAGTTGGTATTGATCAGGGCCAGATCCACTTCGTCCAGCGTGCGCGGCAGCATGGCTGCTTCCAGCTCGCGGAACTGCAGGTGCTTCGGATTCGCGGTGATGTCCTTCAGCGTGGACAGTTCGTTGGTGGGATCCTTCAGCGTGATCAGTCCATGCTTGGCCAACAGCAGCAGTGCGCGGCTGTTGTTGCTCGGATCGTTCGGGATGGTCACGCTGGCGCCGTCAGGTAGCTGGTCGATGCTCTTGAACTTGCGCGAATACGCGCCGAACGGTTCGATGTGTACCCCGGTGATGATGGTGAGGTGGGTGCCGCGCTCGCGGTTGAACGCGTCCAGATACGGCTTGGTCTGGAAGTAGTTGAGGTCGATGTTCTTCTCGGCGACCTGGGTGTTCGGCTGCACGTAGTCGGCGAATACCTTGATCTGCAGGTTCACCCCTTCCTTCGCCAGGAGGGGTTGAATCTGCTTGAGGATCTCCGCATGCGGTACCGCAGTCGCGGCCACAGTCAGCGTGTTTTCGTCCTCCTTGGGTGCGGAGCAGCCCACGAGGAGCAGCAAGGCCAGCGTGGCGGCGAGGGTGACGAGCAGCAGTTTCATCGGGCATGTTCTCTTGTGCGTCGCACAATAATAAGCCGTCTATACTGCCAAACACAAACATGAGGCCGGCATTGCCTGTAACGCGTCACGCCTTCGGCCTGGCGTAGCCCGCCAGCAAGAGCAGGGCCAGGATGGCGGCGACGGCGGCGAGCAGCAAGCTCATGTTGGCGATCCTCATAGGCGGCCAATGAAGGTAGGCCGCCTGTGCCGCCAAACACAAATAACCAAATCAGCGTTGCTTATAACGCGTCACGATGCGGTCGCCGATCATCTGCAGCAGTTGCACCAGCACGATCAGCAGCGCCACGGTGACCAGCATGTAGTCGGATTTGTAGCTGAGATAACCGTAACGGTAAGCCAGGTCGCCCAGTCCGCCGGAACCGATGGCGCCTCCCATGGCGGTGTAGCCGACCAGGGCGATCGCGGTGACGGTGATGCCGGCGAAGATGCCGCCGCGCGCCTCCGGCAGCAGCACATGGCGCACGATCTGCCAGAGGCTGGCGCCCATCGCCTGGCTGGCCTCGATCACGCCCTGTTGTACTTCGCGTAGCGCGGTCTCCACCAGGCGCGCAAAGAACGGCGCCGCACCGATCACCAGCGGCGGGATCGCGCCGCGGATGCCGAGCTTGGTGCCGACCAGGAAGTAGGTGACCGGCATCAGCACAATCATCAGGATGATGAACGGCACCGAGCGCAGGATATTCACCAGCAGCGAGGTGATCGCATACAGCTTGGGCATCGGTCGCAACTGGCCGTTGCCGGTGAGATAAAGCAACACACCGAGCGGCAGGCCGATCAGTACGGTGAGCAGCAGTGAGCCGCCGAGCATCAGCAGGGTATCGATGCAGGCGCGGCCAAGTTCGCCCCAGTCGTCGATGTTTGGAAACAGTGTCTGCAGCAGGTTCATCGGTGCAACTCCTCGATCTCGATGCCGGCCTCGCGCAACGCGGTCAGCGCGGCATCCACGTGTTCGCCCTGCATCGCCAGGGTGAGCTGGCCGTACGGCAGATCCTTGATGCGATCGATGCGCCCGGCGAGGATGTTGAAGTCGATCCCGGTCTCGCGGGCCACGCGGCCCAGCGCGGGCGTCAGCGTGGTATCGCCGCGAAAGCTCAGCCGCAGGATGCGCCCAGGTACCTGGGTGAATGGCGCCAGCTCGCTGGCCGCCTCTTCCGGCAACGCCTCGTTGACGAAGCGCCTGGTGGTGGCGTGTTTCGGATGAAGAAACACGTCTGCCACTGCGCCTCGCTCCACGATCACGCCAGCATCCAGCACCGCCACGCGATCACAGACGCGGCGCACCACGTCCATCTCGTGGGTGATCAGCACGATGGTGAGTTTCAATTCGCGATTGATCTCGGCCAGCAATTCCAGCACCGAGGCCGTGGTCTGCGGATCGAGCGCGCTGGTTGCCTCGTCGCACAGCAGGATCGATGGCCGGTTGGCGAGTGCGCGGGCAATACCGACGCGCTGCTTCTGGCCACCGGAAAGCTGTGATGGGTACTTGTCGGCGTGCGCGGTAAGGCCGACTCGTGCCAGCAGCTCGTCGACGCGCTGGCGCAGCGCATCGGCATCGCGCTCGCCGGCCAGTCGCAGCGGAAACGCGACATTGTCTGCCACCGTCTGCGAGGCGAGCAGATTGAAATGCTGGAAAATCATGCCGATCTTTCGACGCTGGGCACGCAGTGCCGGTTCGGCCAGCGCGGTCATCTCGATGTCGTTGATGAAGATGCTGCCGCCGCTGGGTCGCTCGAGCAGGTTGATCAGCCGTATAAGCGTCGATTTGCCGGCGCCGGACAGGCCGATGATGCCGAATACCTCGCCATCGGCGATGTCGAGGTTGAACGGCTGCAGCGCGGGAATGTCCTGGCCGTCGACGCGGTAGGACTTGTGGACATCGACAAAGCGGATCACGACGGGCCCTGGACTGCTGGCGAAAGCGCCATTCTATGCCACGAGCCTCACGTGCAATGGCGTAGACTGCTGGATTGGTCCAATCAGTCGGAGCACGGTCATGCCCAGCGTCTACGATTTCACTGTCCGCGATATCGACGGCAACCCGCGTTCGCTGGCCGAATGGCGCGGCAAGACCTTGCTGATCGTCAATGTCGCCTCGAAATGCGGCTTCACCCCGCAGTACAAGGGACTGGAGACGCTATGGCAGGATCAGCGCGACCGCGGGCTGGTGGTGCTGGGCTTTCCGTGTGACCAATTCGGTCATCAGGAGCCCGGTGACGAGGCCGAGATCAGGGATTTCTGCAGTACCCACTTCGACGTGACGTTTCCGATGTTTTCCAAGATCGCCGTGAACGGCGAGCATGCGGATCCGCTCTATCAGTGGCTGAAGAGCGAAGGCAAGGGCATTCTCGGCAGCGAGTCGATCAAGTGGAATTTCACCAAGTTCCTGGTCGATGCGGAAGGTCAGGTGGTGAAGCGCTATGCGTCCACGGATACACCGGAGAAGATCGGCAAGGACACGTTGGCACGCCTGGGCGGCTGACACTGGACCGCGGCTGTGCTCAATTGCGGCCGCGATAGTTCGCCAGCAAAACCGCGATGGCATCAAGGTCGCGGCTGGCGTGGGGTTCGTCCGTCGCCGGTTCGTAGTTGTTGAGCATGATCGCGAACGCCAGCCGTTCGCCGGTCGCCGTGGTGACATAGCCGGCCATGCAGTGCACGTAGGTCATGCTGCCGGTCTTCGCGTGAACGTTGTTCTCGGCGGCCGTCTGGCGCATGCGGCCGATCAGGGTGCCATCCACGCCGGCGATTGGCAGCGCCTCCCGCAGCGCCGTGGCATAGGGTTGCGCAGCCAGGTAGCTGAGCAGGTGCACCAGCGCATCCGGCGTGACGAGGTCGCGGCGTGAGAGCCCGGTACCTTCGCCGATCAGGCTGGATGATGATGGAATGCCGACCTGCGGCAGCCACTGCTGCAACGCCTTGATGCCATAGCTCTCGGTGTTGGTGAAGCCAGGGGCTGGCGAGGGATCGTTGGCCTGCTCATGCGCACCAACACTCAACAGCAGATTCTGCAGGTACAGGTTCTGCGATCGCTTTAGGCCACGTTGCAGGATATCCAGCAGCGGCGGCGAGAATACTTCGCCCAGTGTGTCGGTGTGAGCCAGCAGGCTGGCATCGTCCTGCGGCCAGTGGATTACCTGCAACTTGCCGCTGACGCGAATACCCCGACGGGCCAGCGCCTGTCGCAGTTGTTGGCCTGCCTGCAAGGCCGGATCCAGCATGGCCAGCTTGAAATGCTGTGGCGGTGTGCGCGCCGGCATGCTGCCGAAGGCGTAGAGCGTGCCTGTCCCCGGCGCCCGATAAAGATTGATGTCGCCTGGCGTGCGCGGCAGGGTCGTGATGATCTGACCGAGCAGTGGCGGCCGGGCATCGTCAGGGTCAAAATTCAGGCCGGCCGGAAAGCCTGCCGTGGTGGCCGGGCTCACCGTGATATCGACGGTGTTTTCCTGCACGCTGAGCGCGGAAGAAGGCACCGCAAACCAGCTTTGCAAGTCACCGGCTTCCCAGCCGGTACCGAACGAAGGGCCCGTGAAGTAGCAATCGTCGGCGATCAGGTCGCCATGTATCAGCCGTACACCACGTGTCGCCAGCTGGGTAGCCAGTTGATCGGCCCAGTCGGCGCTGCTGGTGGTCCCCAGGGTGGGGTCGCCCATGCCGTACAGGATCAGCGGGCCATCCAGACGTCCATCGTGCAGGCGTCCGCTGGCGAGCAGTCGCGTGGAGATGCGGTAATCCGCACCCAGCGTGGACAGGCTCAGTGCGGCGGTGAAAAGTTTGGCGGTGGATGCCGGTTGCAGAAGCTGGTTGGCGTGGTACGCGTATAGCGTGCGACCGCTGTCGAGGGAAACGACCGAGATACCCCAGCTGGCCGCGCTGAAGCGGGGTTGTTCGATGTGCGCATCGATCTGCGCCGTCAGCGCTGCGGCCGTGGCGGCCCCGGCAACTGGTGGTGGAGTCTGTGCCGCCGCGGGCGGCATGACGAGCCAACAGGCACTGGCCAGCAGCAGGCATGCAGCGAGGTGGTGGCGCAAGCGTCTTGGCAATGGACTCATGGCCACAGTATCGCCAATCCCGCCACCCCCTGCAGCCCAGTGGGTTCTCGCGGTTCTGGTAAACTTGCGGCTTCGTGTCGGCACCTGGCCGGCGGACTTGAACCTATTCGTGAGACGCTCATGCAGATTGCCCAGAATTCCGTTGCCGCCTTTCATTACACGCTGACCGACGACCAGGGTCAGGTCATCGACAGCTCCGACGGGCGTGAACCGCTGACCTACCTGCATGGCAGCGGGCAGATCGTGCCTGGCCTGGAGAAGCAGATGGAAGGTCGCGCGGTCGGTGACAAGTTCACCGTCGACGTGGCGCCCGAGGAGGGCTACGGCGTGCATCACGCCGAGCTGATGCAGGAAGTGCCGCGCGAGGCGTTCCAGGGCGTCGATGACATTCAGCCCGGCATGCAGTTCCAGGGCCGCGGCCCGCAAGGTGAGATCAACGTCACGGTGACCAAAGTCGAGGACGGCAAGGTGTTCATCGACGGCAATCATCCGCTGGCCGGCCAGACCCTGCATTTCGCGGTCGAAGTGACCGACGTGCGCGCTGCCAGCGAAGAAGAGCTGGCGCACGGTCACGTGCATGGCGCCGGTGGTCATCACCACTGATTGCCGACGCCATGCATGGACGCTGGCATATTGCGATTGTGGGTTACGGCGCCGCCGGTCAGGCGGCGTCGCTGTTTCTGGCGGAACAAGGTCATCGGCTGAGCGTGTTCGAACAGGCCACGGCGCCTGGCCCAATTGGCGCCGGTTTCCTGCTGCAGCCGACCGGGCTCGGCGTGCTTGCTCGGCTTGGTCTGCACGAGCAGGCACTGGCACAAGGCCAACGGATCGGACGGCTGTATGGCTGCAATCTACGTGGCCGCTGTGTGATGGACATGCGCTATGCCGACCGCGCGGCCGACTGCTTCGGCCTCGGGCTGACCCGCGGCAGCCTGTTCACCTTGTTGCGGAATGCTTATGCGGATGCCGCGCAGATCCATACCGGTGTGTCCATTGAAGCCATCGAAGCGCAGGGTCGCTACTTGCGCGACGGCACCGGCCAGCGCCATGGCCCGTTCGACCTGGTCGTGGTCGCCGACGGCGCGCACTCGCGGTTGCGTGCATCGATGCCGCAACTGATAAGGCGCCAGCAGACATACCCATGGGGCGCGATGTGGTGCCTGTTGCCGGCGGAGGAATGGCCGCATCACGACGTATTGCAGCAGCGTTATGGCGGCACTCGCGAGATGATCGGGCTGTTGCCGGTCGGGCGACGGCCCGATCGCGACGGTCGCTGGCTCACCTTCTATTTCAGTCTGCCAGGCGACCAGGTGGATGCGTTCGATGACGCGGCACTGATGAATTTGCGCGAGCGAGTGACTGTGCTATGGCCCGAAGCGACGTCACTTCTTGCATCGATTCACGCGCCTCAGCAACTGCAGCGGGCACGCTATCGCGACGTGGTGCTGCGCATGCCGGTGCACGGACGCGCGCTATTCATTGGCGACGCGGCGCATGCAATGAGCCCCCAATTGGGGCAGGGTGTAAACATGGCGCTACTGGATGCTCAGGCGCTGGCCGATGCGCTGGCAGCCACTGACGACATCGAGGTAGCGCTGCGCCTGTATCCACGCGCACGTCGGCACCACGTGGCCGTGTACCAACGGCTCAGCCGTTGGCTGACGCCGCTATTCCAATCTGAACGCGATGACCTGGCACGGTTGCGCGACCTCGGTTTCGGGCCACTTGGCCGGATGCCGTTGGCCAAGGGACAGATGCTGAAGATTCTTGCCGGCATGAAAACAGGATGGTGGCACTGACCCGTCGCGCTCAATACCAGTCGAGCAGCGAGATGCCGACGCCGAGGTAAGTGGCGTTGTGGTTGTAATCGATCATGCTTTCGCCGTAGCCCTTGAAGGCTTCCATATAACCGCGCAGGTTGCCGATCAACGGGAAGCTCCAGGTGAACTGGGCGGCGCCATGACTTTCGCTCCCACCACGTAGCGAATGGCGCAGCATCAGCCCGAACTCCTGGCCATTCCATTCGTGGATGATCTGCATGTCGCCACGACCCATGTAATTGCTGATGTCGGGATTGTTGTCGTCAGCGCGCGACTCAGGAATGCGCCACCACGGACGCAGCATCACGGTCCAGCCGTCACGCTCGAAGCCGATATCGGCCATTACCCGGTTCCAGCTGCGTGAAAGTGGGTCGGACTGGCCGTTGGACTGATGGTCCAAGCCAATGCCGAGCAACCGCCCGTCCCAGCCGAACACCTGATAGTTGGTGTCGAACATCAGGATCGCCTCGGGCTCGTAATTGGTTTCGCGGAACGGGCGCGAGGCCTCCGAGTTGTAGACCTGCCAGTGCGAATCCTGCGTATAAGCCACCCACAAGTCGCCGGCATCGCCGAACACGCCCTGCCACACCTTGGTTTTCAGGCTGAGCTGGAATTTCGCCTCAACATTGTCCAGTGGTTGCGGTGAGGTCACAGTGTTGACCGGATTGGGGCTGTGCGGCTCATCGTTCTGGTTGCTGGTGGCGAATACCGGCATCACATAGACCGGTTTGTAGCCGCGCACATTGAACGTGCCGAGCTTGCTCTCCGGCGACAGTTCCCAACGACTGTCGAGCAGGGACAGTGGCTGGGCCACCTCGTTGTTGCCCTGTGCTGCCGTAGTCGACGTGCCGGTGTGCTCACGACCGAAGATGCTTGGTGTGACGGTTTCCCGGTCGACCCGCTTCTGTGCGGCGGGCAGGTTTACGCGACCTGTCGCGTGGTCGTAGCAAGCCAGCCGCTGCGCGTCGCTCTCGATCGCCGTGCAGGCGCGGATGTCGCTCGGATCGGGATTTTGCGCATGACCAGGCATGGCCAGCAGGATGGCTGCCCACGCCAGCGGCACGGCAAGATGATGAGGCTTCATCTGGCGAATGCTCCAGATCAGAACCATGCAAGACCGATCAAGTCGGGTGGGTATGCAGAGGATATCCGGTGCAAGAGTGCCTGTCCGGCCAAAGAAAGCCGGCCACCTGTGCGGTGACCGGCTTGGTGCAAGGGCGACCTTTCTTACTTACTGAAGCTGCTTGACCCACTCGTCGTACTGGGCCTTGCTGACGCGCCTGCCGTTGTGGCTGGCATTGAGGAAGTCATTGGCCAGCGGTAGATAGGCGGCTGCCTGATCCTCGGTGATCCATTTGCCGCCACCGGACAATTGTTCAAAGGGGGGTGCGGGATCGATCATGGGTGCGGGTGCTGCTGCGCTGTGCACGACGACCTGGCCTTGCGGCGTCGGATAGGCTGCTCTCTCAGTCGGTGCGGGACTTGACATCGGTGCAGGCGGCGGAGGCGGAGGCGGGGGTGGTGCGTCCTGGGCGATCAGCGTGCTGGCGAACAACAATGCAGCGGCGGTGAGGGCGGATAGAAGTGGCTTGCGAGATTTCATCTTCGATACTCCATGCCAGAATACTTGCGGGAAAAACATTGGTGAGGACATCCGCTGCCGATTCAGCGCAAAGATTTCCGCTGTCGGTTGCCGGACTCGGGGGTTACGCTAACAAGGACTTTGTAAATGCCGGCTCAATATCTTGGTCATGATGGTGTGAAGCTGCCGTGTCGTTGCACGCAGCTTCAGGTAAGCGCCACATGATGAGCCTGGCGCAGGCGCGTTTGCTGCAATTGTCGGCGCAAGGTTTGCTGCAGCCGTTGCGTCGCCGGCCACGGCGCAGTGACATCGTGACGACGATCGAGCGCATGCGGCTGCTGCAGATCGACACCATCCATGTCGTCGCGCGCAGCCCTTATCTGGTATTGCATAGCCGCCTCGGCGATTACCCGATGGCGTGGCTGGATGAGGCGCTGGCGCAGGGTCAGCTGGCCGAATGCTGGGCGCACGAGGCGTGCTTCGTCGGTGCGGCCGACGTCGGCCTGCACCGCGACTGGCTGGATCAACGCGGGAATCACTGGGCGCATCGGCATGCCCAGCGCATGCATCGCGAACAACGCGCCGACATGGACGCGCTGCTGGATGGCATTCGTGCCTCCGGCCCAGCGCGTGCGGTGGATTTTTCCCGCAAGGGCGGCAGCGAAGGAATCGCGAAGACGGGCTGGTGGGAGTGGAAGCCGGAGAAGCGCTGGCTGGAGGCATGGTTCGCGCTGGGTGAACTGATGGTGGCGCGGCGCGAAAATTTCCAGCGTGTCTACGATCTGGCCGCGAACGTACTTGCCAGGCTTGACCCACCATTCGATACCACGGCCGACAAACTCTCCGCGGTGCATTTGCGGCAACGTTTTATCCTCGACAGCGTGCGTGCGCTGGGCGTGACGCAGGCCGACTGGATCGCGGATTACTACCGGCTGAAACCGGCGGTTGCCGAGTCGGAACTGGCACCGCTGCTGGCCCGTGGGGAGCTGCTGAGCGTGCCGGTGCAGGGCTGGAAAGTCCCAGGCTATGTCCATTGTGACCATGCCGATGTGCTGAAGAAGGCGCTGCAAGGTCGCCTGCGCGCCACCCATACCACCCTGCTGTCACCGTTCGACCCGTTGGTATGGGACCGGGCGCGGGCGCGGGCGATGTTCGATTTCGAATACACCATCGAGTGCTACACGCCGGCCGCGAAGCGTCACTATGGCTATTTCGTTTTACCCATCCTGCATCGTGGCCGGTTGGTTGGCCGACTGGATGCCAAGGCCCACCGGGGCGATGGCGTGTTCGAAGTCAAGGCGCTGTTCCTGGAATCAGGAGTGATACCGGAACCGCCGTTGGTGCAGGCCGTGGCCGCGGCAATTGCCGCTACCGCGCACTGGCACGGTACGCCCGAAGTCAAATTGGGGCGCACACAGCCGGCAACCGTGGCGAAAGCCTTGCGCGTAGCCTGGCGCGAGATGGGTTAGGTGACGTCAGGGCGTGCTGCTGGCCGGAGCCGGGCTCACCGCGCACGACTTCCCGTGCAGGGCCTCACGCAATGAGGTAGCCAGGCCATTGCAGCGGGCGGCCAGTTCCGGGCGGATATCCGGATTCTGCGAATCGGCCAGCAGGCTGGTGCGCATGGCCTGATAACGGGCCGGCAATTGATCCGGTGTGAAGATACCCGCCGCGCGATGGCAGGCCATATAGCTGGCCAGATAGTCGTCACAGGCCGGAATGCCGGTCCGGTCTGGCAGGTTCATATTCTGGACGCTGACATGGCCATGAGTGGTCGCCACGTGGTGCTGAACCTGGCCGCTGCCAGTAGCTGTGGCCGTCGGAGTCGAAGCAGTAGTAGTCGCGGGAGAGGTGGCGGCTTTCGGCGTGGTCTTGGCCGCGGGTTGATGGGCGCAACCCGCCAGCAGCAGGGTGGCGATCACGGCGGCCAGGGTCAGACGGGGCAGGGTGGACATGATCGGCTCTCCTTGGTAACGGGTCTTGCCGGCAGCGTCGAAATGAGCCAGCGGCATCAGGCTGATGGACTTATTCACACTAAACCGGGTTGGAGGTAAAGAAAATCTGAATTTGTCATCAGTTGGCATAATCCGCGGGAACGGATTCATTTGCGCGGCACTGCACAATTGCATATCTGTCAGGTTCTGCCGCTATTCTGCCGCTATGATTTGACTACTGTGTTTGCCGGGGTCAGCAGAGTTTTGTGGCCCGATGCAGCCGATCCGCGATCTGCCTCATCGTTCACCCCAGGGTTGTTTCCTCGCATACCAGTAAGCCGGCCTGCTGCATTTGTACAGGTCGAGTCTATATAAACCCAGTGGAGTGATTTTCATGTCTGATCGTCAGATCGGTACCGTCAAGTGGTTCAACGATGCCAAGGGCTTTGGTTTCATTGCCCGTGACAACGGCCCCGACGTTTTCGTGCATTTCCGTGCGATCACCGGCTCGGGCTTCAAGAGCCTGCAGGAAGGCCAGCAGGTTTCCTTCAAGGTGGTGCAGGGCCAGAAAGGCCTGCAGGCCGATGAAGTGTCCGCCGCCTGATTGCCGCCATGGGTGCAAGGGAAACCGGGCAGTAATGTCCGGTTTTTTCTTGCCCGGATAATGGCCGTGACAGCCGGCTTGACAAATCACTTGCGTGCTGAAAATCCGTTATGCTTGGGGCACTGTGTCTGCTCGGCCACGTGCGTGCCCGGTACGGGGTTTCCTGAATCCCTATCGTTACACCCGACCCGCTGCATGCTCAGTAAGCCGTCGGCCCGAGGGGGCCGGTTTGTCTCAGCGTCTGGATTTGGATCGGAGTGAGTCATGTCGGATCGTGAAGTAGGTACAGTCAAGTGGTTCAATGACGCCAAGGGTTTCGGCTTTATCAGCCGGGAAAATGGCCCTGACGTGTTTGTGCATTTCCGTGCCATCACTGGCACGGGGTTCAAGAGCCTCCAGGAAGGCCAGAAGGTCAGCTTCAAGGTCGTCGACGGCCAGAAGGGCCTGCAGGCCGAAGACGTTTCGGCCGCCTGATTGCCGCGACCAGATTGGTTAAAGGCCGGCGCAAGCCGGCCTTTTTTTGTGATGGTCACGCCAATTCGCTAGCCTGTCGGAATGTCGAATCATTCTGTTGAAAATGCAGCCAGCCCCATGCCGCCGATAACCGTCATGCAGGCCAGGCAGGCGGTATTTCCCATTTCGGTGGGAGAGGGCGTCAGCTTTGAGTTGCTGTGCGTCCATCCCGCCGGTGCATGGCACGAGCTGTTGTATTGGTTGCCGGCGCTGGGTGTGCCCGCCAGGCATTACCTGCCACTGGCTGAGGCGCTGGCGGAGCAGGGCATCGCGGTGGCGATCCACGAGTGGCGTGGCATCGGTTCCAGCAACCAGCGGGCCGGCCGGCAACAGGACTGGGCCTATCGGGAATTGCTTGTCGATGACGTGCCTGCCGGTCTGGCTGCGGTGCGGCGCGAGCTGCCACATGCCCGCTGCTGGATCGGTGGCCACAGCCTCGGCGGCCAGTTGTCCACGGTCTATGCCGGCCTGCATCCGGAGCAACTGGCCGGATTGGTGCTGGTGGCAACCGGATCACCGTACTGGCGTCGCTTCCGCTATGGCCGGCTGATTGTCATGGCCTATGTGCTCGCGCCACTGCTGGCCAACCTGTGTGGCTACCTGCCGGGACGGCGGATCGGTTTCGGTGGCAACGAAGCGCGCGGCGTGATCCGCGACTGGGCGCGTACTGGTCGCAGCGGCCGCTACGCCGCCGATCACATGGGCGACCTGGAGGCGGGCATGGCCGCGCTGGAACGGCCCGTGCTGGCGTTGCGTCTGCAGGAAGACTGGCTCAGTCCGGCGGCCTCGCTGGACTGGCTGCTCGGCAAGCTGCCGCTTGCGCGGCATGAGGTTGCCGTGGTGACTTCGCAGGAACTGCGCGGTCCGGCCGATCACTTCGGCTGGATGAAGACACCACGACCGGTCGCTACCCGCATTGGGCAATGGCTGGCAAGGCAGGAAAGCCGGCGCTCTTGAAGCCAGCGTGGTTGCCATCATCTCGTCTGGATGTTTCAAGCAAGGCGCCATCATGAGTCTGTTCACCCCGTTCACCCAGCGCAGTCTGGTCTTGCGCAACCGCATCGTCATTGCACCGATGTGCCAGTACTCGGCCATCGATGGTCTGCCGGATGATTGGCATCTGGTGCATCTGGGAAGCCGTGCCGCAGGTGGTGCCGCGCTGGTGATTTCCGAGGCAACCGCGGTATCGGCCGAGGGGCGCATTTCGCCCGGTGATACCGGGTTGTGGAACGAGGCGCAGCGCGTTGCCTGGCAGCCGATCACCCGTTTCATCCGTGGGCAGGGCGCGATCGCCGGCGTGCAGCTAGCCCATGCCGGGCGCAAGGCGAGGGCGCAGCGGCCATGGGAGGGCGGCGGCCCGCTGCCGGTCGGGCAGGGTGACTGGACGACCGTTGCACCCTCGGCGCTGCCATTCGACCAGGGCTGGCACACGCCGCAGGCGCTGGATGCCGATGGTTTGCGCAAGGTGATCGCCGATTTCCGCGCGGCAGCCGAACGTGCATTGATGGCCGGCTTCCAGTTGGTCGAGCTCCATGCCGCGCATGGTTACCTGCTGCACCAGTTCCTGTCGCCGCTAAGCAATCGACGCAGCGACGAATATGGCGGCAGCTTCGAGAACCGCACGCGACTGGTGTGCGAAGTGATCGCTGCGGTGCGTGAGGTATGGCCGGCGGAACTGCCGCTGTGGCTGCGCATCTCGGCGACCGACTGGGCCGAGGGCGGCTGGGATATCGAGCAGAGCGTGCAGCTGGCGCAACAGGTGAAGGCGCTGGGCGTGGACCTGATCGACGTGTCCAGCGGCGGCCTGGTACCGCATGTGAAGATTCCCCTGGCGCCCGGATATCAGGTGCCGTTCGCCGCGCGCATTCGTCGCGAAGCGCATATCGCCACCGGCGCGGTCGGGCTGATCACCAAGGCGGAACAGGCTGAGGCGATCATTGCCAACGGCGACGCCGATGTCGTGCTGATTGCCCGCGAGAGCCTGCGTGACCCGTATTTCCCACGCCGCGCAGCCCACCTGCTGGATGCGCAAGTCGAAGCTCCGGTGCAGTATCGGCGTGCCTGGTAAACATCCAAGGAGAACGTGATGGAAGCAAATCCGACCCTGATTGAAGGCCGCCTGCATGATCTTGGCGACGGCTTTACCGTGCGGCGGATGTTGCCGGTGTTGCAGGCGCGCCATGTCGGGCCGCTGGTGTTCTTCGATCACATGGGCCCGGCGACTTTTGCGCCCGGCAATGGCATGGACGTGCGGCCGCATCCGCATATCGGACTGGCTACGGTGAGCTGGCTGTTCGAAGGGGCGATCCGCCACCGTGACAGCATCGGCAGCGTGGCCGACATCCGTCCCGGCGAAGTGAACTGGATGACCGCCGGACGCGGCATCGTGCATTCAGAGCGCACACCACCGGACGAGCGTCGCGATGGGCAAGCCCTGCATGGCGTGCAGATCTGGGTGGCGCTGCCGCAGGCCGACGCCGAGATCGCACCGGAATTCCATCACCACGATCGCGCGGTATTGCCGACGATTCGTCAGCCGGGCATGGAGGCGGTGTTGATTGCCGGCAGCGCGTATGGACAGCAGTCACCGGTCAAGGTATTCGCGCCGATGTTCCTGCTTGAGGTGCAACTGGCTGCCGGCGCCGAACTGGCGTTGCCGCAGGAGCATGTCGAGCGTGGTGTTTTCGTCGTCGACGGTGCGGTTCGCTGGGGTGAGCTCGATCTTGCCACCGAGCAGATGGCCGTGCAGACCGGGCCATTTGCGCCATCGTTACGCGCAAGCGGGGACAGCAAGCTGCTGCTGTTCGGTGGTGCGCCGCTGGATGGCGAGCGCCATCTGTGGTGGAACTTCGTCGCCAGCACGAAAGAGCGCATCGAACAGGCCAAGGACGACTGGCAGGCGCAGCGCATGGGCAAGGTGGTAGGCGACGAGGACGAATTCATTCCGTTGCCTTGACCGGTGCCGCCGGTTGCATCGAAAGCTTGGCCGGGTCACGCTGTCCGGGTCGATCCGTCACGGGGTTAGCGCATGTCCGGTTTCAGCAATTTCAGCGAGTTCTATCCCTACTACCTGACCGAACACAGCAACCGCAGCTGCCGTCGCATGCACTTCATCGGCAGCACCTTGGTGATCGTGGTGCTGCTGGTGGCGCTGCTGACCGGCCAGCTCAGCTGGCTATGGTTGATGCCCGTAGTCGGTTACGGTTGCGCCTGGGTGGGCCATTACGTTTTCGAAAAGAACCGTCCGGCCACGTTCAAGCATCCGCTGTACAGCCTGCTCGGCGACTGGGTGATGTACGGACAGATGCTGCGCGGGAAAGTCAGCTTCTGACCGCGGAATGCGTCAGCGGTATTTCTGGTGACAGCTTTTGCAGGTGTCGTCGATCGGCTTGATCGCTACAGCGAGCGCCGCGCAATCCGCAGGCGCGGCCTGCAACGCTTGCTGCACGTGCGCCTGCAACTGGTTGGCATCGTCAGTAAAGTCTTTTTCGGTCACGCCAAACACCGGCACGATATCGGTTGCGGTGGACTGCAGGCGCTGCAGGTGATGTTCGATGCTGACCGCTTCGCACTGCTTCGCCTTCAGCGCCTGGCCCAGTTCACCCATGTGGTAGCCCATGGTGTGCATCACTGCCTTCGGCATCGGATTGCGCGCACTCAACGTACTCATGACGTTGACGGTGCCAATCACGCCAATCACCAGGCCCAGCAGAAGCAACAGAGCGACGCGCATCGATTCGTTTCCGCAGGTGACAAAGAAGGCGGCAAGAATAACCCGCGCCGATGCGTTGCATCCGCGCAGGCGCGATAATGGCGCTTACACCGCAACAGGATCATCCCGTGACATTCGCAGACAACCCCAAGTGCACGCGTAGCATGTCGACATGAACGAGGTGGAATTTCCAGCCGAACGCTTCGCTGGCGTCGAACGCCTGTACGGTATCGGCAGCGTAGCCACGCTGGCGCAGGCGCATGTCTGCGTGATCGGCATCGGCGGCGTCGGTTCGTGGGCGGCCGAGGCACTGGCGCGCAGCGGGGTCGGCCGGCTCACCCTGATCGATGCCGACGAAGTCTGCGTGTCCAACACCAACCGCCAGCTGCATGCGCTGGATGGCGAGTTCGGCAAGTCCAAGGTCGGGGTGATCGCCGCGCGGGCGAAGGCGATCAACCCGGCGATCCAGCTGGAGCCGATCGAACGCTTCCTCACACCATCCACACTGGATGAACTGCTCGATCGCGGCTACGACGTGGTGCTCGATGCCTGCGATGCATTCCGCGTAAAGCTCGAGACGATCGCCTGGTGCCGTCGGCGCAAGCTGCCGATCGTCAGTGTCGGTTCGGCCGGCGGGCGTACCGATTCCACACAGATCCGCGTGCGCGACCTGTCGCGCACCGAACACGACGCGATGTTCAGCCTGATCCGCAAGAAGCTCCGCACCGACTTCAACTTTCCGCGCAATCCGGACCGCTACTTCGGCGTGTCGGCGGTGTACTCATTGCAGAACGTGCAGTACCCGCAGCCTGATGGCACCGTCTGCGGCAACCGGCCACCCGGTGGCGATGCGTTGAATCTGGCTTGCGGCGGAGGCCTGGGCGCGGCCACGCATGTCACCGGCGCGTTTGCGTTCGCGGCAGTCGGCAAGGTGCTGGAGAAGTTGCTGGGGAAGGGCGAGAAGTGAGTGGAGAGAAGTGAGAAGTGAGTAAGAGCCGGGCTTTCTCTCTTTTCTCACTTCTCTCCACTCACTCCTGATCTTCGGTCACCAACCCATGTAATGCCCACCATTGATCGCCAGGTTCGCACCGGTGATCCAGCTCGCCTGATCACCGGCAAAGAACGCCACGGCGTGCGCGATTTCATCGGGGCGACCCAGGCGGCCGACCGGGATCTGCGCCACGATCTTCTCGCGCACTTCCTCCGGCACCGCCATCACCATGTCGGTGCCGACATAGCCGGGCGAGACGGTGTTCACGGTGATGCCGAACTTCGCGTTCTCCTGCGCCAGCGAAATCGTGAAGCCGTGCATGCCGGCCTTTGCGGCGGCGTAGTTGGCCTGGCCGTACTGGCCCTTCTGGCCGTTGATCGAGCTGATCTGCACGATGCGGCCCCACTTGCGCGCGCGCATGCCGTCAATCACCGGGCGGGTGACGTTGAAGCAGGCGTTCAAGTTGGTGCTGATCACGTCCGTCCACTGCTGGTAGTTCATCTTGTGGAAGGTGCTGTCGCGGGTGATGCCGGCGTTGTTGACCAGGATGTCGATCGGGCCGCATTTTTCCTCGATGGCGCGGATCATCGCGTCGCAACCGGTCGGGTCGGTGACGTCGCCCTGCACCATGCACACCTCGATCCCATCCTTCGCCATCGCGTCGTGCCATGCCTCGGCCTTGGCCTGATCGCGGTAGTTGGTGGCGACCCGGTGCCCCTGGCTGGCGAGGTAGCGGATGATCGCGCTGCCGATGCCGCCGGTGCCGCCCGTGACCAATGCCGTGCGCTGTGTCATGTCCATGATCTCCTGTGAGGTAAAGCAGAGGGCTGTGGGTCCGGGATCATGGCATCGGATTGCTGCAATCCGATGCCATGGAGAGCCGGGTTGTTCATGCTTTATAGCGTTTCAGGCGACAGAGTGACCGCTGCATTGCGGCAAAAGTGCCGGATCGAAATTCGCCAGCGCATGCGCCAGCAAATCCGGCACCTCCATCGCGGCCATCGGCACCGGCACCGACAAGAAGGCCAGGGCCTGTCGCAACGCCGGTAAAGGGGCTGCCGGATCGACCGGATAAGCCTGGTCGGACTTCGACAGCTTGTAGCCCTCGGCATCCAGCACCAGCGGCAGATGCAGATATCTGGGCGTCGGCACGGCCAGGCAGCGCTGCAGCCAGATCTGCCGCGCGGTGGAATCTAGCAGGTCGCTGCCGCGTACCACGTCGGTGATTCCCTGGAATGCGTCGTCCACCACGCAGGCCAGCTGGTACGAATAGAAACCTTCGGCCCGGCGTATCACGAAATCCCCAACGCTCTCGCGCAGGTTCTCACGTTGCGGCCCCAGCAGCGCGTCATCGAAAGTCACCTCGATATCCGGCACGTGCAGGCGCCACGCGGGCAGCCGATCCGGGTCGGCGGCAGCCACACACTGCCCGTCGCGATGGATGCCGCCAGCGGCAGCCAGTTCGCTGCGGCTGCACCAGCAGGGAAATACCCGGCCCGCTGTGCGCAACTGTTCGAACGCTGCGTCATACGCCGCGATGCGTTGCGACTGGAACAGCGGCGCTACGTCGGGGTCGACGCCAAAGGCCGGCAACGCAGCGAGGATACTGGCCGCTGAGCCGGCCACTTCGCGCGGCGGGTCGATATCCTCCATCCGCAGCAACCACTGGCCGCCGGCATGCCGTGCGCACAGCCAGCTGCCCACCGCAGCCACCAGCGAGCCGAAATGCAGGTGCCCGGTGGGCGAGGGGGCAAAGCGGCCGCGATAGGTCATGCGGCCATTTTAGGGCACACCTGGCGGCCGTAAGGCGCCGTGGACCCTTGAAACTGTGCATCCGCGCCCCGAATTTTCACCTGCGCGCCAAGCGTGCATCCACCTTCATGACTGCCAAAGAGAGACAGCCATGCGTCGCATCGCATTGTTCATCGGTACCAACCTCGCCGTCCTGCTCCTGCTGAGCATCGTCTGCCATTTGTTTGGCATCGACCAGATGGCGGCCAGCCGCGGCTATGGCGGCATGGGTGGCCTGCTGGCCTTCGCCGCGGTATTCGGCATGGGCGGTGCCTTCATTTCGCTGGCCATCTCCAAGTGGATGGCCAAGATGTCCACCGGCGCGCGGGTGATCACCCAGCCGCAGAACGAGACCGAGCGCTGGCTGGTCGATACCGTGCGTCGTCACGCCCAGAACGCCGGCATCGGCATGCCTGAGGTGGCGATCTACGACGCCCCGGAAATGAACGCGTTCGCCACCGGCATGACGAAGAACAGCTCGCTGGTCGCGGTCAGCTCCGGCCTGCTGCAGCAGATGGATCGCGAGCAGATCACTGCCGTGCTGGGTCACGAGATTGGCCATGTGGCGAACGGCGATATGGTGACGCTGACCTTGATCCAGGGCGTGCTGAACACGCTGGTGATCCTCGCCGCGCGCATCGTCGGCCGCGCGGTCGACAGCTGGATGTCCGGCGGCCGCGACGACAATCGTGGCGGTGGTGGCATCGGCTACTTCGTGGTGGTGATGGTGCTGCAGGTGGTATTCGGCCTGTTCGCCTCGATGATCGTCGCTGCGTTCTCGCGCTGGCGCGAATTCCGCGCCGACGCCGCGGGCGCCAAGTTCGCCGGTCGCGGCGCGATGATCTCCGCACTGCAACGGCTGCAGGCCAACCACGGCGAAAGCACCCTGCCGAACACCATTGCCGCGTTCGGCATCTCAGGCCCGCTGGCGGACGGCTTCAGGAAACTGTTCATGAGCCATCCGCCGTTGGACGAGCGCATCGCGGCGCTTCAGAACGCCGGATAGGCACGGTTGCACCGTAAACTCCCCAATCCGTCATTCCGGCGCAGGCCGGAATCGCACATTCGATACGACCACGTAAGGCGCGAATGCGATTCCGGCCTGCGCCGGAATGACGATCTAAAAACATCAACGCATCAACGGAACATCGACTCATGACCGCACCCGCCGAAACCCGCAAATTCGAAGCCGAAGTCGCCCAGGTGCTGCACCTGGTCACGCATTCGCTGTACTCGCACAAGGAAATCTTCCTGCGCGAGCTGATCTCCAACGCCTCCGATGCCTGCGACAAGCTGCGCTTCGAGTCGATCGCCAAGCCCGAGCTGATGGCCGGCGACAGCGAGCTGCATATCGACGTGAGCTGGGATCTGGACGCGCGCACCGTCACCATCCGCGACAACGGCGTCGGCATGAACCGCGACGAGGTGGTGGCGAACATCGGCACCATCGCCAGCTCCGGCACCAAGCGCTTCCTCGAGGCGATGTCGGGTGAGCAAAAGGCCGACGCGCGGCTGATTGGCCAGTTCGGCGTGGGCTTCTATTCCGCTTTCGTGGTGGCCGACAAGGTCACCGTGATCACCCGCCGCGCCGATGCGCCGGCGAGCGACGGCGTGAAGTGGGAGAGTGACGGCAAGGGCGAGTATTCGCTGGAGCAGGTCGAGCAGGCCGAGCGCGGCACCGCGGTGATCCTGCATCTGAAGGCCGACGAGGACGAGTTCCTCAAGCGCTGGCAGCTGCGTTCGCTGATCACCAAGTACTCCGACCACGTCGCCTTCCCGATCCGCATGCCGGTGGAGAAGGACGGCAAGTCGACCGACGAATGGGAAACCATCAACGCCGCCTCGGCGCTGTGGACCAAGCCGAAATCGGAGATCAGCGACGAGGACTACCAGAGCTTCTACAAGTCGCTCGGCCACGATTTCAACGACGCGCTGGCCTGGACCCACAACCGCGTCGAGGGCAGCCAGAGCTTCACCACCTTGCTGTACATCCCGTCGCAGCCACCGTTCGACCTGATGATGGGCGGCCGCGACGAGCGCAAGGGATTGAAGCTGTACATCAAGCGCGTCTTCATCATGGACGCAGCCGAGGAACTGCTGCCGAACTACCTGCGCTTCGTGCGCGGCGTGGTCGATGCGGATGATCTGCCGCTCAACGTGAGCCGCGAGATCCTGCAGCAGAACCGCCAGCTCGAGCGCATCAAGTCCGCCTGCGTGAAGCGCGTGCTCGACCTGATCGAAAAGCTGGCCAAGGACGAGCCGGAAAAATTCGCCATCTTCTACAAGGCGTTCGGCAACACGCTCAAGGAAGGCATCAGCGAGGATGCGAACAACCGCGAGCGCATCGCCAAACTGCTGCGCTTCGCCTCCACGAAAGGTGACGGCAGCGCGCAGACCGTCTCGTTCGACGACTACATCGGCCGCATGCCGGTGGGCCAGGACAGCATCTGGTTCATCACCGCCGACAGCTACGCCGCCGCGCTGGGCAGCCCGCAGCTGGAAGCGTTCAAGGCCAAGGGCATCGAAGTGCTGCTGATGTCCGACCGCATCGACGAATGGATGCTCGGCTCCTTGAGCGAATACAGCGGCAAGAAACTGCAGAACGTCGCCAAGGGCGAACTGCCGCTGGACGAGGCCGACAAGAAGAAGCAGGAGGAGTCGGCGAAGGAGGCCGAGCCGCTGGTCAAGAAACTCAAGGACCTGCTCGGCGATCGCGTCGGCGACGTGCGCGTCTCCGCCCGCCTCACCGATTCACCGTCGTGCCTCGCGCTGAGCGACTACGAGATGGCCCCACACCTGGCTCGCCTGCTGCGCGAAGCCGGCCACGACATGCCGGACAACAAGCCGACGCTGGAGATCAATCCGCAGCATGCGTTGCTGAAGCGTGTCGAGGCGGAAGCTGATGAATCGAAGGCGAAGGATCTGGCCACGCTGTTGCTGGAGCAGGCGGAGATCGCAGCCGGGGCGCAGTTGCCGGATCCGTCGGCGTTCGTACAAAGGATGAATCGGGTGTTATTGGGGTGAGGCGCAGCGCGCGTTGCTGATATGAGAAGGCCGCCGACTAGGCGGCCTTTTTTTTCGCCATCCACTACTACTCGTCATTCCGGCGAAGGCCGGAATCGCTTTTGTGCCTTCGCCATATCTAGAGCGGCGGGCCATCCTGGGCCGTGCTCGATGTATCTACTGGTTATCTAGCGAAAAATTTCCCCATGCGCTTCGTGATATCACGGAGAACCGTTGCAACGGTGTCCCTGTCGCCAGGATGAAACTTCGAGCAGAATGCACGATCCGCATCGGCGATGCATCGGAGGTCGACATGTCCGCGAACGCAGCAATCTTCCGTCAGTTGCATGGTGGCCCGCAGCCATTGCGGCTGCCCAATGCCTGGGACGCCGGCAGTGCCAGATTGTTCGAAAGCCTGGGTGCCACGGCCATCGCCACCACCAGCGCGGGATTGGCCTGGGCGCTTGGCTACGCGGATGGGGGAAAACTGCCGGTGGACGCCGCGATCCATGCCGCGGCCGGCATCGCGCGGGTCCTCACGGTGCCGTTGTCGGTCGACATGGAAAACGGTTATGCCGATGATGCCGCGACGGTAGGCGAGACGATCCGGCGGCTGCTCGATGTCGGCGTCGCCGGCATCAATATCGAGGATGGCGCCTACGCGCCGGCCACGCTTGCCGCGAAAATCGAAGCGATCAGGAACATCGCCGCAAAGGCCGGTTCGGACATCTTCGTGAATGCACGCACTGACGTGTACCTGGCCAACCTGGTCGATGCCTCGCAGCGGGTCGACGAAACGCTGTCGCGCGGCGCGATCTATCGCGCGGCCGGTGCCGATGGCTTGTTTGTTCCGGGTCTGCACGAACCGGCGGAGATCCAGGCCATCGTGGCGAAGGTAGGCCTGCCGCTCAACGTGATGGCGTGGCCAGGCCTGATGCCGGTCCACGAGCTGGGTCAGCTCGGCGTGCGACGCTTCAGCGCAGGCTCCGGTATTTCGCAGATGCTGTGGGGCCACGCGGAAACATTGGCGCGGGATTTTCTCGATAGCGGGCGCTCCGAGTCGCTGGCCAAAGGCGCCATGCCGTACGTCCGGATCCAGGCCTTGTTCGCCGAAACGTAAGCGACAAAGCACTCGCAGGAATCCTACCTGCCCGTCACCCCAGCGTAGGCTGGGGTCCAGTGTCTTCAGCTCCATGCTCACTGTTACATCGGCGCTCACAGGCAAGAGCTTTCGTGCGCCTTTGGCGCCCTACAAGCTGGGGATGACCAGGCTCTGTAAGGACTTACTTAAGCTGCGCTAGCGCGACAAGCTCTTGGACAATGATCCGAAAGTTCGATATGAGTTTATCTATGTCTTGACGTTGTGCGATGAATCGGCGGCTGTGGGCACACATATCCCCGACATCCTTGAGCTTGAGAAGTGCAGCCTTGGAATTTTTTCTGAGATTCCAGGATTTCTCGGCAGCCAGTGCACTTATTAAGTCCTTCAGGTAGAAATGGGAAGTTGACCACCATTCGATACCCGGTTCTTCGCGCATACCGAGATGAGGTTCCTATGACTCGTACAGTTGCTGACAAACGCACCACCTTTCGCGCCCTGCACCAGCAAGGCTGTTTCGTGCTGCCCAATCCCTGGGATGTGGGCAGTGCACGGATGTTGCAGCATCTGGGCTTTGCAGCGCTGGCCTCGACTAGTTCGGGTTATGCCTGGTCAACAGGTCGCCCCGACTACGCGGTGACGCTCACGGATGTGCTACAGCATCTGGCTTATCTGTGCGAAGCGGTTGACCTGCCGGTGAACGCCGATTTCGAGTCCGGTTTTGCATCCGATCCCGAAGGGGTAGCGGTCAATGTCGGGCTCGCCGTGCAGGCGGGTGTGGCTGGCCTCTCGATTGAGGATCGCGATATCGAGGCTCCGTTCGGCCTCTACGACAGTGCCTTTGCGGCGGAACGCATCCGTGCTGCCCGTGCAGCGATCGACCGGTCGGGCGAGGACGTCATATTGGTGGCTCGTACCGAGGGCCTGCTGCACGATGCCGATGCCATCACGCCGGCCATCGACAAGCTGGTTGCCTTTGCCATGGCGGGGGCCGATTGCCTCTATGCACCGGGCGTACGCGACAAGGCCCATATCGCGACGATGGTCCGTGCGGTGGCACCCAAGCCGCTCAATGTCCTGGTCATGGACACCGGATGGAGCGTTGCCGAACTGGCCGATCTCGGCGTGCGACGCATCAGTATTGGCGGTGCGTTGGCACGGGCTGCCTGGGGCGCGGCATTTATGGCTGCCGAACAGATGAGGACCGGTTCGTTTAAGGGTCTGGCCAATGGAACGCCCGGCAGGCAACTGAACGATATTTTCGCCAGCTTCGCTTGAAGCTCTGCCGCGATTCTTTGTAAAGCGAAGTGGGTCACGGCCACATACGATCGTATGTGGCCATGAAGTTGAATGGCTCCAATCCGTTGCCGCGCCTTTATTTCTTGCCGACTTCCGCAGCGTGTTCGGCGGGGCCGTCCGATAGATAGGTTTTGGCCAGACGCGCAATGCGCTGCGCTTCGATCCCGATCTCACGCAGTTGGCCTGTCGGCGAAGCGATCAGGCCACAGAAAAAGAGCCCTGGCTCCGACGTGGTCTGGCCCGAGGCGAGTGGCATGCCTTTGGCATCGAATACGCCATGTGCTTCCGGCAACAGCTTGCGCAGGTCAGGGCGAAAGCCGGTCGCGAGAATGACGCCATCGAACTTCTCTTCGGGTGAGCCGGTGAAGATCACGCCATCGCGGGTGAATCGCTCGATGTCGCCGCGTATCTTGATCGTACCGTCCCTGATCCGTGCCAACGTACCCACATCGAGCAATGGCACACGGCGGTCCTCCTCGATCATGCGGCGTGGTCCCTTGCTGGCAATCTTCAGTCCGAGATTCCTGACGGGGCCGACGGCAAGCCGGATGGCGGGTGCATTGATGAAATCAGCCACGCGCGCGGGCAGGTGCGCTTCTGCGATTGCCCAGGTCAGGATCGGAAGACCAAGCAATTCGCGCGGCAGGATCTGCACCGGGCCACGCACGGCCAGGGTCACGTCGACGTTGGCTTCGGCCAGGTCGAGCGCAATCTCACCGCCTGAATTTCCGAATCCGACCACGAGGACGCGCTTGCCCGCAAAGGCCGCGGGATTTGCATAGCTGGTGCTGTGGATGACGACCCCCTGATAGACGTCCGATCCGGGCCATGTCGGCCGATGGGGGAAGTCGGCCCAGCCGGTCGCGATGACGACGACAGGCGCTATGAAGGATTTCTGCGCGGTGTCGACACGCCACGTCCTACCGTCGCGGCGAACGTTTCGCACCACGCTGCCGAAGATCGGCTCAAGGCCGAAGTGTGCTGCGTAGCCTTCGAGATATTCGATGACTTGCGCGCGCGATGGGTATCTCGGATAGGTACGCGGCATGGCCATGCCGGGCAACGCGGAGTGTCCACGATCCGTGTGCAGATGCAGCCGGTCGTAGTGGTGCCGCCATACCGAAGCGACTGCATCGGCCTTTTCCAGTATCACTACCCTGAGGCCGAACCGACGCATGGTCGCGGCGCAGGCCAGACCTGCAGGACCCGCGCCGACAACGATCGCGTCTGCATTCACCATCGGTTCCCGTCCGCTCCAGAGTCCACACGCGGCAACTGCGGATGCGACGCACCTTACCCCTGGCTCATTCTGCAGTCCATTACCGAGGCAATGGCGCAGCCGTCCGAAACTGGGATCAGAGTGCACTCCAGGTCACGAATTGCGCCATGATGGCGTCGCTGAAAATCGCCTGCAGGGACGGATATGAGGCGCCGATGACCGAGGCAACTTGCGAAGAATGAGGAGGCTTGATTATCTGACCATGGCATCGCGCTTAGTCGGCTGCGCTGCCGGCGTATACCCATCGTCCAGCGTATGGATGAAGGCAATGATGTCCAGCATGTCCAGTTTGCTCAGCGGTGGCTTGTCGCCGGCGTGGAGATCGAACGGAGCATCCTTGATGTCCACGTTGCCCTGCAATGTTTTCGGGATGTCGTTGTACAGCACGAGCTTGCCACTGGCATCACGCGGATAGATTTTTTCGGGTTGAACGCTGCGCAGATTGTAGAAGTCCAGCACCTGCTGCAGGGTGTGATACACGCCATTGTGGAAAAACACCGAACGTCGGTCGGCATTGCGCAGGGTCGGGGTCAGGAACATGCCGCAGTATTGCGTCTGCTGCGCCAGATCCTTGCGGACGGGGCCGCACAGGCCGAGGTCGAAGAACTTCGGATCTTTGTTGAGCGGCAGGTGCGGGTTGCGTGGCACACCAAGTGCCTCGTATTGGGTATCGGTGAATAGCGGCGGCAGGCCGTCGCGGCTTGGCTGGCTCAAATGACAGGCGGCGCAATTGCCTTTTTGCGGATCGTTGAAGAGCTGCATGCCGCGCGCTTCGGCCGGGGTGAGCTTTGCGTTGCCCTGCAGCCATGCATCGTACTTGCTGGTGAAGGCGTGAAAGGACGGGTCTTCGATCTGGTAGCGAACGATGGCAAACATGGCCTCGGACACCAGTCGATCCGGATCGTTGAAGATGGTCGGGCCGAACAGCTGGACGAACCTCTGGCGGTAATCGGCATGGGTCAATTCGCTGGCGATCATGGTCACGCTGTCGTTGGCCATTTCCATCGGATCAAGCGCGGGCAGAAAGGCCTGCCGTTGCAGCGAGTCGGCGCGACCGTCCCAGAACAATCCGCCCTGAGGCACCATGGCTGTCGGTTGCATGGTGCCGGCCGATTTTTGCATCTTGGGATCGCTGCCGGCCGAGGCCGCCACCGTATTGAGATTGACGGGCGCATCATCCGGGCCGGTATCCGGGCCGGTATCCGGGCCTATGCTGAAAGGTTGTTGCCGGTAGAGATAGGCCAGCGACGGAGGTGGCCGGTCGCCGAAGCTTTTCAGATCCCGGCCGCCCGGCTGGACGGTCAGTTTGTTGGGCGGGTTGTAAGCGTATTTTGGGCTATGGCAGGACGCGCAGGATTGCCGCCCCGAGGCCGATAGCGAACGATCGAAAAACAGCAGCTTGCCCAGTTGCGCCACCGCACTTAGCGACCCCGCTGGTGGAAGGTTCAACTGGACAGGATGAGGGTTGACGCCATCCACAGCAGTCGTTGCGGCAACAGTTTGCGCAACGGCATGACCGGTTAGTCCACAGGCGAGCAGGCAACCTGAAACAAGAACGAAAGCGGCCTTCAGCAGATGAATGTTGCTGCGGGATACAGGGCGTTCGGATGATCGGGCAACAAATGGCAAGAGCAGTAATCCGGTAGCTTCAATACGGTTGACGGGAGCGAACCAGCATGGGTTCCCTCATCGATGAGGGCGACGATATTTGGATAAGTACCAAGCGGCCGCGGGAGCATCCCTGCCCAGTCAACCTGAGCAGGGATGCAGTCCTTCCGACTTACAGGGCTTTATTTGAAAGCACCGCGACCTGGGCGCTTTGCTGCGGGCGGGGATCGATCGGCGTTGGGACCTTGGTACCCAGGAGAGGGTCCAGGAAGAGCGGGCGTGCAAGATCGAACTGGTTACGATTGAAATCGAACATGCTCATGATGCTTCCGGCTGTCGCGTCGTTCGAACCTTGGCCGATGCGCTCGCCACCGAGCCAGTTGTCCTCGATAAAGCGCACCACCGAGGACTGCGTGATACGGGTATCGTCGACGTAATTGACGCGCGCGTAGGGCGATATGACCAGGAATGGAACGCGCGTGCCGGGTCCACAGCGTCCATTGACGACGCCACCATTCACGCCGATGCCTGGCTGGGCATTGGTGCTGTTGCAGATGCCGTGGCCATTGAGCTGATCTGCGCCAGTTACCGAACCCTGCGGCGTGGTTGAGTCGAACGAAGACGTGGTGGGCGATGCATAGCGATGGTCGTACCAGCCATCGGAATCGTCGTAGGTGATGATGACCGCCGTATCCTTCCAGTCGGGCTGCTTCTCCAGGAAGTTGATGACCTTGACGACGAATTCCTGTTCATCCAGAGGATCCGAATTGCCCGGGTGTGCATCGTCCACCGCCGGCGCTTTCAGATAGCTCACCGACGGGAAGTTGCCCGCTGACACGGCGCTGAAGAAATCGTTGACGTCGTACTCGTGATGGACCGGCGTGCCGCCGCTGTCCTTCGGGTCGGTATAGCCGATCTTGGCGATCGAGCTGGGACGCGCATGGGTCGAGTTCGCTGTGGATGCGAAGTACTGGAACCAGTTGTGATGGGGGGTATAGTCGGTCTTGGTCGCCCCCAGCACGCTTGAATAGGTGCTGCGTGCGCAGCCCGTGGTTCCATTGCTGTTGGTGGCGGTCAGGTCGAAACCACCCATGAATCCGCCCCAGGTCAAATTGTTGGCGTTCAGCAGATCGCCGATGTTCTTCGAGGTCATCCGGGCCGTGCTGGAGACCGACGAGCAGCTATCGTAGGCCGGATCGGTGTCGCCTATCAGAGTCAAACCGCCCTGGGTATCGGGAATGGTCGATGCGGAACCAACGACTGCCTGGGCACCGTTGGTGGTACCGGAGACCACCTCCAACGCGCCCGGTGTAGAGGGCCCGTAGGTATCGGTATATGCATTGTCATTCAGCGCAAAATGCTGGGCGTAGTTCCACATCGCGGTCACGGTGTTGCCGTCGAAATAAGCCATGACCAGACCGTGGGTGCCAAAGGTGCCGGCGCTGCTGACGGTGTTGTTGCCGGTGTAGGCGGGGAACAAATCCGACGCGCCGTTATCGTAGGCCAGCTGTTCCGGCGTGTAGGAGTGGTTTTGGCCTTCGGTATTGGCCTGCGTGCGATCCAGTCGGAACGGATTGACCGCGTTGACGCCGTTGAGCGGATTGAGCGCGTTCGGGTTCTGCGTCAACAGGGCGGGCGTAAGGCCCTGCACGGCTGGCGTCGATGGCTCTGCGGTGAATACCGGTTCGCCAGGCGGGTTCTGAGCCACCGGGTAGGTGCCGAAATAATGATCGAACGAGCGGTTCTCGCCAAAGATGACCACCAGATGCTTGATCGGCGTGGCAGTAGGTACGGCATCCTGGGGAGTGATGTGCGGCATGGGCCCGGGGATCACCTGGCCCGGGGAAAGAACCGTGCCCGCAGGTGGTGCCACCTGGGCGGAAACTGCGAATGCGAATCCCGTCGAGGCGATCGAAGCGCATAGCAATGTCTTGTGGAATAGATGAGGGCGGGACATACGAGAACTCCTGTTGATAGATGCAACGAGGACAGGGCTGACCGGAGAGGGCGAGCCGTAGCGAATTCAATGAATCGCCTTGTGGTTACGGCAAACCATTGCAGGGACGCGCGCGGCGAAGGCGATTTCACCATCCGGGTATGAACATTCCGAGACAGTTCGGCGCTTGAATGGCGTCCGTTTCAAATGGCGGAGTGAAACAGGCCATGCCGGTTCACCCGCAGCAAGAAACGGCGATGCACCCGGACACGTTGCTGGCAGTGAACATCCTGTCGCACGCTGCGCGACTACAAGATGGGTTCGCATCTCGCCCGGCTGCTGCGCGAAGCCGGCCACGACATACTGGCCCGTTTCTGCCGCCATCCCCCACTACCCGTCATCCCGGCGAAGACCGGGATCGCTTTTGTGCCTTCGTCGTGTATTTATGTCGAGCCAAGAGCTTTTAGACGCTAAATTGTGAAATGGATGGCGAAGGGCGCATCTTTCCTTCCGACGGCTAGAGTGAAGTAGACAGGCGGCATGCGCGAAGCAGCTCCTTGGTGCATCCGCAACAACAGGGGATATGGGACATGAAGATCAGTAGACGCTCGACCCAGGCCATGGTCGGCATGGCCACGATCCTGGCAACCCTGTGCGCGTCGCCGGCAATGGCGACCCGAGCAGACGATGTCGCTCTGGCTGCGCGCGTCGATCGTGTGCTCGCGAAGACGCCGTTGATCGATGGCCACAACGATCTGGCGTGGGAAATCCGCGAACGTTTCGGCAATGCGGCCGGCGTGGACCTCGGCGTCAGTACCGCAAACCTTCCGTCGAAACCGGAAGACGGTGAAATGCCGGCGCCGCTGATGACGGACATTCCGCGCCTGCACCAAGGCCATCTCGGTGCGCAGTTCTGGTCGGTGTGGATTCCGCCTACGGTCACCGGCCCGGCGGCGGTGAAGATGACGATCGAGCAGATCGATATCGTGCATACCATGGTGGCGCGCTATCCGAAGGAACTGCAGATGGCCTATTCGGCGGACGACATCATGCAGGCATTCAAGGCCGGCCGCGTGGCGTCGCTGATCGGCATCGAAGGCGGTCACCAGATTGACGACTCGTTGCCGGTGCTGCGCCAGATGTACGCCCTCGGTGCACGCTACATGACGCTGACCCACACGCTGGACAACGATTGGGCCGATTCCGCGACGGATGCACCGAAACATCATGGACTGACGCCGTTCGGACGCGCGGTGGTGCACGAGATGAACCGTCTCGGCATGCTGGTCGATCTCAGCCATGTATCCCCGGATACGATGCGCGCCGCCCTGAATGCCTCGGTCGCGCCAGTGATGTTTTCGCACTCCGGTGCGCGCGCGCTGGACGATCATCCACGCGACGTGCCGGACGATGTGCTGAAGATGGTGGCGCGCAACCACGGCATCGTCATGGCGACCTTTGCGCCATCCTATGTTTCGGCCGCACGCGCACGCTGGGAAGCTGATCGTGCTGCCGAGCAGACGCGCTACAACGCGCCACCTTACGCCGGCCTCTACATCGGTCAGCCCGAGCGGGCGCAGGCGGCGCTGGCCGAATGGGACCGCCAGCATCCCAAACCCGTCGTCACGCTGGCGATGGTTGCCGATCACATCGAACACCTACGCCAGGTGGCCGGGATCGACTGCGTCGGGATCGGTTCCGATTTCGACGGCATTCCCGACACGCCGCAGGGCCTGGAAGGCGTCGACAAGTACCCGGCTCTGCTCGTGGAGCTGGCACGACGCGGCTGGACCGACGAGGAACTCGGCAAGCTGGCCGGCGGGAACATGCTGCGGGTGCTGCGCGAAGCCGCCGCCGTGGCCACGCAGCTGCAGGCAAGCGAGCCGCCATCATCGGCAACGATCGGGCAACTGGATGCCGCTGCCACGAAGAAACCCTCCTGAAGCAATCCTCATGAAGCGACAGGCGGAGGCACCCTGCATGACCTTCGGCATATCCGGCGCCACGCCGCACGGTCTACGCTCGGGTATCTTCCGGGGAGGTGCATCCATGTTCAAACCACTGATCGCAGGTATTGCGTTGGCACTCGGCGGCGCTGTCGCCGCACAGGCTGCGCCCGCCAGTCCGACCACTACCGCTTCCGCTCCCATGGCCGCGCCGGCGTGGGTGGCCAAGAGCAACGCCGACGCCCAGCCACTGCTGAAGGTATTGGCCGATTTCAATCCCGAGTTCGCCTCGCAGTTCGGCTTCCCGGGCTATGACGACAAGGTCGTTGACCTGAAGCCGGACGTAGAGCAGCGCTCGCGTGCCGCGATGACGGCAGCGCGCGATACCTTGAAGAAAAAGCTGGCTGCGGAAACCGATGCGGACGTGCGCCAGGATCTGCAGATCATGATCAAGGCGGCCGATCGCAATATCGATGGCAGCCAGATCAACGAGCAATACCTGCTGCCGTACACCGATATCGGCCAGACGGTGTTCCAGGGCGAGTTCAGCCTGCTGCAGGACCAGGTCGCTGCCGCGCGTCGGCCATCCGCGCTCAAGCGCCTGCAGTGCTACGTCGGCATGACCGCCGGCTGTACGCCGGTGACCAAGGAGGCCGAGGCGCTGTTCCAGGCGAAGCTGGACAACCCGAAGCTGATCGGCCCGTACAAGGCCGAGGTCGAGCAGAACCTGGCCAATACCGCGCGCTATGTCGATGGCATCCGCAAGCTGTATGCCAAGTACAAGATCGACGGCGCCGGCCCTGCACTGGATGCCATGCAGAAGCAGCTGGACGACTACGACGCATGGGTCAAGACCACCGTGTTGCCGCATGCGCGTACCGACTTCCGCCTGCCGCCGGCGGTATACGCCAACAATCTCAAGCAGGTTGGCCTCGACATCAGCCCGCAGGAGCTGATCAGGAAGGCCGAGCTGGAGTTCATGGAAACCCAGGCGCAGATGCAGATGATGGCGCCGGATGTGGCGAAGGCCGAGGGCATCGATGCCACCGACTATCGCGGCGTGATCAAGGGTTTGAAGAAGCAGCAGCTCGACCGCGATTCGATCGAGCCGTATTACCACCAGGTCATCGGCAAGATCGAGGACATCATCCGCCAGCAGGGTATTGTCTCGCTGCCCAATCGGCAGATGATCATGCGCCTCGCCTCGGAAGCCGAGAGTGCACAAGAACCCGCACCGCACATGGACCCGCCACCGCTGATCAACAACCATGGCGAGCGCGGCAGCTTCGTGCTGCCGCTGGGCAATCCGCCGAACGGGAAGGGCGACAACCAGGCCTATGACGATTTCACCTGCAAGGTCTGCGCGTGGACGCTCACCGCGCACGAGGGTCGGCCGGGCCACGAGCTGCAGTTCTCGGCGATGGTTGAGCACGGCGTGTCGCTGGCACGCTCGCTGTTTGCCTTCAACAGCGTCAACGTGGAAGGCTGGGCGCTGTATTCCGAATACATGATGATGCCGTACGAGCCGAAGGGCGGTCAGATGATTGCCCTGCAGCTGCGCCTGCTGCGCGCGGCGCGTGCGTTCCTCGACCCGATGCTGAATCTCGGGCTGATCACGCATGACCGTGCGCACGACATCCTGGTCAACGATGTGGGCTTGTCCGAAGCGTTTGCCCGTGAGGAACTCGACCGTTTCACGTTCCGCTCGCCGGGTCAGGCGACGGCCTACTTCTACGGCTACTCGCGCTTGCTGGAACTGCGCGCGCACACGCAGATCGAACTGGGTAGCAACTTCAACCTGAAGCAGTTCAATGATTTCCTGATCGCCCAGGGCCTGCTGCCGCCGGACCAGCTGGCCGAGGCGGTGGATACGCAATTCATTCCCGCCCACGGCGGCAAGCAAGCGCAGTAAATCCGTCGGCATGGCGGCCCACCGAACTTCGGGTGGGCCGTCATGGATGGCTGTTGGGAAAGGCTGGGTCAGGCCATTTTCGCGCAACGACTCGACCTGGCCATTCGTGCCCGTGGTTCAGTTGAGTGTTGAACTGGCTTAAAGCCGGTTGCCAAACCTGCCTTCAATACTTTCCGTGGACAGTGGCAGGCGATGCGTGTGGGGCAGGTCTCGACGGCGTCCCATGCGGCGGCGGGGGGTGACCATGGTCATGATCATGGCCGCGACTGCGATTCCAGTACGACGGTAGGCCGCCCCAGTAGACAGGTGCATAGCCGTAGACAGGCTCGTCCTGCTGATCGGCGTACTGCTCGTTCTGCTGCAGTAGCGCATCGTTCTCGCCCTGCAGGCGGCCATTGTAGGCAGCCTGGTCGATGAGCGCCTGTTGCCGTGCTTCGATGTCGAGCTGCTTCGCTTCGTTGGCTTGCAGCATAGCTTCGGCCTGCATCTTTTCCTGGTGGGCTTCGAGAAGATCCGTGTAAAGCACGTCCAAGTGATGCGAATCCGCATAGTTCTTGGCGAGGCCATCCTGGCCCAGGTCGATATACTGGTGGATGATTTCGCTGTCGCTGGCCTGATGGATCAACTCGCTTTTGCCGCTGCGGCAGACATGATCGGTGTATTCGATCTGCCCACCGGCCTTGGTGCATTTGTAGATGCTTTGCGCACCGACCACGGGTGCTGCGGCCAGCAGCAGGATGGCAATGCACACGAGACGCTTTCGGGTGAGCTGAGTCTTCATGATGATGGCCATTCTGCGCCGATTAAAGCGATGCTGCGTGAGGAAAATGTTGAGGGAATCAGGCGGCCGGGTTGAGTTTCTGGATGGTTCAGCCTGCCACGGCTTGCCGTCCGCAGGTAGCTTGCTACTCTCGTCAAAGTCGGACGGACCCGGGATGGGATAAGCCTTCTAGCCGCATTCTGCCCTTTCTTGCCAGCGCCGGCGATCTCCACTAGCTTGCGGCGATTGTGGTTCGCAGGCCGACACGCTTGAAGGTTTCCATTGGCCACCGCTTGTTCTTTGCCGTACTGCTGTCCTTCCTGGCGGTGGCCGCGGTTGGCGTGGAACTGGTTCGCTGGAAGTTGTCCGACAATTTTTCGCAGAGCGCACCCAATACCGAACTGGAGCATGTGGGCGGTTTGGTCAGCACGCTATCGGCGCAATATAGGCAGCATCGCGATTGGTCGTTCCTGCCCGTCGATACCACAGCGCGCGAGGCGTGGTTGCGGGAAGCGTTGCTGCGTTCACAGCAGGATCAGCCGGGGATGCCTGGCGCCTTGTCATCTTCGCCAAGTCTGGCTTACCGGATCGGTTTGCTGGATCCGGACCGGCGCTACCTGGCGGGTGCCGTTGCCAGTCCGGCTCTGATCGCGGCGGCTTCCATCGATACAATTCAGCGGCCTCTCGTGGTCGACGGCAGGACGGTCGGATACCTCGTTCTTGCCAAATCACAAAATCCCGACGATGAGCTAGCGGTTGCTTTTCTGGTCGAGCAGCAAGGAAACCTCTTCGTCATCGCGCTCATCGGCGTTTTATTGAGCGCGCTGGCGGCAGCCTTGCTGGCTGGGCACTTTCGCAAGCCGGTCAGGCACCTAGTCGAGGGTGCGCGACGCCTTGGCAAGTCGCAGTTCGATACCCGCCTGAACATCAGCCGTAGCGACGAACTGGGCGAACTGGCCGATACCTTCAATCAGCTCGCCGCGAAACTCGAAGACACGGAACGTTCGCGCCAGCAATGGGTTGCCGATACATCGCACGAATTGCGCACACCACTGACCGTGTTGCGCGGGCAGATCGAGGCCTTGCAGGACGGCATCCGTACCGCCACACCCGAAAATATCGCGCTGATGCTGCGGCAAGTGTTGTCGTTGACGAAACTGGTCGATGAGCCGCATGAACTCGCGCGCGCAGACGTCGGGCAGTTGCCATACCACATGGTCGCCAGCGACGCATGGCAACCAGTGCAGAACGTATGGGACGGTTTTTCAGAAAAATTTCGCCTCGCCGGGCTGACCACAACGATTGGCGCGCCACCCACCCGGTCGATCGTGCACTGCGATGTCGACCGGATTGGCCAGGTTGTGACCAATCTGCTGGAAAACAGCGTGCGCTACACCGCTACGGGCGGCCGCATCGGGGTCGCCGGCGTAGTCATCGGCGATGAGCTGCACATTGTGATCGAGGATTCCGCGCCGGGCGTACCCGCGCCGTCGCTCGATCACCTGGGCGAGCGGTTCTTTCGCGTTGAAGCGTCACGCAACCGGCAGCTGGGTGGTGCCGGGCTGGGGCTTGCGCTCAGCCGGCAGATTCTCGAAGCGCATGCAGGCCGTCTGGAGTTCGGCCCATCGCCGCTAGGTGGCCTGCGGGCCACCATCATCCTGAAGCTGGAAGGTTGAGATGGTTGCAACAATACTCATCGTGGAAGATGAAAGCGATCTGTCAGCCATCGTTGCCGATTACGTCACAGCAGCAGGCTACCAGGCCGAGGTCGTCGCAGATGGCCGCGAAGCGCTAGCCGGCATTCAACGCAAGCCACCGGATCTGATCGTGCTGGACATCATGCTACCCGGCCTGGATGGTGTGGCGTTATGCAAGACGGTGCGCGAATTTTCCGAGGTGCCGATCATCATGGTCACTGCCAAGGTGGAGGAGATCGACCGGTTGCTGGGCCTGGAAGTCGGCGCTGATGACTATTTGTGCAAGCCTTTCAGTCCGCGCGAACTGGTCGCACGCATCAAGGCCATTCTGCGCCGCTCGCGCAAACCGGACGACGATGCGCGGCTGGTCGAGATCGACGATGCCGCACGCAGCGTTCGCATCCACTCGCAGTTGCTGGACCTCACGCCGACGGAATACAGCCTGCTTGCCGCGATGGTGAAGCGTCCGGGCACCATCTATTCGCGGGCGCAACTGCTGGACCTGGCCAGTCGTGACAATCTGGATGTTGCCGACCGCGCGATCGACAGCCACATCAAGAATCTGCGCCGGAAACTCGCCGCGGCGATGCCCGATGTCGAGGTCATCCATTCCGTCTACGGACTCGGCTACCGGTTCGAGCTGTAAGGCATCGCTGCATCCCCACAATGTCTCCACATTCCTTTGTGACGCTGGACTCATCGGTTACCGATGAAGATCCCAACGAGGAGTGCGCAGATGGATACAAAGCGAAAGACCAAGACGGCACGCGTCGCCATTCTGGCCGGTGCCGGTATGCTGGGTGTGGCAGGGTTCGCGCTGTTCGGCATGCCCGGCCATGCCCAGTCGGGGCCGCCGCAGAAAGACATGACCGTGGACAAGTCCACACGCAGCGAAGTGATCGACGGCATCATTGTCAATCTCGATCGCGCCTACGTCTTTCCCGACAAGGCCGCGGTGATGGGGAAGGACTTGCGCGCACAACTGCTGCACGGTGATTTCGACTCGGTGACCAGCGCCGAGAAATTCGCCGACACGCTCACCGACGCGCTGCAGCGCGATAGCCACGACCAGCACCTGGTGGTGCGCTACTTCGAAGACGCGATATCGCCGAAGTCGGATCAGGACGATTCGCCCGTCGACAAGGCTGCGGAACTGGCCGACGAGAGCCATTTCAATTTCGGCTTCAGCGGCGTCGACCGTCTCAAGGGCGATATCGGCTATATCGACCTGCATCAGTTCGGTCGGCCGCAGGGGGTGGCTACGCGGATCGCCGCCGCCATGACCTTGCTCGGCGATACCAAGGCCCTGGTCATCGATCTGCGTCACTGCAGCGGCGGAGATCCGGAATCCGTGATGCTGTTTGCCAGCTATCTGTACGACAAGCCCACCCACCTCAACGACGTCTACTGGCGCGACGAGAACCGCACCGAACAACGCTGGACCCAGGCCAGCGTGGCGGGCACGAAGTATGGCGAGGCGCGCAAGCTCTATCTGCTGACCAGCAGCGATACGTTTTCCGGTTGCGAAGATTTCGCCTATGCGTTGAAGAACAACAAACGTGCGACCTTGATCGGCGAGACGACCGGCGGCGGTGCGCATGCGGGCAGCCCGCATCGCCTGGATGCGCACTTCATGATGTTTGTTCCCTCCGGTCGACCGATCAACCCGATCACGCATACGGATTGGGAAGGGGTGGGCATCGTGCCGGATATCAAGGCTTCAGCGAAGAACGCACTCGACATCGCGCAGATAACCGCCTTGAAAGCTCTTATTCCCGCCGAGAAGGATCCCGACTGGAAAAAGAAACTGCAGGAGCGGCTGCACGAGCTGGATTGAAGCGCAGGGTAGTGCTCAAGCGACCTCTTGCGATGAAGCTCTGATCCTGCGCAAGCGCGGGTCAGAGCTTCGCAGGAGGGCTGAGTTCACTGATCGGGATAGGCCTGGCAACAGCCTGCTTCCAGCTGCGCAAGCCGATCACTGCCAGCACGATGAAGCCGGCATACAGCACCGAGGTGATCAGCAGCGACTTGTAGACGTACTCGCCCACATAGATCACGTCGACCACGATCCATAACCACCACGCGGCGATATGCCGGCGCGCCTGCCACCATTGTGCGACCAGGCTGTAGGCGGTCAGCGCCGCGTCCAGCCAGGGCAGGGCGGCATCGGTCCAGCGGTGCATGGCGAAGCCGAGCGCGAGCGCGCCAGCGGCACCTATCAACAGATGCGCGCTGGCCTGTGCGGTCGGCAGCGGCGCGACCTGGACCAGGCCGTCGTCGTCCAGATTCTGCAGCCAGCGGACCCAGCCATAGACGATCAGCACGCCGAACGCGACCTGCAGCAGCGCGTCGGAATAGAGCTTCGCGTCGGCGAAGATCCAGGTGTAGATCACCACCGACAGCAGGCCGATCGGCCAGCACCACGGCTTGCGCTTGGCGGTGAGCCAGACGGCCCAGGCGCTGATCAGGGCGCCGATGAGTTCGATCCAGGACATCAGAGGTCGAAGCTCACGGAGAGCCGTGCCAGTCGTGGCGCACCCGGGAACAGATAGCTGTCGCCTTCGGAGGTGCCGGTGTCGCGCCAGTAGAAATGGTTGAACACGTTGTCGATGTTGAATCGCCAGGTCATCGCGTGGCCGTTCCACGAAGTGACGTAACGCAGGCCGGTATCGAACACGTTATAGGCCGGCACGCTGACCAGGCCGTTCGGCGTGGCGGGATTGGAGCTGCTGTAACGCCAGCCACCGAGCAGGCTGAGGTCCGGTGCGAACGGCAGGCGGTAGTCCAGGTACGCCGACGTGCGCAGGCGTGGCACGTTGACGATCTGGTGGCCTTCGTAGCTGGGTGTGCCGGTGTCCTCGGCGCGGGCCTGGATCAGGTTGGCGCTGGCGGTGAGGCGCAGGTTTTCGCTTAGCTGGCCGGCGGCGTTGAGTTCCAGCCCGGTATGCACCTCGTTGCCCTGCTGCACGAAGGTGAAGCCCTCCGGGGTGTTGTCCGGTTGCGCGAACTGGTACGGCTGACGGATGCGGTAGAGCGCGGCCTGCAGGCTTAGTGTATCGCTCCATTCGTACTTGACGCCGGCTTCAGCCTGGCGCGCCAGCAGCGGCGCCAGCACGTCGTTGCCGTTGGATGCCCACCACGGCGCCTGGCCACCCAGTGACAGGCTTTCGCTGTAGCTGACATAGGCCGTCAGCGCGGCGGTCGGCTGCCACAGCACCGCCGCCTGCGGCAGCAGCTTGTTCTCCACGGTGTGGCGTTGCAGTGCGCCACTGTCGTCGAAGGCGCTCTCATTCAATGCCACATAGCGACCCCCGGCGAGTACCTGCCACTGCGAGCCGAGGTGCAGACGATCGAGCGCGAACAGCGAGCGCTGCCAGCTGTCCAGCCGGCGTGCCGATGGACCGGGCTGGTTCGGTGATGGTGCGAAGTAAGGCGGGTTGACCTCGTCGATGTTGGCGGTGCCGACGTAGTCGTAGACGTAGGGACGCTGGTTGAGCGTGCGGCGGAATGTGCTGGCGCCGACGCTGAGTTCATGCGTGAATGCGCCGGTGTCGAAAGTGCCCTTGAGTACCGCATGCAGCTCGTCGTTCTCGCGGTTGTCGTTGGGGCTGCGATAGTCGTAGACGTCGTAGTCGCCGTTCGGGGCGAAGAACCAGCTTGGGGTGGCACCGCTGGCGCAGTCCGGCGAGTACGCGCAGCCGTAGGCGAAGGCGACGTTGTCGTCGATCACCACATGACTGTGGCCGGCCGATACCTGCGCCTGCCAGTTGTCATCGAACTGGTAGTTGAAGCGCAGCGTGCTGTTGCTGGCGTGGATGCCGACCGGTTGCTGCCACGGCTCGAAGCCGAGCATGCGGCTGCGGCTGGGGTCGGGCGGAATCACCGTGCCGCCGAGCAGCTGGTAGCCGGAGACCGAGCGTTGCCCGCTGGTCTGGTAATCGGTGTCCAGCTGCAGCGTGGCGTTCGAGCTGATCATCCAGTCGGCGGCCAGCGAGAGGAAGCTGCGGCGGCCATCGGCATGCTGCACGTAGGAGTTCATGTCCTCGTGGGCGGCGTTCACACGCACGCCGAAATCCGGTGTCAGCCACGTGCCAACATCGAGCGCCTCATAACGCGAACCTTCCGAATCGGTGCCGACGGTGACGGTGTGCACATCGGCCGGGCGCTTGCTGACGTAATTCACCAGGCCACCGGGCTCGACGACGCCTGCTTCAAGACCAGCCAAACCTTTGAGGATTTCCACCTGCTGCTTGTCTTCCAACGTCATGTACTGTTCGCCGGCCATGCTGAGGTCGTTGAAGCGGAAGCCGCTGGCCAGATCCAGCGCGAAGCCGCGGATCGCGATCTCCTGGTAGTAGCCGACCGGCGCGTAGTTGTCGCCAAGGGCGGCATCGGCATGGGCCAGTTCGCTCAGCGTGCGCGGCTGGCGATCGTCGAGCTGGTCGCGGGTGATCACGGTGACTGCGGCTGGTGTGTCGTGCAGCGGCGCGTTGCCGAGGCCGCCAAGTTCTGCGTTGTTGGCGTGATAGCCCTGCGTGCTGCTTGCTTGCACATGGACCGGCGCCAGCGGCGTGGCTTGTGTCTGGGCAGTGTTCATGGTGGTGGCATTGTCCTGCGCATGGGCAATCGCCATGAGTGACAGGCAGGCAAGAAACAGGGAAGTGCGGGCGTGGAAAATACGGAGTGAAGCCATCGTCAATCGTCTTCTGTAATGCGGACGAAGCGACGGCGATCCGCACGTCCGGACGGACGTGCTGGATCAGCAAGCTCCCTACGCCGGTACTAACCGGATCAGGTTCCAAGGGACTCTCTCAGCCCGGCAGACACCGGGCACCCCCGCTTCAAGAACGTGTATTGAACCACGAATGGTTGTTGGCTGGGTCAGGCACTGTCGCGGATGGCTTGCAGCAGGGCCTGTCCCGGCGGCGTGCCAAACCATGCTGCATGGCCGATCAGGAAGTTGTCGTAGGCCACATCGGCGTTGGCGCGTGAGTGGGTAATGGTGTGGAAATACTCGACCTCGGACAGCGCGAAATCCACGTGCACCAGCGGCAGCAGGCCAGCCAATAGATGAATGTCTGCGGCATCCAGCCGCCGCTGTTGCCGATAGCCTTCGATCAGCGCGCGGGCGATGTCGAGGTGCACGGCCGCATCGCCGGTATCCAGCGCCAGCCATGCGATCGCGTTCCGCTCGATCGCGGTGGCCAGATCGAACAGCGCGTAGTTGGCGGCGGCGAGACCGAAGTCGAGCACGGCGGAAATACGTGCGTCTGCGCGGTCGTCACTCCAGCACAGGTTGGAGACATGCCAGTCGCCGTGCGTCCATAGTCGAGGCTGTTGCGCCAGCCGCTGTCGTGCAGCGGCATGCCAGGGCACGAGCAGTTGGCTTAGATCCGTTCTCCAGTCGCGATCACCAAGATAATCGGCCAGACCAGGTCGTTGCGGCAGTTGCGCCTGCAGCGTGGCGACCGGGTCGGATGAGGTGATCAGTTCGCTGCGTGCGACCAGCAGGTGGGTGTCGCGCTGGGTGGCCTGGTAGTTCGCTGCTGCGTCATGCAACGCAGCCAGCATGCGGCCAGCGCTGAGCGCGTGTTCACGGTTCGGCAGCGGCGACCATGAGAACGCCTCGCGATACAGATCGATGCCAGCGGCATGTTCATGTACCTCGTAGATCCAGTCGCCGATCGCCACCGCGGTTTGCCCTTGCACATCACGCAGCACCATCGGTATCGGCATGCCGTTTGCACGCAGGTGGGCGATGAAGTTGTGCTCCTCGCGGAGTGTGGCGACCGAACGCACGCTGTGGTGATGGCGCTTAATGAAGACGACGCCACGGGTCGTCTCAACCAGACAGGCGGCCGACAGCGGACGCGGGCTGTGCCAGTCGATGCGCGTGGGTGCGCCGAACTGCGGATAGCCGCGCAACAGCGTGTCGACCTCGGGGGTGGTCAGCGTGGGCCAGTCCGGTGGTGTGTTGTCACCGGCCAGTCCGTGCGCGAGGTGGATGGGATCGTTCATCGGCTGGCGGCGAGGGGCGGATAGCGATTATCCCCGAAAGGATGCAGGGCACGCTTCCGGACAAGTGTGGCATCGCGTCTAATGGGGTGCCTTTCCAACGGTGTGCTGTGTTCGATGAGTGCAATGCTGCTGCTGTTCGTCTGCCTGATCCTGGGCGTGCTGGTGGCGCGCTTTGCGAAGCCGCCATCGGGCATCGTGGCGGGGATCAACTGGTGGGTGATCAACGTGGCGCTCCCAGCGCTGGTGCTGGATCTGATCCCAAAGGTGAAGTTCGATCCGCAGCTTTGGTTTCCGGTGGCGGCAATGGTGCTCACGTTCGGCGGTGCATGGATGCTGTTCGGCCTGCTCGGACCCCGGCTTGGCTGGTCGAGGCAACGCACCGGCGCGCTGATCCTGGTCTGTGGTCTGGGCAATACCTCGTTCATGGGTTACCCGCTGATGCAGGCGCTGCACGGCCAGCAAGGACTTGCGCTGGCAGTAGTGGCCGACCAGCTCGGCGCGTTTCCGCTGCTCGCCTCGGCCGGTATCGTGGTGGCCTCGATCTATGCGGGACGCAGGCCGGAGCCGTTGCTGATCCTGCGGCGCATCGCGACCTTCCCCGCCTTCGTCGCGCTGATCGTCGGCATCGTGGCGGGTGCCTGCGGTGGCTGGCCGGAACTGTTGCACGGGGTGTTTGCGCCGATCGGCGCCACGCTGACGCCGCTGGCGCTGTTCTCGGTCGGCTTGCAGTTCAAGTTCCATCCCGGCGGGCGCCAGCTGGGCGCGCTCAGCTGGGGACTCGGCTGGAAGCTGCTCCTGGCGCCGTTGCTGTGCTGGGCGATGGGCGTGGCGACTGGCGTGGGCGGCCTGGTGCTTACCGTCGGCGTGTTGCAGGCGGCGATGGCGCCGATGGTCTCTGCGGCGATCCTGGCGGACGAGTACAACCTCGAGCCGGCACTGGCCAATACCGTGCTGGGCGCCGGGATCGTGCTGTCGCTGCTGACCATACCGCTGGGCAATCTATGGCTTGGGCAATAGGAACAATGCCAGCTTGCGCCGGATCGCCAGTACGCCGAGACTAATCGTCATCTCATGAACGGGTAAGGGGATCCTGTCATGGCAGGTTTTGAACTGATCCGGCGGCTCTTCGGAAATACCGGGCCCGCTGACCGCCGCGCGGCGCCCCGTCCGGGTGTGCCCAAGGGGGCCTGGGTGCTGGTAGTGGATGATTCGGCCACGATCCGCGCGGTGCTCGGCAAGATGCTGACCCAGGACGGCCACGTGGTGTCCAAGGCACCTGATGGCGAAACCGCGATCGAACTGGCGCGCAAGGAATGCCCCGACCTGATCTTTCTGGACATCGTCCTGCCTGGCATGAACGGTTTTGCGGTATTGCGCACGTTGCGACGCGATCCGCTGACCCGGCACATTCCGATCGTGATGATCAGTGGCAACCTGCAGGCGACCGAGCAGTTCTATGTACAGCGCTTCGGTGCCGACGACTTCATGAAGAAGCCGTTCGGTCGTGGCGAGGTGTTTGCGCGCATCCAGCACCTGACGAAAACCGGTCGCCTGGTGGTGCAGGAGCGTGCGTTGGAAGTGGCGCTACCGAGTGAGCCGGAACACACCGAGGCCGAGCACGCGGCGATCCCGGACATCGCCATGCCGGATCCGCATGACCTGATCATGCCGCCGCCCGGAAATTCCTGATCTGGCCAGCCAGCCGGATCCGGGCAAGGTGAAGGCTGATCCGATTTCGGAGCTGCGTGTCGATGTCTGGCTGTGGGCCGCACGCTTCTTCAAGACGCGCAGCCTCGCCAAGCAGGCAATCGACGGTGGCAAGATCGACGTCAACGATGCCGGCTGCAAGCCGGCGAAGATGCTGCATGCCGGTGATCGCCTGAGGATCAGTCGCGGCGAGGAACGGCTGGAAGTCGAAGTGCTGCTGTTGTCGGACCGGCGCGGCCCGGCCAGCGCCGCGCAAGGACTGTATTGCGAGACCGAAGTGAGCCGCATGGCTCGCGAAGCCGCACGTGAGCAACGTCAGCTGATCGGCATGAGCGGCCCGATCAAGCGCCCGGACAAGCATGCGCGCCGTCAATTGCGTCGGATGAAAGACTCACGCTGAGCAGTGCATCCCAGAATACCGGTCGGATCTGCGGGAGCATTGGCGCAAATCCACTGGTCGCGCCGGTTGCGCGACCTTCAACGACATGGGGGCTGACATGGACGGACTCGCACTGAGAAACGGCATCGGCTTCTTCAAACGCCTGCTCGGCGGCAAGAGCGACGAGCAGCGAGTGAATTTGCGGTTGCAGATGGCATCGGGCTCCCGAGTACTGGTCGTCGACGATTCACCCACCATCTGCGCCGTGCTGGGCAAGATGCTGGGCCAGGACGGCTACAGCGTGACCAAGGCACCGGATGGCGAGAGCGCGATCGAACTGGCACGCAACGAGCTGCCGGCGTTGATCTTCCTCGACATCGTATTGCCCGGCATCAACGGTTTCTCCGTGCTGCGCTCTCTGCGTCAGGATCCGCAGACCCGGCCTATTCCAATCGTGATGATCAGCGGCAACCCGCAGGCGACTGAGCAGTTCTACGTGCAGCGCTTCGGCGCCGACGACTTCATCAAGAAGCCGTTCGGGCGGAACGAGGTGGCCATTTGCATCGATCAGCTGATTCGTTCGGGTCGTCTGGCAGCCCGCGATATCGCGTTCGAGCAGATGCTTGCGCTCGCCATGATGCATGACGTCAAGCCAGGCAGTCTGCAAAGTCTGGCAATCTGAGCGATGCGTGTTTAGCCGACGATCCATACCCGGATCGTCGACGTGTTTCCATCCAGTCGCGTGGATCAGGGCCGATGCCCAGTGCCTTGGCCACACCCGCCGCGTAGGTCGGGTCGGCCTTGGCGAAGTGACCAAGCCGACGACGCACGATTTCTTCCGTCTTCCGGTACGCCCTGCATCGCGGCGGCGATATTGCCGAGCGGTGGCTGTTTCTGACTATCACTCATCAGCCGGAACGGCTCGTCGGGTCGCATGCAGCCGTGTGGATGCTTCCGATAGCAGTGACTATCGCCGGCCTGCCGCCTGCATCAACGGTGGCTGAACAGGCACCGGGGCAGTCGAGGTGGCGGTCAACGCGATTCAAGGTCACGCCGTTCCCCTTGTTGTGCCAGCCAGATGACTCGACTGTCTGGATCTACGCGGGGGAAGGGGTTCTCGGTATTCGACCGCGGATGATTCAGTCTGAGCTTGAGGCAAGGTACACGGATGCCGTATTTCCATCGGGGCGCCGATGCAATTCTCTTCGATACATGTCCAATCCTGCCAATTAACATGAACGAGGGTGTTACTCATGAATACAAAGACGACTTTGCGCTTCAGCTTGATGGGTCTGCTGGTGTCCGCCGCGTTTGCTTCCAGTGCGGCCATGGCGCAGGCGACACCGGACGCCACGGTTCCAGGGCATCCGCGGGTGAATGAGGTCAATCAGCGCCTCGACAACCAGCAGAACCGCATCCAGAACGGCGTGAAAGATGGCCAGATCAACGCGAAGCAGGAAGCGCGCGACGAAAAGCAGGACTCCAACATCGCACAGCGTGAGAGTGCCGATGAGGCCAAGCACAACGGCCACCTGACCAAGCAGGAGCAGAAAAATCTCAACAAGTCCGAGAACCACGACAGCCGCCGTATCCATCGGCAGCGCAAGGCGGGTTAACCTGCTGACCTGGAAGACGCGTAGGTTTATCCGCTGGTCTGAGCCTCCTCGTGCCTGCACGAGGAGGCTCATTGTTGGGCTGTCAAACCAGCAGTCGTTGGGGTTTCCGATAACCTGGGATTTCGTTTGAGCACACACCGGACAAACGGTCTCCTGCTGTCGCTGGTACTCGGCGCAGCACTGCTCTTGAGCGGCTGCCACGCCTTCCTGTTTGCCGGACTCAATACGACCGACGAGCACAAGGGCATCGACGCCGAACGCCACATCGTGTTCGACGCGCAGCATCATCTGGCGCTGGACGTCTATCGCCCCGCCCATGCGAAGGATGCGCCCATCGTGGTCTTTTTCTATGGCGGTGACTGGATGCGCGGCAAGCGCCAGTGGTATCGCTTCACCGGTGCCGCGCTGGCCGCGCACGGTGTGATTGTGGTGATTCCCGACTACCGCAAATACCCCAGCGTGAAGATGGATGGCTTCATGCAGGACGCCGCGCGCGCGGTGGCATGGACGCGCGATCACGCCGGGCAGCTCGGTGGCGATCCACAGGACATCTTCGTGATGGGTCACTCGGCAGGCGGCCAGATCGCCGCCCTGCTGGCGACCGATCCTGCGTGGCTGGAGGCGCAGGGCATGCAGCCTCGCGATCTGGCCGGATTCATCGGCCTGGCCGGCGTCTACGACTTCGTGCCGATCGCGGCGAAGGAAACGGACATGATCGGCATGTTCGGCAAGACAGCGACCGAGCAGCGTCGCGCACAACCCGTTTCGTTCGCGCACGGTGCCGAACCGCCCATGCTGCTATTGCACGGAACCGCCGATCACGAAGTCGATCCGTCGAACAGCAAATCGCTGGCGCGCGCGATGCAGGCGCAGCACGAGGACGTGACCTTGAAGCTTTACCCAGGTGTGGGCCACTCGGACTTGCTGTTTTCGATGTCCCGGCCGCTACGCGGGCATGCGCATACGCTGGATGACGTACTGACCTTTATCCAGGCGCACCGAAAAGCTGCATCCAGCGGTGGATCGCCTGCCGCGCTCTTGTAGCCTTCGTCCATCCAGCAGCAGAGCGTCGCGACATGCGCAATCCCTGCGCCAGGAACTTGGGTGAATTCAGGGCAGCGATTTCAGCCGGTACAGTGCGTCCAGCGCTTCGCGCGGCGTCAACGCATCCGGATCGATTTCTTCCAGTGCGCGCTCGACTGCTGATGGCTGTGCGGGAGCGAACAGGCCGAGTTGCGGTGAAGCTTCGGCAGCGGGTTTGTTGATTGACGCGTGGTTGTGCGTGCCACGTTCAAGCTCGGCCAGGGTACGTCGCGCGTCGGCGATCACCGACTTTGGCAGGCCCGCGAGCGCGGCGACCTGCAGGCCGAAGCTGCGGTTTGCCGGGCCGTCCTTCACTGCATGCATGAACACCAGTTGCTCGCCGTATTCCACCGCGTCGAGATGCACGTTCGCGATCGCAGGGAACTCGCCGGCCAGTTCGGTCAGCTCGAAGTAATGCGTGGCGAACAATGTGTAGGCGCGGCTGTTGCGTGCCAGGTGCACGGCGGCAGCACGTGCGAGTGAAAGTCCATCGTAGGTGCTGGTACCGCGGCCCACCTCGTCCATCAGCACCAGGCTGTGCTCGGTGGCGTTGTGCAGGATGTTCGCCGTCTCGCTCATTTCCACCATGAAGGTGGACTGGCCGCGCGACAGGTCGTCGCCGGCGCCGATGCGGGTGAAGATGCGGTCGATCGGGCCGATCACCGCACCACTGGCCGGTACATAGCTGCCGATATGCGCGAGCAGCACGATCAACGCGTTCTGCCGCATGTACGTCGATTTGCCGCCCATGTTCGGGCCGGTGATCACCAGCATGCGGCGCGCGTCGCCGAGCTTGAGATCATTCGGTTCGAACGGCTCGTCGCGGACTTTCTCGACCACCGGGTGACGGCCACGCTCGATCGCGATACCTGGCTCATCGGTGAGTTCTGGCGCGCCCCAGTCCAGCGCTTCGGCGCGTTCGGCCAGCGTGGCGAGCACGTCGAGTTCGGCCATCGCATCGGCAGCAGCTTTCAGCGTCTCCAGCTTTTCCGTGAGTGTGTCGAGCAGCGCCTCATACAGCGCGCGTTCGCGCATCAGCGAGCGTTCCTTCGCCGACAGCACCTTGTCCTCGAACGTCTTCAGTTCCTCGGTGATGTAGCGCTCGGCGTTCTTCGTGGTCTGCCGGCGCGTGTAGTGCGTGGGTGCCTTGTCCGACTGCGCCTTGGTGATTTCGATGTAGTAGCCGTGCACGCGGTTGTAGCCAACCTTGAGCGTGCTGATGCCGCTGGCAGCCTTCTCACGCTCCTCCAGTTCGACCAGATACTGGTCGGCGTGGGTGGATAGCCGGCGCAGCTCGTCGAGTTCGGCGTCGTACTGATCGGCGATCACACCGCCGTCGCGCTGCAGCACCGGTGGCTGCGCCACGATGGCGCGAGCGAGCAGGGCGGCTGTCTCGGCGTGATCGCCGATGCGCTCGACCAGCGCGTGCAACAGCGGACTGTCCAATGTTGCGATCTGTTCGCGCAACATCGGTGCGGCGGCGAGGCCGTCGCGCAGGGTGGACAGATCACGTGGCCGCGCTGAGCGCAATGCGACGCGGGCGAGGATGCGTTCCAGGTCGCCGATACCGCGTAATTGTTCACGTAGTGATTCGTAGCGGCGACTGTCGATCAGCGTGCCGATCGCCTGATGGCGTCGACGCAGCAGTTCGCGCGAGCGCATCGGGCGATTCAGCCAGCGGCGCAGCAGGCGCGCGCCCATCGGCGTCACCGTCTCGTCCAGCACACCGAGCAAGGTATGTTCGGTGCGGCCGCTGGGGTGCGTGTCAAGCTCGAGATTGCGGCGCGTCGCCGCATCCAGTGCGATCGTCTCGCTGGCGCTTTCGACCGCCATGCCGCTGAGGTGAGGTAGTGCGCTTTTCTGGGTTTCCTCGACATAGCCGAGCAGGCAACCGGCTGCCGCGATCGCCAACGGCAGGTTGTCCACACCGAAACCACCGAGATCGCGCGTGCCGAAGAAACGGTTGAGCTCACGCTTTGCCGCATCGCTGTCGAAATGCCACGGTGGCCTCTTGCGCAGGCCGGGCAGGCTGCTGACCAGCTTCGGCCACGCCACGTCCTCGCCAATCAGCGTTTCCGCTGGCTGTAGCCGCGCCAGTTCGGCGGCCAGCGCTTCGGCATTCGGCACTTCGCTGAGCAGGAAGCGGCCGCTGGAGAGGTCGACCCAGGCCAGGCCATACGCACCATTCAACCCCGCTGCGATCGCCAGCAGCAGGTTGTCGCGACGCTCTTCCAGCAGGGCCGCGTCGGTGACCGTACCTGGCGTCACGATGCGCACGACCTTGCGTTCGACGATGCCCTTGGCCAGCGCCGGATCACCGATCTGCTCGCAGATCGCCACCGATTCGCCCAGCCGCACCAGTCGCGCAAGGTAATTTTCTGCCGCGTGATACGGCACGCCGGCCATCGGAATCGGCGCCCCGGCCGACTGCCCGCGCTGGGTCAGCGTGATGTCGAGCAGTCGCGCTGCCTTGCGCGCATCGTCATAGAACAACTCGTAGAAATCGCCCATGCGGAAGAACAGCAGCACCTCCGGATGTTCGGCTTTGGCCGAAAGGTACTGACGCATGAACGGGGTGTGCTGGGTCAGATCGTCTTGGCTCATGCAATACAAGTCTTGGCGTGGTCGCGCGTAACGGGTAAAACAGTGGCCCTGCGCGCGGCGCAAAGCTCATTCAAGTCTGGGAGTCTCGCATGGAGTTGTCATCCGTTCCTACCGATGCCGAGTTGCTGGTGCTGGCTGGCGAGGTAGCGACCGAGGTCGAGCAGCGCAAGCTGATGCTGGTGACGGCCGAGTCCTGCAGTGGCGGCTGGATCGCCAAGACGCTGACCGATCTGCCGGGAAGTTCGGCCTGGTTCGACGCTGGCGTGGTGACCTACAGCTACGAGGCGAAGGAGGCGTTGCTCGGGGTCAATCCGCGTACGCTGGAGCATGCTGGTGCAGTCAGCGAGGAAACCGTGCTGGAAATGGTTTCCGGTGCGCTGGCGCGCTTTGGGGCAGGCGTGGCGGTGGCAGTGACCGGGATAGCCGGACCATCGGGCGGCACGCCGGGCAAGCCGGTGGGCACGGTATGGATCGGCTGGAAACGCCGCGGTGGCTACGGACATGCGCGGCTGTTCCATTTTCCGGGCGATCGCGAGGCAGTCAGGCGGCAGACCGTGGCGGCCGCGCTCATCGGCCTGAGCAAAACGCTGACGGAATGAGCTGGCACGGGCGGTCAGGCTGGCTTGACCGGTATGGGATACTGCCGGTGTCCAGCCGATCTGACAGATCGCAGCCCGTGAGACCCGCTCCGGGCATCATGCTCACCATTAACAGACCAACCGGAATTCAAGACGATGGATGACAACAAGCGCAAGGCACTTACTTCCGCCCTCGGCCAGATCGAAAAGCAGTTCGGCAAGGGCGCGATCATGCGCATGGGCGACCGCGTCAACGAAGCGATCGAAACGGTCTCCACCGGCTCGCTCGGGCTGGACATCGCCCTCGGCGTCGGCGGCCTGCCGCGTGGCCGCGTGGTCGAGATCTACGGGCCGGAATCGTCCGGCAAGACCACCATGACCCTGCAGGCGATCGCCAGTTGCCAGCGCGCCGGCGGCACCGCCGCGTTCATCGATGCCGAGCATGCGCTCGACCCGACCTATGCGGAAAAGCTGGGCGTCAAGGTCGACGACTTGCTGGTGTCGCAGCCGGATACCGGCGAGCAGGCGCTGGAAATCGCCGACATGCTGGTGCGTTCGGGCGCGGTCGACATGGTCGTGGTCGACTCGGTCGCCGCGCTGACGCCGAAGGCCGAAATCGAAGGCGAGATGGGCGACTCCCACGTCGGCCTGCATGCCCGTCTGATGAGCCAGGCGCTGCGCAAGCTCACCGCCAACATCAAGAAGTCCGGCACCCTGGTCATCTTCATCAACCAGATCCGCATGAAGATCGGCGTGATGTTTGGCAGTCCGGAAACCACCACCGGCGGCAACGCGCTGAAGTTCTACGCCTCGGTACGCCTGGATATCCGTCGCATCGGCGCGGTGAAGAAGGGCGACGAGATCATCGGTTCGGAAACCCGCGTCAAGGTGGTCAAGAACAAGGTGGCGCCGCCCTTCCGCCAGGCCGAGTTCGAGATCCTTTACGGCGAGGGCACCTCGCGCGAAGGCGAGATCATCGAGCTGGGCGTGGCCCAGAACCTGATCGACAAATCCGGTGCCTGGTACAGCTACAACGGTGACCGCATCGGCCAGGGCAAGGAGAACGTGCGCCAGTTCCTGCGCGACAACCCGGCGATCACCAACGAGCTCGACAAGCTGCTGCGCGAGCGCCTGCTGGTACCGGTCGGCAAGCCTGCCGCCGCGGCACCGGAAGAGGCGCTCGAGGAAGCGTGAGCGGTGACTTGTAGCAGTCTGTTGCGGAAAACATGGCCCGGCTTGCCCGGGCCATGTCCGTTTGCATGTTCATGAAACGCCCGCCCGGCAAGGACGACCCGGCCAAGCCGAAGCGCAGCGCCTACGACAAGGCGCTTGGTCTGCTGGCGCGCCGTGAACACTCGCGCAAGGAGCTGAAAACCAAGCTGCGTCAGGGTGGTTACGAGGGCGAGGAAACCAGCGCCGCGGTCGACCGTCTCGGCGAGCAGCATTATCAGGATGACGACCGCTTTGCCGAAGTGCTGTTGCGCGGCCGGATCGCCCAGGGCTACGGCCCGATGCGGCTGCGCGTGGAGCTGAAAAGCCATGGTCTGGGCGATGCGCGCATTCGCGAGCTGCTGGACGCAGCCGAGGTCGACTGGGACGCTTCCGCCGCCGCCCAGCTGCGCCGCCGTTATGGCAAGGCAGGTGTAGCCGATGCCGCCGAGCGCACCCGTCGGGCGCAATTCCTCTTGCGCCGCGGCTTTGCCGCCGCCACAGTACGGAGTGTTACCCACGCCGATGTGGACGAAGCTGCCGACGAAGATTCCTGAAATCCATCATCCAGGGATGATGGATTGAGCGGTCGGGCGGCTCGCCCGCGGTGTGGCCTTCTACTGTCTGCCACCACGATCCGCATGAAAACCTCCGAAATCCGCGCCACCTTCCTCGACTACTTCCGCTCCAAGGGACACACTATCGTGCCGTCCAGCTCGCTGGTGCCGTCCAGCGACCCGACCCTGCTGTTCACCAACTCGGGCATGGTGCAGTTCAAGAACGTATTCCTCGGCAGCGAGAAACCTGGATACGTCCGGGCAGCGGACGTGCAGCGCTGCCTGCGTGCTGGCGGCAAGCACAACGATCTGGATGCGGTGGGCTATACCGCGCGCCACCACACGTTCTTCGAGATGCTCGGCAACTGGTCGTTCGGCGATTACTTCAAGCGCGATGCGATCATCTATGCATGGGAGCTGCTGACCGGCGTATTCAAGCTGCCGGCGGACAAGCTGTGGGTCACCGTCTATCACACCGACGACGAGGCGTTCGACATCTGGAACAAGGAAGTCGGTGTGCCGGCCGAGCGGATCGTGCGGATCGGCGACAACAAGGGGGCGCCGTTTGCTTCCGACAATTTCTGGCAGATGGCCGACACGGGTCCGTGCGGTCCGTGCACCGAGATTTTCTTCGATCACGGTGCCGACATCGCCGGTGGGCCGCCCGGTTCACCCGACGAGGATGGCGACCGCTACATCGAGATCTGGAACCTGGTGTTCATGCAGTTCGATCGTGCACCCGACGGTTCGCTGTCGCCGCTGCCGGCACCGTGCGTGGACACCGGCATGGGCCTGGAGCGACTCGCCGCGGTGCTGCAGCACGTGCACTCCAACTACGAGATCGACCTGTTCGAACACCTGATCTGTGTGGCGGGCGAGCTCACCGGCATCAGGGATCTGGCGAACAAGTCGCTGCGCGTGATCGCCGACCATATCCGCGCCTGCTCGTTCCTGATCGTCGACGGCGTGCTGCCGTCCAACGAAGGTCGCGGTTATGTGCTGCGCCGGATCATCCGCCGCGCCCTGCGGCATGGCTGGATGCTTGGCGTGCGCGGTGATTTCTTCTGGAAGATGGTCGCGCCGCTGGTCGAGGAAATGGGCGTGGCCTATCCGGAGCTGGCTGCGAAACAGGCCTTCGTCGAGGAAGCGCTGAGTGCCGAGGAACAGCGCTTCGGCGAGACGCTGGAACACGGCATGCGCCTGTTCGACGAAGTAGCTGGCAAATCCGCCAAGATCATTCCCGGCGCGGATGCCTTTCGCCTGTACGACACCTACGGTTTTCCGGTTGACCTCACTGCGGACATCGCGCGCGAGCGTGGCCTTGAAGTCGACATGGACGGTTTCGATCGGTCGATGAACGAGCAGCGCGAGCGCGCTCGCGCTGCCGGTCGCTTCGAGGCCAAAGGCCAGATGCCGGCTGAGCTGGCCAGCCAGTTGAAGCCCACGGTTTTCCTCGGTTACGAGGCGCTGTGCAGCCAGGACAGCAAGGTGCTTGGCATCGTGCGTGGCGGCAAGCAGATAGATCAGCTTGGTGAGGGCGAGGAAGGTCTGCTGATCCTCGACCGCACGCCGTTCTACGCCGAGTCGGGTGGCCAGGTCGGTGATACCGGTGAGCTGCTCAACGCGGCTGGCCGATTCGAAGTCAGCGACACGCTGAAGATGGGTGGCGTGTTCTTCGGTCACGCTGGCCGCTGGCAGGGCGCACAACCGTTGCGCACTGGCGACGTCGTCGAGGCCAGCGTGGACGCCTCGCGTCGCCAGGCGATCATCCTCAACCACTCGGCGACGCATCTGCTGCATGCAGCCTTGCGCAAGGTGCTCGGCGATCACGTGGCGCAGAAGGGTTCGCTGGTAGCGCCGGAGCGTCTGCGCTTCGACTTCTCGCACTTCAAGCCGATGAGTCACGACGAGCTGAGCCAGGTCGAGGCGATGGTCAATGCCGAGGTACGCCGTAATGCGGCCGCCGAAGTGCACAACATGGCTTACGACCAGGCGATCGAGTTCGGTGCGATGGCCTTGTTCGGCGAGAAGTATGGCGATGAAGTGCGTGTATTGAAGATGGGCGACTTCTCCACCGAGTTGTGCGGCGGCACCCATGTCGGCCGTACCGGTGACATCGGTCTGTTCAAGATCACCAGCGAGGCCGGCGTGGCTTCCGGCGTGCGCCGCATCGAGGCGGTAACCGGTGATGGCGCGCTGGCCTATGTGGCCGACGAGGAGCGTCGTCTGGGCGAGCTGTCGCAACTGCTTTCCAGCAGCGGCGACGACGCGGTGGAAAAATTGCGCCAGCTGTTCGACAAGCAAAAGAAGCTCGAACGCGAACTGGATTCACTGCGCAGCAAGGCGGCCGGTTCCGCCACCGCCGATCTGGCCGGTTCTGCCAAGGATGTCGGTGGCATCAAGGTAGTCGCTGCGCGGCTGGAAGGCCTCGACGCCAAGTCACTGCGCGACAGCGTGGATCAGCTCAAGCAGCAGCTGGGCGACTGCGTGATCCTGCTGGCCGGTGCGGCAGATGGCCGCGTCTCGCTGATCGCCGGCGTGCATGGCAAGGCACTCGGGCGGATCAAGGCTGGTAGTGTGGTTGCACATGTCGCTGCACAGATTGATGGCAAGGGTGGCGGCCGGCCTGACATGGCCCAGGGCGGTGGATCGGACGCGGCTGACCTGCCGGCTATCCTGGCGGCATTGCCGGATTGGATTGCCGCTCAGTGAACACAGCCTGCATAGGCTATTTGCCAGTACCCAGGCGCATTGCGCAGGGGAATCAGGCTCAGTTAGTATCGACGCAGTGTCGACGCTGCCGATAACGGTGGCGTCGCCAGTCAGGACGCTCAGGAGTGTTTTGGCTGTGAGCCGGGAAGGCGGTAGGGCCTTCGACGGATCAATCGTCGAACTGCAGATGGATGGCCTCAGGGGTGAGGTGCCGCCGATCTGCAGGCCTGTGACCAACAGCATTAATGGAGTAGGAAATCATGTTGATTCTGACCCGCAGGGTCGGTGAGACTCTGATGATCGGCGACGAGGTGACCGTTACCGTTCTGGGCGTGAAGGGCAATCAGGTGCGTATCGGTATCAATGCACCCAAGACGGTTGCTGTCCACCGCGAAGAAATCTATCAGCGAATCAAGGGCGAAACCGAAGGTGGCAGTGTGCCGGAAGGCTCTGCCGAGCACTGATCACAGTATTTAAGACTTTACCTTGACCGCGCCGGTCAGTATCCTTGCCGGCTCCGCAGCAATGCGGGAAAAACCCCGGAGAGATGCCCGAGTGGCCGAAGGGGCTCCCCTGCTAAGGGAGTATAGGGTCAAAAGCCTTATCGAGGGTTCGAATCCCTCTCTCTCCGCCAGATATGCAGATAAGCCCCTGAAATACGGGGCTTTTTTGTGGACTGAATTTTTCTACCCATGACTCTACCCAGGAAGAACATGTCCTTTGGGGTGCGTCGTTGCTGGGCAGGTGAAGCCGATCAAATTTGGTCCTGGCTCAGTATCAAAGGATGATACGCCTGCGAGTTGCCTATGTTCTGGAAGCTTCGCAAAGCCGAGAAGGCCCCCAAAAGGCTGCTGCGCATTCCGTGTCGCTATCCACGCAGGTGGTGACGTTCATGAGCAAGTCTGGCTGAGCTCATTGTGTAACCATAAGGCAGTATCGTCCTGCTGTAGCGGATCACCAGAGGCGTCGGCGGGGTGTAAGTTGCCAATCAAATGCTATTGCTCTTGCTCTGCTGTGCTCTTGCTAGACCGATTGGTCAGTGGGGATAGCCCGAGCTAGACCCACACCGCTCAATGAAGGCTCTTGCTTCGCTGTTGCTTGGGGGGAGGGGGGGTTAAAGAGAGGGTGGAGGGAGAGAGCGCGAGAGGGGGAGGCGGGAGAGAAGAAGGGGAGAGGCGAGACGCTTTAACTATCAGTGCTGGCTACTAAGCCAGCGCTCGACAAGGGATCGGGTCAACACCCGAACTCCTCGCAAGAGAGAAAGTGTGCGCGAGGCCACAGGCGAGCCGTGCGCTTTTTACAGACCGCCGTAGGCAAGGGCTGACAAGTAACCTTAGTCGCCAGCCGAAGAGCTGGCGACGACCGGTTTTATGCTGGCAAGCAAAAATCCGAAGGGATGGAGACATCTCACCCCAATCAGTCAATCCTGACACTGCAGGGGAGGTTCATGAGCAGAGAGCCAAGCATCGAGCGTGCCGAGCCAGAAGTGATACGAGGCGATCATTTCGATGAACCGTTTCGCTGACTGCCTAAGAGGCAAGAAATGGACAGTATCGGGCCGATCTCTTTTGCTGACACGCCGAGCACTGGCAACGCATTGACCTAGCTTGCCAAGGTCAGCTTTTTTCGTAGCGATGGCTGACCCACGACGTTGCTCAGGGCGTCTGAACAAAACACGGCGCACGTCAGGTGGTAATCCACTGCAGCCTGAGGATCAACTGCTTCCAACTGATCAGCCACCTGTTTGACAGTACCCTGACGATTTCCCGCTGAGTCATGGCACTGACCATCTAGGCCACACAAAGCGTCGTAGATCGGAAAGCCATCCTGATTGATCCCGCTCACTGGGATATCCGAATTACCGTTTTCACGCTTCATGGCGGCCAAGACAGCCAGCGGCTGAGTAGCCGACTGGCTCCACTGCGACGGTGGGTAAGTCGAAGGACGGCCAATGATGTTGCCTGCCTTGTCCGTACAGATCACATCGCACTTGTAGCCGTAACGATGGATGTCGACTTGACGAACATCCGTCATAGCGACCGATACCTGTTGCACCGTGCCCTGGTCGCCCAGTGTTTCATTGGAGCAACGGCCGTTGGCACAGGTAAGTGCATAGACCGGATAACCTTCGTGGTTGATAGCGGTGACCGTCAGCATAAGCTTGGAGCCGTTCTTAGCAGCTATCTGCCAGGCCACCTTGCTGTCGGTGGTTGCGAACGACAGGGGATGACCGTCCACGCCTGTACCGTCGGCTTCGATAGCGGGTAGATCCATGTCCTGCGCTGAGTCGGCCGCTGCGGCGGTAGCAGTCGGCTGTCGAACCGCATCGGATTGCACGGGCACGTTTACTGTGCCGGCCAGAGTAGCGGCGACCTGGGCCCTAGCGTCTTGGTCGGTGGTCCCATTGGTAGCAGGGCTGTTGTCCACTGGGACCGTTACATCACCGGATGCCGAGTTGGAGTTGATACTCTGGTAGCCAAGGAAGGCAACGGTAACGCAAATGACGATGACACACAGGAGGCTCAGTGTCCTAGTTTTCATTAAACTATTTTCCTTCAATGAGTCATTGGGAATGGATCGAGCGGTAGGTAACTCCGCATGACCGCCTGGCGTCGAAGCGAACACCGCGATGAACAACATCCTTCTTCGGTCGGAGTCAGCTGACCATTTGCGAAAGTGCATCAACTGTATCCGTCGCCGAATTCACGGCGACGGATGTTTTCTTTCACAGAACGCCATTCGGATTTGCAGCTGGCCCATTAAACTCAAATTTGTGGTTCGTACTGGGAATAATTGTTCATTGAGTTTTGGACGATCAGCTGAATTGCAGTTCCGACAGAGTTGTAGCCGTATGCAATATCATCGGTGTGGCCATCTTTGTGAACCATCTCAGCGCCTGCGTAGACTAAGCTGGGTGTGTTGTCATCGGCGACTGTCCACTGAAACAACTCATCTCCTCTGACGACGGGGTTCAGACCAATCGCTTGAATCTGCGCGCCGACACTCTTTTCTAAGTTCCTGAAATAGTCCTCTTTGCCAGCCGTTTCTTTTGCAAGCTCGTCTTGGTCAGACTTGATGAGGGCAGACACATCAACAATCCGGTTCTGTATTCCTGCCGTGTCATTCTTGTCTTGCTGAATACTTGCAGCACTCTGAGCTATGCCTGACTGCAGCAGTCCGATACTTCTTTGCAGCTCGTAGATGGCACTTTGACTGGCTGATGTGATCCCGTTTTCGTCTCTCGTCAGTTCCGCCGACGGCGCGCCATTCTGGCCAGCCTTGGTGGATAGCGAGAGATGCTCACTCGCATCTCTGGCGATGGTCGATAGATCTGCGTCGTTGAACGAGTCTGTTGGAAGGCTGGCGCTTACTCGATTTGTCGTGCTTATGATTGAGGTCACGTCCCCGGACTTCAGTGCCAACAATTCTTCGGACTGGTCTTGCAACTTGATCTTGTCAGCATCAACGTTGGCTTGGGCATCGGGATTCACGATGCCTGCGTTGAGCTCGGTCAGTTTCTTTTGCTCGCCGTCAATCTTGGTTTGCAGGGATGTCATCCCAGCAATGTAATTGCCTTCGAGGCCCTGGATAGTCCCCTGCAAGGCGGCCAACTTCTTATCGTCAAGCGATTTGTAGTAGTCCGCCACACCGCTTAGTTCGCAGCGATACTCGACGATCAGTCGGCCCCTGCCATCTTTGACCGTATCCCACTTCGTAGATGTGCAGATTTTTCGATGGTCGAACGCCTGCCCGATTTTGTAAGAGGGATCGGCCGGGAGAACGGCATTCTGTACTGCCGCTACTTTTCCTCCGGAGCAAGCGGCCAACGTCGAGGCGATGCCGAACAATAGTGCCTTCTGGCTGACTCTCAAGAGGATCACCCTTCCGGATGGGGGGCGACCGTGGTTATGCGCTGTCATGGATGGAATTCCTTTGCGTTAGTTTTAGCTTGGCCTTGCGATCCTTCGGTGATCACGATGTGGCACAGACGTACCCTTCGACTGGGTGGCGAGGCGGTATCCCCGCATAGCGGCTACCCGCCCCCCCAGCCAAGTAAGGGAAGCCACCACAACCGTCAGTGCCGCCAACCCCAGCACACTGCTGCCGGGGTTGACGTTGTCGTTGAACCAACTGAACACCAGCCAGGAGACGAAGCCGCCGCCTGTTCACAGCTATCTCGCGCGGCAGGATGACGCGAGGGCCGAAAGGCCCCCGTTATGGGGTATTACGCACTCGGTGTGGCCGCTGCACGCGTAGCCAGCAGGTGCTTGGCGTCGGTATAGATGAAGATCTTGCTGACGCTATAGAGCACTGTGGCAAGGATCAGCAACTGATCGTCAGTGCTGATGGCCACGAATAGAACGACTGCCTGGACGAGCCATGTGATGTACTTGGTGTAGACATTGCCGCGCATGATGCCGTCGGCAGTGTTGTTCACGAACTTCTTGTAGAGCGAACCCAGCTTCGTGCTGGCGAATAGCTTGCGGCCAAGCAGGCCTACAAACGTGTAGACACATAGAGCGATGTAAACCCATTCGACGATCAAACTGATGGCGTTGTTGTCCATGATATTTCTCCGTAGCAAAGTTGATGGTTGGCTATGTCTAGTGCGGACTCGTTACAACGGCCCGCAACGAATACGTTCGCTTGAAACGATTCTTCATCGCTTCCCCCTGATTGATCTGCGACTTTGTGTTTGAGGTCATCTCAGCGCGATCCAAGAATACCTATTAAATAGATATAAATCCTGAATTACCTATAACCGTTACTCAGGTATAGCTTTATTGACCGTCCCATCCAGGTCCGGTCATGAAGCGAACATCTCTCTACAGTGAGCGCCACGCAGTGCTGGTCGAATACCTGCGCGAGCTGAGGGTGCTTCGCCACCTCACTCAAGCGGAGGTGGCTGAAGCCATCGGAAGACCCCAGACCTACGTATCCGATGTTGAGAAGGGCAAGCGTGGCCTGGACTTGCTGCAAATACTCGATCTTTGCGACGCCTACGACTTGCCGTTTCCCACGTTTTCAGCCGAGCTAGACGTGCGCTTGAAAAAGCTTGAGAAACCCTCCAAACGCGGACGCCACAAGGCGAGCAAGTCCTGAGCTGGCGCGAACCATGGGCTGACCAATGTTTGGGTGCCTCGCACAGATATGCGCCCGAGCGTCAGGCAGGTCACCCACTTCCTCTCAAGCGAGCAGTTTCAACGCTTCATCCCACGCCTTTTGCTTTAGCGCCGCGCCTTGGCCGAACCAGGCCGCGTCGAGGCGATGATCATCGCTGCGAGCGCGGCGATGGTGATCAACGAACTCCGTCACGCTGTTCACTAAGCCCCAGGCCGTACCAGTCGCCGAGGCGAGGTCCGAACCCTTCCCACGCCCTGCGAAGAGCTCCCGCACCGACTTGACCGCACGATCATTGACGACGGTGGCGCCGCGCTCTGCGACGATCGCTGCCGGGTAGGTCAGCACGCGCTGCAGGAAGGCCTCCGTGGTCTTCGCATTGACTCTGCACTCCGAGAGCGCCTTCATCTGAGTGATGAAGTCGTCCCACGACGCAATGGCAATGCCGAGCTGGCGCTTGACCGCCTGGGCGTCGAACTGACTGCGGTGTGGCACCTTCACGGCGCCTGCGCCGTTTGCCAGGGCGATGGCCAGAGTGTTGTTGCACACCACCCGAACTGAAGTGAATTGCGCTGTTGTTGCCAAGGTGCCGTCGCAGGCCGTGGCTAGCAACAGATAGCCGTTGACCTGGTCGCGGCCCTTGAGCGACACGGTCTGGCCGGTACGGGCGAGCGCCCAGAACTTTCGGCCCTCCTTCAGGACGCCAGCGGTCTCCAGTTCGAAGCCACCGATGTCTGTGAGGTCGCGATAGAACTCCAAAATCTCGGCCGGCTGCACTACCTGGTAGCGTTTGGACACGATTGCCAGCGGGGCCATGGTGTCAGAGCGGTACAAGACCTTTTGCTCAGGGAATGTGCGAATGGTACCGGCATCGCATGCGGCGAAACGCACGTCCGCCGCCTCAATACGCCAGTTCATGCCGGCCTGCTCGGCCCAGACTTCGAGCGGCTGATCGCGGGCCAGCTGTTGACCCAAGCCGTGCCAGGGAACTTCGTTGACGTAGGCCATGGTTTGTACGAGATGCATGACAAAACTCCTTTTTGGACAGATGAACGCATAGAGCCCGGCCGAAACCGGGCTCTATGCGTGATGGAAGGAAAAGAGAGAGGTGATCTGACTCGATGTCTCGGTCAGCTCAGGAGCCTGCTTGGTGCGAAGTCCGCAACGTCAAGCGCGCAATTCGTGGGATGCAGACAACGTCTTCCACAGCCCCGTGAAGAGCAGACAGATCCACCGTCTCGACACTTAGGCCACGCGCAGGCGTTGCTCAGATTGCCGACCCATATGAAATAGTGACCTACAGTTGGCCATCAAGAACACGCACGACCGTGAGCGCTGCGGGAGGTGGCCCAGCATGTTGCGACCGGCAGAAGTCGACCCATAGCGGACCTTTCGGGATGGCCTAAGTAGGCCAATAGCAGCAGGTGACCTGCACCAGCACGTTGTTCAGACCTTACCGGAAAGCTGTTCAGCCACCACCGTAATCCGCTCCCTGTCCAGAACCAACTCAGGTGCCAGCATCAACAGGCATAGGTGATCAGCTCAAACCGGCACGCTGTACATTCGCCACCGGCACCCGCACTGACCTTCAAAGGCACCCTAGGTGGTGTCCGTCGCCATTAGGCTGTCGGATGGAAGACAATGGCGACCACCGGTATGTATTTGGACAACCTACGGCAGCGCACATGAGCGTGGTCGGTAGCACATTGATAAAGGGATGCGATGGCTAACACGTTGCGCGTCGATGTCTGCTACCGACCTTTACGGATTGGGTGGGCAGTGCGGCAAGGGGATATGGGAGCTATTCGACAGGCCGTGAGGTATTCGCATGCGCTATGGGGCGGCCGGTTCAATCCCATCCTCGTGGTGGATCACGTCGAGGAGGCCAGTCAGGTAGTCGAGCTATTCCGGTTGGATTTGATCTGGCCACTTGGCAGCAGCCAGGAGGTCAAGGACTTCTGCGCGAAGTTTTCCCATCTCATCTCGCCGTTTCATAGCGACTCGATCTTCGTCAAACAAGCACAGTGGAAGAATTTCTCGTGGGTCCTTGATATTGCCAATGCGCTATCGCATTGGCACATGAAACCGGAATGGAAGTTCTTCAAAGACGAAGGGCTTCGCTCGTACGAATGGGAGGCAGGCGAGCCACTTGCGGACGTGTTTCTGATGCAGTTTGGAGGCTATCCAAGTGCCGAAGAAGTGGGGGTGGACTATGCCGCCATGGTTTCGAGGGTGGCCGAACCCATAACGGTCGCCTTGACACCGCAAACCAGTCTCCCCATGGACGTTATGGAACATCCAACCTTGGCGAGCCTTGGGCGATTTGGCATCGACCGGCATCATACCGTCCGACCTGGTTGGGACGCGCCTGGTTTCTTTATCGGCGACGCTAACGAACCCGATGATCTTGTGGCCTATTGGAATATTCGCGCATGCGACATTCCTCTATGGTTTATCGATCGTGCACAACAGCACCGCTATGCCGATGTGATTCCTCCTTTGGAACAGGCGATGCGCGGCATGGTAGAGCACCGGCACGAATCGAATCGCCATTTGGGCCTCTGGTCAAGACAGCAGATTGACACCGCAGGAACACCGTTTGCCGATATGCAGTTGATGCATTGCCAGATTCAAGATCATTTCTGGAGTGGAGGGGCGGTTCGGGCGCCGATGATGTATTTCGGACAGGTGTCGACATTGGGAGTCATGGGTGATTCCAATGGTGTTCCTCTCGTGAACTTTGCGCTCGCCGATAAGCCATTTGATGGTGATCCGTACTATCGCCAGCAGCACTTGGTTGCGTCGATTTCGTTTATTGGAGGTCTTTACGGCGACGAGCAGAATACGTTCGATGTGCCGTACGTGCCAGAGCTCAACGAGTTTTACGCGCGTACCATGCATTTCGAATACGACAAGTTTCGCATTGAACCGGAAAGGGTCGGCCTAGTCATTGGTGCTTCTGATAACGATTCCTTTCTTACGGCGATGCCGGTTGCCGACTTGCTGAAGCGTATCTTTTTGATGGCAGGATTGGAGAGCAAGTTGAGTAATAGTGGACGCATCGTGCGTCAGCTCTTGACTCAATTGGATGGCCTCCAGGGTGCGCGCGTTTTCAAGATTCCAGGCGTCAGGCAGTTGCTAAAAAAGTTCAGGTTACGTGACACGTTTTCCCGCAACACCGCACGCGACCTCATCATCGATAAGACACCGGAACAGCCGAACGGCACGTTTTCACCGCATGCGGATCTCTTTCTTGGCCCACGTCCACTGCACAGCAAGCTGACGCCGTATGGCGCATTCGATTTCATGGTTGGCAAAGGGTTATTCCGTATCGGTATGGATCTGGACTGCCCGAAGTGCGGCATGTCGAGCTGGATTTCGCTCGATATGCTCAAGCAAGAAATAGCGTGCGAACTTTGTGGCAACGAATACGACGCGACGCACCAACTTCTTGGCAGCAACGGCTGGCACTTTCGCCGGTCAGGCGTGCTCGGCGCCGAACGCAACGCTCAGGGAGCGGTGCCTGTGGCCTTAACTCTGCAGCAACTGGCCGCAAACCTTGATCATTTGCTGAATCGCGGTATGTATTCACCGTCGCTGGACGTGAAGTCAAATGCAGGTGCTGAACCACTGTGTTGCGAGGTCGATTTCGTTTGGCTAGAGAAAGGGCATCGTGCGGAAGCGGAACGAACGGCGGTAATTTTCGCAGAGTGCAAGGACCAGGGCCCGATCAAGCCCGACGAGTTTCAGCGTGATGTGGAAAACTTACGTCGTGTCGCCGGCGCCTTTCCCAAGGATCGATTCGAGGTCTTTCTGCTGTTTGTAAAGCTTGCGCCGTTTACGACTGGCGAAATTGCGATGGCACGTGCATTAAATGGACCCTTTCACCGGCGCGTAATTCTGCTGACTGCACGTGAACTTGAAACTCACCGTTTATTTGAGTGGCTCAAAGTAGAGCAGGGCAGGGAGGTCTATTGCTCGTCCCCTCAGGACCTTGCGAATGTGACGGCTCAGCTTTACTTCACAGACCCTCCAGTCAACGAAGATCAGCCAGGTGCTGCACCATAGCAATACCAAAGTCCTTAAATGCGTCGTCGCCGCCTGCTCTTCTCCCCCGAAATGCCGGTTTGGACACGCATGGCGGTAATCCCAACTACGCGATCCGGTGTTGTCGGATTGTTCGCGTAGCCTTGTCCTGCGACCTAATGGCTCACATGGACAAGGTGTCCCGTGGCGATGTCCAACGCATCTGTGAACGACCTATATAAACGGCAGTGGAGCGAATCCAACCATGCAATTCATCAAAAACGGTCCGGACATTCCTGAACGCCTATTGCAGGCCCATGAGGACGGTCGGGTTGTTTTCTTTTGTGGCGCGGGTATCTCCTACCCCGCGGGACTGCCTGGTTTCAAAGAGCTGGTTGATGACATCTACACGCATCTTGGCGCCACCCGCGATCCGATCGAAAAGGAGGCGTTCGATAGGGGCCAATACGACGCGACCATCGATCACCTGGAACGATATATCACCGGTCGACGCGCCGTGGTGAGGGCAGCACTTGCGAAGATATTGGGGAGACCGAAGCTGCGCCGTAAAGGGGCCACGGCGACGCACCGCGCCCTGCTGCAACTGGCCACTGATCGCGATAGCAACGTGCGGCTTATCACGACAAACTTTGATCGTATCTTCGAGTACGTGATACGTTGTGATCGCCTATCGATACCGACATATGCCGCTCCCTCATTACCCATCCCGAAGATCAGCCGATGGAATGGATTGGTTTACCTGCATGGCGTTCTGCCTAAAGGTCAAGACGAGGTTGCGCTCAACCGACTCATTCTCTCAAGCGGTGACTTCGGCCTTGCTTATCTGACGGAGCGCTGGGCAGCCCGTTTTGTCAGTGAGCTGTTTCGTAACTTCACCGTCTGCTTTGTGGGGTACACGATCAACGATCCTGTATTGCGGTACATGATGGATGCGTTTGCGGCAGATCGAACGCTCGGCGAAGCTTCACCTGAGGCCTATGCATTTGCCCATTGCGGCAACGTGGGCATGGAGCAATCGCGTATCGCTTGGGAGGCAAAGGGGGTGACGCCCATGCTGTATGGGATGCCTACGAATGAACGCGACCACGTCGCGCTTCATCAAACCATCGATGTCTGGGCGGATATCTACCGTGACGGTGTGCTTGGTAAAGAGCGAATCGTTGCGCAATATGCGGTTAACCCGCCCATTTCAAGCACGGTGGATGACGATTACGTCGGTCGTGTGCTCTGGGCAATTAGTCACGAAACGGGACTACCGGCCAAACGGTTCGCGGAATTGGATCCGGTGCCACCACTCAGCTGGCTTGAACCGCTGTCCCAAGATCGGTTCAATCATGATGACCTTGCGCGCTTCGGCGTTCCTGCCAAAGCGCGACGCGATGACAAACTGGCGTTTAGCTTATTGCTGCGGCCCGCGCCTTATCAACGTGCCCGCAAAATGGGGCTCGTCGAAGCCGACCAAGCGGGTCAGGAGTGGGACGATGTCATGCCTTATTTGGCAGTGTGGCTCACGCGGCACTTGAATAATCCGGATTTGCTCTTATGGATCGCCAAGCGCGGCGGACAGCTCAATGAGCGATTCGCGTTGATCATTTGGTATCGTATTGAAACGCTCGACAAGCTGCAGCGAGGTGGACGGGTCGAAGAGCTTGCCCGTATACGTACCGCCGCCCCCGATGCGGTGCCGGGACCGTTGATGCGCACGTTATGGGATCTGGTGCGTTGCGGAAGGCTCAAGTCGAACGCACTAAGCGCGAGAGGCAGTTTGTACGGCTGGCTACGCCGACTTCGCGACGATGGCCTAACGCTGGCATTGCGGTTGGAGCTGCGCGACATTCTTACTCCCCGCATTGTTCTTCGTGAGCGCTTTCGATTGGAAGGGTTGGCTGAGCGTGTCGATGACCCGACACGCATCAGGGACCTGGTGGACTGGGAAGTGGCGTTGTCGGCCGATCACGTGCATTTTGCGCTACGAGACTTTCGCAAAAGTGCTGAGGGTGACGCCGCCTGGCAGGTGGTGTTGGAAGCGATGCTCTTCGATTTCAATGCACTTCTGCGTGAAGCGCTTGACCTGATGTACACGTTGGATGGCCGGGATGAGTTAGTCGATCTAACCGCCGTTTATCTGCCATCGATTGCCGAGTTGGATCAGGCAAGTGAGCTCCACGATTGGATGGTGCTGGTCGCGCTTGTTCGCGACGCGTGGCTCTTATCGGCCGAAAAATCGCCGCCTCAGGCCGGCGCGCTGGTGAACATGTGGTGGCAGGCACCGTACCCGTTGTTGAAGCGAATGGCTTTCTATGCCGCGGCAAACGGCAGTGCCATCGAACCGGAGGTGAGCCTGTCCTGGTTGTTAGCCGAAGATGCGCATTGGCTGTGGGCAAGAGAAGGGCGCCCGGAGATGTTGCTATTACTCGTAGCTATCGCGCCACGTCTGAACGCAGCACAGTTGGAAAGATTGGAGGAGGCCATTGTTCATGGTCCACCCATGCCGCCGCTCCCTACGGATGCAGACCCGGCGCCACGGAACGCTGCCTTCAATGCCAACATCTGGTTGCGGCTTGCCAAAGTGCAGCAGTCCGGGACAGTCCTCGGCGGCGCGGCCGCAGCAGCACTTGCCACGCTATCGGAACACAATCCCGATTGGCAGCTCGCTGTGGAGGAGCAGGGCGATGCCTCGCCCTGGAGGGCCACGCCACTACAGCGGAATCAGGCGACATTGCCGCGAAAACGGCGGAATCTTGTTGTATGGCTAAAGCAGCATCCCGCTACGGACTTTTGGGAGCCGGACGATTGGCGCGAGCGGTGCGGCGACGACTTCCCCGCGACGGCAACGGCGCTCCTTGCACTAGCGGGTGAAAATGAATGGCCCTCTGTTCGGTGGCGGGATGCGCTCCAAGCGTGGTCAGAAGACAGGCTGCTAAAGCCGTCGTGGCGTCATATGGTGAAGGCAGTCGTCATTGCACCTGATGAGCTTATCGCGTCGAGAGCCAATGAGATCGGCTGGTGGATGCGCGCGGCGGCGAACATCGTGACGGATCAACGTGCTCAACTTTTCCGTCTTGCGCGGCGCATTTTTGCTCTTGACGACGTGGAGGAACAACCGCCGCCAGATTCCGTCGAGCGTGCGATTAGCCATCCGATCGGTAATGCGGTGGAGGCGCTCTTGCGTTGGTGGTACAGACAAGGATTGCAAGATGGCCAAGGCCTCCACAGCGACCTTGAGCCTATCTTTACCGAGCTTTGCGACCGAACGGTTCCCAAATATTGCAGCGCACGTGTGCTCTTGGCGGCTCACGCTATTTCACTGTATCGCGTCGACAGCCAGTGGACCTTCACGCATGTGCTTCCCTTGTTCGATTGGCGTGTATCGGAGTTGGAGGCGCGTCTCGCATGGCAGGGTTTCCTGATGTCGCCGCGCTTGTACCCGCCTTTACTGATTGCGATGAAGGATATGTTACTGGCGACAGCGGAGCACTACGCAAAGCTCGATAGCTTCGGTCGTCAGTACGCGGATTTCCTGACGTTCGCCGCCATCGAGTCACCCGATGTCTTTTCAAACGGTGAACTTCAGCAAGCGGTGCGCGCCTTACCGGAGAGTGGCCTGCGTCATGTCTCTGACGCGTTGGCTCGAGTGCTTGGTAGTGGAGGCGAACGACGTAAGGAGTATTGGGAAAATCGTGTGCAGCCGTTTCTGCATGGCATCTGGCCGAAGTCGCTCAGTCTCGTCTCTCAATCGATTGCACAAGGCCTCGCACTTCTCTGCATCGAGGCCGGGGACGAATTTCCGGGCGCGTTGGAGATGCTACGAGTATGGTTGATAGCGCTAGATCATCCGGATTACGTCGTCACTCGGCTGTCGCAACAGGGACTGTGTGGGAAATTTCCAAAGGCGGCATTGACGTTTATGGACAAACTTATAAGCGGCACCAATCAATGGCTTCCTACCGAGTTAGAGGAATGCTTGGAATCAGTGCGGCATGCTGATGCCGTCCTATCGGACGACAAAGCGTATAAGCGACTGGCGGAGTATGTACGGCGTTTTTTGAGAACTAACGGATGAGGTCGACCCGTAGCAGACATTTTTTTGAGAGACTGCATTGGTAGCTATCGGAAGGGGGTCCTATGATTCATCGCCTAATCGGTTGTGCCGTAGTGCTGGCGTGGCTATGGATGGTTTGCCACTTGTCTCAGGTGGTACCAAATCTTGCGGTCGCGGAGGCTTCCAGAATCTCTCGATCGGGACGCGGGGCCATGTACGTTTTGCTCATGCCACTCCTCGCAGCTGCCGTACTCATCTTTCCTAACTTCTTTGCGGATCGCTTCAGCCCTGTCTCCAGCATGACTGGCGAGCAGCTATTTGGGGCCGGCATTTTGCAACTCCTTGGGTACTTCGCCTTGCTGGTCAGCTGGGGACTTTGGGAGTTATTTCGTTCATAGCGACCTTGTGGCAGGCTGCTAAGGTCAGCTTTCGACCGATTCTGTTGAAAAACTCCGTTTTAACGAATGGACGTCCAAATTTTCGATCACGACGGCCGTGACAATTCGATTCTGTACAAATTTGCACGCGCAGGCCAATAGAAAGAGATTGCCGCGGCCGACTTTTCACGCAGCAGACGAGCTCAAATTTTCGAAGCGAGTTTTTCAACAGAATCGACCCGTACCAGACGTTAGTGATCTAGGATCAGTCGATGGACTACGTGATGGATATTCGATCCGATGAAGTACAGGTTCAGTGCGAATCCACCTTGCTTCGCAAGGAATTGGCGCTAGCCGGAGTGCTCGTAGGGGACGTTGCGTTGGTGCCCGTTGCCGATCGATCAGATCTCGCTAGAGTGCTTACATGGCTCCAAAGCTTAGGAGTTCCGTTCCTGGACGCTGGCCCTGGGTGCACGCCGGCTGACGTCTTTAAATTGATGCGGAGTGACGCCTTGGTGGCAGGTCCGATTACCGGCATCTATTGGACTGCACCGGGCTCGTCTTACCTCAGGGAGGTGTAGCCTTGCGCCGGCCGCTTACGACCCATTTGAGCCGGTCGCAAACGTCTGCTTTGGGGCGTCTAATTATCGGGTAATTATCGGGACCTGCCGACGCGAGCCATGGGCGTAGCGTTCGCTGCCCGAGGGGGCGGCATCGCCAGCCATTCATCGATCCAATGGACTCAGGACCCCACTGGCACTGCGATTGAGGACGTGGGTATAGATTTGGGTCGTGGCGACATCCCTGTGCCCGAGCAGCTCTTGGACGGTCCGGATGTCATAGCCCATTTCGAGCAGGTGGGTTGCGAACGAATGCCGCAACGTGTGCGCGCTCAGTGGCTTGAGGATGCCCGCACGAAGACGCGCAGCCTTTAGTCCACGCGCCAGGATGGCATCGTTGAAGTGATGGCGGCGCTCGATGCCATCGTCGGGATCGATTGAGCGCTGAACTGACGGAAAAACATACTGCCAGCCGAAGTCACGCGTTGCCGATGGATACTTGCGTGCCAGTGCGTACGGCAGGGACGCTGCGCCAAACCCTGCAGCCAGATCAGCAGCATGCAACATCCGCGCACGTTCGACTTCACGCTGCAACGGCTCGACCAACGATTTGGGCAATACGGTGTGGCGATCCTTGGCTCCTTTGCCACCACGGATCGTGATCTCGTTGCGCGCGAAATCCACATCCTTGACGCGCAGGCGCAGACATTCCATCAGGCGCATGCCGGTGCCATAGAGAAGGCTTGCCAAGAGCTGTGGCCGGCCTTCCATGTGTGCCAGAAGAGATCGCGCCTCGTCTTGCGATAGCACGGTCGGCACGTGCTTTGACCGCTTGGCGCGCACGACACCTTCCATCCATGGCAACTGGATCCCAAGGACCACCCGATACAGAAACAGCAGGGCCGACAGCGCCTGGTTCTGGGTGCTGGCCGCGACTTTTTCCTGGACGGCAAGGAGTGACGGGAACGCCTCAACCTCCGCCGCGCCCATCTCGCGCGGGTGACGCTTGGCGTTGGCCAAGATGAACCGCCTTATCCAGCCGATGTAGATCTTCTCGGTGCGTAAGCTGTAGTGTTTAACCCGCATGTGTCGACGAACTTCGTCGAACAAGCGGGGAGCAGGTGGAGTCGGAAGGGGTCCGGATATCCCCGCGGATTGTGGTGGATAAGACATAGCGCCCCGGATAAAAAGGTTTGTGTGGCAGCGTATCGACGATGCCGACTCCGGGAACATCAGATAAGGTCTTGATCTCGTGTAAGATTAAGGCGGAAAAGGGGTGCAGAGGGAAGCTGAACATCCCGTGCATATTGCGGAATCAAGGCACTACTGAAGCGTTCGGCATCGAGAGCGGCGGACTCGTTTCATTGGAAGACCCCTGCGTAAGAAAGCGGAGCATCCGGATTGACGAGGCATCGCGATCAGCAATACTCAGCAAAGCGCCTGCGGCGCACGGATAACTGTGTTGATCCGTGCGCCGCAGGCGCTTTGCTGTTTTCAGTCGCACCACCTCATCGCTGCGGTCCGCTATCAGAAGCCGAGTGCCTGAAACAAAGGAATCGCTACCCGCCACTCTCGCTCCCGAACTACGCGTTGAACCGGACTGCGGGTATAGAATTTCGCGACAACCGATTGCCGCTATCCGCAGCCGGTTAACTTGAGCGTTAGGCCCAACCAACCCTTGGCGACTCCAAAATTGTAAGATCCACGCTGTTTGCGAAGGCCCTAACAACGATACAAAAGGAAATTGATGGCCTCGTAAAAGCCTGGTTCCATCCAATCGACATCGACGAGCACTTCACTTTACTCGTCGAGTAGCAACTGTGGTGTCACTTTACGAACAGGGGATGTATGCATCGACTATCCGCGTCCATAGCTTGCGTTGTGCTTCTTGCTGGTTGTGCTGTAGAACCAGAAAAGGTGCCTCCTCATAACGCAGTACTGCCTCCTTCAATTATTCAAACGCAGTCCTCCCACGATCGGGATCCCACCTACCAAATTCGGACTCAACCGGTCTATCCAGGTTTCGAGGCGGTATACGGCGCAGAAGGTACGACGCTGTTGCTAATACTTGTTGGCAAGGATGGTAGACCGCTCGATATTAAAGTTGTTAGCAGCTCCGGATGGCGAAACCTGGACTGGGCCTCCATTAACGCGGCTAAGCAATGGCGTTTTTGGCCGAAAATAAAAAACGGGGTCGCAGTGGATGCCTATGTGCGGGTGCCGGTTAATTACACCGATAGCTTCAAGGAAGTTGACCCCTGGCCATTGGAGTACAGAGTGGCAACCTTCCATGTCGACAAAACCTCCATCCCCTATCAAACGGTCGGAGAGGCAGTTGCTGGCGTCGCCGCGATGGCACATGAGCCTGTATATACGGGTATTGGCCCACAACATCATACCTATGTGATCTATGACGATAAGCGAGTCATGCGCGAGCGTTGGTATTTCACTGATATTTCCACAGATCGAGCGATGGCGGTCCGCTATAGATTTTCCGGCACTGCGAAGCATCCAGTAACGAACGTTGCGGCGATTTGCGACAACGTCAAGGTATGCCAACGCCGAATGCAATCGACCATGGCTGGGCCTGTTTCGGTCCGAACTCCCACGACAGCCCCTTGAACTGCGTTTGAACTCGGAGGTTGAAGATCCTATCCGCCGGCAAAGCCTTCCAATAATGTTGGCGGCAATGCCTAACAATTCGTCCAAGCGGACGGGACAGTTCCTACGCTTTAGTGGACACCCTGAACTATCACTTCAGGAGTCCACACCATGCCAAAACCAGGCCCCCGAACCACCTACCGCTATACCGAGAATTTCAAGGCAACCGCTGTCCGTTTGAGCCAGCTACCTGGCGTGGCGGTGGGTGACGTCGCCGAGTCGCTTTACATCCATCCGTTCATGCTGTCTCGTTGGCGCAAACAGGCGCGTGAGGGTTTGATCGTGACAAAAAGTGTAGCCGTCGATAAAGAAGTGGCCGCGGAGCTCAAGGAGCTGCGCCGGGTGAAGAAGGCCTACGAGCAGTTGAAGATCGAGCATGACCTTTTAAAAAAAGCGATCGCGTTCACTTCCAGTCCAAGGCCGACATCTTCGCCTTCATCCGTCAGCAAATGCAGCACCCGGTGAGCCGGTTGTGCTGGCTCTACGGCGTCAGTGCAAGCGGGTACTACGCGTGGCGCGATCGACCAGCGAGCGAGCGCTCACAGGAAGACGCGCGCTTACTTGAGCGCATTCGCCAGGTGCATGACGAAGGTCGACAGACTTACGGCAGCCCACGTGTCCACGCCGGGCTTCAGCGCGACGGCGAATCCGTTGGGCGACGTCGGGTGGAGCGTTTGATGCGAAATCACGGTATCCGCGGCTGCTCTGCCGATCTGTATCGACGTTGCCCGGGCGTGGATCGCTTCTTCGCTAGCGTCGACAATCAGGTTCACGAGATGACTGTGGATCGGCCCGATCAGGTCTGGGTGACCGATGTGACCTATCTGAAAGTGTCGGGGACGTGGCGCTACCTCGCCACGATCATGGACCGCTACTCACGACGGTTGCTGGGATGGTCGCTGGGCACAGACCGGACAGCCAGCTGACATGCCGCGCATTGGCAGCAGCGTTGCGCCAGCGAAAACCTCAAGCGGGCACGCTGCTGCATAGTGATCGCGGCATTGAATTTCTGGCTGGCGACTTCAAACGTGTGTTGGCCAACGCAGGACTGGTGCAGAGCGTAAACCGCCCGCATCGCATGACCGACAACGCGCACATGGAATCGTGGAACAAGTCGATGAAATCGGACATGTATCACCGCCAGTGTTTCGACACCGAAAGCTCATTACGAAACGCCGTGCGCAGCTACATCGATTTCTACAACAACACGCGCTTACACTCCGCTTTGGGCTATCGTTCTCCCATCGAGTTCGAGGCACAATGCGGCTAACCATCCGGTGTCCACTTTTGCGTAGGAACTCTCCGGCTTCGCCGCCGCTTAACTCAAGCGTTAGGCACCACGGGGGACTACGCCATGAGGCGTTCAATTTTTCCTATCCTTGTCGTGTTATCAATTGCGGCTGTGCTCATATTTCTGGCGAGGCAGCGCATCTGGACAGAGTCAGGCCTGGAAGGCGCGTGTAAAGAGAAGACGCAGGCTTATTTTGTAGCAAAGAGAGGTATCCCCACAGACTGGACGCCGTCTATGCTAAGCAAGCTCGGTGAGGGTGTGATGAGTTTCTACGGTAGTTGGCGTGTAGGCACGAAACACTACGATGTCATGTGCTCAGCTCGATATGGCACTCCCATTGCAAGCGTTGGTTACGAGATCGGCGAGCCAAAATAGCAACTAAACGTCGAGTAAGTGCCTAACTACTCGTTCAAGGCGGACGGCTACGCCGCCGCTTAATTCCAACGTTAGCGCTCATGTAGACACTGCTCATCTACAGTTGGATTGCACTAGCCGCTGACATCGTGCTGTTCACGGCCATGTATTGTCTGTCGGGCATGCGGTACGGCTTCGCCGCCGGCTTGGCATTGGTCACGGCGGACGGCGTAAGCGGGTCGGCACGCTTCGGCATGGGAAGAACACTCCACGGGCTAGGGCGGTTCTTCCCAACGTTATTCCCAAAATGGGGGGATCAAAAGGGAAATCCGGGGTGCCTGCCGGGACGTCACCCAAAGAAAAACCGCGCCGTAGCGCGGTTTCCGGGGTCTTGCGTGACACTGGCGAAGCATTCCGTGGTGGAGCGGATGGGGATCGAACCCACGACCTCCACGATGCGAACGTGGCGCTCTCCCAGCTGAGCTACCGCCCCACAGAAGCGGGTGATATTAGCAGCGCATATCGGTTTTCGCCAAGAGTCCCTGATGCCGTAGGCGTGATCCGAGGCATGTTCAGCCAGGTAGCAGGCTGGCGAGGTGGTCGTGCAGTACGTCATGGCGCCAGCCATCGAGCAGATCGGGCCATTCGGCGGTAACCACGTATTCCTCTAAGGCCTTGCGTGGGCATAGCAGGCCGGGTGGCAAATCCAGTTCGCCAGCGAGGTTGTCGACCACCTGCTTCATTTCAGCGAGCGCCTTTTTCGCCTCGCCCTGTGGATGGGCAGGGATGCGTGCGGTCGCGGCGACCTCGTCGGCGCTGACCGCTTCGGTGACCAGCGCGAACAGTTCGCTGCGCTGGGCCGAGCGCAGGGCACGCTGGCCGCGGCTGCGCTGGTCGAGCTCGCTGAGGGTCGCAGGTGGTTGCTGCGCCAGGTTCAGTGCCAGGGTGTCGTCGATCAGCCAGGGACGCGGCACATCGAGCCTGCGTGCGCTGCGGTCACGCCAGAGCAGCAGGCGCCGCAGAAGGGCTTGTCGTGCGGCCGGCCATTCGGCGGCACCGCGCATCGCGCGCTGCGGCTGCGGGTCACCGTCGCGATGGCTGGCGCGGCGTTTCAGGCGCTCGCAATCCTCCGCGTGCCAGGCGCTGCGTTCGCGCTGGTGCAGGCGTTCGACCAGTTGTTCGTGGATGGTTTTCAGGTACACCACGTCCAGTGCGGCGTAGCTGCACTGCGAGGCTGTAAGCGGACGCTGCAGCCAATCGGAACGGGTCTCGCCCTTGTCCAGTTCCACCCGGGAGAGTTCGGCCACCAGCGCGCGGTAGCTGATGCCCAGGCCCATGCCGACGAAGGCGGCGGCGATCTGGGTATCGAACAGGATGTGCGGGCCGTCGGGCAGCAGTGGTGCCAGGGTTTCCAGATCTTCACTGGCGCTGTGCATCACGGTGACGGCCGGGCCGGTGCCGAGCAGCGGCTGCAGCGCATCGCCGATGTCGAACGCGAGCGGATCGATCAGCGCATGCCGGCCGTTCCAGCCCAGCTGCAGCAGCGCCAGTTGGGGGTAGAACGTGTTACGGCGCATGAACTCGGTGTCGAGGCCGACCGCCGCGTCCGCGGGCACGGCGGCAAGCCACGCCTGCAGCGTGTCGCGGTTGTCGATCCAGTCGGCGGGGGCCGTCTCGGGCAATGACATTAGGTATTCCTTTGAAGACGCAGGGCGTGCATTTGCCCTGTCGGCAGTTTGTGCCTATGGTGAGCAACGCACGATAACAGGCCACATCAAGGACGCCCATCCATGCCGAGCAATGCAACCCTTCACCGTCAGCGCACCCTTGGTGGCGCGTTGGGTGTGATCGTGCTGGGGTGTGCGCTGACCTATCATTTCTTTCCACGGGTATTCCACGTCAACCCGGCCGAGACACCGCGTCGATCGATGTCGATGGGAACCTCGGTGCCGGGCAGTGAGGAGCAGTCGGAGCAGGTGCCGGCGATCGCCGAACTCAATGCGGGGCCCCCGTTGACGCTGGCACCGACGGCGGTGATCGTTGCACTCAGCCACAAGAACGCGAACCTGCCCGAGCAGCTGAGCGCGGATACTCCGGCGGTGCAGGCCTTGCTGGTGCGCGCAGCCAAGGCGCTGCACGCAGGCCAACTGGCAGGTGACAAGGACAGTGCCGCCGCGTTGTTTGCGCAGGCGCTGAAAGAAAAGCCCGACAGTCGTCGCGCCGCGCAAGGCCTGTTCGATGTGCGTGCTCGGCTGGTGGCGGAGATCGATCAGGATATCGTCGTGGGTGATGCCGATTCAGCGCGGGATATGCTTGATGCGCTACGCACCCTGCCGAATGCAGCGGACGATGTGACACAACTGGAAGCGAGCCTGAAAACCCTGGCCCAGGTGCGACCGATGCTGGCCAAGGCGGCCGCTTTGCTGGCGCAGGGCAAGGTGGATCAGCCCGTTGGCGGCAGTGCGCTGGACATGTATCACGAGGTGCAGAAGCTCGATCCGCAGAACGCAGTAGCCGAGCAGGGCATCTTTCAGGTGCAGCGTGCAGTACTTGATCGCGCGCTGGCTGCAGTGGCGCAGAACGATTTCGCCGGCGCGGATATGGAACTGGCGCATGCGCAGACCATCCGTCCTGGCTCGCAGCAGATGCAGGACGTGCGCAAGCGCGTCGATGACATGCGCGAACAGCGCGCGAGCGGCGTGCTGGCGCAGGCGCATTCGGCGCTGGATGCCGGCAACCTCGCGCTGGCCAACAAGCTGGCGGCGCAGGCGCGGGCGATCGATCCCGATCTGGCAGCGCTGACGGCTTTCGACGAGCAGCTGACCAATGCGCGCCTGTACGCCAGCTACAAGCCTGGCCAGGTGTTCACCGATCGCTACGTCGACCTGCCGGGCAAGACGCCGGCGATGGTGGTGATCCCCACCGGCAGTTTCCAGATGGGCGCGTCCGACAGCGACAATGACCGCACCGATGCCGAGCTGCCACAGCATGCAGTCACCATCGACAAGGGCTTTGCGATGGCGCGCAGCGCGATCACCGTGGGCCAGTTCCGCGAATTCGTGCGCGCCAGCGGCTACGTACCCGACTCGGTGAAGCTGGGCGGTGCCAGCGTCTACGACGAGCGCAGCGGCGCGATGCGCGACGATTCGAGTGCAACCTGGCAGGACGATTACGCCGGCCACAAGGCCGCCGACAACCTGCCGGTGGTGAATGTCTCGTGGAATGATGCCAAGGCTTACGCCGACTGGCTGAGCCAGCGTACCGGCAAGGTCTATCGCCTGCCCAGCGAGGCCGAGTTCGAATACGCCCTGCGTGGCGGCACCATCACCCGCTATTGGTGGGGCGACGGCGTACCGACGCATCTGGTGGAAAACCTCACCGGCTCCGGCGACCGTTCGCACAGCGGTCGCCGCTGGAGCCACTCCTTCCGCGGCTATCGCGATGGTTACTGGGGCCCGGCACCAGTGATGAGTTTCGCCCCGAATCCGTTCGGCCTGTATGACATCAACGGCAATGTTTCGGAGTGGGGTGGCGACTGCTGGCATGACAACTACATCCGCGCGCCAGCCGATGGCACGGCGTGGCTCAACCCCGGCTGCACCGCCCACGTCGTGCGCGGTGGTTCCTGGGGCAGCTCACCGGAGCAGGTGAACTCGGCCTATCGACAAGGCAACAACGCCGATGTGCGTAGTGGCCGGGTTGGCTTCCGCGTGGTGCGCGAGCTGTAAGCGGACAAGAAAAACCCCGCACTAGGCGGGGCTTTTCGATTCCGTGGTACCGGTGATAGGACTCGAACCTACACGACATCGCTGCCAGCGGATTTTGAGTCCGCCGCGTCTACCATTCCGCCACACCGGCACAGAAGCTGCTGATTATGCCGGTTTCAGTGCACGCGGTCGAGTCCCAGTACGCGGACATCGCGCTCGTACCAGCGATCCTCCGGCAGTGGCTGGAATACGGCGCACTGGGTCATCGGGCCGGAGTAGATGTGCAGGCTGACCGTGACCGCGTTGTCGCTTGGGTTGCGGATGCTGTGGTACTCGTGTGGCGGGATCAGGCTGCCGGCCGAGCCGGCACCGGCCTGGATCGAGCCCACCGGCTGGAAACGGTAATGTTGCGCGTCGTGTTCCAGCAGCTCGTACTGCACGATCTCCAGCGCGCCGTTCCACACGCCCTCGACGCACCACATGCCGTCGTGATCGTGGATCGGCGTGCCCTGGCCGGGACCCCAGGTCATCGCCACCACGCAGTAGCCGTGCTCCTCGCTGCGGTACAGCTCGCGGCGGGCGTAGTGCTCGGCGCAGGCCTCGAACACGCAGTCGGGCAGCTTCACGGCATTGTCGCGGATCAGCTTGCACAGGCTGTTGCGCAGGCTGTCGGTGAGTTCGTAGGTGGTCGGTTTGACCACGGCGGCGTCGATCGCGTCGATCAGGGTGCGGCTGCCGGGGAAATCCAGGGTGAGCATGATGTTCTCGGGTGGTGCGTGATGCGGCTTATCTTACCAGTGCGATGGTTACGGGGCCGACAAACGGTTCAGGAAGCCGCCAATCGCGCGGCTGTAGTTCTCGATATCGACCAGGAAGGCATCGTGCCCCTGCGGCGAGTCCAGCGCCACGAATTCCACCTTGGCGCCAGCTGCCTGCAGGCCTTCGGCGATCTGCTCCTGTTGCTGCAACGGAAACAGGATGTCGGTGCTGACGCCGATCACCATTGCCTGTTCGATGTGGATGCGCTGCAGGCCCTCGTGCACATTGCCGTGACCGTATTCGGCCATGTCGAACCAGTCGCTGGCACGCGACAGGTACAGATAACTGTTGGGGTCGAAGTTGCGCACGAAGCGTTGCGCGTGGCCTTCGAGATAGGACTCGACCTGGAACTCGCGTCCAAACGGCTCGTCCTCGCGCTGTTCCGGGTCGAGCCGGATGCGCGCGAAGCGGCCATTCCATTCCATCGCCGATCGATAAGTGATCACGCCGAGCTTGCGCGCGATGCTCATGCCCATGTCAGGGTAATTGCCGCCATGGGCTTGATGGATGTCGTATTGACCGTCTTTCCAGTTCGGATCGAGCCGGATCGCCTCGCGTTGCAGCGAGCGGATCGCGATCGCGAACGGTTGCGCCTGCGGCGCGGTGTCCACGCTGATATGCGCGCGGACGCTGCCGGGATGCAGCAGCATGTAGGCCAGCGCGCTCATGCCGCCCATCGAGCAGCCGATCAGGCAAGCCAACTGCGTGATGCCGAGGCTGCTGACGGCGGCATGTGCGGCGTTGGCGACATCTTCCAGCGCCAGCTCGGGAAACGTCAGCCGGTAGGCTTCGCCGGTAGCAGGGTCGATCGAGGCGGGGCAGGTCGAGCCCTTGTCGCTGCCCAGCGAGTTCACACAGATCACGAACCAGCGCGAGGTGTCGATCGCCTTGCCGGAGCCCGCCATCTCTTCCCACCAGCCGGGCGTGGGATCGGTTTCGCAGGAGGTCATGTGCGCACTGGGTGACAGGCCGGTCAGCACCAGCACGGCGTTGTCGCGCGCGGCGTTCAATCTGCCCCAGGTTTCGTAGGCGACGTGCGCGCCGTGCAGTTTGCCGCCGCGCTTCATCGCAAACGGCGAGGGCAGGGTGAAATAGCGGCGCGCGTCGTGGCTCATCAATGCACCTTGTCGATACTGATCGTGATCGGCGTCTTGCTGTCCACCGCGACGACACCGGCATCGCCTTCGAGGTCGCCGGGCTGAGCGATTGGCTGGCCGCTGTGGCTGATCCGCGCGCCGACGAACACGCGCGCTACTGACGACAGTTTCATCGCCGGTGTCATCGCCATGGCATCGGTGAGGGTGACGCTGGTCGGCAACTGGCTGGCGTCGAGTTTGGCAACAGCCAAGGGCATCGGCGGTCCATTCTCGGCACGAGCGTAGACGAACAGCGTATCGCCCGCAGCGATCTTGTCCTTGAGCGCCGCTGCCAGCGAGACCTGAACCTGCAGAGCTGAGCCCTGTGGTGCGGCAGCAGGTGCGCTGCTCGATGCGCCAGCCGGCGCGCCACCGGCGCGGGTATCGGCAACCGCAATCTGTTCGGAGACAGCCTGGGCGACCTTCGAGCCCGGTTCCAGTTGCGGCTGCAGCACGCGCCAAGTGGCGGCCGCTGCCTGGTACTGACCATGCTGGAAATCGCTGATGCCGAGCAGCCACAGGCCACGCTGGCTGTCCGGCTGCAACTGCACGGCGCGCTTGAGCAGCTCCAGCGCACGGCCTTCGATCATGTGGTCGCTGCGCGTCATCGAATCGGTTTCGGCCCAGCCCACCATCGCCTCGGCGTTGTTGGCGTTGAGCTGCAGTACATGATCGTAGGCATCGCGTGCCGCAGTCGGATCGTGCTGCATGGTGCTGGTCTGCGCCAGCAGCATCCAGCCTTGCTGATCGTTCGGCTGCTGGGCCAGGTGGGCACGCAGCTCGTCGATCGCCTGTGGCAGGGTCAGTGGTTGTTCGGCCTCGGCGGTAACGCCATTGAGCGCGGCTGGTGTGCCTATCAGCAAATACAGGCCGGCAGCGGTCAACGGCAGCACGAAGGCGATCACGAGGGACAGTGCGAACACGCCACGTGAACGCCCCGCCTTGCGGCCCTGCCGTATCAACGGCAGCAGCAAGGCAGCCAGCGCCACAGCGATCATCACTGCAGCGGCGATGAAAAAAGCGGTCTTCACCAGTCGTCCCCGTTGTCGGTCGGTGTGTTGTCGGCCGACACGCTGTCAGCGGACAGGCTGGAGGTGCTTTCAGCGCGGCTGCGTTTGCGGATCGCGACCAGCACCACGCCGGCACCACCACACAGGATCAGCAGCGGGCCAAACCACAGCAGCCAGGTGCCGGGTTTCAGCGGTGGGTCGTACAACACGTAGTCGGAATAGCGGTCGACCAGGTACTGCTTGATCTCATCGTCGCTCTTGCCCTGCTGCATCAGCTGGAAGATCTGGTTGCGCAGGTCTCGCGCGATTGGCGCGTTGGAATCGGCCAGCGTCTCGTTCTGGCACATCGGGCAGCGCAACTGCTGGGTCAGGTGCTGGAAGCGCAGTTCCTGCGCGTGGTCGGCGAACGGCATCGGCTCGATCGCTTGCGCGTGGGTCACGCCGGCAAATACCAGCAAGGCCACCAGCAGCGCATGAAGAAACGCACGCATCATGGCTGCGCCTCACGCGACAGCGCCGCGATCGCCGGCTTCAGTTCGCTGGCGACCACGTCAGGCGTCAGCGGACCGATGTGCTTGTAGCGGATCACGCCCTTCGCATCGATCAGGAAACTTTCCGGGGCACCGTACACGCCGAAATCGATCGCGGTGTTGCCGGGTTCATCGGCAACCAGCACGTTGTACGGATTGCCATGTTCGGCCAGCCAGCGTTTCGCATCGGCCGGTGCGTCCTTGTAGTTGTAGCCGACCAGTTGCACGCCGAGGCTCGGGGCTTCGGCCTGCAACACGGGATGTTCAACACCACATTCCACGCACCAGCTGGCGAACACGTTGAGCAGGTAGGGCTTGCCCAGCAGGTCCGATTTGCTGACTGTCTGCGTGGGTTCGTACAGCTTGGGCAGCACGAAGGCAGGGGCCGGCTTGTTGAGCAACGGCGACGGAATCGCGCTCTGGTCGTGCTGGGTATTCCACCAGATGCCGAAGCCGAACAGCACCACCAGCAGCATGAAACCGAAGAACGGCAGTAACCGGTTCATGCGCGGTTTTCCTGCACCAGCAAGATTTCGACAGTTTCGCTTTCGGCGATGCGTTTGATCCTGAAACGCTTGTCGGCAGCACAGACGAAGCCACCCAACATCATCAGCAGGCCGCCACCCCAGATCCAGCGGATGAAGGGCTTGTAATACAGCCGCAGCGCCCAGGCGCCTTCGATATGGTTCGGGTCCATCGGTTCGCCCAGCGCCACATACAGGTCACGGGTGATGCCTGCGTCCACCGCGGACTCGGTCTGCACCTGGCCGCGCAGATAGGTGCGCTTCTGCGGATGCATCACCGCGACCGGATTGCCGTCGCGGGTGACCGTGACCACGCCCTGGTCGGCGCGCCAGTTCGGTCCAGTGGTGCGATGCACGCCATCGAACAGGAAGTCATAGCCGCCAATGTGCTGAGTCTGCCCGGGTGCCATCCGCACATCGCTGGTCACGCTGAGCGATTCGGACAGCAGCACGCCAGCCACGAACACGCCCACGCCCAGATGTGCCAGCAGCATGCCGGCCATCTCGGCTGGGTAGCGTCGGCCGCGCGGCACTTCGCGCCAGCGCTTGAGCGTGTACAGCAACACGCCGACGGTGAGCCATACCAGCGACGCCACTCCAGCGATGGCCTTGAGCTGGCCGTGGACGAAAAACGCCGCCACGATCGCGCAGGCCGCGGCAGCGATGCCGGCGCGCAGCAACACCTGCTTCAGCGCCGGCGTGTCGCCCTTGCCCCAGCGCAGGAACGGCCCGAACGGCAGCAGCAGGACGACCGGCAGCATCAGCAGCGGAAACAGGAAACCGAAGTAGGGCGGCCCGACCGAAATGCGGCCCATGTTCAGCGCATCGCCGATCAGCGGGAACAAGGTGCCGAGCAGCACCATCGCCGCTGCCACCGCGAACATCAGGTTACCGATCAGCAGCACGGTCTCGCGTGACAGCAGGTTGAACGCCTTGCCGCCGGCGACCTTCGGCGCGCGCAGCGCATACAGCAGCAGCGAGCCGCCGACCACGATGGTCAGGAACGCCAGGATGAATACGCCGCGGCGCGGATCGGAGGCGAATGCATGCACGGAGGTGAGCACGCCCGAGCGCACCAGGAAGGTGCCGAGCAGGCTCAGCGAGAATGCGAAGATCGACAGCAGGATGGTCCACGCACGCAACGAACCACGCTTCTCGGTGACGGCCTGCGCATGGATCAGCGCAAGGCCAACCAGCCATGGCATGAAGCTGGCGTTCTCCACCGGATCCCAGAACCACCAGCCGCCCCAGCCCAGTTCGGCGTAGGCCCACCAACTGCCGGCGACGATGCCGCAGGTGAGGAAGGCCCACGCGATGTTCGTCCACGGCCGCGCCCAGCGCACCCACGCCTGTTCCAGTTCGCCACCGAGCAGCGCAGCGATCGAGAACGCGAACGCTACCGAGAAGCCGACGTAGCCGGTGTACAGCACCGGTGGGTGGAACGTCATGCCCGGATCCTGCAGCACCGGGTTCAGGTCGGCGCCGTCGCCGGGCATAGGCAACAGCCGTCCGAACGGATCCGAGGTGAAGATGATGAAGGCGAGGAAGCCCACCGCGATCAGCCCCATCACGGCCAGCACGCGCGCGGCGAACACCTCGGGCAGTTTCTGGCTGAAGGCGGCCAGCGCCACCGTCCATACGTTGAGGATGAAGATCCACAGCAGCAGCGAACCTTCATGCGCGCCCCATACCGCAGCGATGCGGTAGTACCACGGCAGCGCCAGGTTCGAATTGTCGGCCACGTACTGCACCGAGAAATCGAAATGCACGAACGCCCAGACCAGGATGCCGAACGCCAGCGCCACGAATACCGCTTGGCCCGCTGCCGCAGGACGCGCCACGGCCATCAGCGCACGGTTGCCGCGCCAAGCGCCGAGCAGCGGCAGGATGCCCTGCGCCAGGGCCAGCAGCAGGGCAAGGATCAGCGCGAGCTGGCCGAGTTCCGGCGTCATGGCTGTATGCCGGGAATCGGGAATCGGGAATCGGGAATCGCAAAGCGAATCGAGGTGCGCATGGGCAATTTGCTCCGGAACACAGACGAGCGGTGAAGCGTGGCGTTCATGGGTCAGCGATTCTCCATTCCCGATTCCCCATTCCCGGCCTCTTCGACTTTCTTGTTCGCGTGCGCCTTCGCCATCGCGTCCTTCAGCTCTTTCGGCATGTAGGTCTCGTCATGCTTGGCCAGCACTTCGGTGGCGACGAAGCGCGCACCGTCCATGTGGCCGGTGGCGATCACCGACTGGTTGTCGCGGAACAGGTCGGGCAGGATGCCGGTGTACTCCACCGGCATCGCGCCGCCGGCATCGACCACGGTGAAAGTGACCTGGAGCGTGTCCTTGCTGCGCTGGATCGAGCCGGCCTTGACCATGCCGCCAAGGCGGAACGTCTTGTAATCGGCGGCCTGGCCCGACTGCACCTGGCTCGGCGTGAGCAGGTAATTCATGTTGTTCTGCAGCGCGTACACGCCCAGTCCGACCGCCAGCGCGGCGGCGGCGACAATCAGGACGACGATGGTGAGCCGGCGTTTGCGGGTGGGATTCATGGGCATGTCGTGATCCGTCGTCTCTTAGAGAGACGGTGGAGTGGTAATGGGGTTGCTGGCTGCGCGATCCTGTCGCACCCGATCCTGTCGCGAACTCTGTCGTGCAATGCGTGCACGAAGTTCGCGCAGCACGCGGCGACGGCGCAGTCGCGGAGCGATGCTGTCGACGATCAACACAATGAAGAACACCGCATAGGCCGGCCACACATAGACGGCATAACCGCCCATCGCCAGGAACGTCTGCAAGGCACTCATTGGCGCGACTCGCTTTCGGCGATCTTGCGTACCCAGTCCTTGCCGCCTTCCAGCGCCAGCAGGTCGGTGCGCACACGGCGGAACAGGCTGGCGATGTAATAGAACTTGGTCGCCAGCACCATGCTGAGCAGCGGCCACAGCATGTCCCAGGAAATCTTCGACTGGCCGAACACGTTGATGGTGCTGCCCTGGTGCAAGGTGTTCCACCAGTTCACCGAGAAATGCACGATCGGCACGTTGATGATGCCGATGATCGCCAGGAACGCCGCGGCGCGCGCGCCCTGGCGGCGATCCTCGAACGCGTGGTACAGCCCGATCACGCCGAGATAGAGGAACAGCAGCACCAGCTCGGAAGTGAGCCGCGCATCCCACGTCCACCAGGTGCCCCACATCGGTTTGCCCCACAGCGAGCCGGTGACCAGGGTGATGAAGGTGAACGCCGCGCCGATCGGCGCCGATTCCATCGCCACCACTTCCGCCAGCTTGAGCCGCCATACCAGCGCGATGAACGCCGCCACACCCATCACCGCATAGATGAACATGCTCATCCACGCGCTGGGCACGTGGATGAAGATGATCCGGTAGGCATCACCCTGCTGGTAGTCGGCCGGCGCCAGCACCAGGCCGCCGTACAGCGCGATCGCGCCAAACAGCAAGGCCAGTGCCATCGCCCACGGCCGCAAGCTGCCGGCAAAGCGGTAGAACGTCGGTGGCGAGCCAAGTTTGTGCAACCAGAGGGGAATCCAGCTAGACATGACCAATCAAGCGTCCAGAGCAATACGAAGGGCAGCTGCGCAGGCCAACGGCGCCAGCACCACGGCAAGCACCAGTGCGGCACCGAGCCAGGCGATCGGCGCGAGCCACGGCAGTCCCTGTTGAGCGGCCGCCACGGCACCCGCGGCGAAGATCACGGCCGGCACGCACAAAGGCAGCAACATCAAGGCGAGCAGCATACCAGAGCGCCGGGTGCCGGCCGTCAGCGCCACCAGCACGGCGCCCAGCAGACTGAGCAGGGGCGTGGCCAGCAGCAGCGCCAGCAGCAGCACCGGAATCACCGCGCCGGGCAGGTGCAGCATCGCGGCCAGCAAGGGCGCGATCACGATCAGCGGCAGTGCGGTGGTCAGCCAGTGGGCGAGGATCTTCATGCCCAGCATCAGCGCCAGCGGCTGCGGCGCCAGCACCAGCTGTTCCAGCGAACCATCCTCGATATCGCTGGAGAACATCGCATCCAGCGCCAGCAGCATCGCCAGCAACACGGTGACCAGCACCACACCGCCGGCGATCCGCTGCAGCAAGGTGTCCTCCGGCCCCAGCGCAAACGGGAACAGCATCGTCACGATCAGCGCGTACAGTACCGGCATCGCGATATCGCCGCGCCGGCGCCAGGCCAGGGTGAGGTCGCGCCGCAGCATCGCGGCACACGCGGTGAGTAGACCCGGATGGCTCATGCGTGCATCCGGATATGCCGGGGTTCGCCGCCATGGAAACTCACTGCGCCGTGACTGGTGACCAGCGCCGCACCACCGGTGGTGGTGTGCGTTTCCAGCAGTTGATTGACCAGTGCGATGCCGGTTCGGTCGAGGTTGGCGTAGGGTTCGTCGAGTAGCCACAGCGTGGCCGGCAACAACAGCAGTCGCGCGAGTGCTGCGCGTTTCTTCTGGCCGGCGGATAGCCGGCGCACCGGTTCGTCCTCGTAGCCGTTCAGGCCGATCTCCCCCAGCACGGAAATCACGCTGGTGCCGTCGCGGCAACCGAACAGGCCGGCGGCAATCTGCAGGTTCTCGCGTGGGCTGAGATCGGCCTTGAGACCGAGCTGATGACCGAGAAACAGGATCTCGCCGGCGCAGGTGTCGCGCTGCAAGGGTTGGCCGCGCCAGTTCAGTTCGCCTTCGCCAACATGCAGCAGGCCGGCGAGGATGCGCAGCAAAGTGGTCTTGCCGCTGCCGTTGTCGCCCTCGACCAGGGCCAGTTCACCCGCGTGCAGCTGGAAATCCAGCGGCGCGAACACCGGTTCGTCCTGGCGAAGAAAGCTCAAGGCCCGCGCTTCGAGCAGGGGCACGGGGGTGTGGGCGGCGGTCATTACCTCGATTGTCCGCAATGCCGATGGGGCTTGTCCATGCGGCGCGCTGCCGCTGGTTCAGGAGCGCAGCAGACGCAGGCTGGCAGCTGCCGCGCCTTGGCCGTGCACATAAGCGTTCTGTTCGTGGCGATGGCACAGCGCATCGAGTGCGGCAGTCTCCAGGCCGACGACGAACAGGCTGGGTTCGCTCCAGCCGCTGGGGCCGATCCCGATCGCCGGATAGATCGCCGCTTCCGGGCATGCGCGCAGCGCGGTCAGCAGCTCGCGTTGCGCGGCGAGGTTGTCCTCAGGCGGGCGCGTTTCTGAGCGGGAATTCCATGCCGTGATGAAACCCCATGAGCGGGTGCCGACCAGGGTCTGGAGTGACTCCGGTAGCGGCTGGTCGATGCGGATACGGGCCCACGCCGCCCATGGATGGGCCAGTGTCGCGGGCGCCCCAAGAGGGGACACCCAAAGAGCGGGCGCAGGATGCGCTGGAGCGACCTCCACTTCGTCGAGGCAGACGAGGTAGTCGGTGTCGCGAAACGCGTCGAGCAGTGCCTTATCCATGCCGTAGCGGTGGCAACGGCGGCAAGCTGGCTCTGATCAGATTTGCCGCTATGTCGAGATCGACGTCTGCCACGCGGGTCGCGCCGTGCAGCAATTGCTCCAGCAGCGCGTCCTGCGCCTGACCGCGTTCGAGTGCGTAGGCATAAGGCAAATGGGTGAACGTGACCATGCGATAGCGCGCCATGTAGTGCTCAGGCGCACGCGTGGCCAGCAGCGCACCCAGTTCGCGTTTGGCCAGATAGTGCGGATCGGCGACCGAGTCGCGCATCTCGATGTAGTTCTCCAGTGCCATCGTGGCGATCGCGTTGGCATTGGGCTGGCGTACGCGCTGGAATTCGGCGAACACTCCGGCGCTGTCGTTCGGCGCAGCAGCCAGCAGGTTCGCCAGTACCACGGTGTCCTCGAAGCCACAGTTCATGCCTTGGCCGTGGAAAGGCACGATCGCGTGGGCGGCATCGCCGATCAGCAGCGCACGGCCATCGATGTGCCAGCGATCCAGATAGAGCGTGGAGAGGGTGCCGACCGGGTGGCTGGCGTAGTCCTCGCTGAAGCGCGGGATGAGTGGCGGCAGGCCTGGAAACTGTTCGTTGAAAAAGGCCGCGGCAGCGGTTGCATCGGGCAGCGTGGCAAAGCTCGGCGCCGCACCTTGCGCAGGCAGGAACAAGGTGACGGTGAAGCTGCCTTCGGTATTCGGCAGCGCGATGCACATGTAGCCGCCGCGCGGCCAGATATGCAGCGCATGTGGTTCCAGCGCGAACTGGTCATGACCACCACTGAGTTGCAGCACGGCAGCCGGTAGCTCGCCCGCTGGCGGAATCTCCAGTTCCTTGTAGCCGTGGCCGAGCGAGTCGATGCGCTCACCCAGCGGACTGTGTGCATTCATCGTGGCGCGTACGGCTGAGCCGGCGCCATCGGCGCCGATCAGCATGCCGATCGAAAGGTCACGTTCCACACCTGATGCATCGGCCAGTCGGATGCGTTGCTGGTCGAAGTCGGCATGTATCAACGACTGGCCGAAATGAAACCGTACGCCGGCTGCTTCGGCGGCATCCAGCAGCAGCATGTTCAGCGCACCGCGCGAGACCGACCAGATCACCTCGCTGTCGTCGACACCGTAGCGTTGCAGGCCGCTGTCACCGTCGCGGGTGTGCACCATGCGACCGCGCATCATCACCGCACGCTGCAACACGTCTTCGGCAAGCCCGGCCGTGCGCAACGCCTGCAGGCCGCGTTCGGCTAGCGCGAGGTTGATCGAACGGCCACCCAGGAAACCGGCCAGCCGGGGATCGGGGCGCTTCTCGTAGACCTCGACGGCAAAACCATGCTGGGCCAGCTGCTGCGCCAGCAGGGCGCCGACCAGGCCGCCGCCGATAAGAGTGATGGGTTGCTGCGCCATGCTGCGATCCGTGGAGGGAATCCGCCCACTGTTCCGCAAGCGGCGCGTGACTGCAATCCCGGCAGTGCCAGGATGTGCTGAGACTCGCTCAGAAACTCATGAAGTAGCCGCCGTTGACCGGCAGGTTGGCGCCCGTGATGTAGCCGGCATCGTCGGCGCCGAGAAAGCTCACCGCACGGGCGATGTCGGCCGGAGTGCCGAGGCGTCCGACCGGGATGTCGGCAATTATCTGCTGGCGGATCTCGGCGGATACGGCAGCGACCATTGGCGTATCGCAATAACCTGGCGAAACGGTATTGACGGTGACGCCCTTGCGCGCGGTCTCGCGGGCCAGCGCCATGCTGAAGCCGTGCACGCCAGCTTTGGCGGCGGAGTAGTTGGTCTGGCCGAACTGGCCGGTCTGGCCGTTCACCGAACTGATGTTGACGATGCGACCGAAGCCGCGTGCGGTCATGCCTTCGACGACGTTGCGGCACATGTTGAACACGCCGTCGAGATTCACCCGCATCAGTTCATGCCATTGCTGCGGCGACATCTTGCGCAGGCTGGCGTCACGCGTGATGCCGGCGGCATTGACCAGGATGTCCACGCTGCCGTGCTGCTGCTCGATGCGCGTGGTCAGCTGCTGGCAGCTGTCAAAGTCGCTGACATCGGCTGCCTCGAACGTGATGGCGCCATCGAAACTGGCGAGTTCTTGCCGGAAGGCTGCAATGCGCTCGTCACGTGCGGCCAGGTCTACCGCAACCACCTTGCGGCCGGCCTGCGCCAGCTGGCGGCAGATTTCCGTGCCGAGTCCACCGATGCCACCGGTGACCACGGCTACACGCTGAAGTGCAGGCTGGCTCATGCGATTTTCGTCCGTTGGGTTCGATCATGTCGCAAGGCAGCACATGCTGTGCTGCAGCGACCGGAAGGGGATGTCGGCGAACGGCGCGTCAATACGCGCCGTTGCAACGGGCTGGTATCAGCCGGGTTTCTTGCTGCCGCGGCTGCTTGCGGCCGGCGTCGGGATGACCTTGGCGGCAGTGTCGATCAGCCCCCGCTGCATCGCCTGGAATGCCGCCATGTTGCGCTCGGTCAGGTCATTCAGCGTGTTCCATGGGGTTTGCCCCATCAGGCTGTTGAGCTGGCTGCGGAACTGGGTCTGCTGATCCAGGAACACCTGCAGGCTGCGCTCCAGGTAGGGCCCCATGAAGCCCTGCAACGAATCGCCATAGAAGCGGATGATCTGGCTGAGCAACTGCGGCGACAGCATCGGCTGCCCCTTGTCCTCGTGCTCGGAGATGATCTGCAGCAAGACCGAGCGGGTCAGATCCTCCCCGCTCTTGGCGTCGCGGACCTCGAAATTCTCGTTGTCCAGCACCAGCTGGCGGACTTCCTCCAGCGTGATGTAGCTGGAGATTTCCGTGTCGTAGAGACGCCGGTTCGGGTACTTCTTGATGGTGCGTTTAGTTTGTGCCATGCGGCGAACGCTAGCAGAAGATATTGCGCCGCACCAGCCGTGGTCGGGTATTCATGCTGCAGCCCGATGGCTGCAGCAAAACGCAACATTCGGTCAATGGCCCCCGGGACCGCCCGCACTTCCGAACGGTGGTTTGGCCAGCCACAGCAGCGGGATCATCAGGATGAAGATGACTGAGCACAGCCAGAACACATCGTTGACCGCCAGCGTGGCCGCTTCCCGGCTGATCAGCTGATCGACCACAGTCAGGCCGCGCTGGCCAGCTATCCCGGCAGCTTTCAATTGCTGCAGGAATCCGGTCGCCGCGGGTGCGGCAGCGGTTATGTTTTCGGTCAGCGAAGCGTGATGGAACTCGGTGCGGTGCTGCCACAGCGTCACGGTCAGGGCCGTGGAGACGCTGGAGCCGAGCGTGCGAAAGAAGTTGGCCAGGCCAGAAGCGCTGGCAATCTGGTCCGCCGGCAGGCCGGACAGGTAGATCTGGTTCAGTGGAATGAAGAAGAGCGGAATACCCAGACCCATCACCAGGCGCGGCCAGACCATGCTGATGTAGGAGGCGCTGCTGTCGTAGGTCGACAGCCAGAACGAGGTGCCCGCTAGTATCACGAAAGCCATCGTGATCATCGCGCGCAGGTCGAACTTGCCCAGCATGCTGCCGACCACCGGTGACAACAGGAATGCCAGCACGCCGACCCAGGCACTGGTCATGCCGGACCAGCTGGCAGTGAAGCCCAGTGTGGTTTGCAGCCACAGAGGCGACACCACGTTGATCGCGAAGAATGCCAGCATGCCGAATGACATGGCACTGACGCCAATGGTGAAATTGCGCCGCTTGAACAGGGTCAGGTCGATCACCGGATGTTTCGCGTTGAGCTCCCAGGCGACCAGAAAGCTCAGGCAAACCACGGCGATCAGCCCCAGGGTGAGGATCATCGGCGAGGCGAACCAGTCGTTGTCGTTGCCGTTGTCCAGCATGAACTGCATGCAGCCGATGCCTGCCACCAGCAGCACCAAGCCGATCACATCGATCGGTGCCTTCACCGTCTTTGATTCACGCTTGTGCAGCAGGAACCAGGTGGTCACGGCTGCACCGATACCGACTGGCAGGTTGATATAGAAAATCCACGGCCAGGAGAAATTGTCGGTGATCCAGCCACCAAGGATCGGCCCAAGCACGGGAGCGATCACGATCGTCATCGCCCAGATTGCCAGGGCGATGCCCTGCTTGCTCTTCGGGTAGTTCCCCAGCAGCAGCGACATCGACAGCGCCACCATCGGGCCGGAGCCGGCGCCCTGCATCAATCGGCCGATCACCAGCATCGGCATGCTGGTAGCCAGGCCGCACAGCATCGAGAACACCACGAACAGGAAGACCGAAAAGACGAAGGTGCGCACTTCGCCGAAGCGCTTGGCAATCCAGCCGGTGAGCGGCTGCATGATCGCGCTGGCCATCGAGTACGAACTGATCGCCCAGGTGCCCTCGCTCGGACTCACCGCCAGGCTGCCGGCGATATGCGGCACGGCCACGTTGACGATGGTCATGTCCAGCACTTCCATGAAGGTGCTGAATGCGATCGCGACGGTCATCAGGGCCAGCATGCCGCCCTGCAGTGGCTTCAGGGGAGCGGCATCGGCGGGTACGGCGTCGGAAGAAATGGCAGCCATGGGATCGGACTCAGCCTCAGTTCGAGTGGTTGCCGCCGGTATTGCCGGAGGAGCTCAGGTTGGCGCGGATCACCTGATCGGCTTCGGCATCGGCCTTGCTGGCCATCTGGTCGTAGACCGTGGTCTCGGCGACAGCCGGATGCTCGGTCTGCGGCGCCAGCACGGCGCCCCGATCGTCGGTGATGTCGATCGTGACGTCGCTGGAAAGGCCGATACGCAGTGGATGCTTGTCCAGTTCCTGGTTGTCCAGCGCAATGCGCACGGGCACACGCTGCACTACCTTGATCCAGTTGCCGGTGGCGTTCTGCGCGGGCAGCAGCGAGAACACGCTGCCGGTGCCGGCACCCAGGCCGATCACCTTGCCGTGGTATTCGACGCTGCTGCCGTAGATGTCGGTCTCGATCTTGGCCGGCTGGCCGATACGGATATGGCGCAGCTGGCTTTCCTTGAAGTTCGCATCGATCCACAGGTCGTGGAGCGGCAGCACGGTCATCAACTGCTGGCCTGCCTGCACGCTGTTGCCCAACTGCACGCTGCGTTGCGCCACATAGCCGGAAACCGGCGCGAAGATTGCGTTGCGCTGGGCCGCTACCCATGCTGCGCGGAAATTCGCGCGTGCCTGCAGCACCGCCGGGTTGTTGGCGATGTCCGTGCCTTCGATCGAGGCATGTTCAGCGGATGCCTGCGCCTGGGCAGAGGTCAAGGCGGCACGCGCCTGATCGACACCGTCACGCAGGTGCTGAATGGTTTCCGGTGCCTCGGCCTGTTCGGCGATCAACGGCAGGCGCCGCTTGAGATCGGCTTCGGCTTTCTTCAGGTCAATCTGACGTGCGGCGACGGCGGCATCGCTGCCGTTGGCAGAGTCGGTCTGCTGGCGTACCTGTCGTACGGCCTGTGCCAGCGCACTGCGCGCCTGGCTCAGGTGAACGCTGGCATCAGTGCTGTCCAGCTTGACCAGGATCTGGCCGGCGTCGACGTGCTGCGTATCGTCGGCAAGGATCGCCACCACGGTACCGGACACCTGGGCGGAGATCGCCACCTGATTGCCGCCCACATAGGCGTTGTCGGTGGTTTCGCGCCTGGAAAATACCAGCGTCCACAGCAGGAACCAGATCACGCCGATGACCACGAACACCAGCAGCATGATCAACAGGGTCTTGCGGCGCTTGGCCGGGTTCTTCGCTGCCAGGCCGCTGTCGTTGTCGGTAGCGGTCTTGTTGGCGGTCTTGTCGGACTCAGTGGCGCTCATCGGCGTCGTCTCCGGACGGATTTGAAAGGGAAGGGGATGTCGGGCTGGCGCTGCCGATCTCACCGGTAGTGTGGTAGCCGCCGCCGAGTGCCTTGATCAGGCCCAGGTCCGTGGAAACGGCTTGGGCCTGCAGGCTGGCGGCATCGTCTTGTTGTTGTATCAGCTGTGCCGCCGCCGCGAGACCCTCGCGTGCATCACGTACACCCTGATGGGCGCGTGCCTGTGCGGTGGCGAGCAGGCGCTCATTGGCGGTGATCTGCGCGGACTGTTCCTTGCGCCGTGCGGCGATCTGTTGCGCGGTGAGTGCCTGGGTGGCCACGTCGCGCGCGGCGCTGACCACGGTGCTGTTGTATTCCGCCACAGCAGCCGCGAGCTGGGCCTTGCTGACGCCATAGTTGGCCTTTAGCTGGCCGCCTTCGAAGATCGGCAGATGCAGCGCAGGAGTCAGCGCAAAGGTACGGCTGCCGGCCTCGAGCAGCTTGCCCATGTCGATGCTGGACAAGCCGGCCATGGCACTGATGCCGATGTCAGGGAAGAACTGCGCACGCGCCACGTCGACCTGTTTCAATGCCGCTTCGACCTGCCAGCGGCTGGCGGCGATGTCAGGGCGGCGTGCAATCAGGTCGAGTCGCGCGTTAGCAGGAATGCCGCTGTCCACTTCAGGTAGTGGTCGCGGCTGCAAGGCAGGCAGATCTGCCGGCGCAATGCCGAGCAGTGAGGCCAGCGCCACCTTGCGGATGGCGGCCGAGCCTTGCAGGGCAACACGCATCTCGCGTGCTGCGGCGAGCTGTGCCTTGGCCTGCTGCGCGGTATCGGCGAGGTCCACGCCCTGCGCTACACGCAACTCGGCAATGCGCACGAACTTCTCCTGCGCCGTGACCAGCCGGGTAGAGAGCACGAGGCGTGCCTGGTCTCCCTGCCAACCGAAATAGGTATCGGCGACGGCGTTCTGGATCGTCAGCGCAGCAGCACTGCGTTGCGCCTCGGCGGCATGCGCCTGATCGAGTGCCGCCTCGATGCTCGAGCGCTTCTTGCCCCACCAGTCGAAGGTGTATTTCGCCTGCAGGCCAAGATCGGTCTGGTTATACCAGGGGTCAATCGGAATGTTCGGCGGCAGCAGGCTGAGGATGCCGTTTTTGCTCATGCGCTGACGTTCGAACTGCGCATTGCCATTGACGTTGAGGCCTGCCTGGGCGGCGGCGAGTCGCACCGATTGTTCGGCATTGACCACGCGACTTTGCGCCTGTTCCAGATCAGGCGACTGCTTCATGGCGATGGCGATCAACTGGTCGAGCTGTGGATCGCCATAAGCCCGCCACCAGTCGGTATCCGGCCAGCCATCGCGGGCAGGGGCCTGCAAACCGGCAAGCGGCACGTCGTCGCGCAGGTTCGGATGATTCAGCCTGGCCGGTATCGCACAGGCGGCCAGCAGCAGGGTCGATGCCACTGCCATGGCGCTGCGATGAAGCGGAAAATGTCTCATCGGGACCTTCTTCATTTCGTGGCCTTCATGGCTGGGTGTCCGGATCCAGCTGATCGAGATTGTGGGCGAGCTTGCCCAACAGGCGACTCAGGTTGCGCTTGTCGGCATCGCTGAAGTCGGCAAACATCGCGCTGACGCGGGGGAACATCGGGGGCAGCATCTTCTGCACGAAGCGCTTCCCGGCGGCGGTGATGCGAATCAGCACCCGGCGGCGATCCTCCGCGCTGGCACCGCGGGTGATCAACCCGCGTTTGACCAGCGCATTGGTGATGCGCGTCATGTTGGTGGCGCCCTGGGTGGCGAACTCACACAGTTCGCCCGGCGTGGAACTGCCATCCGGACGGCTGTACAGGATCATCAGGGTGAGGAAGTCGCTGTGATTGAGCTTGTGTGGCTTCAGCTTGAACTCGAGTTCCTCTTCGAGACTGCTGCCCACCATCAACATCAACCGGCACAGCCGCGCCTCGACGGCGGGCATCTGCGGGATGATCTGGCTCACCCGTTCGATGCCTTCGTTCATCATCGCGATGCAGTTTGTCAGTTGAGCCATTTCACCAAATCATATTTCACTGATGAAGTAAAATGTAGCAAGGGCTAGCCGTTGTTAGCAAGTGTCGTCGGGGAATATGACGGCGGGGCTAGTTGCTGCGCCGATCCAGGTCGAACAGGCGACGCGTGTTGGCCGTAGTCGCTGCGGCAATCGCGGCCTCCGATTCACCGCGCAGCGTTGCGATACAGCGAAGTACTTCCACGATGCGCGCCGGTTCGTTGCGCTGGCCGCGATGGGCGGCATCCGGCTGGTCCGGTGCATCGCTTTCCAGCAGCAGGAACTCGATCGGCATTTGCGCCACGATGCGGCGCAGGCGCTGGGCGCGCTCGTAGGTCACCGGGCCACCAATACCGATGCAAAAGCCCATGTCCCACAAATGCCGTGCCTGTTGCTCGCTGCCGGAGAAGCTGTGCACCACGCCGCGCAGGCCGCCAGTTCGACGCAGGGTCAGTGTCACTTCTTCCAGCGCGGCGCGTGCATGAACGATCACCGGAAGGCTGCGTTCACGCGCCAGTCGTAACTGGTTGACGAAATAGTGCCGCTGAAGATCGTGATCGAGTCCATCCACATGGAAGTCCAACCCGATTTCACCGACGGCGATCACACGGTCGTCATCGAGCCATGCAGACAGTGCGTCGACATGTTCGGGTGCATGCTGCGCCAGAAACATCGGATGCAGGCCGTATGCCGGAAATAGCTGGCGATGGTTCGCACAGAGCGCCTTGATCCGTGGCCAGCTGGCGGCATCCACCGCCGGCAGGATCATCGTGTCGACGCCGGCGTTGATGGCGCGCCCGATCACGGCGTCGCGATCGGGCGCGAACGCATCGTCATCGAGGTGGACATGGCTGTCGACGAGCTTGGGCATGAGCAATTCCGTGCAGTGGCCGAGAGTTCCACGAACCAGGCGTGAAGATAATGTAACGAGGGTGAGCTAGCTCTGATTCAGTTGCAGGGCGGTTCAATGATGACGCAGGTAATTGCGATAACGGCGCGCCGCACCGGCATTACCGCAATGTATAAACAGAGGAGATGGTTGTGATGAACAGGTTGATGGTCAATGCACTCAATGTCGGCATCGCCGCGGCGCTCGCGATGAGCTTGGCGGCCTGCAATCGTAGTGCGGATGCCGGCACATCCAATATTGCGGCAGCAGCTTCCGCTGCGGCGCCCAATGGTGCGGCGGTGCAGTCAGGCGCGGCAGGCGATTCGGCTGCCGGCGCGGATAATGGCGTCAGGTACGCTCAGGTCGTCAGCGTCGATCCGGTGCGTGCCGGGCGTGTCTGTCACGATGAGACGGTTACCCATACCGCGCCGCCGAAGGATCAACACCGGATAGCTGGCACGGTGATCGGTGCCGTTGCAGGCGGCCTGCTTGGCCATATGGTAGGTGGCGGCAGGGGCAATACGTTGACCACCGTGGCTGGAGCCGCCGGTGGTGGTTATGTCGGTAATCGCATCGAGGCCAGTCATCAGCAGGGTCAGGTGACTTCCTCGGTGCAGCGCACGTGCAGCACGGCAAGCACTCCCGGCGGCTCGATCATTGGTTACGACGTGCGTTATGTTTACAACGGAGTCACCCGTACTGTACGCATGGATCACGACCCGGGTGACCGGGTGCAGGTGCAGGAAGGCGTGGTGGCGGTATCCGACGCTCGTTGAGTTGTCCCCTTGAATAAGGAAGTGATCATGAATGCATTGATACGCAAGTTTGTCCTGGCAGCGGCGGTGACGAGCAGCCTTGCGCTGGCCGGCTGCGTTACCCAGCCTTACAACAGTGGTTATGGTTACCAGGGACAGCCAGGCGGCTACGGCAACCGCCCTGTTCGCTGCCAGTGTGGTGTGGTGCAGGATGTACAGCAGGTCTACCTCAATAACGGCGGCAACGGCAACGGCGGCACGCTCGGTGCAGTCATCGGTGCGGTAGCTGGCGGCGTGCTCGGCAGCACGATCGGCAGGGGCGATGGCCGTACGGCTACTACCGTGGTCGGTGCGGTAGCTGGCGGCGTCATCGGCAACCAGGTTGGTCAGCGCAGTGATAACGCCAACAGCACGGCCTGGCGCATCGTCGTTCGACTGGATAATGGGCAGTACGCCACGGTGACTCAGCGTCCCAATCCGGGCGTGCGCAATGGTGACTACGTTGAGGTTCGCGATGGTTTGATTTACGCGCGCTGATATGTTTGTAAAATAGACGTCCATATGTATGGACGTCCAAAACAGAAAAGGCCATCAATTGATGGCCTTTTTCTTTGGAGTTACTGCGTGGCTTTCGTTGATCAATTCACCGCGTAAAACGCGTGTTCGCCGATCGTGACGCTGGGGCGATTGCGCGACCACGCCGGGCTGATTGCGGTGGTGGCAAAGTGATCGGCATGCGGTACAAACATGTGGCGCTGCGCCAGCGGCAACTGCCAGTTGGTGAGTGATCGTCCGGCAATTGCCCATGCCTTGCTAAAAGAATCCAGATTGTCGATCTCGAACGAACCTGACGTGGTGGTGGTTGCGAACTGATGCGGTGCGGTTACTACCTGGCACACCGAATTACCCCACTGACCGCGATCACGGCGACGCAGGGCAACTTCTGCCACGGCGAGTTGGCCGATGGTCGTTTCGCTGCGAGCCTCCAGATATACGGTGGTGGCAAGGCATGCGTGGTCTGCGACAGGCTGTGGCATCAGTGATGTCAGCCATAACAGCATGGAAAGTTTCATGGATCTGCCTCCAACGTGCTGTACGCGCAAAGCAGACTGCAAGCTTTGTGCGCCATTGCGGTGGACGGGCGGGCAGGCCGTTCCACCTGGATTGATCGCCGCAGCCGAAACTTGTGGCTGGACGCTTTGCCACGGGATTGTGGCGGGGTTATCGAGCGGCGGAGTCTGTGCCGATCTGGATTGAGTGCTGCCTTGGCGATGCGCGAGCCTGGTCGGCCGTGTTGCCTGCAACTTCTCCGCGCTCGTGTATGCGAGGCGGTATGCCATCCGGCGGATGCTGCTGCCGGGTCGCGCCGATGTCGGATTCTTCCGGTTCGTCGCGTACATCGACACCCCGTGTTCCGGATGTCGCGATATTCAATCGACGGAGCCTAGTGGCGGATCAATCCGCTGGCAAGTGCCGATGTGATGAAGTTTAACTGATGCTCATCTTGTGTTGACAAGTGCTGTGGAAAAATCTGTCGCCAAGATTATGCATTACTCATGCCGGCCATGTGTTGTTGATATGCATAACCAAGCCATCATCAAATGTATTCAGACGTCCATCGTTGGCCTGCGCCGCAACTTCATCACTCAATACAACCAGAGCCTCGATGGCTGTGTCTGTGCTGATGACATCGAGCAGGCAACCTACTTCACGCTCACCGGAGCGCAACACTTCACCGGCATTCGCTGCATGCGACAAGATGACGCTATGCAGATGTCGTTTATGGCCGCCGCGATAGTGCAGTCGCGCAACAATTTCCTGGCCTGGATAGCAGCCTTTGTCGATGGCGACGGCGTGCAAACGATGTAGCGACAGTGCAGGTGGCTGCAGTGCGTCCAATGCTTTTCCGGATAGCCACGGCCACCCCGCGCGTAGTTGCAACAGGCGCCATGCATCATTGCCGTGATTCGTTGCAGTGATCTGCACGCTGTGCGTGCCGCAACCGAGCGAAAGTGCTTCTGCCGCATCGTCGATCGCATGCATCGGCTGCGCGGGACCGGTGGCGAGTACGCGAGGTGGCAATGCCGTCAGTGTCAGCTTCGAGCGAAATACGAAACGTTGCAGCGCATCGACCATGCCTGCGGCACTGCCGCCGCGCAACAGCAGCAGCAGGCGATCATCGGCAAGCCTGACCAGATGAAACAGTGCGCGTACACGGCCTTGCGGATCGAGCCATGCGCTGAACTGCCAATGGCCCATCGTGAGTGCACTGACCTTGCTGCTGAACTGGGCTTGCGCAAACGCGATTGCGTCCGTGCCTTCGATTAGCAGGGTTTCCGCAGGATAAGGTGTCGGCATAGGGCGTTGAGGTTGGGGCGATCTGGTCCAAGCACAAGTAGTGTGCGCATGGGCGAGGTTGTGCTGCTTTGCCGCAAGTATTAACCTTCGACAGCTAACAAGACCATGTCCGATAACTCTTCCTCAACCAAGTCTCAACCTGCTTCCGTTCCAGCGGAAGTAGTTGCCGTGCCCTTAAAGCCGGTTCAGGACAAGGTGCCGGCGGAACGACCGGCGCCTGATCCCACCCGCTACGGCGACTGGGAAAAGAATGGACGCTGCATCGACTTCTGAGCGACCACCGCGGCGATCGTTGTCGCGTGTGGAAGACAGGGGCATGTGGCACGGACATCAGCGATTCCACACAGGATAGCCGCCATGGCAGATACGCAACGACCGCTCTCACCGCACCTCCAGATCTACAAGCGGCAAGTGCAGATGATGACTTCCATCGTCCATCGAGCTACTGGCATCGCCTTGGCTGTTGGCAGCCTCCTGGTGGTTTTCGGTTTGCTTCATCTGGCTGCGGGTGAAGACAGCTTCAACCAGTTCAAGGGCATCATCGGCAGTCCGGTCGGCATGGTGCTGCTGTTCGGCTGGAGCTGGGCGCTGTTCTACCACCTGTGCAACGGCATCCGTCACCTGATCCAGGATGCCGGTGCCGGTTACGCGATCCCCCAGTTCGTGCGCTCCAGCTGGCTGTCGGTGGCCGGCAGCATCGTTCTCACGGTGCTGGTGTGGGCTTATGTATTGACGGCCGGAGGTGCGGCATGACCGCGAAGGATTTGCGTAACCCGCTTAAGACCGCACTTGGACTGGGCTCGTCTCAATCGGGTGTGGGCCACTGGTGGACACAGCGCGTGACCGCCGCCGCGCTGGTGCTGTTGGGTGTGTGGTTTGTCGCCACCGTGCTGTGCCTGCTGCATGCCGATTACGCCACTGCACATGCGGCGGTGGCGAAGCCGTGGAACGCGCTGCTGCTGATCGCGTTCGTGCTCACCATGTTCTGGCATGCCGTGCTCGGCCTGCAGGTGGTGATCGAGGATTACGTGCATACCCGCTGGAAGGAAGTCTTTCTGCTGGTGGCGATCAAGTTCCTCGCGGTGCTGGGTGCGCTGGCGAGCGTGCTGGCCGTGCTGCGCATTGCGCTGACCCCATAAGACGCGAGGCCAAGAGTTCATGGAAAGCTACAAGATCCAGCAGCATCTGTATGACGTGATCGTGGTCGGCGCCGGTGGCGCAGGCCTGCGCGCCACCTTCGGCCTGGCCGAGAAGGGCCTCAAGGCTGCCTGCATCACCAAGGTATTCCCGACGCGCTCGCACACGGTGGCAGCGCAAGGTGGCATCTCCGCCGCGCTCGGCAACATGGGCGAGGACGACTGGCGCTTCCACTTCTATGACACCGTCAAGGGTTCCGACTGGCTTGGTGACCAGGACGCGATCGAGTACATGTGCCGCGAGGCGATTCCCTCGATCATCGAGCTGGAACACTACGGTGTGCCGTTCTCGCGTACCGAGGAAGGCAAGATCTACCAGCGTCCGTTCGGTGGCATGACCACGCATTACGGCAAGGGCACCGCGCAGCGCACCTGTGCCGCTGCCGATCGCACCGGTCACGCGATCCTGCACACGCTGTACCAGCAGGCGCTGGCACATGACGCCACCTTCTTCATCGAATACTTCGCGATCGACCTGATCTTCGACGCGGAAGGTGTCTGCCGCGGTGTACTTGCGCTCGACATGAACGAAGGCACCCTGCATTTCTTCCGCGGTCACGCGGTGGTGATGGCGACCGGCGGTTACGGTCGCGCCTACTTCAGCGCCACCTCGGCGCATACCTGCACCGGCGACGGTGGTGGCATGGTGCTGCGTGCGGGCCTCGCACTGCAGGACATGGAGTTCGTGCAGTTCCATCCGACCGGCATATACGGCGCGGGCTGCCTGATCACCGAGGGCGTACGTGGCGAAGGTGGCTATCTCACCAACTCAGAGGGCGAGCGCTTCATGGAGCGCTACGCGCCGAACGCGAAGGATCTCGCCTCGCGTGATGTGGTCAGCCGCGCGATGACGATGGAGATCCGTGAAGGTCGCGGCGTCGGCGAGCACAAGGACCACATCTTCATCAACCTGATGCACCTCGGTCCGGACGTCATCCACGAGCGCCTGCCGGGCATCGCCGAGTCGGCGCGCATCTTCGCCGGCGTCGATGTGACCAAGGAGCCGATCCCGGTCATCCCGACGGTGCATTACAACATGGGCGGCATCCCGACCAACTACCACGGCGAAGTCGTGCAGAAGAAGGGCGACGATGTCGACGCGATCGTGCCGGGCCTGTTCGCGATCGGCGAGGCGGCCTGCGTGTCGGTGCACGGTGCGAATCGCCTCGGCTCCAACTCGCTGCTCGATCTGGTGGTGTTCGGTCGCGCGGTGGCGCATCGCTGCGCCGAGCTGATCAAGCCGGAGACGGCGCATCGGGATTTGCCGACCAACGTGCTGGACAAGGCGCTGGCCCGTTTCGACGCGCTGCGCAACGCAAATGGCAGCAAGCCGACCGCGCAGATCCGCCTGGAGATGCAGCGCATCATGCAGAGCGATGCGGCAGTGTTCCGTACCGGTACGACGCTGAAGGAAGGTTCCGAGAAGATTTCTGCCGTGCGCGAGTCGTTCAAGGATGTCCGCGTCAGCGATCGCTCGATGGTGTGGAACTCCGACCTGATCGAGACGCTGGAGCTGGCCAACCTGCTGGATCAGGCCGTCGCCACCATGCACTCGGCCGAGCAGCGGCCGGAGAGTCGTGGTGGTCATGCACGCGAGGATTTCCCCGATCGCGATGACGTCCACTGGCAGAAGCACACGCTGGTGAAGGTGGACGAAGCCGGCAAGAGCAGCTTCGACTTCCGTCCGGTGCACATGTACACCTTGACCGATGAGGTCAAGGTGGTTCCGCCGGCGAAACGCGTTTACTGATCTTGCGGGAGCGGCTGCGGCCGCGAGTGGCGTCATACAATTGTTGCTTGCCGCGAGTGGCGTCATACAAGTATTGCTTGCCACAAGTGGTATCAAATCATTAGTTGTATGGTCGGGGCCGAAGCCCCTCCTGCAGAAGATTGAAGGGTTCAGGACATGGCAGAGTTTTCGCTACCGAAAAATTCCAAGATCCAGCCAGGTAAGCATTACCCGGCCAAGGATGCGAAGAAGCCGCGCACCTTCCGCATCTATCGCTGGTCGCCGGATGACGGCAAGAACCCGCGCATCGATACCTACGAGGTCGATCTGGCTGCATGCGGGCCGATGGTTCTGGACGCGCTGCTGAAGATCAAGAACGAGATCGACCCCACCCTGACGCTGCGCCGTTCCTGTCGCGAAGGCATCTGCGGTTCGTGTGCGATGAACATCGATGGCACCAATACGCTGGCCTGCACCCGGGCGATTTCGGAATGTGCGTCGGGCGACGTGAAGATCTACCCGCTGCCGCACATGCAGGTGGTGAAGGATCTGGTGCCTGATCTGACCCATTTCTACGCACAATTCGCCTCGATCAAGCCGTGGCTGCGCACACAGAGCCCGGCGCCGGATCGCGAGCGCTTGCAGTCGCCCGAAGAGCGCAAGAAGCTCGACGGCCTGTATGAGTGCATCCTGTGCGCGTGCTGTTCGACCAGCTGCCCTAGCTACTGGTGGAATGGCGACAAGTATCTCGGCCCGGCGATCCTGCTGCAGGCCTACCGCTGGATTGTGGACTCGCGCGATGAAGCCACCGGCGATCGCCTCGACGATCTGGAAGACCCGTTCAAGCTGTACCGCTGCCACACCATCATGAACTGCACGCGCACTTGCCCGAAGGGTCTCAACCCGGCCAAGGCGATTGCCGAGATCAAGAAGCTGATGGTGGAGCGGCGTTCGCCCTGATCACGCTGTACATTGTTCGACAACGACAGGCCGCCATGCGCGGCCTGTCGCGTTCGTGTGCAGCGGCTACACTCCGTGCTTATGGATACCGATCGAATCAGTGATGGATGAAGCACGTCTCAAGCGCCTGCGCTGGCGCACCCGTCGCGGTACCCGCGAGCTGGATGCCTTGTTCGGTGGCTGGCTGGACGAGCACTTTGCCACTGCCGACGAAGCGCAGCAGCAGGCATTCGACGAACTGCTCGATGCGCAGGATCCGGATCTGTGGGATTGGGTGATGGGCCATGCGCGCCCGTCGCGGGCTGACTGGCAGGTGATCATCGATGACATCCGCGCCCGCCATCGGCTTTGAATACCGACCGTCGCGACTGCTGCGACGGATCTTGATCGTCGTCGCCATCCTGGTCGTGCTGGCCGTCGTGCTCTGTGCATTGGCGCCATGGCTGAAGCTGCTGTTGGTCGCCGGCGTGTTGCTGGCGACATGGCAGTCCGTGCGCACGGTGACCGTTTCGTCGGTAGCGGCTGCAGGCTGGGGCGCCGACAACGACTGGACTCTGCACCTGAGCAGCCACGAGGATGTGCCTGCCGTGCTGGCGTCGTTCCGGGTCCTGGGCAGTTTCGTGCTGCTGCGCCTGAGTGCGGCCGGGCGGGGCATGCAGGTCTTGCTGCTGGCACCGGACAATAGTGACGCGGATATCCGCCGTCGCCTGCGCATGCGGCTTGCCGCGGTACAGGCGGGTGAGGCCGTGCCACGGCTGTGATCCCCATGATCTGGCTGCTCCGGCAACTTCGCGACTGCAGCGCGGTCTCATCGAATACCTGATAATGCCTGTCCGGGCGGCCCGCCCTGCGATTCTCACAAGCGACCCGCCCATGTTCCGACCGCTCGAACTTTTCGTTGGCCTGCGCTACACGCGTGCCAAGCGCCGCAACCAGTTCATCTCGTTCATCTCCACCGTGTCGATCGTGTGCATCGCGATCAGCGTGATCGCGCTGATCACGGTGATGTCGGTGATGAACGGCTTCGACTACCAGATGAAGTCGCGCATCCTGGGCGCGGTGTCGCATGCCACGGTCTCCGGCGTAGGCGAAAGCGTGCAGGACTGGCCGCGTGCACTGCAGATCGCCGAAGCGAACCCGCACGTGCAGGGCGCCGCACCGTACGTGGAAACCGAGGCGATGCTGATGGCCCAGCGCACCAGCGGTGCCCTGGTGCGCGGCATCGAGCCGGCGCAGGAGTCGAAGGTCGACGAGATCGGCCAGCACATGGTCGAAGGCAGTCTTGCCGATCTCACGCCAGGCAGCTGGAACATCGTGCTGGGCAAGGACCTGGCGATGACACTCGGCGTCGGCGTGGGTGACCCGGTGACCATGGTCGTGCAGGAAATGCGCGCCACCCCGATGGGCGGCGTGCCGCGCATGCGCAGTTTTCATGTGGTGGGCCTGTTCGAAGTAGGCATGGAACAATTCGATTCCGGCCTGGCGCTGATCAACATGGGCTCTGCCGAGAAGCTCAATTCGCTGACTGGCCCCACGGGTATCCGCCTGCGCCTGGACGACCTGTTCAACGCCCGTCCGGTCGCCACCGAATTGGCCGACAAGCTGGGGCAGGTGTACCGGGTACAGACCTGGATGGACACCAACGCGAACCTGTTCCACGCGCTGTCGATGGAGAAGATGGTGATGTTCATCATCCTCTCGCTGATCATCCTGGTGGCGGTGATCAACCTGATCTCGATGCTGATGATGCTGGTCACCGACAAGCAGGCCGACATCGCGATCCTGCGCACGCTCGGCGCCACGCCGCGCAGCATCATGGGCATGTTCATGGTGCAGGGTGTGCTGGTGGGTTTTGTCGGGATCGGTTTCGGCGTAGGGCTCGGTTCGCTGCTTTCGTGGAGGCTGCCCGGCATCGTCAAGTGGATCGAGCAGACCTTCCACGTTACCTTCCTGTCGCCGGACGTTTATTACATCAGCGAGGTGCCGAGCCTGCTGCTTTGGCACGATGTGCTCTGGGTCTCGTTGCTCACGTTCTCGTTCTCGCTGCTGGCCACCATCTATCCCGCGTGGCGCGCTTCGCGCACGCAGCCGGCGCAGGCGCTGCGCTATGAATAAGATTGCCATGAATCCGACCGCTACCCATCAAGCCGGCGAAAACGTGCTGCGCGCCAGCCATGTCGCCAAGACCTATGACGAGGGCGGCCTCCGCACCGAGGTGCTGAGCGACGTCAGCTTCACCCTGAAGCGCGGTGAGACGATGGCAATCGTCGGTGCCTCCGGCTCGGGTAAAAGTACGCTGCTGCACATCATCGGCGGCCTGGATACGCTGACCGCCGGCGAGGTGGAGGTGGATGGCCGCGTGCTGTCCAAACTCTCTGATGCCGAACGCGGTCGTGTGCGCAACCGCTCGCTCGGTTTCATCTATCAGTTCCATCATCTGTTGCCCGAGTTCACTGCGCTGGAGAACGTTTGCATGCCGTTGCTGATCCGCGGCACCGCGATTGCCGAGGCGCAACAGCAAGCGACGGCCTTGCTGGAGCGGGTGGGTCTGGGCGCGCGTGGTCATCACAAGCCATCGGAGCTGTCCGGCGGCGAGCGTCAGCGCTGCGCGGTCGCGCGCGCGCTGGTGACCAAACCGGCCTGCGTGCTGGGAGACGAGCCCACCGGCAACCTCGACGAAGGTAATGCGGCGCAGGTCTATGCCTTGATGCTTGAGCTGAACCGGGAGATCGGCACCAGTTTCGTCCTGGTCACTCACGACACGCGCCTGGCAGCAAAGATGGATCGAACCCTGGTGCTGCACAACGGCGTGCTGCAGGAAAACCAGAAGTTCTGAGAATCGCAACGTCAGTGATAGCCGTACACATACGGCGAGTGCCTACACGCTTTTCATCCGCGATACCGCAAAGGCCACGCTAGGCTCGACCTCATCCAGGATGGAACGGGGCGCGCGGCATGGCACGAGCAGCAGCAATCACCTGCGCACTGGCGTTGTTGTCCGGTGTGCTGCTGGTGCAATGGCTGCCGAGCTTGCCGCCACGCTGGTGTATGGGCCTGCTGCTGGTCGGAGCGTTGTTGCTGGCCTGGCGCTTGCCGCGCTGGCGTTGGCTGGCGTGCGCATTGTTCGGCATCACCTGGGCGGCGTGGCATGGTGCGACGGCGATGGAAGCGCGGTTGCCGCGAGCACTGGAAGGGCAGGACATCACGGTGATCGGCAACATCATCAGCCTGCCGCAGGCTGGTGACGATGCCAGCCGTTTCACGCTGTGGGTGGAACAGGCCACGCTGGATGGTAAATCCGTCGCGTTGCGTGGTCGCGTGACAGTGTCCTGGTATGACGATGCGCCGCTGTTGCAGCCGTGTACCCGTTGGCATCTGCTGCTGCGATTACGACGGCCGCGCGGCCTGCTCAATCCGGGCGTGGCTGACAGCGAGCGTTCGGCGCTCGAGCGGGGCATCCATGCCACGGGCTATGTGCGCGACGATCCCACCAACGCACAGCTGGCCGGTCCGCGCTGGTGCATCGATGGCGTGCGCGACGCGATTGCCCGCGGTATTGCTGCGCGCGTGCATGACCCGCACGATGCGACGTTGCTGCAGGCGTTTTCGGTCGGTGATACGCGCGGGCTGGATCAGCACGACTGGGAAGTGGCGCGTGCCAATGGTGTGTCGCATCTGATCGCGATTTCCGGATTCCATGTCGGCGTGGCGGCGGTGTCCGGTGTGTGGCTGGCCGTGCTGGCCTATTGGCTGTGGCCACGGCTTGGATTGTGGTTGCCCCGTCCGCAGGCACAGGCCGCCGCTGCATTGCTGGTGGCCGGCATCTACAGTGCGCTGGCCGGATTCGGTTTGCCCACGGTGCGCACGCTGCTGATGATCGCGGTGGTGGCGCTGGCACGTTGCAGCCGGCGCGGCAGCAGCGGCGGGCAGTCGCTGGCACTGGCGATGATCGCGATCCTGTTGTTCGACCCGCTGGCCGTGCTGGCAGCCGGCTTCTGGCTGTCATTCGTCGGTGTGTCGTTCCTGATGCTGTGCCTGCAGACACGCGGTCGCGGGTTGCGTGCATTCGTGCACGAGCTTTCGGCTGGCCAATTGGTGATGACGGTGGCACTGCTGCCGCTGACTCTGTGGTTTTTCGGCGAGGCTTCGCTGGTAGGTGCGTTGTCCAACTTGATCGCGGTGCCGATTGTCAGTTTCGTGATCGTGCCCTGTGCCTTGCTCGGCATGCTGATGCTTGGGTTGTGCCCGCCGCTGGCCACACCGGTGCTCTGGCTGGCCGCGCAACTGGCGCATGCGCAATGGTGGTTGCTGGAACAGATGGCGACCTGGCCCGGTGCGCACTGGTTCCTGCCGGCGGTGCAGCCATGGGCATTGCTGCTGGCGTTGCTGGGAGCGTTGTGGCTGTTCCTGCCGCGCGGCGTGCCATTGCGCTGGTTCGGCGTGCTGCTGTTCCTGCCGTTGCTGTGGCCACCGCGCCAGCTGCCGGCCAATGGTGCGTTCCAGGTATGGGTGCTGGATGTGGGGCAGGGCCTGTCGGTGCTGTTGCGGACCCGCGAGCATGCGCTGGTGTATGACGCCGGCGCGCGTTATCCGTCGGGTTTCGATCTTGGTGAGGCAGCGGTGGTGCCATCGATCCATGCGTTGGGCATCAACCGGCTGGACATGCTGATGATCAGCCACGGTGACAACGACCATGCCGGCGGCGCCGAAGCAGTCGTGACCGCCTTCCCGCAGGCGCTGCGCTATACCGGTGAACCGGTACGGATGGCACGGATGAAGTTGCCGATGCGCCAGTGCGTCGCCGGGCAGTCGTGGCAATGGGACGGTGTCCATTTCCGCGTGTTGAGTCCGGCCGAAGGCAATGGTGACCGTGACAACGACAGCTCCTGCGTGCTGCTGGTCGAAGGGCGCGGCGGCCGCCTGTTGCTGACCGGTGATATCAGTTCGAAGGTGGAGCCACAGGTGGCCGCCGCGCTCGATCCCGGAACGCGACCGGTGCTGCTGGTGCCACACCATGGCAGCAAGACCTCCTCCAGCATGGCCTTCATCGCTGCGCTGCAGCCGCCACTGGCACTGGTCTCAGCGGGCTGGCGCAACCGCTTCGGACACCCGAAGCCGGAGGTGCTGGCGCGCTATGCCGACGCCGGCGTGCCGGTGTTCAATACTGCTCTGGAGGGGGCGATACCGCTGGAATTTCCCGCCGATGCCCCGGCGCGGCGTGAGCCGGGCTGGCGCTGGCGGCAGCCACGCTACTGGCGGGAGTGACTTATGGTTTGCCACAAGTGGCGCGAGTGAGTACCTGCTGACATCGCCGGCTATCCCGGGGGAATGCCACGCGTGCCGCAGTACGGCGGGGCGGGACTGCTATCATGCGCGCTTCCTGACAGGTCGTGAGACGGGGTCGAAACGTGCTGGAAATCCTGATGGCTGGCGGTTGGGCGATGGTGCCCATCTTGATCTGCTCGGCGATCGCGCTGGCGATCGTACTGGAGCGTTGCTGGACCCTGCGCCGCAAGTCGGTGTTGCCGCCGGGTCTGGGCGATGAGGTACGCGAGTGGGCGCGCACGGGCCAGCTGTATCCGGCGCACCTGGAAGCGCTGACCAACGGTTCGCCGCTGGGTGAGCTGCTGGCCTCGGCGCTGGCGGTGCGCAACCAGCCGCGCGACATTATCAAGGAGCGCATCGAGGACACCGGGCGGCACGTGATCCACCGGATGGAGCGCTACCTCAACACACTGGGCACGATCGCGCTGATCGGCCCGCTGCTGGGTCTGTTTGGCACGGTGATCGGCCTGATCCGCATGTTCATGGAAGTGATGGCCGGCGGCATCGGCGATCCGGCCAAGATGGCTGGCGGCATCGGCGAGGCGCTGATCTGCACCGCATCCGGCCTGACCGTGGCGATTCCGGCGTATGTGCTGCATCGTTATTTCCGCTCGCGCGTGGCTGGTTATTGCGTGGAGATGGAAAAGCAGGCCACCGCGTTGCTTGACGACCTGACCCTGACGCAGTCTGCGGCGGCGGCGACACCCGCTCCGACACGGGCGCGCCGCACGCCGGCACCGTCCGCGCCGAGCGCAGGCTGAGCGCGCACCGATGCGTATCAGCAATGACCGCCGTGGGGATGATTTCGAGATCAACGTGATCCCGTTGATCGACGTGCTGCTGACCCTGTTGATGTTCTTCGTACTGACCAGCACCTTCGTGCAGCACTCGCGCTTGCAGGTAACGCTGCCCAAGGCCAGCGCGCAGGATCGCGACATGAATGCCCCGGCGCTGACCATCATGATCGACCGTGATGGCCGCTTCTACGTAGGCAGCGATGAAGTCATGGGTGAGGGCATCGAACCGCTCAAGCAGACCATCGCGCGCAACGCCGGCGATGATCGCGACCGTCCGGTGACGATCCGCGCCGATGCGATGACGCCGAACCAGGACGTGGTGACCGCGATGGACGCACTCGGCCAGCTTGGCTTCACCAAGCTGTCGATCGCCACCACGCCGAGCAAGCCGGGCGCGGATCAGTGAGCGAAAAGAAGACCACGATCTGGGATGCGGAAACCTGGCGGGTCTACCGGCGACTGCTCGGTTATACCCGGCGCTACTGGGTGATGGGCCTGATCTCGTTGACCGGCATGCTGCTGGACGGCGGCGGCATGGCAGTGTTCACGCAGTTGCTGCAGACGATGACCGACGGCATCTTCGTGAGGAAGGACGCGTATCTGATTTTCTGGATGCCGATCTGGATCATCGGCATTTTTTTTGTGCGTTCCTGCGGCACTTTTGCCAGCAATTACGGCATTTCGTACATGGGCCGCCATGTAGTGCAGGCGATGCAGAAGGATGTATTCGGCGCCTATCTGAGATTGCCTGCGGCATTTTTCGGTGCCGAACCATCGGGACAGCAGATTTCCCGTATCACCTATACCAGCGAGCAGGTGGCATCGGCCGCCACCGATTCGATCAAAACCGCGGTGACCGATGGGTTCACGGTCATCGCCATGTCCTGCGTGATGCTTTACAACAGCGCCTACCTCACGCTGTCCCTGCTGGTCATGGCGCCTGCGATCGCCTTGATCGCCACCATCGTCAGTCGGCGCTACCGGCAGATCAGCCGGCGCATCCAGGGTTCGATGGGTTCAGTGACCGGAACCGTGGAGGAATCGGTAGGGGCACATCGCGAAGTGCGCATCTACGGCGGCCAGGTTTACGAAAGCAACCGGTTCGATCACGTCACCCGGCGTACCCGCGGGCTCAATCTGAAGATTGCGGCGACCAATGCAGCATCCAGTTCCACGATTCAGTTTGTGGCGGCCTGCGCCATGGCCACGTTGGTGTTCCTGGCTACGCGACCGCACGTGCTGAACCAGGTGTCGCCCGGTGTCTTCCTGGCCGTGCTGACCGCGATGGGTACGATGCTGGTGTCACTGAGGCGGCTCGCCAATGTGCAGGCGACCATCCAGCGCGGAGTCTCCGCTGCCGAGGATCTGTTCGAGGTGATCGACATGCCGGCGGAGGTCGATCGCGGTAACGTCGAACTGGTGCGTACGCGAGGCGATCTGCGTTTCGAGGATGTCCGGTTGATCTATCCGCGCAACGATTTCGAAGCCTTGCGTGGCGTGGATCTGTATTGCGCCCCTGGCACGGTGACTGCATTGGTAGGTCGTTCCGGCAGCGGCAAAAGCAGCCTGGTCAGCCTGTTGCCGCGTTTCTACGCGCCGACTACCGGCCGCATCGTGCTGGACGATCACGATTGCGAGGACTACACACTGGCCTCGCTGCGCCGGCAGATCGCCTGGGTCGGACAGAGCGTGGTGCTGTTCGACGACACGGTGGCCAATAATATTGCCTACGGCGAACTGGCCGGCGCGAGCGAGGCGGACATCGTCGCGGCCGCCGAGGCGGCCAATGCGATGGAATTCATCGCGCGCATGCCACAGGGCATTCATACCCCGATCGGGCAGAGCGGCAACATGCTCTCCGGCGGTCAGCGCCAGCGCATCGCGATCGCCCGCGCGGTCCTCAAGAACGCACCGATCCTGGTGCTGGACGAAGCCACCAGCGCGCTGGATACCGAATCGGAACGACTGATCCAGCAGGCGCTGCAGCGTTTGATGAAAGACCGCACCACGCTGGTGATTGCGCATCGACTGTCCACGGTCGAGGGTGCCGATCAGATCGCGGTGATGGATCAGGGCCGCATCATCGAGCGCGGCACGCATGCCGAACTTTTGGCGCTCGGCGGTCAATACGCCGCGTTGCACCGGATGCAGTTCCACGATCACGCCGATCAACAGGCTGGCGACTGAGGATCAACCATGGCGCTGATCGACACACTCGAATCAGCCTGGTACGCCGGTGCACGGTCGCCCTGGTGGACGTGGCCATTGATGGTGCCGTACAGCGGCATGGTCCGCCTGCGTGGCTGGCTGTATCGATCCGGTGTGCTGCGCAGCGTGCGCCTGCCGGTGCCGGTCGTGGTGGTCGGTAACCTCAGCGTGGGCGGCACTGGCAAGACACCGCTGACCATCGCCATGGTCGAAGCCCTGCGCGCGCGCGGTTACCGTCCCGGTGTGGTCAGTCGCGGCCATGGCGGCAGTCAGCGCGAACCACTGTTGCTGGGTGATGCGCCTGATCCGGCACACGTCGGTGACGAGCCCTGCCTGATCCACGCCGGTGGCGCGCCGGTGGCGGTGGGGCGGGATCGTCCCGCCGCTGCGCGGCTGTTGCTCGATGCTGGCTGCAATGTGCTGGTAGCTGACGACGGCCTGCAGCATTACCGGTTGGCGCGCGATGTGGAGATTTGCGTGATCGACGGTATGCGCCGATTCGGCAATCGAAGGCTGTTGCCAGCCGGCCCATTGCGTGAACCGATGAGCCGGCTGCAGCGGGTAGACCTGCGCGTCTGCAATGGCGTCGCCGCCGAGACAGGCGAATACTTGATGCAACTGCGCGGTGGCGATGTCGTGGCGCTGGGCGACGGCCGGCGACAACCACTGGCCAGTTTCAGCGGTCAGCAGGTGCATGCGGTGGCGGCGATCGGCAACCCGCAGCGATTTTTCGACAGCCTGCGTGCGGTGGGCATCGAAGTCATCGAGCATGCATTTGCCGACCATCACCCGTTCGCAGCCGCGGATCTGGCCTTTGCCGATGACCTGCCGGTATTGATGACCGACAAGGATGCGGTGAAATGCCAGCGTTTCGCGCAGCCGAACTGGTGGCGGGTGCCAGTGCATGCTGAATTGCCGCCGGCATTTATCGACGCGCTGGTTCAGCGCATCGAAGCGTCAGCTCGTGACTGATTCGCCGCCGACGCAGACTTCGCGCACCAGCGAGCCACCAATCCAGTAGCACAGTTCAGCAGGTCGCTTCGCCTTCCAGACCACCAGATCGGCACGCTGGCCGACGGCCAATGTGCCGCGATCATGACAGCCGAGCGCACGTGCAGCGTTCACGGTGACGCCGCGCAGCGCTTCTTCGTGCGTCAGCCGGAATAGCGTGCAAGCCATCCCTGCAGCCATCCGCAGCGACAGCAGTGGCGAAGTGCCGGGGTTGCAGTCGGTGGCAATCGCGATCGGCACACGGTGTTCGCGCAGCAGTGCGATCGGCGGCAGTTTCGTTTCGCGCAGCGCGTAGAACGCACCTGGCAGCAGCACGGCAACGGTGCCGGCGGTAGCCATCGCCTTGATACCCGACTCACTCAGGTATTCGAGGTGATCCGCGGAGAGGCCGCCGTATTCGGCGACCAGCGCGGCGCCATCGAGGTCGGACAGCTGCTCGGCATGCAGCTTCACCGGCAGACCCAGCTGCTTCGCGCATTCGAACAGGCGACGGGTTTCCTCGCGGGTGAAGCCGATGCCTTCGCAGAACGCATCTACCGCGTCGACCAGGCCTTCAGCGACCAGCGCCGGCAGCATCTCGTCGCAGACCAGCGCCACATAGTCAGCGCGCTTATCCTGGTATTCGGGTGGCAGCGCATGCAGCCCGAGAAAGCTGGTGCGCACGGTAATGCCCAGTTCCCGCCCGAGCCGTCGCGCCACTCGCAACATGCGGCGCTCGCTTTCCAGCTCCAGGCCATAGCCGGACTTGATCTCCAGCGTGGTTACACCATCGGCGAGCAGGGCCTGTGCACGCGGCAGCGACTGTGCGAACAGCTGCTCCTCGCTGGCGGTACGGGTGGCATTGACCGTGGAAACGATGCCGCCGCCTGCGCGCGCAATCTCCTCGTAGCTGGCGCCGTTCAAGCGCAGGTCGAATTCCTGCGCACGATCGCTGCCGAACACCAGATGGGTATGGCAGTCGATCAGCCCCGGGGTGACCAGCGCAGCATCCAGCGATTCCACCGTCAGGGCCAGCTCGTTCGGCGCTGCCGGCAGCGCATCCATGTGACCGATCCAGGCGACGCGACCGTGATGCAGCGCGATGGCTCCATGCTCGATCAAGCCACAGGCGGCGTCGCCAACGAAGGTGGCCAAGGTGGCATTCAACAGCAACCGATCCCAGCGTGGCTCGCTCATGTCCCCGGTGACTCCGTGTTTGCGCTCATGGCTTGCTGGAGGGCTCATCGTCCACGTCATCCAGCGGAGCGGCGGGTTCGTCGAAGGCGCTGGTATTGCCGACGTGCTGCAATGCCTCGGCTTCCAGTCTGGCCTTCTCGGTGCTTTCCGCATGTGCGGCCTGTTGCCGCTCGAAGTCCTGCACCATGCGCTCGGCGAAATCCTTGTAGACCGGAGTCGGGCAGAACAATGATGCCGCGGCACGTGCCAGCAGGCAGGCGGCCATGATCGGTATAACCATGTCCTGGTTGTCGGTCAGCTCCATCGCAATCACCGCCGAGGTCAGTGGAGCGCCGGTGACCCCCGAGAGATAGGCACTCATGCCCAACAGCACCACGGTGCCAGCCGGCACGCTGGGCAGGAAGTAAGCAATGTTGTGGCCAAGTCCGGCGCCGACCGCCAGCGCGGGCGAAAAAATGCCACCGGGAATGCCAGCCCAGTAGGAAAAGACATTGGCTAGCAATTTGGCAATGCCGAAGGTCTGTCCCGGCGTGACGGCTGCTTCCTGCACGAAGGCGCGTGCCTGATCGTAGCCAGTGCCATAGACATTGTTGTGCGAGAACAGCCCGATAAGCGCCAGTGCCAAACCACAACCGGCGGCAAACATTATTGGCGCATGCGAGCGCAGACGACCTATGTAGGCCAGCGGCCCTTGTCGACTGAGCAGGATCAACCGCGCGAATAGGCCGCCCAGCAAGCCACAGATGACACCAGTGAGCAGCACGGCCAGCCATGCATGGCCCAAGGGTAGACTGGCCTGCACTTGGCCGAAGTAGGAGTAATTGCCCATGATGCCGAGCGAGACCACACCACCGACGATCACCGCAGTCAGCAGCAGGCCGCTGAAACGATGTTCGAATGTGCCGGCCAGCTCCTCGATCGCGAACACCACGCCGGCCAGTGGGGTATTGAAGGCGGCAGCAATGCCGCAAGCGCCGCCGGCAAGAATGAAACGCGAGGCTGCCTTGGGCTCGGTGAAACCAAAGCGGCGGCCAAGCGAGTAGAACAAGCCGGCACCCACATGCACGGTCGGTCCCTCGCGACCGATTGAAGCACCGACGGCCAGCGCGATCAGGGTAAGCACCATCTTGCCGACCGCGATCGGCAGCGCCAGCATGCGGGCACGGAAGTCTTCGTCTTCGATATGCAGGGTAGCGATCACCTGGGGGATACCGCTGCCGCGGGTGGCGCGCAGCCGTCCCTCGGTAACCCAGGCGAGCAGGCCGAACACGATCGGCGTGACGATCAGCGGGATCCATGCGCCATAGCTCAGCATTCGCTGAAACAGGTGGTAGGACCAGTCGCTGGCCTTGGCAAACAGGATGGCAGCAAGCGCCACCACGACCGCACCGACCCACAGCGCAAGGCGCCGTTTCCACTGGTGGGGAGCAAAGAACTCGTGACCGAGCAGAGCCTGCAGGCGCGGATTCGAAGATGGTGAAGCGGGCTGGGTTGACTCTGTCATTCACCCATTATCGCAGACCCTGCGCCGCGATCGGCAGGCAACCCGTCAACTAACGTGGCCGCCAGCGTGTCTCGTACAGGTCGAAGCGGCGATCCTTCAGGTTCTGCACCGCGCCAGCGTTGCGCGCACGGGCCAGGCTTTCCAGCCGCAGGTCGGCGAACAGCACGGTCTCGATGTTTGGCGTGGAGTCGGCGGCGATGCCGTCGCGTGCGAACGGGAAGTCGCTGGGCGTGAGGATGCAGCTCTGGCCGTACTGGATGTCGAAATTGTTGACGCCGGGCAGATTACCGACGTTGCCCGACAACACCACGTAGCACTGGTTCTCGATCGCCCGTGCCTGCGAGCAGTAGCGCACGCGCAGGTAACCCTCGCGCACGTCGGTGCAGAACGGCACAAACAGGATCAGCGCGCCCTGGTCGGTGAGATGGCGGGCGACTTCCGGGAATTCGGAGTCGTAGCAGATCATCACGCCGATCGGCCCGCAGTCGGTAAGCACCGTCGCGGCGCTGTCGCCACCGGTGATGTTCCATACATTGCGCTCGCTTGGTGTGGGATGCAGCTTCTCGCGCTCGTGGATCGAACCGTCGCGCAGGCACACGTAACAGACGTTGTGGATGTCGCCGTTCGGCTGCTCGGTCGGATGCGAGCCGGCGACGATGTTGATGTTGTAATGCACGGCCAGGTGGCTGAAGAGCTCCTTCACCTGCGGCGTGTACTGGCTGAGCTTGCGGATCGTGTCGAACGGCGAGAGCTCCTCGTTCTCGATCGACAGCAGCTGCAGCGTGATCAGCTCGGGGAAGGTGACGAAATCGGCGTTGTAGTCGGCAGCGATATCGGTGAAGTATTCCACCTGGGTGGCGAACTCCTCGAACGATTTGATGCGCCGCTGCTGGTACTGCACCGAGGCCACCCGCACCGAATCGGGCAGGCGTTGCGTCGAAGGGATCGACGGCATGTCCGGGTGATCGAGCAGGCGTGGATTGCGCCAGACGAGGTGCACGGCATAGCCGAGCGAATCGTAGTCGGACGGCACATAGGCGCGCAGCAGTCCGATCGCCTCGAAATCGTTGTTGAGCTGGAAACTCAGGGTGAGATCGCGCCGCTTGCCCTCCACCACCGCCTGCACGTATGCGTCGGCAGTTCCATAGCGTTGCATGTTCTTGGCCAGGCCTGGTATGCGTCCGCCGAACACGATGCCGCGCAGCTTCAGGTCGATGCACAGGCGCTTGCGTGCCTGGTAGAGCCGCTGGCCGATGCGCATGCCGCGGTAATCCGGATGCACCACCACTTCCATGCCGTACAGCCAGTCGCCGTCTGGCTTGTGGCGCGAACCCATGCCACCCCCGGTGATCTGCATCCAGGTGTGCGGAGCCAGCGCGGTGGCCTCGTCGATGCGGAACGTGGCGCAGTAGCCGACAATCACGCCCTCGTACTCCACCACGAACTGGCCTTCGGGGAAGTGCGTCTGCTGGGAGCGCAGCATCTCCGCCGAGTGGCCCCATTCCAGGGTGTAGATTCGCCCGGTGAGTGTCACCAGGGCCGGCACGTCGGCAGGAGTCGCCTGCCGTAACAGCAGTTTGGGTGTGTGCTCATTCGTCTTCTTGGCCATCACACGATTATGCATAGGGCGGCGGAGGCTCGAGTGAAGAGGATGTCATCAGCCCGGTTACACTGCGCGGCATCAGAACGGGAGCAAGTCCATGAGTGATAGCGCAGCCATCCGCAGCTTCAAGGTCGGCCAGCTCTGGCAACCCGGCGGCTGGCAAGCTGATGCCATGCTTGGCGTCGATGCAGGTGGAAGTCTGGTCAAGCCTGCGGCCACTTCAGTCGAACCACTGGGTGTGTGGGTACTGCCCGGTATGCCAAACCTGCATTCGCATGCATTCCAGCGTGCGATGGCCGGGCTGGCCGAACGCAAGGGCAGGGTCGACGACAGCTTCTGGAGCTGGCGCGAGACCATGTACGCGTTCGCCGCTGCGATCGGCCCGGACGAACTCAAGGCGATCGCCGCCCAGCTCTATGTCGAGATGCTGAAGGCGGGCTACACCCAGGTCTGCGAATTCCAGTATCTGCATCACCAGCCGGACGGCATGCCGTATGCGCAGCCGGAGACGATGTCGCTGGCACTGATCGAGGCGGCACATGAAGCTGGCATCGCGCTGACCTTGCTGCCAGTGCTGTACATCAGTGGCGGCTTTGACGGTCGCGCGCTCGCTGCGCGGCAGCGCCGCTTCGGTCATGCGGTGGACGGCTATCTGCGCCTGCTGGAAAAACTGCGCCAATATGAGAGTGAGGACGTGCACGTCGGCATCGCCTTGCATTCATTGCGCGCAGTGCCGGAGCAGGCGATGCGCGAAGTACTCGCCAGCGACATGGCAAAAAGCTGCCCGATCCATATCCATATCGCCGAACAGATCGGCGAAGTGCAGGACTGTCTCGCTACGCGGGGCGCGCGTCCGGTGGAATGGCTGTTCGATCACGCTGAAGTCGATGCGCGCTGGTGCCTGGTGCATGCGACTCACCTGACCGAGGCGGAAGCCACGCAGATTGCTCGCAGCGGTGCAGTGGCGGGGCTATGTCCCACGACCGAAGCGAATCTCGGCGACGGCCTGTTTCCGCTGGCCGATTACCTCGATGCAGGCGGCGTACTCGGCATCGGCTCGGACTCGCACATCTCGATCTCGCCGGTGGAAGAGCTGCGCTGGCTGGAATACGGCCAGCGCCTGCTTACGCGCCATCGCAACATCGCTGCGCGACATGAAGGTAACAGCGTGGGCGAGACACTGTGGCGTGCCGCGTTGCATGGCGGTGCACAGGCGTCCGGTCTGCCGATCGGTGAGTTGCGCGAGGGCGCGCGTGCCGACCTGATCGTGCTGGATGAAGCTTCGCCGCTGCTGGCTGCCCGCGATGCTCGCTCGATGCTCGACAGCTTCCTGTTCGCGGGCAACACGCCGCTGGTGCGTGACGTGATGGCCGGTGGGCGCTGGCAGGTGCGCGACTTCCGGCATCATGACGAGGAGCGCATTGCCGCCCGTTACCGCGGCGTGGTGGCACGACTGGCTGGTAGCTGACCCACGGTTCTGTTCAGTGTTTCGCGCTGGGTTGATTGGGCGAGCCTGGTGGCTGCGCGCTGAAACTGACAGTTTTCCTGTTCAGCTCCCAGTGATCGAGATGAACGCCAACCATCGCCAGGCCAGCGCTCGGGTCATCGCGGAAATGACGCACGCGTTTTCGGTGACACATCCCCAACAGGAGTGTTCCCATGCGCCGCATCATCTCGATCCTGCTTGTTTCCGCACTGCTGCTGATCGGCAGCGCTTCCCTCACCGGTTGCGTGGTGGTGCCAGCCCGCGGTTACCCGGCGCGTGTCTGGGTGCCTGGATACTGGGGCCCAACGCATGTCTGGGTCGGTGGCCACTGGGGTTACCGCTGAGCAACAGGCTGCTCACTGGACCACCAGCCATCACGAGTTAAAAAGTTGCGCCAGCCCTGCCGCTGGCGCAACTCCCTGCCGCTAACTGCTTAGTTTGTTGCCTGCGAGGTCGAGGACACCGGATGCTGTGCCTTGAACTGCTGCCACTGCGCCTTGCGGGCCTGCTGCTGTGCCTTGAGGGTGGCCAGCTGCGCCTTCTGCGGCGCGGTCAGTACGGCGTAGACCTGTGCAGTGATGGCGGCGCGCTGCTGCACGCGTGCCTGGGCAGCACTGCCTTCAGCCTGTGCCAGACTGGCGGCGGCGGCTTGGTAGCCGACCTGGTCCGGGGTCATCGATTCAAACGCGCTGCGCTGCTGGCCGAGTGCCTGGCGTTGTGTCTTGTTCTGGGCAAAGCTCGTCTGCATGATCTGCTTGATGCTGGCACGCTGGGCATCAGTCAGATTGAGTTTGCTCAGGGCCATCAGTTGGCCATGTCCGTGGGAGTGCCAGCCGCCGTGCCCGCCGGCGGTCTGTGCCGTGGCAGCGAAGGTGGTGACGGCCACGGCCGACGCCAGAATCAGGCCTAGAGAGATGCTCTTGCGCATGGGTAGTACCTTTGGTCGTTGTGGGAGGTGATGTCTTGCACCTATTAGACGACCATCTTGCGTTTATGTTCTTTGCCAAAGGGTAAAGATGGGTAAAGACCGTGGAGTAAGTGCTCGCACACGGTTTGAATGATTGGAAACCAAGCGGCCACCATGTCCAGAATCCTGATTGTCGACGATGACCGCGCCCTGTGCAGCCTGCTGGCTGAATACCTGCAGCGTGAAGGCTTTGTCGTGGATGTCGCCCACGACAGCGAAACGGCTTTGGCGCAACTGCAGAACCAGACAACGCGACCGGACCTGTTGATCCTCGACGTGATGATGCCGGGCCGGGACGGTCTGGATACCCTGCGTGAGCTGCGGCTGCAGTACCGGTTACCGGTCATCATGCTTTCCGCACGCGGCGAAGCGGTGGATCGGGTGATCGGATTGGAACTGGGCGCGGACGATTACCTTGCCAAGCCTTGCCTGCCACGTGAATTGCTGGCCCGGGTGCGCGCGCAGTTGCGGCGCAATACGCCGGTCGCGGCTGGAATGCTGCAGGTGGGAACGTTGCGTCTGCAACCCGGCGAAAGGCGCGCGTATGCCGACGAGAAGGAGTTGTCGCTGACCGGCGCCGAATTCCTGCTGTTGCTGGCGCTGGCGCAGCGCGCCGGCGAGCTGGTCGACAAGGCCGCGTTGACGCGTATCGCACTTGGCCGCGAGCTGGAGCGTTTCGATCGCAGCGTCGACGTGCATGTGAGCCGGCTGCGCCACAAGCTGTTGGAGGCCTCGGCACAATCGCCGCGCATCGAGTCAGTGCGTGGCGCAGGCTATGTCCTGCTCGTGGGTGCGGCGTGAATCCATTCAGGAGCTCGTTGTACTGGCGCCTGCTGATCTGGTTCTGCGTGGCCAACCTGCTGGTGCTGCTGCTGGGTGGTCTGCTTACGCGGGGTTTCATCGAGTACACCACGGCCAGGGAAATCAACTGGGTGGCGCTGGCGCAAGGCGCCGACCAGGCCTATGAAAGTGGCGGCGCGGCGGCCTTGGCGGACTGGTCCGAGCAACAGCGGCACGAAGGCATCGAGGCGACCCTTTACGAAAAGGGAGCCGCGTTGTATCCGATCCACCTGCATGCGTCCATCGAAAGCTCTCTGCCGGGCTGGCTGGATGCGAACCGGGACATCGTCCTGCAGCCATGGCCAGGCATCTACGTCGCGGTGCAACAGGTCACCGGCGACGACGGCCAGGTCAGGCAACTGGTGGCCTTCAGCAGGACGCATACGAGGCTGAACCCGCAGGCCCGGCAAACCATCCTGTTGAGCATCCAGCTGGTGTTGTCCCTGTTGTGCATCGGATTGCTGGGCTGGTGGGTCGCGCGCAGTGTGGCCAAGCCGGTCGAGGCGTTGCGCGACGCGACGCGGCGCATGGCTGCCGGCGAGCTTTCGACCCGGGTTGGCCGCCAGGGTGGCATGGCGCACGATGAGATCGCGCAACTCGCCTACGACTTCGATGCCATGGCCGAACGCATCGAGGCGCTGGTGGCGCACGATCGTGGTGTATTGCAGGATCTCTCGCACGAGCTGCGCTCGCCGCTGGCGCGGCTGCATCTGATCCTCGACTTTGCCCAGCGCAGCAGCAGTGCGGCAGAGGCGGATTCGTATTTCCGCCAAGCCGAACAGGAGATCGGACGGCTCGATCGCATGACCGGGGAAATGCTGACGCTGTCGCGCCTGGAAGGCGGCATTCCTGGCATGAACCGCGAGCGCCTGGAACTGCTCGAACTGATTCGTGGCTGCATCGCGCGGGCCGAGCTGGAGGCTGGCGCGCGCAAGATACAGTTGCACCTGGTATCGAGCCAGCCAGTTACCGTGCTTGGCAGTGCGCTGCTGGTGGAGCGCGCGCTGGATAACCTGATCGCCAACGCCATCAAGTTCAGCCCGGAAGGCGGCAGCGTGGAGCTTGCCGTGCGCGAAGGGAGGAATGTGGCCGAACTGTCCATCAGCGACCGTGGCCCTGGCGTGCCCGATGGCGAACTGGAATTCCTGTTCAGGCCGTTCTTCCGCGGCAGCAACGCGGCGCGTGCCGACGGCCATGGCATGGGCCTGGCGATCGTGCAGCGCGTGGTACAGGTGCATGGCGGCGACATCTACGCCTGCAACGGCATGCGTGGCGGACTGGAAGTGCATCTGCAGTTGCCGCTGGCAGGGTCCGCCTAGACCAGGGTGTACCACCCACGCCAAGTTCGAACCTGCCATGCGTTTGGCTGACGGGTTTCAGCCTGCACCGGTTTCGCGCGCAAGGTGCAAGTCATTGAACTTGCGCCGTTCGATCAGTTCGGTGACATGGCCGGCGGCATCGCGACGGAAGATCAGCAGGTTCCTTTCATCATCTGTGCCCATGAATACGTCCCTGGCGATCGGCTCGATCCGCTGGAACGGCCGCCCCGTCTTGGTGACGTAGCCGAGCACACCATTCTTCACGCTGACCGACCATGCACGGTCCGGTCCATACCGATAGCTGCCGATGTAGTCGTCGAGTTTGAGTCCGTTGACCTGCAGTTTCGGCGGCGCCGTCGGGATCGTCACGTCCTCGGCGCCGGCCAGTTTCCACGCGCCATCCTGCTTCACGAAGGTGAGCAGCGACTGGTAGCGCACCACCAGCTGTTGCCCGAACACGCTCTCGCGCTCGTACCACTCGACTTGCATTAGGGCCGTATCGCCATATTGCTGCACATGTGGATCGCGCAGCTCGATGCTGCCGGACAAGCCGCGCGGAAGCGGTTGCAGCGATGCCACCGCATCCTGTTTGTGCTGGATACGACCGAACTCGTCGATCAGCACGGCATCAGCGGCCAGCGTGCGCTGCCACACTTCCTGCCTGCCCAACGGAATCGCATCCACCCACGCCTGCGTGATGGCCAGCAGCTGATTGCGTAACGCGATAGGCGCCTCGGCCGCGTGCAGCGCCGGTACTTGCAGGACGGTGAGCCACACCAGTGCGGAGGCCAGCCGAAACGTCGGCATGATCGTTTCTCCATGATGGATGGTCGTGAGTCTGGATCCGGTACGGAGCCGCGGCATGTGCATCAAGTCATGCAAAGGTCTGCAGCAACGCCACAAGCTTCGCATTCGATGGCTGATTTGCAACACTGCGGCCTTGCCGTGACCGTCACCGGATTTTTCATGCGCTCGTCTTCGCTTGCTGCCGTGGGTCTGGCGCTGTGTGCAGCACTGTTCTTCACACTTACCTATGTGCTCAACCGCAGTCTGGTCGCCGGCGGCGGCCATTGGGCGTGGGCGGTGATCCTGCGCTACCTGATCACGCTGCCGTTGCTGGCCATGGTGCTGCCACTGCAGGGCGGACTCGGTGAGTTGCCGCGCGAACTGCGCCAGCATCCACGCACGTGGCTGATCTGGAGCAGCGTCGGTTTCGTGCTGTTCGGCATTCCGTTGACCTGGGCAGCGAGCAGTGGGCCGTCATGGCTGATTGCCGGCAGCTTCCAGACCACCGTGCTGGCCGGGCCGCTGCTGGCGCCGTTGATCTATCGCGATGAGCGGCGTCGATTGGCGTGGCGCACGCTGGCGATCGGTACGCTGATCGTCGCCGGTGTGTTCGCCTTGCAGTGGGGTCATGCGCACGGCCAGCTGCATGCGAGTGACTGGTGGGCGATCGGCGCGGTGGTGCTGTCCGCGTTTGCTTATCCCCTGGGCAATCGCAAGCTGCTCTTGCACCTGGAGCATGGCGTGAGCCATATCAACGCCGTGCAGCGCGTGTTCGGCATGACTTTGTGCAGCTGGCCGCTGTGGCTGCTGTTCGCTGTCATCGCCTGGTGCACGATCGGACCGCCGACCCTGCGCGAGGCGTTGTTGGCCGGTGGCGTGGCGCTGTCGTCGGGCACCATCGCCACGGTGCTGTTTTTCCGCGCCACCGACATGGTGCGGCGCGAGCCGACCGCACTGGCTGCGGTCGAGGCGATGCAGGCGGCCGAGCTGCTGTTCGCCACCTTGCTCGGTGTGCTGTTTCTCGGCGAGACGCGACCACACGGCTACGCGCTGTTCGGCGCGCTGGCGATCATTGTCGGCATCGCGCTGTTCGGTTGGGTCAGTGGACGTGGTGCCGCGGGGAATGACGAGGCGTTGCGCGCGTTGCGTAGCGATCGCGGCGCCTGAAAACACTTCAATTTATTTCTATTGCATTCATTTGTTTGCGTATCTTGATTTATAAGGTTACATATTGGTTTCGAGCAAGATCGCAAGAGTTTACGAAGACCATGAGCAAACGACGATTCCCATGCCTGTTAGCGTCTGGCCTGCTTACGTGTGCGCTGCTGGGTGCAAGCGCCGCGCCGTGGGCGCAGCCGCAGACCCTCAGTTCCAGTGCGAGTCTGCGCTGGGACGCGGATCGCTATGGCAATCATCGCTACCTCGTACAGGTCGACAAGCCGGCCGACGCGGTGCACGTCGTCATCCCCTGGCGTCGCCGCGATGCGCAGCCGGAACAAGTGGCGGTCATCGTCACCGCACCGGACGGCAGTGTGGTTGCCAACGTGCTGCGAGGCACGATCGACCAGGCCTCCGGCGAACTGGTATTTGCGGCGAAACAGGCTGGCACCTATGCGGTTTATTACCAGCCCTATCTCAGCAACGGCCGCAGCAATTACCCGACCGTGACCTATCTGCCGCCGAAGGACAGCGCCGATCCGGCCTGGGCGCACAAGTTTGCTGCTGCCACATGGCAGCGACTGCCGCAGGCACAAGTGTTGCGCTACGAGGCGGTCGATGCGTTCGACGCCTATACCGGGATGGAGCGCACCGCCACGCCGCAGGAACTGCAGCAGTTGCTGGCGGCGAATCCGCAGGCATCGTTGCTGCTGTTTCCGGAGACGCGCGCGAATCCGGTGCGCATGTTCGACCAGATTCCCGAACGCTGGGCCATGCGCGGTGCCGGTGGCGAGTTCAGCGACAGCGCGTTGCGTGGTGAATACCTGAGCTTTCAGGTGGGGCTGTGGGCACCGCACTTGGCCGTGAGCGAGGTGCATGTGGTGGCAGCCGACCTGCACGGTCCGGGCGGCGCGGTCATTCCCGCGAGTGCCTTGACCTGCTTCAACCTCGGAGGCGTTGACTATGCCGGTCAGCCGTTCACCACCCGTGTGGATGTGGCGCAGGGGCGAGTACAGCCGCTGTGGATGGGGCTGGATATTCCGGCCGATGCAAAGCCGGGCGTGTATCGCGGCGAGCTGACGATCAGCGCCGATGGCGTGCCGGCGCAAAAGGTGCCGCTGGTGATTACCGTGGGCACGGGCGAGGCGGTCGCGCATGGCGACGACGACCCGACGAAGCTTACCCGCCTACGCTGGCTCGACTCGCGACTGGCGCAGGACAATAACTTGGTCAAACCGTTTACCGCAGTGACGGTACACGGTGCGCAACTGGGCATCCTGGGTCGCCAGGTGCAGCTGGCCGCGAATGGCCTGCCTGCGCAGATCGAGAGTCGCTTCGACGAACGCATGACCGGATTTGCGAGACAGCCACTTGATCTGCTGGCGGTGCCAATGCAGTTGGTAGTCGAGGATGCAGGTGGCGCTCACTCTCTGGAAACTGCTGATGTTTTGAACCCTCTGAATCCGAAGGGGGCTAAAGCGCAACGAAAGCTTACGCTTGCTGAGGCATTTGCTTTGATGGATGCGCAAGGTGTCACAGACGCAAAAAATGCCCCCAAGGTCGAGCGGGATGGACCTGATCGAGTGCACTGGCGCGTTGTTGGCGTCGCAGGTCCGTTGAAGAGCGATGTGCAAGGTTCACTCGAAGCTGATGGGACGCTGAGCTACACCATCGCGTTGACTGCGACCAAAAGCGCCACGTTGAAGGATATTCGCTTGGAAATACCGTTGCGGCATGAAGTGGCGCAATACGAGCTGGGTTTGGGGCGTCAAGGCGATTACGCGCCGAAAGAATTTGGTTGGAAATGGAACGTCGAGAACAATCAGGACGGTGCATGGATCGGCGCAGTGAATGCCGGGCTGGAATTCCACCTGCGCGATGAACACTACCGGCGTCCACTCAATACCAACTTCTACCACCAGCAACCGCTGCTGATGCCGAGTTCATGGGATAACGACGGGAAAGGCGGCATCACCTTCGTTCGTGATCAGGAGGACTACTTCGTCAAAGCATTCAGCGGCCCGCGCACGATGGCGGCAGGGCAGACGTTGCACTACGACGTGGTCATGCGCGTCACCCCGTTCAAGACGATCAAGCCGGCCGAGCATTTCGCCGAACGCTACTTCCACAAGTACGACGACCTGGACACGATCAAGGCCGACGGCGCGAACGTGGTGAACATCCATCACGCCACGCCGATCAATCCGTGGATCAACTACCCGTTCCTCACCGTGGACGCGATGCGCGCCTACGTCGATGCGGCGCACCAGCGTGGCATGGAGGTGAAGATCTACGACACCATCCGCGAACTGTCCGACCGCGCACCGGAACTGCCGATGCTCGAATCGCTGGGGCATGAGGTAATCAGCGGCGGCAAGGGCGGCGGCTTCTCCTGGCTGCAGGAGCATCTGGACGGCCACTACATCGCCGCCTGGCACGTGCCGGAAAACCGCGATGCGGCGGTGATCGACGCCGGCCAGAGCCGCTGGCACAACTACTACATCGAAGGGCTGGACTGGCTCGCGCGCAACGTCGGTATCGACGGCCTGTACCTCGATGACGTTGCCTACGATCGCACCACCATGAAGCGCGTGCGCAAGGTACTCGAAGCGCATCGGCCGCATCCGTTGATCGACCTGCACTCGGCCAACCAGTTCAATCCGCGCGATGGTCATATCAACAGCGCGCTGCTGTACATGGAGCTGTTCCCGTATATCGACCGGCTGTGGTTTGGCGAAGAGTTCGATTACGAAAAGACCTCGCCCAGCTACTGGCTCACCGAGATGTCCGGCATCCCATACGGACTCATGGGCGAGATGCTGCAGAACGACGGCAACCCCTGGCGCGGCATGCTGTTCGGCATGACCGGCCGGCTCGGCTGGTCCAAGGGCAGCGATCCGCGCCCGCTGTGGAAGCTGTGGGACAGCTTCGGCATCGAGCGGGCGCAGATGATCGGCTGGTGGGTGCACGATGCACCGGTGAAAACCGGTCGTGACGACGTGCTGGCCACCAGCTATGTGCGCGATGGCAAGACGCTGATCGCGCTGGCCTCATGGGCACCGCAGACGACCGCGGTGAAACTGCAGATCGACTGGAAGGCGCTCGGGCTCAAGCCCGGCAATGCAACACTGGTGGCCCCGGCGGTGGACGGCTTTCAGCCCGCCACCAAATTCAAGCCGGGCGACGCGATTCCGGTGCAGCCGGGCAAGGGGTGGCTGCTGCTGGATTAATCAGGTGACGATGGTATTGAAGTGCAGGGTGTCCGCTTTCGACGGCGATTCAGCCGGCCGAGCTCGTCATCGACGCAACAGGAGCATGGCTGGTTGCAATGTTCGTCGTGGTCGTGTGTGACGTGAGCATGGCGCCCAGGGTCAGCAGGCAGACCAGCAGGCAGGCGAGGAAAAGGCTCTGCAGCATCAGGGTTTCGAATTTCATGGGGTTTCTCCGCGAGTGAGTTAGGAAGCCTTCGATAGGTATTGAGCAAGGCCCATGCCAAAGGTCCGAATCGCCAGGAAACCGCATTCGTAAGCCATCTGATCCGTCGCCTCTCGACAAGGACGACTGTCCGCGGACGGTGCCGGTGTGTCCGGACATGGCGCGGACAACGGGCAGTGAGCATCCGCAATCCAAAATCGAACATTGCCTGCTCCTGATCAGAACCATCAGCCTGTGTTCATCGCACAGGGTTGGCTGTCAGCAATGGGAAGGTTGCTACGGCTGGCGTGACTGCCGGCACATGCAGGGAGTGCGGAGGCGGGGTATTCCAATACCTTTGCGAAGTGCAGGTGAATTGACCCGGCCACATCGATAGATCCAACCGATACAGGTAGCGACAAGTGTGGCTGGTACCACCGTGGCAACCTGGACACATCTGAATATGGAGATCGTCCATGACGCATACACGCTCATCCACACTGATCGCGATCCTTTATGGCGGATTCGTCGCCGGCACGATCGACATTGGTGCCGCTTCGTTGATCAACGGGATCAGTCCCTTCATCATCCTGCGCGCCATTGCCAGCGGGCTGCTGGGCAAGGCCGCGTTCCAGGGTGGCATGCCAGTCTCGTTGCTGGGGCTGGCGCTGCAATGGGCGATGTCACTGCTGATCGCGGCCATCTTCGTCTTTGCCGCGCGGCAGCTGGCGTGGTTGAACCGGCGTTGGGTGACGGCTGGCGTGCTCTACGGCGCGGTGGTGTTCGTGGTGATGGAATACGTGGTCGTGCCACTTTCCGCCGCATGGCCGAAAGTGCATTTCACCACCCATGCGTTTATCGAGAATCTGTTGGCGATGCTGCTGTTCGGGCTGATCGTGGCGTTCTTTGCCCGCAGTGCCGATACGACGTCGAGATAACCGTCGGTTACATCATCGATGCTCAGATCGTCATGGAGAAATGACTGCTGTGGCACAGAGGTATGCCGTTCTCGTGTGTCTTGGCATACTGCCTCGGCGCTTGAGCGGATCCTTGCCATGACTGTTGATGCCATACCGACGATCCACCACGGCACGCCTGAGTTCCGGCGTACCAACCTCGCGCTGTTCGCCGCCGGTTTCGCCACGTTCGGGCTGCTGTACTGCGTGCAGCCGCTGATGCCGGAGTTCAGCCACGACTACGGCGTGAGCGCGGCGGTCAGCGCGCTGTCGCTGTCGCTGACCACCGGCGTGCTCGCGTTCGCGATGCTGTTTGCCGGCGCGCTGTCGGATGCATGGGGGCGCAAGTCGGTGATGGTGGCGTCGCTGCTTTCATCCGCGTTGCTCGTACTGGTAACCGCAGTGATGCCCAGCTGGTCGGCACTGCTGGTCGTGCGCACCTTGCTCGGGCTGACGCTGAGCGGCTTGCCGGCGGTGGCGATGACCTACCTCAGTGAGGAAATGCACATCGAATCGATCGGCCTGGGCATGGGGCTGTACATCAGTGGCAGTGCGGTCGGCGGCATGGGCGGACGTCTGATTACCGGTGTGCTGACTGACTTCGTGGGCTGGCGCATAGGCGTGACTGTGGTTGGTGTGATCGGTGTGCTGGCGGGTCTGATCTTCTGGCGCGCGCTGCCACCGTCGCGGCATTTCGTGGCGCAGCCACTGCGCTGGCGCTTCCTGCTGGGTCGTTTTACCGGCATGTTCCACGACCGCGGTCTGCCGTGGCTGTTCGCCGAGGGTTTCCTGCTGCTCGGTGCCTTCGTCACCGTCTACAACTATCTTGGTTATCGCCTGCTGGCGCCGCCGTACAACCTGAGCCAGGCGGTGGTCGGACTGATCTTCGGCATCTATCTGGTCGGTACCTTCAGCTCGGCCTGGATGGGCCATCTGGCCGGCCAGCTCGGGCGTCGCAAGGTGCTGTGGACCGCGTTCGCACTGATGCTGGTCGGTGTGGCGTTGACGATGACGAGGCCACTGCTGCTGATCATGCTCGGCATCGTGGCGGTCACGTTCGGCTTTTTCGGTGGCCACTCCATCGTCAGCAGCTGGGTGGGACGTCGCGCCGGCGTGGCGAAGGCACAGGCGTCCTCGATGTACCTGTTTTCGTACTACATGGGATCGAGCGTGGCCGGTGCCAGCGGTGGCCTGTTCTACGCGGCACACGGCTGGAATGGCGTGGCGCTGTTCGTCGGCGTGCTGGTGCTGGCCGGTCTGTTGATCGCACTGCGCCTGTTTACGCTGCCACCACTGGTGAACGTGGCGACGCCGCCGACGCCGATGAGCAAGGGAGCGATGCCGTGAAGATCGATGCGCTTGATCACCTCGTGCTTACCGTGGCTGACGTCGGTGCCACCTGTGTGTTCTATACGCGCGTGCTCGGCATGCAGGAGATCAGTTTCGGTGCCGGTCGCAAGGCACTCGTGTTCGGTGTGCAGAAGATCAACCTGCATCAGTACCGGCACGAGCTGGAACCGAAAGCCGAACGGCCCACGCCCGGGTCTGGCGATCTTTGCCTGATCACCTCGGTGCCGCTGGATGAAGTGATCGAACACCTGCATGCCTGCGACGTGCCCGTACTCGAAGGCCCGGTGCCACGCACCGGTGCGCGCGGGCCGATCATGTCGGTGTATTTCCGCGACCCCGACCAGAACCTGATCGAGGTCAGCAACTATCCCGGCTGAGCGGGGCTCAGCGGTCCGCCGGCTTCAGCATGTCCTTCACCGCGTCGTAATCGCCATCGTTCGCGGCAGGCGGCAGGCCGAGCAGATGTGTCATCAGCGGATAGACGTCCACATTCGGGAACGCGGCCACTTTGGCATCCACTCTAAACGCCGGTCCGTGCGCCACGAACAATGCCTGCATCAGCGGATCGGCATTGTCGTAACCGTGTTCGCCGATGCTGATGTCGCCCTTGTGGCTGGCGAGATAGTCGGTGGTGGTGACGCGCCAGCCGACATTGGCCAGGCACAGCAGCTGCGGCACGCGCGGATTGCTGCCGTAGTGGAGGCGTGCCGGCACGCGGGTCTTGTCCCAGCACTGCATGTGCGGCTGCGGTTGTTCGAGCTGGTGCTCGATCGTGGCGAAATCACCGATGGCCTTCGCACTGCCATCCTTCGGATTGAAGCCGGCCAGGATGCCCATGCTCACCGTCTGCACCTGGTCGAGCGGGATCAGCCGGTCGATCAGCACGCTGTTCGGCAGCGGGTTGCTGGCCATGCCGTGATCGGCCAGCACGATCAGGTTGATCTTGTCGAACAGGCCGCGTTGCTTGAGTCCCTGCACCAGCCGCGTCATCGCTTCATCGGTTTCGCGCAGCGCATCGTTCACCTGCGGCGTATCGGGCCCGTATTTGTGGCCGGCGTGATCGACTGCATCGAAATACAGGGTGAGGAACGTCGGTCGCTCACCGACTGGCTGGTCCAGCCATGCCAGCACCTGGTCCACCCGCTGATCCGGTGTCACCTTGCCGTCGTAGGGCATCCACTCATCCGGGTGGTGGTCGTGGATGTTCGCCTCGGCGCCGGGCCAGAACATCGTCGCGGTACGCAGGCCATGTGCATCGGCGTTCTCCCAGATCGGCGTGCCCTCGGCCCACCAGCGGCCGTCGCTGACGGCCTTGCGATTGCCCAGCGAGAACTTGCCCAGTTGCGCATCGAACATCGTGTTGTTGACGATGCCGTGGTGATCCGGGTACAGGCCGGTCACGATGGTGTAGTGGTTCGGGAACGTCAGCGACGGGAACGACGGCTGCATCGACGCGGCGTGCACGCCGGTCTTCGCCAGCATCGCGAGCGTGGGGCTGAGGCCACGGTCGATGTAGTCGTAGCGATAGGCGTCGATCGAGATCAGCAGCAGCGGTGTGGGCGAGCTGGCCGTCGTCGCGATGGGCGTCGGCGCAACCGGTTGCTGGGTGGCGCAACCAGCGCTGAATGCCACCAGAGCGCACAGCAGCAGGCGAAACGGGAATTTCATACGTGTGCTCCTACGATGCCATTACCATCCCGCATGATCGCGCACTGTCATGACCATTACATGTGTCATCAAACATTTTCCCGTGACGCATACGCTGCTGATCGGAACCCTTGCACTGCTGCCACTCGGTGTGGCTTGTGCTGACCAGTCCACGCAGGCACAGGCTGCGCAGTTCCAGCAGACCGTGCAACAGCAACAGACGCGCGACCAGTTGCAGAAGAGCCAGCAGCAACAGCAGCTGCATCAGAACGTGTCGGACAACGCCAAGCTGCCGCTTGCCGGCAATCCGCAGGCACAGCAGCAGATCGAGCAGGCCGATCGCGCGCAGCAGGATCGCGATCGTGCGACCCAGCAGGACCTGCTGAATCGCCAGCAGAATGCTGCCGACTTGCCGCGTGTCGTGCCGCCGCCACAGCCGGCGCCGACCAGCGGCGGTTGAGTCACTGCATCAACGCATCAACTCTGAGTCGTCATTCCGGCGCAGGCCGGAATCGCTTTATAAACCGTGAAGTCGGTCATCCATCAGCAATGAATTGAATAAGCAAGCAAGTGCGATTCCGGCCTGCGCCGGAATGACGAGTAGGTGTCATGCGGGGCAGGTGTCATGTGAAGCAGGTGGCGAATCTGCGATCTATGGCGGACAGACAAACAGATCGCCTCGCACCACACGATCTTCCATCGCCAGCAGGAAACGCTTGATCGGCAGGCCGCCGCCGAAGCCGGTGAGGCTGCCATTGCTGCCGATCACGCGGTGGCAGGGCACGATGATCGGCAGCGGATTGCGACCGTTCGCGGCGCCCACGGCGCGTACGGCGGCAGGTTGGTCGATGCGCCGGGCCACTTCGCCGTAGCTGATCGTGACGCCATAGGGAATCTGCTCGAGTTCCTTCCACACCGCCAGCTGGAATGGTGTGCCGAGCGGGTGCAGCGGCAAATCGAATACTTGCCGTGCGCCGGCGAAATATTCCTCCAGTTGCACGCGTGCGAACGCCAATGCCTTGGACGAATGCACCCATGACGGTGGCGCTGCCTTAGGGTGCCGATTGGTTTCGAACCACACCTCGCGCAGGCCCTGCGCATCGGCGACCAGGCGCAGCGTGCCGATTGGCGTGAGCATGTCGTCGTAATGGATTTTTTCAGTCGTCATGGTTTGCTCCGTTTCGCCGACGCTGCATCGCTGGCGCTGCGCCATAGATGCATCACCGCGTAGGCGCGCCATGGGCGCCACGTCTCGGCCAAGGCAGTGAGTGCCTTCGTGCTCAGTTCGGGTGCATCGCCGGCGGCGACGCGGCGCAGGATCAGGTCGGCGGCGGGGAATGCATCCGGATGACTCATCGCGCGCATCGCCATGTAATGCGCGGTCCATTCGCCGATCCCGGGCAGGGCGACCCAACGCTCCACGAATTCGTCCAGTGGCTGCTCCGCACGGAAATCGATGCGCCCGTCCAGCAGTGCTTGCGCGATGCCACGAATCGTCGCGGCCCGCGCGGTAGTCACGCCGATCTCGCGCAGGTCGGCTTCCGCCAGCCGTTCGGGCGTGGGGAACAGGCATTCGAGTCCGGGCAGCAGCGGCACGGCCAGCGGTTCGCCGTAACGATGCACGATCCGCGTCGCCAGCGTGCGTGCCGCCGCCACGCTGACCTGTTGGCCGAGCACGGCGCGTACCGCGATTTCGAAACCGTCCCAGCCGCCGGGCAGGCGCAAGCCGGGGCGCTTGCGCAGCAGCGGTTTCAGCACACCGCCGGCACCGAGCGTGGCGGCGATCGCTTGTGGCTCCGCATCAAGGTCGAACATCCGCCGCAATCGCGTCACCACCGGCAACAGCTGCGCCGGCTGCGGGCAGTGCAGCTCCAGTTTCAGTGCATGCTCGCCTTTGGGCCATGCACTCAATCGCAGCCATCCCGGCGCATCCGCTACGCCGAACACGCGCATGTAACTGTGCTCATCGACCAGCTCCACGCCCGGCAGCGAACGTGTGCGCAGGAACGCCAGCAAAGTCTCGAAGTCGTATGGCGGCCGATAACCGAGCCGCAGTACCAAGGCGTCGCCGACGACCGCACGAGGATGCCGGCGCAGCTCGCGCGGTGGAATGCGGTTCGCCTGCAGGAATGCGGCATTGAAGCGACGCAGGCTGCCGAAGCCCGAGGCGAGCGCCACTTCAGTCACCGGCAGCGCCGTCTCGGTCAGCAGCTGCTTCGCGAACAGCAGGCGACGCGTCGTGTGCACGTCGATCGGTGGCGCGCCGAGATGTTCGACGAACAAGCGCCGCAATTGCCGCGCACCGATGTCAACGCGTGCTGCCAATTGCTCCAGCGAATGATCCACAAGCAGGCCGGCATCGATCAGCTTCAGCGCACGCGCCACCACATGCTCGCCGCGCTGCCACACGGCATTGCCGGGTGCCAGCTCCGGGCGACAGCGCAGGCACGGCCGGAACCCCGCGGCTTCTGCGGCTGCGGCGCTCGCGTAATAGCGGATGTTCGTCGGCTTCGGCGAGGGTGCCGGGCACACCGGGCGGCAATAGATGCGCGTGCTGGTAACGGCCGTGAAGAACAACCCGTCGAAGCGCGCATCGCGGCTAAGGCGAGCCTTTTCGCAAACCTTGAAGTCGGGCAGGGTGGCGATCGACGGTTCGGACATGCCCGCAGGTTAGCACCGGGCCGGAGGCCAGACTCGCCGTTTTCGGACATCAATGCCTGACCCGCTTCTTGCCGGTATGCATACAAGACTCCCGTGTCCCAGCTAAGCTGCACGGCATGTATACGGATGAAAGCAATGGAATGTCGATGAGCCGGCCGATTGCGGCCGACGTGGCGGCGATTGGACGCCTTGGCTCGGTACCCACGATCCTGCAGACGGTCGCGCATACGACCGGCATGCGCTTTGCGGTGATCGCCCGCGTTACGGATACGAAATGGACAGCCTGCGCGGTCCATGACCTGATCGACTTCGGCCTGAAAACCGGCGGCGAGCTGGTGCTGGAATCCACGATCTGCAACGAGGTCCGGCAGCACCATGAGCCGGTGATCTTCGGCGAGGCCAGCCGCGATCCGCGATTTTCCCGGCATCCGGTGCCGAAAATGTATGGTTTCGAAAGCTACGTCTCGATCCCGATCTTCCGGGTCGACGGCGAATTTTTCGGCACGCTGTGCGCGCTCGACCCGTTGCCCGCCAAGCTCGATGATCCGAACGTCCTCAAGACGCTGCAGCTGTTTGCGAAGCTGATCGCTACCGAGCTCGAGTCCGAGGAACGTCACGAACAAAGCACGAACGCACTGCTGGATGCCCAGCAGACGGCGAAGCTGCGCGAGCAGTTCATCGCGGTACTCGGGCATGACCTGCGCAGTCCGCTGAGTGCGATCCGGGTAGGTGCCGACATTCTGCAAGCGGATTCGGATAAGCGCAGCCAGCGGGTTGCCCTGCATATCCAGCGCAGCTGTGACCGCATGACCGAGATGATCGAGAACATCCTCGACTTGGCGCGGGGACGCCTTGGCGGCGGCATTCCGGTGGCGCTGCAACCGGTGGACAACCTTGCCGTTGCATTGAACCACGTCATTGCCGAGGTGCAGGAAAGTCACCCCGGCCGGGAGCTCCGGGTGACGATGGCCATCGATCGGCCCGTCAATGCCGACGCGCATCGCATCGCACAGTTGCTGGCAAACCTGCTCAACAACGCGATTACCCATGGTGCGGCCGACCAGCCGGTATCCGTCACGGCGATGAGCGACAAAGAGGGCTTCGAGCTGTCCGTGGCCAATGCAGGGCCACCCATCCCCCCCGAGAAGATTGACCGCCTTTTCCAGCCATTCAATCGTGGCGGGGAAGAGGCTCCGCAACCAGGGCTTGGGCTTGGTCTGTATATCGCAGCCGAAGTGGCGAAGGCGCACCACGGTTCCCTGGATGTTTCATCGACCGCGCAAGACGGCACCTGCTTTGTTTTCAGGATGCCGATCAACGCCTGACCAGGGCGCAGCTTTCCGCGCAACCGATCAGTTCGGCGTGGCCTTTTTCAGCGCATCGAGCAGCGCATTCAGTCGGAACGGTTTTTTCAGTACGGTGCAGCCGGCATAGGCGGGCGGCAACTCATCCGCTCCGGTCAGGACGCAGATCGGTATGTGTCGGGAGTTGAGCGTTGGCAGCAGTTTCTCGGTCGTCGTCGTGGCCAGCCGGTAGTCGATAAGCGCGATGTCCGGTTCGGACGTCTCAAGCAGGCGTTGAGCCTCCTCCACGGTCGAAGCCGGGCCGAGCATCCGGTACTCCCTCGACTCCAGCGCGATCTCCAGCGTTGCCGCGATCAGCATGTCGTCTTCCACCACCATGACAAATGGCCCGCTCGGCGATGCAGTACTCATGTGGGCATCCTCTTATGTTCTGCATGGAACTCATGCAGGGGATTGAACGGTGGGTTGCCGCGCTTGACTCAAAGCGTGAAATAGTTAGTCGCAAATCATCCTCGCCCATCAACCTCGCAAATCGACAACGTCTGACTTCACTACGAACCACTTCGTGCGAAGGTGGCGCGAAGACGCCGTTTCAGCACTTGATGCATATCGCCGTCGCTGTCCGGGATGGCGTGCGTGACAAAAGTCCATCGACTTGCATATCGCGCATGCCGGCAAACCCGGCAGACATCGGCCCCAGGCCGGTGCTACTGTCGCGACTCATCTGCCTGGGGGAGGCACGACATGGGTTCAGGTCCACGCTGGCTGCTGATTGTGGCGATCGCCCTGCTTGGTGTTGGCGAGTGGGCCTGGGGTATCTGGTCGGGGATGACGCAGATGACCCAGCTGCATACCCAGTTGGTGCGGCAGCAAGCGGCATTCCACCTGCCTGCTGCCAAGCGCCACCTTTTCACGCGTGACGAGGTGAAGACGTTTCTTGCCGCCGCGAAGCAGGCCGAAGCTATCAAGGACCCACTTCAGCGCTGTCTCGCCTATCCCGATCCACCCCGCAGCCACTGGTCACCTGATGCAGTCGCCGCCTACTGCCATTACCGCCTGCAACCGGTCATCTCATTTGCCGAAGCGCAGGCGTTGATCCAGAGCGGTAAGGCCGCAGAGCTCGACGGGCGTCTTGCGCAGGCATTGCACGATCAACAGACACAAGCGGGTTCACCCGGGGTTCTCAATCAGATTTTTTACCAGGATTTCGGGAACGGGTCGTTCGATATCCGCCCGACCCTGGATGCGTGGAAACGTGACTCGCCGACGAGTGCCTTCGCGTACGCAGCCAGTGGCTTTGCCGATGTGGAAATGGCGGCCAATGCACGCGGAAGCGCCTACATGAGCGATACGCCGCAAAGCAACGTGGACGCCATGAATCGGTTGCTGTCTCAGGCCGATACCGATCTGCGGCGAGCCATCGAATTGAATCGGCAGGTCACGCCGGCCTATGTAGCCATGATCAATGCCGGAAAGATGGGGCCGGGCCGTACGTATATCGACGAGGCTGCTCGACGCGGGCTGGCAGTAGCGCCCGCTGATTACTCGATTTCCAGCGCGCTCATGGTGGCGGAACAGCCGAAATGGGGTGGTTCGCTGTATGCCATGACAGGACTTGCCCGCAGAGCGCAGACTCACGCCAAGGACAATCCTCTGTTGGTGCTGTTGCTCGCAGAGGTACCCGCGTATGAGTACGACGTCTGTAATTGCGAATCCAGAGCAGACTGGGCGGCTTATCCGACGGTGTTCGACAACGTCGCCAGCTTGAACCTACTGTCCAATGCAGGATCCGCCGCCGCGTCAAACAACCATCCCGAACTGTCGGTCGTCTATCTTTCCGAGGCATTGCGCTTTCAGTCAGCGACAGATGCCATTCGTCGCAAACGTGCCTCCGGCCTAGCCGCCTTGGGTGAATCCAAGATGGCGCTCGACGATGCCAACAGCCTGATCGCGGCCGATCCAAAAAATGCCGATAACTACCAGATGCGCGGCATCGTTTACATGGACATGGCGGACAATCGCCATGCGGAGCAGGACCTTGAGACCGCACTTGCACTGAACCCTGACGATATCGACGTGCTCAGCGAACTTGGCAACATCTACACCAACGTAACGTACGAGTGGGACAAGGGCTGGGATGTCGCCGATCGCATCATCCGTAAATACCCCGACAGTCCTGGTGGCTGGGTGATGCGGGCGACCATCCAGGAAAACCAGCCGCGCGCAGGCTTGAACGAAACCTACCAGTATTTCGTCAACCACTTTGGTAATGATCCCGGCATGCAATGGCAGATCACTCACATGCGCGAGCTTCTCGCCAAGGCGCCGCAGGGCGATTCAGCCAAGACCGTGTCGAAGTAGTCCCGTTAAGCTCTTGCCGGTCAGCACGGCTGGTGTGTCAGGAATCGTCGGTGCCTGCTTCTTGGGTCAGTGAGTAGAGTTCTTCACCAGCCTTCTTTTCACCCCGAACCATGCTCGACAACACCCCGTCGCGGCGGATCAGGCCGTGATACAGCGCCGCGCCCATGTGTGCGAGAAACGTCAGGAACAGCAGCATCGCGAACCAGCTGTGCATGTGACGCAGCACGGCGAAGGCGACGGGGCTGGTCGGGAAGATCGGCGGCAGCCGCAGCGAATCGCTCAGCATCACCGGGTAACCGCCGGCCGAAAGCATGGCCCAGCCAATCAGCGGCATCGCCAGCATCAGGATGTAGAGCAGCCAGTGCGAGGCATGCGCCGCCAGTTTCTGCACGGCGGGGAGATCGGCCGGCAACGCGGGCGGCGGATGACGCAGCCGCACGGCCAGCCGCACCACGGCCAGGATCAGGATCGCGATGCCCAGCGGCTTGTGGACGCGCAGCAGCCATTCATGGCGCTCGGACACGGAGGCCACCATGCCGACGCCGATGAACAGCATCGCCAGGATCATGGCGGCCATCAGCCAGTGCAGTATCCGGGCGGGCAGGGAGAAGGTCTTCGCGTCGGATTTCATGGTTTGGCCTCCGGCTTCGGATGCGCGACGGCGGCGCCGGGCAGATGGGCTTCCTCGCTGGTGCGGCGCAGGTAGGAGTCGGCATAGGCTGCCGAACGCGCGGGCAGCAACGGATCGTCGGAGGCCTCGATGCCGTCGGGCAGCACCAGCGGGTCATAGTTGATGTCGCGGCAGGGGCCGCTTTCCTGCGGCTCGGTGTGCTCGAGCACCAGCGTGCCGGCGTCGATCGTTTGGCGGTCGGCCGGCCATTCCTTCGTGGCGTCATGGGTCGGGTCACCCGGCTGGGCGAGCGTCACCAGCAGATGCCAGTGCAACGGCCCCTGCGACAGGCGTTGCGCCAGGTCGCTCGCCAGATAGTCCGGGTTGCCACCGCTGCCAGCGTCGCTGCCGGTATCGGTGGCTTCGGGCACCATGCGCCAACGCACCGCCTGCCGCTTGCCGGCGCTATTGGTGAAGACGAAGGCGTCGAGGCTCCAGTAGTTTTCGGTCGCGAAGCTGGCGGACGGTTTCGCTGTCTTCGCCCACGCACGGAACGCGGCCGTTTCCGGATGCGCGGCAAAGAAGGCCGCCACTTTTGCCGGATCGGGTTTGCCGGTGGCCGGGTCGGGTTGCTGCGCCTTCAACTGATCGTAGAAGGCTTGCGGCGTCGACACCGGAAACACCGGCATGCTGTTCATGCCGGTGCGCCACTGCTGCCCGTTGGCCTGCGCGAAGCGCAGCGCCATGCTGCGGATCGGCACACTGCTGTCCGGCGCATACGGATTGCCGCCGGGGATCGCGAAGCGACCGACCAGCGGGGTGCGGCCGGGTGCGAATACCTGCGCGTCGGAATAAGCCTGCGCCTGGCCGTTGCTCTGGAAATAGCCCACCACGCACACGCCCTTGGCGTGATTGCGGCGATAACCGGCGAACGTGCCGGCGTTGTCCTGCAGTTGGTCAACAATGCGTTTTGGGGTGAGCCGGTGTGGCGCCAGCCAGCCACCGACGTAGCCGAAGGCGGCCACGACGAGTGCGATCACGGCAACGATCAGCGCCCACGAACCCATGTTGCCTTTACGTCGTTCGGGCGCGGAAAGTTCTTCTTGCATGCTGTGACTCCTGGAAGATGCACGCCGAATCAAGCGCGGCAGGTCGTTGCGCCGGATTTCCCGCCGATGCAAAACATTCGCCCGGCCATGGCGAGCGGTTACATGTGTGGGGAGAGGCTACACCCGGCAATTCCGCGGGACGCACTCCATTGGGCCGATTCGTGCACATGGCGCGAATCGGCGGACCAGAATCCATGCACACCCTGGCGATCGGCGCGGATTACCTGACCGGTGCCATCAAGTGCTGATACGGCGTGCCGGCCCACATCACATACGGCGCTGACGTGTCGGGGACTGCGTTCTTCGGGTAATTGTCGTAAAAAGCCGGGTCGGCACCCACGATCATGAAATGCGGCCCGGTCCTGATCCAGTGGTTGCCGTTTTCCGGTTTCTTCGCGTACGGGTCCGTGTTGCTCGCATCCGTGCCGCCTTCCAGCATGTACATCAAGCCGATCTTGCCGACCGGCGGCGGCTGGTGCCCGACATACGCCTGTACCCAGGCCATCGCGTTCTTGTCCATGCACATCGAATCCGGTCCCGGTACCCCCGGGTTGTCCGGCATGCAGGTGAAATCATTGCTGCCCTTGCGCAGCGTGCGCATGGTTCCATCCGCTCCCATCGCCATGATCGTCGCGTCCCTTGCCACCCGTGCCGGTGCGGCGCGCATCGCGCTCGCGATCATTTGCGCATCGGTCGGTGCCTTCTTGTCGGCCGCCTGCGTGGAGCCCATGAGAACAAGCATCGCGGCGACAACGGTAAACCGGGTCATCGAGCCAGTGGCATGCATGACAGCCTCCTCGGAGTTTGTTGTGGCGGTTTCCCCTGGATCCCCTTGACCAGTTTCTGCCGCTGTCCCGGCCCCGGCAATCGGCCATAAGCCCGAACGCAAGCGGGGCGACCTAGGCCGATTGGCGGTGGCCGCGCGCGCGCCGCATAATCGGTGCTTGTGCCTTGTCTCACCGTCTTCGAAGGACCTGCCCATGAACGCCCCCACCCGCATCGACACCACCCGTACCATCCGCGCGCCGCGCGGCACCGAGCTTTCCTGCAAGAGCTGGCTCAGCGAGGCGCCGTTCCGCATGTTGCAGAACAACCTCGATCCGGAGGTGGCGGAGAACCCGGCGGAGCTGGTGGTGTACGGCGGCATCGGTCGCGCCGCGCGCAACTGGGAGTGCTTCGACGCGATCTTGAGGTCCCTGCGCGAGTTGAACGACGACGAGACCCTGCTGGTGCAGTCCGGCAAGCCGGTCGGCGTGTTCCCCACGCACAAGGATGCGCCGCGCGTGCTGATCGCCAACTCCAACCTGGTGCCGGCGTGGGCGACCTGGGAGCACTTCAACGAGCTCGATAAGAAGGGCCTGATGATGTACGGCCAGATGACGGCCGGCTCGTGGATCTACATCGGTTCGCAAGGCATCGTGCAAGGCACCTACGAGACCTTCGTCGAGATGGGTCGCCAGCATTACAACGGCAGTCTCAAGGGCAAGTGGATCTTGACGGCCGGCCTCGGCGGCATGGGCGGCGCGCAGCCGCTGGCCGCGTCGCTGGCCGGTGCGTGCTCGCTCAACATCGAATGCCAGCAGAGCCGCATCGACATGCGCCTGAAGACGCGCTACGTCGACGAGCAGGCCACCGACCTCGACGACGCGCTGGCGCGCATCGAGAAATACACTAAGGCCGGCGAAGCGAAATCCATCGCCTTGCTTGGTAATGCGGCCGACGTGCTGCCGGAACTGGTCAAGCGCGGCGTGCGTCCCGATGCCGTCACCGACCAGACCAGCGCGCACGATCCGGTCAACGGCTACCTGCCGCAAGGCTGGACGCTGGAGCAGTGGTTCGCGCGCCGCAAGAACGATCCGCAGCGCACGCGCGATGCCGCCAAGCACTCCATGCGCACCCACGTCGAAGCGATGCTCGCCTTCCACGCGCAGGGCATCCCCACCTTCGACTACGGCAACAACATCCGCCAGATGGCCAAGGACGAAGGCCTCGCCAACGCGTTCGCCTTCCCCGGTTTCGTGCCGGCCTACGTGCGCCCGCTGTTCTGCCGCGGCATCGGCCCGTTCCGCTGGGTCGCGCTGTCCGGCGATCCGGAAGACATCTACAAGACTGACGCCAAGGTCAAGGAACTCATCCCCGACGACCCGCACCTGCACAACTGGCTCGACATGGCCAAGGAGCGCATCAGCTTCCAGGGCCTGCCGGCGCGCATCTGCTGGGTTGGCCTGGGGTTGCGCGACAAGCTCGGGCTCGCGTTCAACGAGATGGTGCGCAATGGCGAGCTGAAGGCGCCGGTGGTGATTGGGCGCGATCACCTCGACTCTGGGTCGGTCGCCTCACCGAACCGCGAAACCGAGGCGATGAAGGATGGCAGCGACGCGGTCTCCGATTGGCCGTTGCTCAACGCCATGCTCAATACCGCCGGTGGCGCGACCTGGGTGTCGCTGCATCACGGCGGCGGCGTAGGCATGGGCTACTCGCAGCACTCGGGCGTGGTGATCGTCTGCGACGGCACGCCGGAAGCGGACAAGCGGATCGCGCGGGTTTTGTGGAACGATCCGGGCACCGGCGTGATGCGGCATGCGGATGCGGGGTATGAGATTGCGGTGGAGTGTGCGAAGGAGCAGGGGTTGAAGTTGCCGATGGTGTAAAAACACTGGTTGTGATTAAAATCCGAAAACTATAAATGGGGGATGTCTCATGGACGAAAATTATAAGAAAATTCTCGTTTCAAAACGTTTTAGGTCTAGTTCAAGAGGAAATAAGGGCATCCTTCAAGAGTCGGAGAGCGACCGAGCGCGCGTACTATATTCTGCGGCGTTTAGAAGATTGCAACGTAAGACACAAGTCTTCCCTCTCGAAGAAAATGCAGCTATTCGCTCAAGGCTAACGCATTCGCTAGAAGTTGCTCATGTAGGGAGATTTTTGGCAACGAGCTTCATCAAAAAGGTAATAAATACATCAGATAATCGCTCTGCGAAAAAATTGGGCATTGATGGAGAGGTCTCCCTCGCCATTCCAAATATTGTCGAAACAGCGTGTCTTCTTCATGATATTGGCAATCCACCCTTTGGCCATTTTGGGGAGTCCGCAATTGCGAACTGGTTTAAGGGCTATTGGTCTCGATGTGACAAGGGGATAAAGAGCGAGGTAAAAAGTCTCGAGCTAGAGAAAGATTTGGCAGCTTTTGATGGTAACCCTCAAGGGTTCAGGATAATTACAAAATTGTCGGGTGTTGATGATCACGGGATGAATCTTCTTCTGCCGCAGATTGCATCGACAGTAAAATACCCTATCAATCCTGGTGGAATTGATAAGTCTGTGCCCCTCGAGAAAAAAGCTGGCCTCTATTACACGGAGGCAGGCTTGTGGGACAGGATTTGCGATGATCTTGGAATGAATAAGGGGCAACGCTTCCCGCTGGCTTACATGATGGAGGCTGCGGACGATATTTCGTACTGTCTCAGTGACATAGAGGATGGAATAGAGAAGGGCTTCTTTAGCCATAAAGATTTTGTCAGGGAAGTTCTGTTGGGCGTAAAAGGTAATAAGAAAGCAAAGTCGCTAGTAATTGATGCACGAGATTCGGCATCTAGATCAAAAAGTTTTGTCGAAGAGAATGTTTCTTTCAGGGCAAAGTTGGTCAATTACTTAGTTAATGAAGTTTCTTCGGTATACATTAAAAAGCATGCCGAAATATTTAGTGGTGAACTTCCTGGGCTAATAGAGGCTTGTCCGGTCGCTGGCGCGTTGCTAGACGCAATCAAGAAAGCGGTGTTTAAGCTTTTGTATGGGAGGCGTTCATCAGTAGAGCTTGAGTTGACCGGCCTTGCGGCTATAAATGGAATTCTTAGAAACTATGAGGCGCTCCTCGATTTAGAATTCAAAGATTTTGAGAAGATAGTGCGAGGAAGGCGTTGCGAACGTCATCTGGACGCTGAGGTAAAAATGTTTTCTTTGCTGGCAAAGAAGCATGTTGCGGCATATGAGCGTTCTCGTGATTTGGAAGGGGAGCGGCTTGCGCGAGTGCGCCTGGTAGTGGATTTTGTGGCAGGTATGACGGACGTCTTTGCACTACGCACGTATCAGATATTTTCTGGGATACGAGTCTGATGAATACCATTTATCACCCAATATCAATAATTTATGACTTAATTGAAAGCTTGGGTGAGGACTACACATTTAAATTTTCAAAGTATTTCTATCGCCCTCAAAATCCTTTGGATGAGCGCGAAATTTTCAGCGTGATTGGCGCAGAGATCAACGACGATTGGCTCGAAAAGCAGATTGGTCAGTTGTCCCCTGGGTGGGAGCTTGCACTCAATTCAGAGGTTGTCGACCCACGGAATAGACGGTATCACATGCCGATGATTGATTTTTATGGACGAGAAACAGATTTCTTATTTTCTCCATATTTTCGATCCATGGTTGGCGGGCGCTTTCACAGTTCGATGAGTATTTTTGATAGTGGTCGCAGTTATCACGCATATTCGCCAATGCTCATGAGCAACAAGGAATGGATCGGATTTATGGGAGCGTTGCTCTTGTTGACCCTACCAAACTCTCCTCCCGTTGTTGACGCCCGGTGGGTTGGACATCGGCTTATTGGCGGGTATTCGGCCTTGCGATGGAGTTGCAATAGCGCAAACTACCTTCAATATCCTGAGCTCGTTCCTTTATCTACCATTATTCCAGGCAGGAAGTAGGTGGCCTAGGTAGCGTTCGAAGGAGGCTACTGAGGTATGCCATTTCTGTTCGTGCGGGTGATAGGTGCACTTTTTTGTGATTGCTATTGCCTTTAACGGGGAAACTTTCAATCTGCGTGGATTTGCTTAGGCGTTATTTACGGCGTCGTCTCTCATAAGAAGTTCTTGTACTCCGTCCCAAGCAAAAACCATCGCAAGTGTGTCTAGTTCGCAATAACGTAGGAGCTGCGCACGTAGCTTTTGTGAGGCGGCGAGATTGAGTTGCCCATTTTGCAAGAGCCCGTACGCCACCATGGCAGCACCGCCATCGGCTACAAAAGCCCCGTCCTCCTCAAGCCCCTCAAGGTCTGAAAGATCTGGATCATCCGAGCGCTTGTCGAGCAAGAGGTAGGGATCAACGAGGCTGCCAGAGTCATCCATCCGCACCCATGTATGGTCCGTAAAATTCAAGCTTGGAATGCCACCTTGACTGCCATAGATCGGCGCCGAGTATTTGGACTGTAACTTGGGCGTGATCGCGAGAATGGCCGGAAGTAGCTTCTTTATGGAGCTGCTGCCACGCGTGTTTGGGAAGAATGCCGTGTTGTGGATTAAGCGCCCCAGATCGAACAAGCGTCCAAGTGTAGCGTCTGTACCAACCAACTCATCGACGAACTCAATTAGCTCATTGCGATCTTCTACTTCATCGACGGATGCAGACTGTAGCTGTGACCTCACCTCCTTTAGCACCGTGCGCTCATGATCCCACCAGTGCAGCACACTCCCTTTGTCGTCGCTCAAGGTCGTTTTCAGAGCGCGCAAGGTGTCGAAATTGGGCAACGTATTCAGAGTTTCGGCAAGGTACTGCGTGGCGTGGCGTAAAGCTCCATCAGCCTCGAGCCGATGATGCGAGAACTGAAAAAGTAGTTGCTCATACGGCTTAAGATTGGGATGAAAGGGCAGCGCTGGTCGAGATGTCTCAAAATCGATGAAATGAAGCGGGAACGATAACGTACTCAGCCGTTTTCGAATCGCCGCAGCACGGAGAAAGGCCCCATCTAGGGCTCCGCGTGCTTCCTCCGATTGCAGCCATTGGCGATGGGACAGCGTGATTTCATCTGGTCCTTCTTTAAAGCTCACATCCTCCGACTCAAGATCTGTCAGAAGCATCTTTCCAGCAGCAAGGAGAGCATCGGTTTTGCGCGATTGATACAGATCGAGCACTGTCCCTCGCTGCGCCGCTTCGGGAGTTACGCCGGCAGCTTTTTCCAGACATTCTAAGCGTCCATCGAGCCTTCCATCTGCGAGTTCCGCAGGCGTTGCATGAAACTGGCAGGCCTTACAAAAAGCTCCAAGTTTGGGCGGAAACGGAACATCATCGAGGCGATGCGCCAACTCTTCAATTCCTCCCTCAAAGCTGAATTCCCATCCACCCATGATCAAAGGGAGCGCTTCCAATTCGTCTAGATCATTGTCAACGGGAAGCGCATGCAGTACCGCACGCGCTATCGCTCCATCGCGTAGTGTTGGATCGACCTCGATCCTGATGCTTCCATCGACTTTCGTGATTTGAAGACGCTGCGCAAGCCGAGCTTCGCGACAGATGACGGTTTTGTTGGGCATCATCAGGTGACAATGAATTTCTGCGTCTGGGAATGCCTTTCTAAGGACATACCGTTGAAACGCCACGTCGTAGAGATAGGGCTTCATTTCGGCGAGAAAGTTATTCTTCGCGCCACGAATCTTAGGGTCTGCCGGATCGACGCCCTTAGCCTTGACTTCATATAGATCAAGGCGTTGACCACGCTTTTGCAGCAAATCAGTCCGAATGAATAGTCGACCAACCCGAATGGCAGCCTCAAAAAGAACTACCTCGTCGCGCTGCAGCGCCGAGTTAGTTTGTGCGACTTGCGCATCGTGACCGAGCGCATCGATTTCCATGCCTTCCGGAAAAATGCACTTGGCCAGCGCGCCGACTTGATGGCCGCCATCCGCCAACGCCAGCATAAATTCATTGGTGACATTGGCATTGGCGTAGCTCGGATCATCGCTGTAGTTAAGCTTTGTTGGACACTGCAGTGCCAGCGTGAAACGACTCTTGGTGAGATATCGCATAAGCCCTCCTAGCTAAAAACGTCAGAAATAATCGGGTATGAATCCATCACTCTACGCTCACTGCCGCTACGCGTATCCAAATTAGGGGGCGGAGGCAATTAAGTAGAGTACCGATTCGCTCGAATGGTCCCCGGCGCCATTCTTTAATTCTTTGCATTCTTTCTATGCGCGCGGCGGTTGACACCATCCGCTCGCGATAGCAGACTTCCACTCCAAGGAGCCTAGAAACTCCCCACACAGCGGTACCCACCTCCGACAAACCGGTGGGTTTTTTGTGCCTACGTGCGTTGTAGGTACAACCGACGCGAACCCTGCGTCGGGAGGGCGGCTAATACAACACCCGCAAGGGGAATACGCCCGCCGGCTGTGTGCGGTTTCTAGCCTCCCGACACCCCGTCCGTCGTCATGCCGTGGACGGGCACTTCTATGGGATTAGGAGGCGACCATGTCGACGTTCGATGCGGATGATCTGGAAACGACGGGCTATTTCCTGCCGGAGGACAGCCAGCTGCGGCTGAAGAAGCTGCGCGAGTATGTGGAGTTCCTGGCCAACCTCGCGCGCCCGCGCGGGGCGGACGAGGCCAAGGAGTGGTATGCGGAGATTCGCCCGGGCGAAGTGGCGATCTGCCTGGAACTGCTGGAGGAACAGATCGGACTGGTGATGGAGGAACTCTCCTGGCCGGCCGAGCGTGGCGAACGGGCGGCAGCAGGCGAGGCCGATGCGCACGCGGACGCGGAGGATGGCACGGAAGCCGCGGAACCGGATGTCGCCGAGCCGGTGATGGATGAGGCCGGTGACCGCTACCTCTTTGGCGTCACCCTGGATCAACTCGACGAGATCAACCTGCTGCTGAGCAGCCTGCGGGCCCTTGGCAATGTGGTGACCTGCAGCGATCACGCCGAGCTATCCGATGTCACGCTGTCGATCATGGGCGATGCCATCGTCCGCGACGTGGAGAAGCTGCGCGACATCAATAGAGACGTGAATGCGCAAAGACTGGAGCCACCGCACGGGACGAAACCCGGCGTACGCGAAGATCGGGCCACCTACCTCGCGCTGCCCGTACGCTCACCGCTTGGCCGCACGTCGCCCATCGTGCGGCAGCATCCGACCTACCAGTAGCAGGGAAGCAGGGGGATTACCGATGAACCTCCGGCTTGGCCAGATCGAGCCGGAGCGGGTGCTGTAGGCTGCGGGTTCGAGAGTCCGCCATATTTTCAGAGTCCGTTACATTTAAGGTATGGCATCTTCCCTCAGCGCTGGCATAGCAGGAACGCGCTGATCAGCGCACCTATTACGACGAGGGTGCCGAATAGCAGTGCCATCTTGCGGCCAACTTGCGTGTCGGCAACGCTGGCGACACCGCCCGGCATGACGACGAGGGATGTCGGATCGCCCGATCCAAGCATTCGATGCATGTCCTCGATGGTTGTGGGCATCGGAAGTGCCAGGCCGTCATCCGCACGCCGCGTCATGAACAGCAGGTTGCCAGCGTTGGCCACCAGTTTGGGTGCAGGGATGTTCCAGCCCGTTCCTGAGCGGACGCCAGGTTGTGTTCGCACGATGACGATCTGTTGAACCCTCCGGCCCTGCTCGGGCCGAAGGTCGTCGGGTGCCCAGAGCATGGTCGCCAGCAGATCGGCCGGACCCAAGCGCAGGCTCTCATCGGCCAGATCGCGATGCAGCTCGTCCAACAGCGAGCTGTCCGCCGAATCCGTCGATCGGGCATGCACGAAACGCTCTTCGCGACCATCCATGCACCAGCACAGTGCGATCGGCGTGAGGTCCCGGTCGAACATCGCTGCCACTGACACCAGACGATCGCGAGCCATGCCGAGATTCAGCATGTCGGGTTTGTCGACCCAGTCGGTTGGAAATTCGATACCTCGGTAGATCTCGGCGACGACACGCGAGGTAACGATGGGCTTTTCCAAGAGCGGCTCTCCTGATGTGAGCTGAGGATCTTCCCCACAGTAAAAAAGGTCAGGTTCAAAACAGGGGGCAGGGTGCACTTTTTGCGAGTCGATGCCTTGGAAAATTCACTCTGCCCCTGTTTCGAACCCTTCAAACCTCACGACTGTTCTGGCCAATCGTGCGACCTGCGGACGATCAACCGCCGGTTTGGCCAGATCGAGCCGGAGCTGGTGCTGGAGGCGGCGGGTTCGGTGCGTTGTTTGAGTTGTCATTGCTGGCACTGGATGGCCCACGGGAATACACAATGACTTTGTTGCTTTCGCACTGTCCGACCACCTTGCCATTGCTTTTATCGGCCTGATCAGCGGCCACCACATCCAGGCTGTAATTGCTCACGCCGTTCGCTTTGATCTTTGCGTCGATATCGGACTTCACGGCGTCGCAAGAGGCGTGGGCGAACAGTGGAAAGGCCATCAATGCCAACGCGACGATCGATATGCAAGATTTCATGGTTCCTCCTGTGGGTTTGTTTCAAATGTTGATGTCTGCATAGGTGGCGGACCTCGACGGCAAGCCGTCCCACATCAGCGACCCGCCGCATGTAGCTACTCTTTTGGGGTGGACTTGTGTGCTGCTTGCAACTGAGTTGCGTGCTGCAAAGTCCAATCGTGGAGACCTGCAAGTCCTTGGCGCACTTGATTGCGTTGTACTTGAAATTTGTCCTTGGGTGTCTGTGGATCATCGTGCTCAGCATCCCATGCGAGTGCCTTGTTTATAGTGTCTGCCCACTTGGTGGGATCTGCACCCGCATAAAAGTTGATCGATTCACCCAACTGCGAAGTCGTGGCCGAGAACGCTTCTTGACTTTCTTGTTCTCCAGGATGGGCAGCGTAGTAAATTCGCCCACGCAATTGCCCCACGTAATACCAGAATACGGCATCGTCCTTGTTGCCCTCACTCAACAATCGTGAGACGTAGATATAGTCCGAGGCCCACGGCTCCGAGGAAAGTCGTGCCTCGACAGCTGGCCGTGGCAAGGTCTTTAACTCGGTGCTCGTCAGTGACGCACAAAGCGCGAGACCTGACCAACACCCAACCGTTCCTAAAATCATGCGAGCTAATTTCACACTTTCCCCCATACAGGTAATCCGCTACGCCAGACGAAGCTGTGCGCTACGCTAAAAATCATATGACATGCATGCTGCTGCATCGACCCGTTGAGACCGCCGTCGAAAACGGACATTCCGAGATTGCCGCTTGCATGTCTTGCGTGCAAGGTCCGATCGTGGCCAAGACTGGTGATGACCCCCTCGCCCACCACAGATCACTCCGCCACAGTTATAGACAGCCACTTGCCCTTGATGCGGTAAGTGAACTCGGTGTACGGCAGAATGAATCGTTATTTGACGTTTCCGGGGCATTTCATGCGCACGTCGCTCTGCATTCTCGGCATCTGCCTTGCGTTTCTTCGAAATGTGTCCCCAGCGTGCGCCACAGATGTAGCCGAGAACGTCGCACGATCCGATATCGCCATCGGTCAGCCCAACGTGCTTCCCAGTCAGGCGATGGGACTGGGTAACGGCGACTTGGGTGCGGCGTTCTGGTCGGCTGACGGATTGACGATCCAGCTCAATCGCATCGACACGCTGCCGTATCGGCGATCTCCGGGGCGGATAGTCCTTCCGGACTTGAAGATCATGACATCCGACCGTGGTTTTCGTGGTCGCCTGCGATTGTATGACGGGGTGCTTGAAGAATCCGGTGGTGGCGTCGTCTTGCGCGCCTGGGTGGATCACGATGCTGACCGCGTAGTGGTCGACCTGACCGGGCTACCCACGACATCGCCACAGCACATTCAGCTTCATCTGGGTGCGCAGCGCACGCCAACGGCTTTCGTGGATCGCGACAGTGGATTTCTCACGGAAACGTGGCGTGACGATCGGCTGCCAGGGGCATCGCGGCGCGTGTTTGGATCCCTGGCGGGTGTGCGCGTATTGGGCAGGCAGAGCCACGCAATCGTCCTCGACGCACGCACCGTTGAAGTGACCGCATTCCCCGACGCCAGTGGTCACCTCAGGTTGATCGCCGCCGCTCCATCGTTTGATGGAAGTCGTTCGGCACAGGACGTCATCCGGAATGCTTTGACTCTTGCCGTGAATCCAGCACACACCGAGCAATGGTGGCATGCCTACTGGCAGCGGGCCCATGGCATCGAGGCGACATCGGATGATGGCGTGGCACGCTATGCCGAGACGCTGCGCACGCTTTACCTGTTTGCCGCTGCCGCACACGCAGGAAGCACGTTGCCGGGTTCCCAGGCCGGTATCGCGGATCTTTTTTCGTCCAGCGAAGACGATCACTTCTGGGATCCGGCCGCTTATTGGTTCTGGAACACGCGCATGCAGGTAGCCGCCAACCTCGCCGCTGGCGTACCCGAGCTCAACGCCTCCGTATTCGCGCTGTACCGGAACAATCTGGACGCCTTAAAGCAATGGACCGTTCACCATATGGGCGGGCGGCCTGGTATATGCGTGCCCGAAACCATGCGCTTCAACGGAAAGGGCGTCGAATACGAGAGCGATCAATTTCGACCTGTCGTCATCGTGACCCACAGTTGCGATCTGGCATGGACGCCGACATCCAATGCGCGGACGTTGAGCACGGGCGCCGAAATCGGCCTGTGGGTATGGCGCACCTATCTGCAAACCGGAGATCGCCGTTTCCTTGAAAAAAACTATCCCTTGATGGCCGAGGCGGCGCGGTTTCTATGGTCATATCAGCACCGTGGCGCTGATGGATTGCTGCATACATCCCCGTCCAATGCGCATGAAACGCAGATGGATGTGACCGATCCGGCAACGGATATTGCGGCGATACGTGCACTCTACCCGGCAACTGCAGCGGCAGCCCATGAACTAAATGTCGATGCCGACTTTGCAGGGAAGTTGCTGCATGCCCTGAATGAAACGCCGGCGCTGCCGCAGATGCCTTCATCCGCTGGCGGAGATTTGGATGGTCGGATACTGGCGGCGAGCTATGACGTCCACGCTCCTTATGTAAATGGGGAGAACATCGGTCTTGAGGCGGTATGGCCATACGGCGTGATCGGTATGGATAGCGCGCTCTTCCCCGTTGCACGGAAGACGTTCATGCAGCGTCCCTTCAAGTACGCCGCCACATGGAGTTACGACCCGGTGCAGGCTGCGCACCTGGGCCTTGGAGCCGAAGCCGCCAAGGCTATCTTCGAGTTGGTGCAGCAGTATCAGGTGTACCCCAATGGCATGGCAGCGCTGCTCCACGATATGCCCAGTGAGTTTTATCTGGAACAGACAGCTGTCACCGCGTTAGCGCTGTCCGACATGCTGGTGATTCAGGATGCCGACCATCTTGTTCGTGTCGGTCCAGCCATACCACCGGGCTGGACGATGCACGGAACCGTAGCGATCCAGCATGGCGTGTCCGTCGAAGTGACCGCGGTGCAGGGACAACTCGTGTCATTCACGTTAAGAGGCGTTGCAGCAACGCCGTTGAAGCTGATGACGCCCTGGCAGGACGCCCGCATCCAAGTGTGGCAAGACAACACGATGCAACAGGTGATCTCATCCCACGAGGGACGTTTCACGTTCCAACCGGATGGCGGACATGTGTACCGATTCGCTGTATCAAAGGATTTACCCCTGCCCAGGTTCGATGCATCCGCCAATGCGACGGTGAAATCGCTCGGTCGTGCGTCGATCGGCTTGGGGCCACCCTGCTGCGCACCACCGGCAGGATATGTGCCGGCATCAGACAACGATTAAAGGGGACGTGGATTAAAGGGGACGTGGCAACCTGATTTCGTCGACCACGTTGGCTGACCATGCCGGTGCACCGCATTTAATTGGCCACGTCCCCTTTAGTTGACGCTGGCATGCGCAGTTTGTGTTCGGAGCGGCAGAGGAGCTGCGCGCGATTTGCGCCCGTGGGGCGTCCGCTTGCAAATCGCCCATGTGCGCTTTACAGTGAACCATATGGTTCACTATCAAGCCCGCCTCGACGCAACGTTCGCTGCGCTCTCCGATGTCACCCGACGCGGCGTGCTGGAGCAGCTCGGGGGTTCGGACGCCTCCATCACCGACCTTGCCCAAAGGTTTCACATGACCCTTACGGGCATGAAGAAGCACGTCAGCATCCTGGAGCAGGCGGGGCTCGTGAGCACGGAAAAGGTCGGCCGCGTACGAACCTGCAAGCTCGGACCGCGCGAGCTGGAAGAAGCAGCCGCCTGGATCGAGCAACACCGCCAACTGTGGAGCGCACGCTTCGATGCGCTGGACGAGCTTGTCGAACACTTGAAACGCAAGGAGAAGGCAGATGCCCAACGAAAAAGAAGGTAGTTCCGCCGTCATGAACCGCACCGTCGTGGAACGCAAGTCCGACCGCGAACTCGTCGTGAAGCGAACGTTCAATGCTCCGGCGCACATCGTCTTCGAAGCGTGGAGCAAACCCGAATTGTTCAAGCAGTGGTGGGTTCCGAAGTCCGTGGGGATGACGCTGGTCTCGTGCGACATGGATATTCGCACCGGGGGCGCGTATCGCCTCGTGTTCAGCCATCCGGCCTTCGATCAACCGATGGCGTTCTTCGGCACGTACAGAGAAGTAACGCCGCACAAGCGCATCGTATGGGCGAACGAAGAAAGCGATGAGGGCGCCGTGACCACGGTGACATTCGAAGAAAATGACGGCAAGACGCTGGTCACCTTCCACGAACTCTATCCCACGACAGCGGCCCTCGAGGACGCGCTCGCCGGTTCGGCGGAAGGCTTGCCCGAACAGTTCGCGCAGCTGGATGAGTTGCTCGCAGGAAGATCGTGACCACGCCGCGGCCACCGGCGCATGGAAGGGATGGCGATGAAACAAAACAGGGGTCAGATTGCACTTTCTTTGAGATAGACGCCTTGGAAAGTCGACTCTGACCCCCGTTTTGGTGTCGCCTATCGCGAACCAAAGCGTTTTTTCGCCTCATCGGTGGCCGGCATGTACAGCGAGACGGCGGTACCTTCAGGGTCGCGAAACTGGAACGTCTTATTGCCCCAGGGCATCGTCTTAAGCTCATGAACAAGTGGGACCTTATCCTTCAAGCGCTCATAGTCGGCCTCTATGTCCTCGACCTGAAACTCGATGTAGGCGGTACGATTGGAACCGGGTTGAGCGCTGCCTTCTTTCCACAGCGCGACTGTTTCAGCGCTGCCGATGGCAAGCGTGGCTGCCGGCGTGACGATCTCCGCGAAAACGGGAGCCAGCCATTCGGCGGGCAGGCCCGTGACCATTTCGTAGAAGGAAACCATGGCCTTGATGTCGGCGGCGATTAGGCGGGTGGAGGCGAATTTCATGACTATCTCCTTGGGTTGTGGCGGGATAAATTCCGGACCAAAGCGGCCTTGTCGGAATAATGCTACGATACCGTATCGTATCTAACAATGCACACCTTGTATTGACTCATGCGAAAAAAACGCACACTGAACAAACTGGACACCCCAGCTCTTGCGTTGCATGAAGCTGAGGTGCTTGACGAAAGAGTCCGTCACTCGCGAATAACCGTGCTCGCCGCGACGGCAGAGCTACTCTTCGACAGGGGTTTTGCCGGCGCCAGCGTCGATGAAATCTCACGTCGCTCGGGCGTAGCGAAGACTACGATCTATCGGCATTGGCCAACCCGAGTCGACCTTCTGCGTGATGCCTGCTCGACAATAAGTACGCCCCAAGGCGTGCCGGATACCGGAACCTTCGAGGCAGACGTGACCGCGTTGATGACAAACCTCGTCGATTTGCTGCGAACGGCCAAATGGACCTCCGTACTTCCCTCAATCATCGATGCTGCTGAGCGAGATCCCGACATCGCCAACATGTACAGCAAACTGCAACGCGGCTATTCGGCGCCTTTTGAGACAGTCATCCTGCGCGCGGTGGATACGGGCGAACTGCCCGCGGGCACCGATGTGGCCATGTTGATCGCGGCGCTCACTGGTCCGCTTTTTTATCGTCGCTGGTTCTCCCGCGATCCATTGACGGACGACTTCGCGGTACAGATAGTCAAGCGCGTAATCCGTTAGGGGATCTGACACTCACTGTGGTTTGATCGCACTAAAAAATACACCGGATGATTTCCGCTGAATCACTTAGCCAGCTAGTTCCATATCTTCTGCGGGGAGCACTCCATAGAAGCTGTGATCGTCAAAACGGGGTCAGTTTCACTTGGTAGGGGCGCGGAAGTGAACTCGTCTCTCGCTCCTGGGCGAGGCCCTTTGCGAATCACGTAAAACGATCAGCACGCGGCGCGAACACGGATCATGGCGACCGGTGCTACCGTTTCGCCATGGCCAAACCCACTGCGGTGATCAAGTTCAAGGCGAAGCTGTCGCGCCCCGCGACGCCCAAGGGCGCGGCGTGGACCTTCCTGGTGCTACCCGTGGTCGCGAGCGCGAAGCTGCTGACGCGGAGCATGGTCACCGTCGAAGGCAGCTTTCAAGGCCAGCCCTTCCAGGCCACGCTGGAACCGGATGGCCAGGGCAGTCACTGGCTCAAGATCGACAAGGCCTTGCGCGAGGCCGCCGGTGTCGCCGCGGGCGACAGCGTCGCGCTGGAGATCGCGCCGGTGGAGAAGGAGCCCGAACCCAAGGTACCCGCCGACCTGCGCAAGGCGTTGGCGTCCAACGCGGACGCCAAGGCGACATGGGCCGACATCACGCCGTTGGCGCGGCGCGACTGGGTCCACTGGATCACCTCCGGCAAGAAGGCCGAGACGCGCGGCAAGCGCATCGCCACCGCTTGCGACAAGCTCGCGTGTGGCAAACGCAATGCCTGCTGCTTCGATCGCTCCGGGATGTACAGCAAGGGCAGCATGGGCGCGCCCGAAGCGGCGGAGTAGGGCAAAGCAGGGGCAAGTTCACTTGGACAAAAGGTGTCAGGGACAATGGTTGGTCGGCCAGGGATCAGCCCATGCAGGAATACGCGCCAACGTGTCGAGCCAGCGAACGATATGGGGAAACGCCTCCAGCGGCATTTCCGATTCCCGCCAGTAGGCCGCCATCGAGGCGAGACCGAAGTCTGCGATCGTGAGCCTTTCACACGCGATAAAGCGGCGGTCCACCAGGTGGCCATCCAGAACTTTTGCGTATCTCACAAACTCCGGCACGGACGTCTTCAGCAACGCGTTGTCCGGCTGTCCGATCCCGAATGTCGTCTTGACGACATGTTCGAAATAAAACGGCGCGACGGCGGTCGACCAATGGCAATCGTTCCACGACAGCCAGCGCAACACCTCGACCTGCTCAGCCGGATTGTGCGCGGGCCACATGTCCGCCCCCGTCTTGATGCAAAGATGGGCCATGATGGCCGCAGACTCCCACAGCACAAGATCACCATCGATCAGCGTGGGCGCCTTCATGTTGGGATTGAGCGCCGCATAGTCGGGCGCCTTGAGGCCGCCCGCCATCAAGTCAACTTCAACAAACTCTGCCTCGATGCCGAGATGCTTCACCAGCGCCAGTACACGCCGCGGCGCCTGCGCCTTGATCCAGTAGATTTTCATGCCACTTCCAAATCGATACGGGCCAATGCCTCGGCAATCCGCAGCGGGGCGGTGGGGCGCGCATACATTCTTTCCAGGTAAGCGCGCAGTTGGGGGTGTTCGTCGATCAAATGATATTCATTGGCCCAATCCATCAGGTAGGCCGTCACGCAATCGGCGATGGTGATGGTGTCGCCGACGATGAACTGCCTTCCCGTCATGTGATCCTCCAATACGGCCGCCATGGCAATGAACTCCTGGCTCGCGGCAGGAATTTCTGCGGGTATCCGCTGGTCTTCCGGGTATAACCAGCTGTGCCGTGTGATGCGCCATAGCGGCTGTTCAAGCTCCGTCATGGCAAACATCACCCAGCGATACGCCTGGGCCAACTGTTTACGATCCACAGGAAGCAGCCCTTTGTCAGGGTATTTTTCGGCCAGGTAGATGACGATCGCTGCGGATTCGGTGAGTACCACATCGCCGTCGACGAGCACAGGCACCTTGCCGGCGGGGTTGATGCGGAGGAATTCCGGGCGATGCTGCTCTCCGGTCAAGAGGTTGACCGACACGAACTCGAATTCGGCATCGAGTTCGTTCAATGCCCATAACACGCGAAGTGAGCGGGTGGCGGCAAATCCATAGAGTTTCAGCATGATCTTTCCTTTCGGACTGAGGTTGGCTGCTGATAACTAGACGAATGGCGAAGCGCGGAATGGACACCTTCGCGAATTATTTTTTCGGGTGTGAATTGACGCGACTGGCGTGTTTCGACACGGAGCAAAACAGGGTTCACTTTCGAAAAGGATGCAGGTGAATCTACCCCTTTACCTTCGCTGGTGTCGCCCAGTTTGGACCTTCCGCAAGGTCCGCTATGGGTCGGAAACAGACACCGCGTGAATGCTTCCAAGCCTCGTTCTGTTATGAACCGATGGCCATCCAAACTCCAAACGCGAAAAGCGGAACGATCGTCAGTGCCGCTGCGACTAACGATCTAATCCTGGCTTCCGAATACCCGAATCCAGCCAGCCAAGCAGCGCCCACTACCAAGATCGTTCCTGCGAAGAAGATCGCCCAATAGAAGTGATTTTCCGCATCTACTACTTCATGCGGCACCTCTGGGCCCGGATCTCCGAGATGGGCGAACAATCCCAGGCAAGACGCGGCCCATCCGACAACGGTCAAGCCCAAGGCAATGTTGGCAGCTGTCGTTTTCCTCATGTGCTCAAGTCCTTAATTTCGCCCGCGAAATCCGATTTCTAGATGGGACAGGCCAGGAGCCCAATGTCCGCAGTCGAAAGCGGACCTTGTTGACGGATTGTTAGAAGTGCAAACAACGTTGTCTACATCGAGGCCGGAGGCGATCACATCGATGTTGCCGCAGCAGGCGGCGCGGCTGTGGTTGCGCCGGCGGGCTTCGCGGGTTGGGTTTCCCCAGATGCGTATTGCCCGACCTGCAGGGCGAACGGTACTTTTTGACCGGACGGCATCGCCGCTGGATCGACGTACACCTGAATCATGTAAGTCGTCGCTGCCGCAACCGACTCGGACCAGGTGTTCGCCCCGGTCGTGCTTGTGTCGACCAGTTTTTTGTCATGGGTCTGGTCATTCACCTTGAAGTGCAAACCGGGATTGCTCGAGACGAGATTGACCTTGACTGTCATGCCTGCCGCGATGGCAACGGTGAAGTTGTGCGCGGTGGCGCCGGAGGCCAGTGTCCCATCTTGTTCCGTCCATGGTTTGTTGCCTTCGAATGTCACCGCGGTCGTCGGCGGCTGCATGTCTTGGGCCCCGTATTGGCCGATCTGCAACGCGTATTTCGCGGTATCGCCGGACTGTATCGCGGCAGGCTCAATGTAGACCCGGATCGCATACGTGGTGGCTGTCGCGTTCGGTGTTGACCAGGTGGATTCACCCGTCGTGAGGGTGTCCAGCACTAGTTTGCCGTGACTCTGGTCTTTCACTTTGAAATGCACGTTGGGATTGGGGGTGAGGAGGTTGAGCTGCAATGTCTTGCCCGCCGTGACCGCAACCGTGTAATCGAGCGAGCTGTCGGAATGGGTGAGGTTGCCGATTTCCTGCGCCCAGACACTGTTTGCCGCGAAGGTCACCGTGACCGGCGTGCTGGCGAAGGCGGGCAGCGACATGCAGGCAGCAGCCAGGCCGAGACCCGCGCCCAGGGCGCTGCGGAGAAAATGGAAACGTGACATGTGTGGAGGCCTCGCGGAATTTGGAGTTCGCTTGTGAATGCTTCGATGAATCCCCGTTTTGCATCGTCGCAGTCGCATCGATGCTGCCTTCCTTATGCATGGCGTGCCTCACCCCTGAGTCAGCCCGTGTGCGGACCATACGCCTACTTCGAGTAGCTCGCCATATCAGGAACAAAGCGCAGCCGTGGGTATCCCGGTGAATCTCTCGGGATACCCACGCGTATCTATTGGGCTGCATTTTCGATTCGTACAAGATCGGTGACTACCCCATTGGGAAACTCTTCCCGCACCATGAAGCGGGGGCTTTCCTTGCTTGCGAAAACCCTAAAATGCTCGACGCCATTTGCTTTGTGAATGCGGTAGTCGATGGCATAGGACACAAAGTCGCCGGCGGGAACGTGAACATCGGATAGGGCTCCTACGTCCGCCTGGACATGGCTGACGCCACTTTTCGGGTCATAGACGTTGAATTCGAAATGCCGGCCCACTTCGAGGTCGTTGGCGGTCACTGTTGCCCAATCGATGCGCTGATCGACGGTATCCGCTGGGATCGGATCGTTTACGTAGGCCTTCTTCGAGGCTTCGTTCGATGACCTTGACACTACAAACCCTTTTGCTCTGCCTGCTCGATAAGTAATGTCGAAGACAGGTGCTGCCTCATTTCCGTTGACGAAAGAGAGGGCCGCAGATTTGGGCTGAAATCGCATGGACGCCACGGTAGTCCATCGCTGGCTGTGAAAACCCAGAAAACCCGATGCGAAAGTGGCGAGGTTCGAAAATTCGTAATCGCTTTCGTTAGCCAGCCGCCTTATCAGGATTCGCGAGCTACCGACGACAGAACCGCCGTCACGGTTTCGATCTTGGTAGGTAAAAAATCCAGTTTTAAGCCGAGCGGCGTTCGAGCCGAAATCCGCGGGCGGGCTTTGGGCGAATGCGACGCAGGGGACAAATACGCAAAAAAACGCAAGCATTGGGGTGCCAAGACCAAATAGCCGCATAATCTTTTCTCTTCAATACCTATGTTTGGTATTGGTGGTTTCAGTCGTTTGGATGCTTGCAGAGCGCAAATCCTGACAAGCATTCTACCTATCTCGTGTCCGCTTCGGATTCCCAATACAAAGAAGGTACATCCGAGGGCTCTTCGCGCTTCTTCCAACGTCTGCTATGGGTTGCGAAATCGGACGTTCGCTGAGTCAGATCGATCTGGCCGCAAGACTGAATTGCTACTGACGCTCGAATACAAACGGTCAATTGCGTCCAGATGCCGCGAGGGCCAAGCTCGTTATCCGCTCTCAGCCCCGGCCATCTTTGTCAATCGCGAGGCGTTGTGGGTCCGCGACGTCGCGCACGCGACGTGCTTTGACGTCCACGAGCAGACCTTTCAACCAGTCGCGATCGAGGCGTCGCTGCTGGTCGAGATGACGCAACAGGTGCTCGCCGCCCGTTGAAAGCACGGGACGAAGTTCTTTACGGATCGGACCGAGCTTGGCGATCTGTTCGTCGAGGCGCGCAATCCGGTCACGGATGAGATCCTGGACGATGGCGGGATCGCTCAGGTGCAGGAACAGGAGCGCTCCATATAGCGTCTGAGATACCGGGCCGTCTTGTTCGAATTGTCGATGCAGCAAGTCCAGAAACTCGGTCTTTCCCTTCGCGGTGATCTTGTAGATCGTGCGCATACCGCCGCGAGCCACGCGCTGGTGGGACACGGTGGAAATCAGGCCATCTTTCACCATTTGCCGGATCGCATAGTAGAGCGTCCCCACCTCAACGTCGGTGTAGCACTCCACCATCGCGTTCTCGAGGCGGCGCTTGATCTCGTAAGGATGGAAGTTCCCGCGATGCAGCACGCCGAGGATGAGAAGTTTTGCCTTCATGATGAAATCATATTAGTCTAATTAAACTATAGCAACGGGAGAAGGCACATGTGGCGTGCGATCGCGGGGGTCATCGCCGGGCTGGTAGCCTGGGTTGTAGTGGTAACGGTCCTGAACCTGGGTTTGCGATGGTGGCTGCCGGGCTATGTGCAGGCCGAGCCGGTGATGCTGTTCACGCTCGGCATGAAAATCGCGCGTCTTTCGATCGGGGCGCTCTCATCCCTCGCCGCTGGTGCGGTGGTACGTATCATCACGCGATCAAGCCTGGCGCCATGGATCGTCGGATTGGTGCTGCTTGCGCTGTTTGTGCCGGACCACATCCACATCTGGAACAAATTTCCGGTTTGGTACCACCTGACATTTCTTGTCACGCTTGCGCCGCTGGTCGCACTGGGCGCGCGGCTGGCGCTGCGTGCCAAAGTCAATCCGGGATAGAACGGCGCACCAACTTATCATTTAGCGTGCGCCCGCCAAGGATCGACCAGCGACCTTCAGTCGAAAGCTCGGCTGGTTGGCGATGCCGGGCAAGTTGTGTGGCGAGCCTGGCCAGCCTTGGAGCGATAACGGGCCACGCTCGGAGCCACGTGCACCTGTTCGATTTTGTCCGGGTAAGAGGGCGCGAAGTGGCTATGGCCCGCTTACGAAGATGCGCCGGTTGCAGCCCGCATCTCCGCCAGCAGCGCTTCGCCCGACCATGAAAGGCGCACGTCGGCACGTTCGGCTTCTCGCACGAGTTCGCATAGCCGTTCGTTCACTGGTGCTGTTTGCCCAAGACGTTTGGCGAGGCGCACGACCTCTCCGTTTATCCAGTCGATTTCCGTGGCGCGCCCCGCCGCCAGGTCGTCCGACATCGATGATCGCGCGAGCGGATCGATCGTCAGCATCCTGCGGCCCAGCCGCTCGAACCATGCATCGGGTACGCCGAGAACACGCGGTACCCAGGTGGCCGGAAGCGGCGTGAGCCTGGCTGGTCGTATGCCGGCGCGCTTCAGAAGCGCCAACGCTTCTTTCTGCGCCATGCCGAGGCAGATCCGGTAGGCGCGTTGCGAGAGCTCCTCCTTCAAAGGCCGGTTCGCCAGCGCGTTGATGGCATTGTTGAGATTGAGCAGCAGCTTCGCCCACTGCACCGGCAACATATCAGCATGCTGGATCAGCGGTAGCCCGGCCTTGCTGAACGCGTCAACGAACGGCTGCATGGCCGGCGCATGCCTGATCTCCAGTTCGCCCGCTGAGCCTTGATGAAATGCACCAGGGCCGCGTTCGACGACATTGAATGGCACCATCCCCTCCAGCACCGTGCTCTGCGGCAGGGCAGCGCGCAGTACGTCCGCGTTGCCGATGCCGTTCTGGAAACTCACGACGATCGTGCCGGCGCGAAGCACGTTCGCCAGTTCTGCCGCGGCCGTGGCTGTCGCGGTGGACTTGACGGTCACCAGCACGAGATCCGCTCTGGCCGCCGTCGCAGGGTCCGTCGACACCTCGATCCGCTCCGGGGGCACATGCCAGCGGCTTTCGTCGTACCGCGACAGCGTGAGGCCTTGATTGCGCAATTGGCCGGTGACGCGCGCATGCCCAATGAAACTGACGTCGCTGCCTCCGGCAAGCAGCCGTCCACCGACATAGCAACCAATCAAGCCAGCGCCGTAGATAACGATTTTTGCCATTCGGGTTCTCGGGCGATGCGTTGGGAAACAGAGCGCACTTTCATTGAACGTTCGGCTCTGGAAAGTCGATTCTGCCCTTTGTCTGGATACGTTGAACCAACGATTCGGAGCGGACCTTTGTCATCCGTTCGGATGCCTGCTGGTGAACACCGCCAATTGATCAGCGAACGCACGCTTGAACGCGGGTCGTGCTTCGCCGCGGGCAACGTAGGCGGCGAGGTTCGGGTACTCGTCCAGCAGGCCCGATGGCTTCAGCCTGAGCAACACCCCCACCATCATCAGGTCGCCCGCGCTGAACGCACCATCGAGCCAGTCGGCATCGCCAAGGCGATCGGACAGTTCGCCCAGCCGGGCGCGGATGCGATCCTTGATGAGCGGCAGGCGCTGTTCGGACCAGGGTTTGTCGCCCTCCAGAAACTTCGCAGTTACGAGTTCAAGGATCGGCGGCTCCACTGTGTTGACTGCGGCAAACATCCATGTGATCGCGTGTGCCCGGGCATTGGCATCATTCGGCAGCAGCCCCGCATGACGCTCCGCGATATGCAACACGATGGCCCCCGACTCGAACAGGGCGAGATCGCCTTCTTCATACGTGGGAATCTGCCCGAAGGGATGCAGCGCACGATGCGCGGGTTCCTTTACCGCACTGAACGAAACAAGACGAACCTCGTAAGGCTGGCCCACTTCTTCCAGCGCCCAGCGAACGCGCATGTCACGTGCGAGTCCCCTGCCACGATCGGGCGAATTTTCAAAGGCGGTGATGGTGGGGATCATGGGAAGTCTCCGGGGATTGCATGAGGCCATAGAAAAGGGGGCAGAGTGGAATGGCACTTACTTGGAAGCAATCCGACTCCCAACCGTTCGCGCTGAGCGTAGCCCGTGCCGCGAGCGGAGTCGAAGCGCCGCCGGTTGAGCATCCGGTGCAAGCGGTTGCCAGGCCGCATGGCCATCGTGTTTGAACATGCTGGTCACTTCTTTGCCGGCATGGCATTCATGTGGAAGAGCCCCCACCCATGGCCGTCTGGGTCGACAAAGCTATGCGAGTACATGAAGCCGTAATCTTCCGGCTCGTCGTGGGTCGAACCGCCCGCGGCGAGCGCTTTCGCAACGAGGCCATCTGCCTCATCACGACTCTCACAACGGAGGTTGAGCAAGACTTCGACGGCCTTGCTCGTGTCGCAGATGGCTCTGGGCGTGAGGTCACGAAACCTGGCGTGCGTAAGCAACATGACAGAAATCGTGTCGCTGACGACGATGCACGTGCCAGTGTCGTCGGTGAACTGCAGGTTTTGTGAAAAGCCGAGTGCCTTGAAGAAGGCCTGTGATTTCGGGAGGTCGGCGACCGGGAGGTTGATGAATATTTGTTTGCTCGCGGATTTCTCCTTTGCGTTGTTGGTTGCGATGATGTGAGGTGCGGCCTATCCCCGCATGCAGTCTTCGGCCCTCCGGATCCGATCCGGGCAGGAGCGGGCGTTCGTCAACCGCGCCGTGCGGCCTCGATCGCGGCGATGTCGATCTTCGTCATCCCCATCATGGCGTCGAACGCGCGCTTGGCGGCGGCGGGATCAGGGTCGGTGATCGCGTCCATCAGGGCACGTGGGGTGATCTGCCAGGACAGACCCCACGTGTCTTTGCACCAGCCGCAGGCGCTGGCCTGACCACCGTTGTCGATGATCGCGTTCCACAGGCGGTCGGTTTCGGCCTGGTCGTCGGTCGCCACCTGGAACGAGAACGCCTCGTCGTGCTGGAACGCGGGGCCGCCGTTCAATCCCAGACACGGGATGCCCATGACACTGAACTCGACCGTCAGAACGTCGCCCTGCTTGCCGGCGGGATAGTCACCTGGCGCACGTTGGACAGCGCCCACGGCGCTGTCCGGAAACGTCTTGGCGTAGAACGTCGCGGCGTCCAGGGCGGTGCCGTCATACCAGAGGCAAATCGTGTTCTTGCTGACCATGTGGGTTTCTCCTGGTTCGGGGGAGCGGGGGGTTCTTTACGACGAGCGACGGGCACACGGATCGACACATCCATGCCGGCTCGCCTGTCGGGTGGATGACCATGTCGTGGCGGTCACCGTGAACGCTGTTGCCAAGTGTGGCGAGGGTTTGATTTACCTCATCGCGCAAGAGTGCACCTGAACTTCTGTCGAATGGCGCCGCATTCTGTGGTGTGTCCGCTGCGTCCGATGTCCGCGTGAAGTGTCCGCGGACGGATTGTTCGCTTTCGATGATCAATCAAAAACGGCATGGGAGTGCAGTTTTCAAGGCGTGATGGCATTGGCACGGTGTTTGCCATATCTATTCTCGAAAGCTTCGTTTTCTCACTCGATGGAGAACTGCCATGAAATTCAAATACGAAACCCTGCTGCTGCAAAGCCTGTTCGGTGCCTGCGTGCTGATTTGCGCGATGACTGTCGGCAGCATGCTGCTGGCGTAAGCGATCGCACGCACGAAGTACCGGCGACACGCCGGTTTTGGGCCACGCAAAAGGCCAGAGTGCATTTTGCCTGGGCGCGAGGCAGCCGGAAAACCTGGTGGTGCATCGCCCCGACATGCTCCGCAGATTCTGCACGTGTAACAGGACGCGATAGCCTTCACGCCACTCAGCCTGCCTGTAGCACCCGCGAAGGACTCGTGGCCAGGTGCAGCTCATGAATCAGCTCGATCAGCGCGCGCAATCGCGCAGGTACGAACCTGCGGCCCGAGTAGTAAAGCCGGAGGCCGGCGAACGGTTGGCACCAAGGAACGAGGACGGGCACCAGCGCGCCGGATAGCAGTTCCTGTTCAATGAACCATTCCGAGATGAAACCGATACCGAGCCCCTGCAGCACCGCTTGCTTGATGGCCAGCATCTCGTTGAGAGCCATGCGCACAGGCAGATCCATCTGCAGCTTCTGGCCCTTGCGCTCCAGTTCCCAGTGATAGATGCCGCCGTGCGACATGCGCATGCCGATGCTCTGGTGCTTGAGCAGATCGCGCGGATGCTTGGGCGTGCCGTTGCGCGCCAGGTAGTCAGGCGTTGCCACGACGAGCATGCGGAGGTCGCGGGAGAGCGGCACGGCGATCATGTCCTGCGGTACGGATTCGGCGAGACGGATGCCCGCATCGAAGCCTTCGGCAACGATGTCGATCATGCGTGACTCGCTCGCGATGTCGATGCGCATCTGGGGGTAGCGCTGCGCGTAGTGGCTGAACAGCGGCTCCAGCAGCAAGAAGGCCGCTGCCTGCGGCGCGCTGATGCGCAAGGTGCCGCTGGGGGCATCGGGCTCGGTGGCAGCTTCTTCGTTGGCGCGCTGGATCTCCGCCAGCGCCGGCGTGATGCGCTCCACGTATCGCCGGCCCGCGTCGGTCAGGGCCACGCTGCGCGTCGAACGGTTGAACAGGCGCACGTGCAATCGCGCCTCCAGCCCGGCCACCGCGCTGCTCACGGCGGTGGTGGACATGTTCAGCTCCCGCGCAGCACCGCGAAAGCTGTTGCAGCGCGTAACGGCCAGGACCACTTCGAGTTCGGTCATTCCTGTGCGGTGCATAACTATCCTGATTTTCGGGATGCTTCATCCGTCATAGGACGGCTTATAAGCACAGTAATGTACTCCTAGACTGCGTCGCACAGCTGCCACAACCGGCGCAATGAGGAAACCGACATGCAACGCATCGAACACATCTACATCGACGGCGAGTTCGTCATCCCGCACGGCCAGGAATGGTTTGATCTTCATAATCCGAGCACCGAAGAAGTCATTGGCCAGGTACGCCTGGGCGACGAGCACGATATGCGCCGCGCGATTGCCGCGGCCAAGGCCGCGTTGCCCGGGTGGTCGCACACCACGCGCGAAGAACGCCTCGCCGCGCTCGGGCGCATGCACAAGGCCATCGCCGCGCGGGAAGACGATCTGATGCAGGCGATCGTGCTCGAATACGGCGCGCCATCCCAGCGCTCGCGCTGGATGGCATCCTATCCCGCGGATGTCATCGCCCAGGCCATGGCAGCGCTCGAATCCTTCGCGTTCGAAGAGCAGGCCGGCATGGCCCGCGTGATCTTGACGCCGGTGGGTGTCGCGGGCCTGATCACGCCATGGAACAGCAATGCCGGCTTCATCTGCAACAAGCTCGCCACTGCGCTGGCCGCGGGCTGCACGGCCGTGATCAAGCCCAGTGAGATGAGTGCGATGCAGACACGGATTGTGGCCGAAGCCTTGCACGAAGCGGGCCTCCCCAAGGGCGTGTTCAATATCGTCAACGGCCGCGGTGACGTGGTCGGCGAGGAGATGTCGAGCAACCCGGATATCGCCAAGATTTCATTCACCGGATCATCTGCGGTGGGCCAGCATCTGGTGAGTGCCGGTGCGGCCACGATGAAGCGCGTGACGCTGGAGCTTGGCGGCAAGTCGCCCACCGTGGTGCTCGACGATGCGGACTTCACCAGCATCATGCCGCTTGTGCTTCTTGCGGGCTTCCTCAATAGCGGCCAGGCCTGCATCGCGGGCACGCGCATCCTGGTGCCGCGCCAGCGGCTCGCGGAGTTCGAGCAAGCCGCGAAAGAAGCTGTCTCGCACATCAAGTCGGGTGATCCGCGTGAAGCCGATACCGAGATCGGCCCGATGGTGAGCGCCAGGCAATGGGAGCGCGTGCAGGACTACATACGCATCGGCCTGGAAGAAGGCGCAACCCTGCTCGCCGGCGGTGAAGGTCGCCCCGATGGCTTGCATGCGGGCTGGTTCGTCAAACCCACCATCTTCACCAGGGCCAGCAACCAGATGCGCATTGCGCGCGAGGAAATCTTCGGACCCGTGCTCACCATCATTCCCTATGAGGACGAAGCCGATGCCGTCGCGATCGCCAACGACACGCGCTATGGCTTGAGCGCCGTCGTGTTCGGCAGGGACCTGCAGCGCTGCGAGCGCGTGGCACGCCAGATCGATGCAGGCCGGGTGCTCATCAACACGCTCGCCCATGAGCCGCGCGCACCCTTCGGTGGCTTCAAGCATTCCGGGTTGGGACGCGAAATGGGGAAGTGGGGTATCAGCGCCTACCTGGAACCCAAGACGCTGCTGATGGAGGCGGGGCAGGTTCAATAGCTCACGCCACTGACGGCGCAGGTCTGCCTCGAAAACGGGGTCAGGTTCACTTGCAACTTGCTGGAAAGTGAACCTGAGGGGGCCCGCTTACTTGGCTAGTGATGATGGTCCGTGTCGTCATCGTCAGCGTGGCTTGCGCCCATGCCCATGCTGCCCCCCATGCCACCACCTGATCCGCCGCCGCCCTTGCTGCCGCCACCGCCGGATTCGCCCTTGCCACCACTTTCGCCCTTGCTCCGCGTTGCGGCGATACGGGTCGGTCCCTGCATGGGAATGGACAGTGTTGGCGGAATGGGTTCCAGGTCCAGCACCTGGCGAATGAAATCGCGCAGCGATGTCACCAGTTCAGCGGTGTGGGTAGGGCGCCCTTCAGCCAGTTCGGTGGCAGCCTTTGCGGCCATCCGCACCTGATCCTCCGTGCCAAGCAGGATGATGTCGGACAGGGCGGCTTCGACAGCGTCGCGTATGCGTCGCGGGCGTTCGCCGTTGGACAACGACGCAGCAGAGGCTGACACCATCGTGGCGTATTCGGTTGGGGCGTGATTGGCCGCGTCGGCAAGCGATTGTTCGTGACGTTGCCGCAGGTCGCGCATGTGGCTGGGGTCGACCGCGAGATTGCCGGTGAACGAGCCGCCCAGTGTCTTGTATGCCGCAATGAGCGTGCGCAGGCGCTCGTTGATCTGGCGGTTATCGCGTTCGCGCCGCTGCTGGATCGCGTGCATGGCCAGCAGTCGTATGCCAACGCCAATCAGCGTGATCAGCGACAGTCCGAGCATGGTCGTAAGAAGCGTATGCCACGAACTGAAGTCCAGGCTGCGCATGTGAAATCTCCAGAAGCTCGGCAGGACAGTCTAAGGCTGGAGCAGCTCAGGGAATCGAACTTACCCCAACAAGAGAATCAGGTTCATCTGCTGCGGATGGATAAATGAATATGCCCTCTTTCGCTTTTCGGCAGGTAGGTTTCGTTATCAACCAGAGACGATTTTTAGCGCCCTTCCACTTCCAAGAGAAAGGAAGGGCACTTCACTCGAGGTTTTCCTGTCGACGATATGTCGTATGTCAGCCAGGATGAAGCTGGCGGGCCGCGGCGTCGGCAGTGTCCTCCGGGCGCGTGTTGAACGCGATGGTCGCGCCCGGCGCTGCCTTATGGACAATGTTCACCACCGCCTCGAACAGTGGCAGGCTTTTCGGCGGAATTCTGAGGCCACCGCCGATCACCACACAGTCATAGGTAGCGCTCTTCAGTTGTTTTTCGAGTGTGGAGATGCCGGCTTCGTCGGGTGTGATCATGCACGTGTCGCCCTGCCATCCGCGTTCCTGGATCTTGGTGACTGCAACGGCGATACCGGCGTTGATCTTGTCGGCATCAAAGCCAGGGGGAAGCGACGGGTCGGAAAAATCCACGGTCTCCGGCTTCTGGCCGACAAACAGGATGCGGGTCATTTGGTCTTCTCCATTCAACGGGGGAATTGAGAGCGTACCCCCTGTCAGAGCCTCTTATCTTGGAAAGCAGGGGCCAGAGGCAATCAAGTCACCTCAACTTCCATCCCCTTCCGCCGCTTTCACGAAATCCACGAACGCCCGCAGCGGTGTGGGCAGGTGGCGGCGACCGGAGTAATAGAGGTACGGACCGCTAAAGTCCTGCCACCAGGGTTCGAGCACGGGTTCGAGCGCGCCGCTATCCAGGTGCGGCTGCAGCCAGGCTTCGAACAGGTGGATGATGCCCAGGCCCTCGACCGCCGCGGCGACTGCCAGGTCCACTGCCGCACCGAGGCGCACCAGCAATGGGCCGGTGGGATCGACGCGCACGATGTCGCCGTCGCGCTCGAATTCCCAGGTAGGAATGGTGCCGCTGGCGAACTGCCCGCGCAGGCAGGCGTGGGCGAGCAGGTCGCGCGGGTGCTGCGGCCGGCCATGCGTCTCGAGATACGCCGGCGCGGCGGCCGTGGCCATGCGCTGGATGCGCGGCCCGATCGGCACGGCGATCATGTCCTTCTCCAGCCGCTCGTCGTAGCGGATGCCGGCGTCGCAGCCGGCAGCAAGCATGTCCACATAGCTGTCTTCGACGATGACATCCAGGCGGATGTCAGGATAGGTTTTCAGGAACGGCGTCACGATAGCCGGCAGCACCAGCCGCGCCACGGTGGCCGGTACATTGAGCTTGAGCGTGCCGGCTGGGCGGGCGCGGTCGTGGTTGACCACGTCGAGCGCCGCTTCCACTTCGCCCAGCGCGGGGAACAGCCGTTCGGCTAGTCGTGCGCCGGCCTCGGTGGGCGAAACGCTGCGTGTGGTGCGGTGGAGCAGGCGTACACCCAGCCGGGTTTCCAGGCGCTGCACGCTCTCGCTCAGCCGCGAGGCCGACATTCCGCTGGCGCGAGCACCCTCGCGGAAGCCGCCCGCGCGCACCACGGCCAGAAACGCAAACAGATCGCGCAGATTTGCATCCATTGTTCGAAATTCCGTACAGCCCGTGCCGATTACACCGGATTATCAGGCAAGCGGCATGTGCGTACAGTGCATGCATGGCGGCACACCGGCCGCCACTTGCCTGGAGAACGACATGAGCAACTTCACGAAGGCGGACACGTTTGCCCTGGGTGGTCGCGCGGTGAACCGCATGGGCTATGGCGCCATGCAACTGGCCGGCTCCGGCGTGTTCGGCCCACCGAAGGATCGCGATGCCGCGCTGGCGGTGCTGCGCGAGGCGGTGGCGAGTGGCGTGAATCACATCGACACCAGCGACTTCTATGGTCCGCATGTGACCAACCAGCTGATCCACGAAGCGCTGCATCCGTATCCGGATGATCTGGTGATCGTCACCAAGGTGGGCGCACTGCGCGGCGCCGACGCGTCGTGGAACCCCGCGCAGAGTCCGGCCGAATTGACGTCAGCAGTGCACGACAACCTGCGCAACCTCGGCGTGGACGCGCTGGACGTGGTGAATCTGCGCGTCATGGGCGACGTGCATGCGCCAGCCGAAGGCTCGATCGCGAGGCAGTTCACCGCGCTGGCGGAACTGCAGCAACGCGGCCTGATCCGGCACCTGGGCCTGAGCAATGTCACCGCGACGCAGGTGGCCGAGGCGCGCGGCATCGCCGAGGTGGTCTGCGTGCAGAACCATTACAACCTCGCTCACCGCGAGGATGACGCGTTGATCGACGAACTCGGCCGTCACGGCATCGCCTACGTACCATTCTTCCCGTTGGGTGGCTTCACCCCGCTACAGTCGGACGTCTTGTCCGACGTGGCACGCCGATTGGGCGAAACCCCGATGCAGGTGGCGCTGGCATGGTTGCTGGCACGCGCACCCAACATCCTGCTGATCCCGGGTACGTCCTCATTGGTGCACTTGCGCGAGAACCTGGCCGCCGCAACGATCCGGCTCGACAAGGATGCGTTGGGCGAGCTGGCGACGATTGGCGCCCATGCGTGAGGGCATCGGTTAAAGAAGGTGTCAGAGGAAAGGGGCCGTGTGAGGTAAAGCGCGTCAGGTGTGCCGCTTCCGAGAGACCGACGGATTCTTTGCAATCGCGCTATCCGTCGGTGCTCGACGATGCGCCGAATTGGCTGCTGCGTCGCGCCGTGCGGGTTTCGCGTCGATAGGCGCGAGGATCCAGTGGAATGCGACGAGTTTGCCGTCCGGCTTTGGGCGCGTGCCAAGCAGCAAGTCGGACAGGCGCTGCAGCAGGCGATTCACTTCCAACAAATCAGCAGGATCGGCCCAGCCTCGAAGTCGTGCCACCCATAGTTCGCGTGCTGGTCCTTCGACGATCGTGTCGGAATTGGCCAGTGCGCGCACGAAATCGCGCTGCGCGAGTCGCGACATGCTGGCGGCGACGCGCGCAACGGCTTTTGCATTCGCGGTCGCGCCGGGCTTGTAGCGCAGGCGCATGCGTTCCCCGGGAGCCGTTACCAGGCGATAGCGGCGCGCGTCGGCATCGATGATTTCCTCCAGCAAACCGCCACGCACAAGCGTGCGCAAATGGTAGTAAAGCCCGTCGGCGGATCGGCCGAGCTGCATCGCGAGCTCAGCCACCGTCGCTACGCCGCCCAGCGCCTGGATCGCCGTGACCAGCTCGATCCGGATCGGGGTCGACAACACAGCGATCCTTTTCGCATCCTCGACGATGCCACTCGTTGTCTTTTTCTGTGCCATCGGTTGGGTTGCCTTTGTTGAAATTATGATGAATTATTCAATGTAGATTGCCGCCATACAAGCGGCAGACCACCCTATGACGGAGACGGGCATGACCAGAAGAATGGTGGCATCGGTGCTGACTGGCACGATCGCGCTGTTACTCGCCACAGCGGCGCAGGGCGAGGATGCAAACGCGGTGTTCGCACGTTACAAGGCCGCGAGCGGTGGCGCGCGTTGGGATAGCCTGCATTCGCTGCAAAGCGCAGGAAGCCTCAGCGCGGGTGGCCTCAAGGGTAAATTCCACCAGACCGAGGATCTGCTGACTGGCCGTTCCAGCGACAGCTACACGATCGGCCCGATCGATGGGGCCGATGGCTACGACGGCACGCATGCGTGGTCGCGTTCTCCCGGCGGCGAAGTTGCGGTAATCGACGACCCTGACGCCGTACGCAGCGCACGTAGCGATGCATGGCTGAACGCGTCCGCATTCTGGTATCCGAAGCGTGGCCACGCGACGTACGGCAAGGTGGAAACGCATGAAATCAACGGCAAGCAGTACAACGTCGTCGACGCGACACCGGAGGGTGGCAATCCAGTGATGCTCTGGTTTGCGGCCGACACCGGCCTGCTGGCGCGAAGCGTGCGGAAGATGGGTGGAGACACGCTCACGACGACGTTCGATGACTACCGCAATGTCGATGGTGTCCGCCTTCCATTCCACATCGCCGACGACCAGGCCGATGCCGCCGGCCGTACCGATCCGCGCAATCACCACGAAGTGCAGTTCGATCGCGTCGACGCGAACGTCACAGTCGCCGACCGCGATTTCGCGGTGCCTTCGATGGCTGCGACTGCGCACATCGACAACTCGAGCGGCATCAGCAAGGTGCCGTTCGAGCTGGTCAACAATCACATCTATGTCGATGGGGCTGTCGATGGCAAGCCGGCAAGATTCCTCGTCGATACCGGCGGCATCAGCCTGCTGACACCCGCGGCGGCGAAGAAATTCGGACTCGCCAGCGCCGGCCGCATGGCGGTCAATGGTGCGGGCGAGAATCCGACCGACCTGGCCTTCGCGAGGGGAAAGCAGGTGCGTGTGGGTGAGGCAACGCTTTCCGATCCGATGTTCTACGTGGTCGACCTGGGCAATCTGCCGCAGATCGAGGGCATGCCGATCGACGGCCTGGTCGGTTACGAGATGTTCCGCCGCTTCGTCGTACAGATCGACTATGCGAACAAAGTGTTGACCCTGGTCGACCCGAAGAAATTCGAGCCACCGGTGGGTGCGGCAGCGCTGGACTTCAAGCTCGCTGGCACGACCCCGGAGATTTCGGGCGAGCTCGATGGCATGCCTGTCGTGCTCACCGTCGATACCGGTTCGCGCGATTCCCTCACGTTAAGCTCGCCCTTCGTGCGTTCACACGGTCTGGTCGCGAAATATGTCGCCTCGCCCGAAGCGGTGGTCGGCTGGGGCGTAGGCGGCGCGGCGCGCGGGCGGCCGGCGCGCTTCGGCACGTTGAAGCTCGGTGCACTCGCTGTCAAAGACATCGCTGGCGATCTCTCCATCAGCGACAAGGGCGCATTCAGCGATCCGAATGTCGCCGGCAACCTTGGTGGCGGCGCCTTGCACCGCTTCACGGTGACGTTCGATTACGCGAACCGGAAGATGTATCTCGCACCGAACGCGGATTTCGGCAAACCCGACCTTTTCGATCGCAGTGGACTGTGGCTGTTCGCCGATGGCGATGCATTGAAGATTGTTGATGTCGCACAGGGCAGTGCCGCCGAGCGTGCCGGCATGCGTGTGGGGGACCGTGTTACCGCGATCGGTCATGCCGCGGTTTCCACAAAATCGTTGACCGACTGGCGTCGGCAGTGGCGCGAGCTTCCGTCTGGCACGCATGTCGCTGTCGCATTCCAGCGCAATGGCAACGCGCAGACCGCGGACCTGGTGCTGGCGGATCGCATACCGGCCCACGCATCGCCATGATCCCCGCGCAAAACACTGTCTGACCCCGGGTTTCGAAGAGGCCTGTCGGCGCCATCAATACGCCGACAGGCTTACCACTGGCGCGAAACCGCCGAAGATCATGCGTTTGCCGTCGAAGGGCACGTCGCCGGCTGCATCCAGGCGCGGATCTTTCATGAACTTCTCCATGCCGGCATCGCGGGTAGCCTTGTCGGGCCATTCGATCCAGGAGAACACCACGGATTCGTCTTTTTCTGCCTGCACGGCGCGACGGAAATCGGTGAGCTTGCCTTCGGGCACATCGTCGCCCCAGCATTCCACCACCCGTGTGGCGCCGAACTCCATAAAAATGGGGTCAAAGGTCCTGGCGTGCCCAATGAACCGCTCGCGGTTGGCGTTGGATACGGCGATCACGAAACCATCGATGTAGGACATGGGTGTCTCCTCGGCGGGGGTCGGTATGGTTATCTTCTTCCAAGCGACGAACGAGTGCATCGAGGATCGACTGAGACCTGAATTCGACGCGTCTTTTATTACCTCGCACGTCATTGCTGGCAGGCAGCATGTCACCGATAGTGACACCGCACCCGACGAAACGATGCGCATCGACTGACATTCGGGTAACTCCAGGCGCCTTGTCAGGCGCCTATCCAGATACTCAGGAGAGATGCGATGACCACGATGACTTTCACCCGCAAAGACCCGCCGCAGTGGCTGCTCGATTTCTGGATGGAGATCGACGACAAGACCTTCGGCAAGGGTTTTGACTGTTTCGCGCACGATGCCGTCTGTAACCTCGGTGTAGCCGACTGGCACGGCCGTGACACCATTCGCGAGAATCTTCGCCAGTTCATCGATCGCGGCTTCACCGCCCACCACGACGTCGTGGAATACTGGGACGGCGGCTCGATCAAGGTATTCCATGGCAAGGTGCGGATGACCTTCGACGATCCGGCGCTGCCGGTCGTGCGACCGACGATGACGCACTTTTTCTACATGGACGAGAAGGACCCCGCCAAGGTCCGTCGCTGGCTCGGTTCGGTCGGCCCGACCGCGTTCTGATGCAACGCGGTGGATCATGCGATGCCGGTGTGCATGCATTCGTTTCCCGGCATGCACTCGGGCATCGCATGATCCATCCGGCGTTGATTCCTTTGAACGGATGACCCAGGTGATATCCCATGACTACCCGACCAACTGAAGCCGCGGTCGGCGGCGAACTGGGCGAACTTCTTCGTTACTGGCGCGGCACACGCGGCAAGAGCCAGATCGAATTGTCGCTGGATACCGGCGTGTCCCAGCGCCACCTCAGTTTCATCGAAAGCGGCCGCAGTGCGCCGAGCCGGCAGACCTTGATGAATATCGCGCAGGGACTGGAAGTGCCGTTTCGCGATCGCAACCGCCTGCTGCTGGCTGCGGGTTTCGCGCCGATCTACGGCGAGGATGCATGGAACGCCGACGAGATGAAGAGCGTGCACGCCGCGCTGGAGCGCGTGTTGCGCCAGCACGAGCCCTTCCCCGCGGTGGTGATGGACCGCTACTGGAACGTGTTCATGACGAACGCATCGGCACCGCGTTTCTTCAACGCGTTCATCGATCTCGAGGCGCGACCGAAGCCGCGCAACCTGCTGCACCTGATGTTCGATCCCGCCGGCATGCGCCCCTTCATCGCGCACTGGGATCGCACCGCGATGAGCCTCATCCAGCGCGTGCATCGCGAGTCGGTAGGACACGTGATCGACGAACGCACCCGGGGTCTGCTCACCACGCTGATGGCCTATCCCGAAGTGGAGGATGCCCTGAAGCTGACCGACGCGTCGATACCGGAACCGACACTGCCGGTGATCCCGCTGAGCTTCGTCAAGGACGGCTGCACGCTCAACTATTTCTCGATGGTGACCACGGTCGGCACACCGCAGACCATCGCGACGCAGGAGTTGCGCATCGAGTGCATGTATCCGGCGGACGATGAGACCGATGTACAGCATCGCGCGTTGATGGCTGGTGCGAAGAAGCCTTGAAAGCAATCAAGACATAAGAGGCCACCTCACCGCCGTTCCATCATGGACCTGATTTTGTCAGCGTCCTCCGGTGTCGCCGGGTTGTAGACCACCATGCTGAGGTCTGTTCGTCCGTCGACCGCAAAGACCGAATATTCGAAAGCGAGCGGGCCGAGCGTCGGGTGGCGTATATGTTTGATGGCTTCGCCATGGGCGCCTCGAACGTCGTTATCGCGCCACATCGTCCTGAACTCGGGACTGAGCCGGCAAAGCTCGTCGACGAGAGGCTCCACCGCCGCCGCGGCCCCTGCACGCGCGGCTTCCGCACGGAACGCGCCCACCACGTGGCGCGCCACGCTCTCCCAGTCGTACTGCACAGCGCGGGCACGCGGGTCGAGGAAGATGGTGCGCAGCACATTGCGCCGATGCGGCGGCAGGGCGCCATAGTCGCCAAGCATGACGGTGGCTGCCCGGTTCCAGCCGATCACGTCCCAGGTCGCAGTCCTGATGAGGGCGGGGCTCGGGTCCAACTTGTCGAGCACACGCTGCAGCCGCGGCGTGACGTCGTCGTTCTTCCGGTAGCGCACTTCGGGTGGGCGGCCGAGGCCGAGCAGGAAAAGGTGCTCGCGCTCGATATCCGTCAGCATGAGCGCGCGCGCGATCCGATCGAGTACGTCGGGCGAGGGCGCGCCGCCCCGGCCCTGTTCGAGCCATGTGTACCAGGTCGGGCTGATGTTGGCGCGCTGCGCCACTTCTTCGCGGCGCAGGCCGGACGTACGGCGCCGCTCCGAGGGAAAGCCGAGGGCAGCCGGGTCGAGCTTGCCGCGGCGGTCTCGCAGGTAGGTGCCGAGCAAGTTCTCGGTAGCCAGAGGCTCGCTCATCCTGTTAGTCACTTTACTATGATGATTTCACTACTTTACTAGGGTAAATTTTACGACGACATTGGTCTCCAGCGAAATCAGGAGACTTGGCTCATGCGTATATTTGTCACTGGTGCAACCGGATTCATCGGCTCGAAAGTCGTGAAGGAATTGATCGCGGCGGGCCATCAGGTGATCGGCCTCTGCCGCTCGGACGACAAGGCAGAGGCCCTGGCGGCCGCCGGCGCCGAGGTCTATCGCGGGTCGATCGCGGACCCGGATAGCCTCAAGGAGGGTGCCGCCCGATCGGATGGCGTCATCCATCTGGCCTTCAATCACGACTTTTCGAGATTCGTCCAAAACTGCGAGGACGATCGCCATGTGATCAAGGCGCTTGGCTCGGTCCTCGCCGGCTCCGATCGACCGCTGATCGTGACCTCCGGGACCGGACTAGCCAACACTGTGCCCGGCCAGCCGGCCAAGGAAGACAATGCGATCGTCGGTTCTGACGTGCATCCCCGCGCAATCTCGGAAGAGGCGGCGGCCGCCGTCGCCGCGGTCGGGGTGAATGTGTCGGTGATGCGGCTCCCGCAGGTCCACGACACGACGAGGCAGGGCCTCATCACCCCTCTGATCGCGACGTATCGCGAAAAAGGCGTCTGCGCCTATGTGGGAGACGGACTCAATCGCTGGCCGGCGGCGTATGTTCTCGATGTGGCCCGCCTCTACAGGCTGGCGATCGAAAAGGCTGAGCCGAACGCGAAGTACCATGCAGTCGCGGAAGAAGGTGTATCGATACGCGATATTGCTGAAGCCATTGGTCGACGCCTGAAATTGCCGGTCAAATCCATCGCTTCTGAGGAAGCCCAAGCCTTTTACGGCTGGCTCGCGATGTTTGCTGGGCATGACGTGCCCGCCTCCAGCGCGCAAACGCGCAAAAAGCTGGGATGGCGTCCGACCGGACCTGGACTCATTGTCGACCTCGAACAATTGCACGTTTCCGATACTTGAAGGCCGCAAGGGCAAGCGGAGGGACTCTATTGAAAGAGCCCTCCACCAACACCTTCACTCGGAATGGGATCGCGTTTCGTCGGATAGTTCATGCTGTATTTCCCGATCACCACGGGAGCGCTCCGAGTTTTGCGTGCGTGAACGTACCTGTTGGGCCGTCCGGTCCGAGCAGCGCAACACGCACCGCCTCGCGGGCGCCCTCCTCGACAGTCTCCGTGCCCGCATAGCCGTTGAGGTTCGTCTTGGTGAAACCAGGGGAGACGGCGTTGACCTTGATCCCCTCTGGCTCCAGCTCGATCGCCATGGCGAGCGTCAAGGCGTTGAGAGCCGTCTTGGATGCAGGGTAGACAGGGCCGAAGATCGCGCGGTGGGAAGTGGCCGGATCCGCGTTCATCGTCAGCGAGCCAGCGCCGCTCGACACGTTAACGATGCGGGCTGCCGGTGCTTTGCGCAGGAACGGCAGCATCGCCTGGTAAACGGCGAGAACGCCAAACACGTTGGTGTCCCACACCGCGCGCATTTCATCGAGGGACACGTTGCTCGGGCGGACCGTCGTTGCGTAATCCGCGACGGACTGGCCGGGCAGTTTCGTTGTATTCGAGATCGCCGCGTTTTGGATAAGCACGTCGAGATGACCAAACTCGTTGCGGATGCGCTCCGCCGCAGCGGTGATCGAAGCCCGATCGGTCACGTCGAGCTGGAGCGCGCGGGCATCCGGCCCAATCTCCTTGGCCGCAGCCTCGCCGCGCTCGAGATTGCGCGACCCGACCAGCACAGTGAAGCCATGTGTCACGAGATCCTTGGCGATCTGAAGACCGATTCCTTGATTGGCCCCGGTGACCAGGGCGACGGGTTTGTCTTGCATGTTGCTCTCCTCCACGATGCGCGGCTGCCTTACGGTTCTCCCGGAGACTCCGGTAGCTGGTTTGCCGTACAGAGACGATAGGCCGCCGTCACTGGACTTGCTACAATCGAAAGTCCGAGTTTCGTTCGTGAGAGTCCTGCCATGATCGATCCGCTCGCCGAGGTAGTCACACTGCTCCAGCCGGGGGCCCCGTTCTCGAAGGTCGTCAGCGGGGCAGGTCGTTGGGGTGTTCGTCGCTCGGAGCCAGGGCGACCCTTCTACTGCGTGATCGTCGAGGGCTCGTGCCACCTCGCAGTCGACGGCTGCGAGCCACTCGCCCTCCAGGCCGGCGACTTCGCGCTGATCCCCGCGGCGTATGGCTTCGCGATGTCGAGCCTCGAGCCGCCGGCTCCGGACGACATCGACTCCCTGCCGGTCGCGCTGCCCGATGGCGAGTTCAGAATCGGCGTTCAGAGCGGAGCGCCCGACTTTCGAGCGCTGATAGGCCACTGCGTCTTCGGTTCACCTGACGCGGCTTTGCTCGTGTCGCTGCTTCCGCAACTCGTGCATGTTCGCGGCGAGAGGAGGCTGGCCACCCTTGTGCAGCTCGTGGGCGAAGAATCCCGCGCGCAGCGGCCCGCGCGCGATGTCATCCTGGCTCGCCTCCTGGAGGTTCTTCTCATCGAAGCACTCCGATCCACGGCCGGGACGGCAGCGTCGCCGGGCCTCGTGCGCGGGCTTGCCGACGAACGCCTCGCGGTCGCGATACGACGGATGCACGAAAGTCCGACCCGGGCCTGGACGGTTGCGCAGCTGGCGAAAGAGGCAGCCCTCTCCCGCTCGGCGTTCTTCGAGCGATTCAACCGCGCCGTGGGTGTGGCCCCGATCGAGTATCTGCTCGCCTGGCGCATGGCCATGGCCAAAAACCTGCTGTGGCGGAAAGAAGGTGGCGTCGCCGAAGTTGCGCAACGCGTCGGCTACAGCTCCGCAAGCGCATTCAGCGTCGCTTTCACGCGCTATGTCGGACTGCCGCCATCGCGTTATGCGCGCGAGGAGATGGAAGCGTGACGCCATTTCCGCCCGCTCACAGCAGGCAGGCGACGGACGCTTTACCGCTAGAACGTGTAGAGCGCGCTGGCGATCTTCCAGCGATCACCGACCTTCACCAGTTGCAACACCTTCCACCCGGCCGAGGATCTCCGATTTCCGGAAATCTGCTGCGTCAGGAAGTCGAGCGAGACCTGCGCCAGCGGGCCGTGTTGTTCGATGCGAACGTTGTAGAACTTTTCCCGATACCGCTGGCCACTGGCGAAGACAGCCTGGCGAAAGTCCTCGTATTGGCGAAGATCAGGAGGATTGGCCGAGGCGGCCGACTCCTGAACTGACGCGAATGGAATCTTCTCGTCGAGGAGCAGCGCGCGGAAGCCCGCCTCGTCGTGCTCCGTAACGCAACGGGTATAGCTTGCCAATAATGCCTCGATGGCCTGGCGGTCGATGCTGCTGGTTCGATGGATAGCAGTGAGAGCGGGAGACGCCACCGCCAAGGTTGCTCCGATCAGGCTTATCGCGAGCACACCGACGCAGATGTGGAGTGGCTTCATGCGCTGAGGCACTCGATGCGGGGAAAGGCGAGGTATTCAATGTCGTAGGCGTCAACACCCTGTTTCGTCTCGGGCGGTTGATGCCAAAAGCAGGTGCGGACCAGTTGCCATGTCGTTGCATCGAGTCCGATGTGGATCGAATGCAGTGACTCGTCATGTCCTGCAGCATCTGCCTTGGCTCGTTCGTGGGAGGCCAGGACACCGAGATCAGTAGAGGGATTTACCGGGATGAATTCCTGAGTCGCTTGTCCCGGGGTCCGGGATGCGCCTCCCGTTTTCGAATGAATGGTCATCCATGCACGTACCTTGGGGCGACCATATTTGGCGCAGAGCCGGGTGAATGCGTCCGAAAGAAGGAAGGCACGCATGGCTTCGTCATTCTTCCAGACATAGAACGGCGCATAACGATTGGGGCGACCGTTTGCGAGGCTTGAGACGAAAAACGCTTTTTGGACCAGGCCGGCGAGCGAATTGAAGCCGGGCCCGAGAACTGAGATACGCTCGCGCACAGATCCCATGTCGTAATCGTCAGCCAGGTCGAATCGGTATTGCATGAGCAACATGATGGCCTCCGTATCCGCTGAACCGGAGTTTCATTCTGGATGGTTCCGTCACGTGGGAATAGAGAGCGGTTTTAAAGTCATTGATGAGGTTTGCCAAACGATGATTCTCGATCTGACCAGCCTGCGTACGCTTGTCACGGCGGTGGATCTTGACGGTTTCGGCAAAGCTGCCGAGAGCCTTCATCTATCGCCATCCACTGTCAGTCTTCAGCTGCGAGCGCTGGAAGAACGATTGGGAAAGCCACTGTTCCGCAAAATTGGCCGGCGTCAGGAGTTGACGGAGGCGGGCGAACAGCTGGTCAGCTTTGCGCGAAAGATGCTGGCTCTGAATGACGAGGCCGTTCTGGCCGTCCGTGGTACGGGACTTCAAGGAAAAGTTTGCCTGGGCGTTCCCCAGGACTTTGCGGATAGCTGGTTGCCGCAGACGCTGGCGTTGTTCACCTCGGCGCACCCAAAAGTGCAGCTCGAAATCGTCGTCGGGCAAAGCGACCGCTTGCTGCAACTTCTCCGAAACGGCGGGTTGGATCTCGCCCTGGCCTTCGGTGGCAACGGTGGACTGATCAGCCAACTGATCGCCATGCTTCCTGTCCACTGGTACGCGCACGCAACATGGCAGGCGCTTGATCGCGAACCATTGCCGCTACTTGTACTCGAGCAACCTTGCATGTTCCGCCAACAAGCTGTCGATGCGCTCGACCGGGCAGGAACGAGCTGGCGCATCGCGTTGTCAGGTAGCAGTGTGTCAGCGGTTTGGGCTGCGGCGAAAGCAGGCCTTGGTCTGGTGGCACGCACTGCGGTCTACGTACCCGACGGCATCGCTTGCCTCGATGGGACATTCGACCTTCCAGACCTTGATGCGGTACCCCTTCATCTCGTTCGTTCTTCGCTTCGTGGCGACACAGCAATCGAACATTTGGCCGGTTTGCTCATGAACGCGGTCGGCAGCCATCTTGCCTAGGGTTGCGCGCACGAAACCTGTTGACCCATTGAACTGCCTGAGCATGATCAGCATTTTGGTGTGCATAAACGGCTGATCTTATTCGACGCTTTAATTTTCCTAGGCAATCTGGCACATGCGGTTCAAGCGCGCTGCGGGCGAGAGTCGCCGTTCGTCCCAGCCCCTTCGTGCTGGGCCGCTGCAACGCGCTCCCGGCCATCGCGTCATCACTTTCATAAGGGCAGGACACCGAGTTGCGATCACTGTTCGTTGTTCCAGCTGGCCGTGCTCGCATGCACGGCAATACTGCTGATGTGGTTGCGGCCTTGCGCAGGAAGTCGATCCCCGCGTGCGTCGCGGCGTGTCTGGCGCTGACGTCGTTGACGGTTGCAGCCGAGGTCGGGGTAGGGCCGCAGCCGGTGCCTTATCCGGCACCGATCGCCGCGCCGCGCGATATCGCTTTCGCTGGAACCATCACCCTCGCTGTTGACGCCACCGATACACGGCACAAGGTGTTCGACGTTCGCGAGTCGATACCCGTGCAAGCCCCCGGTCCGATGACCTTGCTTTATCCGGCTTGGGAGTCCGCCAGCCACGCGGAAACCGCAGCGGTGGTGAGTCTTGCCGGTCTGGTGATCCGCGCGGAAGGCAAACGCATCGCCTGGCAACGCGATCCTGTCAACGTCCATGCTTTCCACATCGATGTTCCCGCCGGCGCGCGGACGATCGATCTCGAGTTCCAGTACGTCACCCGCGCTGCGGATGCGCAGCTGATGCCTGACTCGGCCCTGCTGCCGTGGCATCGCGTGCTGCTGTATCCGGCCGGCTGGTTCGCACGCGATATTTCCGTCGCTGCAACGCTGAAGCTGCCGCCTGGTTTGCACGCGTTCAGTGCGCTGGAGGTGGAGCGCAGCATCGATGACACGATTGTGTACAAGCCCACCAGCCTGGAAACACTCACCGACTCGCCGGTGGCGGCCAGCCGCTATGCGCGCCAGATCAACCTTGCGCCCGAAGGCGCACCGCCGTTCCGGCTCGACCTGTTGACCGAGCACCCGGCCGACCTCGCGGAAACCCGCGAAGACCTCGCTACGTTGCGCGCGCTGATCGACCAGGCCGGCCGCGTCTTCGGTGTGCCGCATTACGCGCACTACGACGCGCTCGTTACCCTGAGCGACCAATTCTCCGCCGGCGGCATCGAGCATCTCGAATCGGCCGAGGACAACCTGCCGGCCGACTACTTCACCCACCCCGGTCAGCAACTCAACAACCGCGATCTCATCGCGCACGAATACGTGCATTCCTGGAACGGTCGTTTCCGGCAGCCGGCCGACCTGTGGGTGCCGACGTTGAACGAGCCGATGCGTGACAGTCTGCTCTGGGTCTATGAAGGGCAAACCGAATTCTGGGGTCGCGTGCTCGCGGCGCGCAGCGGCATGCGCAGCCCGCAGGAGACGCTCGACAAGCTCGCGCTGGATGCAGCGGTTGTCGCCGAGCGTCCGGGGCGCGCATGGAAATCGTTGGCCGACAGCAGCCTCGATCCGCTCTTCGTTATCGGCCATCCGATGCCGTGGCGCGATTGGCAGCGACGCGAGGACTACTACCCGGAAGGCGTGATGCTATGGCTGTACGTCGATGCGCTGATCCGCGAGAAAAGCGGCGGCCACAAAAGCCTCGACGATTTTGCGCATGCCTTCTTTGCCATCGACGGCGGTTCGCGCATCACCAGAACCTACACTTTCGACGATGTGTGCGTAGCGTTGAACAGCGTGACACCGTACGACTGGGCCGGTTTCCTGCGTGCGCGTCTCGAGTCGCAAAAAACCGACGTCCTCGACGGTCTCGCCCATGATGGCTGGCGGCTGACATTCACCGACACGCCGACCGAGACCTTTCGCCAGGACGAAATCGATGCCGGTGTCAGCAACTTGAGTTATTCCATCGGGCTTGCCGTCACCAAGGACGGCGATGTACGCACCGTCGCGTGGCAAGGACCAGCCTTCGACGCTGGCCTGGCGCCTGGCGTCAGGATCCAGTCAGTCAATGGAAAGCCGTTTACGTCCGAGGTCCTTGCCGCTGCAGTGCGCGCCTCCGCGACCGTACCGATCGAGCTCGGCTTCGAGGCAGACGGTCGCAGCGGGAGCGCTCGCGTTCCCTATCGGGGACCATTGCGCTATCCACGGCTGGAACGCATTGCCGGGAGCAAGGATCGAATCGCTGCGTTGTTGGCGCCGCTGCACTAGCTCAATCTGGCGAGCAAGCAGCAGGTACTGGGCGTGAGGCAGGGCGCCCAGGCTTGGCCAGCGATGCGCCATGGCTTTGCCATAATCGTGTAGAAGATTGCCGTTGGTTTCGCTCTTCGACAAGGAAGCGTCGCATCGTCCTTGAAGAAAAGGGAGGGCCGTGCAGGAAGTGGTTCTGATCCGGTTACTTGAGCTGCAGGGGTGATTGCTCGCGGCGTTGACCATGGCGGCGTCAGACGTCGACGTATCTTCATATAGCGCCGTTACACTGCCCGGGTATTCTCGTAATCTGGAGCGCACGTCGGTGAATGCATCTGCCATTACGGTTCGGTCCGGCGAGTTGGTGGCATTGCGATTGTTCGACATTGCCTACGCGATCGATCTTCCCGCTGCGGAAGCGGCGTGGCTTGCGCATGTAGGTGGTACGAGTAGTCGCAGCCGGCTTGCCAATACGCCGTCCAAGGCCGTTGCCTTCGACGTCCCACCGCTGCAACTGCTGATGGAGCCCATCTCGTTGGTCCTGGATGGCCTGACGGTAACGGCGCAAGTCAGCGTCAGGCTCTACGATTTTGGTGTTGCCGCGCTGGCCGTGCGCGTGGCGGTGGCCGATGCGGCGTGGCCGGCGTTTGTGGCGCAATTCAATGCACTCGATCGCGCTCTGGGTCCGTCATCGCCCGATGGCTTCTGGACGGCGCTGCGTGATCAGGTGTGTGCCGCGGTCGCGTCAGCGCTGGATCGCCCCGTGCCGGGGGAAGCATTGCAGGAGGATTACCTGCTCGGCAAGGTCTACACCTTGGACGAGCCTATCAATGCAACCGAGTTACGCCAGCGCGTGGACCTGACCGAGCTTCTCTCCGGTGAGACACGGCCGTTGTCCGACGGTGCGCGCCGCGACTTGCTGGCGCACAGCTATTCCTACTTCGCGGACGACCTGGTCGTGCTGACCTGGGATCGCGCATTTATCTATGAGCCACGCGGCGATTCGGACGTGGCCGATGTGATTGAGGTGGCCAACGCGCAGTTGCTCGAGCTGAGGTATTACGACACCTTGCTGGACGATGAATTGCCGCGCATGTACGACCGGGTTGAAGAGGCGCGTGGCGCGGTGTCGCTGCTGGCCGCCCGTCGCTTCGCGCACTTGGCGCGCGGCCTGTACACGCTGGTTGCGGAAACCACCGAGTTGACCGAGAAAGTCGACAATGCCTTGCAGGTGACCGAGGACGTCTATCTGGCGCGCGTTTACAGCGCGGCCTTGGCGTTGTTCCGCGTACCTTCGTTGAGTACGTCAGTCGATCGCAAGCTGGCGATCATCCGCGATACCTATGCAGCTCTGTACGAAGAGGCATCCAGCCGTCGCGCCGAATTGCTGGAGATAGCGATCGTGCTGTTGATCGTGCTCGAGGTTGTGTTGAGCTTGCTGCGGCATTAGCGTGGTTTATGGCGTAGCAGGTCTTGGCGCGGACGATATGGCTGCTCAGATCGAGAATCGGGGTTGCGCCTTGCAATTGGGCGAACCATTAGTGGGGCAAAGTAGGCAAAATAGGGGCCAACCTTTCCGGTGACGTCCGAGTGAGTTAGCCGCGCGGGGTTGTTATCTCAGGTAGCTCAAGTCGTACACATCCAACACGAGTCTGTGCAATGTTTCTTAAACCATTTTTCGCCTACTCACATCCAACCCCGGTCGGAGTCGGCTTTTCCTGAAATTGCGCTCCGCCCCGTGTTTCCATAAGCCGCGCATACAAGGAAGTCGTGACATGATCAAAAACGTTGCCGTTCGTCTCGCTCTGATTGTCGCCGCCGCGTTTGCACCGCCGATGGCGGCATTCGCCGAAGGTCCGTCGAAGAACGTCCATGAACCCACCTATGCTGCTGACGGTCGGCTGATACCTCCCACCGATTATCGCGAGTGGATTTTCCTCAGTTCGGGCCTGGACATGAGCTATAACGAAAAGGCCCTGGCATCCGCGCAGCCAGTATTCGACAACGTCTTTGTCAATCCCGAGGCCTATCGTGCCTTCCTGCAGACGGGGACCTGGCCGGACAAGACGCAGTTCGTGCTCGAAGTCCGAAGTTCCACCAGCAAAGGCTCGATCAATCATCGCGGCCATTTCCAGAATGGCGACATCAAGGGCGTCGAAGTACACGTAAAAGACGTGACGCGATTCGATGGAGGCTGGGCATTCTTCGATGTCGAAGGCAGCGCGCCGGCAGCCAAGCTACCCATGACTGCGGCTTGTTACGCATGCCACCGCGACCATGCGGCGGTGGATACGACCTTCGTACAGTTTTATCCGACCTTGCTACCGCTTGCGCGGGAGCATGCGACGCTCAGTACCAGTTACCTCAAGGATGAGGCTGAACTCGCAAAAGCGGTGCATTGAGTCTGACGTCGATGAAAGTGGCTCGATCATCAAAAGGTGTCAGAAAGACTTTTTCATCACTATGAATGTCTTTGGCGCCTGATTTCTTAGGGCGACCAGACGCCAGCTCGCTTTGGGACTTCATTGAACCAGAGTCATACTTGGGAAAACAATTCGCCAGGAGTGGATCGTGTCTTCCGTCATTCAGCAACCGGTTGTCGCCAAGCTTACACGCGCCGCGATTTTTCTCGTGGTGACGTTGAATCCTGAAACTCAGCATGAAGAGACGGTGCGAGCGCTTTGTGGTGACCTGGCGTCTCTTTTGCGCGCGGTGGGTTTCCGCGACTTCCAAGGCCAGCTTTCCTGCGTCATGGCTTTTGGGTCAGATGCGTGGGACCGACTTTTCGGGCAGCCGAGGCCCAGCGGTTTGCACCCGTTTCGCGAGATCAAGGGACAACACCACGCCGTCTCCACGCCGGGGGACATACTCTTCCATATCCGTGCCGCGCGCATGGACCTGTGTTTCGAGCTGGCGGCTCAGATCATGTCCCGCATCGGCGCCGCCGTCTCGACCGTAGACGAAGTGCATGGCTTCAAGTACTACGACGAGCGCGATCTGCTCGGCTTTGTCGATGGTACCGAGAATCCCGGGGATCCGGACGCCATCAATGCCGCGATCATCGGCGAGGAAGATCCTCACTTCGCGGGCGGAAGCTACGTGATCACGCAGAAGTATCTCCACGACCTGAAGGCATGGGACGCGTTGCCCGTCGAGCAACAGGAAAACATCATCGGCAGGAAGAAACTCTCGGATATCGAACAAGCCGATGCCGCGAAAGCCCCCTACGCGCACAACGTCCTGACCACCATCGAGAAGGATGGCGAGCAGTTGGAAATCGTGCGCGACAACATGCCGTTCGGCGAGGTTGGCAAGGGCGAGTTCGGTACCTACTTCATCGGTTACGCGCGATCCCCGGACCGGATCGAGCAGATGCTTGTCAACATGTTCGTCGGACGACCGCCGGGCAATTACGACCGCCTGCTGGACTTCAGCAAGGCCGTCACCGGCTCGCTGTTTTTCGTCCCGACTGCGACGTTCCTGGCCAATGTTTAGGCACTGGAAGGTTTCAGCGTGAGCTGGCCCGGGTTTTAGGCCGGCGGATGGCGGTGATCTTGCCGCTGTGGCCGCCACCGCAGAAGAAGCGGTCGCCGCCATCGGACTCGAGTCCCGACACGCCGACGCCGGGTGGCATCTGCAGGCTCTCGAGCACTTCTCCGGTAGCGGGGTCGATGTGCCTCACATCGCTTTCGTCGCCTTCCCAGGTGCCGTGCCACAGCTCGCCGTCGACCCAGGTGACGCCGGTGACGAAACGGTCGCACACGATGGTGCGAAGAATCGCTCCTGTTTCGGGATCGATCTGATGGATCCTGCGGTCGCGGTATTGTCCGACCCAGAGCGTGCCCTCGGCCCAGGCAAGCCCGGAGTCGCCACCCGCGCCTGGCGCCGGGATGGTGGCGAGCACGTGGCCCGTCGCCGGATCGATCTTCTGGATGCAACTCTCGGCGATCTGGAACAGGTGATGGCCGTCGAAGGCCGTACCCGCATGCGCGGCGACGTCGATCGTGCGCAATGCTTCTCCGTTCGCCGGATCGAATGCGGACAGTGTGTCGCCGGCGGCAAACCAGACGCGCGCACCGTCGAAGGTGACGCCACCTATCTGGTCGACACCCGGGAAGGGGCCGTACTCGCTGATGATTTCGGCATCTGATCGTTTCATGCATCCATCCTAATCGCCGGGGAAGGGCGTCGGGAGTAACAAGCTTGTCGGGAATCCGGGCATGGGCGGGGTCATCCAGCGTCGCGCCCGTCCGCGACCGAACGAGTCCACCTTGTTGGCAGTCGCCAGCGCGTCGAGTGCCCGTTGCACGCTGCGCTGGCTGGTGCACAGCGCCAGCGCCAGGGCCGAGCTCGACCACGCTTCCCCGTCGGCGAGGAGGGCAAGCACCGCCGCATGTGCGTCGTCGACGGGCCGGGCCAGCACGACGACCTCGCTGGCTTGGTGCGGCGCCAAGGTGAAGCCGTGCTTCGTCGCACTGATGTTGGCCACCGATCGAAGCAGCGTGCGCAGGCGCCCGATCTCGACCCGCAAGCGCGCACGATGCGACTCGTCGGCGTGCTTGGTGCGGAAGGCATGCGCGATCAACGTGGCCCTCGGCACATCGCCGGGCCATGCTTCGGCCAAGGTCCGCGCAAGCACGAACAACACCGGACGCCGCTCCAGCGAGATCGCCGAACGCGCATCGCGCACCATGTAGCGGCACGCGTCCACGACGAATGCCGCGGAGGCCAGCAAAGCCTCGACCTCGTCGAGCCGAAGGAGTCGCTCATCGCCGTTTGCAATCAGGCGTGCGGTGGGCAGGTCCAGCACGCGGAACGCGTTTTGGACTTCCGCCGTCAGCGCCGGAATGCCAGCCTGACGTGCCGCCTGTTCGGCTCGAATCAGTGCAGCGCGCGCCGTCGCTGTGCGTAGGCGACGTATAGCGATGCCCGCGCCGACCAGCTCGCAGGAGGCCCGCGACGCGGGTGGCAGCGCGGCAGGGTCGAGTTCGGCGAGTGTGAGCTCGGCGTCGTCGAGGCGTCCGATCAGCAGCAGGCGTCTGGCCTGGAGATAGCGCGCATACGCGGCGTTGGTGTGATCGCCGTGCGCTTCGAGCGTGGCTCGTGCGGCATCGAGCGCCTGCGTTGGCTCGCCGAGATCGCGCGAGACGAGCGCGATCTCGGCTTCGGCGACGGCGCAGCGCGCGCGGGCTATTGTTTCGTACGGGCCGAAGGCGCGCGCGGCACGGCGCAGCAGCGCCTTCGCCCGCACGTAATCGCCGAGCTGGGCCATTGCGATGCCACGCAGTGCGAGCGCTGGTGCATCGTCGCGCAAGGCGACCCGCTTCAATGCGCCGAGCGGGTCGCCCGCCGCAAGCGCGCGGGCCGCTGCCGTGATCAGGGAGTCCATTTGAGTGAGCCCATTTCAGCGAGCCTTTTTGAATCGCGCCCATTTCAATCGCGCCACACTTGTCACTCCCACCCTTCGATGGCCCGGTCGCAGTCTATCTCACGCTCACCAACCAAGGCGCCAGCGACAACCGGCGCCGACAACACATGAACATGAGGAGAAACGAGATGGAAAAGATCGCTGTATGGGGCTTTGGCTGGGTACCGCCTTTTGCCCAGGGGCTGGTGCGCGATCTGCGCGTGCGTTGGGCGCTCGAAGAGGCAGGGCTTGCCTATGAAAGCCGGTTGATCGGGATCGAGGAGCGAAACTCTGATGCCTATCGGCGCAGACATCCTTTCGGGTTGGTGCCCGTGCTCGAATCCGGTGACGGAACCTTGATCGAATCGGGTGCCATCGTCTATGCCATTGCCGAACAGTGCGAAGCGCTGATGCCTGCCGGCCAGCGCGCCGAAACGCTCACCTGGATATTCGCTGCGCTCAGTACCGTCGAGCCGCCGCTCTGGAATCTATTTGTGATCGATGTACTAAACCATGACGAAGAATGGGCAAAGTTGCGACGTGCCGGGGCGGTTGACGAGGCGAAAGCTCGATTGGCCGCGCTTTCCGAATGGCTCGACGGCCGCAACTATCTGCTGAGTCATTTCACGGCGGCCGACATTCTGATGACAACCGTGCTGAGGTTCATCCGGCATACGGATCTGGTGGCCGGATTCCCACGGCTCGATACCTACGTCAAGCGTTGCGAAGCGCGGCCAGCATTCGAGGCTGCCTTGCGCAGCCAAATGGCCGACTACGCGCGCAACGAACCGGTTGCAGCCTGAGTTTGAGAAGGAGAGAAGCGATGACCGACTACAAGACTGGAACACGCGAAGAGTGGTTGGCGGCGCGACTTGAGCTGCTGGCCGCTGAGAAGGAGCTGACGCGGCGCGGCGACGAACTAGCGCGGCGCCGGCAGGCACTGCCGTGGGTCCGGATCGAAAAGGAGTATCGGTTCGAGACCGAGAAGGGCAGTGCTTCGCTGGCGGACCTTTTCCGGGGTCGCTCGCAGCTGCTTGTCTACCATTTCATGTTTGGGCCCGACTACACGGCCGGCTGCCCATCCTGTTCGTCCATCGCGGACGGGTTCAACGGCTCCGTCGCCCACCTGGAAAACCACGACGTGGCCTTCATGGCGGTGTCGCGGGCACCGCTTGGGAAGCTGCAGGCGTTCAAGCGGCGGATGGACTGGACGTTCCCTTGGGCATCGGCGCTCAATGGAGAGTTCAATTTCGACTTCAACGTCGCGTTCACCGAGGAGCAACTGCGCAATGGCCCGGTGAATTACAACTACCAGCCGATGGACGTGAGGCCGGCCGTGAAAGCCGGAGAGGATGGTTTCGTCGGCCAGATCGCGGCCATGACGGAGACGGGCGTAGCCACATACCTGCGCGAGATGCCGGGCATGAGCGCGTTCGTGCTGGAGGACGGCGTCGTCTACCACACGTATTCCACCTATGCGCGCGGACTGGATGGCCTCTGGGGCATGTATCAGTGGCTCGATCGCGCCCCCAGGGGACGCAACGAGAACGGCGTCTGGTGGCGCCACCACGACAAGTACGACCAGCATTGAGCCGCGCCTTGGTGGCAGCGCAACGGTACGGTGCTTCATGACAGGAGAGATGAAGTGAGCGACGTGCATGCCGACGCAGTTATCTGCGCTGCCATCGGTCATGGAAGCGGCGATGTGGCATCTTCCCGCGCAGCCGACTGGCTTGGCCTCGCGGCTGCCCCGACGTTCGCCATCATGGCATTGCTGACCGGTGTCCTTGGAGGTGGCCCGATGGACATGCTCTGCTCAGCTGCGCACGGTGCCTCGCCGCTGAGCGGCATGGTGCTGATGTATGGGCTGATGAGTGCTTTCCATTCGGCGCCCTGGCTGAAGTGGATTGCCCGTCGGCGACGTGGTACCCGTCGATCCTGACCCAGTGTTCGCCCCATCCAACGAAGGTATCGGAGATATTTTTGCCGCAATAAATGCCACTGGCACCTTTCTGGTTTCTATCGATGGTATGCGTGACTTAGGTCTTCGACGCGGCAATGTTGCCTGCGGGAGCGTGTTGAAAAAGCGCTATTTGTTTCCTGCACCGTTGTCGGCTTGGCTCGTATCCCCGTCCGGCTTGCCATGCATGCACATCAACGTCTGTCGACCCAGGTGCTGGCGGCCGCTGGCCATGGTGTGCGCGGCAGCGTCGTGCGGTTGGCGCCCCTCGGTTCATGGAGCGGGCGACCGCGGCTTCGTGCCCAGGCTGATCAACATCGCCCGCGAAAGAGGTTTTTCGGCGTACGTAGGTGACGGCGCGAACCACTGGCCCGCAGTACACCGGCTGGACGCGGCGCGTCTGTTCCGACTGGCGCTTGAGGGCGCGCAGCCCGGAACGCGTCTGCATGGCCTTGAAGAGGAGGGCGTGCTGTTTCGTGCCATCGCCCAGGCGATCGGTGAAGGGCTTGGCGTCCCTGTCCGCAGCCTCACCGAGGATGAAGCGTCCGCGCATTTCGATTTTCCGGCGCTTTGTCGCCACCGACAATCCAGCCTCCAGCGCCATCACCGGCAGTTCGCTGGGATGGCGCCCAGAGGGGCCGGATCTGCTGACTGACATGCGTGACAACGGTTACTTCGGATAGCGCCGTCACTTTTCCACGAACGCCTTCAGTCGCGCCAGCGAGGCATCCCATTGGTCCGAGATCTGCTCGACGTAGCTGCGCAGCTCGTCGAGCGCCCGGGGATTCAGCGCGAACAGGTTTTCCCGCCCCTCGCGCCGGCTGCTGACCACACCGGCGCTTTCGAGAATGCGCAAATGCTTGCTGACCGCCTGACGGGTCAGCGGCTTGCTTTCGGTAAGTTGGGCAATCGACTGGCGGTTGCCGCGACTCAGCGACAGCACGAGCAAGAGGCGGGTGCTGTCACCCAACGCGGCAAAGACGGTGGCCGTCGCGTCCGATTGACGGGTCAGCCGGGCGAGTGAGTTACGCGACATGGTTGCGGATGTTTTCCAGCTGTGCGGTCCAGCCACCATCGTTCATGCGGAACGCTTCGGCGCGACGCCCACTGGGAATCTTGTCGAAGCCCGTCTCGGTGATCCGCAGCAGGGTACCGGTGGCGCTGGGCGTCAGCATGAACTCCACCAGGGTAGGCGTTTCGGCCTCGTAGCCGACGCTGGGGTCGACCGCATACGGATGCCAGGTAAACGAAAACAGGTGTTCGGGCTCGATCGCCTTGATGGTCGCCCGCCAGACGACATGTTCATAGCCCGGGTGGGTAATCAGTCCCTGGGCAACCTTGCCTGGCTTGAACGGCGCGTCCAGCTTCACGCGAAACCACTCGCCAAACTCACGGTAGTCGGTGAGCGCACGCCACACGCGCGATACCGGCGCCTTCAACTCGATGGACTTCTCGATGCGGTCGTTCATATGCTACCTCTTGGTTGCATATAAGCTTGGGCCTGCATGATGAAAAATGCAACCATAAGGTTGCTATTGACGCGTGTGACCAGGCGAGAGGTCCGGGGTTTTCTGGCATGAACGCCGAGCAGGCGCCTGGTTGCCACGGGCGTAATGAGGCCGCTCATCCGATATGGGGATCTCTGGAGTCACATCTCCGGCTATTTCGCGTTACTGGTGCGCTGGACAGTGACCAGGTTGCACTTTTTCTGAGACTGCTCTCTGATCCAGATTTCAGATCGCCTGAGCCACACAGAGGAGAAACAAGAAATGTCCGCAAGCATCTTGATGAAGCGCATGGCGCTATTGGTGTTGTCTACGCTGGCTACTTCGGTGCTTGCCGCCGAACCGTCTTTGCTACTGACCCACGCCACGGTCATCGATGGCACCGGCACGCCGGCGCAGGCGAACATGACCATCGCGATCGAGGGCGAGCGCATTGCGGCGATCTATCCGGACGGTAGCCGCCCGGCACCAAAGGCGGCGCGCGTGGAAGACCTGAGCGGACGCTATGTGATCCCGGGCCTGATCGATGCGCACGTGCATCTCACCGGTGCCGAGCCGGATTTCGCGCACTACCAGCCGCATTTGCAGGCACTCCTGCGTGGTGGCGTCACCGCCATTCGCGACATGGCAGGCGACGATCGCCTGATTGGCTATCTCGCCGGGGAAGCGAACTCGGATGCGCTGGAGTCACCGGACATTTATTACGTGGCGCTGATGGCCGGCCCCACGTTCTTTGTCGAGGACGTGCGCGCGCAGGAAGCTTCCGCAGGCGAGCCGCTGGGCTTTGCGCCATGGATGCAGGCGATCACCCAAACCACTGACATCCCGCTTGCCGTCGCCGAAGCCAAGGGCACCGGAGCGACCGCGCTCAAGCTGTATGCCAATTTGCCTGCAAACCTGGTCACGAAGATCACCGTGGAAGCGCATCGCCAAGGCCTGCGCGTATGGACTCACGCGACGATTTTCCCGGCCACGCCGAGCGATGCAGTGGACGCCGGCGTAGACACCATTTCGCACAGTCCGTATCTGGTCTGGGAGGCGGCACCGAAGGTGCCGGACGACTATGGGGTGCGCGCCATGGGCGATTTCGCACACATTCGGCCGGACGCGCCGCAGATCCTCGCGCTGTTCAAGGCGATGAAGCAGCACGGCACGATACTCGATGCCACGCTGCTCCCGTTCGAGCAGGAAGCGCAACATGATTCCAAAAGTGTGGGTGCCGGCATCATGCCGTGGAGCTATGCGGTAACCAGACTGGCGCACCAGCAGGGCGTACTGATCGACGTCGGCACGGACAGTTCGGGGCTTCCAACCGATCCTCAGGGACCAGATCTTCATGCGTTACCTCTAGTGCACACGGAAATGGCGCTGCTGGTCGAGCATTGCGGTTTCACGCCGCTCGAGGCGATCCACGCCGCCACGCAAATCAGTGCGGCCGCGATGGGGCAATCGACGCAACGCGGTACGATCAGCTCCGGCAAGCGCGCCGACCTGGTCGTGCTTACAGCCGATCCGACACGCGATATCCACAACACCGAAAAAATCGCGTACGTGATCAAGAATGGCCGGATCTACCAGAAGGACGGCAGCTGAGGTTTCGTCGAATCATGCGTTGGGTGAATGTAACGATTCCGACGGGACGGCGTCCGACATCCAACGCTCAGGCTCGAACCAACATGGCGTCCACGATCAAGTGCGCAGGGAATTGTTCGCAGAATCCTAGGGCTACGATGACAGAGCCGCAGTCGACAGCAGCACAAAAAGCGTCCAATAAGTTCTGGAATGAAAAGCCGACTACCAAATTCTGCGTTGGCTTTTGTACGTTTGTGATTGCCGAAATTCTTGAGTACGTCACCCATCCTGGATTTTCAACTTCGTTTAGACAGGCTGGCATTGATCGCGTGGGTATGTCCACATCCCCTGCTGGCGTTCACTCCGGCTGCTTGTAGATCACGCCGCCCTTCATCACGAACGGCACGTGTTCGATGGCGCTGATGTGGATTGTCGGATCGCCTTGTACCGCGATGATGTCGGCGTCGAGACCGGCCATCAGCTGGCCGAACTGGTCCTGCTGGCGCAGGATCTTCGTTTCGACGGCCGTAGCGGCCAGCAACGCCCGTGCCGGCGCAAGTTACTGACGCGGTTCCCGTACGGTCGGTCAGGCGTCAACGCTCATGATGAGCGAGTTGCAAAGAACCACGAAAGGCGCTCGTGTTCCATGGAGTGTGCTGCACTTTTCACATTCATGCGGATGCCTTCCAAGGGGGAAAAACAGCTCGAACGCGACCGCATGCCTTTCTTGCACATCAGCTGGTAGAACCACCTCGCGAAATTGTTGTACGAGCAGATCGGCTATCGCCATCGCCGCGAGATCGCGTTCTGGTCACTCTGCCGAGCATTGGCTTCTCCAATCGAGTCAGTTATCCCGCCGTATGGTCTTCGCGCGAAGCTGATGCCCAAAGCCAGCCAACTCCGCGGTACGAGTCGGCCATCGCCCAGGCGCCGCAGGCAATCGCGGTAGACATCAGGAATGGCGTCACGGAATCATTCCCCGGCGCAGTGATGACGCCGGGCAGCCAGACCAGCAGGGTGATCACGCTCAACATGGCCGCCTCCAGTGTCACCGCCAGGCGTGGCCAGATCGCGAACAGCACACCCAGGCTGGTGGCGAGGCTGCCGGCTCCGGTCAGGTAAGCCCAGCCCAAGTGCCAGGGAAGCCATGCAGGTATGAAGCTGGCGGTTTCCTTGGCATACACGAAGTGCGAAAGCCCGATCGTCGGCAGTGAGAGGGCGAACAGAAGCCGCGCCCAGCGCACGCCGCGCATGCCAGTGACGAGGCCCACATGACTCCTTGCCCATGAACCGGCATGGACAGCAAACACGATCCATCCTCCTGCCAGGATGACGGCGATCTCGCCGAAACCCAGCCAGGTGGCTTCCATCGTCGGCACGAACACCACGGCGGGGAGCTTCAGCAGCACCGCCCAGAGCAGCAGATAGATGAACAGGATGCCGGACGAAAACCCGACCATGCGTTTCACCAGTAGGCCGAGGCCGGTCGCCAGCTCGATCACTGCGCAGGCATACACGAAGAACTGCCGCGCCAGCAGATGCTCGATGGGAATGCGTTGCCACACCGACGCGAAATCGCCGTAGACGAGACCACGTATTCCGAGAGCGATCATAACCAGCGCAAGCAGTACATGACCCAGACTCATGCTGGGAGTACCGGCTCCCTTGGCCAGGTTCTCAGCAAAAAGCGCGGGCGGCCCCAACAGGGCGTGACCAGGTCGGGTTGATGTATTCATGCCGTGCCTCTCTACGTTGTTTGGGTGGAGCGTGAACTCTGGACGGAAGATGGCGGTGCAAGTAGTTATCCGTGATAGGCGTGCGCCAGGCAACTTGTTCGCGATGAAACTTTCCTCTCGTGGATGGTACGTCCGATACGGCTCGATCACGTCATCCCGATGCAGCCAACCTGTGACGCAGGTTGGGCGCCATATATCGCGCGCAGCCGACGCCATCTATGGCAATCTCTTCCGCCAACGGCAGACTAGGCGGTATCGCGGAATGATCGTTCCGGAACTCGACAATCCATTCTGGACTTCGCTATGCACTCGGCATCGGGCGCTGGCGTTGCGTAAGGATGGTGCGGCACGCTATCCGGCTGAGTTCGCGCCTTTCCTTGGCGTGGCAAGCGCGGATGTGGACGCGACCGAAGCGATCGAGTACTTGGTGGAGCCGGGTGAGGCCTTGTACCTGCTCGGCGTGGTGCCGAAGGTGACGAGTGGATGGGTTCTCAATGCCTATGGCCCACTGGCGCAGATGATCTGCACGATGCCGATACCAGTGATCGATGGGCCGGAGGTAATCAGGTTGTCCGCGGCGCACCGCGAGGATGTGCTGGCACTGACCGCACTGGTGTACCCGCATTATTTCCGCCCGCGCACGATGGAGCTCGGCCGCTATTTCGGGATCTATCAGGATGGCCGGCTCGCAGCGATCATCGGCGAGCGTCTGGGCATGGATGCGTACCAGGAAATCAGTGCCGTCTGCACGCATCCCGACTTCAGCGCTCGCGGTTACGCTCGTCGCCTGCTGGCCCTGTTGTCGAACGACAATCTGGAGCGCGGTCGCACGCCGTTCCTGCATGTGAGCCACCAGAACCACCGCGCGAAGCTGTTGTACGAACAAGTCGGCTACCGTCACCGCCGCGACATCGATTTCTGGTCGCTGTGCCGGGCATAGGTCTGGCTGTCGGCTGTACTGCGTGCCACCGTATATCATGTGACTGTGCTGCAAGCCGTTGCTTGCCGGGAGCGGGCCTATGTTTTCCGGTTTCACGAATGACATCGACGGCATCGCCTGGCTGCTCGCCCTAGGGATACTGCTTTGTCTGGTCGTCGCACGTGAATTCGGCTATTGGATGCGTCGGCGGAAAAACCGCAGTGGCGCGCGCGAGGCCGAAGACGGCTTCACCCTGACCAGTGTGCTTGGCCTGCTGGCATTACTCGTTGGTTTCACTTTCTCGATAAGCCTCAGCCGGTATGACACCCGCCGGGAATTGGTCGTTGCCGAGGCCAATGCGATCGGCACCACGGCGTTGCGGGTGCAATTGCTGGACGCCAATGTGCGCAGCGAACTGGATCCTCTGCTGCGAGCCTATGTGGCCGAGCGCATCGTCTACGGCAGCGCGCCAACGGAACGAGCGGAGGATGCCAGCTACGCGCGTGCCACGATATTGCAGAACCGGTTCTGGCAGACGATGAGCCGTGGCATCGAGCCGATTCGCACGACGCCGTTGGCGGCTTTGGTCGTATCGGCCACCAACGACATGTTCGATCTGGCCGCATCGCGCAAGGCGGCACGCGCCGCGCATATCCCGACGCGGGTCCTGGTGGTGCTGCTCATCTATACCTTATTCGTTGCCTTCCTCGTGGGTTATGAGAAGGGCCACGCGCGCTGGGCCAGCACGATGCTGTTCGTGCTTCTGTTGATCGCAGCGGGGCTTATCCTCGATATCGATCAACCCGTGCATGGAGCCGTGCAGGTGTCACAGCAACCCATGCTGGATACCCAGGCAGCGATGGGTCCTTGAAGTTCCGGTCATCATGCTGACGATCACTTGACTCCGGTATTCGCCTCACGGCTCGGCGAGCTTGTTCAGCACCACGTCGATCGCGTCCGGATTCTCGAGGCTGGTCAGGTCGCCTGATGTCTTGCCCGTGACCACCAGATCGCGCAGCACGCGACGCATGATCTTGCCGCTGCGTGTGCGCGGGACCGTGGCCACCACCACCACGCGCGCCGGGCGCGCGATCGCGCCGACCGCATCGACGACAGCCTGGCTGAGTGTCGCGCGGAGTTCGGCGCTATCCGTGTGTCCCGCACGGGGTACGACGAACGCCACCGGGACCACGCCCTTCACCTCGTCGGGCTGGGTGACGACGGCTGCTTCGGAGACTGCGGCATGCGTGAGCAGTGCGGCCTCAAGCTCCATCGTGCCGAGCCGATGGCCCGCCACGTTGATGACATCGTCGAGACGACCGGTGACCCACAGCTGGCCGTCCGCATCGAACAGCGCTGCGTCCGAGGCTACGTAATGGCCGGGAAATTGTGCGAGGTAGGTATTCACGTAGCGCTGGTGATCGCCCCACACGGTTCGCGCCAGGCATGGGAATGGCGCGGCCAGCGTGAGCGCGCCGCTCTCGCCGGGCGCGGCCTCGGTACCGTCCTCGCGCAGCACATGTGCCACGTAGCCCGGGAGTGGGTGCCCACAGCTGCCCGGGCGCGCCGGCGTGGCGCCAACCATGCTGCTCGACCACGCAGTGCCGGTCTCGGTCTGTCCGTAGGTGTTGTTGACGAACAACGTGCCGCGACCGAGCTTGTCGCGCGTCCAGAACCAGGTATCGGGATCGAGCGGCTCGCCGACCAGCGACACCAGCGCGAGCTTGCTGGTGTCGTGGATATTCAGCAGGTCATCGCCCGCGCGGCGCATCATCCGCAGTGCGGTAGGCGCGGTGAAGAGCTTGTTGACGCCGTAAGTCGCAATGAGTTCGTAGGTGCGCGCCAGCGTCGGCGTGTCGAGGCTGCCCTCGTAGATGACATGCGTGGCACCGTGCGCAAGACCCCCGACGAGTGCGAAGATCGGGAATGTGAGCCAGCCCACGTCCGCCGTGCACCAGTACACGTCGTCGGCGTCGAGGTTCAGCGACCACTTCACGTTCGCATAGGTGCCGACCATGAAACCGATGCCCGCGTGCACGAGGCCCTTCGGCTTCGACGTCGTGCCCGACGTGTAGATGATGAAGCCCGGATCGTTGGCCTCGAGCGATACGGGCGCAGCGCGGCGTGTGGTGCTTGCCAGCAGCTCGGCGAAATCTCGCTCGCCTTCGCGCAAGAGGTAATTCCTGTCGACCCGCCGTGCAACGACGATGTGCGGAATGGGCAGTCCTTTCAGCGCCTCGTCGAGCGTGGCCTTGAGTGGCACAGTGCGGCCACGGCGCAGCGTGGCGTCGGTGCAGACAATGACTTTGGGCTGCGCATCCTTGAGGCGGTCGCGCACGGCCGATGCGCTGAAACCGGCGAAGATCACCGAATAGATCGCGCCGATCCGGTAGCACGCGTGGATGGCGATGAACGACTCGGGTACGTTGCTGGCGTACACGGCAACGCGATCGCCCTTGCTCACGCCGAGATCCTCAAGTGCAGCGGCGAAGCGGGCGACGGCATCGGTGAGTGCACCGAACGTCCAGGTTTCCTTCAGCCCGTCTTCGCGCTCGTAGTGCAGGGCGATCCGTTCGGCCGGCCAGCGATCGAGGCAATTGACGCTCACGTTGCCCATTGCGCCGGGGAAGTAGCGGAAGTCGCCGAGCTGGCCTTCGAGGGTAATGTCCGGTGCGCGGTCCCAGCTGAACTCCTGCGCGATCTCCAGCCAGTATGCCTCGGGAGTGAGCGCGCGCAGTCGCGCGGCATCCGCAGCCGTCGTCGCGGGTTTCACGCGATCCGAGGCCATGATCAGGGGCTGTTCGAGGAGCGCCTTGTCCATGGGAGGAATATAGCGGAGTGCAGGGACAGAGTGGGTTGATGCGACAGTGGTGTGAGGTGAAGCAGGGTCAACGCCGTGCGCAAGCGGCACCAGCCATGCCAGCCCATGCTATCAACGGCCGGCCGACGGCGATATCGTGGAGGTAGAACCTAATGTCGCTACTGTCACGCTAAGGCACTGCATGTCTGATCCAAACAAGCTCCTTGCCCAGGCCACCGCGGTGTACAAGCAGGGAAACTATCGTCAGGCATTTGATCTGGCGAAAACCTTGCTGCCGGTGGCTCCCGATCATGCGGGGCTGCATTACCTGATCGGGCTTGCCGCACTCGGCCTGAAGGAGATGTCGCTTGCAGTGAAGTACCTGCTAAGGGCTGTGACACTGGATCCTCTGCGAGGCGAGTATGCGGCGCAATTTGCGAGGGTACTTTCCCTGGTCAACCAGCAAGCCGTTGCACTGGCTCTCGTGGATCGGACCCTGACCCTGTCACCGCTCGACGCAACGACACTGGATACCCTCGGGTTCGTGCTCGCACGCGCCAATGAACACGAGCGTGCACGGGCTCTTTACGCGCGTGCGGCGGCCCAGGAGCCATCCCGCGTCAACCTTCATAACCACCTCGCCAAATCGCTGATGTTCCTGGGCAAGCTGGACGAAGCGGAACAGGAAATGGAAACCTGCCTGGATCTGGCACCACAGTCGTGGGAGATCCACCTGACGTTGTCGTATCTGCGCACGCAGACCGCGACGAGCAATCATCTGGAGCGCTTGCAGTCGTTGTTGCCGAAGAGTGCAGGCAACCTTCTCGCGCAGATATACGTGCATCTGGCACTGTTCAAGGAATACGAGGATCTGGCCGACTATCCCAAGGCATTCGGGCACCTTGCCCTCGGCAAGGCCGCGGGAAAAGTAGGACGGGACTATTCACGCGAGCGCCAGGAGGCCCTGTTCGCCGCGCTGACCCAAGCGCTGCCGAACCCGGAGACCGCCGCCGCCGGCTTTCCTACCGATGAACCCATCTTCGTCATCGGCATGCCGCGTTCGGGCACGACCCTGGTCGAGCGCATCATTTCCAACCACCCTGATGTGCATTCGGCTGGTGAGTTGCATAATTTCCCTGTGACGTTCAAGCAGCTGTCAGGCAGCCGCACGCGGGCCCTGTTTGATCCGGAGACCATCGATTGCGTGCCCAATATTGACTGGCGCCGGCTGGGCGAAGCCTATCTCGCCGGGACCCGGCCTGTGACCGGCCACAAGCCCCATTTCATCGACAAACTCCCGCACAATTTTCTCTATGCAGGCTTCATTGCGCAGGCGCTGCCCCAGGCAAAGATCATCTGCCTGCGGCGTGATCCGATGGATACCTGCCTTAGTAACTTTCGCCAGCTATTCGCGCTGGAGTCGACCAGCTACGACTACTCGTTCGACCTGCTCGATACTGGCCATTACTACGTTCTGTTCGATCG
>NZ_LMUE01000009.1:283839-284185 GCF_009766065.1 Dyella sp. S184 | reverse complement strand
GACCCGGCCTGTGACCGGCCACAAGCCCCATTTCATCGACAAACTCCCGCACAATTTTCTCTATGCGGGCTTTATTGCGCAGGCGCTGCCCCAGGCAAAGATCATCTGCCTGCGGCGTGATCCGATGGATACCTGCCTGGGTAATTTTCGTCAGCTATTCGCGCTGAAGTCGAGCAACTACGACTACTCGTTCGACCTGCTCGATACTGGCCATTACTACGTCCTGTTCGATCACCTGATGGCGCATTGGCAGCAGCTTTTTCCGGGGCGCATCCTGGAAGTGGATTACGAGACGCTGGTGGAGTCGCAAGAGGCGAGTTCGCGCCAATTGCTGGAGTTCTGCGGT
>NZ_LMUE01000009.1:4811-283829 GCF_009766065.1 Dyella sp. S184 | reverse complement strand
GATTACGAGACGCTGGTGGAGTCGCAAGAGGCGAGTTCGCGCCAATTGCTGGAGTTCTGCGGTTTGTCCTGGGACGATGCCTGCCTGCGTTTCGAGGACAATCCGGCGCCTGTCGCCACGGCGAGTGCTGTGCAGGTGCGCAAGCCCATGTACCGCAGTTCACTGAAGCGCTGGAAACACTACGAGGCGCAAACGGCCGAGCTGCAGAAGCTGTTGATCGACGCGGGTATTGCGCTCAGCCCGTAGCTCGCCATGATCCCGATGATGCAGGAGCACAACGTGTCCAACCTCTCCAGCTTCCCAATTACCATGCGCTGGCCGGCACAACATCCCGACCGTATCCAGCTGTATTCGCTCAACACGCCGAACGGCGTGAAGGTGTCGATCATGCTGGAGGAGACGGGGCAACCCTACGAGCCGCACCTCGTCGACATCATGAAGGACGAGAGCCATACCCCGGCGTTCCTGTCGCTCAACCCGAACGGCAAGATTCCCGCGATCATCGATCCGGCTGGCCCTGGTGGGCGGCCGCTCGGGCTGTTCGAATCCGGTGCGATCCTGCTGTATCTCGCAGACAAGACGGGCAAGTTCATTTCGGCTGATCCGATACAGCGCTGGGAGACCATCCAGTGGGTGTTCTTCCAGATGGCGTCGATTGGCCCGATGTTCGGCCAGGTCGGCTTCTTCAACAAGTTCGCCGGCAAGGAGATTGCCGACAAGCGGCCGCTTGAGCGCTATGTTGCGGAATCAAAACGCCTGCTTGGCGTGCTCGACACCCGCCTCGACGGTCGCAGCTGGATCATGGGTGACGACTACACGATCGCCGACATCGCCACGATCGGCTGGGTACGCAACCTCATCACGTTCTATGAGGCACGTGAACTGGTGGGATACGACAGCGACAGCTTTGCCAACGTCGCCGCATGGCTCGACCGCGGGCTGGCACGTCCAGCGGTGCAGCGTGGCCTGGAAATTCCCAAGCGCGGCTGATGCCATCGCGCCGGGTGACTGTCCCGGGATTGCCTCATCGCTAGCTGCAAAAAGCCAGCACCGATGGCTAGGGTGAGGCGGTTCGCTTACAACCACGCCGCTTTTCCACTTCCTGCACAAAGGTGATCGCATGAACCGTCGAAGCCTGCTGAAAGGCGCCCTGATGGGTGCCTCGGCACTCGTTCTTCGCCCCACGTTTTCCCTTGCTGCCGAAGCGGGTGGTGCCGCAGCACAGCTGGCTACGCTGGAACGTCAACGAGGCGGGCGGCTCGGTGTGGCCATTCTGGATACCGACAACGGCCGCCGCATCGGGCATCGTGCCGATGAACGCTTCCTGATGTGCAGCACGTTCAAGCTGCTGGCGGTGGCGGCGGTACTGGCACGTGTCGATCGCGGAGTGGAGCGGCTCGATCGGCGCATTGTCTTTGGCAAGGAGGCCGTGCTGGCGTATGCGCCGGTGACCAGTCAACGCGTCGGTGCGCCGGGCATGACGGTGGCCGAGCTGTGCCAGGCGGCGATCACTCTGAGCGACAACACGGCGGCCAACCTGTTGCTGGCCAGCCTGGGCGGACCTGCTGCGGTGACCGCATACGTGCGCAGCCTCGGTGACGACGTGACCCGGCTCGACCGGATCGAGCCCGAGCTCAACGTGGGCAGGCCGGGTGATCTGCGTGACACCACCACGCCGAGCGCCATGCTGGCGGACCTGCACACGCTGCTGTTGGGTGAAGTGCTGTCCGCGACATCACGCGAGCAACTGACCACATGGCTGTGCGCCACCAGCACCGGTACCGAGCAACTGCGTGCTGGTATGCCAGCCGGCTGGCGTGTCGGCGACAAGACCGGCAGCGGCGCCAACCGTGAAACCAACGACATCGCCATCATCTGGCCACAGAAACGCAAGCCGTTGCTCGTGACGGCTTACTACGCAGGGTCGACGGCGGATACCGGCGAACGCCATGCCGTACTGGCCGAGGTGGGCCGCATCGCCGCATCGATATAGCCGCATGCGTGGTCAATCACCTTGTGCGCCCGGATGATAGACGCGCTCGGTATGCCCCACGAGTTGTTCCGGCCAGAAGTAGACCGTGCGCAGGTTGCCGATGGTATAGCGCTCAGCCTCGTCGTTGAAATGTTTGGAGCCCGGATGGCCGCTCTCGCCGCCGGCGGTGATGGCACGAGCGCTGACCTTGGGCCCGAACTCGACCACCGCGACGAAGCTGTTACCACTGGTGCCGTAATAGCGCTTCGTCCCCGGCCATCGATGGGCACCAAAAGACGCGAGCGAGCCCCAGCGTGACGAGGTGAACGGCACCGGGATACTGGGCTTGGCATCATCGAACGGCTGCACGATATCGCCGTTGATGCGCTGATAGCGATTGATCTCGTCCCATGGAACGCCCCAGCTGCCGAAGTCTTTCTCAAGCCGGTCGGATGCTTCGAGCAGCGCGTCCAAGCGCACCTTCGGCCCTGCTTTCTCGGCCATGTAGTCGTAGATCGACAGGCCCTCGGCCGTGTCGGCCTTATCGACCTTGTCCCACAAGGTGTCGCCCCAGAACACGGCGAGCGAAGTCGGCATCGAGGCAATACCCCAGCGATAGTCCCAGTTGCGCAGCAGCGCGATCTGGCCGGCCAGCTTGTGCTTGAGCGGATCGCTGGTGGGCAGCGCGTCGTAGTCGGCCACGAGGATCGGGATCTGCCGCGCGAAGGCTGGCAGGTAGGAATCGAATGCGGCGGTGATCAGCGATGGCAAGGTGAAACCCCGCTGGCCGGTCAGCACGCGGGTGGCGTGGATGCCGCGAGGATTCTCGCCAGAGGTGTCCATGTAGCGGGGGTAATCCGCGCGCTTCGGGCTGTAAGGTCCGGCGGCGGAATAGGGCCAATCGTTGGTGTTGAAGATCCAGCCGTTCGGCGGATTGAGCAGGTGCGGTGCCTTGTCCAGTGGCAGCAGTCCTTGCCAGTCGGTGGCCGGATCGCTGCCGTCGACCGGCTTGGTGTAGTCGAAGCGGTCGTCGCGTTTCGGGATGAACTGCGGATGCAGATAGGCGATCTCGCCCTTGTCATCGGCGAAGATCGTGTTGTTCGACGAGTTGGCCTTCAGCTCGGCGACCTTCAAATAGCTGGCGTAGTCGCTGGCCTTCGTGCGCAGCCAGCTTTGCTCGAGTGCTTCGAGCGGCTTGTTCATCAGCGCGATCGCGATCCACTTGCCGTCGGCCTCGCGCACGATCGGGCCGTGATGCGTGGCATACACGGTGAAGCTGCGCTGGGCCATCGAGCCGTCGGCGGCGCGGTAGGGCACGCTGATCGTGCGCGTGCTGACCGGGCGCAGTTCCTGGCCGTAGCGATAGAACAGCTTGCCGTCCTTGTGCACGATCGTCTCGGCGAACTGGTCGACCGCATCGAGTCCGGTGGATGTGTGCATCCAGCCGATATGATGGTTGAAGCCCTGATAGATGAAGAACTGCCCCCAGGTGACCGCGCCATAGGCGTCGAGCCCGGCGTCGCTGGTCATCTGCAACTCGGAGCGGAAGAAGAACGAGGTATGCGGATTGATCAGCAGCAGTGCATGACCGTTGGCGCTGAGCTTGGGTGCTATCGCGATGCCGTTCGATCCCGTCGGTTCCGCCCAGCTCGACGGCGGCTCGGCGCGAGCCAGTGCTTGCCGGTCATGGCCGTAGAAGGCTTCGAGCTGGTTGAGTGATACGCGTTCGATATCGCCGCCGATGCTGCCTTCGCTGAAGCTGAGCGCCATCCACGGTTCGAAATGTTGGATGACACGTGGATGCACGTCGGGATGCGTGGCGAGGTAGTAATTCAGCCCGTCGGCCCAGCTGTTCATCAGCGCCTGCAGCCAGCTCGGGCTTTTGGCATAAAGCGTTTTCAAGGTGATCGGATCGATGAACAGCTTCATCCGCAAGTCCTGCCAGATCGCGGATTCACCTTCGGTCTCGGCGAGCCGACCCATCGCATTGAGGTAGTTGGTCTCGACGCGGTTGAAGTCGTCCTCAGCCTGGGCATAGGCCATGCCGAACACGGCGTCGGCGTCGGTCTTGCCGTGGACGTGCGCGATACCCCAGTCGTCACGGGTAATCGTGACCGCCTGTGCCTCGTGCTGCCAGCGTGTTTCGTCGGGCGTGCTCGCCTGGGCGGTGATCACAACGCCAAGCGCGAGCAGCGCGAGTATCGGCAGCAAATGCCGCGCATGGTCGGGACGCTTCGTGGAGCGTGCCGCCCGGGCAACGTCTTTCGCTTTGGGTGCCAACATTAGCTTTCCGGTATCAAGGTTCTTGGAACGAGGCGTACGCAGTCAAGAGAACGATCACAGACGTTATCGGTTGTGCCATGGTCATCTGCTAAAGGACATCCCATGCGGATTGCGCTGTTGCGCCCGAGCATGGCGCATCTTTCCGCGGTCCGGTAGATCCGCTGGCGCTGTGCCTCCATGAAACATGCGATGGCGCCCCGCCGCTGATTTCGATTACCAACGCGATCACACCACGCTTGTCGACGACGACTGTCAAGAGCCCGTCACCTCTCCCTAATACCGTGGCCCCGCTTTGCGTACGTGTTTGGCGCTTTCGTACCCACTCCGGAGATCACGATGACGAAGACCTTGTTCAGCCGTTCAAGCCGCCGGCAGGTTGCCGCGGTCCTGGCGCTTACCGTTCTCGCGGCCAGTGCCTCAGCTTATGCCGGTGATTTTTCGCAGGGCCGGGACTTTCATTACTGGCCGGGTAACCTGGTGGTCAGTCGCAGCGTCTACGACAACAAGCCCAGCAATGTGCAGGTCGGTATGATCCTGCCGGTGAATTGCGCAAACACCACCGGTGGTTGTGGCGCATCGACCGGTGCACCGTATGACGGCACCTATCCGTATGTGTGGAACGATGTGCTGTACGACGGCAGCTTCGGCATTACCGCGCGTATTTATCTCGACCAAATCACGCCTGGTGGCTCGCTGGTCGATTCGCTGGAAGTACCGAACAGCCAGCTCCCGGCTGCCATGGAAGGTGAGCTGGTCACCAGCTTCAGCTCGAAATCGGAACTCTCGCTGCACCTGTCACTGGATCACAAATACCTGACCTTCATGGGCTACGTCGCGCCGGTCAACGCGCTCGACGTGTCGAATGCGAACACGCCCGGCGCCGTCGACCCGACCAATCCTGACGGGCAGAACTTCTACCGTGCCGTGGCTACGGTAGACCGCGATGGCCGCTTCAATTTCACCGAGACCAATGCGTACAGCGGCGACAACGGCCGTGCAGTGATCCTGAATGATCGCGATGGCGCAAATTATTTCTACACCGCGGGCAATGCCGGCAATGGCAGCAATCCGCAGCCTGCCGGTGTCGTTCTGGGTGCTGGTGCGCAGTTCATCACCCCGGCAGGTATGCCCGAAGTGTCGCAGACTCCTGGTGCCAACACCCCGCTGGCCAGCTTCTCCGTCACCGTGCTGGGCGACAAGGCTGACAAGATCGGCAAGGACGACAATTTCCGCGGCATGACCGTGTTCAACAACGTGGTGTATTACACCAAGGGCAGCGGCAGCAACGGCGTGAATACGGTGTATTTCGTCGATACGACGGGCACAGCATGTCCGAAGGGAGTTGGTGTGCCGGTGGCCGGCGCGGCGCTTCCCACTGCAGCGCTTTCCTACAATGCAGCCACATTGTCGACTGCTGGCCTGCCGACCAACATGTGCATACTCGCCGGATTCCCGTCGACGCCGGTCAAGACGGCGACGACGTTGACCTATCCGTTCGCGTTGTGGTTCGCCGATGCGAACACGCTTTACGTGGCCGATGAAGGTGACGGCTACGCAGGCGGCACCGATCTGTATGCGCACGCCGCGGCACAGACCACGGCCGGCCTGCAGAAGTGGGTGTTCAACGCCACCACACAGAGCTGGACGCTGGCTTACACACTGCAGGCAGGTCTCGAGCTGGGGCAGCCTTACACGGTGCGCGACTACCCGACCGGCAACAACCCGGGCACCAACCTGCCGTGGGCGCCGGCGACCGATGGTCTGCGCAACATGACTGGTCGCGTCGATGCAGATGGTCACGTCACGATCTGGGCGACGACCTCGACCACCAGCGGTGGCGGCGATGTCGGTGCTGACCCGAATCGTCTGGTAGCGATCCGCGACGACCTGAAGAACACCAGTGTGGCCGGTGCCTCACAGGAAAAGTTCGTGACGCTGCGCTCGGCAGCCTTCGCGGAAGTGCTGCGCGGCGTGTCGTTCACCCCGGACTCGGATAAACGTCACGACGGCGGCCACTGAGTCCATCGAGGTTCGGGGTGTCGGTGCACAGGTACCGGCACCCCGAGATTTCTCCCCATCGGAAATACCGAAGCAGTCCGCTCATTCCATAGCAGTTGAAATACGGTCTCCGACTAAACGGTGTTTCCCGATGTCTGCGTGAGCAACTGATCGCGTGGCTGGCCGCCACGATCATTGGATCCCGGCAGTGTGCCCTGACTCAGTTGTCGTCACTTTTCGGCACGCTGACCTTGCCTTTGATGTTCGTGTAATGGACATCGCCGCTGCCGTTGGCGCCCACGGTGAAATCGCCACCGACACCATTGGCGTTGATGTCGCCGGAGCCGATGCTGCCGACCTTGGCGTCACGGCCGATGTTGTTGAGCGTGATGTCGCCGGAACCGGTAGCACCGACATTGACGCTGCCGTTGACGTTGTTGAAGTCGAGATCGCCGGAGCCGGCATGATCCGCCTGGATGTCGCCTTGCACGCTATTGACACGTACGTCGCCGGAGCCGGTTTCGTGCAGGTCGACACTTCCAACGTGGCGCGCCTTCGCATCAGCCGAGCCGAGTTTCAGGGTCAGGGCACCCGCAATGTGGTCCGCGATCAGGTCGCCCGAGCCGGAATTGAAATCCAGCGAGGCGAGGTTGGCTGCGTTGACGTCGCCGGAGCCGCTCTCGACGTTGATCGCCAATGTTGAAGGCACGCGCACCTGCAGTTTCAGATAGGCGTAGCTGGAGCCGAACAGGCTGAACGTATCCTCGTGATGGTCGTTCTGTGCGGCCACGGCGGCGCGATCGCCGTTGCGGCTGGTGCCGATCTGCACATCCTTCAGCCATGCCGCATTCGAAGCGCAGGCGGTGCCGCGCACCTCGACCCTGGTCAGGCCCGGGGTGCTCTGTATATCCAGGTCGGTGGAGCCCAGCTTCAGCAGCAGACTGTTCAGTCCGGCGGCATCGAGGTCGGCATTGCGCGGCGCGCTGTAACGGCATTCCATCGCACTGGCGGCGAGTGGCAGCGTCGTCAATAACAAGGCAAGGATGGTTTTACGCACGATGTCTACTCCCAGGGTTGGCAACATCCGTCAGATGCGCGAAGTGCGTCCAGCGTTTATATGGAATCCGCAGGCGGGCCCGATAGATGACGTTTGGCCATGCCTCACCAGATCCGCACGCGGTCAGCCGGCGCAACATACAGCTTGTCACCCGGCTTGACGCCGTAGGCGTCGTACCACGCATCGAGGTTGTGCACCACGCCGTTGACACGGAACGCGCGCGGCGAGTGCGGGTCGCTGGTGACCTGGCGACGGATCGCATCGTCGGTCAGCTTGCCGCGCCATGCCTGTGCCCAGCCAAGGAAGACGCGCTGGTCGCCAGTCATGCCGTCGATCACCGGTGCAGGCTTGCCATGCAGGGAGGTGTGATAGGCGTCCAGTGCCAGGGTGAGTCCGCCCAGATCGGCGATGTTCTCGCCCATGGTCAGCTCACCGTTGATGTGCACGCCAGGTAGCGGTTCGAACGCGGAATACTGCGCGCCGAGTTTCTTTGCACGTGCCTCGAACGCCTTTGCGTCGGCGGCCGTCCACCAGTCACGCAGTGCGCCGTCGGCGTCGATCTTGCGGCCTTCATCGTCGAAGCCGTGGGTGAGTTCGTGTCCGATTACGGCACCGATCGCGCCGTAGTTGATCGCCGGATCGGCGTTCGGATCGAAGATCGGTGGCTGCAAGATGCCGGCCGGGAACACGATGTCGCGCAACGAGCCGTTGTAGGCATCGTTGGTCTGCGGCGTCATCGACCAGTCGCTGCGATCCACCGGGCCATTGAGGCGATCCACATAGAATGCCCAGTCCGCGCTGGCCGCACGCGTCACGTTGCCGGTCAGGTCATCGTTGCGCACCACGACTTGTGAATAGTCACGCGGATGATCGGGATAGCCGACCTTGATCGTGTAGGTATCCAGCTTGCGCAGTGCCTCCTGTTTCGTCGGCGGGCTCATCCAGTCGAGTTTCTCGATGCGCGCGTGGTAGGCGGTCTTGAGGTTGGCCACCAACTGCTCGATCTTCGCCTTGGAGGCGGGTGGGAAGTACTTGTCGGTGTACAACTGGCCGACGGCCCAGCTCAGGTTGCCGAAGCAGTCCAGCCGTTCGCCGACGCCACAGTCGCCACCCGAGACGGCATGCACACCGCGCTTCCAGCGCACGGCCTGTACCTGCTGGCCGGACAGCGTCTTGTCGTGCATATCGAAATACGCGTCCTGGAACGGCTGGGACAGGTAGAACGCGGCGTTGTCGGCAATGCGCGCAGCCTGCCATGCCTGGATCGTCGCCACCGGTGTATGCGCATACAGCGCGGCGAGTTTCGGAAATGCGGTTTTCTCGCCGACCACGATGCGCTGCAGATCACCCAGCCGCTGCGCTTTCAGGAACGCCGGCCAGGCGAAGCCGGGCGCGAGCTGCTGCAGCTCGGCGATGCTCATCGGGTTGTAGGTCGCCACCGGATCGCGCTGCTCGACTTTGCTCCAGCTGGCCTGGGCGATCGCCGTCTCGAATGCAACCACGTCTTTCGCAGCTGCATCCGGATGGGTCCAGTTGGACAGCGTCAGCAGGGTGGTGACATAGGCCTCGTAGGCGGCTTTCTGTTTCGCGAATTCGGGTTTGAGGTAGTAGTCGCGATCGGGCAGGCCGAGTCCGCCCTGACCGATGTAGACAGCGTAGTGTTTCGGGTCCTTCAGGTCGACATCGATGCCGATGTTGAACAACGAGCCGTCGAAGTCGGTGTTGGTATGGCCCATCAGTGCGGCCAGCGCATCACGCGTGGTCGCATGACGCACGGCATCAAGTTCCGGCGCGATCGGCTTGGCGCCAAGCGCCTCGATACGCGCGTCATCCATGAACGACTGGTAGAACGCGCCGACCTTGTCCTGCAGCGTGGCAGGTTGATCCGTTGAGTGTGCCGCCGCCGACTCCATGATGGCGTGCAGGCGCTGCTCGGTCAGGTCGGTCATGGCCAAGCGCAGGCTGACGGCAGGCTTGTCGGCCGGGATCGGCGTGCGATCCAGCCAAGCGCCGTTGGCGTAGCGGAAGAAGTTGTCACCCGGCTTGATGCTCATGTCGGCACCGGCCTGGTCGAAGCCCCAGCTGCCGTACTGCGGCTTGGTACTTGTCGCATCGCCGGCATGAGCCGCACCTGCGACCAAGGCACCCAGACAGACCACGGCGAGAATCCTGCTGTTCATGACGACCCCGACATATGTGACGTGCCTTGGATGGTCGCATGTTTGAACGTGGTTGCCGGAGTGACTTTCGGCATGTTCCAGCGATATGTCCCGACCAGTATCCGGCTCAGCGATGGTTGACCCGTGCACCTTTCTCGCAAGGGCGAGGCCTCGGGACTCATCGTACGATCTATCCTGCATCTACCTTGAGCGCCATTGAAGGAACCGAGCCATGAACGTGTTGATCTTTGGCGCCACCGGCATGGTTGGCCGGGGCGTATTGCGTGAATGCCTGCTTGCCGGCGATGTGGCACGAGTGCAGGCGATCGGCCGTACGGCGACTGGGCAGTCGCATCCGAAGCTCCGGGATCTGGTGCACCAGAATATGTTCGACTACAGCACGATCGAAGCCGACCTCACGAACCTGGACGCATGCTTCTTCTGCATCGGCGTGACTTCGTCCGGCATGGCTGAGGCGCAGTACACACGGCTTACATACGAGCTCACACTATCCGCTGCGCAGACGCTGGCACGACTCAATCCGCAGATGACGTTTGTCTATGTTTCCGGCGCAGGTGCGGACAGCAGCGAAGTAGGCAAGGTGATGTGGGCGCGAGTGCGCGGGCGACTCGAAAACGCGTTGCAGCGCCTGCCATTCAAGGCGGTGTACGTGTTCCGGCCCGGCATCATCCAGCCGCTGCATGGTATCCGCTCCAAGACGGGTTCCTACCGCTGGTTGTACACGTTGACCCGGCCGCTGCTACCACTGCTGCGCATGCTGATGCCGCAAACGGTGTTGAGTACGGAAATCATGGGCTGCGCGATGCTGGCCGTAGCTCGGCACGGTGCACCCAAGGCGGTGCTGGAAGCGGCGGATATCAGCGAACTCGGGCGCTGCGAAACGGTTTGAGCGACGTCAGCGTTTGATGCGCGATGAGCCGGATGCACACTGTGCATCCGGCTCATCGCGACAAACGCCTATTGACCACCTTTGTCATCGGACGGCTTGGGTCTGCCTTGCTGTTGTCCCTTGGGTGGAGTGGCAGGACGATTACCGGCAGGACGGGCGGGCTGGCCGTTGCCCTGGGCAGGTCGCTGTTGTTGCGGTCGCTGATTGGTTTGCGGCCTCGGCTGCGGCTGCGGTCGGGTCACCGCCGGGCGGGGTTGCGGTTTTGGCCGGTTATTGGCCGGAGGCTGCGGACGCGGCGTGGGGCGATTCACGGGTGGCCGCGGTCTGGCGGGTGGCGGCCGCTGGCCTTGCCCTGGCCGGTTGATCGGCCGCGGTGGCGGCCGGTGCGGCATCGGGCGGTTGAACCAGGTGTTGCGTTGACTGTAGAACGGCCGGCTCCGGTAGTAATTATTCCAGTACGTGCCGATCACGAAACTGACGATGGGGATGCCGATTTGCGCGCCGTAGGCGGGCAGCAGCACGGGCTGATTCTGATACTGGTATTGAATGAAGTTGCCGGCTACCCAGCCGCGGCTACCAGAGGAGGAGGAGATGACGTCGCACCATTCCCAGCCGTTCGTGCAGCCCTGGACGGATACCCCTGTTCCGGCCGGGAGCTGGTCGACCAGGGGGTACTCCACGTCGGGGCCGGCACGCATATTCACGTTGCCGGTGACGTAGCCGTCCGCTGCATATACCGCCAGCGGGGCAGCCAGAAGAAGTGATGCCAAAGCAGACCAGACAAGTCGTTTCATGAAAGTGACCTCCAGCATATGTAATGAGAAATGACCGTCCACAAGACGCGTTCTCAATGCAGGCAGACGTCAATGCAGGCGATGCAGCTTCAACCTTGATGCAAGTGGATAAACCGAATTACGGCACGGCATTCGGGTAATACCAGCACATTAAAGCGTTAAGCCGGTTGCATTGACAGGGGGATGACGGCGGTACGCTGCATTTTCAGCATATGGTCAGCTCCCCTCCGTTCATCCCGCGTGACGATCCGGCCAGCGTTGCAGCAGGTGGTGCAACGCTGGCTTGGCGCCGCTGGGCAGCAGTCACCGATCACGAATTCAAGGGTTTCCGGCATGGCATCAGGATGCCGGGTACGACCGATTGCAGGCATCTACTGCGTCGGCCAAGCGAGGTAAAAATCAACTGAAGTGCTTAACTCCCAGGAGAATCATATGAATACCCGTTTCGAACGCAGTGGTCCGTTGACTGAACTGAGCAGCTACCCGCAGTGGGCTCAAGACATGGTGGCCGATTGCGAAAGTACTAAACAAAGCGTGGTGCGCCATGAGATGTGGGACATGATGAGGAGTGCCTCCCTCAGCCATGCGTCCACGACCAATTTCATGGTGGGTATCTGGCCAGTGATCGAGCGGTTTCCGGCCTACATGGCGTTGAGTCTGCTCAAGACCCGTTTTGGTCGCAGTCCCGGCGACAATCTGGCGCGACGCTGGCTGGTGCGTAACATCCGCGTCGAACAGAATCATGCCGAATACTGGCTCAACTGGGCCGAAGGTGCAGGTGTGGCGCGTGAGGAGGTTCTGCATGGACGGGCAGCTCACGGTACCGGGACGCTTGCCGACTGGTGTGAGGAGATTTGCACCGGCGGTAGTCTGGCCGCGAGCATCGCAGCCACCAACTATGCCGTTGAGGGAGCCACTGGTGAGTGGTCGCAACGCGTTTATGAGAGTAAAACCTATGCCGAAAGCATTCCGGCAAAGGAACGGGTTGGCAGTTTGCGCTGGCTACAGCTACATGCTGCTTATGACGATACACATCCGTGGGAGGCATTGGAGATAGTCTGTACATTGATGGGCATGACACCAGCTGCCGACGAAGTGACACATATCGGTGACTGCATCAAGCGTAGCTATACCAGCATGCGTATCAGCATGGATCACTGCATCGAGAAGCGCCGATATCTGGAGGCGCTTAGCGAGGTCGCTGCCTGACAGACGCGGTCGCGGCAAGGTTGTAGGCATGCATTCACAACGTATTGGCCGTTAAAGAAAGAGGTACGATGCGTAACGCGCAAACCACTTTGCAACGACCGTTGTCACGACGCCTGATGCCATTGGCGTACGCGTTGGTGGCAATTGTGGGGCTGATCCTGGCATTGACCTGGGGAGCCCTGCAGGTTCAGATCACTCTCGCCGGGTTCTTGAACGGCGAGAGTCTCTGGTCCAAGGCCCAGAAGCAGTCGGTGATTGATCTTGATGCGTATGCAGTCAGTGGCGCTGCTGCGGATCTCGACAGTTTCCGGCGCAACTACGCCGTCCTTGATTCTGATCGCTGGGCACGCGATGCCATTGCGTCGGGCAGGTTCGACCAGGAAAAGGTGGTGCAGGCATTCAAGCGTGGCAGCGTGATACCCGCTGCCATACCCGGGATGATTTTCATACTCGAGTATTTCCCTTCTGCTCCCCACATCAACGAGGCGCTGCAGGCGTGGCACTCGACTGATGACGCGATTGCTAGCCTGGACGACATTGCACGGCAACTGCAGGTCGCTCATGCGGGTGCTGGGTTATCGAGCGTCGAGCTGGAACGTCAGCGCGATCGCATTTATACGCTGAACAGTTTCATCGGCCCGCGCACCAACATCTTCTCACTGGAGATTGCGCGCGGCGCAACCTGGGTTGGTGCAATCCTGTTCGGCAGCGTGCTGGCTGCCGCATGCATTGCGATGCTTCTGTGGTTGCGGATGGCACGCCGTATCCTGGCAAGCGTTCGCGGCACCGAGGAGCGTTACCGACTGTTGTTCGACAGTGCGGCTGATGCAATCGTAATGGTCGATGAGACCAGCGGGCGGATCCTCGACGTCAACCGCACGGCATCGGTGTGGACCGGACGTGATGCGGATGAGCTGATTGGCGACCGCTTCGTTCATCTGTTCATGCAGTCCCTTGCAGGACAGTCGACGGGTCGTGCGGCCACCAATACGCTAATTGGCGTGGATGGCAGTAAACGGCCGGTAGAGACGCAAAGTAGCATTGCCACCTGGGGTGACCTGCCGGTGCGCCAAGCGATTATTCGCGACATTTCCGAGCGTGTGGCGATGGAGCAGGAGCGCCGGGTCGCCGCCGAGGCGCTGGCCAGCATTGCCGAAGGCGTGATCATCGCCGATGCGGATCGCCGGGTGATCTCGACGAATGCCGCGCATACGGAAATCACTGGTTTCACCAGCTACGCGTTGCAGGGCAGGCGCTTCGACGAAAATCGGCGAATGCCAAGCGGCAAGCCATTGCCGCAGTCGATCTGGGACGAGGTCGCGGCTGGCGACAACTGGCACGGCGAAGTGCTGAGTACGCGCAGCGACGGCAGCAAATATCCTGAGCACATGAGCATCAGCGTGATCCGCGATGCTGACAATCATGTGCTGTACTACGTCGCGGTGTTCACCAACATCCACGAGGCCAAGGCCAGTCAGCATCGTCTGGAGCATCTGGCGCGGCACGATCCATTGACCGGGCTGGTCAACCGGGCGGAGTTCGAGCGACGCTGCAGCGAGGCGATCGAGGTTGCCGAGCGCGAGCGGCTGGCGCTGGTGGTGCTGTTCATCGACCTCGACGCATTCAAGATCGTCAATGACAGTTACAGTCACGCGATTGGCGATCGCCTGCTGGTGAAGGTTGCCGAGCGCATACGTCGGCAGTTGTCAGAGAGCGATGTGGCGGGGCGCATTGGCGGTGACGAGTTCACCGTGCTGATCAACCGGCTCAGCCTGCGCGAGGATGCGCGTGCGATCGTCAACCGGTTGCTGGTCGCCCTGTCCGAGCCGCTGGTGGTCGACGAGTACGAAGTCGTCCTCAGTGCCAGTATCGGCGTGGCCGGCTATCCGCTGGACGGTATCGATGCAGCGGGGCTGATCGCCAACGCCGATGCCGCCATGTATACGGCGAAGACCGAAGAGCGCAACACGTTCCGCTTCTACACGCCGATGATGCATGCCGATACCCGCCGCCGCCTGCAACTGGCCAGCGAGTTGCGGCAAGCGCTGTCACGCAACGAGTTCCATCTGCTTTACCAGCCCAGTATCGAACTTCGCACCGGACGCATCGTGGCGGTGGAGGCGCTGTTGCGCTGGCAGCATCCGGAGCGTGGCGAAGTGTTGCCGGGCGAGTTCATCCCGGTGGCGGAAAGCCTTGGCATGATCCGTCGCATCGACGAATGGGTGATGCAGGCCGTGTGCGCGCAGATCCAGGTCTGGGATCTGGCCGGCATGCCGCAGATCCGCGTGGCGGTGAATATCTCGGCACGCTGGTTCGGCCATCCGGCGTTCGTCGATGCCGTCAGCCGCACCTTGCAGTCGCGGCAGCTGTTGCCAAAGCGCCTACTGCTGGAGATCACCGAGAGTGCGATGCTGCGGTTGGGCGACGATACCGAGCGCACCATGCGCACGCTGCACGCGCTGGGCATCGAGGTGGCGGTCGACGATTTCGGTACAGGCTATTCCTCGATGGCCTACCTCAAACTGCCGGCGGTGGCCTATCTGAAGATCGACCGCTCCTTCGTCACCGGCTTGCCTGGCGACCTGAACGATGCGGCGATTGCCGAGGCGATGCTGGCGATGTCCAAGAGCCTCGGCCTGACCACGATTGCGGAAGGCATCGAAACCGAGGCGCAGCATGACTTCCTGCTGCGCGCCGGTTGTGCTGAAGGGCAAGGTTACTTGTATTCATACCCGCTGAAGGCGGACGAGATCCTGCACCTGTTGTGCCCGAACCAGTCGCAGGTTCCGGTCAGCCGGCTCAGGCTGGTGCCACCCAAGCGCACCTGAGTTGCACGGGAAGGTGCCGGCAGGTACCGCCTACAGTGGCGCGCAGTGCCGGTTCAGCCATTCCAGATCGGCATCTTCCAGTAATGGGCTGAGCGCGGCGCGCACGCTGGCGTGGTAGTCGTCGAGCCAGGCGCGCTCTTCCGGGTTCAGCATGCTCGGTTCGAGGGCGCGGCGGTCGAATGGACACATCGTGAGCGTCTCGAACGCGAGAAACTCGCCGAACTCGGTCTGCTCGGCTTCGACCACCACCGCGAGGTTCTCGTGGCGGATGCCGTAGCGTCCGGGCTTGTAGAGGCCCGGCTCGATCGAGCTGATCATGCCGGGTACCAACGCGACCAGTGCGCCGCCGGCAACCGGTGGCCGGATGCCGTGCGGGCCTTCGTGCACGTTGAGGAAGTAGCCCACGCCATGGCCGGTGCCGTGGCCGTAGTCCATGCCGCAGGCCCATAGTGGCGCGCGTGCGAGTGCATCCAGTTGCGGGCCGCTGGCACCCTTCGGGAAACGAGCGCGGGACAGCGCGATCATGCCCTTCAATACCAGGGTAGCGTCGCGCCGCTGTTCCGGCGTGGTCTCGCCAAGCGCCAGCACGCGAGTGATGTCGGTGGTGCCACCGAGATACTGGCCACCGGAATCGATCAGCAGCAGCCCTTTGGCTTGCAGCGTGCTGTGCGACTCCGGCGTGGCGCGATAGTGCGGCAGCGCACCGTTGGCCTGGTAGCCGGCGATGGTGGCGAAGCTCTCGCCGACGTAGCCGGGCTGGGTCGAGCGCTCCTCGAACAACAAGGTATCGACATCCAGTTCGGTCAGCGTCATGCCAGCGGCGAGGCGCTGTTCCAGGCGGCGGAAGCCGCGCACCAGGGCGGCGCCGTCGCGGCGCATCACGTCGCGGATGTGCTCGAGCTCGGCTGCACCCTTGACCGCCTTGAACGCGATACTCGGGTTGGCGGCCTCGATCGGCGTAACGGTGGGTGCGATCGCCGCGGCGATCGCACTGACTACCCGACCGCTGTCTAGCAGCAGGTTGTCGGGCGTACCCAGCTCGTTCAAAGCCGAGCTGATCGAGGCGTAGTCGGCGATACTGATGCCATCAGCGGCCAAGGCGGCAACCAGGGCGTCGCTGAGCTTGGCGCGATTGACGAACAGCGTGGCGCGACCACCCGGTTGCACCAGCAGATGCGCGAGGAACACCGGGTTGCATTCCACATCACTGCCGCGCAGGTTGGTCAGCCAGGCGATGTCGTCGAGGCTGGACAGCAGGTGATGGGTGGCGCCGAGCTTGCGCATGGCGCTGCGCAGGCGGGTGAATTTGTCGCTGCGCGGGATGCAGGCGTAGATCGGGTCGTGTTCGACCACGGGCGCCTGCGGCAATGCGGGGCGATCGGGCCAGATCGCCCCTGGCAAGTCCAGATCGGTGCGCAGGGTGGCGCCGGTCTCGGCCAGGCGGCGCTCGATCTGGCGCTGGGTGGTCAGCGCCACGCTGTCGCCGGTCACCGTCAGCACGTCGTCGTCGTGCAGATGCTGCTGCAGCCATTCCAGATGTTCGGCGGCATGCGGCACGCGCAGCTTCATCAGTGTGATGCCGCTGCCGGCCAGTTGTTGCTCGGCCTGCGAAAAGTAGCGCGAATCGGTCCACAGCCCGGCGTGATCACGGGTGACGATCAGGGTGCCGGCCGAGCCGGTGAAGCCGGACAGCCATGCTCGTGCCTGCCAGTGCTCAGGCAGGTATTCGGAAAGGTGCGGATCGGCGGTGGGGACGAGTACGGCAGCGACGCCATGCTGCTGCATGGCCGCGCGGAGGGCAGCGAGACGGGCGGGGATGGGGGAGTTCATTCAGACATGCTAGCAGGGGGACAACAGTCGTTTCACCCGCCAAGGCGAGCGCGTATATGAACCAAAATGACGAAATATTCAAAGTCATCTCGCAGTGAAGCGCTTCTGCGGCTAAAATGCCTAATTTCCAGCACGGCTACTTTCCATGACCCCCCTGATTTTCGTCACCGGCGGTGTGGTGTCCTCGCTTGGCAAGGGCATTGCTGCGGCGTCGCTCGCTTCCATCCTCGAAGCGCGCGGACTCTCGGTCACCATGATGAAGCTCGATCCCTATATCAATGTGGATCCGGGCACGATGAGTCCCTTCCAGCACGGCGAGGTCTATGTGACCGACGACGGCGCGGAGACCGACCTCGACCTCGGTCATTACGAGCGCTTCGTGCATACCCGCCTGACCGGCAAGAACTCGATCACTACCGGCAAGATCTACGAGAGCGTGATCCGCAAGGAACGCCGTGGCGATTACCTGGGCGCCACCGTGCAGGTGATCCCGCATATCACCGATGAGATCAAGCACTGCATCCACGAGGCCACCCGCGGTTTCGACGTGGCGCTGGTGGAAATCGGCGGCACGGTCGGCGACATCGAGTCGCTGCCATTCCTCGAGGCGATCCGCCAGCTGCGCATCGAACACGGCCCGGAGAAGGTGGTGTTCATGCACCTCACCCTGGTGCCGTTCATCAAGGCCGCTGGTGAACTGAAGACCAAGCCGACCCAGCATTCGGTGAAGGAACTGCGCTCGATCGGTATCCAGCCGGACATCCTGCTGTGCCGCTGCGAGCAGGCATTGCCCGAGAGCGAGCGCCGCAAAATCGCACTGTTCACCAATGTGCCGGAGCAGGCGGTCATCAGCGCCGTCGATGTCGACATCATCTACAAGCAGCCTCTGTGGCTGCATCAGCAAGGGCTGGACGAGATCGTGGTCAAGCGCCTCGGCCTGGATGCCGGCCCGGCCGACCTGTCCAGCTGGGTGCGCACGGTCGAGGCGATGGAACATCCGAAGGACGAGGTCAATGTGGCCATCGTCGGCAAGTACGTCGAGCACAAGGATGCCTACAAGTCGCTCGGCGAGGCGCTTCGTCACGGTGGCATCAAGCAGCAGACGCGGGTCAACCTCAACTGGATCGATTCCGAGCAGGTCGAAGCCGAAGGCGCCGCCAAGGCACTCGGCAAGGTCGACGCGATCCTGGTGCCGGGCGGCTTTGGCAAGCGCGGTTTCGAGGGCAAGATCCTGGCCGCGAAATATGCGCGTGAACATGGTGTGCCGTATTTCGGCATCTGTTACGGCATGCATGCGGCGGTGATCGACTTTGCCCGCCATCTGGCCGGCCTTGCCGAGGCCGATTCCAGCGAGAACGACCGCAATACGCCGGATCCGGTGATTGCCTTGATTACCGAATGGACCACCGCGAGCGGCGACGTCGAGCAGCGCAGCGACCGTTCCGATTTTGGCGGCACCATGCGCCTGGGCTCGCAGGAATGCCGCCTGAAGGCCGGCACGCTGGCGCGTGAGCTGTACGGACAGGACGTGGTGCGCGAGCGTCACCGTCATCGCTACGAATTCAACAATCGCTACCGCCAGCCGTTCGAAGACCTGGGGCTGGTGATCTCTGGCAAGTCGATGGACGACCTGCTGGTCGAGATGATCGAGTTGCCGCAGCAGCAACACCCGTGGTTCCTCGCCTGCCAGGCGCATCCGGAATTCACTTCGACGCCGCGTGACGGGCACCCGCTGTTCATCGGTTTCGTCCGCGCTGCCCGCGAATACAAGGCTGTACGCGAAGGACAGCGACTGGCAAAGGAGTCGGTCGCATGAAGCTGTGTGGTTTCGAGATCGGGCTGAACCAGCCACTATTCCTGATTGCCGGTCCCTGCGTGGTCGAGTCCGAACAGTTGCAGTTGGACACCGCCGGCACGCTGAAGGAAATCACCGGCCGGCTTGGCGTGAACTTCATCTTCAAGTCCAGCTTTGACAAGGCGAATCGCTCTTCGGGCGAGAGCTTCCGCGGGCCAGGGTTGGAAGAAGGCCTGCGCATCCTGGGCGAAGTGAGGCGGCAGATTGGCGTGCCGGTACTCACCGACGTGCATGAGTACACGCCGATGGACGAGGTTGCCTCGGTGGTCGACGTGCTGCAGACGCCGGCGTTCCTGTGCCGCCAGACCGATTTCATCCAGAAGGTAGCGCGTGCCGGCAAGCCGGTGAACATCAAGAAGGGCCAGTTCCTCGCGCCGTGGGACATGAAGCATGTAGTCGCCAAGGCCAAAGCGGTCGGCAACGACGAGATCATGGTGTGCGAGCGCGGTGCCAGCTTCGGCTACAACAATCTGGTCTCGGACATGCGTTCGCTCAGCGTGATGCGCGATACGAACTGCCCGGTAGTATTCGACGCCACCCATTCAGTGCAGCTGCCGGGTGGTCAGGGTGCCACTTCCGGTGGTCAGCGCGAGTTCGTGCCGGTGCTGGCGCGTGCGGCGATTGCGGTCGGCGTAGCTGGCCTGTTCGCCGAGACACACCCGGATCCCAGCAAGGCGCTCAGCGATGGCCCGAACGCTTGGCCGCTGGGCAAGATGGAAGCATTGCTGGAAACGCTGATGGAACTGGACGCCGTGACCAAGCGGCATGGTTTCCTGGAGCAGACGCTTTCCTGAAATACCGGGCGCAGCGATGCGCTCTTTCATTATCATCACATCGAACGCAACGGACATCGCATGAGCACTCAGATCACCCGCATCCACGCCCGTGAAATCCTCGACTCGCGCGGCAATCCCACGCTGGAAGCCGAAGTCACCCTGGCTGGCGGCGGTTTTGGTCGCGCAGCGGTGCCGAGCGGTGCTTCCACCGGTTCGCGTGAGGCGGTCGAGCTGCGTGACGGCGACAAGTCGCGCTATGGCGGCAAGGGTGTGAAGCATGCGGTGGCGAACGTTAATAGCGTGATCGCCGAGGCGCTGAAGGGTTTCGATGCGGCCGACCAGAAAGGTCTCGACACCAAGCTCATTGCGCTGGACGGCACGCCGAACAAGAGCAAGCTGGGTGCCAACGCACTGCTCGGTGTCTCGCTGGCGGCGGCACATGCGGTGGCTGCATCGCGCGACGAACCGCTATGGAGTTATCTCTCCAACGGCAAGCCGGGTGCGTTGCCGGTGCCGATGATGAACATCATCAACGGCGGCGAGCATGCCGACAACAATATCGACGTGCAGGAGTTTATGGTATTGCCGGTTGGCATGCCGACGTTTGCCGAAGCGCTGCGCGCGGGCGCGGAAATCTTCCATGCGCTGAAGAGCGTGCTGAAGGGGCGCGGCCTGAGCACGTCGGTGGGTGATGAGGGCGGTTTCGCACCGAACCTGCGTTCCAACATCGAGGCGCTCGACACCATTCTCGAAGCGATCAACAAGACCGGTTACAAGATCGGTGGCGAGATCCTGCTCGGCCTGGATGCGGCCAGCTCGGAGTTCTACAAGAACGGCAAGTACGACCTGGCCGGTGAAGGCAAGCAGTACGGCTCAGCCGAGTTCGTCGACCTGCTCGCCAGCTGGGCCAAACAGTACCCGATCGTCAGCATCGAGGACGGCATGGCGGAAGGTGACTGGGACGGCTGGAAATTGCTGACCGACACCATCGGCGATCGCATCCAGGTGGTTGGCGACGATCTGTTCGTGACCAACCCGGTGATCTTCCGTGAGGGTATCGAGAAGCACATCGCCAACTCGATCCTGATCAAGGTCAACCAGATCGGCACGCTGTCCGAAACGCTGGAAGCGATCGCGATGGCTGACGCAGCGAAGTACTCAGCGGTGATCTCGCATCGCTCCGGTGAGACCGAGGACACCACGATTGCCGATATCGCGGTGGCCACCACGGCAACCCAGATCAAGACCGGCTCGCTGTGCCGCAGCGACCGCGTGGCCAAGTACAACCAACTGCTGCGTATCGAGGAGCAGCTCGGTGCCGCCGCGCGCTATGCCGGTCGCGACGCATTCCCCAACCTGACCCGCCTGCCGGGCTGAGCGGATAGTCGACTGCCCATGCTGCGCTGGATCGCCCTGGTTCTGATCCTGATCCTGATCGGACTGCAGCTGAAGCTGTGGTCCGGCAACGGCAGCATGCACGAAGTGGACAGCCTGCGCGTGGCAGTGAAGAAGCAGACGGACGAGAACGCCAAGCTGTTGCAGCGCAATCAGGCCGTCGGTGCCGATGTGCTCGATCTCAAGCAAGGCGACCAGGCCGTCGAGGCGCGCGCGCGCACCGAACTGGGGCTGATCAAGCCTGGTGAGACGTTCTATCAGGTGGTCGAGCAACCGGCCAACCCCGGTAGCGTGCCACCGCCATCGACCACATCATCTGCCGGTTCACCATGAGCACATCGATGTTGTGGTGCGTGGTGCCTGCAGCGGGGCGCGGTGCGCGGGTCGGTGGAAGTTGCCCCAAGCAATACCTGCCGCTGGCCGGACGACCGCTGATCGAGCAAACGCTTGAGCGGCTTGCCGCGCATCCGTGCATTGCCGGCTTGCTGGTGACGCTGGCTGCAGCGGACGCGCATTGGCCACGCCTCGCCATGCTCAATGGCAAGCCGGTACTTACCGCCACCGGCGGAACAGAACGTAGTGATTCGGTACTGGCCGGGCTGGATGCGTTGCCAGAGACGGTGGGCGCGGAAGATTTCGTGCTGGTCCACGATGCGGCACGACCCTGCGTACGACTTGCCGATATCAGCAAGTTGATCGAACTGGCCGGCGCGACAGACGGCGGTCTGCTGGGCGCGCCCTTGCGCGACACATTGAAGCGCGCTGATGCCGTCGGTCGCAGCGGATTGACCGAGCCGCGCGATCAGCGCTGGCGTGCTTTCACCCCGCAGATGTTCCGGCGTGGTCCGTTGTCGGCCGCTCTGCGCGAGGCGGCGCGGCGCGGGGTGAATCCCAGCGACGAGGCCATGGCGATGGAGCAGGCCGGTTTCGCGCCCTTGCTGGTCGAAGGTGCCGAGGACAACATCAAGGTGACCACGGCGGCGGATTTCGCGCTGGCCGAGTTTCTGCTCGCGAGGACAGCATGATGCGCATAGGCCAGGGTTTCGATGTGCATGCGTTCGGTGACGGTGGCCACGTCACGCTCGGCGGCGTGCGCGTGTCGCATCATCGCGGCGTGATCGCGCATTCGGACGGCGACGTGGTGATCCATGCGCTGTGCGATGCGATCTTCGGCGCACTGGCGCTGGGTGATATCGGCACCCATTTCCCACCCAGCGACGAGCGCTGGCGGCATGCCGACAGCCGCCAGTTCCTGCGCCATGCGGCGATGTTGATGGCGCAGCACGGCTACGCACTGGGCAATGCCGACGTCACGGTGATCTGCGAAGCGCCCAAGGTGGGTCCACACGCGCAGGCGATGCGTAAAAACCTCGCCGAGGATCTGGATAGCGAGATCGGCCGCATCAGCATCAAGGCCACCACCACCGAGAAGCTCGGCTTCACCGGTCGTGGTGAAGGTATCGCAGCGCAGGCCTGCGTTCTGCTCGAGCGGCGCTGAGCGCGGCCCGTTTCCATCTGAATGCCGGCGCGACCGGTGGAGTGTCATGTCCGAATCCGACCTTGCCCAAGCCCCGTTGCCATGGGCCCATGGTACGCCGCCCTTGCAGGCGCAATTGCGCAGCACACCGGAGGACTTCGTCGTCGAGGAAATCCTCGGTTACGACGCCGATGGCGCGGGCGAGCACGCGCTGTTGTGGGTGGAGAAGCGCGGCGCGAACACCGACTGGGTGGCGCGTGAGCTGGCGAAGTTTGCCGGTGTGTCGCAGATCGCCGTCGGTTATGCCGGGTTGAAGGATCGCCATGCCGTCACCCGGCAGACGTTTTCGGTGCAGCTGGCCGGCAAGCCCGATCCGGACTGGTCGGTGTTTCCGCATACGGATGTGAAGGTGCTGGCGGCGACGCGGCATTCGCGCAAGTTGAAGCGCGGCGCGTTGCGCGGCAATCGCTTTGTGCTGGTTCTACGCGGGGTGCAGGGTGATCGTGATGCAGCCGAGCAAGTGCTGCAGCAGATATCCGCACGCGGTGTGCCGAACTACTACGGCGAGCAGCGCTTCGGCCGCGAGGGTGGCAACGTGGCGCAGGCACGGGCGATGTTTGCCGGGCGTCGGGTCGAGCGCGACAAGCGTTCGTTCCTGCTGTCGGCCGCACGTTCGCAGATATTCAACAGCGTGCTGGCGGCGCGGGTCGAGCGCGATGCGTGGGACAAGCCGCTGGATGGTGAGATCTGGTCGCTGGCCGGTTCACGTTCGTGGTTCGGGCCGGAACCATTTACCGAAGTGCTGGCCGAGCGACTGGCGCGTGCGGACATCCATCCCTCCGGTCCGTTGTGGGGGCAGGGCGAGCTACCCACGCAGGGCGAAGCCGGTCTGCTGGAACGCGAGATTGGCGCGGTCTTCAGTGATCTGGCGGAAGGCGTGGCTGCGGCGCGCATGGATCAGGAACGTCGTCCCTTGCGTCTGCTGCCCAAGGATCTGAAGTGGCGCTGGCCGTGTGACGATGCGCTGGAGCTGTCGTTCGAATTGCCGGCCGGGGCCTATGCCACCGTGGTGGTACGCGAACTGGCTTACGAGCAGAAGTGAATGAAAAGGAGTGAGTACTGAGTGTGAAGCAAAGCCACGGGGCATTGGGGTTTTTACTCACCTCTCACTCCTTTTCACTCACTCCTGATCTAGCCCTTCAGCAACACCACCACCGCGCCAGTACCACCCTGGGCCGGCCGCGCCGAGGCAAATGCGATCACGTCGTCGCGCCGGCGCAGCATCCGGTCGGTGAGGTTTTTCAATACCGGCCCGGCGGCTTTCGAGCGCAAGCCCTTGCCGTGCACGATGCGCACGCAGCGCAGTCCGCCATGCTTGGCTTCGGCCAGGAAGGTGACGATGGTGGCCTGCGCGGCGGCGGCATTCATCTGGTGCAGATCGATCTCGTCCTGCACGCTGAACTGGCCGCGCTTGAGCTGACGCAGCAGCTTCGGCGAGTAGCCGTCGCGCAGGTAACTCAGCTCCTCGCCCACCTCCAGCGTGGCCGGATCGAATGCCATCTGCAGCAATTCGCCGGGCACCGCCGCCTCATCGGCTTCCAGCATGTGCGGGTGGGGCTTCGGTTTCGGCGCAGCCGGTGATGGCTCGACGCGATCGAGTTGGCGCACGTCGCCGATCGCCTCGCGAAACAGGCGGCTGTCTTGATCGTCGATGGGAACGGGCGTGCGGCGCTTCATGCCGCCATGGTAATGCGCGATGCCGACCGCGGCATGCCCGGCGCATGTGAATCCGCCGGGCCGCTACGGTAGACTTCGGTAGATGGAGCGCGCAGGGGACCACTGGCTGCGCACCCGCAAATACCCTCGAACGGATCAACATGCGAGTTTTGGTAAGTAACGATGATGGCGTGGATGCACCGGGCATCCGCGTGCTTGCCGAGCGCCTCGGCGCGGTCGGTCAGGTGACCGTGGTAGCGCCCGATCGCGATCGCTCCGGCGCCAGCAATTCACTCACCCTCGATGCGCCGTTGCGTGTCTTGCCGATGGGCAACGGTTATTACCGCGTGGCTGGTACACCGACTGATTGCGTGCATCTGGCGCTGGCCGGGCTGTTGGAGGAAGAGCCTGACATCGTGGTGTCGGGCATCAACAATTCGGCCAATCTTGGCGACGACGTGATCTATTCGGGCACGGTGTCGGCGGCGATGGAGGGGCGCTTCCTTGGATTGCCGGCGATCGCGGTATCGCTGGTCAGCCAGGATCACAAGGGCGTGCATTACGATTCGGCCGCCAATGCAGTGTTGCTGTTGATGCAGCGCCTGCTGGTCGATTCGCTACCAGCCGACACCATCCTCAACGTCAATGTGCCGGACCGGCCATGGGCAGAGATCAAGGGCTTCGAGGTGACACGGCTGGGGCGACGCCATCGCGCCGCGCCATGTATCAAGCAGACCGATCCACGCGGCCGGCCGATCTGGTGGATCGGGCCGCCCGGTGAAGTGGATGATGCCGGCCCCGGCACCGACTTCGATGCCGTGCGACGCGGGTTCGTTTCGGTGACACCGATCCACGTCGACCTGACCCGGTTCCAGGCACTGGAAAAGGTCAGCAGCTGGATGCAGACATTGAGCGACGGCATGACGAGCGGCCACACCCACGATGAGGCCGCCTGAGCTATGACTGTCTATCCATTGTCGGCGGCAGATCTCAAGGGCGAGGGCATGACCTCGCAGCGTGCGCGCGATCGTCTCGCCGCCAGCCTGAAAGAAGACGGCATCCGCGATCTGCGGGTGATCGATGTGATCCGCAACTTGCCGCGTCATCACTTCATCGACCAGGCGCTGCATTCACGCGCCTACGAAAATACCGCGTTGCCGATCGGCCACGGCCAGACCATTTCGCAGCCATGGGTGGTGGCACGCATGACTGAAGCGCTGCTTGAACATTTTGATTCAAAGCAGGGCATGCCGCAGAAGGTACTGGAGGTCGGTACCGGCTCCGGTTACCAGGCCGCGGTGCTGGCGGCGCTGGTGCCGCAGCTGTTCACGGTGGAACGGATCGAGGAGTTGCTGCGTCAGGCACGCCGCCGCTTTCGCCAGCTGGGCCTGAGCAATGTGCGTACCCGCCACGACGATGGCAAGCTCGGCTGGCCGGACGAGGCGCCGTTCGATGCGATCATCCTCACCGCCGCCGGCGACACCATTCCCACCCGGATCCTTGATCAACTGAGTCCCACCGGCGTGCTGGTGGCACCGGTGGGCTCGCCCAGCCGGCAGACGTTGATCCGCATGCGCGGCGACGGGCAGGGCGATTTCACCCAGGAAGAACTCGGGCCGGTCAGCTTCGTGCCCCTGCTTGGCGGGATCGGCTGATGCGCCTGTTCGGGGCGCTTTATGCGCGTGCGCTGGTATGGGCGCGTGCCCCGCGTGCGCTGTATTACCTGTGCGGGCTGAGTTTCGTCGAGGCCTTCATCTTTCCGGTCATGCCCGAGGTGATGCTTGCACCGATGATGCTGGGCAAGCGGCACAAGGCATTTTTCTACGCCAACATCTCGCTGCTTTTTTCATTGATCGGGGCGCTGGTCGGTTATGCGCTGGGACACTGGGCTTACGAGGCAGTGAAACCGCTGTTCAGTCCACATATGCAGCAGACCGTCACGATCTGGGTGGACAACCTGCGCAACGACATGAACCAGCATTGGATGGCGATGCTGGGGGCGCTGATGCTGGCAGCGCTGCAGCCGGTGATTCCGATGAAATTCGTTACCTGGGCCGCCGGCATCGTCGGCGTACCGGTGTTGCCTTTTCTCGCCTGCATTGCGGTTGGTCGCGGCAAGCGCGTGTGGCTCCTGGCACTGCTGATCAAGCTGTTCGGTGAGCGTGCGGAACGCATATTGCACAAACATATCGAGTGGATTGGCTGGGCCGCGCTGGTGTTGCTGGCGCTGCTCCTGCTTTGGTGGCTGTGGCCGCGTTGATTGCCAGCTAGCTGGCGGAGCGACTCTGCATGAAAAAGCTGCATCGTCTCGCTATGCTGATGCGCATGGACCGAACTCTTCAAAGGCTGCTGCCATTTACCGTGTCTCTGCTGCTGGTCGGCTGCGGCACCATGCGCAGTTCGGTGGTGGTCGAACCAGCACCGGGCACTGGCTATGATCGCGGCAGCACGACCGTGACGCCAGCCCGCACGCCGATTCCTGGCGGCAGTTATCAAGTCGCCAAGGGCGACACGCTGTATTCGATCGCTTTTCGCAATGGCGTGGATTTTCGCGACCTGGCGCAGTGGAACGGCATTGCCGTGCCTTACACGATCTGGCCAGGGCAGCGACTGACGCTATCGCCATCGGGCAAGGCTGCGATCGCGCATGTGACCGGCACGCCGTCCGCGTCGCCTGTCACGCCCCCACATGTTGTGGCGGCGCCTGTGGTGGCGGCGGCTCCGGTATTCCAGACAGTGACGCCAGCACCTGCCACGTCTGCGTCCATCGGCACTGCTCCGGCATCACCTGCACCGTTGCCGAAGCCTGGGTTGCCAGCGCATCCCGCCGTGGCAGCAACGACGACGACCGTGGTGCCGGTGGCGGGCCTGCCTACGCCGGCACCAGCGGCCCTGCCGCCGCCAGCCCCGCCGGCGCCACCGGCTGCCAGCGGCCCCGCACGCGCCGTCAGTGGAGTGAACTGGCGCTGGCCGGCCGAGGGCAGTCTGGCCAGCCGTTTCCAGAGTGGCGATGCGATTCCCGGTATCGAGATCGCCGGCAAGCAGGGTGATCCGGTGCGCGCCGCCGCCGATGGCGTGGTGGTCTACAGCGGCAACGGCCTGGTCGGCTACGGCGAACTGGTGATCATCAAGCACAACGACAGCTTCCTGTCCGCTTATGGTCACAACAGCAAGCGGCTGGTTAAGGAAGGTCAGCGAGTCAGTGCCGGCCAGCAGATTGCCGAGATGGGCTCCACCGGTGCATCGCGCAACGAACTGGAGTTCCAGATCCGCAAGGACGGCAATCCGGTTGATCCGCTGGGTTATCTGCCATCGCGCTGAGTCTGGCTGCGCAGGGTGGCGAACGCGATCAGCCGGAAGGCAGGATGAACCCGGCTACCACGCGACGCCCTTCACCCGCCAGCAGGTTGTAGGTGCGTGCGGCAGCGGCGTTGTCCATGACTTCGATGCCGACGCCCTTGCGCAGGAAGCCGGCCATGAATGCGGCCGCTGGAAACACCTGGCGCTCGCCGGTTCCAAGGATCACCAGCTCCGGCTGCAAGGCCAGCAGGGCTTCGACATGGGCGGCATCCAGTGTGGCGGCTGTATCGACCGGCCAGTGCTCGATAGCCCGGTCCGGTGCCAGCAGGAAGCTGTCCTGGAGCTCGCGATCGATCAGGGTGACGCTGCGGGCGCCGACGCGACGCACGAACAAATAGCCTTCGGGACGGTCGAGTGACAGGTCCATCCGGCAGCCTCTCAGCGCGGCAGGGCGATTTTCGGCTCGTCGTCGTTGCGGCGGAACAGCACGACAACATGGCCGATCTGGTGGACTTCTTCGGCCTTGGTGCCATCGACGAGCACGTCGATCTGCGCCTGCCGTTCATCTTTGTCACCGCCGGAAAGCTTCACCTTGACCAGTTCGTGAATGTCCAGCGTCAGGTTCAGTTCCTTGACCACAGCCGCGGAGGCCCCCTTGTTGCCAAGCAGGATGAGCGGGCTCAGATCGTGGGCGAGGCTGCGCAGGTAACGGATCTGAGAGGAGGAAAGGGCCATGCGGTGGTGCTCGATTCGCGGTAAATGAACGGCAAAGGGTATCATGCGGCATCCCGATCCCCAATCTGTGACCCCAACGACATGGCCCGCAGCAAAAGCAGCGCAGTCTGGCTGCGCGAACATTTCAACGACGAATACGTCAAGAAAGCCCAAGCCGAGGGCTTGCGTTCGCGTGCGGTCTACAAACTGGAAGAGCTGATCGAGCGTGACCGCCTGCTCAAGCCGGGCATCAATGTGGTTGACCTCGGGGCCGCACCGGGCAGCTGGTCGCAGCTGGTGCGCAACCGCCTGGGCGATACCGGTAAGGTGTTCGCGCTGGACATCCTGCCGATGCAGAGCATCGCCGGGGTGGACTTCCTGCAGGGCGATTTCCGTGAAGAAACCGTGTTGCGCGAACTGGAGGCTCGTTTGGAGGGGTGCAAGCTGGATCTTGTGCTGTGCGATCTGGCCCCCAATATGAGTGGTGTGGCGCTGGCCGATCAGATCCGTGCGATGGCTCTGTCCGATCTGGCGCTGGATTTCAGTCGGCAGTGGCTCAAGCCGGGTGGTTCGTTCCTGATCAAGTTGTTTCAGGGTGTTGGCTTCGACGATTACTTGCGCAGCTTGCGTGCGGACTTCACCCGCGTAACCATGCGTAAACCAAAGGCCTCGCGCGCACGTTCGCGTGAGGTGTACGCACTGGCGGTGGGCCTCAAGCCTTCGGCAGTGTCACCGGGCGAGAACCGTGCATGAATGAAACAGCGAAAAATGTGTTGCTCTGGGTAATCATCGCGGTGGTGCTGTTTGCCGTGTTCCAGAACTTCAATCCGCGAGGCACATCCTCCTCGGACCTGCCGTACAGCAGCTTTGTGCAGAGCGTGGACAACGGCAACGTATCCACCGCGACGATCAGTGCCGATCAGCCCGCCACGCTCAGCGGCAAGCTGAAGGATGGCAGCGCCTATCGCACGGTAGCCCCGATGCTCGGCTTCTCCACCAATGCGGTGGTCAAGCAGATGCAGGACAAGGGCGTGGAAGTTCGCCAGGATCCGTCCGAGGGCTTCTCGCTGATCGGCCTGCTGATCAGCTGGCTGCCGGTGCTTTTGATCGTTGGCGTGTTCATCTGGTTCATGCGCCAGATGCAGTCCGGCGGCGGTGGCCGTGGTGCGATGAGCTTTGGCCGTTCGCGCGCCAAGCTGCAGGGTGAGGATCAGATCAAGGTCAACTTCAGCGATGTCGCCGGTTGTGACGAGGCGAAGGAAGAGGTTGGCGAGCTGGTCGAGTTCCTGCGCGATCCGGGCCGGTTCCAGAAGCTCGGCGGCAAGATTCCACGCGGCGTGCTGATGGTCGGGCCGCCCGGTACCGGCAAGACCTTGCTGGCCAAGGCGATTGCCGGCGAGGCCAAGGTGCCGTTCTTCGCGATCTCCGGTTCCGACTTCGTCGAGATGTTCGTCGGCGTCGGTGCCAGTCGCGTGCGCGACATGTTCGAGCAGGCCAAGAAGCACGCACCGTGCATCATCTTCATCGACGAGATTGACGCCGTCGGCCGCCATCGCGGTGCCGGCCTCGGCGGTGGCCATGACGAGCGCGAGCAGACGCTCAACCAATTGCTGGTCGAGATGGATGGCTTCGAGGGTACCGAAGGCATCATCGTGATCGCCGCGACCAACCGTCCAGACGTGCTGGATCCAGCGCTGCTGCGGCCGGGCCGCTTCGATCGTCAGGTCGTGGTGGGTCTGCCCGACGTGCGCGGTCGCGAACAGATCCTCAAGGTGCACATGCGCAAGGTGCCGACCGCCAGCGACGTGAACGCGATGACCATCGCGCGCGGCACGCCGGGCTTTTCCGGCGCCGATCTGGCCAACCTGGTCAACGAGGCGGCGCTGTTCGCGGCGCGCGAGAACGCCCGCGAAGTGCGCATGGTTCATCTGGACAAGGCGCGCGACAAGATCCTGATGGGCACCGAGCGTCGCTCGATGGCGATGAGCGAGGACGAGAAGAAGCTCACCGCGTATCACGAGGCTGGCCACGCCATCGTGGGCCGGCTGGTGCCCGAGCATGATCCGGTCTACAAGGTGACGATCATTCCGCGTGGTCGCGCGCTGGGCGTCACCATGTATTTGCCCGAGGGTGACAAGTACAGCATCAACCGCGTGGCGATCCAGTCGCAGCTGTGCTCGCTGTATGGCGGACGTGTGGCCGAGGAGTTGATCTTCGGTGCCGACAAGGTCACCACCGGTGCGTCCAACGACATCGAGCGGGCTACCAAGATGGCGCGCAACATGGCGACCAAGTGGGGCTTGTCCGACGAGCTCGGACCGATCACCTACGGCGAAGACGAGGACGAGGTGTTCCTCGGGCGCTCGGTGACCCAGCACAAGAGCATCTCCAACGAGACCGCCAGCAAGATCGATGAAGTGGTGCGCGGCATCCTTGATCGCGCCTATGCGCGCAGCAAGGAACTACTGACCGCGAATCTCGACAAGCTGCACACGATGGCTGAGCTGCTGCTGCAATATGAAACCATCGATGCGCACCAGATCGACGACATCATGGCCGGCCGCGAGCCTGGGCCGCCGGCGGACTGGACAAAGAATGCGTCGACTGGCGCCACCCCGCCGCCACCGCCACCGAAGGGTGATGCGGGTTCCACGGTAGGCAAGGTGGGTGATCCGGCAACGCAGAATCGTTCGGGGCTCGAAGGCTGATCCGGAGTTTGGACGGCTATAACCTGCGACTGTGCAGGGATCGAGAAGGCGGCTTAAGGCCGCCTTCTTCATGTTTGCAGGCCTGAGTCTTCATCATCTGACGTTTATCGTGCGTGCTCGGCAAAGTCATGCACAGGGCCATATTTGCATTGCGTTGTTACGTGAGATGAACAATTTTGACGAAAAGTGTTGACGCACGAGGGCGGAGTCTGAATAATTCCGCTTCTTGCTTCACCGCTTCGATGCCCAAACATCAAGGCGGCAAGCTGAAAAGTTTTCAGTGCGCCCGTAGCTCAGTTGGATAGAGTACCTGGCTACGAACTAGGTGGTCGGGAGTTCGAATCTCTCCGGGCGCACCATTTTATAAAGCGAGGCGGGGTGCTTGCACCCCGTTTTGTTTTCACGGAGTAGTTGATTTTTTCTCTGCGAAAACGATGGTCAAGAAACAAAGGTGTGCTTCGATACGGATTGACTGAGCGAGGCGTCACCCGTAACATTTCAAGGCTCCGGTGGTGATGCTGTCGGGGATTCGAAAGCGGGGTATAGCTCAGTCTGGTAGAGCGTTGCGTTTGGGACGCAAAAGTCGGGGGTTCGAATCCCTCTGCCCCGACCAGCGACGCAGCCTACGGTCACAGTAGATTGCGCCTGTAGCTCAACCGGATAGAGCATCGGCCTTCTAAGCCGACGGTTGCAGGTTCGAGTCCTGTCGGGCGCACCAGTTTCAAGATTTATGGTGGGTGTAGCTCAGCTGGTTAGAGTCCCGGATTGTGATTCCGGTTGTCGTGGGTTCGAATCCCATCATCCACCCCAGTTTCAAGCCTGGTTTGCAGGTACAAGCAAGTTCAGGGGCCGTTAGCTCAGTTGGTAGAGCAGTTGACTCTTAATCAATTGGTCGAAGGTTCGAATCCTTCACGGCCCACCAATCAAGAACAGGCACTTAGGGCGACCTAGGTGCCTTTTCTCTTTCTGGGGTATCGGTCCATGGCTCCGGCATGGCTCCCTTCGGTGCACGAATGGGATGAGTTTGATACGGTGCGGGCATGCCCAAACGCGTCCCTGCCATTCCTGATGACATCCTGCGGCGTGAGGTCGGCCACCTCGCCGATGACGTGCTCCTCTTGCCCGTCCAAGTTACGTTGCTGACCGGCCTGAGCGTCGGACAGCTCAAAGAGCGCCTTCGCACCCGACCACCCCAGCCGCCGCACCCGGAGCCCCGGGAGAGGCCGAGAGAAGCCCTTTGGTATTCACTCGGTGAAGTGCGCCGGTTTCGAGCTCATCGGATCGAGCGGGCCGCAATGAACGCCGAACTGGCCAAACTGGGTTTCCGAGCTGGTTTCGCCATGTGGCTTAATAACGGCACCGCTCAATCAGATCCTTGGCCCTTCGCCCTCGTTGGTCCTCACAAGCGTCCAGTCGACGCCTGGGCCACCATTCGTGGGGAGGTCGTTATGGGCCGCGGGGACCGCATCAGCTGGCTGACCCTGCCTGAATACCTCGACGCCCGCCAGAAGGCTGCACTGGCCCAACAGCGGGCGGAGGATCGTGTGAAGGCCATTGGCACGGCCAAGGCACGCGCCAAACGCAGCCTCACCGGAACTGATTTTTCGGCTCGGGCCAGGAAACGTGCACGACCTTAAAAGGAGATGATGAGTCTCAGGGCTTGTTTGTTACGGCCAGCGATGCCAATGGTGGAGGTGGCGGGAACTTCAGAAGCCCTGCCCCAACACGCTGTTCCTGAAGGTTTTTAGCTCCAAAAACAGGCGAAAAAACGATACTCAAAACGGTACCTTTTCAGATTACCATCGGCGCGGATGCTGATGCCAGTCATCCACGACGGCCAGCGTCAGGGCCAAGCGGCTGACCGTTGCCATACGGGCATTTTTAGGGTCTGGGTTCGATTGCGGTTTCAGGAACTGAACTGACCCGCTGTCGTCAGGATACCTTTGGTCGCACCATCCGGCCGGTCTTGCACCTCATGTGGGCCATCATCACTGCGTGGTCGCCCTGCGCAAGGGTTCCTCATCCATTTCATTTCTGCTTTCCACGGCGCGCCAGCAAGTCAGTGCCAGAAGGGGTCAGCCAGCCAGTTAGAAGGGAAACCCATCTGGTTTTTCATGGCAGCTGCGGTTGGATAGGTGACAAACAGCGCCTGTAGGGCTGCTGCGATGTTGTCGGGGATTTGTTGGTTCTGAAGCATGATCCGCATCATTACCAAATGAAGATAGATGCGATGGTTGTTTGGCGATTTGCCGGCGATGGCTGGTGAGAGGTGACGCTGAACGTTGGACGGCACGCCCATGTTTCGGCTCCACAATCGATTGTGGTGGGCGCACCAGTTGCGTAAATTTCTCAAATACTCGACCCACCGTTCCAAGTCGGTGATGTTGAACGCGCCCCATTTTCTAGCCATCTTGTCTAACTCGTTCAAGGATCCCCTGGTGGGCCCGGCGAACGGTACTTTATCGAGGCCCTTCATCAGATACAGAAGCTGCCCCAACGTAAAGGTTTCTGAGGCCATCCAAAATGGAGGCAGAAGGTAATGCTTCCCACGGGCAGGACTGTGATATTTCCTGCGAAAATGTTGGCTGAACTCTTCGTTAGAAAGATTGACCGAACGCACGATCTTCTTGATGGTTTCGGTTGGCGTTTGGGCATAGATGCGCTCGTTCAAATACCAGAACGGATCTTTGAGAAAGGCACCTACGTGGGCGTCGAGGCTATGGCGAAGGGTGACCTCGATGATGCCAGTCAGGGCCATAACCAGTGACCGCAGATCCCGGTCAAAATCTTGAAGTTCGCAAGCGCCGACGAATGTTGCACCACCCTGAAACTGTTTGAAGTCAGGCGGTGTAAGAAATGGGCGAAGGTAGACCTTGAAGCGATAGTAGTTGACGATGCTCAGCACGTTTTGGGCATGCGGAACAGAATGAACCGTCAGGCCGGAAGCCTGAAGCTTGGTTATGAGGTCGGCAGGCGTCAAATAGGGCTTGGTGTAAGGAACTAGCCCTTCGCGTCGGATATGCAGGCTTGGTAGATGCCGTTTGACGAGGCGTCGAACCGACGCGCGAATACGCTTCCCTAGCTTGCGTGCCACGCGCGTCCCCGTTGCACCGAACCAAAAAAGAAAGCCTGCGACTCCTTTCAGTACTCGGCTTTTGAAGGCTTAACTGAAAGTGTGCAGGCGTTGTTGGAATTAATACTACGCGTGGAATTGGGTCTTGTCAATCATCGGGAGACGCATCGATGGTTCACGTTTATTAGATGTTTTTTCTTCTTAAATCAATTGTTTAGACTTTAGATATTAAGCATTGTAGCTCCATTCTCTCCTCCTGCTCTCCTGCTGGGCCTTCGACAACCCTAGTTTTGCCCTAGGCTGAGGTCCGCCTGGGGTCCAGCTGTGTGCGAACTATTGGTCACCCATTCCGTACTAGACCGCGGCGCAACCGCGTTTTCAAACAGTCGATAGCCCAGAGCGCGTCTTCACTGTTGTTCCAACAGGCCGCTCACAGCACCCGCCAACACTAACCGTCCAGCCAAAGCCAGAGGCGCCACCGCCGTGGTCAGCTGACCGACGCCACAAACCAGTATCCCTTGTGTCAAGGAGACTTGACATCCGCCGATGGTCTGGTTTGATGGTGCTGGGGCGAGCAGACACTCACGTGTCCGGTCGGCCAGCCATCAGTGTTTTGGGTCATGGATGACCACACGCATTCAAGGATGATCTATGCGACATGCTCGCCCCCACCTTCAAACCCACGGTCGCTCGCAGGGACATTCCGCCGTCGCAGGCGCGGCTTACAGGCTTGGCCTCCGCCTTTACGACGAACGCACGAAGACCTGGCATGACTTCCGCAGACGCAAGTTGGGCGAGGAGATCGTTGCTGCCCTAACCCTTGCTCCCGAAGGGGCGCCGGATTGGGCCACTGATCCCGGACAGTTATGGAACCGGGCCGAGGCGGCCGAGTTGAGAAAAGATTCTCAGGTGGCCAGGGACTATCGGATCCCGGTGCCCTTTGGTCTCTCAGATGAGCAAGCCACCGACATGGCAACGCAGATGGCTCAGTTCATTGTTGATCAGCTGCACACGGCCGTGTCACTCGGACTCCACCGAGATGCGGATGTGGATGCCCTGGGAGCGGTGAAGCCGAAAGAAAAGCAGGGCTACCACGCACACATTTACATTCCGACCCGTCGGCTCGAACAACTGGAACAAGCAGAGGGCGATGGCACGTCCAAATCCGATTGGGGGTTACACACCAAGTTTGCCTTTCTAACGGGGCGGCGTTCGTCGTCGGATTTTGTCGAGCGGTTGAATGCTCGGTGGGCTGAGTTGGCCAACGAGTTCACTGCCGCGAATGAGTTGCCTGCGGACTACACCCACCTCAGTTACGCCCGGCAAGGTCTGCCCTTCGTGCCTCAGCCGACGCTGGGACAAGCAGTCGTTGCGATGGAGCGCAAAGGTTTTTTCACGCGAAAGGGAAACGCGGTTCGGGACATCGTTGTTCCTTCCGAGATCCACAAAGTTGCCAATGGCGCCGCGATGGATGCGCAACATCAACAGGCGGTCGCCGATCTTGCCCGGGAAATGGGAAAGCTCGTTCGGCCGAATGAAGCAAGCAAGCCGTTGGTTACTCCGGGCCGCCAAGCGGAATCATCTCGGGATGAGCAGGCGGACGGCCCGCCGACAGCGCCGAGCCCGCTGCCGAAGCCACCCATGACCGCACTGGCTGGATCCTTGGTGGCGCGGTTTCACGCGGCTGCACCGGCGCCGACGACGCCTGAAGAACGGCGGTTGTTCATTCGTGTTTTGAAAATTGCGGCCGTGGTCGAACGGGTGCTGGCCGCATTGAATGACTTGGCGCACAGGTTCCGTAAGCACGCGGAAGACCTGGGCCGACGCATGGCGGCGAAACTTGACACGGATTACCAGCTCGATGGGTGTAGGGCTCAACGCGCGTCGGCGAAAGAAAAGCTTGAACAGTGGGAGGCGAACCACCGGTGGCAAGTCGTCACAGCCCGCGCGTTTGGCGCTGACGGCATCAAGCCAAAAGCATGGCAATCGTTGATTGGAACGTTCGAGGCCTGCCAACGCCGTGTTCAAACCATGAAAGCCACCCTGCGCTCGCATCAGGTGTATTTGGATAATTTCGCCGATGACGAAGCCCAGTTGAGGGTGCAGCAGGCTGATACGCGCCAGCGATTGAGGGCGGCGTTAGGGACGATGGTCGCACTCGATCAGGGTTCGGTCGAGCCGCTGCTGTCCGTGACAAGTGGGGTCGAGCTCGAATGGCTCAGGGCTCACTTGCCGGATATGGGGACAACGATGGATGGGGTGCCACAAGGTTCGGAGCCCAGCGAGGCCGTGGCGCGGTTACGGCCTGTGGGGCGTCGAGTGGTTGGAGCGCCTTAGGTTAAGGATGATCGACACTGGCCCACAATGAAATCGGACGGTTTTCTACATGAGCACGTCTGGCAAATGGGGTCTCAAAGCTGCAATCACCTCTTCGTCATTTCTGCGCAAGCGTCTTCGAGCGCGCTCGATGTATGAAGGGATCGTTAGCCCGAAGTATCCGGTTGTGCGACCAACCATACCTTTGTGATTGAACACGCGAAGGATACCTATGTAGTCGCGATGCTCAATTAGGCGCTCTGCTTCTCGAAGATGGCCCTGAAAGATCGTCGGAACATCAATGGAGGCACCCAACGTATTTAACCATGTGGAGATCTGTTCGATGTTCCCCGATCCATCGAAGCGTCCGAGGGCCAAGGTAATGTCACGTCTAGTTAGTTCCAAGGCGTGTTGCTGTTTCATTCGGGAGAACTCGCTAAAAACCATCTCCACTGTTAGCTCAACAGCATTCGCTGGGGCGTCGAGTTGCTTAGCAAGAACATTCAGAACGGCTGGGACGAGAAAAAGGTTTTCAATCTCAGAAACCTTGAGGGCATATACATTGGAGTTCTGGTATCCATTGATTTGCCCGTCGGAAAGATGGTCTCGATCAACTATGCCAACGCAGTCAATGTGATGAAGGTCGTGTGTTTCACGAAAAGCCTTAGTCGCAGCGAGGACAGTGGCGCATCCTCCAACCGGTCGAATGTAAAGCCCTGGGAAGGCTGCACGGCAGACATCGTAGTCAATGGACTGATAGTTTCCCTCCACAAATGCAACGGGACGGCGACTACCTAGAATTTCCAGGTAAGTTTCCTGCGGGATACTTTCCGATTGGGGGAGTTCGAACCAGTCGAAGTTGCTGCCATCCGAGCTACGCAACCAAATTTTCGTCGCATCAGCACGACCTTCGGCAAACGCTAAGTCATGAGTGATGTAGATGAACTGGCAGTCATGTCGCTCTGCTTCTATGGTGTCCCATAGTTTCTGCTGTATCGCGCGATGTAAATGAAGTTCGGGCTCATCAATGACAATGATGGTGTTGGGCGAAGCACAGAGGCATTGTCCCACCAAGTAGAACACTGCTCGTTCGCCGTCACTCATTGCCGCAGCCGAATATGGCTTCGCGTCCGTCAGTGCCTGCCGGACAACGACTTCACTGCTTTCAAAATCAAGTGTCCTGTGCGGCAGGACAGACTCCCAGACGCGCTTGACCCTATCTAGGATAGTTTCTGGCGCGTCGATGCGGTGGTCGGTGCTCTTATAGCGCTTATTGAATTCAATGAGCTGCCCGTAATTTTCGGAAAAAAGGAGAACAAGAAGCTTGTCGTAGTCGGAGAGTGGGGCGTATGCAATGGTGTCAGGGCTAACGTTCCCGTATCGGCTGGTTAGCTTTTGAGATTGCCTGTTCCGTTCCCAAGTGGGCACATCCCAGTTGGGTGGACGCTCTGCCCATTGAAAGCGGTCATGTGCATCTCTTAGACCGATGGGGCTTGCGATTTTTGGAAAGCTTAGCGAGCGTTGAGCGGGTATGCGATGCACAAGCTCGTGATAGGGGCTGACGGTTTCGAACCATACTCCAAGCCTCGTTTTCCCCGAGCCGTTTGCCCCCAAAACCACTATGCTCGGTGAGCACCTTATGCTGGTTCGCACTTGACGATCATTGGTTGATGCAGGAAATACCACGAACCTTTCGTAGTGATCTGCAATGTCGGCGAAATCCGTTGATGAGGAAGTCGCGACGAATTCTTCCGGAGACGTTTGCACGTTGTGGTTCCCTTTGGGTCTTGGTGCTCGACTGGCTTTACCAGGTTGCCGTTAAAGGCCACGTAGCCTCAGTCTGAAAGCCGAGGGCTCAGTCTGTCATATTCTCATTGACGCACATCTCGTAGTGCGAGTGCTCGACCACATCATCGTCAGCGCAGAGAAAAGCGTGAGCATGGCGGCCCGAGGGCTGATGTGAGACTCCAGATCCATCTTTCAGACCAAGGTGCAGTTCCCACCAAAGCGATCAGTTCAGTGCGCTCATGACGCTGGAAACGGCGTTTCTGGCTCAGAGTCTGGGGATGCCAGAGAGATCAAGTCGGCGACAAGGTTGCCGCCTATGCGTGTTCCCTGTTGACGATTTAGAAAATATCCAAACTCCTCGTCGGAGGCGTAAATCTGCCGCCCTGCATTGACGATGACCATTCCGTTGATTGCGACGACCATCTCGGCGGGAACCACGCAGGCCTGTTCGTCTCCATCAAACACCCCCGACAAGGCGAGCCTGCGAGAAAGTGGAAACACCACTTCGGTCCCACGCAGCGCAAAGCCAGGAGGTGAACGCGGCTCGCGTTCCTGCGTGCCATCCCACTTCAAAACGACAGGATGATCACACGTGATAAACCCGCCCGAATTGGTGCTTGCGACAAAGACAGTCCATTTTCGAGCGATCAAGTAAGGCAATATTTCGTCAAACAGTTCTAGCTCGGTGATGACGTGCTCGGTTGTTGGAACTCCTATTTCGTAGTCGCCTTTGGCGACGAAATCACGCATCTCCTCATAGCTATCCTTGTCGCTGTCTATTTCCACATAGCCATCGGCCGTGGCCTTTTTAACCGTGGCAGACCATCGTTCCCTGGATGAAAGGAGAAGGTCCATGATGATTTCCGCCTGACGTTCTTTTGCACCTCGCATTGTTTCCCGCATGCGGGGATTTCTGACCGCCAGCATCGCAATGAGATTTAAGACCAACACGCGGTCATCTTCATTGGAGATGTTACCGGTGGCTTCAATTCGGTCTAGGGCGTCACTAACGCGCGTCTCAAATCCGGAGAACGCAGATTCAATTGAGTTGGGGTGATGTCCATCAACCTCAATGCGGTTGAAGTCGCGTTCGGCAGCAACTTTGGAAGGCGGTGCCCGAAATGATTTCCTTGTTCTTCCATCGACCACATAGAGCTGGGAGTTCTTGTTTCGATCCGTTGTGAAGCCTTTGAGGTAGCACTGCGGCACCCAGTGGTGTTTCCTAGCCTCGCCTCCGCTCATGGCTTCGATCACCGTTCCGAGTGATTGGTCCGGCAGCCCAGACATTTCCGGTAAGGTCCCCAACGCCCTTCTCGGACACTGCCCAACAAGCATCCACATGCCGGGCAGCTGAGGCTCTTGCCCTCTTTCCACCGCCAGATCCGGGTGGCCTGAATGGCAAAGAGGACCAGGCATGTCGCAGTGGCGACAAGGGTGATCAACCAAGGAAGATCGAGGGATGGCGTGGGGGCAGCTATTTGGGCGAAGGCGTTGTAGAACGCCGAAATACCCATCGCTATCGGAACAGCAATGATCATCGGCAGAAAACAGATCGCCAGCAGCCGCACGCACATTTTATCGACATTTGACATGGAACCCCCTAAATCGTCCGCCCACGTATGGTGTGGCAGGGCGTCTGTGTTGGACAAGTCATCCGACATCGTAAGTCAGAGCAATCTCAGGGATTGAGATTGCGCCGGCTAAAATGCAGCCGTAGACACTGGGCCCCAGATCGAAGGATTGGGCGCCTTTCAGGATGAAGGATGAAGATCCAAGCGAGTGAAGGATAGGTTCAAATGGCCAAGACAAATCGCAAGCAGTCGTCGCACCATGGTTCGTTTTCCTTGCCTGATGGCAGGACTGTCTTCGGTGAGGTGCTGATTGAGGGACAAGACACTACGCTTACGTTGAAAGATGCCTCAAAAATCGGTCTCGGCTATGGAAGGCAACACATCCACGGAATGAGCGTAGATGGGCATCACATCACGTGCGTGGACTGCCTCCATTTGGGGGAAGGAAGCACCTCGCAAGGGCGCTTGACCAGCCATTACACGAAACTGTTCCCGCACTTGGTTGTAGTTGGCGCGGTGCATCTGGATCCGGATGCCGCGACGGTCACCAGCGTGTCTTTCACAACTAGCGACTTGAAGACACTGTTTCACGATCATGACGCATTCGGCTTGGTGGTCAATGCTGCGGCGATCATGGATGTGGTGCTGGCGGAGAATCGCAAGCATCGGCCGATCGAAGTGGGCGAGGGGCCTGAAGTCCACTACTACACTGGAAAAGATCCCGCGTTGGACATGGATAGCGCCATTGGAAACTTGGTCGTCAGTTATGAACGGCGCACGCGGGTGGGCGGTGTAGATGGTATTCAAGTCAAAAGCGACAGACGCTTCCAGATCAAACCAAGCGAGCCAATCAGTCTTTCAGATGCCCTCGATCGCATCGGCGTCGTAAGACGCTTCTTGTCATTAGCCGCCGGTCGTCCACAAAAAATCATTGACGTCCGCATAAGGACGACGTCTGACACTACTCAATTTAGTCCTCTGCAGGTGCATTGGACCTATGGCCCGAAAGGGCCGCGTGGTGATCTTCATGCGCCAGATTCTTTTGATCGGCCGTTTGATCCCATTGCGCACCCTGACGAGTTCGTCGAAGTGTTTCGAAACTGGATCGGCCGTGATGACAAAATGCGAATTCCACGGACTAGATTGCTGACGTGTCTACGAAAGACCAACCGGTATGACCCCGACCGGCTGGTGGCGGCTGCAAACGTGTTTGACCTGCTTCCGTCGGAGGCTTGTCCATCGGTCACTCCTCTGCCAGCGGAGATGGTCAAGTTTAAGGACGACGCTTTGAAGCTTCTTAAAGATAGAGGTTTTCCAAAATCGCCAGAAAGGGACCGTGCGCTTGGCGACATTGGGCGATTGGGGAAACCATCTCTGACAAGCAAGGTGCTACATCGCTGGACGACAGCCAGCAAAGACATCCCAAACATGTTTCCGGACATCGATTACGTGCTCAAACAGGCGGTGAAGTGCCGCAACCATTTCGTGCACGGACCATCGGACTCGTTCGAATACGAGCGTGCCGAGCCCTTCATATTCCTCTTCACGGATGCGTTGGAGTTCGTGTTTGTATTCGCAGATCTGGTGGAGGCCGGTTGGAACCCCACTCAGTGGCGCGGGCGTCACTATTCAGATGGCCACATGTTCAGTCGATTTCGGATGATGTATCCGGAAAACGCTGCAAGGTTCAAAGCTGCGATGGAGGCGTGACGGTCACCCTGTCGTCGTGGGCATCAAATCCAATGGCATGCACAAGTCAAACCGCCGTAACTGGCCAGCCTGTGCCATTATGGCGGCCAGGGTGTTCCAGACTCGTGTCCCACCCCGACCAGAATATCCAGGTGGATATTCTGGTGCATCTGGCCACTCAGTCTGAAACAACCTGGCCACTTGCACGCAAACCGCTTGAAAACAGGGGTTTCTTCGAGGAAGGTTTTTTTGATCTTTCTTCCCTTATAGATGGTTACGCTGGTCGCACTGGCCGCCAGTCTGGAACTGTCTGGCCACCAGAATGGTGCGCTGGCCAGCCTCGCCATCCCCCGTTTCTCACGGGAAATCGCGGGCTTTCAGGCCCGCATGTCGCGGGCTCGGTTTGGCCAGAAGGAACCAGACCTGGCGGCCAACTGGGTCAGACTCAATGAAATGGACACACGGACGCTGACGTGGCCCACCGCATCATGGGACAACCAGCCAGCGGCTCAGCCGCGGCGAGGGGTCTTGGGGCCGGCCACGCGCTTCAAGACGATCGGTTTGGCTTGTTCAAGCAGCCGGCCAAAGATGGCATCAGCCGCGGTGGCATCTTCAAAATAGCCATCCCAATCTTCGACGGCATTGGGGGAGGCGACCATCACCGCTTTGCCATGACGCTCGCGCCCATCCAGCAGTTGACGCAGCCAATGGCTCTCCTCGGTGGTGGCTCGCTCGGTGGCGAAGTCATCCAACACCAGGAGTTTGATCCGGCCCAACCGTTTGAGAAACGCCGCCAGCGTGCCGGCGCTTTTTTCGATGGCACACGCAGCGAGTAACTCCGGCACGCGCCAATACTCCACCGACAATCGGGCGAACGTGGCCTCACGTGCCAGGGCCGCTGCAAGATACGTTTTGCCTGTGCGGGTCGCGCCGGTGAGGATCACGGTTTGTCCGAGGCGGATCCAATCGCACGTCGCCAGGTTGCCCAACACCTGGGCTGACAGGCCGCGAGCTGAGCTCACCCAGACGTCGCCCATGGCGATGTTCGGTGGCAGGTCGGCTCGCACCAGGAAACACCGCGTGCGTTTGGCTGCCGATGCCTGCGCCTGAGCGAGCGCCAAAGCCAACACACATTCGGTGTGTGGCTTCCCTCGATTGGCCGGATCGTCCACCCACTGCTTCAAGCGCTCGGCCATCGGCCCCAACTTCAAAGTCTGCAACGCTTCCACGGTCTCGGTCAGCATTGCACTACCTCCGCGTGATAACGGGCGCCGCGTGCGTTGGAGTTTCGAGGTGTCGCCGGTTGTTTCTTGGCCGCTGACGCGGTGTTGTCGAGCAGGCGTTTCAGGGTGGTGATCTTGGGTGAGCGCAGATCCAGCGATCGGCGCGCGGCTTCATCGAGTGCAGCGGTGCCGTGGGTGCGCGCCAACGAGCGCAACGTGTCGCACGCAGGCAATCCCAGGAAGGGCTGCGGTCGATCCAGTTGATGTTTGGCGAAACGAAGAACGTGTGGGCCGGCTTCTTTGGCCCATGCCAACATGCCTTCCGGCGACCGCTCCCCCTGGGCCCGGTGCGCTTCCGGTTGATGGGAGGCCAAGGTGGTGTGGCCACCCATCACGGCGCTGCGCACATGGTGGGCCACGCACTGCCGCCCATGCATGATGTCCACATGCTTCTCGGTCACGCGCGCATCGAGACGCTTGCCAATGAGGCCATGCGGCACAGAATAAAAATGCCCAACGACGGCCACGTGGTAATCCCTTGGCACCGTCGGGATCGTGACCCATTCTGCATACACATACGGATGCAGAGGGAGCGGTTTGAGTGCGGCACGTTCCAGCGTTTCAAAGCGTGCACGGCGACTTACGCCATCCTTGACCATGGGGCGATCGTTGGCTTCATCCAGGAGCTTGGCGATTTCGGCGTTCAACTCTTCCAGCGAATAGAAGTGCTGGTGGCGCAGGCGGGACAGGATGCGCTGTTGTGCAAACTTCACGCCGGCTTCCACCGAGCCTTTGTCGCGGGGCCGATAGGGGCGGGCAGGCAACACGGCCATACCATAGTGCCGGGCAAGGTCCGCATAGGTGCGCTGGATGGTCGGTGTGCGACCAGCCGTCACCACGGCTGATTTCAGGTTGTCCGGAACGATGACTTCGGGCACACCGCCAAAGTAATCGAGCATGGCGACATGCGCGCGGATGAAGTCCGGCACCTTCTGGGATGGCGTGCATGTGGCAAACATCAACGAGCTCGCGCCCAGCACACCGACGAAGAGTTCGACGTGCACTTTTTCGCGGGTCTTGGGATCTATGTAGTGCGGCCGCAAACCGGAGTAATCCACAAACAACCGTTCGCCGGGTTTGTGGTGTTGCCGCATCACGCTCGGCAGCGTCGCGCGGTAGCGGTTCAACCGTGCAGCAAGATGGGAGTAAGAGAGCGTGTTGTGGGGATCCTCGCGGCGGTAGTCCTCCCACAGCAGCTGCAAGGTCATGCCTTTGGGTTGGAGCTGTTCATGCAAGAGGGCGAGGTCTGGCGCGCGCTTGGATTTGCCACCGTTCGCCGGACGGTTGAAGAGTTGGTGGAGGCCTTCGGGGTCGAGTGTCGAGACGGTCTCCCACGACAACCGCTTGGTCTTGGCGATGTTCCGGTACCGTCCCACGGTGGTCTTGGAGATACCGGCCGAGGCACCGATTTGGCGGTCCGTGAGAGAGGTGGTCAAGATCAGGCGAACGGCATCAAACTGTTTCATAGCGAAGGTTTGCAACTCTTGGAAAGGGGCCGTTTTGTAGTTGAAAACTGGGCCCTGTCAAACGCCGGAAATTACGGCTCGGCGAATCGACAATCTGATGAGGTTCCTCGGTCAGATCGCCCTAAAGCCCCAGCAAAATGTGTGACGCACATCGTCATTCGCGATATTGACGCGCGGTTTGTTTGTGAGAAATTCAGTCCCGTTTTGCCGGAACATTTACTGGATCGGATGAATGAAAAAGCCGCCCATTCGGGCGGCTTGGGGGCGTTAATTGAGGTCGCCTCCCCTACCTCTGAGGGCCCGTTGAGGTCACCCGTTCGATCAATCAGTTGCTGAGCACCTTGCTCAGTCGCTTGTGATCCCACGAGGACACTTTCCCGTTGTCCGTTTTCAAGTCATCCCACTGGATCGCGTTGCCATCGTCGATGACCTCAGCGGTCATGGTGAACTGTGGCGAGCGACGATCTGCCGAAGTGATTTTGAGGTTGGTGCCGTTCTGTGTGTAGGTCACTTGCCGCTCGGTGTTGCCGACGTCCATGGACATCGCAGAGGACGTTTGCACGTGCATCTCAAAACTGCGGTTGTCACTTCTGTAGTTGCCGCTGATCTGTGCCACTGACTTGCTGCATCCGGCGACCGCCAGCGCAGCAGTCACCGCCAAGGTCAACACGAAGCATGCTTTGTGTGAAGTCATGGGAGCTCCTGGATCACGAATGGATGAAGGTTTCGAGGCGGGCGTGCCACTCCACCGCCTGTGCATGGTTTCTCTTCGCGGCGCCAAAGCCCCAGTTATCGCTCCACTCGTTGAACCGGACACGGATGGTGGGATGATCCAGGCTGCTGGTGTTCAGATCGATGCAGTTTTTGCACGACACCACGCCGGTGGCCACGCCCCGGTAGTGCCGCGTCAGATCGGTCCAGCGGTGGTTCCAGCTGCGGATCTCGTCCTTGCTCAGCACCCAGACTTTTCCGCGATCGTCCTTGGCCCAGACCCGGCCCGAGTTCGCGTCAATCGCCAGATTTTTGCACCGATGTGTGGCGGTGAATGGTTCTTGCCCGGACGGTACCGGCAAGGCGGTGGCCGTCGTTCCCTTCCTCAGCGCTTTGAAGAGGGTTGGCCACAAGAACCAGACACCAGACGCGGTCAGGATCCAAACTAGAAACCACAAGACGGGTGATAACCCGACGTGAAAAGGCAGAAGCATGGCGAGGACCGGGCGCAGGATGTAGCCGGCCACCACGGCGATCAGTAACCGCACGATCGGATGGTTCATGGCGCGTCTCCTTACTGCTTCGTTGCTTGGTTGTGGACGTGAGACAAGCGGCCCGATGCATCGAAGGTCAGTTCAAGGATCTGGCTGGCCATGGTGCTTTTGCCACCGATCATCGAAGCGAGCGGCACGTAGCTCATGGCGTTGGATTGCGTGGATGTGAAGGAGTAAACCCAGGTGGTCGCGCCGTCCTGGTTAGACACGGTGTCTGGTGATCCGAGCTTGGCTTGGACATCGGCTTCGGTGGTTGTGCCGATGTGGAAACCGCTGACTGCCGTGGGGTCGAACGGGCGGCCGGTGGTGGTGGCGCAGGCGGCAAGGAGCAGAGCGGCCAGAGCGGATGCCGCGAGCCGAAATGAGATCTTCATGGATGGTTTCCCCTGTTTTGTGCAAGCGGATGACGGAATACATCCAGGGCCACCCGCCCGATCCCTGGCGTGGCCAGAGTAGCGTCCATTTTGACTGTCTAGTTGAACAGCGACTAAGCAAGTAGTCGCTACAGGCGTAACGCTTTGACCGGTATAGCTTTATGGCCTGTCCAGTTCCGGAGCAGGTCATGGCCACATCGAAGAAGACGACAGCCCAGCCGGCGAAATCACTGTATCGGCCAGAAAATCAGATCGTGTTGGGCGTTCTTCGCGCACTGCGCGAGCGCACGGGCTTGAACCAAACGGAGTTTGCATTGCGGCTCGGTCGGTCGCAGACCTACGTGAGTGCCGCCGAACGCGGCTCGCGGCTGGATCCGTTGCAAATCCGCGACTGGTGCCATGCGTGCGGCACGGATCTGATCGGCTGGGCCACGGAAATCGAGAAAGCCCTGGGTGGACGCAAGGCTACTTCCCGCAAGGGGAAGGTATAAATAAACAAGCCGCCTTGCGGCGGCTTGGTCGGTGCATCAGCGGTCATGGTGCGGCGGGGCCGCCGCGACCGCCAGGACTTGCCAACGACCCTATGATCGTGTGTCCGGCTGAGTGTGTCTGTCGGAATACGCTGACATTCGTGTGCTTGCTCGACCGGTGTGGTGGTGTAGGCGTCTGCCTTGAATGAGTAGTCGGCGCGCACCTTTACGAATGTGGAACCTTAAGGCCGTTTTCGTGGCATGCAACTAGGATGAAACGACGAAGAACGTCTCGTGAGATCCATGTTTTCTCGGTGAGGTGAAAAACCCAACCTAGAATTTTTTCGTGTGTGTTACAACTTGATAGGGCGATGTTGTATTCGTTGTGCACGTTTATGACGATATGGCCATCCTTGACTAAGACAGTCTTGGCTAGCTCTTCGAAGTGCTTTTTGTATTTCTCGAAATCTGGTTCTTCAAGGGTCATGATCTCTCCTTGGTGAGTGCTAACAACTGATCGCCAGCCTCAATCTGACCGCGAGCCGTTGCCCCGTTTAAGCTGCCCCATTACAAAAGATGGACACCACTTTTTTCCGTTCAACGTCGTATTTCATGTTGATGATCGAACAGCCGCCATCGAAGATCTTGGGGCTCTGTGCTGGGCTTACAATCTGGACCCCCGCGTGGTTGGGGCTAAGAACATAGGTTCCCATCAACAAACGATGTCCATGCGTCACTTGTCCGTAGTAATAACGCCTATACGAACGCAATGAGGTGTTCGCGGGCATCGTCAGGCTTGCCTCAACGGAGCCAATAAGTTTTTCGGAGGGCCTCCAATTTGTTGGACCCTGTGCCGAGGCGCTGAAGGCCAGGAGTGCAAGGGAAAACAGGAGCGCACCGCGAGTGGTCTTGATGTCGTGATGGGTGGCCATGTGTGACATTTACTGTCCGTTGCTTGCTGGTGGCGGTGGCGGCTTCGAATCGTAGTAGCTAGGCCGAATGGGAACATCGTGTTCCTGCCGAACCATGTTCTCGTTTGCCATCGAATGCACCTCGCTGGGCGGGGTAGTCCCAGGTTTTCCATCCCCTTTGTCGTAGCTTTGGACCCCTTGGTCAATGGCACGTGCATGGCCCAATTCGTGAGCAACTCCCACAAACTCAGGCCGCGAGGTGCTGCCGGTGGCATCCTTGCCTCCCGTTGTCTGAGTGGTGTCAATTCGGACATCGGAGCCCGTTCCCTTTCCTCCATTCGCCGATAGCCCCGAAGGGTCTGCCTGCGTTTGGTTACCTGCTCCAGGTTTTACTTGGATAATATTGATGATGTTTGGCGTGTTTTGAAGTTTTTCAATCAAGACATTCCCACCCTTTCCCGCCTGAATTGTTTTGATGTCGTTTTGCATCTGACCCGTAAAAGTCGGATCACCAACAATCTGGATGATTTTTCCAGTCGGGTCGATGTTGAGGATGGGATTGTTGTTCCCATAGTCGTATCGGTTGAAATTGAACGTATTGGCCGCGCTTGGCGATACAGGATCAATACTGAGAAACCGCCCCACAGCAGGGTCGTAGTATCGAGCCTGCATATAGACCAATCCTGTGTCTGGGTCGTTCACATGCCCCGTATACCCAGGGCCATTCGGCGCTGTTCCTAATGCGATGCTGCCATACGGTGCATAGTCAAACGTGGCAGTGATGTTGCCATGCACGTCAGCCTCAGCGAGAGGCGTGCCCTGTGGATCCGTGTAAACGTAAGTGACGGTGCCTTGTTGCGCGCGTAACGCGCCGGCAAACAGGAGGGCCGCGATGCAGCCCACACTAAACAAAATCTTTCCCTGACGACTGCCCATGTCTATGTTCCCCCCGAACATTCCATGCCCCGATGAAGTTGGCTCAGGAAGACTACAACAACCACGTTGGATGTGTCAGAGCGTCGCAAGTCGGATAGCCGACAGCTACTCGATGCAGAAGGGTGATTAACCAGATCAAGAGCGGCCCTACGGTCGGCTTCTCCGGTCAAGGGCCGGTCGGAGCCCGGGTCCTCGCCTTCGGCTGCGGGCCGCACCAGCTCCTCCCTGTCCGCTGCGCGAACCCTCCTTGACCGCGCCTCTCTTCGGGCCACGGCGGCTGCCATCGGCCGCAGGCGAACGCCTGCTGCCTTTCGTTGAAAGGCCAGCAACCACGAAGAGGAAGCAGAGCCATGGCTCGCACGCGGACCGACGATCAGACACATTCCCTTGAACAACTCCGCCAGTGGCTGCCGAAGGGCACCAGGGTGTTCACCATCCTGCGTGCCGTGTCCCGATCGGGGATGAGTCGAGAACTTTCTGTGGTGGTATGGCAGCCCGGGTCAGAGCGTCCGATCCACCCGAACCATCACGTCTGCCAGGTGCTCGGCTTACGTCGCGGCAAGGGCGATGGGGTGGTGATCCAAGGGTGCGGCATGGACATGGGGTTTCATCTGGTTTACGAGCTGGCGTATGCCTTGTATGGCAACAGCGATGCGCTTACGCAGGAGTGGCTGTAGGTGGAGAGCGTCAAGCGCCTACGGTTCAATAGGTGGCGGCGCTAAGAGCCGATCACATCGTGTCGCCCTGATAACGAAAATAGTCGGCGAAGGTGTTTTTGTTCAAACAACCCCGTTTTATCTCCATGTCGGCAAACTTGGTTCCAAATTCGTGACGCTACGCTAAGGGCACAAAAACCAATGGAGCTCACTCATGCTTTATCTGTTTTACCTTCAAACCCTGTTTTACCGCTTCCGGGCTTGGTTCCGTCCCTACGTCCGCTGGGCCATTGCTTATGAAATGGTGTTGGTGTCGGCCAATGGGCTCTTCTGGGGCCACTGGGCGACACCTCTTGCGGACATCGCTCTCAACAATCCCGGGGCGCCACATGTCTATGCCGCGTTGGCTTGTGCGCTCGTATTCAAGTTGATCGCGGTGGCCGGTGGTGTGAGGCTGTTTGTGTTGCGCAAAGAGTGGGTGGAGGTCGGTACTCCGAGGGAGTAGTGGCCGGGCCTCCCTGCCAGAACTACGCAGCAGCTTCTCGCTGCTGCGGTAAGCTGAAAGAAGCCCAGCAAGTCGTGCAGGCACCGCAGCAGAGTGTTCCCAATGAGCAGACAGGGGATTGAACGATGAACAATCAAGAGATCGCAGCAGAATTAAATCGGGCGCGGGTCGCTGTTGAGACCCTGCACGGACAAGGGTTTCAGCAACAGGTTCATATCAACTTGTCGCCGATGGGTCCGGCCGAAGCGGGGACCATTCTGGAAGGCATTCAAGTCCATCCCAATGCGTCGTCAGAGCAAAAGCAAGAAGCTGCCTATTTGTTGGCGGCGTTGAGCAAGAAATTCCCGACGTAAGCAGGTCAAGCATGAACGGAGGCCAATTCTGACCAGCGAGTGGTGTGAGCCGGTGCGAGTTGCTTCCGTTTCATGGTCTATGTGCGTGGGCGCTGCATGCCCGCATTCGCCGACCCCAAAGAGCCGCGTCAGTGTGACTTTTCGTAGTCGTAACACCAACATCGAAAGCTCGATGACCTTTCTTTAAGAACATGCTTAGGATGGCTATGAAGCTCTATTTTGATGAAGCTGGTAACACCGGCACCGATTTGTTCAACAACGCTCAGCCGGTGGCGTCGCTGGCATCCACGTCACTGGATGCATACGAATGCAAAGAGCTCATTTCACCGTTGCTGCGTCAGGGGCAAGACGAAGCGAAATACAGCGTCCTGCGGGGAACGGTCCGGGGTCAGGATGCGCTGCTGGGGTTTTTCTCATCGAGCTGTTTCACGCCTGCTACGACCAAGGTGATGGTGGCCGATAAGCGGTTCGTTGTGGTCGCTCACTTGGTGGACAAGTTGATCGAACCGGCGGCTCACGAAGACGGTGTGGATCTTTACGATGGCGATGCGCAAATTGCCTATGCCAACATGCTTCATCTTGCCGGGCCCTTCATGCTGCCCGACGGTCGCTGGGACAATGTGTTGAAGGCATTTCTTGCCGCGATCCGTCGCCCTACGGATGAGACCTATGAGGCTTTGGCATTTGTTCTGTGTAGCGCGCTTCAATATGCGGTGACGCATGGGGAGATCTCACAGGCAATTCTGGGTCTTGCCAAAGCACCCGATAACCTTCACCGCTACCTCGATCCCTTCATCGGGACAGCGGCATTCGATCCCATGCCGAACCTGTTCGCTTCGCTCGTCAACTACTGGATGAAGCAGAGCGATGGACAGTTCCACGCGATCCACGATCAATCGAAGCCGTTGAAGACGAGTGAGCCGCACCTTCGGCTCTTGATGACGCCACAGTCATCACGAACGATTGGCTATGGCGATCGGAAATTCGAACTTCCTCTACGCATCTCGGAGCTCACCTTTGCCGACTCCAAGGATCATCCGTCGTTGCAGGTGGCGGACTTGGTCGCCGGAGCGGCGATGGATTTGTTCTGCGTGCACCTGGGTTATCGTGAACGAACGCCTTACCACGACGCCCTGCAATCCAGCGGTTTCATCAACCTTATCATCGACGGGATCGTGCCTTCCTCCGACATCACGCGCGAGAACGATGCCCAGGCAGGCGAAACGAGCATTGTTGATGGCACAACTAGCTTTATCAGGGAAGCAAGAGCGGCGCGTGACGAGTGAAGGCCCACTGCCACGTGTTGTGCTGAGGTGTCCGTGGTGGTGTGGTGATCCAGGGGGTGGCATGGACATGGGATTTCATCTGGTTTACGAGCTCAACTATGCGCTGACGCAAGAGTGGCTTGAAGCCAGGTCGAGGCGTGATAGCCTCACTTCACACAAGTCGATTTACCTAAAAATAAGGAAGACCCATGGACGAGATTAAAGTTGGGGATGCTCAAGAATTTACCTTCGTGACTGCATCAGGACGGTTCTACCAGACAGCCATTCAATTTGCCGGCCGCGGCGATTACGTTCCGTCGTTCTGTCAAACGGCCAAACCGTCCCGGACGAATGTGCCGAGTTTCTCGCCGAATATGCCTATGAATGCGCGCGGCGGCGTGGCGGCACAGTTTCTTGAGTTGGCTAAACATGCCGAACGCTTGGAAAAGATCGTTGAGGTGTTTATTCATACGGGGCCAAAACTGATCTCGAAGGAGCAGATTGAGGCGATCTATCCAGGCGTGGTTGTCGTTTGGGAACAGTAGGGGGATCTGGCTGTGGCAGACCTTCAACGGCACGAGCGCGCAGACGATAAGGACTATTGAGCTTGCAGCAATTCCGCCAGATCGGTCGGCGGCAGCTTGTCGAACCCAGCTTGTTTCAGTAGGTTCTGGATCGTTTGGATCATCGACTTCTGGAAGTCAGTGAACGCTGCCGATGCTGGTGCGGCATCCAAACCGATCAGCTGGCGCAGGTGCTTTTCTCGACCGTGATACAGCACGCGCAGGGCGGCGAGGGCGGCTTGGCGGTGCACGTAGTCTGCGGTGACTTCCTTGTCCGACGTGTGACCCAGCGCAAACGACACCGTCCCCAAGTCACCGGCGAACCCGAACACCGACGTGGCCAGCGTGCGGCGCAAGTCATGGAGACGGATCCACAGCCCGGTCTGTTCTTTCAGCTTGCGGATGATGGGGCGGTAGTCTTCGATCTTGCCGGTCTTGGTCGTGGGGTAGGGGAACACGCGATCGCCACGTTTCACCGGCCAGCGTTGGGCACGGTTCTTCTCGTGGCGTTCTTTCAGAATTTCAGTCGCCCAAGGCGTCAGCGGCACATAGTGAGCCTTATCGCCCTTCGTGGTTTCAGGCGCGAAGCACGCCCAGATGTCACCGTAGTTGACATCGACCCAGCGGATTTCAGCCAGCTCCGTGCGTCGGCCGCCCCAGAGGGTCGCAATCAACACATAGTCGGCGAGCATCGCGATGATCGGGTTTTCATCATCGCGGAGCGCCACCAGCCCTTGCAGCCACGCGGTGCCGTCTTTGCTCTCGGTGGCCAGCACGGTTTGCCGCCTTCCGACCTTGGGAAGCTTCGTGTTCTTGGCCCAGGCCGCGAAGGGATTGACGGCAACTTTGGTTCCCTTCGACCAGTTCCAGCAGGCTTTGCAGTAGGTCAACACCTTGTGGACTGCCGCCAAGTCCGACGCCAGGCCGCTGCGTTTCTTCGGTTCATCCTCATCCTTCAACCGCTTCGCACGTCGCGCCCGCTCAGCGGCAGCAAACAACGGTTCGAACGTCGTCTTGATGATGGGTGTGTCCACAAGAGCCAGCGGGGTGGACCACAGGTCGCTGTCCGCCATCCAGCGCACGACCACCTTTCGGTCTTTGAGTGAGGCGGGGCGCAAGGTCAGGGCTGCCACGCGGGCTTCGCCATCTTTGATGTAGTCGGCAAATGCCAGCGCGAAGGTATAGGACTTGGCAGCCTTGATGGCCGCTTCTGCCTGGGCGATGTCTTTGATGTCTTTCGTGGGGTTTCCCCCATCGGCCATGCGCGCATACCAGTTGGCGGCCTGAACGCGCGCGTCTTGCAGACTGCGTTGGTCGGTCAGCACCCAGCGATCGGAAGTCGAGCCCTTGCGCTTGCGCTGGACGAAATAGGATTTCGCGTTGGGGGTGACACGCACACCCAGGCCACGGGTCACCGTGTCGCGGATCGTCCAATCCTTGACGTGCGGTGGGGTCGGTTCGGTCACGAGGCGGTGACCGTTCCACTGCATGGGCGACACCGGCCAATGTTTGAAATCGAGGCCTTTGACCAGCGTGGCAGTCAAGGGGACCTTGACCGTCTCGCGCTTCACCACTATGACCTTATCTATATGAGTCGAGTTGGGCATGCGGGGTGGCTCTCGAAGCGGGTATGGCGAGATTAGCATCGCCAAACGGTTCATGGCTCCGGCATGGCTCCCCTCAGAGACACTCAGTGCCACCTTGATCAATCTTGTTGAAAAGGGATGAACGGCTTTCCAAAGCCATTCTTGACCATTGTCGGCGGACGGTCAGCAGAGGGCGAAGGTCTGAATAAATACTTGCAACTCGCTCTTAATCAATTGGTCGAAGGTTCGAATCCTTCACGGCCCACCAAATAAAAAAGCACCCACGGTGACGCGGGTGCTTTTTTATTGCCCGATTTTTGCCCGCCCTGGAAAAGTCCGGAGAAAAGTCGAGGCCTTCCGGTTTACGCGGCTTCCTGCTTGGGGGCGAGGTGGCCGGATTGATGTGAATCGGTCATGTGGTCGCTGTCGTCGATGCTGAAGCGGAGGCGCCAAGCCTCGATGCGCACGCGTAGATGCCGGTACTTCGTGAGGTAATGGATCCCGACGATCCCTGCGGCCAAACCTGAGGCGGCACCGATGCCCAATGCCCAGCGTGGACCGCAAGTATCGGCTACCCAACCGACGAACGGCGCGCCAATGGGCGTGCCGCCCAAGGCGATGGCGAGCAGGATCGCCATTACCCGTCCACGCATCGCAGGCTCGGTGGATAGTTGCACCAGGCTGATCGTAGAGGTGGTGAGTGTCTGTGCGGACACGCCGATGATGACGAGGGCGAGGCCGAACAGCCTGACGTTGGGCATGATCGCGGCCAGCGTGAAGCCAAACCCGAAGACGGCCGCACCCGCGAGCAGCAGGGCGATATGGGGTTTGCCACGATGGGCAGCCAGCAATGCGCCGGCGACCGAGCCGATCGCCATGACCGAGGTCAGCAATCCGTATTCGGTCGCGCCGGCGTGAAAGACGGTGACCGACATGGTCGAGATGAAAATCGGGAAGTTGAGTCCGAACGTGCCGATCAGAAAGAGCATGAGCAGCACGGCTTTCAGGTCGGGTCGGCGCCAGACATAGCGAAAGCCTTCGACGAGGCTGCCACGCGTCCGCACAGGCCGGCTGCCCACGTGAAGTTCGCCGATACGAAGGAAACCCAGCGAGCAGAGCACGGCAACGAAGGATGCCGCGTTGATCAGGAACACCCAGCCGGTGCCCACACTGGCGATGAGAATGCCGGCGACAGCGGGACCGATCATCCGCGCAACATTGAACGAGGTGGAATTCAGTGCCACCGCATTCGACAAGTCGGTTTCACCGACCAGATCGGAGACAAAGGTCTGCCGCGCGGGTGAGTCGAACGCCGAGACGCAGCCGAGCAGGAACGCGAACACATACACCTGCCACAACTGCACGAGCCCGCTGACAGTGAGGATGCCCAGCCCGAGGGCCAGCAATCCCATCGCTGCCTGGGTGGCGATCAACAGTTTTCGCCGGTCGAGATGATCGGCCGCAAAACCGGTCAGGGGCAGCAACAACAGCTGGGGCCCGAACTGCAGCGCCATCACCACGCCGACGGCAGCGGCATTGTGGCGGGTGAGCTGGGTGAGGACGATCCAGTCCTGGGCCGTGCGCTGCATCCAGGTGCCGATATTCGACACGATCGCGCCGCTGGCCCACACGCGGTAGTTGTAGTTGCGCAGCGAACGGAAGGTGCCTTTCATCTCACTCACGGATTTTCGGGGGCATTGCCGCCATGAAACCGTCCGAACATGCGCGCCATCATCACACCGATGAGCAGAACACCCAGTCCTGCAGCAACCACATCAGTGGTGGAGCGCAGATCAAAGTTTCCAACCCGGCATAGCAGGACATAGCCGACAACCAGGTTGAAGTATCCCCACAGCATGTTAACGGTCGAAGTGGAAAGCCCAACGCCATGCGGCGTGGCGAACGGGCTTTGGAACGGCCGTCCCATCACTCCGCTGACAAAATGCGGAACCGCGTTGGTGAGGACGGCGCCGCCCAGGAGCCAGGATGCATAGTGCAGCCATGCCATGGTCAGGCACTCCTCTGGTCGAGCAGGTCGATGATCTCCTGCGTCGTACCGGTTTCGCCCAGCCGCGGGAAGATCCGCGTGATGCTGTTGGTGTGGGCATCCGCGTTCATGTCGGTCATGGCATCGACGGCGAGGGCGACGTTGAAACCATTCTCGTGCGCATAACGCGCGGTCGATTCGACCCCGATGCTGGTGGCGACACCGACGATCACGACCTGTGTGACACCCAGCTTTTTCAGGTGCTCATCGAGGTCGGTATGGGTGAACGCGCCCCACGTCCGCTTCGTCACCGTGTGGTCGGTCGGCTGCTGGTTGAGTTCGGGCACAAGATCAGCCCAATCGGCAGGAAGCTCGCCCAAGTTGCGCGCCTGTTCCGTGCGGCCCGGTGCACCACCGGTGACGTTGACCAGCACGATCGGCAAGCTGTGGCGACGAAAGACATCAGCCAGCGTACTGGCCTGCTTTACGACATCGGCAGCGGGATGCGCGGTGGGATAGGCAACGATGCCTTTCTGCAGATCGATGACGATCAGGGCCGTCTTCGGATCAAGGGTGGTGAGTGCCATGGTGTGCTCCTGTGGGGGACGGAGAATGCAGCGAGCCGAGAACGGCGCGCGGCGCAGTAGTTCGATGAAATGAGTCAGCAGATTCAGTGGCGGGTGACCGGCGAATCCGCGAGCAGGCGGCGCTTCTGCTGCGCGGCCGAGGTCAGGTAGTGTTTGTCAGGAATCGGCGACTCGCTTGAGTAGCTCGACTGCATTCGCAAGTTGCTTCTGCTCTGCCGGCGTGAGGTTTGTCCGAATGCTGCGGAACAACCAGTCCTCCCGTGCCGCTCGGCTGGCCTTGATCAATTCCCGGCACGCAGGGGTGAGGGAGATAACCGTTTGCCGCCCATCATTCGGGTCCGCGGTGCCGCTCACGAGCCCGGCCTTTTCCAGCACGGCAACCGTGGCACCCATGGATTGCGGGCGCATGCCTTCGGCTCGCGCAAGGGTGCTCACGGTCGCGGGGCCACCGCGTTCCAGGTGACCGAGCACCGACACCTGCGACCAGCTCAGCTCGCCCATATGCAGCTCTTCACGCAGGCGTCGCTTCAGCCTGCCCAGCACGACACGAAGCTCGCCGGCCACCGCCAACGTGCGTGCAATCTCGGGATCGTTCTGTGGCTTGGCCATAGGCATATTCGGCAAGTATGAAGGGAAACTACAAAGGTAAACTTCATATATGGATGATGCGCGCGCGTCGTGGCGACGTCAAGTCGCCTAGGCAACCATGGGGCAGTGACTAGGGTGAATGCTTCGCGAGACTCACACCCCGTACCCCGGTTTTCAGTAGGCAGGCATCTGCGCAGAGTGCATGTTTCCGCACCAGGCAACGATCAGTAAGATGTTCGAAAACTCAAGGATTGGACATGAGTACAAAAGCCTCGACCGATCTCGACCTGAATAAGAACGGCGCGGTGGAAGTCGCGACTCCGCGGACAGGCATGCATGCATCGACCAGGACATTGCGCCTTGGACACTGAAGAGACGGCATGTCTTGACGAAGTTATGCATGAGGCTGCGTTGCGCGAGTCCACGCCGCGCTCATCCCGATAATCGATGGGCACGCCGACTCTGTTTGGAGCGCGGGCAGCGGCATAAAGAGCGGCTGGCGGTTGCGTTTGACGCGGCCCTTGACTCTAGACCTAGATCAACGGTCTAGACTTGTGTCATGAATACACAAACTGCCTCACTCACCATCGGTGCCGTCGCCAAGCGCGTCGGTGTGGCGATCGACACGATCCGTTATTACGAGCGCGAGGGCCTGCTGCCTGAGCCGGTGCGGCGTGCCTCGGGCTATCGCAGTTATGGCGAGGGCACGATTGCGCAGTTGCGTTTTATCCGTCGGGCCAAGGATTTGGGCTTCACGCTGGACGAGATCCGCGAATTGCTGGCGTTGTCGGCGGATCGGCAGCGCGGGGTGAAGGCGGTAAAGCAGCGGGCGCAGCAGCGACTGGCGGCGATCGAGCAGCGCATTACGGAATTGCAGCGGGTGCGCGACGGGCTGGCACAGCTGGTCGAGTCCTGTCCGGGACATGGCAAGCCGGAAGAGTGTCCGATCCTGCGTGCCCTGACCGATGAAGCGGTGTCGTGATGGACGATCACGCTTCCTGCTGCAACGGCGACGAAAAGGCTGCGCACGCGATGGCGACTGATCCGGTCTGCGGCATGCAGGTGGACCCGGCTATGTCGAAGCATCAAGCCATGCATGAAGGGCAGCTGTTTCATTTCTGCTGCACCGGCTGCAAGGCGAAGTTCGAGGCGACGCCGACGGTCTATCTGAGCGTTGGCACCATGAAGACAGCCCCGGCGGGCTGCTGCACTGCGAAACCTGCCGCGATATCGGCCCACGATCATGCGGATGCGCATCATAACCACGCGCACACGGTGAGGGATCCGGTCTGTGGCATGACGGTGGATCCTCACATCGCTAAGCATCGCGCGGAACATGCTGGCCACACGTACTACTTCTGCGCGCCGCGCTGCCGCGAAAAGTTCGTGGCCGATCCTGTGGCTTATCTGGAAAGTCGCACGGCCGTGCCTCCAGCAGCTCCCGGTGCGATCTACACCTGTCCGATGCATCCGGAAGTGCAGCAGGTCGGCCCGGGTGACTGTCCGAAGTGCGGCATGGCGCTGGAGCCGATGATGCCGAGTTTGGACGTGGACGACGGTGGCGAGCTGTCGTTGATGACGCGGCGTTTCCGGATATTGATGGCGCTGACCGTGCCGGTGTTCGCGCTGGCGATGGGACCACACTTGTCTGGTTTACATCTGCCTGAGCCATGGGGCTCCGCGGCTGGCTGGGTCGAAGCATTGCTGGCCAGCGTGGTGGTGCTGTGGGGTGGCGCGCCGTTCTTCAGGCGTGGCTGGAATTCATTCAAGCCGTGGCACCCGAACATGTACACGCTGATCGCGCTGGGCACCAGCGTGGCGTGGCTGTACAGCGCGGTGGCGTTCTTGCTGCCGGGGATATTCCCGTCCGGCTTCCGCGACATGCACGGCAATGTTGCGGTGTACTTCGAATCGGCGGCGGTGATCGTCACCCTGGTCACGCTGGGCGATTTCCTGGAACTGCGTGCGCGTCGCCGAACCGGTGCGGCGCTGAAGGCGCTGCTCGGCCTGGCACCGAAGACCGCGCGGCGGATCGCCGACGACGAAAGCGAAGCGGATGTGCCGCTGGACGAAGTGCACACCGGCGATGTGCTGCGTGTGCGTCCTGGCGAGAAGGTGCCGGTCGATGGCGTGGTGCTGGACGGTGAGAGCCATGTCGACGAGTCGATGCTCACCGGCGAACCGATGCCGGTGGCCAAGGCGAAGGGCGATGCGCTTACTGGCGGTACGGTGAATCAGGACGGCGCGCTGGTCATGCGCGCGCAGAAGGTGGGCAGCGAGACGATGCTGGCGCAGATCGTGGCGCTGGTGGCACAGGCGCAGCGCAGCAAGGCACCGCTGCAGCGCGTGGCCGACCGTGTTGCGGCGTGGTTCGTGCCGGCGGTGGTGGCGATCGCGCTGCTGGCATTTGCGCTGTGGGCGCTGCTGGGTCCGGACCCGCGGTTTGCGCATGCGCTGATCGCGGCGGTGTCGGTGCTGATCATTGCCTGTCCGTGCGCGCTGGGGCTGGCCACGCCGATCTCGATCATGGTGGCCAGTGGCCGTGGCGCGCAGAACGGCGTGCTGTTCAAGGACGCCAGCGCGATCGAGGCGCTGCGCGATATCGACACGCTGGTTATGGACAAGACCGGCACGCTGACCATGGGCAAGCCGGCGTTGACCGAGTTGATAAGCCTTGGTGGCCAACCGCGCGAGCGCCTGCTGGCGCTGGCTGCTGCGCTGGAGCGGCCGAGCGAACATCCGCTGGCGCGGGCCATCGTGATCGCGGCGGAAGCGGAGAGCGTGCCGATGCTCGCAGCCACGGATTTCCGTTCGCTGACCGGTCGCGGCGTCGGCGCAACCGTAGGCGGCAGCGAGGTAGCGCTGGGCAACGCGAAGTTGATGGCGGAGTGGCACATCGCGATTGCCGACGCCGTCAACGCAAGCGCCGAGCAACTGCGCGGACAGGGCGCCACGGTGATGTTCATGGCCGTTGACGGCGCGCTGGCCGCCTTGCTGGCGGTAGCTGACCGGATCAAACCAGACACGCCGGCCGCACTCAAGGCACTGCGCGCGGCGGGCCTGCACATCGTGATGCTGACCGGCGACAATGCCACCACCGCGCAGGCGGTGGCGCGCGAACTGGGCATCGACAGTGTGCATGCGGATGTCTCGCCGGCGGACAAGGCTGCGGTGGTGAACGCGTTGCGCACCGAAGGCCGCCGCGTGGCGATGGCCGGCGATGGCATCAACGATGCGCCGGCGTTGGTCGCCGCCGATATCGGCATTGCGATGGGCAGCGGTACCGACGTGGCGATGGAGAGCGCGCAGGTGACCCTGGTCAAGGGAGAGCTGGGCGCGATCGTGCGTGCCCGCAAGCTGTCGCAGGCGACGGTGCGCAATATCCATCAGAACCTGTTCTTCGCCTTCGTCTACAACGCGGTCGGCGTGCCGCTGGCGGCTGGCGTGCTGTACCCGTGGTTCGGTATCACGCTATCGCCGATGATCGCCGCGCTGGCGATGAGCCTGAGCTCGGTATCGGTGGTGAGCAATGCGCTACGGCTCCGCCATACACCGTTGTGACGATTGTCATTGGTGATGACTGACGCATGCTTCTGATTTCGTCAGTGCCGTGGAGCGATCATTTCTCCCGCACCACGACGGTGCGCGGAGAACCGACATGAAGACCTTCATCAAGTACCCCATCCTGGACAAGTGCCTGCCGCTGCTGTTCGCCGCAATGGCGACTGCAGCGGTGACGTTTGCGCTCTGCCACGCCAGCATTGCGCTGCCGGTCTGATTATCCCGAGAGCGCGACAACCGCGTTGCTTGAACCCTTGCACCATCCTTCGCCAATGACACCGACCTGGATCAGGCACGGTGCAGGAGATCACCCATGAACGTCATCAATGACACACGCAGCACGCTGGAAAAGCACATGCCGCTGTTGCTCGGGCTGCTGGTTGCGCTGCTGGCAGGGAAGGCACTGAAGAAAATGTTCTGGACTGTGTTTGGCATGTATATGGCACTGCACTACAGCGGCATCCATCCGTTTGGTTGAGGGAATGCTTTAAGCTTTGTGCTTGTTCGTCCGTGCTGCGACCTCGTGTCCACGGGATGCCGATCTATCCACTTGCACAAAGTCATTGCATGAGCCGCACTCTCGCCGAATGGTTGGCGTATCAGGAACGCGTCAACGTACGCAGCATCGAGCTGGGTCTCGATCGCGTGCGTGAAGTATGGCAGCGGATGGGTGCACCAGCACCAGCACGGCGCGTGATCACGGTTGGCGGCACCAATGGCAAGGGCTCCACCGTGGCACTGCTGGAGGCGATGCTGGCGGCGGCTGGATTGCGAGTGGGCAGTTTCACTTCGCCGCACCTGCTTGATTACAACGAGCGCGTGCGCATCGCCAGCGCAAATGCCGATGATGCCGCGCTGATTGCCTCGTTCGAACGAATCGAGGCGGCGCGCGGCGCGGCTCATGGCGATGCCATCCCGCTCACCTATTTCGAATTTGGCACGCTGGCCGCGCTGGACCTGTTTGCCCGCGCCGGACTCGATGTGGCGTTGCTTGAAGTCGGCTTGGGTGGCCGGCTGGATGCGGTGAACATCATCGATGCCGACGTGTCGATCATCACCACGGTGGATCTTGATCACATGGACTGGCTGGGGCCGGATCGCAACAGCATCGGCCGGGAGAAGGCCGGCATTGCGCGGGCCGGGCGACCGGCCATCGTGGGTGAGCTTGATCCGCCGGCTGGCCTGCTGGATGCATTGGACGCATGCGGTGCACAGGTTGAGCGCGCCGGACTGGATTTCCATACGGAACGCCATGCCGACGGCTGGCGCTGGCGCCACCGCGATGGCAGTGCGATGGAGTTGCCCGACCCTGCGCTGGCGGCACCGGTGCAGTTCACCAACGCAGCTGCGGCAATTGCCGCGCTGCATGCGCTATGGGCCGATGACATGTCGTTTGCGTCGAAGGATGTCTTCGCGGCGGTAAGTACGGGTCTGCATGAGGTGCGGGTGCCGGCACGGCTGCAGTCGCTAGGTGGCGATCCGGTTCTGATCGTGGATGTGGGCCACAACCCGCAGGCCGCGCGCGCACTGGCCGAGTGGCTGGATGCACGGCCAGCTGGCCGTGTTCATGCGGTCTACGGCGCGCTGGCGGACAAGGACGTGGCTGGCGTGGTCGTCGCACTCGGTGCGCGCATCGATCACTGGCATCTGGCCGGGCTCGATCATGCTACGCCACGTGGCCTGCCCTCGGCGGAGCTGGCGGGAATACTCCGACAGGCTTTGCCTCAGGCTGTATTCGATGCCCATGTCGACGTTGCCAGCGCAATGGCAGCGGCCCGTGCAGCGGCACAGCCGGGTGACTGCATCCTCGCATTTGGCTCGTTTTTCGTGGCCAGCGCGGTCATCGCCGAAGCGGCTGCCTGAACGCCCGGATCGGGCCGCGTGGCGGGTCAGCCATGGCGTTCGACGCGGGCAGGTATAATCACGCCGTTACGTGCCGCGTTTGCCGCTTTGGAGCGAAGTCTTGAAAACACGCCTGCTGGGAGCTGCCGTCCTGATCGCCTTGGCGGTTTTGTTTCTGCCCATGATCTTTACCGGCAAGTCGCCGGCACCCGCCGGTGATCAATCCGTGAGCTTGGCGATCCCGCCGGCGCCGGACCGCGACCTGCAGACCAAGACCATGAGCCTGAACCCGAATGCGGCGGTGAGCACACCGAATGCGGCGGCTCCAGCCATCACTTCGTCGGCGCCCCAGGCAGCGGCGATCGCTGTCACGAAGGGTGCGGGCGATCTGGCCACGGTGAACATTGGCTCGAATCGTCCGCGTGATGTGGAAACCGACCCCAATGCCGGTCGCGCACCGGTACCGACGACGGTAACCTCCGGCGCGGTCACCTCGCCGAGCCAGCCGCTGATTCCGATGCAGACCAAGCCGACGGCCAGCGCGCCGGCGCCTCGATCGCAGCCGGCGGTGGCCGCAGCGCCGGCGATCGCTGAGTCACCGACGACGACGGCTGCCGTCGGGCACGGCAACTACACACTGAACTTGAGCGCCTATGCCAGTGCGGCTGGCGCTGCAAGCCTGGAGCATCGCGTGCGTGCGCTGGGCTACCCGGCAAGTCGGCACGCCATCACCCAGGCTGGGCAGGCGCGCACCCTGGTGATTGCCGGGCCGTTTGAGACCCGCACTGCCGCTGAGGCGGCACGCCTGAAGATCACCCAGTCGATTCCCGGCGCGCCGGCTCGACTGGAGCAGGATGCCAGCCATGATGATGAAAACGCCGCCGCGGCCGTGGCCAGTCCTGCTCCGCAGGCGACCGGCAGGGCTGGTGGCTGGGCGGTGCAGTTGGCCGCGATGAGCAATCAGGCCGACGCGAATGCATTGCGCGACAAGCTGCGCGCGAACGGTTTCGACGGTTTCGTCGATACCGTGCAGTCGAACGGCAAGCAGCTTTGGCGTGTACGCGCCGGTCCGCAGACGCAACGCGCCGATGCGCTGCGCCTGCGTGACCAGATCAAGGCCAAGCTGGGTACCGACGGCAACATAGTCCCGGTGCCATGAAGGGCATGCGCGACAGTAGCGGTCCACTCATGGTGCCAACGAGGTAGATGAACAGATGAACTGGACCGATTGCATCATCCTCGGCGTACTGGCCCTGTCTGTCCTGATCGGGCTTTTCCGTGGATTGATTTCCGAAGTACTGTCGCTGGTCATCTGGATCGCCGCGTTTTGGGTGGCTTGGGCGTTTGGTCCGGTGGTGTCGGCGCATCTGGAACACATAATCTCGATGCCGACCTTGCGCTACTGTGTCGGTTACGGCGTCTGCTTTGTCACCGTGCTGATCATCGGGGCATTGGTGCGTTTCGCGGTAAGGCGGTTGATCTGGAGTACCGGGCTGTCAGGCATCGATCGAATGTTCGGCATGGTGTTCGGCTTCGTGCGCGGCGTATTGATCGTGACGCTGCTGGTTTTCCTGGTTGGGCTTACGGCGTTCACGCGGGAGCCGTGGTGGCAGCAATCCGTGCTGCTGCCGCAGTTCCAGGAAGCCGCGGCGTGGCTGGGGCAGAACGTGCCCGCCAGCGTGTCGGCCGATGTGCGCGAACATTTGAAGCCGTCAGCGGTGATCGAGAAGGTCCAGTCGTCCGGTGTGCTCGACCATCTGCATGACTTGTCCGTGCCGCCGCACGCCCCCATATCCGGCGCGACGTCCGCACTACCAGCGGCATCACGCACAGCGTCACCGGCGGCTGCGACCAGCGCAGCCGGCCACTCCACGAATTACTGAAGCAGGCTGCAACCATGTGCGGAATCATCGGCATTGTCGGTACCACAGAAGTGGCATCGGCGCTTTATGACGGATTGACGGTGCTGCAGCATCGTGGCCAGGACGCCGCGGGCATCGCCACCGTGGATGGCGCGCGGCTGCGCCTGCACAAGGGCAACGGGCTGGTGCGCGACGTGTTCGGCGAAGCGGCAATGAGCGGTCTGCGCGGGCGCATCGGCATTGGCCACTGCCGCTACCCCACCGCCGGTTCCGCAGGCTCGGCCGAAGCGCAGCCGTTCTACGTCAACTCGCCGTACGGCATCGCGTTTGCACACAACGGCAACCTGGTGAACACCGACGCGCTGCGTCGCGAAATGTTCGAGGACGACCGTCGTCACATCAACACCGAGTCCGATTCCGAGGTGCTGCTGAACGTGCTCGCGCACGAACTGCAGATCCAGGACCGGATGGCGTTGACCCCGGATCACATCTTCAAGGCGGTCGCCGGCGTGCATGCGCGTGCCAGCGGCGGTTACGCCTGCGTGGCGCTGGTGCTCGGCTACGGCCTGGTCGCGTTCCGCGATCCGCACGGCATCCGTCCGCTGGTGCTGGGCGAGCGGGTCACCGCGGAAGGCCGTGAATACGCGGTGGCGTCCGAGTCGGTCGCGTTCGACGTGCTCGGTTTCAAGCGCATCCGCGACATCATGCCGGGCGAGGCGGTGATCATCACCGACCAGGGCCAGCTGCACAGCCGCCGCTGCGCCGAGGGCGCGTCGCATACGCCGTGCATCTTCGAATACGTCTATCTGGCACGGCCCGATTCGATGATGGAGGACGTCTCGGTGTACAAGGCGCGCCTGCGCATGGGCGAGAAGCTCGCCGAGAAGATCCTGCGTGAGCGGCCCGACCATGGCATCGACGCGGTGATCCCGATTCCCGACACCGCGCGTACCGCGGCCAGCGCGCTGGCCGAGGCGCTCGGCGTGCCGTTCCGCGAGGGCTTCGTCAAGAACCGCTACATCGGTCGCACCTTCATCATGCCGGGGCAGGGTGAGCGGGTGAAATCGGTGCGCCGCAAGCTCAACCCGGTCGAGCTGGAGTTCCGCAAGAAGAACGTGCTGCTGGTGGACGATTCGATCGTGCGTGGCACCACCTCGAAGCAGATCATCCAGATGGCCCGCGATGCCGGCGCGAAGAATGTGTACTTCGCTTCCGCCGCGCCGCCGGTGCGCTATCCGAACGTCTATGGCATCGACATGCCGTCGGCCTCGGAGCTGATTGCCGCCGGCCATACCGAGCAGGAAGTGGAAACGATGCTCGGCGCCGACTGGCTGATCTACCAGGACCTCAAGGACCTGATCTGGGCTGTGCAGGACGGCAACGAGACCATCAAGCAGTTCGACACTTCGTGCTTCTCCGGCGAATACGTCACCGGCCTCGACCAGCGTTATCTGGAACAGATCCAGATGCTGCGCTCGGACGATGCCAAGGCCGCACGCAGGGCCGTGTGACCAGAGGGAACCCCCTCTGGGGAAGGTGAGGGGCGGGTACTCGCCGGAAACTCCATGAAAGATCTCCATGCCGCTGCCAAACGTTGCCTCGACGCCACCGACCCGGTGGAGAAACTGCGTCTTACCCAGGAAACCTGGCGGCTCTTTCTGGCTAGCGAGCTGAGCGCCGATCCCCTCTCGCCGCCACCCGAGCCGATCGGGCCACCCGGCCGGCCGGCCAGGCCGCAACTGGTCAACGCACGCCAGGTGCCGCAGCGCGGACTCGGTAGCATGGAAGGTCGCGCTGCCCTGGTGCACGCGGTCGCGCATATCGAATTCAATGCGATCAACCTGGCGTGGGATGCGGTCTACCGCTATCGCGGCAAGCCGGATGCGTATTACCGCGACTGGGCCAGCTGTGCCAACGACGAGGCGCGCCACTTCGCCATGCTGTCCGAACGGCTGGCCGAGTTGGGGTATGCCTACGGCGACTTTGATGCGCACGATGGCCTGTGGGCGATGGCCGAAAAAACCGCGCACCACGACACTGCACGCATGGCGCTGGTACCGCGCGTGCTGGAAGCGCGTGGGCTGGATGTCACCCCTGGCATGATCGAGCGGCTGCGCCACCTAGGCGATACCCGCACGGTGGAAATCCTCGAAGTGATCCTGCAAGAGGAAGTCGCCCATGTTGCCGCCGGCACGCGCTGGTATCAGCACTGCTGTGAGCGCGATGGCGTCGAGCCTGTCGACATGTTCTTCGCGCTGCTGCGCGATTACATGGGCGTCAGCCTGCGCGGTCCGTTCAATCGGCCGGCACGAATCGAGGCGGGCTTTATCGAAGAAGAACTCGATCGGCTCGCGGCGCTGGCACCCGGCAGCTGAGAAAGCAGGCACAAAAAAGCCGGCGCAAGGCCGGCTTTTTCATCGAATTTTTGGTCGGGGAGACAGGATTCGAACCTGCGACTTCTACGTCCCGAACGTAGCGCTCTACCAGGCTGAGCTACACCCCGTGGGAAGCCGCGTATCTTAATCGCCGGGCGCTGGCTTGGCAACAGGTGCGGTGCATCCGGCTGCTCGCGGCTGCGGAAGGCGCCAGGCATTCTGCTAATCTTGACGGCTGCCGTCGCGCGGTCAGCGGTCAGACGGAATGTTTCCCATCGTCAGTAGAGGATTCCATGGCGCTTACCCCGGCCCGTACCATGCCCGGCGTGCTCGAGCTGCTCCCGCTCGACCAGATCGCGTTCCAGCGCATGCTCGACGTGATCCGTCGCAATTACGAGCGCTTCGGCTTCCTGCCGATCGAGACGCCGGTGATCGAATACTCCGACGTGCTGCTGACCAAGACCGGTGGCGAGACCGAACGGCAGGTGTATTTCGTGCAGTCGACCGGTGCATTGAACGCCGCCAAAGACGACGAGGGCATGCCCGAGCTGGCGCTGCGCTTCGATCTCACCGTGCCGCTGGCGCGCTACGTGGCCGAACACGAGCGCGACCTTAGCTTCCCGTTTCGCCGCTACCAGATGCAGAAGGTGTACCGCGGCGAGCGCGCCCAGCGCGGACGTTTCCGCGAGTTCTACCAGTGCGACATCGACGTGATCGGCAAGGATGCGCTCTCGGTGCGTTACGACGCCGAAATTCCGGCGGTGATCTACAGCGTGTTCCGCGAACTGAACATTGGCGCGTTCACCATCCAGCTCAACAACCGCAAGCTGATGCGCGGTTATTTCGAGAGCTTGGGCATCGTCGACGGCGAGCAGCAGATGCTGGTGCTGCGCGAAGTGGACAAGCTGGACAAGCGTGGCGCCGATTACGTGCGTGACATGCTGACCGGTGACACGTTTGGCTTGAGTGCCGAGGTGGCGCAGAAAATTCTCGCCTTCGTGCAGGTGCGCTCCACTTCGCTGCAGGATGCGTACGACAAGCTCGATGCACTGGGCGCGGGCCCGGAGGCGATGGAGCAGGGCCGCAACGAGTTGAAGGAAGTACTCGGGCTGATCCACGCGTTCGGCGTGCCGGAAACGCATTACGTGCTGAACCTGTCGATCGCACGCGGCCTCGACTACTACACCGGCACGGTCTACGAGAGCACGCTGAACGATCATCCGCAGATCGGCTCGATCTGCTCCGGTGGCCGTTACGAAAACCTGGCCAGTCAGTACACCAATTCGCAGCTGCCAGGCGTCGGTATCTCGATTGGCCTCACCCGCCTGTACTGGCAGCTGCGCGATGCCGGCCTGATCAGCACGGCGACCAGCACGGTCGATGTGCTGGTGACCCAGATGGACACGGCGCAACTGCCGGCTTATCTCGCGCTGGCTGGCGAGCTGCGCGGCGCCGGCATCGCCACCGAGGTGGTGCTGGAGGGCGGCAAGCTCGGCAAGCAGTTCAAGTATGCCGACCGCGCCGGCATCCGCTTCGTGATCGTGCTGGGTGAGGACGAGATCGCCAAGGGCGTGGTGACGGTGAAGGACCTGCGCCGCGAGGATCAATTCGAGGTGGCGCGCAGCGAGCTGATCAAGACCTTGCGGGTGGAGCTGGAGCAGGCCGCCGCGATGGGCTGAATGCCTTGCGGTCAGGTGATCAGGAAATGGGCGACGACATTCTTCAGTGAGGCAGCAGTGAGCAAATTCGACACCATCGTTCTCGACGGCAACAGTCTCACCCGCGGCCAGCTGGTGGCGGTGGCACGCCATGGCAGCAAGGTTTCACTCGATCCGGCAGGACTCAAGCGCGTGCAGCGCGCTGCCGATTTCCTCGCCGAGAAAGTCAGTTGTGGTGAACCGACCTATGGTGTCACCACCGGTTTCGGCAGCAATGCCGACAAGCTGCTCGGTGCGCATCGGTTGCGTGACGAATTGCCGGGAGGCAATCCGCACAAGCCCGAAGGCACGCTGCTGGAAGAACTGCAGCACAACCTGATCACCACGCATGCCGTGTGCGTGGGCAAGCCGTTTGGTGATGACGTGGTGCGGGCGATGCTGCTGATTCGCATCAATACGCTGATGCGTGGTCACTCGGGCATCCGCGTGAGCACGCTCGAAGCGCTGACCGCGATGCTCAATGCCGGTGTAGTGCCGGTGGTGCCCGAGAAGGGTTCGGTCGGCGCCAGTGGCGACCTGGCGCCGCTGTCGCATCTTGCGATCGTGTTGCTCGGCGGTGGCGAAGCGTTTTATCAAGGCGAACGCCTGGCGGGTGCGGAAGCGCTGAAGCGCGCTGGCCTTACACCGATCCGGTTGTCGTTCAAGGAAGGTCTGGCGCTCAACAACGGCACCGCACAGATGCTGGCGACAGGCGTGCTGGCGCTGGATACGCTGGAGCAATTGCTGGATACCGCCGACCTGGCCGCGTCGATGACGCTGGACGCGTTCGCTGGTCGCAGCGGCGCCTTGCGCCCTGAAGTACATGCGTTGCGTCCGCATCCGGGCCAGGTCGAAACGGCCGCGCGGGTGCGCGGACTGCTGGCCGGTTCCACCCTGGTCGATATTCCGTATCACCTGGTGCCGCGCTTCAAGTCGTGGAGTGCCGAGGCGTGGAGCGAACCGGACGATCAGGCGCTCAGTTTCGACATCGGCTGGGACTGGGTGCCGGCCAACCAGCGACATGGCCGCGAGGCGTTCTACAGCCGCTTCCTGCCGTTCAAGGGCGGCAAGAAGCATCAGCCGCAGGATGCCTACAGCCTGCGCTGCATGCCGCAGGTGCATGGTGCGGTGCGCGATGCCTGGGCGCAGGCATGCCGCGTGTTCGACATCGAACTGAACTCGGTCACCGACAATCCGCTGATCTTTCCGGACAACGAGGACGCACAGTTCATCGAGGAGCAGGTGATCTCCGCTGGCCACTTCCACGGCATGCCGCTGGCGCTGGCGATGAGTTACGTGAAGGCGGCGATCCCGGTGCTGGCCTCGATCTCCGAGCGTCGGCTCAACAAGCTGGTCGATTCGGCTACGAGCGATGGTCTGCCGGCGTTCCTCACCGGCAACGAGGACGGTACTGATTCCGGCTTCATGATCGTGCAATACACCGCCGCGGCCTTGGTCAACGATCTGGCCACCCGCGCGCATCCAGCCAGCGTGTATTCGGTGCCGACCAGTGCGAACGCCGAGGATCACGTCTCGATGGGCGCCAACGAAGCGCGCCACGTGTTGGAGATGACCGAGGATCTCGGTCACGTGCTGGCACTGGAGCTATATACCGCCGCGCAGGCGCTGGATTACCGCCAGGCGATGCTGAATGCCGCACGCCGGCTGGCCAGCCGTGGCGGCTGGCAGGCGCTGGCTGCCAAGATTTCCAACGCGCCACGCGAGGATCAGCCGCACTACGCGCAATTCGTCGCCGAGGTACAGCAACTCGCCTCGGCGCTGGCCAATGCCGGGGATTTTCATGCCGGTACCAGCGTGCGCGATGCGCACGCGATCCTGCGCAAGCACATCAGCTTCATGCATCGCGATCGTGCGATGGATGGTGAGGTGCGTACTGTCTGCGCCCTGGTGCAGCAGGGTGCACTTCGTCAGCCCCGCACGGTCTGAACCTCATCTCCTTTACCGGTACCAAGCCCATGAGCCTGATCCAAACACCCGTATCGTTCGGCGAACTGATCGACAAGATCACCATCCTCGAGATCAAGTCGCGGCGGATCACCGACGAGGCCAAGCTGGCCAACGTGCGCAACGAACTGGACCTGCTCAATGCGACCTGGGCCAACCACGCAGCCTCGCAGACCGATATTGGTGACGAGCGCGCCCGCCTGTTCGCGGTGAACGAACTGCTATGGGATATCGAGGACAAGATCCGCCTGAAGGAGCGTGCCCAGGCGTTCGACCAGGAGTTCATCGAGCTGGCGCGGGCGGTGTATTTCCGCAACGACGAGCGTGCGGCGTTCAAGCGTGAGATCAACCTCAAGCTCGGCTCACAACTGGTCGAGGAAAAGTCGTACCAGAATTACCGCTAGAGAGCCGAGTGAGTCCGCTGGCGTCCACGGATGTCAAATAAGTGATTGAAAATACTTGATTATTTATTTTTCGGTCGAGCATGCAATCACTGGGACGCTTGCAAAATGGGTAGATGAGCAGGTAGCTGCGTGGGTCAATGCGTGTGATGAACGTTTTCCACACCTAAGAACACTTCTGTGCCGCAACCATCACAATGTGCAAGTCACGCTCTTCATATTTACGGAGAGCATATGGCAGATAGAAGCAGACACACAGCGGCGCGTGAAACGCAAACGGCTATTGCCACTCTGTCTCTCTGGCAGATTTTCGGTCTGGCGGGGCTCTTCTTGGCGACCGCTGCGATTTTTGTTTTTGTGCTGATGCAATTGGAACCTTAAGTGGACGGAATCCGGCCATTGAGGAAAGCATTGCTTTCAGACTGACGCCAATCGGTATTGCTTCGGAGTCGATCTTTACCCCACGGTCACTGAGACGAGGCCAAGGTTCAGACACTTCAGTCGCAAATTGGCAATTTCAATGATCTTCTTCGACATTCCGTATTCGCCGGTGCAAGGCGCTTGGTCCGTGGATGTAAGCAATGGCGGTCATCCTGAATTCAAAAGCCGCCATGATGCGCTTCGATTCGCGGTCAACTCAGCTTTGAGCGCAGGGCAATGGGGCGAAGCCGCCCTGATCACCGTCGAAGGTGTCGACGGGCTATGGCGCATGTTTGACCATCAGGCAAAAGGTGTTGCGTAGTACTGGATTAGTAGTTGGCGGAGCGATCGCCGCAGTATCCATCATGAGCTGCTACGTGGCATGAGGCACCCGACGGATTCCCCACTAGCCCTCGCACGGCTGAGGGGATGGCGAGGATGGCGGCATACCTTCCAAACGATATTCACCGCGCGGAACGTGCGTGCGCGAATGAGTTAGTGGAACCCAGCCTGCACCCATCGAAATACCCGGCGTGCGACGAGGAAAAATCCCAATGAAAGCAGCAGAGGGATCGGGATAAGCACGAAAACAATTGATTCGATCCAGTGGCCGCTTATTTGTTGTTGATAGCGCTGGCCGGCTTGGTCAAGGGTGTCACAGTGCGAATTTGCGTCAGCGTTGGGCACATCCTCCCAAGTCTGGACACATTACGTGTAGCTGTCACAGACCCATTGACTCTCATGCTGGATCTGAGCGTTTCCCCAGAAGAATCCATCAAGCACCCAGAGAATAAGAGAACAACTCCCAGCCGCTGCAATCCGTTGAGCCGCATAGTCACTCCCCCTATGAGCATCTGTTCCTACGCTGAGAAGAGTAGCGTGACGAGTAACTCAGGGACGATGGTTTGAAGAGCGATCGTCGCAACGCGCTACGTAAATGGGTAGCTATATATATATCGCAACTTTCTTTGGAAGCGTTGCAGTGCAATGGCTGCGGTAGTCGTACCAGGATTACTGGGTCGTCTGAACCATCGGTTTCAACTCAGATCAAGCTCGCGTGCTGCGGCTTCGTAGCGTTCGATCACATCGTCGACGCCGATCAGGTCCATCACACCGGGTTTCTCGATCTTGCTGCCCCACGGAATCTCGCTAGCCGGCCTACCGAGATACTTGCGTGCGGCCTCGTCGTACTTGTCCACGCACCAGCGGCGGTCGGAGTAGGGGCCAGAACGATTTGGATTGCTCGCTGCATGCAGGCCCAGCACCTTGGTACCGACTGCATTGGCCATGTGCATCGGTCCGGAGTCTGGCGTCAGCAACAGCTGCGCCCGGCCGAGCAGGGCCAGCAGCTTCTTCAGAGTGTCCTTGCCGGTGAGGTCGAGTGGCGTGCGCTGGCACGCGGCCAGCACGGCATCGGCCATCGTGCGCTCGCCGGCGGATGGGCCGCCAATCAACACCACGCGCCAGCCGCGGGCAGCGGCGTGACCCATCACGGCGGCATAGCGCTCGGCACTCCAGTTTCGCTGCGCATGGCTGGAGGTGGGGCTGACCAGCAGGGTCGGTGTGTCACCGGGCAGTTGTTCGGCGGCCCATGCAAGCGCCTCGTCAGGGATCGGGATGTCCCAGCGCACCGAGGTCTGTTTCAGCCCGAGCGGCTCACAGAAGCTGCCAATCGCGTCCAGCACGTGTTCACCAGTACGCGCCGGGATGCGCTCGTTGATGACCAGGCCGTGCAGGTCTTTCGCGCGTGCGCGGTCGTAGCCGATGCGGCGATCAGCCTTGATACCCACACTCAACAGATTGGAGCGCATGGCGACCTGCATCTGCAGCAGCGCATCGAAGCGTCGCCCGCGCAGCGCGGTGTGTACGGCGCGCATGCCGGCCCAGCCCGCAGCCTTGTCGAAGGTGACGAACTCCAGGTCAGGCAGGTCGCCAATGAGCTTGCGCTCCAGCTTGCCGACGACCCACGTCAGCGAAGTGTGCGGCCATGCCTGCTGCAAGGTGCGCACGAGCGGCACCACATGGGTGACATCACCGATGGCGGAGGTACGCAGCAGGCAGATCGAGGCAGGGGTTGTCATGGGGCCTGGGTTAGAATCGGGGTGATTACTGGGCATGATGATGCAGGAACGAACATACAACGATGCCGCTGGCGCGATTCTGTTCGACGCTGCAGTGTCGCCACAAGTCGATCCCGACTGGTTCGTGCCGGATTACTGGCGCGGGCTGGGTGCCCTGCGCACGCAGGCCGGTGGGCGTGGTGGTGTGGCCATCGTGGCGACGCCCGTTGGCGAATGTGTGTTGCGGCATTATCACCGTGGTGGCCTTGTCGCCGCGATGATGGGTGACCGCTATCTATGGGTCGGTGCGGATCACACCCGGCCATTCGAGGAATTTCGCCTGCTCGGTGAAATCGCCCGACTCGGCCTGCCCGGGCCGGTGGTGGTGGCGGCTCGTTACTCCCGGCACGGACTGTTTTACAGCGCCGACCTGATGACCCGCCGCATCGCCGATGCACAGACACTGGCTGAATGCCTGGCGGCAGGGCTACTGGATAGCGAGCTGGCCGAAGAGATCGGCGCACTGGTGGCGCGCTTTCATCGTGCCGGGATCTGGCACGCCGACCTGAATGCGCACAATGTATTGGTTGTACCGGGCGAGCTTTACCTGATCGACTTCGACCGCGGCAGGCTGCGCAAGCCTGCGACGGCATGGCAGCAGGGCAACCTGCAACGCCTGCGTCGCTCGCTGGTCAAGCTGGGTGCCGCCGGCCATGGCGACGCCGCGTTCGAGGAAACCATCTGGCAACCGCTACTTTACCGTTATGGGCGTACGCTGACTCCATGAACTGGCATCTGCATTTTCTCGGTGTGGGCGCCGCGCATGCGGTGGAACTCGGCTCATCGGCCGTGGTGCTGGAGCGCGCCGGCGTGCCCCAGCTGCTGATCGACTGCGGTCCCGACACGCTGGATCGTTACGTGGCGGCTTACGACGCGTTGCCGCCGGCGTTGTTCATCACGCACACCCACATGGATCATGTGGCTGGGTTGGAGCGGCTGTTCTTCCGGCTGTGGTTCGATCGGCACCTGCGCGGCACCACCCGGCTATTTGCCCATGCCGGGCTTATCCCCTGGTTGCAGGCGCGCGTGGCGGATTACCCGGGCGCGCTCGCCGAGGGCGGCGTCAATTTCTGGGAAGCGTTCCGTCTGGTGCCTTGCACCCGGGGCTTCTGGCTGGACGGGTTCTGGTACGACGTATTCGCCACCCGGCATCATGTGCCGGGTACGTCGTACGGCCTCGCGCTGGACGGCAGCTTCGTCTATACCGGCGATACCCGGCCGATCCCCGAAGCTTTGGCGCGTTATGCCGGCGGCAATGAAGTGATCGCGCACGATTGCAGCCTGGTCGGCAATCCGTCGCACACCGGCATCGACGATATCGAGCGTGAATACCCGAGCGAAGCGATGCGCTCGCGACTGCTGCTGTACCACTACGGCAGTGTGGCCGATGGCACCGCGCTGGCCGCGCTCGGCTACCGCATCGCGGCCATGGGTGACCGGATAACCGTGGGCAAACCAACTGCACCACGGGCCGATGCCGGCTGAATTCGGCTGCGTCCGCTTGCCTGCAACCGGGCCTGCCGCTATTCTTCCGCTTCTTTGCCGGGCCAGATGCCCGACGAAGAGAGTTCCTGCGGAGAGGTGTCCGAGTGGTTGAAGGAGCACGCCTGGAAAGTGTGTATACGGTAAAACGTATCGCGGGTTCGAATCCCGCTCTCTCCGCCAACTTCTAGTTTCATATCAGTTTCAGGGCTTAACAGCCCACGTCTATGGTGGCCCCGTCGGTCCCCCCGCGACGATAGTTCGCAAACTCCGCCAGGTCCGGAAGGAAGCAACGGTAGCGAATGATTCGGGTGCCGGGGTGTGGCTGGCGGGGCCGCCGCCTTTTCGGCTCCCAGCCTCGCAGCCCATGCGCCAGGCAACCGGCATCCTTGCAGTCGATCGCGCGGCGTTTGTTACTGACTTGCCGCCTCCGACTTGGCACAATCGACCTTCGCCCCAAGGTGGTATGGCATGTCTTATCAGGTACTCGCACGCAAGTGGCGCCCGCGCAAGTTCGCCGAGCTGGTCGGGCAGGAGCATGTGGTGCGCGCCCTCACCAATGCGCTCGAGACCGGACGCATGCATCACGCCTACCTGTTCACCGGTACCCGTGGCGTCGGCAAGACGACCATCGCGCGCATCTTCGCCAAGTCGCTGAACTGCGAGCGCGGGCAGTCGGCTGATCCATGCGGCGAATGCTCGGTGTGCACCTCGGTGGATGAGGGGCGTTTTGTCGACCTGCTGGAAATCGATGCGGCCAGCAATACCGGTGTGGATGATGTGCGCGAGGTGATCGAGAACGCGCAGTACGCGCCGTCGCGCGGTCGCTTCAAGGTGTACCTGGTCGATGAGGTGCACATGTTGTCAAAGAACGCGTTCAACGCGTTGCTGAAGACGCTGGAAGAACCGCCGCCGCATGTGAAGTTCCTGCTCGCCACTACCGATCCGCAGAAGCTGCCGGTGACGGTGCTGTCGCGCTGCCTGAAGTTCAACCTGAAGCGCTTGCTGCCCGAACAGATCTCCGGCCAGATGCGGCACATCCTTGGCGCGGAAAATATTGCTTACGAAGACAGCGCGATCGGTGAGCTGGCGCGTGCCGCTGACGGCTCGCTGCGCGATGGCCTGTCACTGCTCGACCAGGCGATTGCCTATGGCGGTGGTGCGCTGCATGCCGATGACGTGCGCACCATGCTTGGTAGCGTGGCGCGCGGGCAGGTACTGGGTGTGCTCGATGCACTGGCCGCGGGCGACGGTGAACGACTGCTCGCCGAGTGCACGCAGATTGCCTCGTATTCGCCGGACTTCGGCGGCGTGCTGGATGACTTGGCCAGCGTGCTGCATCGCCTGCAGCTGATCCAGCTGATTCCAGGCTACCAGCCGGAGGAAGGCAGTGATGACGACGGTGCGCTGGTCGCACTGGCCGGGCGGATGACGCCGGAAGACGTGCAGCTGTATTACCAGATTGCCACCTCCGGTCGGCACGATCTGGTGCTGGCGCCGGATGCGCGCACCGGTTTCGAGATGGCACTCCTGCGCATGCTGGCGTTTCGACCGGGCGACGATGCGCCGACGGGGCGTGCCGAAAAGCCGGCAACGGTTGGCAACACGATGCCCCCGGCGATGTCATCACCATCGATTACTGCAGCTCCGGTGCGTCCTGCCACTGTGGCGGAGCGCCAGAAGGATTACCCATCACCGCTGCGCGCGGAGCCTGCTGCGCGACCGGCACCGGCGCCTGCAGCGGTCATGGCGCCTGTGGCGCGGGATGCCAACGGCCTGCCGAATTGGGATGCCTTGATCGAGCAGGCGGGCCTGCGTGGCCCGTTTGGCCTGTTGGCACAGAACGCGGTATTGCGTGAACGTGACGGCCAGACTCTGGTGCTCGCGTTGCAGCCAGCTCACATGAACCTGGCCGTGGAGCCGATGGTCAGTCAGATGGAGGAGCGCATCGGTCAGGTACTCGGCGAGCGCATCCGTCTGCGTTTTGTTGGCAGCAACCAGGAAGCAGGTACGCAGACGCCGGCGGCGCGTGCCGCGCAGGTGCGCGACACGGCGCAGGCGGCTGCCGAGCAGGCGATCGAAGGCGATCCGCTGGTGCAGTCGCTCAAGCGCGAATTTGGCGCTCGCGTGGTGCCGCAATCCGTCAAACCCCTTGAAAATTAAGTTCGGAGCAGTGTGATGAAAGGACAGATCGGTCAGCTGATGCAGCAGGCCCAGCGCATGCAGGAAGACATGAAGCGTGCGCAGGAAGAAATCGCCAAGCTGGAAGTCACGGGTAACGCCGGTGGCGGTCTGGTCAGCGTGGTGATGACGGGTGCGCATGAGGTGCGTCGCGTGCAGATTGATCGGCAGACGTTTGCCGACGATCCGGAGATGGCCGAGGACCTGGTCGCCGCCGCCATCAACGACGCAGTGAACAAAGTGGCCGAGGTCAGCAAGAACAAGCTGGGTGGCGTCACCGCCGGCATGAATCTGCCGGCCGGTTTCAAGATGCCGTTCTGATTGATCGTGAGCAACGGGTCAAACCTTCTCGCTGAATTGATCGAAGCGCTGCGCTGCCTGCCCGGCGTGGGCGGCAAGAGTGCGCAGCGGATGGCCTTCCATCTGCTGGAGCGTGAGCGCGAGCGCGGGCTGAAACTGGCTGCTGTGCTTGAGCAGGCGATGCAGCGCATCGGCCATTGCAGCCAGTGCCGCAACTTCAGCGAGGAGCCATTGTGCTCACTCTGTGCCAGCAGCAGCCGTGACCGGCAGGTGCTGTGCGTGGTGGAGTCGCCGACCGACCTGGCGGCGATCGAGCAGGCTACCGGTTATCGTGGCCAGTATTTCGTGCTGATGGGGCGGTTGTCGCCGCTGGACGGACTGGGACCGGAGGAACTGGGGCTGACGCAGCTGACCCAGCGACTGGGCGGCGGCGAGATCGAGGAGTTGATCATTGCCACCAACCCCACCGTGGAAGGCGAAGCAACGGCACATTACCTGGCGCAGCTGGCACGTGCCGGTGGCGTGCGACCAACCCGGCTGGCGCATGGCGTGCCGTTGGGCGGGGAACTGGAATACGTCGATCGCAACACACTGGCGCATGCGTTCGGCGGGCGCCAGCTGCTGGACTGACCTATACGGAGCAAGCGGGCATGAGCGATACCATCTTCAGCAAGATCATCCGCCGTGAGATACCGGCCGACATCGTCTACGAGAACGACGAGGTGCTGGCATTCCGCGATCTGAATCCGCAGGCGCCGGTGCACGTGCTGTTCATTCCGAAAAAGCCATTGGCCACGCTCAACGATGCCACCTTGGCCGATGAGGCGTTGCTTGGCAATTTGTTGCTGGCCGTGGCCGATTACGCAAAACAGGAGGGTTTTGCCGAACGGGGTTACCGGGCAGTGATCAACTGCAACGAGGATGGCGGCCAGACCGTGTTTCATCTGCACGTGCATCTGCTGGCCGGGCGTCGATTGAGCTGGCCACCAGGTTGAGTGGGTGACGTGGCCACACATGAAAACGCCGGCCAACGCCGGCGTTTTCATGTGTGATTATCAGCGCCGCCTTCCACCCCAATACCCGCCGCCCCAGTATCCATCACCCCAGAATGGGCCAGCCCACGGCCCGTAGTAGCTCGGACCCCATGGACCCCAATACGGATCGTAGGGGTAACCCGCGTAGACGGAGCGTTTCGGCCACAGATAGACCACGTCGGCTTCCACGCGCGGATAGGCGTAGTCGTAATCGCCCACCTTCTGCGACACCGTGCCCTGCAGCGTACCGGTCACGGTCAGCTCGCGGCCGCGGGTGAAGACTTCCGGATCATAGAAACCGGCGCGGCAGGCCACGAAGCGCCCCTGGTTTTCGGCGCCTGAGTTACCCCGTTCAGGGCGAGCCTCATCGTCCAGTGGACGCGACAGCAGGTAGAAGCAGGTCTCCTGCTGACCCGGTTCGGTCTTGATGATCTCGCCGCCCCAGCGCACGCGAGTGCCGCCGCCGGCGGCACCCTGCTGGACACTGGCGGTGGAGACGTTGGCGTAGTTGCCAGCCAGCGGTTGGGGGATCGTCGCGCATCCACCCAGCAAGGCGATGGCTGCGGCGAGGGTAAGGGGGCGGTACAGGGACATGGCAGTTTCTCCATCAGGGGCGGTGGCATGCGCCATCGCGTCGGCTTTCATTTGACCACGCGGACGACCCGAAAATCCCGTACGGTGCGTCGAAAGTCACGCAACGATTCAGGCGGCGGTTCGTCATGGGCATAACGCAGTTCCAGGTAACACCTCATCAACGTGGCAAGTTCATCGCGTTGCCCCGGTAACGCACGGGCAGCGCGACTCAGGTAATGCTGCGGACCTTCGCTGGGTCGGCGCACGATACCTTTGCGTGCCAGTTTCCGCTCCAGCTCATGCAGGGCGGCACGCAACGGATCGCCCACCTGCCGCCGCAACAGCGCCCACGCCAAACCGATCGCAATGAACAGCATGCTGCTGATCGCGAGCAGTACGCCCAGCGTCGCCGTATCGACATCACGAATACCGAACGGGGTCAGCAGGCCGTGTTGGCGCAGCGTATCGAAACCGATAACGCCTTGACCCCACCAGCGGTTGACGATATCCCAGTGATTACGCAGCGATTGCAGCCAGCGGCTCTCGTACCACGGCAACTGGCCATCCGCTGCGGCCGCCGCGCCCAGGCTCACGCGCTGCGGTCGTACCGCAGCAGTGGGGTCAACACGTACCCATCCACGCTCGGCCAGCCACACCTCGCTCCATGCATGGGCATCGGAATAGCGCACCAGCAGGTAGTTGCCGTACTTGCTCCAGTAACCACCCTGATAACCGGTCACCACGCGTGCCGGGATCCCGGCATCTCGCATCAGCACGGTAAACGCCGAGGAGTAATGCTCGCAGAAGCCCTCGCGGGTGTTGAACAGGAAGTCGTCCATCGCGTCGTGCCCCAGCGGCGCCGGTGCCAGCGTGTAGCGAAAGCCACCGTCGTGGAACAGAGTCAGCGCGGCCTGCACGATGGCAGCATCGTCGCTGCCATAGCGCTGACGCCATTGCTGCCCGAGCGCGAGGGTTCTTGGATTGAAACCGACAGGTAGCGACAACCCGAGATTGCGCGCCCGGACGCCGAGTTCCGGTTGCAGGCGGTATTGGATAGCTGACTGTGCCGTATAGGTGAGCGGATCGTTGACCGCTTTGTCGGCCATGACGACACGGTCCGCGCGCAGCGTTGCGCCAGTTGGTGCCCCCAGCGGCATATCCAGCATCGGCAATACGTGCTGGTGCGTAGGTTCCATGCTGATCCGGTATCCGACGATGCCGATGGCTTTCAGTTCAGCCGGCGCGTGATTCACAACGTCCGCGTAGCTCCAGCTGGAGCCGTCGTAATTCCACATGACATAGGCGCGGAAATAGCGCAGGTTCGCTGGTGGTGGTGCGCCGTCGAAACTGACTCGCATGGCCGGACGGTCATCGGTGAGCAGGTCCGTGAAACCGCTTGGCGACATGCTTTCGCTCAGCCCGGTGCGTGCCTCGTTGGGTGAGGGCGCTCCCCACAGCGGCGAGCTCAGTCGCGGCACCAGCAGGAACGCCAACAGCGCCAGCGGCAACGCCGACAGCAGCAGGCCAAGGCCTGGCAGCAGGGTGCGTTGGAGCGTGGCGGGTGCCTGCGCCGGCTCCAGCGCTCGCAACGTCGCCAGTGCCGGCAGCAGGCCCAGTGCAACGACAAGAGTGGCAATCAGCCCCTGGTCGAACAGCAGCGCCGCCATCAGGGCAAAGCACGCAAAGCTGATCCCGACGCGGACATCGCGCGCGGATTCGGTTTCCAGCAGTTTCAGGATCAACAGGCCAACAGCGAGCGCTACCCCCGGTGCGCGGCCGAAAATGCTGCCGTAGTGGGCGATCACGGCCAGCACCAGCAGCACCAGCAGTGGCAGCTTGAACCAGCGCGGTACGCGACCAGTGCGTTGGCGCCGTTGCCACCAGCGCCACCCCAGTATCAGTGCCAGCGCGATGCCCAGCCACCACGGCAGATGCATCGCGTGCAGGCCAAGCACGAAGGCTATGGTCAGGCTCAGCAGATCGAACGCACGCGTATCGACCACAGATGCGACGCGGGATTTTCGTGGGGGTGGGGTCATGGCATGCATGCCAATGCGCTCATGCAGCGCGCATAGTGCAATGGGCCGTTGCCACTGGCGATTTCGTTGCTGGGTAGCCAGAGACTGTAATTGTGCCGCTGGCTCTGTGCCTCACCCAGCCAGCGGGCCAGCCTAGCGATGCGGGCCTCGTGATCCAGCCCGTGCAACTGGCGCCAGTCCAGCTGCCATTGCGGGCGGCTTTGTGGCTGCTCGAAATCCTTCACCAGCAGATTGGTGTGACGGGCGCTGGCCTTCCAGGCAATGTGCCGTTGCGGGTCGCCAGCGCGGTAATCGCGCAACGCGGCCAGTTCGTCACCCTGGTGCAAGCGCATGTGGCGGGCATCGTCTGCGGCGGCGTAAGGCGGTGGCCCGGCGGTTTCCGGTTGCGGCCATACCAGCACGGATTGCTCCGGATAAAGCCAGCTCCATGCGCGAAACAGGCCTAGTGGCCAACTGCTCCACAGGCGCAGTCGCGGTAGTGGTTGCCAGCCGCGTCGCACGGTTGGCAGTGCGATTTTTACCTGGGTGGATCCACCGGCATCGATGGCAAAGGCCGTGGAGTCGTGCCCCGCGTCGACGCGGATCGCGCTGCGGCCGCGGTGGGAGTCGAACTCCAGCATGAGTTCGATTGGCTGGCCCGCAACTGCATGGCCGGCGCGGACATGACTCAAGCGCAAGCCGTCGAGGCTGCGAAACGCCACCAGCATGCTGGCGGCACTGGCTGCGCCAAGCAGGCAGGTGAGCAGCAGTGCGGCATTGTTGGCGTAATTCAGCGCGCCGACCATCATCACCAGCAGCAGCAGCGAAAAGCCGATGCCAAAGCCGGTCGGCACGATATAGATCCGTCGCCGATGCAGTTCGATCGGCAGGCTTTCCAGACGCCGGTAGCGGGTGAGCGCAGGCAGTCGGCGTTCGGCCCAGGTCTGCACACGCTGCAGGGTGCCGCGCATCAGTCCACCGCGACCTCGGCCAGCAGCTGTCGTGCCAGCGTGTCGCCGCTGGCGCTGCGCGCTGGCAGCAGTCGATGAGCTGCCAGTGGCACGAACAGCGCCTGGATGTCTTCCGGCAATACGTGAGTGCGGCCACTGAGCAGGGCCCATGCGCGCGCAGCACCAAGCAGGGCCAACCCCGCGCGTGGCGACAGGCCCACGCGGATCTCGGTGTGCCGGCGGCTGGCAGCGAGCAACTCCTGCAGGTAGTCGAGCAGGGCGCTGCTGGCGGTGATCGCCTGGGCCTGCCTGTGCAGCGCGATCAATGATGCGCCATCAAGTTGCGGAAGCAGCTTGGCAAGGATGTCGCGCCGATCGCTGCCAGTGAGCAAGGCACGCTCGGCGGTAGCGTCCGGGTAGTCCAGCGACAGTCGCAGCATGAATCGGTCGAGCTGCGAGTCGGGCAGCGGGAAGGTGCCATTGAGATCGAGTGGGTTCTGCGTGGCGACGACGAAGAACGGTTGCGCCAGGGCGTGCGTCTGGCCGTCCACAGTCACCTGGTTCTCGGCCATCGCCTCAAGTAATGCGCTCTGGGTCTTCGGGCTGGCGCGGTTGATTTCGTCAGCCAGCAACAGGCCGGTGAAGATCGGACCAGGGTGGAAGCGGAACTGGTTCGCCTCACGCTCGTACACACTGACACCGATGATGTCCGACGGCAGCAGGTCGCTGGTGAACTGCACGCGCTGGAAATCGAGCGAGAAAGTGGCTGCCAGCGCGTGGGCGAGAGTGGTCTTGCCCACGCCAGGCACGTCTTCCAGCAGCAGATGGCCGCCGGCAATCAGGCAGGTAAACGCCAGCTTCACCTGACGCGGCTTGCCCAGCAGCACCTGGTTGACCTGTGCGATCGCGGCGCCCAGGCGCTGTTGCAGACCTTCATCGCGAAGCGGAGTGATGGCAGACATGGTTTCTTCGGTATGAGGCGGATTGGGAAGCCGAGAGGCAGTGTAGCGATTGTTCGGTATGACCGAGCTAAGGCAACTCGATACCGGCTGCGCGCAGCAATCGCGCCAGCGCGATCAGGGGCAGTCCGATCAGTGCGCTGGGGTCGCGATTGTCGATCGACTCGAACAGGCTGATGCCGAGGGCTTCGCATTTGAAACTGCCGGCGCAGTCGAGCGGTTGCTCGCGTTCGATATAGCGCGCGATTTCAGTCGCGCTCAACGCACGGAAGCACACGCGGGTATGGTCGACATGGGTGTGCCGATTGCCGTTGCGGGTGTCGAGCAGGCACAGCGCCGTGTGGAAATGCACCTCGCGACCGGAACAGGTCGTGAGCTGGGCGTGGGCGCGTGCGGCGGTGCCGGGCTTGTCGAGGATCCGGCCGTCAAGTTCGGCAACCTGGTCGGAACCGATCACCAGCACGTCGTGTAGCCCGTCCGCGGCAGCTTCGGCCTTGGCGATCGCCAGCCGCAGTGCTCGGGTAGTCGGGGCTTCGCCGGCCAGTACGGACTCATCGGTGCCGGGCGCTCGTTGCTCGAAATCCGCCGTCAACCGGCGCAGGAGCTCGGCGCGGTAGCGCGAGGTGGAGCCCAGCACCAGCCGGGGGCTTGTCGATGCCAGCGAATTCATGTCTCGGATTCGCGCCGGATGTGTTCGCGCATGGCGCTGTTCAGGTCATGCTGGGCCTGGGTGAGCGCCTGCAGCAGGGGTTGCAGGCGCTCGTCGGTGCTGCGCATCGAGCTGGCGGCCTCGTCCAGCTCCTGCTGGCTGGCGTTTGACGAATGGTCGCGTATCCATAGTCGTTGCTGCAGCAGGGCGCGCAGGCCGCCGTCGATGGCATGCTGGGCATCCTGTTCGCTGGCAGCGGGCAGGTCAGGATTGAGCGACATCACCGCATGCGCCTGCTGCAGGCCGGATCGGCAGGTCTTGAGGTCGGTTTCCAGCCGGTCGGCCAGATCAAGCAGATTCTGCAGGCTGCGGCTGCGTTGCACATGGCGTCGGCGCATCAGGAGAGCCCAACCAGCGCCCACAAACAACAGGAGTAACAGCGCGGCGATGCCGAGCGTCAGATAGGCATTCAAGGCGGCAGCTCATGCGACGAAGGCATTCAGTCTGCCGCATCGGGGCCGGATCAGGCAAAATAAGCCCCGATAGCGGCTGTTCGATGGCTTTGGGCAGCCATACCAGTTGACTTTGGACGGCTTCATACCTAACATTTCCCGATTATGTCCGTGACACTGCCAGAGTCCGTGGACGCTTGGCGCATGGTCTCGGCGCGGCGTTCGTTCGAGGGAACGCTACCCATTGCGGCCATGCCACGCCTGTGCGGAGCCCTTGCGGGCACCGACGGAGTGGTGCGGTTCGAGCTGGATTTCGGCTCTGACAGCATGGGCACGAGCTATGTCGATGTTCGCGCGCAGGCTTCGCTGACACTGGTTTGTCAGCGCACGTTGGAACCGTTTGTACTGCCGGTGACGGTGAACACCCGGCTCGGCTTGATCAAACTGGAACGCGATGAGGCCGGCTTGCCGCCTGACTGCGAACCACTGCTGGTGGCTCAGGATGGCCGGTTGAATCCGGCAGATGTCATCGAAGACGAATTGCTGTTGGCGCTGCCGCTGATTCCGATCAATCCGGACAGCAGCCTGCCCGACGAAGTGACAGGCCATGAGCCGGAAGAGGATTTTACCGGCGAAGGGCGCTCCGAAAATCCGTTCGCGGTGTTGCGCGAACTGAAGAAGTAACCACCGACCCGGATCATCCGATTCTGGTTTTGTCGAAACAGATCATCAAGTTTCAGTTGGAGAATTACCATGGCAGTTGCCAAGAGCCGCCGTACCCCGTCCACCCGCGGCATGCGTCGTTCGCACGACGCGCTGAAGACCGTGCAGCTGTCCACCGATCCGACCAGTGGCGAAGTGCATCTGCGCCATCACGTCACCAAGGATGGCTACTACCGCGGCAAGAAAGTGATCGAAACCAAGGGTGCGGTGTCGGTCGAGGATTGATCGGTTCTGTGGGACCCTCCGGGTTCCCGGGATAGACGATCATGCAAACGGCGCGGCGACGCGCCGTTTTGCGTTTATGTGCGCCGGAACGTAACGTGGTGGCGTTGTATCGCCGATCATGGTGTTCGATCCTCCGTTTCCGTTGATGGATAGCTGAATGTCCCAGATTTACTCCCGCATCATTGCCACCGGTAGCGCGCTGCCCGAGCGCGTGGTCACCAATGCCGATCTCGAAAAGATCGTCGATACCAGTGACGAGTGGATCCACAGCCGCACCGGCATTCGCCAGCGGCATATCGCTGCCGACGGTGAGACCACTGGCGATCTGGCCTTCCTGGCGGCACAGCGCGCGCTGGAAGCGGCCGGCGTCAAGGCGTCCGAGCTCGACCTGATCGTGCTCGGCACCACCACGCCGGACATCATCTTCCCGTCCACCGCCTGCCTGGTGCAGCACCGGCTGGGTGCGAACGGCTGCGCCGCGTTCGACGTCAACGCGGCTTGCTCGGGTTTCGTCTACGCGCTCGGTATTGCCGACAAGTTCATCAAGAGTGGGCAGTCGAAGAAGGTGCTGGTGATCGGTGCCGAGACGCTGACCCGGATGGTCGACTGGACCGAACGTGAGAGCTGCGTGCTGTTTGGCGATGGCGCCGGCGCCGTGGTGCTTGAGGCCTCCACCGAGCCGGGCATCTATGCCACCTGCCTGCACGCCGATGGCGGTTTCAAGCATCTGCTGTACAACCCGGTGGGCGTCTCGGTCGGTTTCAAGGACGAGCCCAATCACGGCGTGCGCATCAAGATGGCGGGCCGCGAGGTGTTCAAGGTCGCGGTGAAGACGCTCGACTCGCTGGTTGATGAAACCCTGCAGGCGGCCGGGATGGTCGAGTCGGATATCGACTGGCTGATTCCGCACCAGGCCAACCTGCGTATCATCGAGGCCACCGCCAAGCGGTTGAAGATGTCGATGGAACGGGTCATCGTGACGGTCGACAAACACGCCAATACCTCGTCCGGTTCGGTGCCGCTGGCACTCGATTACGCGGTGCGGTCGGGCAAGGTACTGCGCGGCCAGAACCTGCTGCTGGAAGCGTTTGGCGGCGGTTTCACCTGGGCATCGGCGCTGCTGCGTTACTGAGCCAGGTCAGTTCAAGTTTTCTCCACAATGCCGCCCAGGGGCGGCATTGTGTTTTCCGTCCTGCAAGAATTAACGAATACAGCTGCGTATGGGCGGCGATGCTGGCACCATGGCGGTTTTCGTCGATGGGATCTGCGCATCCATGAGTTCAACTTCCGCCTCGCTCGCTTTCGTTTTCCCTGGTCAGGGCTCGCAATCGGTTGGCATGCTGGCCGAGCTTGCCGCTGCGCATGCCGAAGTGCAGGCGGCGTTTGCAGAGGCCTCGCAGGGCGCCGGACTCGATCTGTGGAACTTGAGCGCGCATGGGCCGGAAGACCAGCTCAACCGTACCGAGAACACCCAGCCGGCACTGCTTGCTGCCAGCGTGGCGGTATGGCGGGTATGGCAAAAACTGGGCGGCGTGCAGCCGGCTCAGCTGTCCGGTCACAGCCTGGGCGAATACAGCGCGCTGGTTTGTGCCGGTGCGTTGTCGCTGCATGATGCAGCGGCGCTGGTGGCTGCACGCGGTCGCCTGATGCAGGCAGCGGTGCCAGCAGGAGTCGGTGCGATGGCAGCAATCCTCGGTGGCGACGACGCGCAGATTGCCGCGGTGTGTGAGGAAGTGGCGCAGGGGCAGGTGGTATCGCCGGCCAACTTCAATTCACCCGGCCAGCTGGTGATCGCGGGGAATGCTGAGGCAGTGGATCGTGCGCTGGCACGGCTGGCCGAGCTGGGCGTGAAGAAGGCGATCAAGCTGGCTGTGTCCGTGCCGTCGCATTGTGCGTTGATGCGTGAGGCGGCCGACAGGCTGGGTGAGCGGATGGCCTCGATCAGCTGGCAGCTGCCGTCGATCCCGGTGGTACAAAACGCCGAAGCGCGCAGCTATGACACGGTGGATGAAATCCGCGGTGCATTGCAGCGTCAGCTGTATCTGCCGGTGCGCTGGACTGAATGTGTGCAAGTGCTGGCAACGGGCGGCGCCACCCGTATCGCCGAATGCGGTCCCGGCAAAGTGCTGAGCGGCCTGATCAAGCGCATCGACAAGACGCTCGAGGCGCGTGCGATTGGAACATCGGCCGAGCTGGATGCTGCGCGCGCCGAGTGGGTGTGACCTTTCCGCGGTACGCAAAAATTTCCCTATTGAATGTCAGGAACCTCTACAGATGAGCAACCCACTGCAAGGTGAAATCGCGCTGGTCACCGGCGCCAGCCGCGGCATCGGTGCGGCGATTGCGGACGAGCTGGCGGCCATGGGCGCCACCGTGATCGGTACGGCGACCAGCGAGAGCGGCGCGGTAGCGATCGGCGAACGACTGGCCGCGAACGGTGGCCACGGTCGCGTGCTCGATGTCACCAAGAGCGCTGCAGTCGACGCACTGATCGATGGCATCACCAAGGAATTCGGCGCGGTCTCGATCCTGGTCAACAACGCGGGCATCACCCGTGACCAGCTGCTGATGCGCATGCGCGAGGAAGACTGGAACGTCATCCTCGACACCAACCTCAGTTCGGTTTACCGCACTTCCAAGGCGGTGATGCGCGGCATGATGAAGGCGCGCAAGGGCCGCATCATCTCGATCGCTTCGGTGATCGGGCTCACCGGCAATCCTGGGCAGGCCAACTATGCGGCGGCGAAGGCCGGCATCATCGCGTTCTCGAAGTCGCTGGCGCGCGAGATCGGCACCCGCGGCATCACCGTCAATGTGGTGGCGCCGGGTTTCATCGACACCGACATGACCCGCGCGTTGCCCGAAGAGTCGAAGCAGGCACTGCTTGGCCAGATCGCGCTGGGCCGGCTCGGTGAGGTATCGGATATCGCCAAGGCGGTGGGTTTCCTGGCCTCGCCGGCGGCGGCCTACATCACTGGCGAGACCCTGCACGTCAACGGCGGCATGTATATGCCGTAAGGCTTGCAGAGGTAGTTGTCGCCAGCGGACTCGTTTTAGGAGACAATTACGCTTTCGCGCCGGTCCACCTTGGACTGCGCTCCATATCACCGGCGGATCGTGGCGGCCCAGCGGTTTAGCCACTACAATGCCGCCGGCCTTTTGCTGGCACTACGCCGGCACAGACAAACATTTACTCCTTGAGAGGTATGGGCAACATGAGCACCATCGAAGAGCGCGTCAAGAAAATCGTCATCGAGCAGTTGGGCGTGAAGGAAGATGAAGTCACGGCGAACGCTTCGTTCGTGGACGATCTGGGCGCAGATTCGCTGGACACGGTGGAACTGGTGATGGCGCTCGAGGAAGAGTTCGAGACCGAGATTCCCGACGAAGACGCCGAGAAGATCACCACCGTGCAGCAGGCCGTTGATTACATCAAGGCCCACTCCAAGGATTGATTGGTACGCCATTGATCGCTGTGCGTCTGACTGGGCTGCATTCTGCGACCCAGTTTTTTCATACAGCAATACTGAATTCTGCGCCTTCTTGGCGCAGTTTTCGTTTCTGCAATTTGTAACGTCCGACCCCGTATGGTGCGCAGGATGCGTCTCTGGCGAGGTGGATGACGTATCTACGATCCGTGTCGCGAGGCGCCCGCCCGCAACGGATTTACGGAATCACGAAGGAACATCAGCATGAGCAAGCGACGTGTGGTAGTGACCGGCATGGGCATCATCTCGCCGGTCGGCAACGAACTCGCCACCGCCTGGGAGCGCGTCCTCAAGGGCGTCAGCGGGATCGGCCCGGTCACCCATTTCGATACCTCCGCTTATTCCACGCGTATCGCCGGCCAGGTCAGCGGTTTCGATCCGGCACAGTGGATGCCGGTGAAGGACGTCAAGAAGATGGACCCGTTCATCCACTATGGCGTGGCGGCAGGTACCCAGGCTTTGCGTGATTCCGGGCTGGAAGTGACCGAAGAAAACGCACCGCGCATCGGTGTGGCAGTCGGCGCCGGCATCGGCGGCCTGTACACGATCGAAGCGACCACGCTCGAACTGGCCGCCAAGGGACCACGCCGGGTATCGCCGTTCTACGTGCCCAGCTCGATCATCAACATGGTTTCGGGCCAGCTGTCGATCATGTTTGGCCTGAAGGGACCGAATATCGCCTGCGTCACTGCCTGCACCACGGCGACCCACAATATTGGTCTGGCCGCGCGGATGATCCAGTACGGCGACGCCGACGCAATGATCGCCGGCGGTACCGAGTTCGCCACCACCGGCACGGCGATGGCCGGCTTCTGCTCGGCCAAGGCGATGTCCACCCGCAACGACGATCCGACCCGGGCGAGCCGTCCGTGGGACAAGGACCGCGATGGCTTCGTGCTGTCCGACGGCGCCGGTGTGCTGATGCTGGAGGAATACGAGCATGCCAAGGCACGTGGCGCCCGGATCTATGCCGAACTGGCGGGCTTCGGCATGAGTGGCGATGCGTTCCACATGACCGCGCCGAGCGAGGGTGGTGAGGGTGCGGCGCGCTGCATGCAGAGCGCGCTGAACGATGCCGGTCTCAATCCCGCCGACGTGCAGTACGTCAACGCACACGGCACCTCCACGCCGCTGGGCGATCTGGGCGAAGTGATGGCGGCGAAGAAGGTCTTCGGCGATTACGCCTACAAGCTGGCGATGAGCTCGACCAAATCCACCACCGGCCATCTGCTCGGTGCGGCCGGTGGCGTCGAGGCCATCTTCAGCATCCTGGCGCTGCGCGACCAGGTGCTGCCGCCGACGATCAACCTGGACGAGCCGAGCGAAGGCTGCGATCTGGATTTCGTGCCGCATACCGCGCGCGAAGCGAAGCTCGACGTGGCGATCTCCAACTCGTTCGGCTTTGGCGGCACCAACGGCACGCTGGCATTCCGTCGCGTCTGAGTGTGACCTGCCATCGTCGTATCCTGGCCGGCCGGCGCGATTTGCTCGCGCCGGCCGCTTCGTTTCCGCAGCGCTATCCGTGCCTGCTGGAAAGCGTGGTGCGTGGCACCGCGCAATCGCGTTACGACATCCTGTTCGCGTTTCCGGGTGATCGGCTCACGCTGCACGCGGATGGCCGTCTGTACGACGGCGCCGGATATCTGCAGAGTGGGCGTTTCCTCGATGCACTAGATGCAGCCTGGCAAGCCGAACGATTGCCAGCTGCTGACGATGAGCTGCCATTCCATGGCGGCTGGGTCTTGCTGCTGGCGTACGAACTGGCTGGCGAGATCGAGCCGAAGCTGAAGCTGCGACCACCGTCAGCGTTGCCGGTGGCACTCGCTGTGCGCTGCCCGGCCGCGGTGATCGTCGATCATGTGCGCGACTGCACGATCCTGCTTGCCGAGGCTGACCATGCGGAACTGCTCGATGCGCTTGAGTCCGATCTTACGGCAACCCCGCTGATTCCGTCGTTGCCTGCACCGACCGTGTGGGAAGAGGATGCGCCGCCATTGTTTCTCGATGGTGTTGCACGTATCCATGAACATCTTTATGCCGGCGACATTTTTCAGGTGAACCTGTCGCGCGCCTGGCGCGCGCGCTATGCACAGCCACCTACACCGGCATCGTTTTATGCCGTGCTGCGCCAGGCCAATCCGGCCCCGTTTGCCGGCTTGTTGCAGCAACCGGCCTGGGCGGTGGTGAGTTCCTCGCCCGAACGGCTGGTCGAGGTGCGCCGTGGCGTGGCGCAGACCCGGCCGATCGCCGGTACGCGGCCACGGCTGCCGGGTGATGATGAGCTGGCACGTATCCGTGAATTGAGCGCACATCCCAAGGAGCGCGCCGAACATGTGATGCTGATCGATCTGGAGCGCAACGACCTCGGTCGCGTCTGCATACCCGGTACGGTCGAGGTCGACGAGCTGATGGCCGTGGAGAGTTACGCTCACGTTCACCACATTGTCTCCAATGTACGAGGCCGACTGCGCGCCGAAGTGACACCTGGTGAAGTCATCGCTGCCACCTTTCCCGGCGGCACCATCACCGGCTGTCCCAAGGTGCGCTGCATGGAAATCATTGCCGCACTGGAAGACAGGCCGCGTGGCGCCTATACCGGCGCACTGGGCTACCTCGATCGCAACGGTGACCTCGACTTGAACATCCTGATCCGCACCCTGACCCTGGCCGGCGATGAAGTCAGCCTGCGCGCCGGCGCCGGCATCGTCGCCGATTCGGTGGCCGAGAGCGAGCTGGGTGAAACCCGCGCCAAGGCCCGAGGGCTGTTGCGTGCGCTGGGTGTGCCGGATTGATGACCGCGCGCATGCTCATCGACGGCGCGCCAGCCGACCAGGTTCCTGCACTGGATCGCGGTCTGGCCTATGGCGATGGTCTGTTCGAGAGCATCCGTCTCGTCGGTGTCGTGGCGCCGCTGTGGTCGCGTCATATGCGACGACTCAGCGAAAGCTGCGAACGTCTGCGGATACCGGCGCTTGATCCGGCGCAATTGTGGCGCGAGGCCTTGGAAGTCACTCGTGGCATGCCGCAGGCGGTGGTACGCATCACAGTGACCCGCGGTGTCGGCGAGCGCGGTTACACGTTGCCGGTATCGCCGCAACCGTTGCGTGTGGTGGCAGCTTTCGCACCGCCGCAGGTCATGGACTCAGCGTATGCGCAGGGCGTGCGCATGCGCATCTGTGCCATCCGGTTGGCCGAACAGCCGCTGCTGGCCGGCATGAAACATTTGAACCGGCTGGAGCAGGTGCTGGCACGTGCCGAGTGGGACGACCCCGCGATCGCCGAAGGCGTGCTCTGCGATAGCCACGGTCGTGTCATTTCGGCGACGATGGCCAATCTGTTTGCCGTCGTCGATGGCGTGCTGCTGACGCCGGCGCTGGATCGCTGCGGGGTGGCCGGCGTAGGCCGCGCCGAAGTACTGACGGCTTACCCGCAGGCGCAGGTGGGCGAACTATCCCTGGATACCCTGCTAGGTGCCAGCGAAGTCTTTCTCAGTTCGAGCGTGCGCGGCATCCTGCCGGTACATTCGCTGGGTGAACAGGTGTATGTGCCAGGTGTACTCACACGCCAGCTGCAACTGCACTGGCACAATCTCGGTTTTTCGATGGAGCAGGACGGATGAGTCACCGATCGATGCGCGGACGCGCATGGCCATGGATGCTGCTCGTGCTGCTGGCGGTCGGTGGTGCGCTGCTGTATGGCTGGAACGACTTCAACCGTTTCAGCAATGCGCCGTTGCAGGTGGCCACGCAGGGCGACAGCATCGATATCGGTCGTGGTACCAGCTTCAGAAACATCGTCGGTGAACTGAACCAGCGCAAGCTGAGCACGGCCAATCAGCTGTACTGGCGATTGCTGGCTGAGCAGATGCGCGTGGCTGGCAAGCTGCATGCCGGCGAGTACGCGCTCGCGGCGGGCATCACTCCACGCCAGCTGCTCGCCAACATGGCGGCTGGCAAGGTGATGCAGCGCAATTTCACCATCGTGGACGGCTGGACTTTTGCCGAGTTGCGCCAGGCGCTGGCGAAGGCCGACAAGCTCGATCACAATAGTGCCAGTCTGGACGATGCAACGATCATGCAGAAGATCGGTGCCCCCGGTGAGGCGCCGGAAGGACGTTTCCTGCCGGAGACCTATGCCTATGTGAAAGGCGATGGTGATCTGGACATCCTCAAGCGCGCGCACGCCGACATGCTCAAGACGCTCGATGCGCTATGGCCTGCGCGTGACAAGGATTTGCCTTTGGCCACGCCGTATGACGCCCTGATCCTGGCCTCGATCGTGGAAAAGGAAACCGGTCGCGCCGATGAGCGTGCACGGATCGCCGGCGTGTTCGTGCGGCGCCTGGAAAATCATATGCTGCTGCAGACCGACCCCAGCGTGATCTACGGCATGGGTGCGAGCTACACCGGCAATATCCACAAGACCGATCTCACCACCGACACGCCTTACAACACCTATACCCGACCGGGTCTGCCGCCGACGCCGATCGCGCTGCCGGGCAAGCCGGCGCTGCTGGCGGTCCTGCACCCGGCGCCCGGCACCGAGCTCTACTTCGTTGCCCGTGGCGACGGCGCCCATGCGTTTTCCAGCACGCTGGAGGAACACAATCGCAATGTCGACTGTTACCAGCGGAAGCATTGTCCATGAGCGCGGCACGCGGAAAATTCATCAGCCTCGAAGGTGGCGAGGGTGCTGGCAAGAGCACCCTGCTGGCCGGGCTGCACGCATGCATCGAACAGCATGGCATCGCCCTGGTGCAGACACGCGAACCCGGTGGTACCGGGGTCGGTGAGGCCGTGCGTACCATCGTGCTCGACCTGGCACAGCGCGAGCTGGCCGCCGAGACCGAATTGCTGCTGATGTTTGCCTCGCGCGCGCAACTGGTGCGCGAAGTGATCGAGCCGGCACTGCATGCGGGCCACTGGGTACTGTGCGACCGTTTTGCCGACGCCAGTTACGCCTATCAAGGCGGTGGCCGCGGTCAGCCGGAGTCGCGCATAGCTGCGCTGGAAGACTGGGCCTGTGCCGGCGTCAAACCGGACCTGACCCTGCTGCTCGATGTGCCGGTGGCAACCGGACGTGCGCGTGCGGCTGGTCGTGGCGATGCCGACCGCATCGAGGTGGAAGCCGACAGTTTCTTCGAACGCGTACGGACAACGTACCGTCAACGTGCCGCCGCCGAGCCGGATCGTTTCCGCATGCTCGATGCCAGTCAATCACCCGCGGTCGTGCTGCAGGCCGCGATCGTCGCCATAGCTCATCTGTTCGAGGCAAAGGTATGAGCGCGATGCCCTGGCATGCGGAACATTGGCTGCGATTGCAGGCGCGCCGCCAGCGCGACGCGTTGCCGCATGCGCTGCTGCTTTGCGGTCCGGTAGGTCTCGGCAAGCGCGTATTTGCCCAGCGTTTCGTACAGAGCCTGCTGTGCGAGCGGCCGATCGAAGGCGAGGCCTGCGGTGCTTGCCGCAGCTGCCTGCTGCTGGCGGCTGGCTCGCACCCGGATCTGGTCGCACTGAGCCTCGGCCTGCGCAAAGACGGCGTGCAGCGCAGCGAGATCGTGGTCGAGCAGATCCGCGAGCTGTCGGCGCGGCTGGCCATGCGCAGCCAGTTCGGCGGCTGGCAGGTAGCCATGATCGATCCGGCCGACGCGATGAATACGGCAGCTGCCAACGCACTGTTGAAGACGCTGGAAGAACCCTCCGCACAGACCATGCTGTTCCTGCTCGCCGATGCGCCGTGGCGGCTGCCGCAGACCATCCGCAGCCGCTGCCAGCGGATCGAATTTCATCTGCCCGATACCGCTGGGGCATTGGCATGGCTGCAGGCCGAAGGCGTCCGCGATGCCTCGGATGCACTGACTGCGGCGGGTGGCAATCCTGGCCTGGCACAAGCCTGGGCGCAGGAAGGGGCATTGGGGCGCCGGCTGGAAGTGCGCAAGGATCTGGCCGCATTGGCCGCTGGCCGTGGCCAGCCGACCGAAGTGGTCAAGCGCTGGCTGGACAGCGAGCCGACGCAGCGCCTGTGGTTCGCGGCCCAGGCCACCGCCGATGAGATCAGGGCACGGGCGGCCGAAGGTACCGGGCCGCTGGCCAGCACGATGGATGTCGAGGCGCTCGGACACTGGTACAACGCAGTCAATCGTACCCGCGAGGGTCTGCGTGGCCCGTTGCGTGGCGATCTGTTGCTGCTGGAATTGCTGGCGAAGTGGCGTTGACGGAAGCCATCGCACGCGCGTTGCCAGAGCCGTTGGCGCCCGGGCTGCCAGTCTTATCCGGGCAGACCCGGTTGCTGGTAGTCGCACCGCATCCGGATGACGAGACCATCGCCACCGGCCTGCTGATCCAGCAGGTAAAGGAGGCAGGTGGAGAGGTCCAGATCCTGTTGCTGACCGCCGGCGACAACAACCCATGGCCACAACGCTGGCTGGAACGGCGTGTGCGGATCCGCGATGCCGACCGGCAGCGCTGGGGGCGTCGCCGGTCGGCTGAAATGCTGCAGGCGTTGCAGCAACTCGGCCTGCCGGCATCAGCGCTCGAGAGCATGGGTTGGCCCGACATGGGTCTCACCGACTGTGTACTGCAATCGGGCGACAAGGCTGTGTCGGCGCTGGCCGCAGCGATCGGCCGGTTTCAACCCAATCTCGTCGTGTTGCCTTCGCTCGACGACCGTCACCCCGATCACGGCGCGGCGCACGTGCTGGTTCGACTTGCCTTGGCAGGGCAGGCCCATCCGCCGCAGTTGCTGGCTTACCTGGTACATGGTCATGCGCAGGATGCCGGGTTCATCGATATTGGCGGTTCGCTTGAGCAAACAGTGAACAAGCAGGTGGCGCTGGCCGAGCATGGCAGTCAGATGGCCTTGAGCGGTCGTCGTATGCGCGCGCTGGCTGGACGACCCGAGCGTTACACCGGGGTGGCTGCATCCTCATCTTTCATCTTGCCGTGGCGGCCGCCCGTCTGGCTGTGGCCTTGGTTGCGGCTGAGTCTGGTCAGTGCGAGAGGCACGCAGAGCTGGAACTGGCGTGATGCCCCGTTGCAGCGCGACCAGCATGGCGGCTATCGGCTGCAGCCAACGGCCGAAATATCGGGCCAGCTGCAATTTGTCAGGCTGGCCTCGACCCTGCCTTCGCCGTGGATCTTCGATCACTGGGGCTGGTGCGAGTTGCCGGGCAATCCGCCACGGTGATTGCCGGCCTTGCATAGCTCGATTGACAGGGCTAGCGTGGTGGCAAGGGGAATCAGGGGTATGCGGAAGTGGTGGCGGAACATGACGGCGGCTGCTTGGTTGCGCCGGCGCCGGGCCATCGTCCACTGCCGGTTAGTGATTCCAGTCGATCGAACGTCTGTCAGGTTGAGGCCGTAGCTGCTGATTCCATCCACTGGCTGTGTCACGCGTATGCACAATCCGGATCAGAATTCGATGCAGATCGATGCGGAAGCGGCTGCCGCATCCAGTGAGAGCTTCTATGCAGCGCTGTCCGAGATCGGCCAGTTGCTGGTGCGCTCGCTCGATCCGCCGGTGCTCTACGAGGCAGTCATCGAGGTGCTGGAGCGCCGGATCGGGGCCCGCTTTGTGATGGTGGGCGAGCTGGACCGTGGTACCAGCCAGTTCCGGCGGATTGCTCCGGCGCGGGTAGCTTCAGGCAAGAGTGACATCTATCCCGAAAACATGTCGTTCTCGGTTGCGCGGCCAGAGTTCTGGCAGGGCGCGCCACAGCTGGAGGCTGATATCAGGCATACGCCGGGCCTGGAGATGTTTCGTCCGGCGTACGTGCGGCACGGGGTTACCTCCGTGATCGCCGTGCCGGTGCTGAAGTTCGGCGAGGTGTGCGCCGGGCTGGTCATACGGTCATCCCATGCCAGCTTCTTTTCACCGCAGATGATCGAACTTCTGCAGCAGGTTGCGGCAAGCATCGGATTGGGGCTTGAGGCGCACGGGCAGCGGATGCGGTTGTTGCAATCGGTGCATGACGAGGCACGCCAGCGTCACGCGCTGCGTTTGCTCAGCGAGATGATCAAGCTGGCAACCCACAGTGTGGACGAGCAGGTGTTGCTCGCCGATGCCTGTCGCGTGGCAAGGCGTACCGGCGGTTATCAGGTTGCCTGGATTGGCCTGTTGCAGGAGGATGCCCCCTCAAGCTTGAAGCTGCGTGCCCATGATGGTCTTGCTCAGGGCGCCGGAACGGAGGCTGCGCTCGACTTGGGCGATCCCCATTACGCGGACGACACGGCAGTGACCGCGATGGCGACTGGGCAGGCCCAGGTCAGCCACCGGTTGTCATCAGGGCGCGTGGACTGGCCATCAGGATCCGGCATGGCAGGACTGCATGCTGTGCTCGCGCTGCCATTGCGCGTCGAGGGGGCAATTGTCGGCGTGTTCGTGATCGGTGCAGCGGGGTCGGATGCTTTCACTGCAGTCGAGGTGCAGGTCTTTTCGGAAATGACGGTCGAGCTGGGCCTCGGCGTCCAGATGCAGCGTGCGCGTGCCGCCCGTGTTGTAGCGGAACAGAAACTGCGGCTCAACCTGATCCACTTCCGCACCATCCTGTCGAACCAGTACACCGGCGTCCTGGTGGTCTCCGAAGACAATCTCGTGAAGTTTGCCAACGAGGCTTTCTGCACCTTGTTCGGTTTGTCCGAGACACCGGCTGAACTGGAGGGTCAGCCGGCAGCCAAGATGTATGGCCGCCTGAAACAGGCTTATGAGGATCCCGAGCACGAGTGGGCCAGGATCCAGCAGATCCTGGCCCGGGGCGAGCCGGTCGAAGCCGAGGAGATATCCATGCGGGGCGGCCGCATCTTCCTGCGCGACTTCGTGCCGATCAAGATCGATGGCGTGCCGCAGGGACGGTTGTGGCAGCAGCGCGACATCACCGAACAGAAAATGCATGAAGCCAGGGTCGAGCGGCTGGCGTTTTACGATGTGGTCACCGGCCTGCCGAACCGGCGCCTGTTGTTCGAGCTGCTGGAGCAGGCGCGGACGCGGGCTGTCAAGCAGAAATCCATGCTCGCTGTCGGCGTGCTGGATCTTGACCGCTTCAAGAGCGTCAACGACACGATCGGGCACGGTGGTGGCGACCGCGTGCTGGCCGAGGCTTCGGCGCGGGTCCTGGGCATGTTGCGCGAGGCCGATGTGCTGGCCCGCTTCGGTGGTGATGAGTTTGCGCTGGTGATTTCCGGCTTCGACAGCCGGGAGCAGCTCGATGTGATCAGCCGCTGCATCCTGCAAGTATTGCGAGCGCCATTCAATCTGATGGGTGAGCAGCTCTATCTGTCCGCCAGTATCGGCTGGACCCTTTTTCCACTCGATGGAGCCGATGCCGAGGGTCTGGTGCGGCATGCCGATCTGGCGATGTACGCGGCGAAGGAAGAGGGCAAGGATCGCGGGTCGCTGTATGAGCCAGTGATGGAGCTGGAGCAGCTGCGGTTGCAGGCGATGCGGGAGCGAATCGCCCAGGCGCTGCAGCAGGCGCACCTGGTACTGCTGTACCAGCCGATCGTGTTCATCGACGGTTTGCCTGGCCTGCATGGGGTGGCTGGCATGGAAGTGCTGCTGCGCCTCAACGATAGCGGAGAAGGGTTGATCGAACCCGCCAAATTCATGCATGTGCTGGACGACCCGCAACTGGCGCGGCCAATCGGCCGCTACGTGCTCGACGAAGCGCTGCGGCGCTGCCAGTCCTGGATGCAGGAAGGTATTTCGATCCCGGTGTCGGTCAACATCAGCACCCGTCATTTGTTGCATCCGGCGTTCTTCAGCGACATCGACGCCGTACTTGATGCCTATCCCGGCGTGATGGATGTGGGTTTTGGCATCGAAGTGACCGAGACTGGCCCGTCGATGGATCATGCCCGCGCGAAAGTCGTCATCGAGGAATGCCGTCGACGCGGGATTCGCGTCGGCCTGGATGATTTCGGCACCGGCAGTGCGTCGCTGAGCCACATCCAGCAGCTGGATATCGAGCACATCAAGCTCGACCAGAGCTTCGTGCGGGACATCATCAACGACGAGCGCAACATGGCGATTGCCGCGGGCGTGATCACCACCGCCCGCATGCTGGCCAAGACGGTGATTGCCGAAGGCGTCGAGACCTCCGCGCAAGGCGACCTGCTGGCCTCACTCGGCTGTCACCAGCTGCAAGGATTTTCGATTTCCAGGCCCATGGCCGCCGAAGCGGTTCCGGCGTGGATTGCCGGATGGGTGCCGCCAGCCTCGTGGGGGCGTCTCGTGAATGAGCGGCAGTCGCTGCTGACCAGTCAGTCGGACAACGCATGATGCTCCAGCCAAAGCCGCCTCGGCCCGCAGCTGCGCCACAACAGTGGTATGGGCGGATCACAGCATCTAAGATCAGCGTCATCGATCGGGCGGCTTGATCGCCCGGCAGGAGCTCAGCATGAAACCGATGGCTGCCCGTCAGGGCATCATTTCATTGAAAATCAAGGATGCGGCGTCGCTGTACAACGCCTACATGCCGTTCCTCAAGCATGGCGGCCTGTTTGCGCCGACTGCCCAGGCCTATTCGCTGGGTGACGAAGTGGTGCTGCTGGTGACCTTGGCCGAGGAAACCGAGCGGTTGTCCGTGGTCGGCAAGGTGGTCTGGATCAGTCCGCTGGGCGCACAGGGCAACCGCACCGCTGGTATCGGCATCCACTTCAACGAGTCGAGTGACGCCGAAGCCGCGCGCAGCCGTATCGAGAACATCCTTGCCGGTACGCTCAATTCAGAGCGCGCCACCCACACCATGTAATGGCAGCATCACGCCACGGCAGCAATGCATGGCGATAATCCGCATGGCGCCGGCCGTCAAGGCTTGTCGTTATACCCATGCGCGCTGATACAATGGCGAGATTCGCGAACTCATCTCGCGGAACAACGGACGCTCGCGGCTTCAATGGCCGCAAGCGCGACTGAGCAGCCCATGGCCGCGTCAGCCTGCCGAATCGAAGTCGCCAGACCGTGAGTTATTGGGTTTAGTCCCGACGGTCACTGATGCGCCTGATGGCGCGGAGGTACGTTGCATCGTGCTTGCCGAATACTGGCCCGTTCTCTTGTTCATCGGTGTTGCCACCGGCCTCGGCCTGGTGTTGCTGGCCGTCGGCCTGCTGGCAGGGCCTAGCCGCCCCGAGCCGGAAAAGCTCGCGCCGTACGAGTGCGGCTTCGAGGCATTTGAAGATGCCCGCATGCGCTTCGACGTGCGCTATTACCTGCTTGCCATCCTGTTCATCATTTTCGACCTGGAAATCGCCTTCCTGTTTCCGTGGGCGGTGGTGTTCCAGCAGATCGGCCTGGTCGCGCTGATCGAGATGGCGCTGTTCCTGCTGCTGCTGGTCATCGGTTTTGCCTACGTGTGGAAGAAGGGAGCACTGGAATGGGAGTGATCTCCTCCATCGACAAGGTGATGCATAACCCGCAGCCACTGAATCTTGTCGACGACATCCTGCGGCCCGGTGGCGACAACCCGATCGTGCAGCGCGGTTTTGCCACCACCAGTGTCGATGCACTGATGAACTGGGCGCGCACTGGCTCGATGTGGCCGATGACGTTCGGTTTGGCCTGTTGTGCGGTGGAGATGATGCATGCCGGTGCGGCGCGACTGGATCTGGATCGTTACGGCGTGATCTTCCGCCCCAGCCCGCGCCAGTCCGATGTGATGATCGTGGCCGGCACCCTGGTCAACAAGATGGCCCCGGCGCTGCGCAAGGTCTACGACCAGATGCCCGAGCCGAAGTGGGTGATCTCGATGGGCAGCTGTGCGAATGGCGGTGGTTATTACCACTATTCCTATTCGGTGGTGCGCGGTTGCGATCGCATCGTGCCGGTGGACATCTATGTGCCAGGCTGCCCGCCCACGGCCGAAGCATTGATCCACGGCATCCTGCAGTTGCAGAAGAAAATCCGTCGCACCAGCACCATCGCGCGTTCGTAGAGGCCCTGATATGTCCGACACACCTGCGACCTCGCTGGCCGAGCGCCTCGCTGCGCGATTCGGCGACACACTGACCATCAGCACGGTACGCAACGAGACCACGGCCGAACTGGCCGCCGCCGACCTGATCGCGGTTGCCACCGCGTTGCGTGACGAGCCGGCGTTTCGCTTCGGCGAGCTGATCGATCTGTGCGGCGTCGACTACCTGGGTTACGGCCAGACCGAGTGGGATACCAACACGGCGGCCGGCGAAGGCTTCTCGCGTGGCGTGGAAGGTCAGGCGATGGGCCGCTTCGACTGGGCTGGACGTCCGCGCGCCGACAATGAGCCGCGTCGGTTCGCGTCGGTGATCCACCTGCTTTCCATCGAGCACAACCATCGCCTGCGTCTGCGTGTGTTCTGTGCCGACGACAGCATGCCGGTAGTGCCGTCGCTGACCCTGGTGTGGCCAGGCGTGAACTGGTTCGAGCGAGAGGCGTTCGACCTTTACGGCATCATCTACGATGGCCATCCCGACCTGCGCCGCATCCTCACCGACTACGGTTTCGTCGGCCATCCATTCCGCAAGGATTTCCCGCTGATCGGCAATGTCGAGGTGCGTTACGACCCCGAGCAGAAGCGGGTGATCTACGAGCCGGTATCGATCGTGCCGCGCGTGCTGGTGCCGCGCACCATCCGTGATGACGCCGACCTGATGCAGGCCAAGGCCGAAGCGGCCGACGATTGGCAGAGGAACTGATCGTGCAGGAAATTCGCAATTACACGATGAACTTCGGCCCGCAGCATCCGGCCGCGCATGGCGTGCTGCGCCTGATCATGGAGATGGACGGCGAGACCATCGTCCGTGCCGATCCGCATATCGGCCTGCTGCACCGTGGTACCGAAAAGCTGGCCGAGTCCAAACCGTTCAACCAGTCGATCGGTTACATGGACCGTCTCGACTATGTGTCGATGATGTGCAACGAGCACGCTTACGTAAAGGCGATCGAGACCCTGCTGGGGATCGAGGCGCCAGAGCGTGCGCAGTACATCCGCACCATGTTCGACGAGATCACCCGCATCCTGAACCATCTGATGTGGATCGGTTCGAACGCGCTCGATCTCGGCGCGATGGCGGTGTTCCTCTACGCGTTCCGCGAACGTGAGGAGCTGATGGACGTCTATGAGGCGGTTTCCGGCGCGCGCATGCACGCGACGTATTACCGTCCCGGTGGTGTCTACCGCGATCTGCCCGCACAGATGTCGCAGTACCGCGAGTCGCCGTGGCACAAGGGCAAGGATCTGAAGCGCATCAACAGCTGGCGCGAAGGTTCGATGCTGGATTACCTCGAGGCGTTCACCAGCGACTTCCCGTCGAAGGTGGACGAGTACGAAGATCTGCTGACGAACAACCGCATCTGGAAGCAGCGCACCGTCGGCATCGGCGTGATCAGCCCGGAGCTGGCCCAGCAGTGGGGCATGACCGGTGTGATGCTGCGTGGTTCCGGCGTCGAATGGGATCTGCGCAAGAAGCAGCCGTACGCGAAGTACGCCGAGATGGATTTCGACATCCCGGTTGGCGTCGGCGGCGACTGCTACGACCGTTACCTGTGTCGCGTGGAAGAGATGCGCCAGTCGAACCGGATCATCCAGCAGTGCGTGAAGTGGCTGAAGGCCAATCCCGGCCCGGTGATGGTGCAGAACTTCAAGGTTGCGCCGCCGTCGCGGGTCGAGATGAAGGAGGACATGGAAGCCATGATCCATCACTTCAAACTGTTCACCGAAGGCTATTGCGTGCCGGCCGGCGAAACCTATGCCGCGGTCGAGGCGCCCAAGGGCGAGTTCGGCTGCTATCTGGTTTCCGACGGCGCCAACAAACCGTTCCGCGCGCATCTGCGCGCACCAGGTTTTGCCCACCTGTCATCCATGGACACCATCGTGCGCGGCCATATGCTCGCCGACGTGGTAGCCATGATCGGTACCTATGACCTCGTGTTCGGCGAAGTGGATCGCTGAGCCGGCACGACGGAGAAACGCATGAAAGCCACCGGACATTTCGAGCAGGTCAGGAACGTCGATCCGCTCGTCGCACTCAACGACCATACCCGCCATCACATCGATGAGTGGGTGGCCAAGTTCCCGCCGGATCGCAAGCGCTCGGCGCTGATCCAGGCGTTGTTTGCCGCGCAGGAACAGAACCAGGGTTTCCTCACCGACGAGCTGATCACTGCTGTCGCGAAGTATCTCGACCTGCCGGCAGTGTGGGCCTACGAGGTTTCCAGCTTTTATTCGATGCTCGAGACCAAGCCGGTCGGCCGCAACAACGTGGCGATCTGCACCAACATCTCGTGCTGGCTCAACGGCGCGGAAGGTCTGGTGCGCCACTGCGAGAAGAAGCTCGGCATCAAGACCGGTGAAAGCACGCCGGACGGCCGCATCTATCTGAAGCAGGAAGAGGAGTGCATCGCCGCCTGCGTGTACGCGCCGGCGATGACGGTGAATGGGCATTACCACGAGCGTCTCACCACCGAGAAGCTCGACGAAATTCTGGACGGGTTGGAATAAGCCATGGCAGTCGGACCAGCACCGCAGGAACATCAGGTCGTCTACACCACGCTGCATTTCGACAAGCCGTGGGCGATGGAAAGCTATGAGAAGGTCGATGGCTACAAGGCATGGAGAAAGATCCTCGCCGAGAAGCCCGATCCGGCAGCATTGATCGACGAAATCAAGAAAAGCAGCCTGCGCGGCCGTGGCGGCGCGGGCTTCCCGACCGGCTTGAAGTGGTCCTTCATGCCGAAGGGCGACATGCAGAAATACATCCTGTGCAACTCGGACGAATCCGAACCGGGCACGTCAAAGGATCGCGACATCCTGCGCTACAACCCGCATTCGGTGATCGAGGGCATGGCCATTGCCTGCTATTGCACCGGCTCGAGCGTGGCCTACAACTACCTGCGTGGCGAATTCCACCACGAGCCGTACGAGCATCTGGAAGAAGCGCTGAAGGAAGCGTATGCAGCCGGCCTGCTCGGCAAGAACGTGCAGGGCAGCGGCATCGACGTGGATATCTACAACGCGCTCGGCGCAGGCGCCTACATCTGCGGTGAGGAAACTGCACTGATGGAGTCGCTGGAAGGCAAGAAGGGCCAGCCGCGTTTCAAACCGCCGTTCCCGGCCGGTTTCGGCCTGTATGGCAAGCCGACCACGATCAACAACACCGAGACCTATGCCTCGGTGCCGGCGATCCTGCGCAACGGCGCGGACTGGTTCCTGAGCCTGGGCAAACCGAACAACGGCGGACCGAAGATCTTCTCGGTCTCCGGTCACGTCAACAACCCGGGCAATTTCGAGATCCGTCTCGGCACGTCGTTCAAGGACTTGCTGGAAATGGCCGGCGGCGTGCGCAACGGCCACAAGCTGAAGGCGGTGATTCCCGGCGGTTCCTCGATGAAGGTGCTGCCGGCCGACATCATGCTCGAGAGCACGATGGACTACGACTGCCTGCAGAAGGCCGGTTCGGGTCTTGGCTCCGGCGCCGTGATCGTGATGGACGAGACCACCTGCATGGTCAAGGTCTGCCATCGCATCTCGCGTTTCTACATGGCCGAATCCTGCGGTCAGTGCACGCCGTGTCGCGAAGGCACCGGCTGGATGTATCGCGTGCTCTCGCGCATCGTCGAGGGCAAGGGCACCCAGGACGACCTGCACCGACTGAAGGCGATTGCCGGCCAGATCGAGGGTCACACCATCTGCGCGTTCGGCGAAGCCGCCGCGTGGCCGGTGCAGGGTTTCCTCGCGCGTTTCTGGAACGAATTCGAATACTTCGTGCAGCACGGCCATTCGATGGTCGATGACAAGCTGGCCGAAGCCAACCCTGCAAATCAGCGTGGAGTTGCTGCATGAGTGCGCAGCCAACCAATAACACCGCGCCCGACCTGATCAACATCGAGGTCGATGGCAAGCCCACGCAGATCCGCAAGGGCGCGATGATCATCGAGGCGGCCGACGCGATCGGCGTCGCGATCCCGCGCTTCTGCTATCACCGCAAGCTGCCGATTGCCGCGAACTGCCGCATGTGCCTGGTCGACGTGGAGATGGGCGGCAAGCTGATGCCCAAGCCGCAGCCGGCCTGCGCCACGCCGGTGGCCGAGGGCATGAAGGTGACGACGCGCTCGGACAAGGCGCTGAAGTTCCAGAAAGACGTGATGGAGTTCCTGCTGATCAACCATCCGCTCGATTGCCCGATCTGCGATCAAGGCGGCGAGTGCGAGCTGCAGGACGTGGCATTGGGCTACGGCCGTAGCGTGTCGCGCTACACCGAGCGCAAGCGCACCATTGCCGACGAGAACCTAGGGCCGCTGGTCGCCACAGAGATGACCCGCTGTATCCAGTGCACGCGCTGCGTGCGCTTCACCAGCGAGATTGCTGGCACCTACGAACTTGGCGGCATGAGCCGTGGCGAGAACCTGCAGATCGGCACCTATATCGGCAAGACGATCGAGACGGAGCTGTCCGGCAATATCGTCGACGTCTGCCCGGTGGGCGCGCTGACCAACAAGCCGTTCCAGTTCCAGGCGCGTGCCTGGGAGCTGATCGCCAAGCCGTCGATCGGTTACCACGACGCACTCGGCTCCAACCTGTGGTTGCATACACGCCGCGGCGACGTGCTGCGCACGGTGCCGCGCGACAACGAAACGATCAACGAATGCTGGCTGTCCGATCGCGATCGCTACAGCCACCAGGGCCTGTACGCAGCCGACCGTATCCACGCGCCGGAAGTGAAGCGCAACGGCCAATGGCAGACGACCACCTGGGAAGATGCATTGCAGTTTGCCGGTGAAGCGCTGAAGAAGCTGCCGGGCAACGAGCTGGGCATCCTGGTGCATCCGGCCAGTTCAAACGAAGAGGGCGATCTGCTGATGCGTCTCGCCCTCGGTCTGGGCAGCGCGCATGTCGACCATCGACTGCGTCAGCTCGATTTTGCCGACAACGCCGTGGCACAGCCATTCGGGTTGCCTGTCGTCGAGGTTGACCAGGTCAAGGCGGCACTGCTGGTGGGTTCCGATCTGCGGCATGAGATGCCGCTGCTCAACCATCGCCTGCATCAGGCGGTGAAGAAGGGCGCCAAGGTCTACACCGTCAATCCGGCCAGCTTCGATTTCAATTACAAGCTTGCGGGCGAATCGATCGTTGCGCCGCAGTCGCTGGTCGATGCGCTGCTGGCGCTGGCCAAGGCTGCGGTGACGCTGGGTGCGAGTGCACCGGCTGCGCTGGCTGATGCCATCAATGCTGCGCAGAGCGACGAAGGTGACAGCGATGCGATCGCTGCGCTGAAATCGGGCAAGGCCGTGGTGATCCTTGGCGAAGCTGGCGTGACTCATCCGCAGGCTTCATGGCTGCGTGTGCTTGCCCGCTTCATTGCCGAAGCCACCGGTGCCGGCTACAACGAATTGCCGGTCGGTGCCAATGCGATGGGACTGGTCAAGCTTGGCGTGGTGCCGGGCAATGGCGGTCTGGATGCACAGGCCATGCTGGCCCAGCCGCGCAAGAGCTACGTGCTGTATGGCGTCGAGCCACCGCACGATTTCGCCGATGGCGCGGCAACGCTGAAGGCGTTGCGCAGTGCGGAGCAGGTGGTGGCTTTCAGCGCCTACGCCAGCACTGCGTTGCGTGAAGTGGCTGACGTGATCCTGCCGATCGCGCTGCTGCCGGAGATCGATGCCACCCTGGTCAATGTCGATGGCCTGGCGCAGGGCGTCAGCGCCGGCGCCAAGGCACCCGGTCAGGCACGTCCCGGCTGGAAGGTGCTGCGCGCACTTGGCGGTGCGTTGCAGCTGGCCGGCTTCGAGTTTGATGACATCGCCGGCTTGCGTGATGGCATCAGCGAGCGTGCGGCGACGTCGCGCAGCGGTCTGGCCGTGCGCATGGCTGCCAGTGGTCTGACCCGTCTCGCTACCTGGCCGATCTATCGCGGCGATGCGGTGCTGCGTCGTGCCACGGCACTGAATGCACATCCGCTCAACCGTGCCCCGGCGGTGCGTCTGAATGCGGCTGAGGCACAACGACTCGGTCTGGCCGCCGGTGCACAGGTGCGCATCGGCGAGGTGTTGTTGCCGCTGGTCGTCGATGTGGCTGTGCCGGATGGTGCGGCATGGATCGAGGCGGCCCAGGATCTCACCGCCACGCTGCCGCCGTATGGCGCGGTCATCACCTTGAGCAAGGCATAAGCATCATGGCTGATCAACTTATCCATCAGCTCCTGATCCCGGTGCTGTACATCGTGGCCATCGTGCTGCCACTGATCATCGCAGTGGCGATGTTCGTGTACTGGGAGCGCAAGGTCATCGGCTGGATGCATGTACGCATGGGGCCGAACAAGATCGGTCCGTTCGGCCTGCTGCAGGCATTCGCCGACGTGGTCAAGCTGCTGATCAAGGAAGTGATCCTGCCGACCAATGCGAACAAGTTCCTGTATTACCTGGCACCGTTGCTGACGCTGATCCCGGCGCTGGCAGCGTGGGCGGTGATCCCGTTCAGCAGCAAGATGGTGCTGTCCAACGCGAATGCGGGTGTGCTGTATCTGCTGGCGATGACCTCGCTCGGCGTATACGGCATCATCCTCGCTGGCTGGGCCTCCAACTCGCGTTACGCGCTGCTGGGTGCGATGCGTTCGGCGGCGCAGGTGATCTCCTACGAACTGGCGATGGGCCTGTGCCTCGTCTGCGTACTGGTGCTTGCCGGCTCGTTGAACCTCACCGATATCGTGAATGCGCAGGCGGGTCACAAAGGCCTGTTCGACTGGTTCTGGCTGCCGTTGCTGCCGGTGTTCGTGATCTATTTCATCTCAGGTGTGGCCGAGACCAACCGTGCGCCGTTCGACGTGGCCGAGGGCGAGTCGGAGATCGTCGCCGGTTTCCACGTGGAATATTCCGGCTCGGCCTTCGCGATCTTCTTCCTGGCCGAATACGCCAACATGATCCTGGTCAGCTTCCTGGCCGCGATCCTGTTCATGGGTGGGTGGCTGTCGCCATTCCCCGATACGTGGGGCTTCATCGGTCAGGGTGGTTTCATCTGGCTGTTCATCAAGGCGTTCCTGTTCGCCTTCATGTTCCTGTGGTTCCGCGCCACCTTTCCGCGTTACCGCTATGACCAGATCATGCGGCTCGGCTGGAAGGTGCTTATCCCGATCGCCATCGTCTGGGTGCTGGTCGCCGGCTGCATGAAGTACTTCGGCTGGGTCAGCGTTGGCATGGGGGCATAAAGACATCCAATGAATCGCATATCCGCTTATTTCAAGAGTCTGCTGCTGATCGAACTGTTCCAGGGCATGGGGCTGACGCTGGGCTACATGTTCAAGCCGAAGTACACCGTGCGCTACCCGATGGAGCACATCCCCAAGTCGAACCGCTTCCGCGGCCTGCATGCGCTGCGCCGCTATGCGAACGGCGAGGAACGCTGCATCGCCTGCAAGCTGTGCGAGGCGGTGTGTCCGGCGCTGGCGATCACGATCGATTCGGCACCGCGCGAAAGCGATGGCCAGCGCCGTACCACGCGCTACGACATCGACCTGTTCAAGTGCATCTTCTGCGGCTTCTGCGAAGAGAGCTGCCCGGTCGATTCGATCGTCGAGACCAGCATCCACGAATACCACTTCGAGCATCGTGGCGAGAATGTGGTGACCAAGCAGCAGCTGCTGGCCATCGGTGATCGCTTCGAGCAGCAGATTGCCGCTGACCGCGCACAAGACGCGGCGTACCGCTGAGGCTGACGATGAATCCCCAACTGTTCCAACTCATCTGCTTCTACGCCTTCGGTTTCGTCACCGTGGCAGCAGCGCTGTCGGTGATCACCCTGAAGAACTCGGTGCATGCCGTGCTGGCGCTGGTGCTCACCTTCTTCAGCACCGCCTGCCTGTGGATGCTGGCCGATGCCGAGTTTCTCGCACTGGCGCTGATCGTGGTCTATGTCGGCGCGGTGATGGTGCTGTTCCTGTTCGTGGTGATGATGCTCGACATCGACCAGGAGAAGATGCGCGAGGGTTTCGTGAAGTTCCTGCCGATCGGACTGATCGTGGCGATCGTGATGCTGGTGGAGATGCTCGGGCTGATCGGCGTGCGCGCGATGCATGCACAGGTCATGGGCGCCGATCCGGCAGCCGCAGCGGGTACGTCCAACACCGCATGGCTGGGTCGCGCGTTGTATACGCAATACCTGTTGCCATTCGAGATTGCGGCGCTGATCCTCACCGTGGGTGTGGTGGCAGCCGTGGCGCTGACCCTGCGTCAGCGCAGCGATATGCGCCATGAGTCGGCCAGCCAGCAGGTCAGTGTGAACCCGCGTGATCGCATCCGTATCGTGAAGATGGCCGCCGAGCGTCCCGCAGGGGAATCGCCGGCCTCGCCGCAGGAGTCCAAACCATGATCACGCTATCGCACTACATCGTGCTCGGCGCGGTGCTGTTCTGCATTGCCGTCGCTGGCCTGTTCATCAATCGCAAGAACGTGATCGTGCTGCTGATGTCGATCGAGCTGATGCTGCTGGCGGTGAACACGAATTTCGTGGCGTTCTCGCGCTTCCTCGGCGACGTATCGGGGCAGGTCTTCGTGTTCTTCATTCTCACCGTGGCCGCGGCAGAAGCTGCCATCGGCCTGGCGATCCTGGTGCTGCTGTTCCGCAATCGCAGCACGATCAATATCGCCGACATCGACAGCATGAAGGGCTGATCACATGGGTCTTTCGACATCCATTCTGCTGACGATCGCACTGGCGCCGCTGGTCGGCTGCGTGCTGGCCGGCTTCCTGGGCAAGTTCCTTGGTCGCGCGGGCTCGCATAGCGTCACCATCCTCGGCGTGGCGATCTCCTGCGCGCTGTCGTTCTACGTGCTGTACCAGCTCACCCTTGGTGGGGCGGTTGAGTACAACCAGAACATCTACACCTGGTTCCAGATCGGCCACTTCAACGCCAGCGTCGGCTTCCTGATCGATCGCCTGACCGCGATGATGCTGGTGGTGGTGAGCTTCGTGTCGCTGCTGGTGCACGTGTACACCATCGGCTACATGGCCGACGACGAAGGCTACAAGCGCTTCTTCAGCTACATCTCGCTGTTCACCTTCTCGATGTTCATGCTGGTGATGAGCAACAACTTCATGCAGCTGTTCTTCGGTTGGGAAGCGGTGGGCCTGGTGTCGTACCTGCTGATCGGCTTCTGGTACAAGAAACCGACCGCGATCTTCGCGAACCTGAAGGCGTTCCTGGTCAACCGCGTGGGTGATTTCGGCTTCCTGCTCGGTATCGCGGCGGTGCTGTATTTCCTCGGCACGCTGGATTACGCAACTGCGTTTGGCTCGGCGCCTTCGCTGATCGGCAAGACCCTGCAGATCACCGCGGGCACGCGGTGGGATGCCGCCACGGTGATCTGCATCTGCCTGTTCATCGGTGCGATGGGCAAGTCGGCGCAGGTGCCGCTGCATGTGTGGCTGCCCGACTCGATGGAAGGCCCGACCCCGATCTCCGCGCTGATCCATGCGGCGACAATGGTGACTGCCGGCATTTTCATGGTGGCGCGCATGTCGCCGCTGTTCGAACTGTCGCAGAGCGCGCTCAGCTTCGTGATGGTGATCGGTGCCACCACCGCGCTGTTCACCGGCCTGATTGGCATCGTGCAGAACGACATCAAGCGCGTGGTGGCGTATTCCACGCTGTCGCAGCTGGGCTACATGACGGTGGCGCTCGGCGTGTCGGCGTACAGCGGCGCGGTGTATCACCTGATGACGCATGCGTTCTTCAAGGCGCTGCTGTTCCTCGGTGCCGGTTCGGTGATCATCGCGATGCATCACGAGCAGGACATGCGTTACATGGGTGGCCTGCGCAAGTACATGCCGATCACCTGGATCACCATGTGGATCGGTTCGCTGGCGCTGTGCGGCGTGCCGTTCTTCTCGGGTTTCTATTCGAAGGATGCGATCATCGAGGCGGTCGGCGAGTCGCATCGCTGGGGTTCGAGCTACGCTTATTTCTGCGTGATGGCTGGCGCGCTGGTGACCGGGCTGTACACGTTCCGCCAGATGTACCTGACCTTCCACGGCAAGGAGCGCTTCACCGTCGTCGCGCATCATGGCCACGCCCCCCATCAGGATGCGCATGACGATCACGGCCATCACGAGCCGGGCGTGCTGGAGCATGCGCCGAAGGAATCACCGTGGGTGGTGACGCTGCCGCTGGTGCTGCTGGCGATACCGTCGCTGCTGGTTGGTTTCTTCACGGTCGGACCGATGCTGTTCGGCAAATGGTTTGGCAGTGCGATTCATGTGGATGAAGCGAACGACGTGCTGGCCGAACTGGGTCGCAAGGATTTCCACGGTGCTTTTGGGATGGCACTGAACGGGTTTATCCAGTTGCCGTTCTTCCTGGTGCTGACGGCGTTCGTGATCACCACCTACATCTACCTGTTCAACCCGGCCATGGCTGGGAAGATCAAGTCGGCGTTGAAGCCGCTATGGACCGTGCTCGACCGCAAGTACTGGATCGACGACGTCTATTTCGCGGTGTTTGCCCGCGGTGGCGTCAAGCTCGGCCGCCTGTTCTGGAAGGCCGGTGACACGGCGGTGATCGACGACACCATGGTCAACGGCTCGGTGAGCATGATTCACCGTATCGCCGCCACGATGCGCCGTCTGCAGTCGGGTTATCTCTATCACTACGCCTTCGCGATGATTCTTGGCCTGATCCTGCTGCTAGGCGGGTACTGGTTCTTTGGTACCGGGCTGATCGGTTCCGGCCTGGTCGGGCAATAAGGGAAGCAAGCACACATGTTCACTCACTTGCTCAGCCTGCTTATCTGGCTCCCCGTCGCCGGCGCCATTCCGGTGCTGCTTGCCGGCTCCGGCCGGCCCAATCTGGCGCGCTGGCTATCGCTACTGGTGGCCGTGCTGACCTTCGTGGTCAGCCTGTTCCTGCTGGTGCAGTACCACCCTGACGCGGGCGGCATGCAGCTGACCGAAAGCTATCTGTGGATCGCCTCGTGGGGTGTCCATTACAGCCTGGCGGTCGACGGTATCTCGGTGGCGCTGATCCTGATGACCACCTTTGTCGGCATCCTGGTGATCGCCGGCGCGTGGGAAGTCATCCAGGACAAGCCGCACCAGTACATGGCTGCGATGCTGATCCTGGAAGGCCTGCTGATCGGTGTCTTCTGTGCAACCGACGCGCTGCTGTTCTACGCGCTGTTCGAGGCGATCCTGATCCCGATGTTCATCCTGATCGGTATCTGGGGTGGCCCGCGGCGGGTGTATGCGACGCTGAAGTTCTTCATCTACACGTTCTTCGGCTCGGTCTTCATGTTGATCGCGCTGCTGTACCTGTACCAGAAGGCCGGCACGTTCGACCTCGCCACGCTGGCGGCCTTGCCGCTGACGATGAAGGAACAGACGTGGATTTTCTTCGCGTTCCTGATTGCGTTCGCGATCAAGGTGCCGATGGTGCCGGTGCACACCTGGTTACCGGATGCCCACGTGGAGGCGCCGACCGGAGGCTCGGTGGTACTGGCGGCCGTGATGCTGAAGGTCGGTACCTACGGATTTATCCGTTTCATGCTGCCGATCGTGCCGGATGCGGGCGAACATTTTGCGTGGCTGGTGATCGTGCTGAGCCTGATCGCCATCGTCTACATCGGCTATGTCGCGCTGGTACAGGAGGACATGAAGAAGCTGGTGGCGTATTCCTCGGTGGCCCATATGGGCTTCGTCACGCTGGGTATCTTCATCGCGTTCCTGCTGGTGCGTGAGTCGGGCAATATCGACATGGCGCTGCTGGGCATGCAGGGCGCGATGGTGCAGATGATTTCGCACGGGTTCATCTCGGGCGCGATGTTTACCTGCATTGGCGTGATGTATGACCGCATGCACACACGACAGATCAAGGATTACGGCGGCGTCATCAACGTGATGCCGTGGTTCGGTTTCTTCTACGTGCTGTTCGCGATGGCGAACTGCGGCCTGCCGGGTACCAGTGGTTTCGTTGGCGAGTTCATGGTGATCCTGGCCAGCTTCAGCGCGAATCCATGGATCGCGGTGTTTGCCGCGTTCACCCTGATCATTGGTGCGGCGTACACGCTGTGGCTGGTCAAGCGCGTGCTGTGGGGTGACATCACCAATCCGCACGTGGCCGAGATGAAGGAAATCAACGGTCGCGAGACCTTCGTGCTGGTGGCCTTCGCTGCCGCCGTACTGGCGCTTGGCATCTGGCCGCAGCCGCTGGTCCATCTGATGGACAGCTCGGTGTCGCACCTGGTGCATCAGATCGTCATTCACAAGATTTGATCAGGACTGAATATGCCGAATCTCAATGACATCCTGATCATGTTGCCGGAGTTCTATCTGGTGGCGGCGGCGTGCTTGCTGTTGCTGATGGATGCCTTCATGAAACCGGAGCAGCGCCCCATGCTGCACTGGATTTCGATCGCCGTACTGCTGGTGGGAATCTACCTGCTGATTGTCGGCCAGCCGGAACAGGCGGTCACTGCGTTTGGCGGCATGTTCATACGGGACGAGGCATCCTTGATCCTCAAGATCTTTGCACTGGGCACCACCGTGCTGGTGATGGTGTATGCACGACCGTATCTGATCGACCGCAAACTGCTGATCGGCGAGTTCTACACGCTGATGATCTTCGCGGTGATCGGCATCATGCTGCTGGTGTCGGCTGGCAACCTGGTCACCATCTACCTGGGACTGGAGCTGCTGTCGCTGTCGTCGTATGCGTTGGTTGCATTGAACCGTGATGCAAGGTTGCCGTCCGAGGCGGCGATCAAGTACTTCGTGCTGGGCGCACTCGCCTCGGGCATGCTGCTGTACGGCATGTCGATGGTCTATGGTGCTTCAGGCATGGGCGGTACGCCGAGCCTTGATCTCGCGCAATTGCACAACGTGGCGTCCTACACCACGGCGCCGAATCTGTTGCTGTTCGGGTTGATCTTCATGATTGTCGGCATCGGCTTCAAGCTCGGTGCTGCTCCGTTCCACATGTGGATACCGGACGTCTATCAAGGTGCGCCGACTCCGGTCACTACCTTTATTGCTTCGGGTTCCAAGCTGGCTGCATTCGGCATGGCGTATCGCCTGCTCAGCTCGGGCATGGGCGACCTGTCGCAGCACTGGCAGCTGATGCTGGCGGTATTGGCGGTGGCATCGCTGGCGATCGGTAACCTCGTCGCGATCGTGCAGACCAATCTCAAGCGCATGCTGGCGTATTCGACCATCTCGCACATGGGTTATCTGCTGCTGGGTCTGGCAGCTGCAGGGCCGGAAGGCTATGCCGCGGCGATGTTCTACGCGATCTGTTATGCACTGATGAGCGTGGCTGCATTTGGCGTCATGCTGGCGTTGACTCGTGCCGGTTTCGAGTGCGAGGAAATTGCCGACCTGAAGGGGCTCAACCAGAAGTCGCCGTGGATGGCGTTCCTGATGCTGCTGGCGATGTTCTCGCTGGCCGGCGTGCCGCCATTGTTTGGTTTCTGGGCCAAGGCGCTGGTGCTGGAAGCTGCGATCCATGCGGGCATGCTATGGCTGGCCATCGTCGGCATCGTGTTCGCAATCATCGGCCTGTATTACTACCTGTACGTGATCAAGGTGATGTATTTCGACAAGCCGACAGAAGGCAGCGTGCTGCAGGCCAAACCGGATGTGTCCTTGCGCGTGGTGCTGTCCTTGAATGCGCTGTCGCTGCTGGTGCTTGGTCTTTACTGGGGGCCGCTGCTGAGCTGGTGCCGTCATGCGTTCGGACTCTGATCGATGGATACGCAAATCCAGGCGCATGGCGCGATGATTTGCTGCTTGAAGATGGATTCGTTGATGTTGAGGCTTGCAAGAAACTGGCCATCACGTTAGAATCTTCGGACTCTGATGCGGGGTGGAGCAGTCTGGCAGCTCGTCGGGCTCATAACCCGAAGGTCGCAGGTTCGAATCCTGCCCCCGCTACCAGATCTTTCTTGATGCAAGAAAGCCTCCTCGTGAGGCTTTTTTGTTGGGCGCACGGATGCGTCGCGCCGTGCCTCGGTTGATGGCTTCGGTGTCGGATGGAGCTGCAGGAGAGGGACATCGGCGAGATATGGAAATGGGCCGTCGGAGCCCATTTTTTGTTTCTGCTGTTCTGAAAGTGTGATCGGGTAAAGGTATATCGATGGATACACAGGCACTGGCACAACGCTTCACCGAGGTACTGGCCGATCTGGGCCTGGAATGCCTTGGCGTGGAGTTCACCCCGTCGCATGGTCAGAGTACCCTGCGCGTTTATCTGGACTTGCTTGATAAGAGCAGCACGGGCGAAGGTGAACGTCGCGAGGTCGGTATCGAGGATTGTGAGAGCGCCAGCCGCGAGCTGTCCGCGCTACTCGATGTGGAAGACCCGGTTCCGGGACATTACGTGCTGGAAGTTTCCTCGCCGGGAATCGATCGACCGCTGTTTACTGCAGCACAGTTTGCGCAGGTCAGCGGGCAGGAAGTGAAGTTGCTGCTGAAAGCTTCGCTGGAAGGGCGTCGCCGCCTGCGCGGCAAGCTGGTTCTGGTGGATGGCGAGCGGATCACGCTGGAAGCCGAAGGCAAGACATTCGAATTCGAGCACGCGCTGGTGGAAAGTGCGCGTGTGGTGCCGGACTGGGTGGCGCTGGGTTATGCGCCGCAGCCCAAGCGCGGCGGCAAGCCGGCCGGCAAGAACTAATTAGTGCGGCCATCCATGGCTGCGTTCCAGGTTTTGAGTTCCGGGATGAACTCAACAATTTAACCATCGGTATCCGGACGGGATGCCTACGGAGTTGCTGCAATGAGCAAAGAACTTTTGCTGGTCGTCGAGGCGGTTGCCAACGAAAAAGGCGTGCCGCTGGATGTGATTTTCGAGGCGATGGAGGCTGCATTGGCCTCGGCCGCGAAGAAGCGCTATCCGGAAGAAGAGCCGGACATCCGCGTGTCGATCGACCATGACACTGGCGAGTACCAGACTTTCCGTCGCTGGGAAGTCATTGCCGACGATGGCGAGATGGAATCGCCGTCCTACCAGCTGCGCCTGATGGATGCGCTGGACGAGCGCGCCGACGCCGAAGTCGGCGAGTACATCGAGCAGCAGGTCGAAAATGCCGAATTCGGACGCATTGCCGCGCAGGCCGCCAAACAGGTGATCGTGCAGCGCGTGCGCGAGGCCGAGCGCCAGCAGGTGGTCGATGCCTTCGCCGACCGCGTTGGCGAACTGGTCACCGGCATCGTCAAGCGCGTCGAGCGCGGCAACATCTACCTCGACCTGGGCAGCAATGCCGAGGCGTTCATTCCGCGCGACAAGACGATTCCACGTGAATCGGCCCGCGTCGGCGACCGCGTGCGCGGTTATCTTTACGAAGTGAAGTCGGAAGTGCGTGGCCCGCAGCTGTTCGTGTCGCGTGCCGCTCCGGAGTTCATGATCGAGCTGTTCAAGCTGGAAGTGCCGGAAGTCGGCCAGGGCCTGGTCGAGATCAAGGGTTGTGCCCGTGATCCGGGCGACCGCGCGAAGATCGCCGTGCTGGCACATGACAGCCGCACCGATCCGATCGGTGCCTGCATCGGCATGCGCGGTTCGCGCGTGCAGGCCGTCTCCAACGACCTCAACGGCGAGCGCGTCGACATCATCCTGTGGCACGAGAACCAGGCGCAGTTCGTCATCAATGCGATGGCGCCGGCGGAAGTGCAGTCCATCATCATGGACGAGGAAAAGCACTCGATGGACATCGCGGTGGCCGAGGACAAGCTGTCCCAGGCGATCGGTCGTGGTGGCCAGAACGTGCGCCTCGCCAGCAAGCTGACCGGCTGGCAGCTCAACGTGATGACCCAGGACCAGGTCACCGCCAAGAGCGAGTCCGAGCAGGAGTCCGCGCGCCAGCTGTTCATGGACAAGCTCGAAGTGGATCAGGAAATTGCTGTCATCCTCGTGCAGGAAGGTTTCTCCAGTATCGAGGAAATTGCCTACGTGCCGAGCGCCGAGCTGCTGGCAGTGGAGGGTTTCGACGAGGATATCGTCGAGGAACTGCGTGCCCGTGCCCGTGATGCGCTGCTGACCGAGGCACTGGCGGTGGAGGAGGGCGTCGAGGAGCATCAGCCGTCTGCGGAGCTGCTTGCGCTGGAAGGCATGGATGAGACGACGGCGTATGCGCTGGCGGCTCGCGAAGTGAGCACGGTTGACGATCTGGCCGATCTGGCGGTGGATGACCTGATCGATATCGAAGGTATGGACGAAGAGCGCGCTGCAGCACTGATCATGGCCGCGCGTGCGCCCATGATCGAGCGGCTGGAGAAAGGCGGCTAACCGCGGACGGCAGCACCCTGGATGGGTGCGCCGAGAAAGGCTTTACGGAGCCTTTCAGCAAGGATGGAGGTGGCGGCATGGATAATGTCGCACTGACGATAAGGGCCGAACAGGGGCCCAAGCGCGGGAACGGCGGAGCAAAGAACACGATGTCGGACGTCACGATCAAACAACTCGCCCAGGTGCTGGGCATGCCGGTCGACAAGCTGCTCACGCAGCTTGGCGAGGCGGGCATGAAATTCTCCGATCAGGAACAGGTCATCAGCAGCACCGAAAAGGTGAAGCTGCTGGGGTTCCTGCGCCGTACGCATGGGAAGACCGAAACTGCCGTTGAGGTCGATGACAGCGCACCGCGCCAGATCACCCTCAAACGACGCACGGTCGGCGAACTCAAAGTGGCCACCCCAGGTGGCCGCGGTGCAGCCGGCACGGCCAAGACGGTCAATGTCGAAGTCCGCGCCAAGCGTACCTACGTCAAGCGCAGCACGATTGCCGAGGAAGCGGGCGTCGATGGCGAGCGCGAGGATGCTGTGCGCAAGCTGCAGGAATCGCAGCTGCAGCGTGAACAGGAAGAGCAGGATCGCCTCGATGCCGAGCAGCGCCGCCATGAGGACGCGCAGCAGCGCGCCCAGGACGAGCAGCAGCGGCAGGAAGAACAGAAACAGCATGAGGCCGCCAAGGCAGCGGTACCAGCAGCAGCTGAAGCAGCTGCCGCCGCAGTGGCAGCGCCGGAACCGGCCCAGCCTGCTGAAGTCGTGTCGACCGACAAGGTCGAAGATGACTCCGCCACCGTCCAGCGGATGGATCAGCGCGACCTGGGCATGATCCTGCCCCGCATCCATGAGCCACGCAAACGCGAAAAGCTGGTCAAGCCGGTGGTTGCGCCCGTCGTGGCACCCGTGGCGCCAGTGGTGGCGCCCGTGAAGCCGGCAGCTCGCGTCAGCGCAGCAGCTGGCACCCCCGCAGCGGCGCCGGCACCCGCCAGCGACGCCCGCGGCAAGCCCAAGCATGCCCGTGAGCGCAGCGAGACCACGGGAAGCAAGGAAGAACGCGATGGCGGCAAGCGTTTTGCTGGTGGCCAGATGCATCTGAGCGAGGCTGATCGGGCCCGTCGTTCTTCCAGCAGCAACAAGCGTGGCAAGCCGGGTCGCGGCAATATCCGCGAGATGTCGCGCAGTAGCAGCAATGCCCCGACGGGTCCGCATGGTTTCTCGCGTCCCACCGCACCGGTGGTGCGCGAAGTGGTGGTGGCTGAGACCAACGTCGTCGCCGAGCTGGCGCAGAAGATGGCGGTCAAGGGCTCCGAGGTGGTCAAGGCGCTGTTCAAGATGGGCGTCATGGCGACCATCAACCAGACCATCGATCACGACACTGCAGTGCTGGTGGTCGAAGAACTCGGCCATACGCCGGTAGCCGACAGCCAGAACAATGCCGAGGAAACGCTGGCGGCACATACCCAGAACGTCGAACTGGAAGGCGAGAAGGTTACGCGCCCACCGGTGGTGACGATCATGGGCCATGTCGATCACGGCAAGACCTCGTTGCTCGATTACATCCGCCGCACCAAGGTCGCTTCCGGCGAAGCCGGTGGCATCACCCAGCATATCGGTGCGTATCACGTGGAAACGTCCAAGGGCGTCATCACGTTCCTGGATACCCCGGGCCACGCCGCGTTCACCTCGATGCGTGCCCGTGGCGCGCAGTCGACCGATATCGTGATCCTGGTCGTGGCTGCCGATGACGGCGTGATGCCGCAGACGGTGGAAGCGGTGAAGCATGCGCGCGCCGCCAAGGTGCCGCTGATCGTCGCGGTGAACAAGATGGACAAGGACGGCGCCAACCCGGACAACGTCAAGCAAGGCCTGGTGCAGTACGAAGTGGTGCCGGAAGACTGGGGCGGCGACGTCCAGTTCATCCCGGTATCGGCCAAGACCGGTGCTGGCGTCGAGGATCTGCTCGATGCGATCTCGGTGCAGGCTGAGGTGATGGAGCTCAGGGCTGTGGCCGATGGTCGCGCTTCGGGCGTGGTGATCGAATCCAGCCTGGATCGTGGCCGCGGTCCGGTAGCGACCGTGCTGGTGCAGCAGGGCACCTTGAAGAAGGGCGATTTCATCGTCTGCGGTATCGAATACGGCCGCATGCGCGCGCTGATCGACGAAACCGGCAAGCAGGTACTGGAAGCCGGCCCGTCGATTCCGGTGCAGGTGCTGGGTCTGTCCGGCGTACCGGAAACCGGTGACGACTTCGTCTGCGTCGAGGACGAGCGTCTCGCCCGCGAGGTTGCGCAGGAGCGTGAGCTCAAGCGTCGCGAAACACGCATGGTCAGCAAGAGCAACCGGCTCGAGGACATCATCGCGAAGATGGGTCAGGGCGTGGAGCAGCAGACGCTCAACATCCTGGTCAAGGGCGATGTGCAGGGCTCGGTCGAGGCATTGCGCGAGTCGCTCACCCAGATCGGCAACGAACGGGTCCGGGTCAACGTGGTTTCGTCCGGCGTCGGTGGCATCAACGAATCCGATGCCACCCTGGCGGCGGCTTCGAAGGCGCTGGTCATCGGCTTCAACGTGCGCGCCGATGCGTCGGCACGCAAGGTGATCGAGACCGCTGGCCTCGACGTGCGTTACTTCTCGATCATCTATGACGTGATCGATCAGGTGACCCAGGCTGCGACTGGCCTGCTGGGCATGGAAGTGCGCGAGGACATCATCGGTACCGCGCAGGTTCGCGATGTGTTCCGCAGCTCCAAGTTCGGTGCCGTGGCCGGTTGCATGGTCATCGAAGGTTCGGTCAAGCGCAGCAAGCCGATTCGTGTGCTGCGCGACAACGTGGTGATCTTCGAAGGCGAACTGGAATCGCTGCGTCGTTTCAAGGAGCTGGTCGACGAAGTGCGCAACGGCATGGAGTGCGGCATCGCGGTCAAGCAGTACAACGACGTGAAGCCGGGCGACCAGATCGAATGCTTCGAGCGCACGGAAGTAGCGCGGACCCTTTAAGCAGATACGAGTGCACAGGAGTGAGAAAAGAGTAATGGCCATGGCTTCCTCTCGTTTCTCACTTCTCTCAACTCACAACTCAGGTTTTTTTATGCCATCCCGTGATTTCAAACGCACCGACCGCATCGGTGCCGAGTTGCGTCGCGAACTGGGCCTGCTGGTGCATGCAGCCGTGCGTGATCACGGGCTGCCGTCGGTCTCCGTGTCGGACGTGGAAATCACCCGTGACCTGGACTGGGCCACGGTATGGGTGACCGCGATGCTGCCCGAGCAGGGTTTGCCGACCGTGAAGGCCCTGAACGAGATCGGTCACGAAATCCGTCATTCGCTGGCACACAGCGGCATGCGCATGCGCCGGGTGCCGGAATTGAAGTTCAAGTATGACGACTCGGTCGACAAGGGCGAGCGCATCGAGTCCTTGCTGCGCCAGCAGGCACGTGACCTGGTGCCGCTCAAGGACGACAAATCAACCGACGACAAGCAGGATTGAACCGGAACGTTGGGTAAGAGCCTGTTCCAAGTCCCCGGATACCCCGCGTTGTCATTGAGTGGCCGCCAGGTGGTAGTGCGTGGCGCAGCGCCTGGCTGGCCGTCAGGTCAAGCCGCGCGCTGCCGCATGGCGGCCACTCAATGGCAACCCTTCGGGCTGGGTCTGTTTGCCCGCATGCCGGCGTCATCGCTCAGTCGTGGGCGGACGTCCACTCCTTCGCTCTTCCTTGGCCTGCGCGCAAACAGCTCCCAGCGCGGGGTATCCGGGGACTTGGAACAGGCTCTGCACCGATGAGTCGTCTTCGTCTGCCGCGTATCAAGCACCGTGACCTGCACGGCATCGTGCTGCTCGACAAGCCGATCGGGCTGAGTTCCAACCAGGCGCTGCAAACCGTGCGGCGTCTGCTGCGCGCGTCCAAGGGCGGCCATACAGGTGCACTCGATCCGCTGGCCACCGGCCTGTTGCCGCTGTGCTTCGGCGAGGCGACCAAACTGGCCGGCAGCCTGCTCGGCGCGCGCAAGGCTTATGTGGCCGATTGCCGGCTGGGCATCACCACCGACTCGGCCGATTGTGAAGGCGACATCGTGCAGCAGCGTGCGGTGCCACTGCTTGACGATGCGCGCATCGAAGCGGCGCTGGCCAAATTGCGTGGTCGCATCACCCAGGTGCCACCGGTGTATTCGGCAATCAAGCAGGACGGTGAGCGGCTATATGCCAAAGCGCGTCGTGGCGAAACCATCGACGTGCCGCCGCGCGAGGTGGACGTGCACCGGCTCGACCTGCTGTCGCGCGATGCTGAAACATTACAGCTGTACGTGGAGTGCGGTTCCGGCACCTATGTACGCTCACTGGCCGTGGATATCGGCGAGGATCTGGGCTGTGGCGCCCATCTGACGGCACTACGGCGCCTGTGGGTGGAACCGTTCCGCGGACCACGCATGGTGACGCTGGACGCGCTGCAGCAGGCGGCTGAACAGGGTGACGAAGCCTTGCTGGGGCACCTGTTGCCAATATCGGCGGGTTTGTCCGATCTGCCGGCCGTACAGCTCGATGAACCGCAAAGCATGGCGATTTCACGCGGGCAGCCGATCCAGTTGATTCCCTCGCCGCCGGCTGGCCGCTGCGCGGCGTATGCCAGCGATGGAGCCCTGCTGGCGCTTCTTGAACTCGATGTCGAAGGGCGTACACGCATCCTGCGCGGCTTCAACCTGCCGCCGGACGATAAATTTGTACTGATGGACCACGGCGCACTTGTTGAAACACCACGCCCATCAGTAGAATAGACAGGTTATTTCAACGCTTTCATTCATCTAGGCGAAGCTTGCGCAACGTCATCGTGGTGACGTTGCGCAAGCTTCGCATCGCCTTTTAAGGAAACGATACTCATGTCCCTCACTGCAGAACAAACCGGCAAGATCATTGCTGATTTCGGCCGCGTGCCGAACGATACCGGCTCGTCGGAAGTCCAGGTCGCCCTGTTGTCCGCCCGCATCGACCATCTCACCGGCCACTTCAAGGAACACAAGCAGGATCACCACTCCCGCCGTGGCCTGCTGAAGCTGGTCAACCAGCGCAAGCGTCTGCTCAGCTACCTGAAAGATCGCGATCTTGCGCGCTACCAGACCCTGATCGAACGCCTCGGCCTGCGCCGTTAATCCACCGGACGAGGAGTAGAACAACGTGGCAAAAGTAACCAAGTCATTCCAGTACGGTAGTCACGAAGTCACGCTGGAGACGGGCGAAATTGCCCGCCAGGCGTCCGGCGCGGTGATGGCCAGCATGGGCGGCACCGTGGTGCTGGTCACCGCCGTGGCGGCCACCAAGCAGAAGGAAGGGCAGGACTTCTTCCCGCTCACCGTCGACTACGTGGAAAAGTTCTACTCCGCCGGCCGTATCCCGGGCGGCTTTTTCAAGCGCGAAGGCCGTCCGACCGAGAAGGAGACGCTGACCTCGCGTCTGATCGATCGTCCGGTGCGCCCGCTGTTCCCGGAAGACTTCAAGAACGAAGTACAGGTCATCGCGCAGGTCGTCTCGCTGAACCCGGAAGTTGACGGCGACATCGTTGCGCTGCTCGGCGCTTCCGCGGCACTGAGTTTGGCCGGTATCCCGTTCAAGGGTCCGATCGGCGCTGCCCGCGTCGGTTACGCCAACGGCCAGTACCTGCTGAACCCGACGGCCACCGAGCTGAAGACTTCGCAGCTGGACCTGGTCGTCGCCGGTACCGCCGGTGCGGTGCTGATGGTGGAATCCGAAGCCCAGCTGCTGTCCGAGGACGTAATGCTCGGCGCAGTGATGTTCGGTCACCAGCAGATGCAGACCGCGATCCGTGCGATCGCCGAACTGGCTGCCGAAGCCGCCAAGCCGTCATGGGACTGGAAGGCACCGGCGCGCAATGAGTCGCTGGTCGCTGCGCTCAAGGGCGCCGTTGGCAGCAAGCTGGACGAAGCGTTCCAGGTGCGCGACAAGCTGCAGCGCCGCGACGCGATTTCCGCGATCAAGGCCGACGTGCTGGGTGAGCTGAAGGCGCAGGCCGAGGCGAACGGCTGGGCATCTGCCGAGCTGTCGAAGGAATTCGGCGAGCTTGAATACCACACCATGCGCGACAGCGTGCTGAAGACCAAGGTACGTATCGACGGCCGTCAGCTCGACGACGTCCGCGCGATCACCGCACGCGTCGGCGTGCTGCCGCGTACCCACGGCTCGGCACTGTTCACCCGTGGCGAGACGCAGGCCCTGGTCGTCATCACGCTGGGCACCACGCGTGACGCCCAGATCATCGATGCGCCGGGTGGCGAGTCGAAGGATCCGTTCCTGTTCCATTACAACTTCCCCCCGTTCTCGGTGGGTGAGGCTGGTCGTTTCGGTGCGCCGAAGCGTCGCGAGATCGGCCACGGCCGCCTCGCCAAGCGCGGTGTGCAGGCAGTGAAGCCGACGATCGAGGAATTCCCGTACGTGGTGCGCGTGGTCTCGGAAATCACCGAGTCCAACGGTTCCTCGTCAATGGCCTCGGTGTGCGGTTCCTCGCTGGCGATGATGGATGCGGGCATTCCGCTGAAGGCACCGGTGGCCGGTATCGCGATGGGCCTGGTCAAGGAAGGTAGCGACTTCGTCGTGCTGTCCGATATCCTGGGCGACGAGGATCACCTCGGCGACATGGACTTCAAGGTGGCCGGCAGCGCCGATGGCATCTCCGCATTGCAGATGGACATCAAGATCGACGGCATCACCGAAGAGATCATGAAGGTGGCGCTGGCCCAGGCCAAGCGTGGTCGTCTGCACATCCTCGGCGAGATGGCCAAGGCGCTCACCACCGCCCGCACGGAAATGAGCGAGTTCGCCCCGCGCCTGATCACCATCAAGATCCATCCGGACAAGATCCGTGAAGTGATCGGCAAGGGTGGCGCCACGATCCGTTCGATCACCGAAGAGACCGGCACCACGATCGACATCAGCGACGACGGCACCATCATCATCGGTTCGGTCAATCGTGAAGCAGGCGAAGCGGCGAAGAAGCGCATCGAGCAGATCACTTCTGACGTCGAGCCGGGTCGCATCTACGAAGGCAAGGTCGCCAAGCTGATGGACTTCGGTGCATTCGTCACGATCATGCCGGGCAAGGATGGTCTGGTGCACGTGTCGCAGATCTCCGATGAGCGTGTCGAGAAGGTTTCCGACAAGCTCAAGGAAGGCGACATCGTCAAGGTCAAGGTGCTCGAAGTGGACAAGCAGGGCCGCATCCGCCTGTCGATGAAGGCTGTGACTGAAGACGAGCGCGCCAACGGCGCCACCGCCTGAGTTTCGATGTAACGTGATTCCACAAGGCCCGGCTCATGCCGGGCCTTGTGCGTTTTGAAGCCGATGATTTTGTGCAACAGGCTTTTGCTAGGATGCAGGGAACATTGCACGAGGATGCACCCATGGCTGACCCGGCAAACGATTTCATCAGGGACTATCAGGCACTCGCACAACAGTCCTGGGATGCCTGGGCACGGCAGTTGCAGCAGCAACAGCCTCAGCCTGCCGTCAATCCGTTTTTCACGCCGCCGGCAGCTCCCACTTCCAGCAGCGACACACTCGAACGCACCCTGGCCGGCCTGAAGGGTTATTTCGACTGGATGCAGGGCGCAGCCGCCGGCGGTGCCGCGGCCCAGCCAACCGATTGGCGCCAGCAGCTGCAGCAGATGTTCGGCGGCGCCAGCCAGCCGTTTGCGCAGGCGTTTGGCGGTATCGATAGCGCCGGCGCAGAGGGGTTTTCCCGGCAATGGCAGTCGTGGATGCAGGCGGCGCAGCACAGTGGCTTTGGCGATCTGCCGGGCACGCATGGGCCGACACCGGCCTTCGGCCTGAACCGCGAGCAGCAGATGCAGCAGCAGGCGACGGCAGCGGCGATCATGGAATCGCTGCAGGCTTCGGCGCGCTATCAGGCCCTGATCCAGCGCGCCAACAAGCAGGGCATGGAACGCTTGCAGGACAAACTTGCGCAACATACCGATCTTGGTCGTCAGATCGATTCGCTGAAGGCGTTGTACGATCTGTGGGTGGATTCGGCCGAGGAAGCCTATGCCGAGATCGCGCTGTCGGACGAGTTTCGCGATGCCTACGGCGACATGGTCAACAAGCAGATGCACGTGCGCCAGTTGCAGCAACAGCAGACCGAACAGATGTGCCAGCAGCTGGGTGTGCCGAGCCGCAGCGAGGTGTCGAGTCTCGGTGAACGATTGCAGGCATTGCGGCGCGAGCTACGCGCGAACCAGGTGCCTTCGCCGGAAAACCATTCCGATGAGATTGCGACGTTGCGACGCGAACTGGCTGCACTCAAGCATCAGTTTGCCAGTAGCCCGACACCAGCAGCGCCCGCAGCGAAGAAGCGCGCGACTGCGAAACCGGATGCTGTGGCAGTAAAGAAGGCCATCGCCAAGGCTCCGGTTGTGGCGCCGCGCAAGACCGTCAGCAGCAAGGCTGCTCCCGCCGGTACCAACCCGCGCAAGCGTAAGTAAGGAGACCTCGTCATGCATACGCCATTGCGCATCGATCCGGCCAAGGCCCTGGGCGACATTGCCACCTTCCAGCGCAAGCTTGCCGCCGGCATGGGCCACCTGCGCAGCATGCGCGAGCCCGAATACGCGAATACGCCGCGCAAACTGGTCTATAGCGAGGACAAGCTGAAGGTATGGCACTTCGAGGGCCACAGCAGGCCCACCGCGAAGACGCCGTTGCTGATCGTCTATGCGCTGGTCAACACGGTGTGGATGACCGACCTGCAGGCCGACCGCTCGATGGTGCGCAACCTGCTGGAGCAGGGCGAGGATGTCTATCTGATCGACTGGGGTTATCCCGATGGTGCCGATCGCTGGCTGACCCTGGATGATTACATCAACGGTTATCTCGATCGTTGCGTCGATGTCGTGCGCCAGCGGCACGGACTGGATGCGATCAACCTGCTCGGCATCTGCCAGGGTGGTGCATTCTCGTTGAGCTACACCGCGCTGCATGCGGACAAGGTGAAGAACCTGATCACCATGGTCACGCCGGTGGACTTCCACACGCCGGACAACATGCTGTCGCACTGGTGCCGCAACATGGATGTGGACCTGTTTGTCGACACCATGGGCAATATCCCCGCCGGGCTGATGAACTACGTCTACCTCACGCTGAAGCCGGTGCGACTGAACCAGCAGAAGTACATCGGCATGGTCGACATCCTCGACAACCCGACCGAGCTGGAGAATTTCCTGCGCATGGAGCGCTGGATCTTCGATTCGCCTGATCAGGCAGGTGAAGCGTTCCGCCAGTTCATCAAGGATTTCTACCAGGGCAACAAACTGGTCAAAGGCACGCTGGAGATCGGCGGCAAACTGGTGGATCTGGGCAAGGTGACCCACCCGGTGCTGAACATCTTCGCCGAGCAGGATCATCTGGTGCCACCGGATGCCTCGCGTGCGATGGGCAAGCATGTTGGCACCACCGACTACACCCAGCTGGCGTTCAAGGGTGGCCACATCGGCATCTATGTGTCCGGCCGTGCGCAGCGCGAGGTACCACCGGCTATCCATCAATGGCTGAGTGCGCGAGACTGACGCCTTTCCCGCGGAGATCGTCGATATGGAGAAGCGTTTATACCGCTCACGCAATGACAGAAAACTCGCCGGTGTCTGCGGTGGGATTGCCGAATATTACGGCTGGGACCCGACCCTGGTGCGGGTTGCCTGGATCGTGCTGACCCTGCTGGGTGGGTCGGGCATCCTCATTTACCTGATCATGTGGCTGGTCATGCCTGAGGCGCCGTGAGCACTCATGCTGGGGCAAGCCCTGATCTGATTCGTTTGACTGAATAGCTAAAGACATATCCATGGATTACGACCGTTACGACCGCATCCGTGCCGTGCAATGGCAGGGTGACCATCTGCGACTGCTCGATCAGCGCCTGCTGCCGCGCGAGGAGCGCTGGATCGACTGTGCTGACGCCAATCAGATCACACAGGCGATCAGGGATTTGGCCGTGCGTGGTGCGCCGGCGATCGGGATTGCTGCCGCGTGGGGCGTGGCACTGGCAGCGAAACAGGGCGAGCCGCTCGACGAGGTGCTCGCCACATTGCGTGCAGCGCGGCCCACCGCGGTGAACCTGATGTGGGCGCTGGACCGGATGAAAAGGCGCATCGTCGCCGGCGCTGATGCGGATGCGCTGGTACGTGAGGCGCAGGCAATCCAGGACGAGGATCTGGCCGCCAATCGCAAAATGGGCGAGTTGGGCGCTGCGTTGATCCGAGCACATTCCGGCGTACTGACCCATTGCAACACCGGCTCACTGGCCACGGCCGGCTTTGGCACCGCGCTGGGCGTGATCCGTGCCGGCGTGGCCATGGGTCGGGTCGACCATGTCTATGCCGGCGAAACCCGCCCATGGCAGCAGGGTGCACGCCTCACCATGTGGGAGCTGGTGCGCGATGGCATTCCGGCGCAGCTGATTGCCGACTCCGCGGCGGCACACCTGATGAAATCCTGTGCCGTGCAATGGGTGATCGTCGGTGCGGACCGTATTGCCGCGAACGGTGATACGGCGAACAAGATCGGCACGTACCAGCTGGCGATCACCGCGAAGTATCACGGTGTGAAATTCATGGTGGTGGCGCCGTCATCGACGGTTGACATGGCCACCGGCACCGGTGAGGAAATCGAGATCGAGCTGCGCGACCCGGCCGAGTTGCTCAGCACCGGCGGCCAGCGCACGGTCGTCGAAGGTGCACAGGCATGGAACCCGGTATTCGACGTGACACCGGCCGAACTAATCGACGCGATCGTGACCGAACGCGGCGTGATCGAGCGACCGAACAGCATCGCGATGCAGGCGATGTTCGGATGGTGAAGCTGTCGCGTGAAATCACGCTGTTCGCGATCGGTGGTGTCGGCGGCCTGGTGGTCGACACGGGCATCGTGCAGTTGCTGGTGGGCTTGGCAAACTGGAATCCCTATCTGGCGCGTGTGCCTTCATTCCTGCTGGCGGCCACATTCACCTGGTGGTGGAATCGTCAATACACCTTCGCTGCGCGCCGCAGCGACCGTGCTGCACATGCCGAGTGGCTGCATTGGATAGGGCTGATGAGCTTCGGTGCGGTGATCAATTACGGGATTTATGCGTTGTTGCTGATGGGCTTTCCCGCCCTGCATCCCTGGCCAGCGGTGCCCGCCGCCGCCGGTTCGGTGGTCGCCGCGCTGGTCAATTTTTCGACAGCCCGCGGAATGCTTTTCAAGAGCCCCAAGACGCCAGCGTAAGTTGTTGATTGAGAACAACTAAATCCTGACGTTTTGATGTCATTCGTGCTACACTTCGCAGGTTGATTTCGGGTCGCTCGCGCATGCGCTGGAGGCGCGGTGCCAGCGTCCTTTTTTTGTTATCAAGGAAGCCGATTCATGGCAGAACTCGCCAAAGAAATCATTCGCGTCAACATCGAAGACGAGATGCGCCAGAGCTACCTCGATTACGCCATGAGCGTGATCGTGGGCCGCGCCCTCCCGGATGTCCGTGATGGTCTGAAACCGGTGCATCGTCGCGTGCTGTTCGCGATGAATGAACTCGGTAACGTCTGGAACAAACCGTACAAGAAGTCGGCCCGCGTGGTCGGTGACGTGATCGGTAAATACCATCCGCATGGTGATCAGTCGGTCTATGACGCGATCGTGCGCATGGCGCAGCCGTTCTCGCTGCGTTACCTGTTGGTCGATGGCCAAGGCAACTTCGGCTCGGTCGATGGCGACAACGCCGCCGCGATGCGATACACCGAGGTGCGCATGTCGCGGCTCACGCATGAGCTACTGGCCGACATCGACAAGGAAACCGTCGACTTCGGCCCGAACTATGACGAGAGCGAACACGAGCCGCTGGTCTTGCCGGCGCGCGTGCCGAACCTGCTGATCAACGGTTCGGCTGGTATCGCCGTCGGCATGGCCACCAACATCCCGCCGCACAACCTCAACGAGGTGATCGCGGCGACGATGGCGCTGATCGATGAGCCGACGCTCTCGATCGACGACCTGATGCACTACATCCCGGGGCCGGATTTCCCGACCTACGGCATCATCAACGGTTCGTCCGGCATCATCGAGGCTTACCGCACCGGCCGCGGTCGCATCCTGGTGCGCGCGCGGGCCGAGATCGAAACCGAGCCGAATGGCCGCGAGACGATCATCGTCCACGAGCTGCCGTACCAGGTGAACAAGGCGCGGCTGATCGAAAAGATCGCCGAGCTGGTCAAGGAAAAGAAGCTCGAAGGCATCAGCGAGCTGCGCGACGAGTCCGACAAGGACGGCATGCGCGTCGTCATCGAGATCCGCAAGGATGCGATGGGCGACGTAGTGCTGAACAACCTGTTCCAGCAGACTCAGCTGCAGGTGACGTTCGGCATCAACATGGTGGCGTTGCTGGATGGTCAGCCGAAGCTGCTGAACCTCAAGGACATCCTCGAGGCATTCATCCGTCACCGCCGTGAGGTAGTTACCCGCCGCACGATCTTCGAGCTGCGCAAGGCGCGTGCCCGTGCGCATATCCTCGAAGGCCTGACCGTCGCGCTGGCCAACATCGACGAGATGATCGAGCTGATCAAGACCTCGGCCTCGCCGGCCGAAGCGCGCGAGCGCATGGTCTCCCGACACTGGGAAGCCGGCATGGTGCGCGCGCTGCTTTCGGCTACCGGTGCGCATGCGTCGCGGCCGGAAGAGATGGACCCGCGCGACGGTCTGAAGGATGACGGTTACCAGTTGTCCGAAGCGCAGGCGCTGGAAATCCTGGCGATGCGCCTGCATCGCCTGACCGGGCTGGAGCAGGAAAAGCTGTCCGACGAATACCGGCAGATCCTGGAAACCATCCGCGGCCTGATCGATATCCTGGAAAATCCCGAGCGTTTGCTCGAGGTGATCCGTGGCGAACTGGAAGCGGTCAAGGCCGAGTTTGGCGATGCCCGTCGCACCGAAATTCAGCATTCGCAGGAAGATCTCAACGTCCTCGACCTGATCGCCCCGGAAGACGTGGTGGTCACGCTGTCGCACACTGGCTACATCAAGCGTCAGCCGGCCAGCACCTACCGTGCGCAGAAGCGTGGCGGCAAGGGCCGCTCGGCCTCGGCGCTGAAGGACGAGGATTTCGTCGAGCAGCTGTGGGTGGTCAACACACATGACACCTTGCTCACCTTCACCAGCACCGGTCGCGTGTACTGGCTCAAGGTCTATCAGATGCCGGACGCCGGCCCCGGTGCGCGTGGCAAGCCGATCATCAACCTATTGCCGCTGGGCGCAGGCGAGAAGGTGCAGGCGGTAGTGCCGGTACGTGAGTACCGCGACGACAGCTTCGTATTCTTCGCGACGAAACACGGCACGGTGAAGAAGACGCCGCTGACCGAGTTCGCGTTCCAGCTGCAGAAGGGCAAGATCGCGATCAAGCTCGACGAGAACGATGCGCTGGTCAATGTCGAGCTCACCGATGGCAACAGCGACATCCTGCTGTTCGCCTCGAACGGCAAGGTCAATCGCTTCGACGAGAACACCGTGCGCTCGATGGGCCGTACCGCCACCGGGGTGCGCGGCATGCGGCTGGCCGAAGGCGCACAGGTCGTTTCGCTGATCGTGGCCGCCGAAGGTGACATTCTCACAGCGACGGAACGCGGTTATGGCAAGCGCACCCAGCTAGTCGAGTTCACCAAGAAAGGCCGCGGCACCCAAGGCGTGATCGGCATCCAGTGCTCCGAGCGCAATGGCGCGCTGGTTGGCGCCGTGCAGGTCACCGAGGCACACGAGTTGATGCTGATCTCCAACCAGGGCACGCTGGTGCGTACCCGCGTGGCGGAAGTCTCGCAGCTCAGCCGCAATACCCAAGGTGTCACCCTGATCAAGCTGCCGGCTGATGAAAAACTTGTCAGCGTGATGCGGCTGGATGCGGATGAGGACAACGGCGAGGAAGGTATGGTCGCCGATATCCCGGCACCGGTTGATGGCGAAGGCTCGGACGCGATTGAGCCGACAGCCACGGAAGAATGAGCCTGATGTTGTTTTGAACGAAAAACCCCGGCGCTGCCGGGGTTTTTCTTTGAGGCCTTGGGTGTATTCCTCAATGTCTGCTTTCGGCCAGAGGCGGACATGGCTTCTACTCCGTTTCCTCAGTCTGTTTCTTCGCCTTGGGCGCCCGTGGAAGTCTCGGCTCGTTAAACATCCTCAGCGCAAGGATGAAGAAGTCACCGAGACCAACGAAATCCGATAGTGGCTTGCCATGATCTTCCCTGAATATTTTCAGGCCGTCGAGTTCGGCGCCACCACTTTTCTTGGAGGCGATCTGCAAGCCATGGGCACAGGAATCCCGGATAACCATGGCCATCTGCGCCAGTTCGTGGTTACGTCGACGCGCCCGCTGCTGGTGTTGTTCGAAAAACTCCACAAAGCCGGCCGCCACTGTAAGCCACATCCAGCGGCGAATACCTATTGCCCACCCGTCGTTCTTTCCTGACTCTTTGCGCCACACAAGACTCACTTGTATCCACGGAGGATCTCCCGCGGGCTGTTCCTTAACGTGCTTGACCATGCCATATGCAGGAAGTTGAACCGTGAGGTCGTGCGCCTTGCAAGCTAGGCTGAGGTAGCCGTCAGTGGGGATCGGTTGGTTTTCGATCGCGAAGACTGCGATTGCCATCGCGTTGATCGACAGGCCCATGTGCCAAATGAACTGATACGCAGGGTGAGTCGGATACACCTCGTAGGACTCCATGCCTACCATGCTGTATTCGCGCGTGAACTCGTCCGCCTTCTGCTCTAGATTCAACGGCATGCCACCTCCCGCTTTGGGTCGAAAGCCGACAGTTTCGTCATTGATCAAGCTTAATGCCGACCCGTTTTCAAGTCCCGTTCGGAGAGGCATAGCGAGTCAGCTTCACAAGAACATCGGCTGGCAACCTAGCGTTGATTTGCTCACCTAGTGATGTCAGCACAGCTAGTCTGAGATACGGTTTGCAGCCGAAACGACTTGGAACGAGAACTTCCTCTGCGAATGCCTTGAGCCATTTATCCCAACCATCTGGTGCGACCCAAAACGTTGCGTACTCAGAGGATTCGACTTTACAAGGCAATGGCCAGCCATCAGTCATGTTCTGCGACTTAGTTACGCGAGAGAAGAATCTGCCGACCTTCCAGCCAACTGCTGTCAAGAACACCGGTCGCTGCCCGTGGTTGGCGACTTGAATTTTCAGGGCAGGCAACATCACTGTGGCATCGCCATAAACGTCAGGGCGGCCCCCGTGCTCCGACAAAACGACATTGAGCCTGAGCCTTGATCTTGTCGCGAGACGCGTTTGTATCAAGGAATAGATTACCGCTGCAGAAGTCGCCACGGCGGCACAGCATGTACCAATCGCAATTACCAATTGTATCTTTTGGTCGAGTGTCAAAGCGGTGCCTCGCCAGAGGAGTAGAGCGGCCACACTCTAAGTCGCGCCCGTTATGTTGATAAGTGGAATGTCCGCTTCGGGTGGCGGACGTTACGCATCAAAGTGAGAAGCGCTTGCGTGTTAGTGGAGAGTCCATTAGCAGGTCTTCACCCAACGTACGCGCCAGTTCAGTGACGCGATCAGTCCAGCCAACATTCTCATCACTTGGAAGAGCGTACTCGGTGAAAAGGACATGTTCGCCATCAGGCATGATCCGAAAGATACGGATGCAGCCACTGACTACGTCGACTGTGACGAGATGATCATGGGCCTTCTGCATTCCTTAGCTCTCCTAGATCGCAGTTGTTCACTCGTTCGCTTTAGATCAAAACGGACGTTAGTCAATCATCTTCAACATATCGGCACACGTACCTCAATGCCCGATCGCCGCCAGCATCGCCTCGGCACTGGAAACACGTAGCTCGCCCGGCGCCTCGACCTGCAGCACGCGCACCACGCCATCTTCCGCATACAGCGCAAAGCGGCGCGTGCGCAGACCCATGCCGAATGCGGTGCCATCCAGTTCCAGTCCAAGTGCGCGGGTGAAGCTGGCGTTGCCGTCGGCAAGCATCAGCAGGCCGGCGGGGACCTGTTGTGCGGCGGCCCAGGCCTGCATCACGTAGGCGTCGTTGACGGCGAGGCACATCACGCTGATGTTGCGTTGCTGGAATTCGGCGTAATTATTGATATAGCCGGGCAGGTGCTTGTTCGAGCAGGTCGGGGTGAACGCGCCGGGCAGGCCGAACAGCAGGACTTTCCGTCCAGCGAACAGCTCGCCGGTATGGCCAGGCCTTATCCCGCCGTCGATGACCTGAATGGTGGTATCGGGAATCGTGTTGCCAGGCTGGATGGTCATGCGGGTCTCGGGATGGGAGGGAAGCTCTGCCATGCTAAATCGCCCGGTGGCGGGCTGTCGCCTTGAATCGTCGGCAGCCGGACCTATTTCTTGTGACAAGTGGTGATTGAGCGCAATCGATTCGCGGCGATAGCTGGTGAAGAAAGCGCCGGCGACGCCGGGACGCATTACCATCGGCAGTAGTCACTGAGTCAGATGTAGGGCTTGCCCGCGGCGGAGTCGATCCACCGCGGTTTTGCGTGAGTTGGGGAGTGTTGGTGGAATTCAAAGACTATTACGAGATCCTGGGTGTGAAGCTCGATGCCAGCGAAGCCGAGATCAAGGCGGCGTATCGGAAGCTCGCGCGCAAATACCATCCGGACAAGAACAAGGAAGCCGGTGCCGAGGAGAAGTTCAAGTCGGTCAACGAGGCTAACGAAGTACTGAAGGACGCCGAGAAGCGGCGCTCCTACGACCAGCTGCGCGCTGGCGGCTATCGGCAGGGCGAGCAGTTCCGGCCGCCGCCGGGCTGGCAGGGGCAGCAGGGCTTCGGTGGCGGAGACGAGGGCGATTTCAGCGATTTCTTCGAGAGCCTGTTTGGTCGCGGTGCGGCTGGCGGTGGTCAGCGTGGCCAGCCGCGCCCACGCCGCGGCCAGGACGTTCAGGCGTCGGTGCGAATCGACCTGCAGACGGCGTTCGACGGCGGCCGTACGCGGTTGGCGATGCATGATCCGGCCGGTGGCGAGCGCGTGCTGGAAGTGAAGATTCCAGCCGGCATCAACCCCGGACAGGTGATCCGCCTTTCCGGGCAGGGCCAGCCAGGCATGGCTGGCGGCCCGAATGGCGACCTGCTGCTGGAAGTGGGCATTCACGACGATGCGCGTTTCCGCCTGGACGGCCGCAACGTGGTGCATGTGTTGCCGATCACGCCGTGGGAAGCAGCACTCGGTACCACGGTGCCGGTGCCGACCCTGGCCGGCACGGTGGATCTGCGCATCCCGGCGGGGTCGCAGTCGGGGCGCAAGCTGCGCCTGAAGGGCCGTGGCATGCCCGGCACGCATCCGGGCGATCAGATGGTGGAACTGTCGATCCGAGTGCCAGTGGCAGACAACGACGATCAGCGCGCGGCCTACGAAGCGCTGCATGAGCACTTCAAGGATTTCGATCCACGCCGGTAATCAGGGTGTCAGTTGGCCAATGAAAAACGGCGCCGAAAGGCGCCGTTTGCATCTGCGTGATGAGTTGCCGGACCAAGGTCAGTGCGGCAGGAACTCGTTCAGCGCCTTGACCAGTTCCTCTTCCTTGATCGGCTTGGTCACATAGGCCTTGGCGCCCTGGCGCATGCCCCAGACCTTGTCGGTTTCCTGATCCTTGGTGGTCACCAGGATGATCGGGATATGCGCGGTGTCGGCATTCTTGCTGATCGTGCGCGTCGCCTGGAAGCCGTTGAGATTGGGCATCACCACGTCCATCAGGATCAGGTCGGGTTTTTCCAGCTTGGCGACTTCGACACCAGCGGCGCCATCTTCGGCGGAAAGAGTCTCATGCCCGAGTTTTTCGACGATCCGCTTGATGCCCAGCAATTGGGACGGGGAGTCATCGACGATCAGAATACGTGCCATAAGGTGATAGTCCCCAGCGAGTTTCGGTGATTCTAAGCCGTGGCGGCCTTTCTTCCAAGCACGGTTTCGTCAAACCGTGTCGCCGATGCGTACCAGTGTGCGGCCAAACGAGTTGCCAGCGAGCATGGGCGCAAATACTTCGGGCAGTTCGTCGAGGCTGATTTCGTGCGTGGCAATGCGCTCGAGGTGCTGCGGCTTCCAGTCGCTGGCCAGATGCTGCCAGACCTCGTCACGGATGTCGCGTGCGGTACCGGCCGAGGCGATACCAAGCAACGAGGCGCCGCGGATGATGAACGGCATCACGGTGCTGTCGAACGCGATGCCGCCGGCATTGCCGCAGATCGCCACGTTGCCGTAAGGCGTGATCAGCGGCAGCAGGCCGGCCAGCATCGCGCCACCGACGTTGTCCAGCGCGCCACCGAAACGAACCGAATCCATCGGCTTGCCACTGAAGGCGAGAGCATGGCGGTCGACGCACGATGTTGCGCCCAGACTGCGCAGGAAGTCGAAGTGATCAGCCTTGCCGCTGATCGCGTGCACTTCGTAACCGGCGCGGGTGAAGATATCGATCGCGAGCTGGCCGACGCCACCACTGGCCCCGGTCACGGCAAGTGGCCCGAGTGCTGGCGTCTGTCGGTTGTCTTGCATGCGCAGCAACGCCAGCGCGGCGGTGAAGCCGGCGGTGCCGAGAATCATGCTTTCGCGCAGGCTCAGGCCTGCTGGCAGCGGAATCGTCCAGCGCGCATCCAGTCGCGCGTATTCGCCGTAGCCGCCGTCGCGCGTCTCGGATAGGCCTGAGCCAGTGCACAGCACTGCGTCGCCTTCCTTGAACGCCGGATCGGTGGAGGCGACTACGTGGCCAGCCACGTCGATGCCGCCGTTCAGCGGGTACTCGCGGAGGATCTTGCCCTTGCCAGTACCAGCCAGCGCATCCTTGTAGTTGACCGAGGAATACGCCGTCCTGATCAGCACTTCGCCTGCCGAGAGTGCATCGGTGGAGATCGTTTCGATGCCGGCGCGATAGCCAGCGTCATCGTTGTGGATGCGAAAGGCGCGGAACGTGGTCATCTCGAATCTCCGGTTTCAGGCCTTGATGCTGGACGGGCCGATCACGCGGGACGCGTTGCCGCCGTCGTAACTGCCCATCCAGTCGAACAGTGCGGTCATCGAGTCGCCGAACCAGACGCTGTCGCGCTGGCCGGCTTTCACGAAGCCTTCGTCGACCATGTGATCCATCATCGTGCGCAGGCCATCGTAATAACCACGCACATCAAGGAACGCACACGGATAGCGATGCAGGCCGAGCTGCGCCCAGGTCAGCATCTCGAACATCTCATCCATCGTGCCGAAACCACCGGGCAGGGCGACGAAGGCGTCGGACAGTTCATACATGCGCGTCTTGCGCTGATGCATGGTCTCGACCACCTGCAGCTCGCTCAGCCCTGGGTGCGCCACCTCGAGTTCCACCAGCTGGCGCGGAATCACGCCGAAGACCTTGCCACCGCCAGCCAGCACGGCATCAGCCACGGTACCCATCAGGCCAACCTTGCCGCCGCCGTAGACCAGGGCGATGCCCCGCCGGGCCATTTCGGCGCCGAACGCGCGGACCTGCTCGGTGTATTCAGGATACTTGCCACTGCTGGAGCCGCAGTAGACGCAGAGCGATTTTACTTCAGCCATTCCTTACCTCCAGAAACGCGAAACCCGTCCTTGGGAGACGGGTCGCGTGTGATCGTCTGTGGACCTGGATCCCGGATCGACGCACATCCATGTGCTATCCGGGATGAAGCCATCCTGGCCTCAATTGCCTTTGTGGATCGCGCGCTTGTCGACCGACAGCGCGGCTTCGTGCACGGCCTCGGACAGCGTCGGATGCGCGTGGACGATGCGGGCCAGATCCTCGGACGAGCCCTTGAACTCCATCGCGACGACGCACTCGGCGATCAGCTCGGAGACGCCGGGGCCAACCATGTGCACGCCGAGGATGCGATCGGTCTCGGCATGGGCAAGCATTTTCACCTGGCCGACGGCCTCGTTCATCGCGACGGCACGGCCGATCGCGGCGAACGGGAAGCTGCCGACCTTGTACGGGATGCCGGCGTCCTTCAATTCCTTTTCGGTCTTGCCGGCCCAGGCGATTTCCGGCTCGGTGTAGATCACCCAGGGCACCGTGTCGTAGTTGACGTGGCCGGCCTTGCCGGCGATCCACTCGGCTACCGCCACGCCTTCTTCGGAACCCTTGTGCGCGAGCATCGGGCCGCGCACCGCATCGCCGATCGCCCACACACCGTCGACGCCGGTGTGGCAGTGCTCGTCGACCACGATGCGACCGCGCTCGTCCAGCTTCACGCCGGTGTCGTCAGCCAGCAGGCCAGCGGTGTAGGCGCGACGGCCCACGGCGACCAGCAGCTTGTCGACGACGAGATTCTGCTCGCCATCCTTGTCGGTGTAGGTGAGGTGCACGCCATCCTTCTTCACCTCGGCCTTGTTGAGCTTGGCGTTGAGCTTGATGGTCAGACCCTGCTTGGCGAATTCCCGGGCGGCCACCTTGGCCACGTCGGCATCGGCGACAGCAAGGAACTCCGGCAGCGCTTCGATGATGGTGACTTCGGCGCCGAGACGGCTCCACACGCTGCCAAGCTCGAGGCCGATCACGCCAGCGCCGATCACGCCCAGGCGCTTCGGCACTTCGGTGAAGTCCAGCGCACCAGCATTGTCGACGATCGCCTTGCCGTCGAACTTCGCGAACGGCAGTTCGATCGGCACCGAGCCGGAGGCGAGGATCACGTTGGTCGCGCTGATCGTCTGCTTGGCGCCATCGGCACCGGTGATCTCGACGTTGTTGCCTTTGAGCAGCTTGCCGGTACCGAAGTACGGCGTGATCTTGTTCGCCTTGAACAGCTGCGCCACGCCGCCAGTGAACTGCTTGACGATCTTGTCCTTGCGACCGACGAAGGTGGGCACGTCGATCTTCGCGTTGTCGGCGGTGATGCCGTGCACGCCGAAGTTGTGCGTGAGGTTGTGGAACTGGCGCGAGGAATCGAGCAGCGCCTTGGACGGGATGCAACCCACGTTGAGGCAGGTGCCACCCAGTGCCTGCTTGCCGTCCTTGCCGGCGAAGGCATCCACGCAGGCGGTCTTCAGGCCCAGCTGGGCGGCGCGGATCGCGGCCACATAGCCGGCCGGGCCGGCGCCGATGACGATGACGTCGTAGTGTTCGCTCATTTCATTCGCTCACGGGAATAGGGAAAGGGGAATAGGGAATCGGAAGAGCAGAGCGGGCGGCGCTTTCAACCATTCCCGACTCCCCATTCCCGATTCCCGGTTGCTCGGCCTAAAGGCCGAGCAACATGCGCTGCGGATTCTCCAGCTGGTTCTTGATATCGACCAGGAACAGCACCGCGTCCTTGCCGTCGATGATGCGATGGTCATACGACAGCGCGATGTACATCATCGGCGCGGCGATGATCTGGCCGTTCTCGACGATGGCGCGGTCCTTGATCGTGTGCATGCCCAGGATCGCGCTCTGCGGCGGGTTAACGATCGGGGTGGACAGCAGCGAACCGAAGGTGCCACCGTTGGTGATGGTGAACGTGCCGCCCTGCAGGTCATCGAGCGACAGCTTGTTCGCGCGCGCCTTGACGGCATAGTCGGCGATGCCTTTCTCGACGTCGGCGAAGCTCATGTCCTGCACGTCGCGCAGCACCGGGGTGACCAGACCCTTGTCGGTGGACACGGCGATCGAGATGTCCTGGTAGCCGTGATAGATCACGTCGTTGCCGTCGACCGAGGCGTTGACGAACGGATAGCGCTTCAGCGCTTCGGCCGCGGCCTTGACGAAGAAGCTCATGAAGCCGAGCTTGACGCCGTGTTCCTTCTGGAACGCCTCGCCCAGCGACTTGCGCATCTTCGTCACCTCGGCCAGGTTCACTTCGTTGAACGAGGTGAGCATGGCGATCGAGTTCTTCGACTGCATCAGGCGTTCGGCGATGCGCAGGCGCATGCGGGTCATCGGCACACGCTCTTCCGGACGAGAGCCCGGGGTCGGCTTCGCGGCAGGTGCGGCGGCGGCCGGAGCGGGCGCGCCCTTGCCGTAGTTGACCAGGTCTTCCTTGGTCACGCGGCCATCGCGGCCGGTGCCGGCGACCTTGGACGGATCGATCTTTTCTTCGGTGGCCACGCGCAGGCCGGCCGGGGACAGATCCTCGGCTCCCTTGGCTGCAGCCTTCGGTGCGGCAGCGGCCGGTGCAGCAGCAGCGGCCTTCGGCGCTTCTGCCGGTGCGGCGGCAACCGCGCCTTCCTCGATGATCGCGATGATCTGCTGGCTGTTGACCGTGTCACCCACCTGCTGGCGGATTTCCTTCAGCACGCCGTCGACCGGCGAGGGCACTTCCAGCACCACCTTGTCGGTTTCGAGATCGACCAGGTTCTCGTCGCGCTTTACCGCGTCGCCGGCCTTCTTGTGCCAGCTGGCGATGGTGGCGTCGGAGACGGACTCGGGCAGAACGGGGACTTTGACTTCGATGGACATCGGATTTCCTTAATTAGTGCGTTCATCCCTGAACGCCAAGGTCAAAAAGCGGCCATCCATGGCCGCACTCTTTAAGTTTTTTTATTCTACCGAGTGATCGGTGCCGACCGCTGCAACCAGCGCCTGCTCGACGAGCGCTGCCTGTTCGGCGACATGGGTATTGAGGTGACCGGCAGCCGGTGCCGGCGAACGCGCGCGTCCTGCGTACGAGAGACTTTGCTTGCTGCCGATGCAGGCCTGCAGGTGATGACGGATCTGGAACCAGGCGCCCTGGTTCATCGGCTCTTCCTGGCACCAGATCACTTCCTTCACGGAGGGATACTTGTCCAGTTCGGCGGTGACTTCGGTGCGCGGGAACGGATACAACTGCTCGACGCGCACGATCGCCACGTCGGTCAGGTTGCGCTTGTCGGCTTCTTCCAGCAGGTCGTAGTAAACCTTGCCCGAGCACAGCACGACGCGCTTGACCTTCTTCGCCGGCAGCTCGCGATGCTCACCGATCACCAGCTGGAAGCTGCCGTTGGCCAGCTCATCCAGTGTCGACACCGCCAGTTTGTGGCGCAGCAGCGATTTCGGCGTCATCACGATCAGCGGCTTGCGCACCGGGCGCAGCATCTGGCGGCGGATCATGTGGAAATCCTGCGCCGGCGTGGTTGGCACGCAGACCTGCATGTTTTCCAGCGCACACATCTGCAGAAAGCGTTCGAGACGCGCCGACGAATGCTCCGGGCCCTGGCCTTCATAGCCGTGCGGAAGGAACAGCGACAGACCGCACAAGCGGTTCCACTTCGACTCGCCGGAACTGATGAACTGGTCGATCACCACCTGGGCGCCATTGGCGAAATCGCCGAACTGAGCCTCCCAGATATGCAGCGTGTCCGGGTCGGTGGTGGCATGGCCGTACTCGAAGGCCATCACGGCCTCTTCGCTGAGCAGCGAATCGATCACTTCGACGTCGGCACCGCCGCGGATCGTCGCCAGCGGCATGTAGGTGTGGCCGTCCTTCTGGTCGTGCAGCACCGCATGGCGATGGAAGAACGTACCGCGGCCGGAGTCCTGGCCGACCAGACGCAGGTTGTGGCCGGCGTCGATCAAGGTGGCGTAGGCGAGGTTCTCGGCAAAGCCCCAGTCGCCCGGTTGCTCGCCGGCAGCCATCTTGCGGCGGTCGTCGTAGATCTTCGCCACACGTGCCTGCAGGGTGATGTCTTTCGGCAGGTCGAGGATCTTCGCCGCCAGATCGAGCAGCTTCTGTTTCGGCACCGTGGTGTCCACCGGTGTCGCCAGCTTGTTGCCGAGGAAGCGCGTCCAGTCGATTTCGGAGTCACGGACTGGCGATGGATTCAGGTCGGCCATCGGCTCGCCGGCTTCGAGCCGGTTGCGGTAGGTTTCGAACTGCTTCTGCGCCTCGCCCTCGGCCAGCACGCCTTCCTTCACCAACTTCTGCTGATAGAGATCGCGCGTGGTCGGGAGCTTGCGGATGACCTGGTACATCACTGGCTGCGTCGCGGCCGGTTCGTCGGCCTCGTTGTGGCCGTGGCGGCGATAGCAGACCAAGTCGATCACCACATCCTTGCGGAACTGCTTGCGGAACTCATAGGCGAGCCGGGTGACGGCAATCACTGCTTCCGGATCGTCGCCGTTCACATGTAGCACCGGTGCATTGACCATCTTGGCGAGGTCGGTGCAGTACATGGTGGAGCGGGCGTCTTGCGGATTGGACGTGGTGAAGCCGACCTGGTTGTTGATCACGATGTGCATGCTGCCGCCGATCTTGAAACCGCGGGCCTGCGACATGTTGAACAGCTCCATGTTTACGCCCTGGCCGGCCAGCGCGGCGTCGCCATGGATCACCACGGCCATCGACTGCGTATGCAGGGTGTCGTGGCGACGGGTCTGTCGCGCATGCACCGAACCGGTCACCACCGGATTGACGATCTCAAGGTGCGACGGATTGAACGCCAGCGCCACGTGCACGGCGCCCTTGGGCGTCTTGACGTCGGCGGAGAAGCCCATGTGGTACTTCACGTCGCCTGAGTGGGCCGGGTCGTCCGGATGCTCGAACTTGCCCTCGAATTCATCGAACAGGGTCTTCGGTGGCTTGCCGAGGATGTTGACCAGCATGTTGAGGCGGCCACGATGGGCCATGCCGATCACCAGCTCCTTGATGCCGTTGTCGCCGGCAGCACGCACGACGTCATCGATCATCGGGATCATGCTGTCGCCGCCTTCCAGCGAGAAGCGCTTCTGGCCCACGTATTTCGTGTGCAGGTAGCGCTCCAGGCCCTCGGCTGCGGTCAGGCCATCCAGCACACGCTGCTTGCCGGCCTTGTCCAGGGTGCTCTTGCCGGCGGCCTGCTCGAGGCGGCTGTAGATCCAGTGGCGCTGCTCGTGGTTGCTGATGTGCATGAACTCCGCGCCGATCGTGCTGGCGTAGGTCTTCTGCAAACGGCTCAGCAGGTCGCGCAATTTCAGGCGCTGGCCGCCACCAGCGTAGTTGCCGGTGTCGAATTCGGTATCCAGGTCGGCATCGGAGAGGCCATGGAAGGCAAGGCCGAGATCCGGGGCCGACATCTTCTCGGTGAGGCCGAGCGGGTCGAGATCGGCGGCGAGATGACCACGCGAGCGGTAGGCGGTAAGCAGGCGCAGCACGCCAGCCTGCTTGCGCGCATGCTCGTCACTCACCGGTGCGGCGGCAATGCCGTTACCCGAATGGCGCTGCTTCTGCGCGGCCTCGATACGGGCAATGGCCGGGACATGCGAGACATCCCCTGAATCGCGACCCTTGAAGGTCTCGAAATATTTGCTCCACTCGGCGGGTACCGACGAGGCGTCGGTCAGCCAGGTGTCATAAAGCGATTCAACATAGTCGGCGTTACCGCCAGCGAGTTGGGAGGACTCGAAGAACTCGCGAATCAGGTTTGTAGTCACGTCACCACCGGCAGGGAAGGGATGCTTGCGGCCATCCGTGTGACCTTGAAGTCGAGGTTTTCCGTCGGTATTCAAGCCCGACAGACCCTTCAAGCGGATGACTGGAGAGAATCCGGACAATTATAGCCTTTGCCTGCTGCGACGCGACAACCTACAAGTGACCCGAAACGGGTTGTTGGCGGGTATTTTTATCGAGGACTCGCCGATTTTTTCGTCGCAGGCGACGATCTGGCGTGTTTTGACGGCGCGCTCGGCGATCGGCAGCTGAAATCGTCGGGCCAGCTGGTGTTCAGCCGGTTCCGTCATGACGGCTAGATATCCAGTGCCTGCAGGGCGCTGGCGCGCTCGGCGCGCTCCCATATTTCATCGAAATGCTGTTGCAGTGGCGCCTGGGCGGCGCGGTCATGGCGGGCTGCGCGACCTTGCGGACGATTCGCCTCGGGCAGGAACAGGTAACCGCCGACGTCGTTGAGCAGATAGGCCGAGACATAGGCCAGGTCGGCTTCCTCCACGGGCATGCGGATCTGCATCGAACTTGGCAGGCGCTGTGCCAGCGCAATCAGGCGATGGTCGTTGCGCAGGGCTGCGGCTGGATCGTGCAGCAGGATGCGGATTTGCGCGCCGCGGCCGGAGATCGCCAGACGCCGCAGCTCAGCCAGCTCTTCCACGCTGGCGTAGCTGTCATTGCCGAGCAGTGGCAGGTAAATGGCCAGGCGATGGCGTGCATCGACCAACAACTGCAGTCGGGCGGCGGCGGTTTCGCTGCGCGTGGTGGCAGGCAGTGCACCGGTATCGCGCGAGGGTGTCTCGTCTTCGACGTTAGCCGACAAGGCCATGCGCATGGCCCGATGCGGCAGGCCGGCGTCCTCGAACTCCTCGCCATACGCAGTGAAACCTTCGCGTTCGTAGAAGCCGAGGGCACTGACCTGTGCATCCAGCGCCACGTCCGGCCAGCCTTGCGTGCGGGCACGTCCGATCAGCTCACGCAGCAAGGCTACGCCGACGCCGTTGCCACGCCATTCCGGCAACACCGCCATGCGGCCGATCTTGTGGGCTGGCGTGAGCCGGCCGCAGCCGATCGGTTGCCCGGTATCGTCACGTGCCAGCACGTGCCAGCAATCCACATCGAGTCCATCCCGTTCGCGTTCCTCAGGTACACCCTGTTCCTGAATAAACACCGTGCTACGCAGGTCGAGCAAGGCCGCACGCTGATCCTCGCGCGACCACTCGGCGATTTCGACGTGGAAGTTCTGCAACTTCATCGGCGGCGGGATTTTCTCGGCAGGAGGTGGCCGTCATTGATCAACGCCAGCAGCAGGGCGCGTTCGGTAGCGTTCGGTTTGCCGGCAAGGCTGAGTGCGCGCTGCTCACACAGCTGCTGCGCCAGCGCGGGTGTGGCCGGATAGGCATGGCCGCTGACATATAGCGTGCAGCCGGATTTGCCCTGACTCCAGGCCAGCCGTGACCAAGGATGGCGCAGCAGTTGCGCACCCGCAGCGAGCTGTTTGGCCAGTGCTGCCTCATTCAGGAGTTTTTCCAGCGGCGCCGGCACCTGCGCGTTGCGGTAGCGGGTGATGAAGCGACCGAACCAGTCGTGCAGCATGTCGTCGCGCAGCACCGCCGCAAACGGCAGCGCCATCTTCAGGCGTTCGATGGCGGCGCGGTCGATCTCGCCGGTGGCCTTGGCCGGTTTCAGGTCCGGATCGGCATAACGCAGCTCTTCCGGCAGGTGCTCGGCGATATGGTCAGCCAGGTCACCGGTCAGTTCGGCTTGCGAGGGTGCGCGCATGCCGATCGAAAACGTCATGCACGGGCCGCCGAAGGCAACGCCGTCGTGCGGGACGCCCGGCGGCAGGTACAGCATGTCGCCCGGTTCCAGCAGCCATTCGTGGGTCGACTCGAAGTGGGCAAGCTGTTTCAGTTCAACATCGTGGCGGAATTCCTTCGGCGCCATCGGATCATCGCTGATCGCCCAGTGGCGCTGACCAAGCCCCTGTAGGAGAAACACGTCGTACTGGTCGACATGGGCGCCGACGCCGCCGCCCGGTTCGGCGTAGGAGACCATGATGTCGTCCAGGCGCCAGCTCGGCAGGAAGCTGAAGTGATCGAGCAGCCCGGCAACGTCCGCATCCCACTTGTCCACATCCTGCACCAACAAGGTCCAGTTGGTGCTTGGAGTCTTGGCGAAATCGGCCTCGCTCAGCGGGCCGGGATTGACGTGCCAGCGGTCACGCTTCTCGTCATGCACGATCAGCCGGGCCAGTGCACCGTCCTCGCAGGCGAGGCCGGCCAGGTCGTCGGGTTGCAACGGCGGCTGGAAATCGGCGAACGCGCCACGGATCAGTAGCGGTCGTTTCTGCCAGTAATCGCGCAGGAAGTGGGCTGGGCTCATGCCCAGTGGGCGGCTGATGCTGCCGCGGACTTCGATCGGGAGGTGCTTGGTTGGGCTCATCGGCCCATTGTAGTGACGGCGGGCGGGTTTGGATCGGTCTCAGCCGAACATGCGGACCGCATTGTTGATACCCAGCGCGAGCACGGCGAAGCCGGCCAGCATCGTCGCGGCCCGCGCCGGGATGCGACGGATGAACAGTGCGCCGAACGGTGCGGCAAGCACGCCGCCGATGATCAGGCCGATCACGGCGAAGCCATGGCTGGTGCCGATAGTGAGCAGGAAACTCATGCTGGCGGCGATGCTTACCACGCATTTGGCCAGGTGCACGCTGCCAATGACCACGCGTGGCGGCAGCCCGCGCGCGAGCAGGATGGTGACGGTCAGTGCGCTCCAGCCGCCACCGCCGATCGCGTCGACAAAGGCGGCCAGCAGCCCCATCAACCCGGTGCCACGGGGTACATCGGTACGCTGTCCTGGCTGGTGGCTGCGGCGGAAGAGCAGAAACAGGCCCATGCCCAGCAGATACGGGGTCAAGGCGATGCGCATCCACTGCGGTGGCACGTTGACCGCCACCAGCACACCGAGCAGGGCACCCAGTACGCCAGGTATCACCAGCGCAAGAAACAGTGGGCGCCGCACATTGCCGGCCAGCAGGTGGCTGATGCCGGAGGCGCCACAGGTGAAGGTCTCGGCGTAATGCACGCTGGCACTGGCGGCGACCGGGGGCATGCCCAGGCCCATCAGCAACCCGGCGGAGGTCACGCCATAGGCCATGCCCAGCGCGCCGTCGATCAGCTGGGCAAAGGCACCGACGGCAATGAATGTAAGCAGCTCAGTCAAGTCTGGCACGTCAATCGAAGTGGTTGTCGCGGGAGAGTATCAGTCCTGTACCGAGACGTATAGAAATGAACGGCTGGCATAACGACATTCCAACATATGCTTTCTGATGCGGACACAAGGCTTATTAACATGGACGTCAAGACGTAAAGACGTCCAAAAGGAAGAGCATGTGAATGCCGCACTGAAATCGCCACAGCTTGACTCGACACTTGATGCCGACAAGCTGGCGCAGCTTGCCAGGCTGACGAGCGGTCTGTCACCGGCGGACCTCTACTGGATTGCAGCATACAGTGCAGCTCTTGCGGCGCGCTTGCCGGCATATGCCGGGCTGGCGGTGGTCGGCGAGCCGTCGGCAGTGCCAGCCGGGCAGGCTGGCGAGCGACTCAGCATCGTCTATGGCAGCCAGACCGGCAACTCGCGGCGTGTAGCCGAACAACTGGCAGGCAACGCAGAAGCAGCGGGGCTGCTGGTTCGCCTGCTGCGTGCCGGGGCCTATCCTTTGCGCGAGCTGGCGCAGGAGCACCATCTCGTGGTGGTGATCAGCAGCCAGGGCGATGGCGATCCGCCGGATGATGCGATCGGCTTCATCGAGTTCATTTCCGGCAAGCGCGCCCCCAGGCTGCCGCAGCTGAAGTTCGCCGTGCTGGGGCTGGGCGACTCGAGCTATCCGAAGTTCTGCGCGGTCAGCCGTGAGCTTGATGCGCGCCTGATCGAGTTGGGCGCCAGCCGTTTTAGTACGCTTGGTGAGGCAGATGTGGATTTCGACTCGACTGCCGCCGAGTGGTCGGCTGGCGTTTTGGAGACGGCACGCGAGGTCCTGAGCGTTCCCGCAGCTTCGGCACGCCATGCCAGTCCGCTGCATGCGGTCAGTGCACCGCCGCAGCATTCGCGGGACAACCCGTTTCCGGCAGCGGTTCTGGAAAACCAGCGCATCGTGTCGCGAAACAGTGATCGCGACGTGCGCCATATCGAGCTGTCGCTTGAAGGTTCGGGCCTGCGCTATGAGCCGGGCGATGCGGTTGGCGTGTGGCCGCAGAACCCGCCAGCGCTGGTCGAACAGTGGCTGTCGACGTTGAAACTCGATGGCGCGAACGAGGTCGAGCATGACGGCAGGCGCTTGCCGCTGGCGCGCTGGCTGAGCCATGAGCGTGAACTCACCCGGTTGACCCGGTCGCTGGTGGTGGCGCAGGCCACTGCGACCGGACATGGCGACCTGCAGCGAGTGCTTGAGCCGGGGCAGCAGGCTGCCTTCGCGCGATTGCTGGAAAGCCACCAGCCGATCGACCTGTTGCGCGAATTTCCGACGAGCTGGGATGCTGCACAACTGATCGCTGCGCTGCGCCCGTTGACACCGAGGCTGTACTCGATCGCGTCCAGCGCCAGGGTAGTGGGGCATGATGAGGTGCATCTGACAGTCGGCGTGGTGGAGTACGCCGCGCATGGCAGCGTCCACTACGGCGCCGCCTCAGCCTTTCTCGCCGCTACCGGTGATGACACGCGGGTGCCGGTATTTGTCGAGAAGAACGAGCGCTTCCGGCTGCCTGCCGATAGCAGTCGTGACGTGATCATGATCGGCCCCGGCACCGGCATCGCGCCATTCCGCGCCTTCGTGCAGGAGCGTCAGGCGACGGCCACCAGTGGCCGCAACTGGCTGTTCTTCGGCAATCGCCATTTCGCGCAGGACTTCCTCTATCAGGTGGAGTGGCAGGAGGCTCTGCGCAGCGGCGCATTGCACCGCCTCGACCTGGCGTTCTCAAGAGATTCCGCCCAGAAAATCTACGTGCAGCAACGTATCCGCGAGCACGGCCGCGAGTTGTACGCGTGGCTGCGCGAGGGGGCGCATCTATATGTCTGCGGGGATTCCGCGCATATGGCGAAGGATGTGCATGAGGCGCTGCTGGAAATCATTACCGTACACGGACGCCAGTCTGCGGCAGACGCCAAGGCGTGGCTGGCCGAGTTGCTGCAACAGGGGCGTTACGCCCGCGATGTCTATTGATCCGAGTCAGCCCATGCCTTCCCATTTCGAAACAGTCAAACAAGAAAGTCGCTTCCTGCGCGGGGGCATCGCCGAAGGGTTGGCTGACCCGGTCACCGGTGCGATCAGCGAGGATGACAACAAGCTGCTCAAGTTCCACGGCAGCTACCTGCAGGATGATCGCGACATCCGCGACGAGCGTCGCCGCCAGAAGCTCGAGCCGGCGTATGCCTTCATGGTGCGCGCGCGCCTGCCCGGCGGGGTGATGACGACGGCACAATGGCTGGCGTTCGACAAGATCGCCGGCGATTACGCCAGCAGTGGTCTGCGCATTACCACGCGGCAGACCTTCCAGTGGCACGGCATCATCAAGCGCGACCTGAAGCCAACCATCGCGGCGATCGACGCGGCCATGGCCAGCACGATCGCCGCTTGCGGCGACGTGAACCGCAACGTGGTATGCAATGCCAATCCGGTCGAGTCGCAGGCACACGAGCATGCGTATGCGTGGGCGGTGCGCCTGTCCGAGCATCTCGAGCCGAAGACCCGCGCTTATCACGAGCTGTGGCTCGACGGCGAAAAGCTGGTCGGCGAAGAGGAGGTTGAGCCGCTGTACGGACCGACGTACCTGCCGCGCAAGTTCAAGATCGGACTGGCGATCCCTCCGCTCAACGATATCGACGTATTTGCCCAGGACCTGGGCCTGATCGCGATCGTCGAGGAGGATGGTCGGCTGGCCGGCTTCAATGTAGCCATCGGCGGCGGCATGGGTGCCAGCCACGGCGATCCGTCGACCTATCCGCGGCTGGCCGATGTGATCGGCTTCGTGCTGCCGGAGCAACTGCTGGCGCTGGCCGAAACCGTGATTGCGGTGCAACGCGACTGGGGCGATCGCGAGGAGCGCAAACATGCCCGCCTGAAATACACCATCGATCGGCATGGGCTGGCCGCATTCAAGGCCGAGCTGGAACAGCGCCTCGGCTTTGCACTGCAGGCGGAGCGCGCGTTTCGCTTCGACCACAACGGCGATCGTTACGGCTGGATCGAAGGCCATGCCGGTCGCTGGCACCTGACCCTGCAGGTCGAGTCTGGCCGCCTGCTCGATAATGAGGCGCACACCTGGCTCAGCGGCATGCGCGAGCTGGCGGCGATACACAAAGGCGACATCCGCCTGACCTGCAACCAGAACCTGATCATCGCCAACGTGGTGGCTGCGGATCGCGCTGCCATCGATGAACTGGTCGCCCGTCACGGCATGGACGGTTACCGGAAGCACAGCGCCATCCGGCAGCACGCGATTGCGTGCGTGGCGTTGCCCACATGCGGACTGGCGATGGCCGAAAGCGAGCGCTATCTGCCGCTGCTGTTGCCTAAGCTGGAAGCGTTACTGGATCGCCACGGGCTGATCGATGCACCGATCCTGCTGCGCCTGTCCGGCTGCCCGAATGGCTGCTCGCGCCCATACCTGGGCGAGATCGCCCTGATCGGACGTGCCCCTGGTCGTTACGACCTGCGCCTTGGCGCGGATTTTCGTGGCCAGCGCTTGAATCAGCTCTACCGCGAAAATGTCGACGAGGCCGCCCTGCTTGATGTTCTCGACCAGCTGTTTGCCCGCTTTGCCGGTGAACGTGCGGCGGGAGAACACTTCGGCGATTTCCTGCTGCGCGCGGCTGTATTGAGTCAGCCGCGGCTGATTCCGCTCAAGGTCAGTGCATGAGCGCGATCGAATTGCCACGCAACCCACGTGATCGGCGCGCGTTGGCCAGATTGAATGACTGGTTGGCTGGCCAGACGGCCGAGCAGCGCGTGGCGTGGGCGTTGCAACACACTCCCGGCAGGCACGCACTGTCGTCGAGCTTCGGTGCGCAGGCAGCCGTCTCGCTGCATCTGCTGACTCGCCAGCAGCCGGATATCCCGGTGATCCTGATCGATACCGGTTATCTGTTTCCCGAAACCTATCAATTCGTCGATACGCTGGCTGAGCGCCTCGAGCTTAATCTCAAGGTCTACCGGCCAATGATCGGTCGGGCCTGGGCCGAGGCGCGTTATGGGCGGCTATGGGAGCAGGGCGTCGAGGGCATCGATCGCTACAACAGCATCCGCAAGGTCGAGCCGATGCAGCGCGCCCTGACTGATCTTGGCGTGCAGAGCTGGTTTGCGGGGCTGCGGCGCAGCCAGTCGAGGAGCCGTCAAGACATCGCGTTTGTCGAGTGGAATCGCAACCGCTGGAAATTCCATCCGATCGCCGACTGGAGCGACCGCGACGTGGGCATGTATCTGCAACGTCACGGTTTGCCGTATCACCCGCTGTGGGATCAAGGCTACATCTCGATCGGCGATACCCACACCACCCGCCGCTGGGAACCCGGCATGGAAGAGGAGGACACCCGTTTCTTCGGACTCAAGCGTGAATGCGGGTTGCACGGCCCGGGTTGATGCCGGGCCGGGGTTGGCTGATGGATCAGGCGGCGTCGGTCAGCGCTGCCTGCGACCGTTCCCGCCAGTGCGGCACGGCCGGCCAGTCACCAGCCGCATCGGCGGCCAGCGCGCGCGCCACTTCGCGGCGATGCAGATGTGGCGCAAACAGGCTGATGAACTCCAGCACATAAGCACGCAGCACGCGTTCGCGACGCAGCACGATCCAGGTCGTGCATGACGGAAACAGGTGGTCGGCCGGCAACACCTGCAGGTCGGTGTCCGTGGGCAACATCGCCATCTCGGCCAGCACGCCGATGCCCAGGCCGACACGTACATACGTCTTGATCAGGTCGGCGTCACTGGCGGTCATCGCGATCTGCGGCGTCAGGTCGGCAGCGTCGAACGCCCGACGCAGCGATGACTCCGCCTTCTGTGAGGAGTCGTAGCTGATCAGCGGCAGGGCCGCCAATTGCTCCAGCGTTACCGGTTGCTTGTGCTTGGCCAGCGGGTGGTTCCGTGGCACCACGATCACCCGCTGCCAGTGGTAGGCAGGTAATGCGATGCCATTCGCTGGCGGTGCGCCGGTGCTGCTGACCACGGCCAGGTCGACCCGGCCAGCCTCCAGCTGTGCCAGCACCTCGGCGTCGCGAACTGGCTGCAGGTGCACGCTGACCTGTGGATAGTCGGCATTGAGCGCGCCGATTGCCGCGGGCAGGGCAAAACGTGCCTGGGTATGGGTGGTGGCGATGCGCAGTTCGCCGTGAGCCTCGTTGCGCAGGTTCGCGGCGATCGAACGGATATTGCCGGCCTCGGCGAGGATCGTGCGTGCGCGCTCCAGCACCTGGGCGCCGGCCGGGGTTACCGAGTCGAGGCTCTTGCCCTTGCGCACGAACAACTGGAAACCGAGTTCGTCCTCAAGCTGCCGCAGCTGCTTGCTCAGCCCGGGCTGGGTGGCATGCACGCGCTCGGCGGCAAGCGTGATGTTGAGGCCGGAGTCGGCGATGGCGATGAGATAGCGCAATTGTGTAAGCGTCATGACGATGGATCCGTAGGCGGTCGTGGTCGATGGATTGAGGCGCGAGCGAAGTACAGATACATCGCATGGAGCAGGTCGACATCGTGGATGGCATGGCGATGGCAGCGACGCCAGGGTCGCTGAGGATGCTTGCTCGATGATGGATTGTGCCGGTCATTGTTAGACGTCTATACGGCTATTTAACAAATAAGTCAACAATTTTTATGGGCGGCCATAACCCGATGGCATATGTGTGCCAGCACAAATCATTTGCCGGACGGGCGTCCCGTTCGTAGCGTGGCCCTGTATCCACCCGTGCAAGGCAGGTTCATCGCATCATGAAGCTCTATCCGCTGTTCGCTGATCTGTCCCACCGTGCCGTACTGGTGGTAGGTGGCGGCGCGGTCGCCGAACGCAAGATCGCCGCGTTGCTCGGCGCCCAGGCACAGGTGACGGTGAACGCGCCGGTGCTGACGCCGCAGCTGCGGCGCTGGGTCAGCGAAGGACGCATTGCGCATCGTGCTGATGCTTTCCAGGAAGGCTGGCTCGAGCGGATCTGGCTGGTGGTGGCGGCCACCTCTGATCGTGAGACGAACGCCCTGGTCGCCACGCTGGCAGGGCTGCGGCGGATTTTCGTCAACGTGGTCGACGACGCGACGCTATCGAGTTTCCACGTGCCGGCCGTGGTTGATCGTGCACCGCTGATGATCGCGATCTCCAGTGGCGGCGAGGCACCGATGCTGGCGCGGTTGCTGCGCGAACGGCTGGAGACCTTGCTTGACCATTCGCTGGGCGCGCTGGCGACGCTGGCCGCCCGGTTGCGTAGTCGGATTCGGGCGCGACTGCCGGACATGGCGGCGCGGCGGCAGTTCTACGAAACCCTGTTTGCCGGCCCGGTCGCGACGCTGCTGCGCCAAGGGAAGTCGAAGGAGGCAGGGCAGGCGGCGGAGCAGGCACTGGCATCGGCGTCACCGGCGCACCCGGGATCGGTCGTGCTGGTGGGCGCCGGCCCCGGCGATCCGGGCCTGCTGACGCTGCGCGCCTTGCGTGCACTGAACGAGGCGGACGTGATCCTGCACGACCGGTTGGTCAGTACCGAAGTACTGGAACTGGCGCGGCGCGATGCCGAGCGCATCGAGGTTGGCAAGCAGGCGGGCAATCATCACACCACCCAGGATGGCATCCATGCCTTGCTGCTGGAGCATGCGTGCGCGGGTCGACGGGTGGTGCGGCTGAAGGGTGGCGATCCGTTCGTGTTCGGCCGTGGCGGCGAGGAGCTGGAGTTCCTGCGCAGCCACGAGATTCCCTACGAGGTGGTGCCGGGCATTACCGCTGCAGTGGCTTGCGCAGCCTATGCCGGCATACCGTTGACGCATCGCGATCATGCCCAGTCGGTACGTTTCGTCACCGCGCATTGCCGCAATTCGCTCGACACGCTGGACTGGCTGGCGCTGGCACAAGAGCAGCAGACGCTGGCGGTGTACATGGGCGTGGGTGGACTGGCGTCGCTGCAGGCGCGGTTGATCGAACACGGTCGCGCGGCCACGACCCCGTTTGCGTTGATCGAGAACGGCTCGCGCGCGGAACAGCGGGTGGTGATCGGCACCTTGGCGAACCTGGCCGAGCGTGCGTCTGCTCACGCCGTGGGCTCGCCGGCGCTGCTGATCCTGGGTGAAGTCGCGGCACTGGCGCAATCCTTGGCCTGGTTCGGTCAGCCGCCACTGGGTGCGACGGTGCACGATATTCGCGCGGCCGCCACGGGTAGGCGTAGCAGCATCCCGCCAGCGCCGGTGCATGCCGATCTGCTGGCCGCAATCCACCGTGGCTGACGATAGTTTTACCTGTGTGGGCGCATCATCGCCGACGCTGTTTTCCCGCCGGTTCCCATGGAGTGACCCATGATCTACAACAGCATCCTCGACACCATTGGCAATACGCCGATCATCAAGCTCCACCGCCTGGCTCCGAAGCACGTCGAGCTTTACGTGAAGGTAGAGGCATTCAATCCGGCCGGCTCGGTGAAGGACCGCCTGGCGCTGGCGATCATCCTCGATGCCGAGCAACGCGGCACGCTCAAACCCGGCCAGACGGTGGTCGAAGCCACCTCGGGCAACACCGGCGTGGCCCTGGCAGCGGTGTGCGCTGCACGCGGCTATCCGTTTGTCGCGGTGATGACCGAGACCTTCTCGATCGAGCGACGCAAACTAATCCGCGCCTATGGCGGCAAGGTGCTGCTGACGCCGGCCGCTGCGCGCGGCACCGGCATGGTGCAGAAGGCGGCAGAGCTGGCGCAGAAACACGGCTGGTTCCTGGCCCGCCAATTCGAGAATCCGGCGAACCCGGCCTATCACCGCCAGACCACGGCGCCAGAGATCCTGCGCGACTTCGCCGGTCGTCGGCTGGACTATTTCGTCAGCGGCTGGGGTACCGGTGGCACCATTACCGGCGTCGGCGAGGTGCTGAAGGTGGCGCGGCCGGAGGTGAAGATCATCGCCTCCGAGCCAGCTGGCGCGGCGCTGCTGTCAGGCAAGGATTGGCAGCCGCACAAGATCCAGGGCTGGACGCCGGACTTCGTGCCGGCCGTTCTCAACCGTTACGTGGTTGACGAGATCCTGCCGGTCGACGATGTGCTGGCCCGCGATACCTCCAGGGCACTGGCGCAGCAGGAGGGCATCTTCGTCGGGATATCGTCCGGCGCCACGCTCGCCGCAGCACTGCAGGTGGCGGCCGATGCACCGCATGGCTCGGTCCTGCTGGCGATGCTGCCGGACACCGGCGAACGCTACCTGTCGACCTTCCTGTTCGAAGGCGTCAACGAGGGTTCGGACGAGATCGAATGACAACAAAAGGCCCGCATCTGCGGGCCTTTTGTTGTGTGACTCAGACGTCTTTCGCCAGCGTCTCGGCGAGTCCGATATAGCTGGCGGGCGTCAGTTCGAGCAGGCGCTGTTTCGCCTCGGCTGGGAGCTCAAGGCTGGTAATGAAGGTGCGCATCGAGTCGCGGGTGATGCCCTGGCCACGAGTCAATGCCTTGAGCTGTTCGTACGGCTCGGGCAGGCCATAGCGGCGCATCACGGTCTGCACGGCTTCGGCGAGCACTTCCCAGCTGGCGTCGAGGTCGGTGGCGAGGCGGTCGGCATTGACGGTGAGCTTGCCGAGACCCTTCTTCAGCGATTCCAGCGCCACCAGGGTGTGGCCGAACGCGGTGCCCAGCGCACGCAACACGGTGGAGTCGGTGAGGTCGCGCTGCCAGCGGCTGATCGGCAGTTTCTCGGCGAAATGACCAAGCAATGCATTCGCGAGCCCGAAGTTGCCTTCGGCATTCTCGAAGTCGATCGGGTTAACCTTGTGCGGCATGGTCGACGAGCCGACTTCGCCGGCTTTCAGCGACTGCTTGAAGTAGCCCAGCGAGATGTAGCCCCAAATGTCGCGGGCCAGGTCGATCAGGATGACGTTGGCGCGGCGCACCGCATCGCAGTATTCGGCGACGCCATCATGCGGTTCGATCTGGGTGGTGTAGGCGTTGTAGCCGAGGCCGAGGCTTTCCACGAAACGCTGCGAGAAGCCCTGCCAGTCGACTTCCGGATAAGTGATGGCATGCGCGTTGTAATTGCCGACCGCGCCGTTGATTTTTCCGGAAATATCCACTGCGGCGAGCTGCTTTCGCTGGCGTTCGAGACGCGCGACCACGTTGGCGATTTCCTTGCCCAGCGTGCTGGGCGAGGCGGTCTGGCCGTGCGTGCGCGAGAGCATCGGCAATGCGGCATTGGCGTGCGCCAGTGCGCGCAGCTGGGCGATCACGGCGTCGAACATCGGCAGCAGCACCTGTTCGCGTGCATCACGCAGCATCAGGGCGTAGGACAGGTTGTTGATGTCCTCGCTGGTGCAGGCGAAGTGCACGAATTCCTTCGCTTGGGCCAGGCCGGCATCGGCACCGATGCGTTCCTTGATGAAGTACTCGACCGCTTTCACGTCGTGGTTAGTGGTCCCCTCGATCGCCTTGATCCGGTTGCCGTCTTCCACGCTGAAGCGGGTGGCGATCGCCTTCAACATGTCGATCTGCCCGGCATTGAATGCCGGCAATTCGACGATGCGCGGATCGGCGGCCAGCGCCAGCAGCCACTCGATCTCCACCTGCACGCGGCGGTGCATCAGGCCGAACTCGCTGAAGATCGGGCGCAGCGCTTCGACCTTGCTGGCGTAGCGGCCGTCCAGTGGCGACAGGGCGGTCAGGGCGTGGGTGGACATCGCGGGTATTCCGGTATGGGGAAACACCCATTTTACATTGCCAGCGGCTTCATGCCCGGCGGCTTATAGTCAGCCGGTATTTCCCAGCCAGGATCCGGCCATGAGCGGTTTTCGCATCGAACACGACAGTATGGGTGAGCTGAAGGTGCCGGCAGACGCGCTATATGGCGCCCAGACCCAGCGCGCGATCGACAATTTCCCGATTTCCGGCCTGCACCTGCCGCGCCCGTTCATCCGTGCGTTGGGCTTGATCAAGGCGGCGGCGGCCGAGGTTAACCTGTCGATGGGCTATCTCAAGAAGAATCAGGCCGCGGCGATCCGCAAGGCGGCGCTGGCGGTGGCGGATGGCCAGTACGACGCACAGTTCCCGATCGACATCTTCCAGACCGGCTCGGGTACCAGCACCAATATGAATGCGAATGAGGTGATCGCGCATCTGGCGGTGAAGGGCGGTACCAAGGTGCATCCGAACGATCACGTCAATTACGGGCAGAGTTCGAACGACGTCATCCCCACCGTGATCCACGTCAGCGCCACGCTTACCACCAGCGAACAATTGCTGCCGGCGCTCAAGCATCTGCAGAAGACCATCGACAAGCGCGCTCGCGAGCTGCGGAATATACCGAAGACCGGCCGCACGCATCTGATGGACGCGATGCCGATCACCTTCGGCCAGGAGTTGTCCGGCTGGTCGGCGCAGATCGGTTCGGCGATCGAGCGCATCGAGGATGCCTTGAAGCGCATGCGCCGGTTGCCGCAGGGTGGCACTGCCGTGGGCACCGGCATCAACGCCGATCCGAAATTCGGTTCGGCAGTGGCAGTGCAGCTTAAGAAACTGACGGGTGTGAAGTTCGAGTCGGCGGAAAACTATTTCGAGGGCATGGCCTCGCAGGACGCGGCGGTAGAACTGTCCGGTCAGTTGAAGACGCTGGCGGTGGCGCTGATGAAGATCGCCAACGACTTGCGCTGGATGAATTCAGGCCCGCTGGCCGGCTTGGGCGAGATTGAACTGCCGGCGTTGCAGCCGGGTTCGTCGATCATGCCGGGCAAGGTCAACCCGGTGATTCCGGAGGCCACCGCGATGGTGGCAGCGCAGGTGATCGGCAACGATGCCAGCATCACGATTGCTGGTCAGTCCGGCAACTTCCAACTCAACGTGATGCTGCCGCTGATCGCGCACAACCTGCTGCAGTCGATCGGGATCCTGAGCAACGTCAGCGTGCTGCTGGCCGACAAGTCGATCGCCGGTTTCAAGGTCAATACCGCGCGGGTCAATCAGGCGCTGGCGATGAACCCGATCCTGGTCACCGCGCTGAACCCGGTGATCGGTTACGAGAAGGGCGCGGCCACCGCCAAGCAGGCGTACAAGGAGCATCGGCCGATCATGGACGTGGCGCTGGAAACCACCGGACTGTCGAAGGACGAGTTGAAGAAGCTGCTTGATCCGCTGACCCTGACCAAGGGCGGTATCCACGGTGGGGGTGGTGGCGGTTGAATGCGCCCACGGCCCTCATTGCATCGTGCATGAGGGCCGTGGTTGCCTGGATCAATCCGAGAACACGGCGAAGCCTTTCTTGCCGTTCTTGTCAGCCATGTCCTTGCCGCAATCATCGACGTCCTTTTGCTGCATGGTTGCGTAGGGCCTGAACTCGGGCATCGCTGCCGCCAGTTTCTGCTGCGTGGACAACAGGTCAGGCAGTCGCTGGCACAGCTTTGCAGCGGCGGCCTCGATCTTGTCGGTTTGTGGCTTGATGCTCGCTTCGATCTCCTTGTCGCTCTTGCCGCTGAGCGCACCCCAGATCGCCTGCTTGGCCGCGGTGACGCCGATGTCCGCGCCGCTGGCGCCGATGTCCATGCCAGCCTCGGCGATGCCGATGATCTGCTGGCGGTAATCCACCAGCATGGTGTGCTGTTCCGGCGTGGCCTGCACCGGCTTGCCGGCGATCACCAGCTCGCCTTGCGGGGTGATTACCGCCTTGACACGGGTATCGTCGTGGTGATGCGAGCCGTTGCCGACGTGGACGTCACTCACGCTGATGTCCTTGGTGACCAGCTCCCGTTTGGCCTGCTCGATTCCCTTGCGGACCTCGTCGGCAATCATCGACGAAGAGGTCTGCTCCTGGACTTCCTTCGCTGCCTGAGTCGTGTCGCTGGCGGCGCCTGATGGGTTGTTGCCCTGGCCTGATTGGCTGCAGGCGGTCAGCGGCAGCAGCAGAGCCGATGCAAGGATGCCGATGGTGATCGCGTTGGTTTTCATCGATGTTCTCCCCGTTGAAGTTCGGTCGGATGTCAGCTGTCGTCGCGCCAGCGGCGGAACCAGATGGCACCGGCCAGCAGTCCTGAGCCGATCACCACGCCAATCCACAGGTTCGGCGAAGCCAGCAAATGGTAGGTATTCGTGAGATCCATGAAGTCCATGCTTGGATTGCCGGCGACGCTGTGTGCGATAGAGTCTCCGTTAGTGCCGAACAGGCTGCCTGTGCCGGGGAATGTGCTGAACAAGCCGCGCTGTACGACGTTCTTCCAGAACCAGGTGGCTGGCAGATTGAACAGTCCCATCAGGCCAAACCAGCTGATCACCAGACCGGTGGCCACCGGCAACGCTACTGCCCAGAGGAACGGCTTGTTGCGTGCCCATGCCGAGCAGAGCAGCAGCCAGCCAATCGAAGGAAGAGCCCAGAGCACGTACAGCGGGATATAGCCGATCAGGTTGACCATGATGCGGAAGGGGTGGGCCATGAGAAGCAAATGCCACACATTCAAGCCATGGAAGGACAGTGTGATCGCGAGTATCAACAGCTGCAGCATGCCGACGACGATACCCACGATGACGGCGATAACCGGAGCAAGTACGGTGGCACTGACGATCTTGGACAACACGGTGCTGGCATCGGAGATTGGCAGCGATTTCCAGAACAGGATGCTGCGATCGCGGCGGTCGTCATACAGCGCGCCGAGGCAATAGAAGAACACTACGAAGCCGAGCACCACGGCAAGAAGTCCCATCGCCGAGTACATCGCGAGATCGAGGGCGAACCCGACATTGCTCATGTCACCCGCATCCATGTCGGTCATGACGCTATGCAAACCACTGCTGGCTCCGAAATGGATCCCATGGCTGGCACCCAGCACCTCGGCGGTGATGATGCCCATGATGTTCAGCAGCAGGAATACGCCGCCAGTGATGACCGGCGCCCAGAAGAAGCCACCCCGGTGTTCCCAGAACTCGCGCTTCACGAGCCAATAGAAGGTTTTCATGCGTAGGTTCCCTTCATGGTGGCGACGAACAGGTCGCTGATGGATGGCCGGCGGGTTTCGCCCAGCTGTTCCAGCACCGAGCGATTCACGCCGTCAAACAGAAAAATGCTCTTGCCGAAGACCTGGCGCTCGTCCAGTGGTTTCAACTGGCGGGCGGCGTCGGCCTTGTCGCCGTTCACCATGACTTCGATAAAGCGTTCGCCAACTGCGTCCATGTCCGCATCCAGCACGATCTTGCCGTCGCGGATGAACATCAGGTCGGTGAGGATGTGTTCGACTTCCTCCACCTGGTGCGTCGTCACGATGATTGTCTTGTTCTCGTCGAAGTAGTCTTCCAGCAGGTTCTGGTAGAACTGCTTGCGATAGAGGATGTCCAGACCCAGCGTCGGTTCGTCCAGGATCAGCAACTTGGCGTCGATCGCCATCACCAGTGCCAGGTGCAACTGCACGATCATGCCCTTGGACATCTGCCGCACGCGCTGGCCAGGTTGCAGCTTGGTACGGGCCAGGAATGCCTCGCACTTCTTGCGATCGAAGCGTGGGTGCACGTTGGCGACAAAGTCGACCACCTCACTTACGCGGATCCAGCGCGGCAGCACCGCGACGTCGGCGATGAAGCAGACTTCACCCATCAGCCGGTCACGCTGCTTGCGTGGGTCGAAGCCGAGCACATTCAGCTCGCCGGTGAAGTCGGTAAGGCCAAGGATCGCCTTCAGTGCAGTGGTCTTGCCGGCGCCATTCGGGCCGATCAGGCCGACGATGCGGCCGGGCGCGATCTGGAAGCTGATGTTGTCCAGCGCCAGCGACGACTTGTAACGCTTGCTCAGGCCGCTGGCCGTGATCACCGCGCTCATGATTGTTCTCCCTTGGCGGACTCGGCCTCGCGCAGCAACGTCTTGAGATCCAGTCCCAGTCGTTGCAGCCGGGCAAACAACATTGGCCATTCTTCGCGCAGGAACCGCTCGCGTTCGGATTTCAGCAGCGCCTCACGGGCGCCTTCGATGACGAACATGCCTAATCCCCTCCTTTTTTCAACCAGTTGTTCGTCGACCAGTTCCTGATACGCCTTCGATACGGTCAGCGGGTTGATCTGGTAATCCGCTGCCACTTGACGTACCGACGGCAGCGGGTCGCCCTCGTTCAAGGCGCCGTCCAGGATCATCGCCACCACACGTTGCTGCAGTTGACGATAGATCGGGACGCTGTCGTTCCAGGTAATGGTCATGTTTTATTCCTTGCTGATGCGACCGAACTTGTTGCCAAACGAATAGTAGGGCATGGCCAATTGCGATCCGATCAGGCTGAACTGCTCTGCACCGCTGGCTCCGCCCAGGTGACCGAAGGCGGGAATCGTGGCGATGCCGGCCATCCCCACGTCGGCAAGCAGGGCGGCGGCGCGCCGTTCGGCAGCGCTGGGGTAGACATTGACCGGCGCCAGATTGATGACCTTGCTGCCGTTGATTTCAGTGTTCGACGCTTGGTAGCTGTCGACGTTGTAATTCAGGGCGCCAAGAGTTGCAGTGGTGAACAGGACGGCGGCGACGCTGGCGATGAGGTTGTTTGCTTTCATGACGTGTCTCCTTAGTGATCTCGTTGGCCGGTGTTGTAGTGAACTATAACACCATGTTTCGAGCTGTCAATAAAAAAGTGCGATTTCGCAACATGACTGATGGCCTATAAGCGCAAACCGTTGCCCAACAACGAAAAAGCCAGCGCAATGGCTGGCTTTTCGTGGTGCGGGACAGGATCTGACGCGATCAATCGTGTGCGGCGTACACTTGTTTGCCGCCTACCCAAGTCTGCAATACCCGGGTTTTCCAAAGGTCTTGCGGCGCATTCTTGAAGATGTCGCGGTCGATCAGGATGAAGTCGGCCCACTTGCCCGGCTCCAGCGTGCCGAGGCTTTGCTCGTGGTAGCTGGCCCACGCGGCATCGAGCGTATACGCTCGAAATGCCTGCAGCAGGGTCATGTCCTGAGCCGGGTACCAGCCGCCGGCGGGCAGGTTATGGTGATCCTGCCGGGTGACTGCGGCATGCAGGCCGTCGAACGGGTTGTCGGCATCGAACGGAAAGTCCGAGCCGCCCACGATCATCGTGCCCTGCTTGAGGAAGCGTTGCCACGCGTAGGCACCGAGGATGCGCTGGCGGCCAATGCGCTCCTCGGCCATGTTCATGTCCGAGGTGGCATGTACCGGCTGCATCGAGGCGATCAGGTGCAGCGACACGAAGCGCGGGAAATCCTGCGGCGAGACGATCTGCGCATGCTCGACGCGGTTGCGAAGGTTCTCGCCGCCATGCTGTTTGTAGGCTGCTTCAAAGCCATCCAGTACCTCGCGGTTGGCGCGATCGCCGATCGCGTGGATCGCCACCTGATAGCCCTTGCCCAATGCCTTGCCGATCATCGCGGTCAGTTCGGCTGGCGTCTGGAACAATGTGCCGCTGTTGGCGGGATCGTCGGAGTAGGGCGCCAGCATCGCGGCACCACGACTGCCCAGTGCGCCATCGGCAAACAGCTTGACCCCGCGCACGGTAAGAAAATCGCCGCCATAGCCGATCAGCGGCCCGTGCTGGCTGACGGTGTCGAAGTCCGCGCCGGTGTTATGGATCAACGCGTAGATGCGCGCGGTGAGTTTGTGTGCGTCGGCGTACTGGCGATACAGCTGGTAGGTGGCCAGATCGATGCCGGGATCATCGACACTGGTGATGCCTAGCCGGGCCAATTCAGCCAGCGCGGTATCCAGTGCGGCGGCCTGCTCGCTGGCGGTAGGCAGGGGAATCTTGCTGTCGATCAACGCGGCAGCCGCATCGACAAACACGCCGGTGGGCTTGCCTGCCGCATCGCGTTCGATGCGGCCGCCGGGCGGATCCCTGGTTTCCCTGGTGATGCCAGCGCGCTTCATCGCCGCGCTATTGGCCCAGCCGGAATGGCCGTCGATGCGCTCCAGCCACACCGGGCGATTCGCCACGGCGGTGTCGAGTTCCTGTGCGGTTGGAAAGCGGCCGAGCTTCCACAACTCCTGGTTCCAGCCGCCACCACGAATCCAGGCGGTATCCGGCTGCGCGTTTGCATAGACCTTCACCGCGGCCAGTGCCTGCGCCAATGACGAGGTCTGGCTGAGGTCGATCTGATTGCGGATCCGACCCAGCTGCATGACATGGCCATGCGAGTCGGTCAGTCCGGGGAGCAGGGTATCGCCGTGCCCATCGACCACCCTTGCGTTACCAGCGCGCTTCGCCAGTTCAGCAACGTTGCCGGTGGCTACCACCTTGCCTTGGTCGACCAGCAGCGCCTGGAAGTGTTGCAGCTGGCCGTGGCGATCCAGCGTGTAGCCGTTGACGTTGCGCACCAGCAGGTCGGCGCCCCGGACACCGGGCGTCGTCGCCAGCAGCGCGATCAGCAGCAGGACGCGCGGAAAGAAAGGCATGCGTGGGAGCCTTGGAAAGTGAATCAAGGCAGCAGTGTGTCGCGCTGCCAAGCGCATTGCCAGCCACGCTGCCGGGCTTTCCTCGACGGGAAACGCAAACGGCCCCGCAGGGCCGTCGCGAACAACAGTCGTACTGGAACTCAGGCGACCTTGGCCGCCGGTGCGACCAGCGAACCAATCGCCGCCCGCGCCAATTGCAATGCCTGTGCTTTCGGCTCGTCGCCCATGTTGAGCCCTTCGGCACGCACGAATTCAACGTTGGTGATGCCGATGAATCCAAATACGGTACGCAGATAGGACTCCTGGAAATCCATCACGGCGGCCGGGCCGCTGGCATACATGCCACCGCGGCTGGAGGCGATGATTACCCGCTTGCCGCCGGCCAGTCCCTCGGGGCCGTTGGCGCCGTAGCGAAAGGTCTTGCCGGCGACCGCGATGCGGTCGATCCAGGCCTTGAGCTGGCTCGGGATACCGAAGTTGTACATCGGCGCACCGATAACCACGATGTCAGCAGCGAGAAAGTCTTCCAGCATCTGGTTACCCAGAGCGACGGCGGGGTCGCTGGCATCGGCCACCGGCGACCAATGCGGCAGCGGTTCGGCGGTCAGATCGTGGTAATGGGCCTGGATGCCGGCAGCCTGGCGCTTCAGCTCGGCTACGATGTCGGCGGTGAGCTGGCGCGACACTGAATGGGCACCCAGAGCGCTGGAGTCGATATGCAACAGTTTCATGGTGAGGTTCCTGCTCGAGCCGACGAATCGGCGATGGAAACAGGATATATTTAGAACAATATGGCGATTAGATGGCAATTTTCGGACGTATAGTCCGTTCAAGGAAACGATCATGACGGTATTGAGCGGCGCGCTGCAGGACCTCAACGATCTGTACTTTTTTGCGGCCGTGGTTGAACACGGCGGTTTTTCCGCGGCCGGCCGTGCGCTGGGCGTGCCGAAATCGCGGCTGAGCAAGCGCGTGGCGCAGCTGGAGGAACGGCTCGGTGTGCGCCTGCTGCAGCGAACCACGCGACGCTTCGTGGTGACCGAGGTTGGCGAACGTTTCTATGCGCACTGTCGTGCCGTGCTGGAAGAGGCGCAGGCGGCTCAGGATGCGGTGGATGAACTACGCGCCGAACCGCGCGGTGTAGTGCGCCTGAGCTGCCCGGAATCGCTGGCGCAGACGGTGATGGCGTACTTGCTGCCGGATTTCCTCATGCTGTATCCAAAGATGCAGGTGCGGTTGCTTGCCAGCAATCGCCGCGTCGACGTGATCGGCGAAGGCTACGACCTGGCGATCCGGGTGCGCAACAAGCTGGACAGCGATGCGAACCTGGTGATGCGCAGCTTCGGCCAGTCAAGCACCAAGCTGGTGGCCAGTCCCGCCCTGCTGAAAGCACAGGGGCGTCCGACCACACCTGAGGAACTGGCCAAGCTGCCGGCGCTGTCGATGCGCGAGCACGAAGGCGCGCAGGTGTGGGAACTGATTGGCGCGAACGGCGAACAGATCAATGTGGAGGTGCAGGCGCGCCTGATCACCGGCGATTTTGCGGTACTGCTGGAATCAGCCCGCCGTGGCATGGGCGTGACGCTGTTGCCGGAGTTCGTCTGTGCCCCGGCGATTGCCCGCGGCGAACTGGAGGTGGTGCTGCCGGACTGGAGCGCGCCCGAAGGCACCATGCACTTCGTCTATCCCAGCCGGCGCGGCATGCTGCCGGGCGTACGCGCGCTGGTCGATTTCCTGGCCGAGCGGCTGCCGGCCACGACACTGCTGAAACATGAGCAATGCAAGCTGCGTCCGCTGGAGGATTTGCCCGGATCCTGACGGATGCGGTGTGATGCGCACGATACCTCGCATGCGGTACGCTGCATGTTTTATAGACATCCATACGGCCGAATGATGATAGCTACCAAACTTCCGAAAGTCGGCACCACCATCTTCAGCGTGATGAGCCAGCTGGCGCTGGAACACAAGGCCGTCAACCTGGGGCAGGGCTTTCCCGACTTCGAACCACCGCAACCATTGCGCGATGCGTTGACCCGTGCGATGAACGAAGGCCGAAACCAGTACGCGCCAATGCACGGCGCGGCAGCCTTGCGCGAGCAGATCGCGCTGAAGACCGAACAGCTGTATGGCCGCAAGCTCAATGTCGACACTGACATTACGGTCACATCCGGCGCCACAGAGGCGATCTTTGCGGCGATCGCCGCGGTGGTGCGTGCCGGTGAGGAAGTGATCGTGTTCGACCCGGCCTACGACTGTTACGAGCCGGCGATCGATCTGCAGGGCGCGCGTGCGGTACACATCCCGTTGACCTTGCCGGCATTCGCGATCGACTGGCAGCGCGTACGCGATGCGGTGACACCGAAGACCCGGATGATCCTGATCAACAGCCCGCACAACCCGTCCGGCGCAGTACTGTCGGCGGCGGACCTGGAAGAACTGGCGGCGATCGTGCGCGACACGGCCATCGTGGTGCTGTCCGACGAGGTGTACGAACACATCGTGTATGACGGCGCACAGCATGAGAGCGTGCTGCGTCACCCGGAACTGGCCGAGCGCAGCATCGTGGTCTCTTCGTTTGGCAAGACCTATCACTGCACTGGCTGGAAGGTTGGCTATGCGGTGGCACCGGCGGCACTGTCGGCCGAGTTCCGCAAGGTGCACCAGTACCTCACGTTCTGCACCTTCCATCCGGCACAGGTGGCGTTCGGCGAATTCATGGCTAGTCATCCGGAGCATTACCTGGAGCTGCCGGCGTTCTACCAGGCCAAGCGAGATCGTTTCCGTGCGCTGTTGGCGCCGTCGCGCCTCAAGCTGCTCGACGTACCAGGCGGTTATTTCCAGCTGGTCGACTACTCGTCGATCCGCGACGAGGATGACCTCGCTTTCAGTCGTTGGCTGGTGCAACACGCTGGCGTAGCGGCGATTCCGCTGACGCCGTTCTATGAAACCGCACCGGGCACACGCCTGCTGCGACTGTGCTTCGCCAAGAGCGATGCGACGATGGATGCAGCGGCGGAGCGGCTATGCAAGCTCTGAGGGTTTCACTGGTACAGGGCGCTACCCGCTGGCATGACGCACCTGCCAATCGCGACTACTACGGCGCGCTGGTGCGGCAGGCAAAAGGCAGCGACCTGATCCTGCTGCCGGAGACCTTCCTGTCTGGCTTCAGCAACGACACCCGCGCCAGTGCCGAGAGCATGGACGGTGAGGGCGTTGCCTGGTTGCGCGCGCTGGCGATCGAGGTTGGCGCGGTGATCTGCGGCAGCCTGGCGATCCGCGAGAACGACACTGTCTATAACCGCTTGCTGTGGGTCAAGCCCGACGGCAGCTTCGCGCAATACGACAAACGCCACCTGTTCCGCATGGCTGGCGAGCACACCCGCTATGGCGGAGGCAACGAACGCCTGATCGTCGAATTGAACGGCTGGCGGATCCTGCCGCAGGTCTGCTACGACCTGCGCTTCCCGGTCTGGCTGCGCAATCGCCGGCTTGCCTCCGCCAGCGGTGGCATGGAGTACGACCTCGCATTGTTTGTGGCGAACTGGCCGGCACCGCGTCGGCAGCCGTGGCGCACGTTGCTGCGTGCGCGCGCAATCGAGAACCTCAGCTACGTGATCGGCGTAAACCGGGTCGGCGTGGATGGCAATGAGTTGCCATATGCCGGTGACAGCGCGGTGATCGACCCGGTCGGCGAGCCGTTAGTTGAGCTGGGTACGCAAGAGCAGGTGGTAACGGTCACACTTGATCCGGCGCCACTGCTCGCGCATCGCGAACGGTTCCCGGCTTGGATGGATGCCGACACCTTCACCCTCGATCCAGGGTGATCTGCATCGGTCGTCGGATATAGACCAGCCGAAGAATATCGGCAGCCAAATCGCAACTCTATGATTCACCGTGAACAGCAGGCTGGCGGCGGGCGCCCCTGCATCACGGAGAATGCCATGAAGCCGATTCTTAACCTTGGTTGTGCACTCGGTCTATGCCTGCTTTCGGGTGCAGTGGTGGCGCAGTCAGGTCGTCCTACGATCGCGGTATCGGAGTTCACCAATCAGACTAGCACCGCGAATTGGTGGAATGGTGATGTGGGCAACCAGCTGTCGGATGCGCTTAGCAATGAGCTCAGCTCATCCGGTGATTTCAACGTGGTCGAACGGCAGAAGCTGGGCGCCGTGATCGGCGAGCAGGACCTGGCCAGTTCGGGGCGGGTGCGTCAAGGCAGCGGTCCACGCACGGGCAATATAACGGGTGCGCGCTATCTCGTTACTGGCACCGTTACTGCGTATACCGAAGACACCAGCAATACCGGGGGCGGACTGAGCTTTCACGGTTTATCGTTCGGCGGAGGCAAAAGCCAGGCGTATGTCGCGATCGACCTGCGCGTGATCGATTCGGAAACGAGTGAAGTGGTGTACTCGCGTACGGTCGAAGGAAATACCACAAACACGCAGGTGGGCGTGGGTGGTTACCTGCGCGATGGTCTCGGTGGCACCTTCAGCCAGAAGAAGAACACGCCGGCCGGCAAGGCCGTGCGCGGTGCACTGGTGGAAGCCTCCGACTACCTGGACTGCGTGATGGTCAAGCGTGACAGCTGCATGGCCAGTTTCAACCAGAAGGAACAGCGCCGCCGTGACAGCGATCGCCAGGCGCTCGATCTGCAGTGATCACTTCTGTCGCCATGCGCTGAAGCGCGCCTCGCAGCAGATGCGCGTCATGCTGTGGTTCAGAGTATCGCCAGCACCGCTTCCGGCGGCCGTCCGATGACGGCGTTGCCGTTGGCGACCACGATCGGGCGCTCGATCAGTTTGGGGTGCGCCACCATGGCAGCAATCAACGCCGTCTCGCTCAGCGCGTGATCATTCAGTCCGAGTGACTGGTATTCCGCTTCGCCAGTGCGCAGCAACTGGCGCGCCGTCATGCCGAGTTGGCCCAGCAGCACACCCAATTCAATCGCACTTGGCGGCGTATCGAGGTAATTGATCACCTCGCATACGCCGACATGCTCTTCCAGCAACGCCAGCGTGGCGCGCGATTTGGAGCAGCGGGTGTTGTGATAGATGCGCACCATCGCTCAGCTTCCCCGCGTGGTCATGTCTAGCTCTGGCTCAGCGATTGCCCGAACGATTGCCGCCGCGACCTGGCGGGCGACCACCCGCAGGGCCACCGTGGCCTTGCGGCCGGGCACCAGTGTGCGAACGATTGCCACCCTGGCCCTGCGGCCGACCAGCACCTTGCGGACGATTGCCACCCTGGCCTTGCGGCCTAGCGCCGCCCTGACCTTGCGGGCGCGCGTTGCCGTGGGCCTGATTGCCGTAGGACTGATTGCCATGTGCCTGGTTACCGTGAGCCTGGTTGCCTTGGCCTTGCGGGCGCCCACCCTGCGCGGGTCGACCACCAGGCGCGCGGTTGCCACCACCGGTGCCACGCGACTCGCCGCCGAAACCACCGTACGGACTGCCGGCGCCGCGGTTCTCACCGCCACCGCCAGCACGTGCACCAAACGGCTTGCCGCCAGCAGGACGACGATTGCCGGCTGCCGCACCACCCGCGGCATTGCCGCGCGGAGCTCCGGGACGGCCAGCGCTGCCCGCGCGGCTTTCACCGGCAAACCAGCTGCGTACCGACGGCAGCTCCTGGCCTGGCGCCACGCGACGACCCTTGCCGCCACCTGCACCGCGCTCGGGACGGGCGACGTTGCCGTTGACTTCCTTGCCATCGCGACGTGGCGGTTTGCGACCGCGTGACGGTTCTTCGCGGATACGGTCGTAGGCACGCAGTTCGCGTGCCTCATCCTGGCCACCGGTCCAGGCTTTGCTGCTACCGCTCTCGGGGCGATATTCGGTGACGCTGCGATTGGCACGGCGCTGGTGCAGCACCGGGCTCAGCGTCAGCACCGGTTGCGGCGCACCGAGGCCGGTGGCATGGCGCAGCTGCTTGACGGCTTCCGCGTCGAGCGCTTCGCATTCGCCGCGGCGCAGATTGCGTGGCAGTTCGATCTTGCCATAGCGGATGCGCTTGAGACGACTGACCAGGAAACCCTGCGAGTCCCACAGGCGGCGTACTTCGCGGTTGCGGCCTTCGCGGATCACCACGCGGAACCAGCTGTGGCTGCCGCCACGGCTGATCACGGCGATCTCGTCAAAGCGGGCAGGACCATCGTCCAGTTCCACACCGGCTTTGAGTCTTTCGATGATCTCGTCCGGCACTTCGCCGTGCACGCGGCACAGGTATTCGCGCTCGAGGCCGCTCTTCGGGTGCATCAGTGTGTTGGCCAGCTCACCGTCGGTGGTCAGCAGCAGCAGGCCGGTGGTATTGATATCCAGCCGGCCCACGGCGACCCAGCGCGCACCCTTCAGGCGCGGCAGCTGTTCGAACACGGTGGGGCGACCTTCCGGATCGTCGCGGGTGGTCAGCACGCCTTCGGGCTTGTGGTAGATCAGCACCTCGGTCTCGTCGCGGCTATCGGTGGCGACGACGAATTGCTTGCCGTCAATAACCACGCGGTCGCCGGCGTGCACGCTGGCGCCGATGCCGGCCGGGCTGCCATTGAGCTCGACTTCGCCGGATTGGATGCGCACCTCGAGCATGCGACGCGAGCCGAGGCCAGCATTGGCCAGCACCTTGTGCAGGCGCTCCTCGATCTGGGTGGCAGTGGCGTCGTTGCGCGGTTCGCGCTTCAGGGAAAGAACGGATTTCTGCGGCGCAGTCATGCGCGGTACTCCTCGGTATCTTGCTCGGCGGTGTCGGGTTCGACGTCCGCGGCGGGGTTCGCTGCCTCATCGGCAGTGCTAGTCGGGATCTCGGCGGATGGGCTCAGGTCGGAGCCATGTCCGTCGGACTCGGGAGATGTGGACGACGCCGGAGCGTCGGCCGTGATGTGGTGGGTGTCGTCGTCGGCTGGTTCCGCATCGATCGCGGTTTCCTCGTCGGGATCGATCGGCAGGTCGCGCACGATGCGCGCAGGCAGTGGTTCCTGCTCGAAGCGCAGTTGTGGGTCTTCCATATCGCGGATTTCCGACAGCGGTGGCAGCTGATCCAGCGATTTCAGGTTGAAGTAGTCGAGAAACATGCGGGTGGTGCCGAACAGTGCCGGCTTGCCGGGCACGTCGCGATAACCAACCACGCGGATCCACTCGCGCTCTTCCATCGTCTTGATGATGTTGGAGGACACCACCACACCACGAATCTGCTCGATCTCGGGGCGGGTGATCGGTTGGCGGTAAGCGATCAGCGCCAGGGTTTCCAGCAGCGCACGCGAATAGCGGCTGGGCTTTTCGGACCACATCCGCGAAATCCACGGATGCACGTCCTGGCGTACCTGGTAGCGGAAGCCGGAGGCCACTTCCTTGAGCTCGATGCCGCGTCCGTTGCAATCACCGGCCAGCGTTTCCAGTGCCTTGGCGATCTGTGCGTGACTGACGTCGTCAGCCTCGTTGAACAGGTCGCCCAGCTGATGAACCGTCATCGGCTGGCTGGAGGCCAGCAGGGCGGCCTCGATAATCGGTTTGAGTTGCTCGATCTGCATAGCCTTGGGTCGGATGCCGATTCAGTGGTTGTCGTTCATTCGTTGGACGATTCGATCAGTGCCGATTCGCCTGCTTGTGCGTCGTCCGCCTCTATTTCGGCGAATGTCTCGGAGTGGCTTGCCTTTGCCTTTACATAGATCGCTGCCAGCGGGGCTTCCTGGACGATTTCCACCAGCATTTCCTTGGCCAGCTCCAGCATTGCCAGGAAGGTCACCACCACGCCGAGTCGCCCTTCGCTGGCATCGAACAGACTCTCGAAACGGTGAAAGCTGTTGTCGTCCAGCCGGCTCAGCAGTTCGCCCATGCGCTGGCGCACGCTGAGTGCCTCGCGCTTGATCGCGTGATGGCCGAACAACTCGGCCCGGTGCATCACGTCCTTCAGCGCAAGCAGCAGCTCGGTCAGCTCCAGCGGCGGCGGCAACTTGATCACGTTGCGTTCGCCTACCTCGGCATGCACCACCGCGGTATCGCGTTCCAGCCGGGGCAGGGTTTCGATATCCTCGGCCGCCCGCTTGAACCGCTCGTACTCTTGCAACCGACGGACCAGCTCGGCGCGGGGGTCATCCTCCAGCCCTTCCTCGGCTGGCGGCCGCGGCAGCAGCAGCCGCGACTTGATCTCGGCCAGGATCGCGGCCATCAAAAGGTATTCAGCGGCCAGCTCCAGCCGCATCACATCGCGCATCAGCTCGATGTAGGTCATGTACTGCCGGGTGATCTCGGCCACCGGGATATCCAGAATGTCCAGGTTCTGCCGGCGGATCAGGTACAGCAGCAGGTCCAGTGGTCCCTCGAAGGCCTCCAGGATGACCTCGAGCGCGTCCGGTGGGATGTACAGGTCCTGCGGCATCTGCAGCAGCGGTTGGCCGCGCACGATGGCCAGAGGCATTTCCTGCTGCTGCGGTACCGACGCAAACGCATCCTGTGGTGCGGTGACCAGGCTCTCGGGCTCGACTGGCTCAGTGCTCATCAATACATGTCGTTGGGCCGCCTTCAGCGGCTGGCAGTGCGTTCAACACGTTCGGAGCCATTCCATGCATGGGCGTGACCATGGAATGTCCGTGCTCGGAATGCGGCGGTGAAGCGGCGTTCCAGGGTACTGCTGTCTTACATAATCTTCCGCCGAGGCGCGTCGGGCGCCACCGTTGCGACGGGCATGATGAAGCCACGCTTTTGGTGGTTCGGTCAGGCAGGTCGCTAACGATCACCGTGCGTCGGTTCCGGGTTGTCAGCCACGGCAAAGGCGCAAGTCACAAATGGCGAACAACGACGCCACTGACTATTTATCGATCGGTTCGAGAGCATCGGATGGAAACCATGGGCCGCCGGAAGTGACTGGCAAGCGCTATTCATGGGGCCACACGTGGAACAAAGAGTAGCGGCTAGCTGGCGACAAGTCCAGTTAGGTCTCGCGGGCCGAATTTTCCTTGGACAGACAGCCATTTTCTATTCGCGCCGAGAGATATCGGCGCCTGCCGATTTCATGACTGCACCGACCATAGGCACAATGGGCGATTGGAGTGCGCCCATTTCCTGACTGACGTCGCGCTCCACCCGCATGCTTCGTCGGTGCGGGGCGGCATGTGACCTAATGCGTCGGTCCGCAGTTCGGTAGACGGTTTCATCTTGCTGGTTCGGCATGCGGTGCTTACGAATTGAACCGGTCGGGTTTATCGTGACTCGATGATCGTTTGCCGGAAATGCCGGCAATGCGTACGGTGCAACATGAATTTGTGTGATGGCTATCACGGACGGAACGCCAGGATGGTGATTGCCAGGCAGCCAAACAAAGGAAATTATCGGTGTGTAGGTATTGTCCGGTGAGCTGGCATGTTGATTGCTTGGATACACCGTAACCAGCTCGATCGGAGCGCGTTCAGGGCCAATGGAATCGCCGGGTGGTAGAGCAGAACAATTTCAGGATGTGCGGAATGATGTCCCCACCAGTGGGAGGCGCAAGCGCAAATGAACGGTATGACGATGACGACTGACAAAAATAAAAAGGGTGGCAATGGGCCGGAACAGTTGCGTCCGGCACGCATGCAGATCGCGACGACGGTCCTGATGAGCCGTAATGGAGAGTCGCATCCGACTGAGCTGGTCGATATCTCGGCGACCGGTGCCTTGCTGCGACGCCCGCTTGGCTGGGCGGGTGAAGCGGGGCAGAGCTGGGTGCTCGACATGATCTTCGGCCACAATCTGCACATCCACCTCGAGGCGGCGGTCGCGCGCGTTTCCGATCACCACATCGGCTTTTCCTATAGCCGCATTCCCGAGGACAAGCAGGTCCCGCTGTGGAACCTGCTGGGTGGTTACGCCGATATTCTGGAATACTGGAAGGACAGCTGAGCAGAAGCCGTCATTGAATTGAAAACGCCCGCCTGAAGCGGGCGTTTTCAATTCTGGAGGAGCAACCTCAAGCCGGGATCTTTTTCTCGTCGCGCAGCTCGCGGCGGAGGATTTTGCCCACGTTGCTCTTGGGCAGCTCATCACGGAACTCGATGAACTTGGGTCGCTTGTAGCCGGTAAGGTTCTCGCGGCAGAACTGCCTGAGAGCTTCCTCGGTGAGGTTCGGGTCCTTGCGCACCACGAACAGCTTCACCACTTCGCCGGAATGCTCGTCCGGAACACCTACGGCGGCCACTTCGAGCACGCCGGGGTGCTGCATGACTGCATCCTCGACCTCGTTCGGATACACGTTGAAACCAGACACCAGGATCATGTCCTTCTTGCGATCGACGATGTAGAAGTAGCCGTTCTCGTCCATCTTCGCGATGTCGCCAGTGTGCAGCCAGCCATCGGCGCCGAGCACCTTGGCAGTCTCGTCATCACGCTGCCAGTAACCCTTCATGACCTGTGGGCCACGCACCATCAGTTCGCCGACTTCGCCGGTCGGCAACGGCTGGCCTTCCTCCGACCAGATGGCCACGTCAGTGGATGACACCGGTAGCCCGATCGAACCGTTGTATTCCTTGAGATCCAGCGGATTGATGCATACCGCTGGCGAGGTCTCGGTGAGGCCATAGGCCTCGGCGAGGGTGCAGCCGGTGACCTTCTTCCAGCGTTCGGCGACGGCGCGCTGCACGGCCATGCCACCACCCAGGGTCAGGTGCAACTTCGAGAAATCCAGTTCGGCAAAACCCGGGGTATTGAGCAAGCCGTTGAACAGAGTATTGACGCCAGTCAACGAGGTGAAGCCGGACTGCTTCAGCTCCTTGACGAAGCCGGGCATGTCACGTGGATTGGTGATCAGCCAGTTCAGGCCGCCCAGACGGGTGAACACAAGTCCGTTCGCGCACAGCGAAAAGATGTGATAAAGCGGCAGCGCGGTGATGATCACTTCTTCACCGGGCTTGGCGTTTGTGCCGACCCAGGCACCGGCCTGCAGCATGTTCGCGATCATGTTGCCGTGGGTGAGCATCGCGCCCTTGGCCACACCCGTAGTGCCGCCGGTGTATTGCAGGAAGGCGATGTCGTCGTGGCCCAGGCTTACCGGTTGCAGCGGATGCGGTGCGCCACGGGACAGCGCATCGCGGAAGCGCACGGCTTGCGGCAGATCGAATGCCGGCACCATCTTCTTGACATGCTTGAGTGCAAAATTGATCAGTACACCCTTCGGGCCCAGCAGGTCGCCGATACCGGTGGTGATGATGTGCTGCACATGGGTTTCGGCAACGATCTGCTGCAGCGTCGCGGCGAAGTTGTCCAATACCACGATCGCCTTGGCACCCGCGTCTTCCAGCTGATGCTTGAGTTCGCGCGCGGTGTACATCGGATTGGTGTTGACCACGATCAATCCGGCGCGCAGTGCACCGAACAGCGCAATCGGATACTGCAGCACGTTCGGCATCATGATCGCGATGCGATCGCCCTTGCCGAGCTTGAGTTCGCCAGTGAGGTAACCGGCGAACTGACGGCTCATCTCGTCGATCTGCCCGTAGGTCAGCTTATGGCCGAAATTCGCAAAGGCCGGTCTTTCACGAAAATGCCCGAACGCTTCCTCGAAGACAGCTGGTACCGAGGCATAGGTATTGACGTCAATCTGGCTGGGTACGCCTGCCGGGTAGTGATCCAGCCACGGACGTTCGTTGCTCATGCTCGGGTTCCCTGTTCGTGTCGATGACCGCGCGTCGACGATGGCTTTAGGATGACGCCAGCATCCATCATGCGCCACGCGAATGGTTCATTGGAGCATACGCCTGCGTACAGCGGCAAGCCGCACTGCATCGAGATTCCGCCGATGATCCGATTGAGAAAAGCTGCCTGCCTGCTGAGCGTCCTCGTGCTGTGCACGGCGGCGTTGTCGGGTTGCCGACACACGCCGGATGAGGTGCAAGTGCGCGAGGCGATTGCCTCGATCGCCCACGCGGCCGAAACGAATGCGGCGAGCGACGTGACCGCACCACTCAGTGACGATTTCGATGGCAATGCCGGTGAACTGGATCGCCGCGCGCTGGGCAATATGGTCAGATTCTTCGCGCTGCGTGGTGAGCATATCGGTGTGACGATGGGGCCGATTGCCATCGATCACCGAGGCGAGCGGATGGTGGCGACGTTCACGGTCACCCTGACCAGCGGCAGTCATCTTTTCCCTGACCAATTAGGCGTCTACGAGGTCGAGTCGGCGTGGCGCAAGGATGATGGCAAGTGGCGTTGCTATACGGCGAGCTGGAAGCATTCGATCTAGTGCGGCGCTGATCGAAGTGATTGCAAAAGTGCCCCGGAACCCGGGGCACTAATGTTTGCGGCTACCTCGAAATTCAGGCGGCTTTCTTGCCGGCCAGCTGACGCAGCACGTACTGCAGGATGCCGCCGTGACGGAAGAACTCGCGTTCCTTCGGGGTCAGCAGCATCACCTGCACGGTGAACTGCTTCTTGCTACCGTCGGCGGCGGTAGCGGTCACCGTGGCTTCCTTCGACTTGCCATCATCCAGACCGGTGATGTCGAAGGTTTCCTTGCCGGTCAGGCCCAGCGACTGCGCGTTCTCGCCGTTCTTGAACGTGCATGGCAGCACGCCCATGCCGACCAGGTTGGAACGGTGGATGCGCTCGAAGCTCTCGGCGATCACCGCCTTGACGCCCAGCAGCAAGGTGCCCTTGGCCGCCCAGTCACGCGACGAACCGGTGCCGTATTCCTTGCCGGCGAATACCACCAGCGGGGTCTTGTTCGCCTTGTACTTCATCGCGGCGTCATAGATCGCCAGCTGTTCGCCACTCGGCACATACAGTGTGTAACCGCCTTCGACACCGTCGAGCATCAGGTTCTTGATGCGGATGTTGGCGAACGTGCCGCGCACCATCACGTCATCGTTGCCGCGGCGCGAACCGTAGGAGTTGAAGTCCTTCGGCTCGACACCCTTGCTGATCAGGAAGCGGCCCGCGGGGCTGTCCTTCTTGATCGAGCCGGCCGGCGAGATGTGGTCGGTGGTGATCGAGTCGCCGAACAGGCCGAGCACGCTGGCGCCGTGGATGTCCTCGATCGTGCCGGCTTCCTTGCTCATGCCGTCGAAGTACGGCGGGTTCTTGATGTAGGTGGAGTCGTCCCACTTGAACAGCGCGCCATCCGGCGAGGCGATCTGGTTCCAGCGGCTGTCACCCTTGAACACGTCGGCGTAGTTCTTCTCGAACATCGCTGGGTTGATCGCGCCGGCAATCGTGTCGGAGATTTCCTGATTGCTCGGCCAGATGTCCTTCAGATAGACCGGCTTTCCGTCGCTGCCGGTACCGAGCGCGTCCTTGGTCAGGTCGATGTCCAGCGTGCCGGCCAGTGCATAGGCGACCACCAGCGGCGGCGAGGCCAGGTAGTTCATCTTCACTTCCGGATGCACGCGGCCTTCAAAGTTGCGGTTGCCTGACAGCACCGAGGCCACGGCCAGGTCGCCTTCGCCGATGGCATGACTGATCTCGGTCGGCAGCGGGCCCGAATTGCCGATGCAGGTCGTGCAGCCGTAGCCGACGATATAGAAGCCGATCTTCTCCAGCTCCTTCAGCAGGCCGGTCTTTTCGAGGTAGTCGCTGACCACCAGCGAGCCCGGGCCGATCGAGGTCTTCACCCACGGTTGCGCCTTGAGGCCCCTGGCCGCAGCCTTCTTCGCCAGCAGGCCAGCTGCCAGCATCACCGCCGGGTTGGAGGTGTTGGTGCATGAAGTGATCGCGGCGATCACCACCGAGCCGTCGCCGACCCTGAAGCTCTGGCCGTCCTTCTCGACGCGCACACCACCGTTGGTAATCGCGTTGGCCGGGTTGCCGATGGCGGTGGCGCCACCTTCACTGGCGAAGTCCTCGGTGGCTTGGCTTTTCGATTTGCGATTGGCGGTGAGCGAGCCGATCACATCATGGAAACTCTTCTGCACGGCTTCCAGCAGCACGCGATCCTGCGGGCGCTTCGGGCCGGCCATCGACGGGCGCACGTCGGCTAGGTTCAGCTCCAGCGTGGTGGTGAACGTCGGTTCGACCGCGTTCTCGTCATGCCACATGCCTTGTGCCTTGGCATACGCCTCGACCAGCTTGATCTGCGCGGCGCTGCGGCCGGACAGCTGCATGTAGTTCAGCGCTTCCTGATCGATCGGGAAGATGCCGCAGGTCGCGCCGTATTCCGGTGCCATGTTGGCAATCGTCGCGCGGTCGGCCAGCGGCAGGTGCTTCAGGCCATTGCCGAAGAATTCGACGAACTTGCCCACCACGCCCAGCTTGCGCAGCATCTGAGTGACGGTGAGCACCAGGTCGGTGGCGGTGACGCCTTCGGGCAGCTTGCCGGTCAGCCTGAAGCCAACCACCTGCGGGATCAGCATGGAGGAGGGCTGGCCGAGCATCGCGGCCTCGGCCTCGATACCGCCGACGCCCCAGCCGAGCACGCCCAGGCCGTTGATCATGGTGGTGTGCGAATCAGTGCCGAACACGGTATCCGGATAGGCCCAGCTCTCGCCGTCGATGTCGGCGGTGAACACCACGCGGGCCAGGTGCTCCAGGTTCACCTGGTGCACGATGCCGGTACGCGGCGGCACCACCTTGAAGTTATTGAATGCCTTCTGGCCCCAGCGCAGGAACGAGTAGCGCTCCTGGTTGCGCTCGAACTCGATCGCAACGTTCTGTTCCAGCGCGCTATCGGAGCCGTACACGTCGACCTGCACCGAATGGTCGATGACCAGCTCGGCCGGTGCCAGCGGATTGATCTGGGTGGCATCACCGCCGAGTTTCACCACGGCGTCGCGCATCGCGGCCAGGTCGACCACGCAGGGCACGCCGGTGAAGTCCTGCAGCACCACGCGTGCCGGCATGAAGGCGATTTCGGTAGCCGGCTCGGCCTTGGCATCCCACTTGGCGATCGCCTCGATTTCCTTCGAGGTCACATCCACGCCATCCTCGTGACGCAGCAGATTCTCCAGCAGGATCTTCAGCGAGTACGGCAGCCGCTTCAGGTCGAAATGCTCGCCGAGCTTGGTGAGGCTGGCGAACACATGGCGCTGGCCATTGACCTCGAGGGTGTCGCGTACGGAAAAGGTATCTTTCATGGGAGTGCTCCTGGCTGATCCTGCGGCTGGGATGACTGAACGATGGCGATGGGGTGGTCGCCAACCCGGCAAAAACGCAATTATCGCCCAAACGCTGCATGGCGGCGAACCATTCCGCCACTATGGCCGCGGTAAGCGTGAGTCGTGGGGCGCCTGCATGACGGGTATGGCGAGTAAACTGCGCCAACGCACGTGGCTGCTTTCGCCGCACAGGATGAGCCCGATGACCACCGCACACAAACGCCTTTGATGACATGCAGCATTCGATGATTTCGATGGCCCTTGCTGCGGTCTCGCTGCGCGATCTGGCACTGGTGCAAGCCGTGCACCGTCACGGCAGTTTCAACAGCGCCGCGCGGGCCATGCACATCAGTCCGTCAGGGCTGTCGCATCAGGTGCAGAAAGTGGAGCAGGCGCTGGGTGCGCCGTTGTTCGAGCGTGGTGGCCGTCGCATCGTGCCGACGGCTGGTGGCCAGCGACTACTGCTGCAGATCGATGCCGTAATCGCGGCTGGCGAACACCTGCAGCAGGTCGCCCGTGCCGGTGCGGTGGCATTCGGCGGCGAGCTGCGCCTGGGCGTGCCAGCTTCACTGGGGCCGTACTTGCTGCCGCATCTGATCGAGCCGTTCCCGCAGCATTTTCCGGGCGCGCGGCTAGGCATTTCCGAAGGCAAGCCACGTGGCTTGTTGCGCCGGCTACATGAGGGCGAACTCGATGCGGTGCTTGCACCACCGGTGCCGGCGGTCAGCGGCATCGCGATGCGGCCGCTGTTTGCCGAACCATGGGAGCTGATGCTGCGTGCTGATCATCCCTTGGCTGGCCAGAGCAGTATTGCGCTGGACCAGCTCGATCCGGCCGAGGCGACCTTGATGGCCGAGAGTCATGCCGATGGCCTCGACAGTGACGGCAGTGAGCATGGCCACGTGCAGGATGTCAGCCTGGAAAGTCTCGCTGCACTGGTCAGTCTGCGCGGTGGCTACGCGCTGGTACCGGCGCTGGCACACGAACGGCTGGCTTCGATGCCGAACATCGTGCTGGCGAAACTCAAGGGGCAGGCGCCAGGTCGCGAGATCGCGCTGTACTGGCGCGATGCCTCGCCTTGGCATGACGACCTGCAGAGCTTCGCCGAACTGCTACGCAAGTTGGCCCGGCAGCGGCCCGGTTTGCGCGTGATGGGTGCGAAGGCAAAAATGACTTCGCCATGACCACACGACAGAAGGCCGCCTTGCGGCGGCCTTCTGTTCAATCACATGAGGCGATGGCTCAACCGCGCGAAGACTTCTTGCGGTCGCTCTCGGTGAGGTGCTTCTTGCGCAGGCGGATTTCCTTCGGGGTGACCTCGACCAGTTCGTCGTCGTCGATGAAGTCCAGCGCCTGTTCCAGCGTGAACTTGGTCGCCGGGGTCAGCTGGATCGCATCGTCCTTGCCCGAGGCGCGCATGTTGGTCAGCGGCTTGGGTTTGATCACGTTGACGGTGAGGTCGTTGTCCTTGGCGTGGATGCCGACCAGCTGGCCCTCATACACGTTATCGCCTTCGGCTGCGAACAGCTTGCCGCGATCCTGCAGCGGTCCGAGCGAGTAGGCCGGGGTGGTGCCGCCGGCGTTGGCGATCATCACGCCATTGAGGCGCTTGGCGATCTGGCCGTCTTCCTTCGGACCGTAATGGTCGAACACGTGGAACAGCAGGCCCGAGCCCTGGGTCAGGGTCTTGAACTGGTTCTGGAAGCCGATCAGGCCACGCGCCGGGATCTCGTAATCCAGACGCACGCGTCCCTTGCCATCGGACTCCATGTTCTTCAGCTGACCCTTGCGCACGCCGAGCCTTTCCATCACGGCACCCTGGTGCACTTCCTCAACGTCGACCACCAGTTGCTCGATTGGCTCCATCTTCTGGCCGTCGATCTCCTTGATGATCACTTCCGCACGCGATACGGCCAGCTCGTAGCCTTCACGACGCATGTTTTCGATCAGCACCGACAGATGCAGCTCGCCGCGGCCGGAGACCAGGAACTTGTCGGCGTCGGAACCTTCCTCGACCTTCAGCGCCACGTTGTGCACCTGCTCACGATCCAGACGCTCGCGCAGCTGGCGGCTGGTCAGGAACTTGCCGCCGGACAGATCCTTGTTGCCGGCGAACGGCGAGTTGTTGACCTGGAAGGTCATCGAGATGGTCGGTTCGTCCACGGTCAGCGCGGGCAACGCCTCAGGCGTATCCAGCGCGCAGACGGTGTCGGAGATGGTCAGGTCGGCGATACCCGAGATCGCGACGATGTCGCCGGCCTCGGCGCTGTCCTGCTCGATCCGCTCCAGGCCGAGGAAGCCCAGCACCTGCATCACCTTGCCTTGGCGCTTCTTGCCATGGCGATCGATCACGGCGACCGGCATGCCCTTCTTCAAGATGCCGCGTTGAATGCGTCCGATACCGATCACGCCGACGAAGTTGTTGTAGTCGAGCTGGCTGATGCGCATCTGGAACGGGCCATCCGGATCCACGTCCGGCTTGCTGACGTGCTGCATGATCGCTTCGTACAGCGGGGTCATGTCGCCTTCGCGCACGTCGTCGTTGAGACCGGCGTAGCCGTTCAGCGCCGACGCGTAGACGATCGGGAAGTCCATCTGCTCCGGCGTGGCGCCCAGACGATCGAACAGATCCCACACCTGCTCGACCACCCACTCCGGGCGTGCCCCCGGACGGTCGACCTTGTTGATCACCACGATCGGCTTGAAGCCCATCGCGAACGCCTTCTGCGTCACGAAGCGGGTCTGCGGCATCGGGCCGTCCATCGCGTCGACCAGGATCAGCACCGAGTCGACCATCGACAGCACGCGCTCCACTTCGCCACCGAAGTCAGCATGTCCCGGCGTGTCGACGATGTTGATGCGGTTACCCTGCCAGGTGATGGCCGTGTTCTTGGCCAGGATGGTGATGCCGCGTTCCTTTTCCTGGTCGTTCGAGTCCATCACGCGCTCGGCCAGCACGGTGCGCTCATTGAGCGTGCCGGACTGCTTCAGCAGGCAATCGACGAGAGTGGTCTTGCCGTGATCGACGTGGGCGACGATGGCGATATTGCGCAGTTTTTCGATAGACATGGGATCGACTCGGGCGGCGCGGTGGCCGTCACGCAGGATTCTTGAAGGGTGAATCGACCAATTATACGGACTTATGTGACAACTTGCCCGCAATTTCGATTATCTGTTCATCCACCTGCCTGTCCGGCATATCCGCCTGCGCTGCGGCCTGATCACACCACGCCGGTGAGGTAGTAGGTGGCGATCACCACCAGCACCGCCAGCGTCTTGATCACGGTAATCGCGAAGATGTCCCTGTAGGACTGCCGATGGGTCAGTCCGGTCACCGCGAGCAGGGTGATCACGGCACCGTTGTGCGGCAGTGTGTCCATGCCGCCGGAGGCCATCGCAGCCACCCGGTGCATCACTTCCAGCGGGATGCCGGCCGCATGCGCGTTGGCGATGAAGGTGTCGGCCATCGCCGCCAGCGCGATGCCCATGCCGCCGGAGGCCGAGCCCGTGATGCCGGCGAGCGCGGTCACAGTGACCGCCTCGTTCACCAGCGGGTTCGGGATGGTGTGCAGTGCATCGGCGACCACCTTGAAACCGGGCAGGGCGGCGACCACGGCGCCGAAGCCGTATTCCGAGGCGGTATTCATCGAGGCCAGCAGCGCCCCACCGACCGCTGCCTTGCTGCCATCGGCAAACTGCCGGATCACCGGCTGCCAGGCAAACGCCAGCACGCACAGGATGCCGACCAGCAGTGCGCCTTCCACCGCCCAGATCGCGGCGATCTTGGACACTTCCTGCACCACCGGTTTGGCGTCGCCCACCACGCTGGGCAGGAACGACTGCGTTTCGCCGTAGACACGCGGAATGAGATCGGTGAACAGCTTGTTGCAGACGCCGACCAGCATCAGCGGCAGCAACGCGACCAAGGGGTGCGCCAGCCTGGCATACTCGAACGGCGCCGGTTCGTTGACGAGATTGCCGCCATAGCCTTCGCCCGCGGCAGCAGCCTTGCGCCGGCGTGATTCCAGATAGGCCAGGCCCACGATCAGGATGAATACCGCGCCGATCGTGCCCAGCCAGGGTGCCGCCCATGCCGTGGTACCAAAGAACGCGGTGGGGATGATGTTCTGGATCTGCGGCGTGCCCGGCAGCGAATCCATGGTGAAGGTGAACGCGCCCAGCGCGATGGTGCCGGGAATCAGCCGCTTCGGGATATTGCTGGCGCGGAAAAGTTCGGCGGCAAACGGATACACCGCGAACACCACCACGAACAACGACACGCCGCCGTAGGTGAGCAACGCGCACACCAGCACGATCGACAGGATCGCGCGGCTGCGTCCGACCAGGCCGATGGTGGCGGCGACGATGGCCTTGGAGAACCCTGACAATTCGATCAGCTTGCCGAATACCGCGCCAAGCATGAACACCGGAAAGTACAGCTTGAGGAAGCCGACCATCTTGTCCATGAACAGGCCGGTGAACATCGGCGCAACCAGTGCGGGCTCGGTCAGCAACACTGCGCCCAGTGCAGCGATCGGCGCGAACAGGATCACGCTGTAGCCACGGTAGGCCGCAAACATCAGGAAACACAGCGCGGCCAGCACGATCAGGAAAGCCATCCTTGCGGATCCTCGGGCGACAAGGTCGGAGTCGACGAGGGCCGAGTATCGGCGCGTGCCGGCCGCGCAGGCACTGTACGAAGGTACGAGTGTCGTGCCGACGCCGACTGCCTACTCTCCGTCGCATCAGCATCCATCGTCGATGGTTGCGTCAACAGCCTGCATCCATCTGCGATGGATGCGCCTAGTCGAAAGGGGAAGTCATGAAGCGCACGTATCTGAGTCTGGCGATTGGTCTGGCGACGACCGGCCTGCTGTTTGCCGTGCCGCTGTATGCGCAACAGAGCAGCGACAACAGCGCCCCGGTTGATCAGGCCAAGCCGGCCAATGCCAAACAGCTCGGTGAAGTGAAAGTCACCGCGCGCAAGCGCGAGGAAACCCTGCAGGACGTGCCGATCGCTGTCAGCGCGTTCACCGCCCAGGCGCTGTTCAACCAGAACGTGCAGAACCTCGCCGACCTGCAGGGCAAGGTACCGTCGCTGCAGATCTACGCCGCCCGCGGCTCGAACACCACGCTGACCGCTTACATTCGCGGCGTCGGCCAGGCTGACCCCACCTGGGGTTTCGATCCGGCGGTCGGCATCTATCTGGACGATGTCTATCTGGCACGCCCGCAGGGCACCATGCTGGATGTATTCGACGTGGAACGCATCGAGGTGTTGCGCGGCCCCCAGGGCACCCTCTATGGCAAGAACACCATCGGCGGCGCCATCAAGTACGTGTCCAACCCACTGCCCACCAAGACCGAGGGTTCGGTAGAGACGACCGTCGGCACGCATGGCGAGAAGGACGTGAAGGGTAGCCTGGGCGGCGCCAGTGCCGATGGTGTGTGGCGCGCCCGTGTCGCCTACGCCACCGAACACAACAATGGTTTCGGTACCGACCTGGTCAACGGCAGCCGCAACGGCGACAAGAACACCAATGCCGCGCGCGCGACGCTCGGTTTCTTTCCTACGTCCACGTTCAACGCACAATTGTCAGTCGACGGACTGCGCGACAATTCCAATCCGCGCGGCGCGAAAATGCTCACCGCCAATTCGTTTGACCCGACCTACGCGCCGTTGTCGAGCGACTACGACACGCGCAGCGGCATGGCGCAGTTGAACCACACCAAACTGTGGGGAACGGCGCTCACGATGAACTGGATCGCAAGCCCGGCCTGGAGCCTGAAATCGGTCACCGCGTATCGCGGCTCGTCCACCGACACCAATATCGATTTCGACACGTTGCCACAGCAGATCGCCGACGTCGGTGCGGTCTACAAGGATCATCAGTTCACCGAGGAGCTGCAGGCCAATTACGATTCCGGCGGCACCGTGCATGGCGTGCTCGGCGTGTACTACTTCAATGGAACCGCCGACGGCCAGATCCAGAACATCTTCCTGGGCTCGCCCCCCTACAGCACGTTGGGCTACTCGCAGTACGGCAGCACCGGAGGCAGCATCGGTACCAAAAGCTATGCCGGTTATGGCGACTTCACCTGGGACATCAGTCCCGCCTGGAGCCTTGACGTGGGCATGCGGCTGACCGACGAGACCAAGACCGCGCTGATCCAGAACTACGGCTACGCCAATGCAAGCTTCACCAATCCGATTGCCACGCTGGCCGACTTCACCGGTTCGCACGATTCGCACAACGTGTCACCGAAGGCATCGCTGAGCTGGACCGCGAACGACCATGTCATGCTCTATGGCAGCTATAGCGAGGGTTTCCACTCGGGCGGTTACAACATCCGTGCGAACTGTGAGGCGATTCCCGAGTCGTGCCGTCCGATCCAGGACGAGAATGTGAAGTCGTACGAACTGGGTAGCAAGATGACCTTCTTCGACGACAGCCTGCTGCTGAACACGGCGCTTTACCACAACATCTATTCCAACATCCAACTGTCGGTGTTTACCTCGTACACGCTGCCGAACGACAGCCAGGGCTTCTTCGGCGACTTCACCAACGCCGGCAAGGGCCATATCGACGGCCTGGAAGAGGAATTCGCCTGGAAACCGGCGGAGAACTGGACGGTCAGCGGCAACTTCGCCTACCTGCATACCAAGTACACGCAGTTCATCAGCGCCGGCGTGAACATCGCCGACACGCAGACCTTCACCAATGCGCCGAAATGGTCCGGTGCGCTGAACCTCGAGCGCACTTTCCCGCTCTCCGACGGTGGCAGCATTACCGGTCGTATCAACTACACCTACCAGACCAGCGTCTTCCCGGAGACGACTCTGTCGCCGCTGATCGAACAGCCGGCCTACGGACTGTGGAATGCCGGCCTGATCTGGAAGATCAACCAGCCGTGGACGCTTAGCCTGCAAGGCTCGAACCTCGCCAACAAGGCGTATCGCACCACCGGCTACAACATTGCCGCCCTTGGTATCGTCACCGGCTTCTATGGTGCGCCCCGGATGGTGACGTTGACTGCGCGCTACACGTTCTAAGCTTTGTGACGATCGCTCGTGTGCCGCCCCCATGGCTGCGCATGATCGGTCGCGAATTCTGCGTATGCGGTTGTCGAATTACGGAGATCGTCCATGTCATTGAGAGCCTGGATCCGCCTGTGCGGTTTGTCGTTATTGCTCGGCAGTGGCAGTGCCTGCGCGGCCCAGCCGGCAGGTTCCCTGCCAAAACTGAAGCTTGATCCATCGAGGGTGGCTGTGGTCGGACTTTCGTCCGGCGCTTACATGGCGACCCAGGCGCAGCTCGCCTATCCGGAGCTGTTCCCGAACGCGGCGCTGGTCGCTGGTGGTCCTTATGGCTGCGCCGGCGGCAAGCTTGATGTTGCCCTTGGCAGCTGCATGAAAGGCGTGCCGGCACTGGATGTCGGCACACTGGTGGCGAGTGCCACGAAGCGTGCAGCTGCCGGCGAGATCGGTCCCCTGAAGGATCTAGCGCATGCCCACGTCTACCTGCTGCACGGCAGCGCCGATGTGCTTGTGGCACCGGCGGTGGCTGAGGCCGGGGCGCATTTCTACGAGCAACTGCGTGACAACACGCCTGGCCTGAGCGGCATGCAGGTGCATGATGATGGCCAGCGCGCATTCGCCCACAATCTGCCAGTGGCCGCCAGCGGTGGCGATTGCGACAAGTCGGTGTCGCCGTATCTGGGCCATTGCGGTTTCGATGCGGCTGGCGAGATCTTCGCGCAGATGTTCGGCAAGCCTATGCATGCGGCAGCGCAGGCACTCGGCGAGCTACGCACGTTCGACCAGGACACACTGCGCCCGGATGGCGCCGATGCGTTGCTGGCCAAGACTGGCTATGTCTACCTGCCGCCCGATTGCCTCGCTGGCAAACCGTGTGGCCTGGTGGTCGCGTTTCACGGCTGCAAGCAGAACGCCGAGGCGGTGGGCGATGCATTCGTGAAAGATGCCGGCTTCAACCGCTGGGCCGACGTCTATGACGTGGCAGTGCTATATCCTCAGACTCGCGCAAGTTTCGCGCCCTTGAATCCGCAAGCATGCTGGGACTGGTGGGGATATTCCGGAGCCGACTACGACAGCCGCCACGGCGTGCAGCTGCGCTGGCTGGTGAACGCGGTACACGCACTGGGGCTGCAACCCGCACATTGATCGGTTGCGCACGGAGCCGACAATGCTGAGCGCTGGCCTGATCGCCATCGCAGCGCTGTGCTGGCTGGGCCTGCTGTTCGGCGTGGCCTTGCTCGGCGAACGCCGCCCGCATCTGTTCGAGAAGCGCTGGGCGATCATCTACGCCTTGTCGCTGGCGATCCACTGCACCTCGTGGACGTTCTACGGCACCGTCACCCAGGCCAGCCGCTCCGGCTGGTGGCTGCCGCCGACGTTTGTCGGTGCGATCCTGATGTATCTGTTCGCGCTGAAATTCCTGCGCCGAATGGTGCAGCTTGTGCGCGAGTACAACGCCGGCTCGCTGGCCGACCTGATCGCGGTGCGGCTGGGGCGACATTCGGGGCTGGCCGCGCTGGTCACCGCGGTGGTGGTGATTGGCATCGTGCCGTACATCGCGTTGCAGCTGAAAGCGGTGGCGATGAGTTACGGCATCCTAAGCCAGGGGCAGCTGGCCGAATCCGTGCCATGGCAGGACAGCGCGTTGTATGTCGCGCTGCTGATGGCGCTGTTCGCGATGCTGTTCGGTACGCGGCGTGCCTCGACCATGGCACACAACCGCGGGCTGGTGCTGGCGATGGCGTTCGAGTCGCTGTTCAAGCTCGGCGCGATGCTGGCACTGGGTACCTTGTTGTTCACTGCGTTGCCGGCTGGCATGCCAGTCAACGTGCCACCACCGCCGGACAGCAGCGGCTTCCCGGCGCTGATCCTGCTCGGTGCGCTGGCGATGTTCACCATGCCGCATCAATTCTATGCAGGCATCGTGGAGTGCCGGAACGACGGTCATCTGCGCAGTGCGCGCTGGCTGTTTCCGCTGTACCTGCTGCTGATCTCACTGCCGATCCTGCCACTGGCGCGGTTGGGCGATACCTTGCTTGGGCCGAGCGGCGTGTCGTCGGACATGTACGTGCTGGCGCTGCCGATGGCGCGCGGCGAGCACGGGCTGGCCCTGATCGCGTTTCTCGGCGGCCTCAGCGCTGCCACCAGCATGGTGGTGATCGCTACGCTGTCGCTGAGCCTGATGGTGGTCAATCACTTCATCGCACCACTGCGGGTGAAGGCCGGCTGGGGTCGCGACGAGCACGGCGATCTGCGCGGCGAGTTGTTGAATCACCGACGAGTGGCGATCCTGCTGGTGCTGTTGCTGGCCTGGGCATACAGCCGGGTGCTGGCGCGCAACGAGGTCTTGGCCGATATCGGCGCGATCTCGTTTTCCGCACTGGCTGGGCTGACGCCGGCGTTGCTGGCGGCGGTATACCGTCCGCAGCTGGGGTCGCGTGCGGTGATGGCCGGACTGGCAGTCGGCACCCTGGTCTGGCTGTATGCGGTCTCGCCGGCGTTGTTGCCGTCCACCTTGCCGTGGCTGCACGTGGGTCCGTTCGGTCTGCACTGGCTGTCGCCGGATGACCTGTTCGGGCTGGGCGACTGGAACCGGCTGGGCCGCGCGGTAGTGGTGAGCCTGGCGGCGAACGGTGCGGTGATGCTGGCAGTGGCCGGATCGCGTTATGGCCGTAACGCACGTGCGGTCAGCGTAGGCGATGTCGGTGTGACCGAGCTACGCGCGTTGGCAGCGCGCTTCCTGCCGGCCGAGCGTGTCGAACACCTGTTCCATAACGCACCGTTGACCGGATCGTCCGGCAGCACTCGAGTCGCTGAGGTGGAACATGAGTTGGCTGCAGTGATTGGCGCCGCCTCGGCGCGGCTGCTGCTGGAAGTGGTGCATCGGCAGGGACGCGATGATCTGGATACTGTCGTCGCCATCGTCGGCGAGGCGGCACAGGATCTGCGCTTCAACCAGCGCGTGCTGGAGGCGGCGCTGCAGAACATGAGCCAGGGTATCTGCGTGGTCGATGCCGAGTTGCGACTGGTGGCATGGAACAGCCGCTACGCCAGCCTGTTCGGCTATCCCGACGAACTGCTGCAGGTAGGCCGCCCGGTCGCCGACCTGACCCGTCACAACGTCGAGGCCGGCATGCTCGGCCCCGGTGAAGTCGAGCGCCGTGTGCAGCGCCGGCTCACCCACATGCGTGCCGGCACTCGGCATCTGTCCGAGCGGCGTTTTCCCGATGGCATCGTGGTCGAGATCCGCGGCAACCCGATGCCGGGAGGCGGCTTTGTTGCCACCTTCACCGACGTCACCGCATTCCGCCAGGCCGAAGGCTCGCTCAAGCGCGTCAACGAGACGCTCGAACTGCGAGTGGAGGAACGCACCCGCGCGTTGGCCGCGGCATCGGCGGAAGCACAGGGCGCGAACGAGGCGAAGAGCCGCTTCCTCACCGCGGTAACCCACGACCTGATGCAGCCGCTGCATGCCGCGCAGCTGTTTGCTCACTCTTTGACCGAGCGCGGTGCCGATGCCACGACTGCACGTCACCTCAACGGTGCGCTTTCTGCTACGGAAGGTCTGCTCGCTGGCCTGCTCGATATCGCGCGTCTGGAAGGTGGCCGTCTGCATCCCCAGCCGCGCGCATTCCCGCTGGCCGACGTACTCGATCCGTTGGCTGCCGAATTCCGGGCCATTGCGTTGGATCGCGGCGTGCAGTTCGACGTGGTCGGCACGCGTGCATGGGTGCGCTCCGATCCACAGCTGCTACGCCGCGTGTTGCAGAACTTCCTGTCGAATGCGTTGCGTTATGCGGAATACGGCCGCGTGTTGCTTGGTGTGCGCCGACACGGCGAGCAGTTGCGCGTGGAAGTCTGGGATACCGGCCCCGGCATCGCGCCGGGCGAGCAGCAACTGATCTTCCAGGAGTTTCGTCGCGGAAGTGCTGCAGGCGGGCAGGGACTCGGGCTGGGTTTGTCCATCGCGCAACGCATGGCTGGGTTGCTCGACCATCCGCTCGGTCTACGCTCATGGCCCGGCAGGGGCAGCGTGTTTGACCTCAGCATGCCGATGGCACGTGCCGCGATACGATTGCCACCCATCGCTGATGCACAGCACTCACTGCCCGCTGGTCGTGCGCTGGTGCTGGATAACGAGCCCGCTGCACTCGCCGCGCTCAGCAGCCTGCTGACCAGCTGGGGCTGGCATGTGCACGCTGCGCGCAATGCCAAGCAGGCGCTGGCTGCGCCGTGGCGACCGGACCTGCATATCCTTGATTTCCACCTCGATGGCGGCGATACAGGATTCGATGTGTGGCATCGGCTGCGTGAACTGCATGCTGATGTGCCAACTGTGATGCTTACGGCCGACCGTGACGGCGAGCTGCGCCAGCGATTGCTCGATGCAGGGCTGGGCGTGTTGTACAAGCCCTTGAAGCCGTTGGCATTGAGGCAGGTGTTGCAACGGATAACGGCGGGTGCCGGGTGGGCCTAAGGCAGGTTGGCCCGGGATCCGGCGTAACGCCTGGATCGGCTTGGCCGACACGACACCGCGACAGCCGCATAGCCCTATCGTCCAATTCAACTCATTACCACCTTGTGCTCTCTTGGCGAGGCGAATGAGTGCCCTTTTCCAAACTCCGTGGTCACTTCTCGCTTTGCGATCTCCATTGCGGCGACCGCATTAGGGCTTTGGCGACGGTGCTGATGGGGGCATATCGGGCGGCATCGATAACACACTCACGTGACGATGGAGGACTCTTCGATGTTTTCGAAACACTTCAGATTCTTGGTTATGGCGGTGTTGTTCAGCGCTATCACGATCGCTTCTCCGTTTGCGAGGGCACAAGCGGCGCTCGGCTCGTACAACATCACACCTAGCTCCGTAACGGTGGCAGGCATTTCATCAGGCGGTTATATGGCCACACAGCTGCAAGTAGCCTATTCAAAAGCGATCTACGGGACCGCCGTGATGGCCGGCGGTACGTACTACTGCGCGCAGGATAATGACGCGCTCTGGGGCGAGGCCTGCGCTACCGGCGTCAGCGTGCCGGTGTCGTCGCTGGTCAGCTATACCAATAAAGAAGCCTCGGCAGGCGCGATCGATCCGGTCAGCAATATCGTCGGCAAGCCGATTTACATGTTCAGTGGCACGCTGGATACGGTGGATTATCAGGCAACGATGAACGACCTGTATCAGTACTACCAAAGTTTCACATCGGGCAGTGAGATCACCTACAACAACCACACCGCGGCAGAGCATTCCTGGGTGTCGCCGGACGCACTCACCGCCTGCCTGTATCTTGCACTGCCGTACATCAATAACTGCGGCATCGATCCGGAACAGACATTCTTGACGATGTTTTACGGCACGCTCCAGGCGCGCAATTCAGGTGCTTTGGGTGGCAGCTTCATCCAGTTCAATCAGAATCCGTTTTGCGCAAATGGAAACTGCGCGGCCATCTCGATGGATAGCACGGGCTGGGTCTTCGTGCCCAAGAATTGCGCAGCGGGACAGGCCTGTCGCCTGGTCGTGGCGTTGCATGGATGCTCGCAAAATCAGGAAACGGTAGGCACAACCTTCGTGCATGACAGCGGCATCAACGAATGGGCTGACACGAACAATATCATCGTGCTCTATCCACAGACGATCGATGCCTATGCTCCTTACAACCCCTATGGATGCTGGGATTGGTGGGGCTACACCAATAATCACTATGCGCTCAAATCCGCCCCGCAGATGACGGCCATCATGGCGGAAGTCAATAAACTGGCCGGCGGTTCGTTGCAGCTCTGAATGCCGCGTCGCTACATTGCGAAGCCGCACCGTGAGCCGGTGCGGCTTCAATCTCCGTTTTGGTGGCGGCCTTGCGAGCCACCTTCGGTATCCGTCTTCGGGTGAAAGCTTCTGTCACATCACCCGCGCTGGCTCCCCCAGATCCAACGACCGCAGCAACATCCCCGCCTGCGTGCGATTCCTCACTCTGAGCTTCTCGAAGATCGCCGTGACATGCGCCTTCACCGTGCGCTCCTGGATCGCCAGCCGGTCGGCGATCTGCTTGTTGAGCAGGCCTTCGGCGAGCAGGGTGAGGACCCGGGATTGCTGTTCGGTGAGGCGGGCGAGGCGGCTGGCGAGATCAGTGTCGGCCGGATTGGCGGGCAGGGCGGCGATGGCGTCGGCGAGGCCGGGTGGCAACCAGGTGCCACAGTCGAGCACGCTGCGAATCGCCTCACCGATATCGGCGGGGCTGGCGCTTTTGGGGATGAAGCCGGCGGCGCCGTGATCGAGCACGCGGCGCACGATGCGCGGTTCGTCGTGGGCGGAGACCACCAGCACGGCCACGCCGGGATGCTGGCCGCGCAGCATGGCGAGGCCTGACAGCCCTTGGCTGCCGGGCATGTGCAGGTCGAGCAGGACGAGGTCGGTGTCTGGTTCGGTAGCCAGGGCAGCCAATACGCTGGCGAGGTCGGCGGCTTCGCGCATGTGGCAACCGGGCAGGCCTTCGCTGGCTGCCAGGCGCAGCGCGGCGCGGAACAACGGGTGGTCGTCAGCGATCAGCAGGCTCGTCATGTCGTTGACGTTAGCGGGCCGCAGCGCGGCCGTCGAGGTCCAAGGGTCACTGGTGTGATGCTGGACTTTCGTACGATGGCGTGTGCGTGCATGCTTGATATGGTGGCGGGATGAAAAAATCCGCCTGTGTGTCCTCCCTGTTGATCTTGCTCGTGCTGTCGGCCTGCGCCGGCAACCCGGTGCCGAAGGAATCCGCAATGCGTGATGTTGACTACGGCGAAGTGCGGGTTACCGATCATCGCGGCCAGGATGATCTGTTGAGCGCCGGGTTGGGGCTGGCTGGTCTGGCCAGCACACCACGGCCGTTTGCCGACGCGTTGAACCCGACGGCGGAGGAACTGCGCCAGCGGGCCATCCAGACCAGCTGGAAAGGTATCGCCGATCTCGGCCCGCTGGGCGGCTACGGCACGGTGTATGGCGGCGTACCGGACGTGCCGGGACGCGAATACCAGGCGTTCGCGCGCATTCCTGGTGCTCGCGCGCCGCATCGCGTGCTGCTGCAGGTGCCCGATCACTTCGATCGGCAGAAGCGCTGCCTGGTGGTGACCGCCTCGTCCGGCTCGCGCGGCATCTATGGCGCGATCGCGCTGGCTGGTGCGTGGGGCCTGCCGCATGGTTGCGCGGTGGCCTATACCGACAAGGGTACCGGCGCCGGCTATTTCGACTATGCCGACAATAGCGGTGTGGCACTGGACGGTCGACGCGCGAAACGCGGTGAGGCGGAGCTGGAGTTTCAGCCTACGCCAGCGCCCCAGAGCGCGGGCATCGCGGTGAAGCAGATGAACTCCGGTGACAACCCGGAGGCCGATTGGGGCCGGCATGTGATCCAGGCGGCGCAGTTCGGCCTGGCCATGCTCGACCGCGCGTTTCCCGCCGAGGCACCGTTCACGCCGCAGAACACGAAGATCATCGCCACCGGCCTGTCCAACGGCGGCGGCGCGGTGTTGCAGGCAGCCGGTCTCGATCATGAGCATTTCTTCGCCGGCGTGGTGGCGCTGGAGCCGAACGTGTACGTCCCCGTGCATGGTCGCGCGATGTACGACTACGCCACCGAGGCGGCGATCTGGCTGCCATGTGCGCTGAGCGCGGAGCATTTCGCCAAGGTGCCACTGGCACGCGGGCCCAAGGGTGTGCCGATACCGGCATGGCCGCTGCGCTGTTCCAGCCTGCGTGCGCAGGGCAAGTTGAGTGGCAACACCGCGGCCGAACAGGCGGAGCAGGCCCGTCAATATCTGCATGCCCGTGGCTGGACCGACGAAGCGATGAGCACCGCTGCCAGCACCACCGCGTTCGACTTGTGGCGGGTGATTGCCGCGGGTTATGCCTCGTCCTACCTGCGCCGTGGCGCGGGCGACATGCCGTGTGGCTTCCACTACGCGGCAATCGATGCCAAGGGTTTGCCGGCCGTGGCCGATCCCGCCACACGGGCGGCATGGTGGGCGGATGGTTCAGGCATTCCACCCGGCAACGGTGTCGGTCTGCTGGGTGGCACCAGTGTCTCGACTGATCCCACCTTGATCGGCAATGAATGCCTGCGTGGGCTGTGGACCGGCGACGATCACGAGTCACAGGCCTTGCACGCATCCATTGCCGCAACGGCCGCCCGGTTGCCGCGCAGTGACCTGCCGCTGTGGGTGGTGCACGGCGCCAGCGACGGCTTGCTGCCAACCGCGTTCAGCTCCGAGCCGTATGTGGCATGGCTGCGCGACGAGGGCCGTCAGCCGATCTACTGGAAGGTGCCGCACGCGCAACATTTCGATGCGTTCCTGGTGCTGCCCGGTTTCGGTGATCAGCACGTGCCGCTGCTGCCTTACGGTTATGCGGCGCTGGATCGGCTGTGGGCGCACCTGTATGACGGGGCCGCCTGGCCGGCCGAGGTGCCGACACCGGCAGCGCAGCCACGCGGTGCCGGCGCACTCGAACGCAGTACGCTGGGTCTGCCCTGAGCGCAGTCGCGCCTGAATCGACGGATGGCAACCCTGCTGCACCGACCTTGGCTTGGGTTATTCTTGGCGACCCTCGTGCCCGTGCCGTCGCGCGGTGCAGCTTTCGAACTCAAGGATTTTGCGATGACCATCAATGTCACCTTCACCACCAACCGCGGCCCGATCCACCTGCGTCTGCATGAGGACAAGGCCCCGGTCACGGTCGCCAACTTCGTCAACCTGGCCAAGCGCGGCTATTACGACGGGCTGTCGTTCCATCGCGTGATCGCCGACTTCATGGTCCAGGGCGGTTGCCCCGAAGGTAGCGGTCGCGGCGGCCCGGGCTACAAGTTCGAGGACGAGTTCAACGCATCGCTGCGCCACGACAAGCCGGGTGTGTTGTCGATGGCCAATGCTGGCCCGCGTACCAACGGCAGCCAGTTCTTCATCACCCATGGCGCCACGCCCTGGCTGGACGGCAAGCACAGTGTGTTCGGCGAAGTGGTCGATGCGGCTGACATGAATGTGGTCAACGCGATCCAGCAGGGTGACGTGATCGAGAAGGTCACCGTGGACGGCGACGTCGACGCGCTGCTGGCGGCGCAGTCGGATCGTCTGAAGGAATGGAACGCGGTGCTCGACCAGCGCGGTTGAGTTTTTGTTAAAGGATGCAAAAGAAACCGCCGGCCCATGGCCGGCGGTTTCTTTTGTGCGCGAACGTCATGACAAATGCGGTTTTGCGCGCCTATGATCGGCAGGCTACACACCCATTCACTTACTAACTAACTAAGGAGAACGACCATGTCATTCCTCGATAGTTTGCTTGGGGGGCAGGGACAGCAGGCTGGTGCAGGTTCGATGATTGGTGTGGCGGGCCAGCTGCTGCAGCAGGCCGGCGGCGTGCAGGGTCTCACCAGCATGCTGCAACAGCATGGGCTGGGCGATGCCGTGCAGTCGTGGGTCGGTACGGGGGCCAATCAGGCGGTATCGAGCGACCAGCTCGGCCAGGCGCTGCAGAACGGAGGCATGGGTTCGATAGTGCAGGAGGCCGCCAGCAAGATGGGTGTCGATCCTAGCGTGGTGCTCAACGGTCTTTCGCAAGTGCTGCCGCACGCGGTCGATCATCTGACCCCCGACGGTCAGGCTCCGGCGGCTGGGCAGGGCGGCGGTTTCAATTTCGGCATGCTTGAAGGCCTCGCCGGCAAGCTGATGGGCGGCCAGGCCTGATAACGGTTGTGATTTCATGAAAAGAAATCGGCGGGGGTTACCCGCCGATTTCTTTTGTGCTGCCTGCAAATGTAGATGCCGATGCTTCGGCCGGTGGCAGGGATTACTTGAAGACGAACTGCACAACCAGCAGCAGGATGATGGCGCCGAGGATTGACATCAGGAAGCCGGCCGTATGGAACTTGGAGTCGGGTGGCGGTGTGCTGATCATCCTGCCGATCAGACCACCGATCACCGAACCCACGATGCCGACGATGGCTGTCAGCCAGAAGCCGAGGTGTATGTTCGCGTGGAAAACGTGATCGAGGACGAATTTGCCAATCAGACCAACGAAGAAGCCAACGATGATGGACCATATCAGGTGGAACATGGACGCCTACCTCCCTGGATTGCTGTTGAGTTGACCAATTCCACCAGCGACCGTGTGCACATGGTGCGGCGGCGTCCGCATCATGCAACTAGTCGGCTGGATACCACCATAGGAATTTGACCGCGCAAGCTTTTGCGATCCTGCCGAATGCCGCGTCGCCGCATGCTAAAATTCGCGGGTTTGCTGACCTCATCCCCTGACGTCGAGGAACCCATGCCCCAGCTTGCCCAGCGTGTCGGCCGCGCCAAACCCAGCGCAATCATGGTGATAGCCGAGAAGGCGAAGCAGCTCAAGGCTGCCGGCCGCGACATCATCAGTTTCTCCATTGGCGTACCGAACTTCCTGCCCGGCGACCATGTGTATGCTGCGGCGCGCGAGGCGTTGTCGCATGACTCCGGCCAGTACGGCAGCAACCGTGGTGCCGAACCGTTGTTGGATGCGTTCCTGAAACATATCGAGGCGCTCGGCTTCAGTGGCTACGGCCGCATGAACCTCTCCATCGGCATCGGTGCCAAACAGGTGCTGTACAACCTGGCCGAGGCCATGCTCGACGAAGGCGACGAGATCTGCTTCGCGGCCCCGTACTGGACCACCTATCGCGACATCGCAGACATCGTGGGCGCCAAAGTCAATGTGATGCCGTGTGGTACTGAGCAGAACTACAAGCTCACCCCGATGCAGCTTGAGGCGGCGCTGGCGCGCAAGCCGAAAGTGTTTCTGTTCAACAATCCGTCCAATCCCACCGGCATGGTCTACACGGGCGAGGAAATCGCTGCGCTGGCCGACGTGCTGGCGAAGTATCCGGATACCTGGATTGTCACCGACGACATCTACAACTCGATGGTGTTCGACGGCATCGGTTACCACAATTTCGTGTTCGCCAGGCCCGAGCTGCGAGAACGGCTGGTCTTCGTCGACTCGGTCTCCAAGACCTACGGCATGCCGGGCTGGCGCGTTGGCCTGATCGCCGGACCGGAGTCGGTGGCCAAGGCCGTGACCACGCTCAATTCCAACCACATCACCAGCATTCCCGAAGTGATCACGGCGGCTGCGGTGGCAGCGTTTTCTGGTCCGCAGGACATCCCGCAGGCGAAATGCGCCGAGTTCGCCGGCAAGCGCGACACCGTGGTCGCTGCGCTCAGTGCGATCCCCGGCGTGATCTGCCCGCGACCGCAGGGTGCGTTCTATGCGTTCCCGGATATCTCGGTGGCATTCGGCAAGAGCCACAACGGTACGAAGATCAGCAGCGATGTGGATTTCTGTGCCGCCTTGCTGGAAGCCAAGGGCGTCGCCTGTGTGCCGGGTTCGGCATTCGGCGAGCCACGCGCGATGCGAATTTCGTATACCTGCCCAACGGCACAACTCGCGCCGGGCCTCGCCCGCATCGCCGAGTTCTTTGCCGAGTTGAGTTGACCGATCAGTTCCAGCCCGCATCGCTGGATGCGGGTGTTGCCTTATTCTCCCAAGGAGTTGCCACGATGAAAGCCCCCGTTCGAGTTGCCGTTACCGGTGCCGCTGGCCAGATCGGCTATGCGCTGCTGTTCCGCATTGCTGCAGGTGACATGCTGGGTCCTGACCAGCCGGTGATCCTGCACCTTCTGGAAATCACCCCGGCGCTGCCTGCGCTGCAGGGCGTGGTGATGGAACTCAACGACTGCGCGTTCCCGACGCTGGCTGGCGTGGTGGCCACTGATGACCTCAACGTCGCCTTCAAGGACGTCGACTACGCGCTGCTGGTCGGCGCGCGTCCGCGCGGCCCGGGCATGGAGCGCAAGGATCTGCTGGAAGCCAACGGCGCCATCTTCGGCCCGCAGGGCAAGGCACTGAACGATCACGCCAAGCGTGACGTGCGCGTGCTGGTGGTCGGCAACCCGGCCAACACCAACTCGCTGATCGCCCAGCAGAACGCACCGGACCTGGATCCGAAGTGCTTCACCGCGATGGTTCGCCTCGACCACAACCGCGCCTTGAGCCAGCTCGCCGAGAAAACCGGCAAGCACAACACCGACATCAAGAAGATGACGATCTGGGGCAACCACAGCTCCACCCAGTACCCGGATCTGCACCACGCCACGGTGGACGGCAAGGCGGCGTTGTCACTGGTCGACCAGGCCTGGTACGAGAGCGATTTCATCCCGACCGTGCAGCAGCGCGGTGCGGCGATCATCAAGGCGCGCGGCGCTTCCTCAGCTGCTTCGGCCGCTTCGGCCGCGGTCGACCACATGCGCTCCTGGGCGCTGGGTACGGCCGAGGGCGACTGGGTCTCGATGGGCATCCCGTCCGATGGCTCGTATGGCATCGCGCCGGGCGTGATCTACGGCTACCCGGTGACCGTGAAGGACGGCAAGTACACGATCGTGCAAGGCCTGGCGATCAACGACTTCTCGCGTGCCCGCATGGACGCCACCGACAAGGAACTGCGCGAAGAGCGCGCCGGCGTCGAGCATTTGTTCGCGAAGAAGTGAAGTCAGGATGACTTCATCCCGTGCAGGCCATGGATGGCTGGTGACACGGGATCCAGCGACTCGTAACGGGCCGGCTCATGCCGACCCGTTGTCGTTTCCGCAGTGACGAAAGTCGGGTGCATTGCTGCGCTGCGTCTGTTCTGGCCTTGGACGCTCTACGGCGGGGCGCCGATCCAGGTGACCTGTCGACACTGGATGATCCGCAGGTGCTGGAGGAAATCCGTCGTGCGCTCGAACAGGGCCTGGAGCAGTGGAGCTAGATGCAATGCCTCGAAGGTCATGGGGCACGGGCATGGCTCCGGTGCGCTAAAATGGATGTTTTCCGTGGAGCAGCCCATGACGAAGATCGCATCTCCTGGAGCGCGTTTTCGCGCTGCCTTGGTGGAGGAACAGCCGCTGCAGGTGATCGGCGCGATCAACGCGAACCATGCGCTGCTCGCCAAGCGCGCCGGTTATCGTGCGATTTACCTTTCCGGCGGTGGCGTGGCGGCCGGTTCACTGGGTTTGCCGGATCTGGGCATCAATACGCTGGATGACGTGCTCACCGATGTGCGCCGCATCACCGACGTCTGTGACCTGCCGTTGATGGTGGATATCGATACCGGCTTCGGCCCCAGCGCATTCAATATCGCCCGCACGGTGAAGAGCCTGATCAAGTTCGGTGCAGCCGCGTGCCACATCGAGGATCAGGTCGGCGCCAAGCGCTGTGGGCACCGGCCAGGCAAGGAGATCGTATCCGCCGATGAAATGGCTGACCGCGTGAAGGCTGCAGCAGACGCGAGGACCGACCCGGATTTCTTCCTGATTGCACGGACCGACGCGATTGCCGTCGATGGTGTGGATGCCGCGATCGAGCGCGCGGTCGCCTGCGTCGAGGCGGGTGCTGACGGCATCTTCGCCGAGGCCGCCTACGACCTGCCGACCTATCGCCGCTTCGTCGACGCCGTGAGGGTGCCGGTGCTGGCGAACATCACCGAGTTCGGCAGCACGCCACTCTTCAGCGTGGACGAATTGCGCACGGCCGGCGTTGGCATCGTGCTGTATCCGTTGTCGGCTTTCCGCGCGATGAACAAGGCAGCCGAGAACGTCTACACGGCGATTCGCCGCGATGGCCACCAGCGCAATGTGATCGACACCATGCAGACGCGCGAGGAGCTTTACGAGCGCATCGGCTATCACGATTTCGAGAACAGGCTCGACGCGCTGTTCGCCAGCAAGAAGGCCTGAACGCGCCATTCTTTTCGTATGCGCGATGCCCATCGCATCGCCATGTATCAGCAAGTCTCAGGAGAGTTATCGATGAGCGAGCAAACCCTGCCCAAGGCCAAGAAATCTGTCGCGCTGTCCGGTGTGGCGGCGGGCAATACCGCGCTGTGCACGGTCGGTCGTAGCGGCAATGACCTGCATTACCGTGGCTACGACATCCACGATCTGGCGGCCAAGGGCTGCTTCGAGGAGGTGGCGTACCTGCTGGTGCACGGCGTGCTGCCGAACTGGACCGAGCTGAACAACTACCGCGCGCGCCTGAAGCGCCTGCGCGGCTTGCCCGCGCCGGTGAAAGCTGCGCTGGAGCTGCTGCCGGCTGCTACCCATCCAATGGACGTGATGCGCACGGGCTGCTCGGTACTCGGCACCGTGCTGCCGGAAAAGGACGACCACAACGTCACCGGTGCGCGCGAGATCGCCGACCGCCTGATGGCCAGCTTCGGCTCGATGCTGCTGTATTGGTACCACTTCAGCCACAACGGCAAGCGCATCGAGACACAGACCGATGACGACTCGATCGCGGCGCACTTCCTGCACCTTCTGCACGGCAAGAAGCCGAGCGACCTGCATGCTCATGCGCTGGACAAGTCGCTGGTGCTGTATGCCGAGCACGAGTTCAATGCCTCGACGTTCGCCGCGCGCGTGATTGCCGGTACCGGTTCGGACATGTACTCGGCGTTGACCGGTGCGATCGGTGCGTTGCGTGGCCCGAAGCATGGTGGTGCGAACGAAGTGGCGATGGAAATCATCGCGCGCTACCGCAGTGCCAATGATGCGGAGGCCGATATCCGCGCACGCGTCGAGCGCAAGGAAATCATCATCGGCTTCGGCCACCCGGTGTACACGGTGTCCGATCCGCGCAACGAGATCATCAAGGAGATCTCGCGCAAGCTGTGCACCGACGGCGGCAACCCGACCCTGTTCGAGGTATCCGAACGCATCGAGAAGGTGATGGGCGACGTCAAGAAGATGTTTCCCAACCTCGACTGGTTCTCGGCCAGCGCATACCACATGATGGGCGTGCCGACCGCGATGTTCACGCCGTTGTTCGTGATTGCGCGCACCTCCGGTTGGAGCGCGCATGTGATCGAGCAGCGCGAGGACGGCAAGATCATTCGTCCCAGCGCGAACTACACCGGTCCGGAAGACCAGGCCTACGTGCCGATCGACAAGCGCTGATCCGAAGGGAGCGACAATCAAAAAGAAAGGGGCCGCAAGGCCCCTTTCTTTTTGTTGGGTTAATGGCGATGGGCTACGGTCGCTAGTGCGACGCATTGGTGATTGATGTAACACGAGTGATACAACCTCAGAATAATTGTAGATTTTTAATTTAAGCCCATGATCTTTGGAGAAATGTTTTTGAACGACATGTCGTATGAGAGGAGTTTGACGAAAAAAGGATGTAACACGAATGCTTCACCTTGCTCGCCGATGCGCTTGATCCTGTCGAAATTTGCCGGACAAGAATGAAGCTAAGTGCTTGATGTTGCAGAAATCGTGCGTGAAATCATAAGCGCGCCCCTGATGGCACGCAGTTTGCGGGGCGTAGCTGCTGTACATGCAAGGCCAAAGATGTACATGCAAAGCAAAGCAGGGGGTCATCGCGGTAGTCCGGGAGGAATCTCCTTATGCGCAAGACTCTTCTTTTCACGGCACTGATGCTTGGTTTGGGACTTGCTCTCCCGGCCATGGCCGACAACAACCACAACAACAATTCGAATCAGGGCAACACGAATTCGAGTACGCATACCAACTCGAGTACGAATACCAAGACCGTTACCAAGAATGTAAGCCTGAGCGATGTGCAGAGCTCCGGCTTGGGAACCGCCGCGGCCGACAACGGTGCGACCGCCAACGCCACAGTCAGCGATTCATTCAACAAGACCGTCGCAGTAGCCAATAGCGATCTCGAAGGTTCGGTCAGCGATGTCTCGGTGTGGGGCATTGGCAACAGCGCCGTGAATAACGGCAACGCGAATGGAGCACGTGGCGGCAGGGGCGGTAGCGGCAACGGCGGCAATGGCCCTGGTGGCAAGGGCGGCAGCGGCGGTAGCGGCGGTGACGCGTTCGCCAAGAGCGGTCGTGCCGGCGGGTCGGGTGCCAGCAGCGGCGATGCTGGCGCAGCCAGTGTTGCGGCGGGCGCGGGTGCCTACGGTAGCGACGGTGGTGATGCCTGGGCCAATGCCAGCCATCATGCTGGTACGGGTGGAGCTACGGGCGGTGCCGGTGGTAGCAGCACGGGCGGCAGCAATACGGCTGGAAGCGCGAGCGCTACCAGCGGCAATTCCTCTGCGACGGGCGGTACCAGCGGTGAAGTCGCCAGCGAAGGTGGTGCTGGTGGTGCTGGCGGGGCCGGAGGCGCAGGCATGGGCGGTGCGGGAACCGGTGCTTCTGGCGGTAACGGCGGTAACGGCGGAACCGCGGCAGCCGATGCTGGCAGCTTCGACATGTCCAACACCATGGACAGCACGGCGGCCGCGGCCGCAGGCATCACGACGATTGCCCAGAACAGTGGCGCAGCTGCTCTTATCCAGCAGGGCGTGACTGTCCAAGCCAATCTGACTCTGGGTGGCCATTGAGTGAGTGACGGCTGATCAGCAGGGTGGAGCACGCATCGCCCCACTTTGCTGTGCGTATCGACCGGCCACTGTACGCGACCGGTCGATACGCAGTCGTTTTTGATGCGCCAAACGCAATCGGAGAGGTGTCATGTCCTTCATGAGGCCCGTGATGAGGGTGATGGTGCTGTGCTTCGCTGGGGTGCCCGCGTGGGCGGTTGCTTCGAACCCACCCGGGAGCGCCAGCGCCACGCAGCATGTGGTTGGTCAGCAACAGCAGGTGGCTGTTACTGCCCCTGCACATCCGATGTATGTCGATGGCTTGGGGCTGGCAGTGAGCGCCGATACCCTGGGTCAATACAGCGGCGGCACGAACATCCATAACAACCAGAACATCACCGGTGCAGTGACAGGCAACAGTGCGACGCAGGTGGTGACCGGCGCGAATGCGATCAGCGCGGATTCTTTCAGTGGCGCGGCGGGGTTGTCGACGGTCATCCAGAATACCGGCAACAACGTGCTGATCCAGAACGGCGTGATCGTCAACGTGCAGTTCAAGCAATGAAAAAACTGCTGCCATCGCTTGCGATCATGTTTGCGTTGGCATCCCCCGGCGGCCTGCTGGCCGCCACGGTAGTGATCAACAATGGGGTAGGGCAGAACTACAGCTTGCACCTTACTACCCTGAAAGAAGCCAAATTCAGGAACACCATCCGGCAGAAATACGACTTCAGCTGCGGCTCGGCGGCGGTGGCCACCTTGCTGACCTACCAATACGGCTATCCGCTCAGCGAGCAGACGGCGTTCGCGCAGATGTATGCGCACGGCAACCGCGCGAAGATCAACAAGGAAGGATTCTCGCTGCTGGATATCAAGCAGTTTCTGCAGGCCAATGGATTCGAGGCCGACGGATTCCGCGTCCCGCTGGAGAAGCTCGCACAGGAGCACCTGCCAGCGATCGCGCTGATCGAAGACAAGGGCTACCACCATTTCGTGGTGATCAAGGGCTTGCTCTACGGCCGCGTGCTGATCGGCGATCCCGCCCTGGGCACGCGTTCGATCCCGCGTGACCGCTTCGACAAGCTGTGGAAGGATAAATTGCTGTTCGTGATCCACGACCGGCGCGATCTCGCGCGCTTCAACACGGTGAGTGACTGGCGTGCGGCACCGTTCGCGCCAATGAGCGCAGGTGTTGACCGACGCTTGATGGACTACCTCACCATGCCGAAGTTCGGGCCTGGGCAGTATTGAGATGATGAAATGCAAAACAAATTGATAAGTGGTTTCCGTATTGTCCTGCCACTCTGCCTGCTCGGGAGTGCCGGTGTCGTGCATGCCGTGCCTGGAGAGGGAGCGAGTGAGGCGGGGGGACAGGCCTTGTCGCTTCCAGCCGGCGTAGCGGCAGATGGGAGTGTGGCTGTCGCCCATGCGCAGCCGGACATCGCCGGCCTGGGGCAGCCGGTCAGTTATGCCAGGCTTGATGAAGTGCGTGGTGGCTTTGACTTCGGCGATGGCCTGGTGGCATCGCTCGGCATCCAGGAATTGGCGTACATCAACGGCAATCTGGTGACGTCCACCAGCATCAATATCCCGAATATCGGGCAAATCACCGCCCAGCAAGCGACCGCATTGGCATCGGTGCTCAGCACCGTGAACTTCGTGCAGAACGGGCCGGGCAACCCCACCGCTTCATCTTCACCGATCCAGAACGCCGGCTTGGCGACGGTCATCCAGAACTCGTTGAATAACCAGTCCATCAGCACCCTCACCACACTCAACATTTCGGTGAACACGCTGGAAGTACTCCATGAGCTGAACCTGCAGAGCACCTTGCAGGCAGCACAACAACTATCGCTGTCGCTTGGGCATTGAGCATGCCTGTGCCGTTGCCTGCGCGGGCCATGTCAGCGCCAAAGATTTCATTCACCTCGGTTTGGCAAGGGGAACTGTAGTGGAGCGCAAACGCTGGCGGTGGATGTACTCGGCGGGCTGTGCTGGGTTGATCATGTTCGGCGGTTGGGCGGGTGCGCAGGAGGAACCCACGCCAGCGCCGTCGTCGGGGTCCGATGGCACGGCATCTTCTACAACACCTTCTGCGGCGTCTTCTACGCTGATCCGCAAGCAACTGCAGGCGCAGGACGCGCGGATCGATGCGATGCGCAGTCAGATTGATGCGCAGGTGGCACAACTCGACGCGATGCGGAAGCAGCTCGCCCAGCAGGAAGCCGACTACAAGAGCTTGCGCCATGCGGTGGGGATGGATGTACTCGCCCAGGAGCGTGGCGGCAATCTGAATACCGGCAGCGCCAGTGCATCGACACTGCCGATGCCGGATGCCGATGCCACGCAGCAAGTCAGTGCCACGAATTCACCGCCGGTCGGGGTAGCGCCGCCGACGGATACCCGTCCCCCCGAGGTCGCACCGATCACCAATCAGCCGGGCGTACTGACCCCCAAGGGCCACATCGTGATCGAGCCGTCGTATCAGTTCGGCTACTCCTCCGCCGATCAGGTCGACCTGATCGGCTACACCATCATTCCTGCCATCCTGATCGGTCTGATCGATATCCGCACGGTGCGGACCACCACCCAGACCACCACGCTTACCGCGCGCTACGGAATCACCAATCGCCTTGAGGTCGAGGTGCGCGTGCCTTATGTATGGGACGGGAGCAACATCGTCAGCCGCGAGGTCTTCACCGGTGCGGCCACGAACAATGTATTGAGTTCCAGCGGCAGCGGCCTCGGCGACATCGAGGCGACCGCGCGCTACCAGTTCAATGACGGCGGTGCGGACAAGCCGTACTACGTCGGTTGGTTCCGTTTCAAATCACGCACGGGAACCGATCCTTTCCAGGTGACAACCGACTGTCAGCAGCGTTGTGTGGAAGACGTCACCGGCACGGGTCTTCCACTGGAATTGCCTACCGGCTCCGGTTTCTACTCCTTGCAACCAGGTTTGACCTGGCTGCTTCCTTCCGATCCGGTGGTGTTCTTCGGCAACATCAGCTACCTGTACAACGTCGAACGACACGGGGTATGGGAAAACCTGGTGTTGGGCAAGCAGTACCTCGGCAATGTGAGTATCGGCAATGTCGCCGATGTGAGCATTGGCATGGGCTTTGCCCTGAACGACAAGGCCTCGCTGAGCATCGGCTATGACCAGAGTTTTATTGGCGTCACCAAAGAGATGGGCCAAACCGTACCCGGTTCGACCAAGGTCTGGCTGGGCCAACTGCTGATCGGCGGTTCCTATCGTTTGAATCCCAAGCGGACGATCAATTTCACACTCGGTGCCGGCGTCACCCGCGATACGCCCGATGTGCTCGTGACGGTGCGGGTGCCGACGCTGTACTGATGAGCCGGCCAGACGGGGCATGCGACTGGCTTGCCGCGAAGGTTGCCCACCTTGGCCTATAGCCCTTCGGCCTGCATGGCGGCCCTGACGCCGGTATCGGCATGCATGCGATGGACAAAGCGCTCGAGGTGATCGAGACCGTGCAGGTCGACTGCCTTCGCCCTGGCCCAGCGGTGCACCACGAACAGATAGGGATCGGCGATCGAACGTGTACCGACCAGCCAGTCCTGGTTTGCCAGCTGTGCATTCAGTCGTTCGAAATAGTTGCGCAACTTCGACCGTGCCGTGTCTTGCAACTCGGCGTGCTGGGCCGTATCGGCAATGAAGCGCTCCGGTCGGAACAGCGGTTTGAACGCCGGGTGCACGTCGGAGTTGAGGAAGCCGAGCCAGCGATTGACCTCGGCGCGACCACGCGGTGAACCGTCGCCGCCGAGCCCTGCCGCAGGGAAGCGATCGGCAAGGTAATTGAGGATCGCGATATTCTCGGTCAGTACCCAGCCATCGTCATCGACCAGCACGGGCACCACTCCATCGGGATTGAGTTTCAGGTATTCCGGTGAACGCAACTCGGTGCGTGGCACTTCCTTGATCTGGTAAGGCTCGCCGATCCATTCCAGCACGATGTGGTCGGCCAGCGAACAGACGCCGGGCATGTAGTAAAGCTTCATGGAAACTCCGGATGAGGGCATGTACGGCGCCAGTGCCGAGCGCGCTTGTTGTTGGGTTCAGGGCGCTGAGTCTGCCGGATGGTAATGCATTGGCTTGGTTGACTTCAGTTCGTCGATGGCAACGATGCGCGGCGCCGCCGCTGCTTCAGCCAGCCGCCGCCGCAGATGCCCAGTACCAGCATTACATCGACTATGCAGTTCAGCCAGCCGTGTACCTCGAACCAGCCATTCAGCAGGTGATCGTGCGTGATCATCCGGCTGGCCGTGAACGCAATCGCACCAGCACCGAGGTACATGATGATCGGGTAACGGCCAATCAGTTTCAGGATCAGCGTTGAGCCCCAGACCACCAACGGCACGCTGATCAGCAGGCCGAGGATGACCAGTCCGAGCTGCCCACTCGACGCGCCAGCGATCGCCAGCACGTTGTCCAGGCCCATCAAGGCGTCGGCGGCGATGATCGTGCGCAGTGCGCTCCCGAACGTGGTGGTGGCACTTATCGCCGGATTACCGTCGCTGTCGTGGCGCAGCAGTTTCCAGGCGATCGGCAGCAGCAGAAGGCCACCAACCAGCATCAGTCCCGGCAGCTTGAGCAGGTAGACCACCACGGTAGTCAGTGAGAAACGAACGGCGACAGCGCCGAAGGTGCCCCAGAACACCGCTTTTCTCTGCAGCGCCTGGGGCAGGCGACTGGCTGCCATGGCAATAACGATGGCATTGTCGCCGGCCAGCACCAGGTCGAGCAGGATGATGGTCAGCAGGTCGGAGAAAAAATCAGTAGTGAGGAAGTTCATGCGGAGTCCATGCGCGTAAGACAATGCAGCAGACGCGGGCGCGCGTGGCCCGTGACTACCGCAAAAGTCTCGTTCGCAGCATGACTGCCGTGGTGACCGGAGCGAAGCGTCGCTCGTGTTGACGATCACCACACCGATGCAAGCGAGCCTGCGTCGGGAACTACTCCCTTTTGGGAATCAGTATTCGTGCATTCTCGATGCCGTCATGCATACCAGTCAAGCCAAACCCCCTTGAGGAAAGGCCTTCTTCGACTACAACGTGTCGGGAACACGTACCGTCTGTCGCCTTCCACAATTTCCTGTTTTCAACAAAATTATCGGCGGTCGAGTGGCGAGCGCGTACCTCGCTGACACGGTTAAGGCACTCGACTGTGGTGACACCGGGCCAAGCATGAGCGTGCCCCTTTGCCTCGGCTCCGTCGCCGGTTGCCACGCCTCTTGCCTGGCACCATGTTCCTGCCGTACGGCCTGACCAAGCTTTTGATGAGCACGCCCGATGGAACCACGAAGAGGCGCGAATCACGGCCCTGGATTTGGGGCGCGAATGCAGGCCCAGGCTGGGTCACGCCAGGGAGGGTGCGTTACAATGACGAGCTAGCTAGTGCAATTTCTCGATCGTGCCTTTGTCACGGGTGAAACTACGCCTTGGTCGTCGGCACGGGTACTCCAGCTGTTGGACGCGCGCGGGCGCCACTTCCATCCGCCCGGGCGTGCGCGGCCATGGCCCACGAAACTGGCCACACGTGCCGATCGAACAGTGGCGCGCGCGCCGAGTGTCGGCCTGAGGTCAGCCGGGCGTTTATCTCTAAGGTTCTTGATATTTATGAATACTGTCTACCGCCAACCCCTCCTCGGCACGTCGCTGGATTATTTCGATGCGCATGCCGCCGTGGAGGCGATCCAGCCGGGCGCCTATGACGCGCTGCCATATACCTCGCGCGTGCTCGCCGAGAATCTGGTGCGCCGTTGCGATCCAGCAATCCTCACCGAGTCGCTCAAGCAGCTCATTGAGCGCAAGCGCGATCGCGATTTTCCCTGGTTCCCGGCGCGTGTGGTGTGCCATGACATCCTCGGCCAAACGGCGCTGGTGGACCTGGCCGGCCTGCGCGATGCGATTGCCGAACGCGGCGGCGACCCGGCCAAGGTGAACCCGGTGGTGCCGGTGCAGTTGATCGTCGATCACTCGCTGGCGGTGGAGTGCGGCGGTTTCGACCCGAACGCGTTCGCGAAGAACCGTGCGATCGAGGATCGCCGCAACGAGGACCGCTTCCACTTCATCAACTGGACCAAGAAGGCGTTCGAGAACGTCGACGTGATCCCGCCGGGCAACGGCATCATGCACCAGATCAACCTGGAGAAGATGTCGCCAGTGATCCAGGTGCAACACGATGATCAAGGCAGGGGCGTGGCCTTTCCGGACACCTGCGTGGGCACCGACAGCCATACGCCGCACGTGGACGCGCTCGGCGTGATCGCCATCGGCGTCGGTGGTCTGGAGGCGGAGAGCGTGATGCTCGGCCGTGCCTCGTGGATGCGCCTGCCCGACATCGTGGGCGTGGAGCTCACCGGCAAGCGGCAGCCCGGCATCACCGCCACCGACATCGTGCTTGAACTCACCGAGTTCCTGCGCAAGGAAAAGGTGGTCGGCGCGTACCTGGAGTTCCACGGCGAAGGCGCGGGCAGCCTCACGCTCGGCGATCGCGCGACCATCTCCAACATGGCGCCCGAATACGGTGCCACCGCCGCGATGTTCTTCATCGACGGCCAGACCATCGACTACCTGCGCCTCACCGGCCGCAGCGACGAACAGGTCAAGCTGGTGGAAACCTACGCCAAGGTCGCGGGCCTGTGGGCCGACACGCTTACCGCCGTGCACTACGAGCGCACTCTGACATTCGATCTGTCTTCGGTGGTGCGCAACATGGCTGGCCCGTCCAACCCGCACAAGCGCCTGCCCACGTCTGATCTCGCTGCGCGCGGCATCGCCGGTGAGTGGACGGAACAGCCGGGCCAGATGCCCGATGGCGCGGTGATCATCGCCGCCATCACCAGCTGCACCAATACCAGCAATCCGCGCAACGTGATCGCGGCGGCCCTGCTGGCGCGCAACGCGAACGCGCGCGGTCTCACCCGCAAGTCGTGGGTGAAGAGCTCGCTCGCCCCCGGCTCCAAAGCGGTGGAGATGTACCTGAAAGAGGCGAACCTGTTGTCCGAGCTGGAGCAGCTCGGCTTCGGCATCGTCGCGTTCGCGTGTACCACCTGCAACGGCATGTCCGGCGCACTCGATCCGGCGATCCAGCAGGAAATCATCGATCGCGACCTGTACGCCACCGCCGTGCTGTCCGGCAACCGCAACTTCGACGGTCGCATCCATCCGTATGCCAAGCAGGCCTTCCTGGCCTCGCCGCCGCTGGTGGTGGCCTACGCCATCGCCGGCACCATCCGCTTCGACATCGAGAAGGACGTGCTTGGCATCGACGCCAACGGTCGGTCGGTGACGCTCAAGGACATCTGGCCGAGCGACGAAGAGATTGACGCGATCGTATCCTCCAGCGTGAAGCCCGAGCAGTTCCGCAAGGTCTACGACCCGATGTTCGCGCGCACGGGGAGCACCGGCACGAGCGCCGCGCCGCTGTATGACTGGCGCGCGCAGAGCACCTACATCCGCCGTCCGCCGTACTGGGAAGGTGCCCTTGCGGGCGAGCGCACACTCAAGGGCATGCGTCCACTAGCGGTGCTCGGCGACAACATCACCACCGACCACCTGTCGCCGTCCAACGCGATCATGCTCAACAGCGCCGCGGGCGAGTACCTCGCCAAGATGGGCCTCCCGGAAGAGGACTTCAATTCGTACGCGACCCATCGCGGCGACCACCTGACCGCGCAGCGTGCCACCTTCGCCAACCCCACGCTGGTCAACGAAATGGCCGTAGTCGATGGCGAAGTGAAGAAGGGTTCGCTGGCCCGTGTGGAGCCGGAAGGCAAGGTCATGCGCATGTGGGAAGCGATCGAGACCTACATGGAGCGCAAGCAGCCGTTGATCGTGATCGCCGGCGCCGACTATGGCCAGGGCTCCTCGCGCGACTGGGCGGCGAAGGGCGTGCGCCTGGCGGGCGTGGAAGCGATCGCGGCCGAAGGCTTCGAGCGCATCCACCGCACCAACCTGGTCGGCATGGGCGTGCTGCCGCTGGAGTTCAAGCCCGGCACCAGCCGCAAGACGCTGGGCATCGACGGCAGCGAGACCTTCGACGTGGTCGGTGCGCGCACGCCGTGCGCAGATCTCACACTAGTCATCCATCGCAAGAACGGCGAACGCGTCGAGGTGCCGGTGATCTGCCGCCTCGATACCGCCGAGGAAGTGTTGATCTACGAGGCGGGCGGCGTGCTGCAGCGCTTCGCGCAGGACTTCCTCGAGGCCTCGCAGGCGGCCTGACCGCTTGCAGATCCGCGGGCGATGCCACGCGGCTGCGCTTGCATGAATGCGGGTGCTGCCTAGTCACTACAGGACCATATCTACATGGCACAGCTTCCTCAGATCCGCGTTCCCGCTACCTACCTTCGCGGCGGCACCAGCAAGGGCGTGTTCTTCCGCCTTGAGGACCTGCCCGAGCTGGCGCGGATGCCGGGTCCCGCACGTGATGCGTTGCTGCAGCGCGTGATCGGTAGTCCCGATCCCTACGGCAAGCAGATCGACGGCATGGGTGGCGCCACCTCCAGCACCAGCAAGACGGTGATCGTGTCCAGGAGCAGTCGCCCGGACCATGACGTGGATTACCTGTTCGGTCAGGTGGCCATCGACCAGGCCTTCGTCGATTGGAGCGGCAACTGCGGCAACCTGTCGGCGGCGGTCGGCCCGTTCGCCATCGCGGGTGGCCTGATCGATCCGGCGCGCCTGCCGCGCGACGGCATTGCCACCGTGCGCATCTGGCAGGCCAACATCGGCAAGACCATCATTGCCCATGTGCCGATGACCGGCGGCGCGGTGCAGGAAACCGGTGATTTCGAGCTGGACGGTGTGACTTTCCCGGCAGCCGAAGTGCAACTGGAGTTCATGGATCCGGCTGCCGAGGAAGAGGGCGCGGGTGGGGCGATGTTCCCCACCGGAAATCTGGTCGACGACCTGGAGGTGCCGGGTGTCGGCACGCTCAAGGCGACCATGATCAACGCCGGCATTCCCACGATCTTCGTCGAGGCCTCTGCGATCGGCTACACCGGCACCGAGCTGCAGGACGCCATTAACAGCGATGCCAAGGCGCTGGCGATGTTGGAGACCATTCGCGCGCACGGCGCGTTGCGCATGGGCCTGATCGGTTCGCTCGACGAGATCGCCACTCGCCAGCACACGCCCAAGGTGGCCTTCGTCGCCAGGCCGGCCGATTACGTCGCCTCGAGTGGCAAGCCGGTGACGGCGGGCGACGTCGACCTGCTCGTGCGTGCGATGTCGATGGGCAAGCTGCATCACGCCATGATGGGTACTGCGGCGGTGGCTATCGGCACCGCAGCGGCCATTCCAGGCACGCTGGTAAATATGGCGGCAGGCGGTGGTGAGCGCCAGGCGGTGTGCTTTGGCCATCCGTCGGGGACGTTGCGGGTGGGCGCTGAGGCGGCGCTGGTTGACGGTACATGGACCGTTACCAAGGCGATCATGAGCCGAAGCGCGCGCGTGCTGATGGAAGGCTGGGTACGCGTGCCAGCGGGGTGAGCCCGCAAGGGTCGGAGGGACTAACTTCTGTCACGCGACATGGTTGGGCAACTTCGACAAGCTTTGCGTCACGCGATAGGTTGGAACCATCAGACACTATGATGGTTTCCCTGTTGCCAGGAGACGAGCACTCATGAGTGCGCATGATATCCGCTCCGCCAAACGTCCCGATCCCGACCAGCCGATGGTCGACATCGCCAACTATGTGGCCGATTACCGGATCGATTCGAAGGAAGCCTACGCCACCGCGCGCTACATGCTGCTGGACTCGCTGGCCACGGCCATGATGGCCATGAAATTTCCCGAGTGCGTCAAGCACCTCGGCCCGGTCGTTCCGGGCGCGAACCTGCCAGGTGGCGCTCGCGTGCCGGGTACCAGCCATGAGCTGGATCCGGTGCAGGCGGCATTTGCGATCGGCACGCAGGTCCGCTGGCTCGATTTCAACGACACTTGGCTGGCGGCGGAGTGGGGCCATCCGTCGGACAACCTCGGTGCGATCCTCGCCGTGGCCGATTACCTCAGCCGCAAGGCGGAACGCGAAGGTGGCACCCCGCTGACCGTCCGTGACGTGCTGGGCTACGCCATCAAGGCACACGAAATCCAGGGCTGCTACGCCTTGTTGAACAGCTTCAACCGGGTCGGTCAGGACCATGTGATCCTGGTGCGCCTCGCATCCACCGCGGTCGCTACCGCGATGCTCGGTGGCGACAAAGAGCAGATCACTACCGCTGTGTCGCACAGCTGGATCGACAACGGTGCGTTGCGCACCTACCGCCATGCGCCGAACACTGGTCCGCGCAAGAGCTGGGCCGCTGGCGATGCCTGCCGTCGCGCAGTCACCCATGCGATCAATGCGGTTTATCGCGGCGTGGTCGGCTATCCGTCGGCGCTGAGCGCGAAGACCTGGGGTTTCTACGACGTTGCGTTCAAGGGCAAGTCGTTCGAGTTCGAACGCCCGTTCGGCAGCTACGTGATGGAGAACGTCCTCTTCAAGATCAGCTTCCCGGCCGAGTTCCACGCGCAGACTGCAGTGGAATGCGCCATGCAGCTGCATACCCAGGTGGCAGGCAAGCTCGATCAGATCGAGAAAATCGTCATCGAGACCCAGGAGGCCGGTTGCCGCATCATCGACAAAACCGGCCCGCTGGCGAACTACGCCGATCGCGATCATTGCATCCAGTACATGGTTGCCGTGCCACTGATCTTCGGTCGTCTGGTGGCCAGTGACTATAACGATAATGTGGCCGCCGATCCGCGTATCGATGCGCTGCGCGACAAAATGACCGTCGTCGAGAATCCGCAGTTCACCAAGGATTATTTCGACCCGGCCAAGCGTTACATTGGCAATTCATTGCGAGTGTTTTTCAAGGATGGGAGCAGCACGGACAAGGTTTCGATCGATTTTCCGATCGGCCATCGCAAGCGTCGTGCCGAGGGTATCCCGTTGTTGCTGAAGAAGTTCGAGGCTGCCATGCAGGGCCATCTGCCGGCGCACCAGGTCAAGGCAATCCTGGCGGCGACGCAGGACCCGGCGAAGCTCGATGCGATGCCGGTGCAGGAGTTCCTGGGTCTCTTCACGTTGTAAAGACGATGTGAGTGGAACATTAAGGCAGGGCGAGGGCGGCGGTTGGCACCGAACTTGTCACGAAACTCCGCCACTTCCGTAAATTCATGAAAATCGGATATCGTAAGTTGTAGATCGCAACCAGAACCGCACGTTAGAGTTGAGCCGCCAGATTTTGATTGCCAGAGGGCTTTCCTGAACAAACGCTCACTGGGGTCTGGTAGTCAATATGTTAAAGTGTCATTGACTTAACGATTTTGCTACACTCCCCTTCGCTTGTCGCATGAACGCCAAGCAGGGGCTTTAAAAGCTCTGAATGACGTATTCAGTTCTGACGCGCGATTTCCGGTTGGGATTGAACGGACGCGAAAAAATCTAATAAATGAGGAGACACCTGATGAAACGTAAGGGCTTGTATTTTCTGATCGCGCTGGCCCTGGGCGGCGTAGGTGCCGTTCATGCGCAGGACGCCACGGCTCCGGCCAGCACCACCACTACTACCACCACCACAACCGATACGATGACCTCGACCTTTGATGGTCGTTGGTACATTGCGCCGACCATCGGCGGTTACTACAACGACGACAAGCGCGACACCAACAGCCGTCAGTTCTATTACGGCCTGGGCTTTGGTCGTTTCTTCACTCCAAACATCTCGATCGACGCGTTCGTTGACCGCACCAAGCGGAAGATCGACAACGTTGTTGTTGAGGGTGCCGGTCCTGGCGTAAGCGGTCACAGCCAGGATTCGTGGGCCAGCACCAACGTCGGTGCAGCCGCCCGCTTCTATGCTGGCGACTGGAACGCTTGGCGTCCATACCTGCTGGCTGGCGTGATGGGTAGCCATCACCAGAGCATCTATGCGAGCGGCTGGTCACCGGCTGCCGAACTGGGTGTTGGTGTATCGAAGTCGGTCACCGACAGCACGGATATCCGTGTGGAAGCCGGCTACCGCTACGACTGGGACGACAAGACCAACCCGGCCCGCAACGGCTATGGTGATCAGTTCCTCGGCCTGAGCATCGTTTCGCGCTTTGGTGCCCCGGCAGCAGCTCCGGTTGCCCCGGCTCCGGCCCCGGCTGCTCCTGACTGCTCGAAGACCATCGTCAACGGCGTGAACCTCTGCGACAACAAGTGCCCGAACCTGCCGGAAGGCACGGTCGTGGGTCCGGACGGCTGCCCGCAGAAGGTTGTGATCGACCTGCGCGGCGTGAACTTCAAGTTCGACCGCCCGAAGAAGGGTGAGACGAACATCGTGAAGTCGCTGGCTGAGCCGACCAAGGACTCGCTGTCGGTTCTGGATCAGGCCGTCGACACCCTGCAGCGTTACCCGCAGGTGCACGTGACGGTTGCTGGTTACACCGACTCGAAGGGTACCGATGCGTACAACCAGAGCCTGTCGGAGCGCCGTGCACAGATCGTGTATAGCTACCTGACCAGCCATGGTATCGACGCCAGCCGTCTGGAAGGACCGATCGGTCACGGCAAGAACGATCCGATTGGCGACAACGCCACGGATGCCGGTCGCGCCCAGAACCGTCGTACGGAGCTGCAGGTTCAGCAGTAATCGAACCTGAGTAACGCAGTATGAAAAAACCCGGCTTCGGCCGGGTTTTTTTTGGCTGTCATTCCGAATGCGGCATATCCGCTACTCGACACTGATCCATGACGCGCAACATCACGGAATCCTTGTCGCTGCAGGCGTCCGGCTTATACCCTAGCCGGATGTCTCGCCCACCTATCCGTTCTGCACGCACGACAGCATCCACGACTCATGCACCGCGGCATGGCTTGGCAAGAGTTTTATCCAAGCTGGGGGCATGTTCGCGCAGCCAGGCCGAGCAATGGGTACGCGAGGGCAGGGTAAGTCTGGACGGGCGGGTGATACGTGATCCCTACCACCCGACGCAATTGGATCGACAGCGGATTGCCGTCGATGGCAACGTGGTGAAATCAGCCGAACGCGTCTATGTGATGTTCAACAAACCACGCGGACTGGTCGTCAGTGCGGCCGATGAGCATGGCCGCGAGACGGTCTATACCGCGCTGGCCGCCGCCGGGCTGCCCTGGCTGGGACCGGTGGGCCGCCTGGACAAGGCCAGCGAGGGATTATTGCTGCTCAGCAACGACACCCTCTGGGCGGCTGGCATCACCGATCCTGTCACCCATCTGGACAAGACCTATCACGTGCAGGTGGCTGGCCAGCCGGACGCTGCCGTTCTGGCGAAGATGCAAGCCGGGGTCGACGATGCCGGTGATTTTCTGAAAGCCACGCGGGCGACGCTACTGCGCGTAGGCGAGAAAAATGCGTGGCTCGAAGTGGTATTGGACGAAGGCCGCAACCGACATATCCGCCGTTTGCTGGCCGCATTGGGTTTCGACGTGCTGCGTTTGATCCGGGTGGCGATCGGGCCGCAGGTGTTGGGCGAACTGGCGAAAGGGCAGTGGCGTCAGCTCACTGCAGATGAAGTTCGGGCGCTCGATACGCGCAGCAAGAGCGCAGCTTGATCGTCCTGTTCTATGGAAGCGGCTTCAGCCGCTTCCATAGGGTGGCTTGAACGGTTACGCGCCAATCACGCCCAGCTGGCGACCAACCTTGGTGAATGCGGCAATCGCGTGATCCAGATGCTTGCGTGTATGCGCGGCGCTCATCTGGGTGCGGATGCGCGCCTGACCCTGCGGCACCACCGGATAGAAAAAGCCGGTGACGTAGATGCCTTCTTCCAGCAGTCCGGCAGCCATCGCCTGAGCCTTCTTCGCGTCATAGACCATCACCGGCACGATCGGATGCACGCCCGGCTTGATGTCGAAGCCGGCGTTGCTCATCTCTTCGCGGAAATAACGGGTGTTTTCCTTGAGCATGTTGCGCAAGTCGCCCGCACTGGCAAGCATGTCGAAGACCTTGATCGCTGCCGCGACCACGTGCGGTGGCAGCGAATTGGAAAAAAGGTACGGGCGTGAACGCTGACGCAGCATCTCGATCACTTCCTTGCGGCCGGTGGTGAAGCCGCCAAGCGCGCCGCCCAGCGCCTTGCCCAGTGTGCCGGTGAAGATGTCGATCTTGTCCATCACGCCGTGTACTTCGGCAGCGCCACGGCCGGTGTCGCCGAGGAAGCCGGTGCAGTGGCATTCGTCGATGTGCACCAGCGCGTTGTATTTCGCGGCCAGTGCGGTGATCTGATCCAGCGGTGCGATGAAGCCGTCCATCGAGAACGTGCCATCCGAGGTGATCAGCTTGGTGCGCGCACCGGCGGCGTCAGCAGCCTTGAGCTGGGCTTCCAGGTCGGCCATGTCGCTGTTGGCATAGCGAAAACGCTTGGCCTTGCACAGGCGAATGCCATCGATGATCGAGGCGTGGTTCAGCGCGTCGGAGATGACCGCGTCCTCCTCGCCCAGCAACGGTTCGAACAGGCCGCCGTTGGCGTCGAAGCAGGCGGCGTAGAGGATGGTGTCCTCGGTGCCGAAGAAGTCGGCGATCTTCGCCTCCAGCTGCTTGTGCAGATCTTGGGTGCCGCAGATGAAGCGCACGCTGGCCATGCCGAAGCCGTGCGTATCAAGCGCGTCTTTCGCGGCCTGGATCACTTCCGCGTTGTCGGCCAGGCCGAGGTAGTTGTTGGCGCAGAAGTTCAGCACCTTGCGACCGCCTTCCAGCTCAATCTCGGCGGACTGCGGCGAGGTGATGATGCGCTCGGCCTTGAACAGGCCCTGCTCGCGTATGGATTCGAGTTCGCTGGTGTAACGCGTCTGGCCGGGGTAGCTCATGGTGGGTTCCGCATGCGGGGAAAGCGCCCATTGTGAGCCTTTCGCCGGCAGCGGAAAACCATTGACAGCACCGCGAGGGCTGTTGGGCCTCCGATATGGTCAGTGCAAGCCGAAATCGGCGCGCGTGGTCTTGCCCTTGTCGTCGATACCCTTGGCATCCAGCTTGGGTGCCGAGACGAACACGCGCTTGTCGTCGACCTTGCCGCGCAGCCATTGGCGAACTGCGTCGGCACGACGTTCGGCAAGATGACGCAAGGCATCCTGGTCGACCGTCACATTAGCCTGCAACAGTTTTTCCATCACGTCCGGCGGCTGCGACTTGGTCAGGCCGATCAGGTCGCGCGGCTTGGAAAACTTGGCATGCTTGTAAGCCTTGCTGAGGTATTTGTTGTAGTCATCAGGACTGAGCTTGGACAGGACGGAAACATCGCTCTCGTCACCACCCTGGTCCTTGGCCAGCTCGTGCGTGATCAGCTGCTGCATCATGACTTTGCGCAAGCCGTTCTCGTCGAACTGGGGGTCTGCCCGGCCAATGATGTCGAGGCTCAGCGATGGCTTCTCGGTGAGGATCTTGGCGATCTGGGTCAGCCGTTCCTGCGCCTGGGCATCGAGCACGTTCGAGCCCGGCGCGAACTCCACATAACCGAGATCCTGATGGTTGCCGCCCATCGCCGAGGCGATCAGCCGGAATGGCGAGGTGACTGCACGCCCGATCAGGTTCACGAAGGCGTGCCAGATCAGGCTGCCGAAACTGAAGTGCGGATCGCTCAGCGAACCGGTCACCGGAATATCGACATCGATATTGCCTTGCGAGTCCTTGAGCAGGGCCACCGCCAGCTTCACCGGCAGATGGCTGATGCCGTTGCCCTCGACGCGATCGCCGAAGGTCAGCTGGCTCAGGAAAATATGGTTGTCCGCATTCAACTTGCCCTGGTCGAGCGCGTAATGCACGTCCATGGTGAGGCGACCCTTGATGATCGGGTAGCCGGTGTACTTGCTCGAATAGGGCGTCAGGTGCGTCAGCTCGACTCCATCGGCTTTCCCTTTCACATCCAGGAACGTCACTGGCGTCAGCGGGTTGATCGTGCCGTCAATATTAACCGGTGCATTGTCATCGAGCTGGCCCTGCAACGTGAGCGGCGCCGGCGGTCCGCCGCTTGCCGTGCCGAAGGCGCCGATCTTGCCCGCGAGCTGGGTGATGTTGGCGGTGTAATTGGGCTTGATGAAGTTGTCGGTGTAGTTGAGGTTGCCGCGTGCAAGGATGATCTGACCAATATGGATGACTGCTGGCGGGGTGGCGCTGCTGGCAGCTGAGCTGGGTACGGCGGCGGTGCCGGAGGCGGCCGGATTGGTAGCGGCCACCTGCGCTGCATTGGACGCAGCAGGCGCGTTGTTGGCCTGTGTCACCGAAACCGGCGCTGTCTGCGGACTGGCCACCACATCCTGCAGGTTCAAGCGGCCGTTGCTGTTGACGATCACGCGGGCATAGAAATTATCGAGCGCCAACCCTCCAACCGATACTTGCGCTGCACCCTCGCCGGTGCGTACGTTGACGCCGGTGGCTGCCAGTGAATTCCAGCGCAGAAAATCGTCATTGGTGAGATTGTCCAGCACGTTCACGCGGCCCAGCGTGAGCTGACCCTGATAGCTCAGCAGAGCTTCCGGCTTGTGGTCGCGATAGCGCACCCGTCCCTTCAGGCTCAGCAGTGCGCTGTCGACGTGCACGTTGAGCGGTACCTTAACCATGGATTGCAGCGGCGCCACGTTCAAACGGGTTGCGGTGACGCGCAGGTCGGCATTGAGCGGTTCCGGCCGCACGGAGCCGGTGACGCGGTACTTGCCCTGATCGATACCGCCGGCCAGGTCCAGCTTCAGCGGCTTATGCATGTCGTCGGACAGGTCATTGATGCTGAACTTGTCGGCATTCACCGTGATGCGGCCAGCCTTGCCTGCAACCGCCATGTCCTTATAGGCAAAGCTGCTGCCATCGATGCCGAGATGCGCAATGCTCCAGTGCCATGCCGGCGCCACGGCTTTTTTGCCTGCGGCATGATGCGATGGTGGTGACTTGACCAGGTCGGTGAGATCGATGCGCCCATTGCGATAACGCTGGGCATCGATCTTCAAGCCCTGCAGGTTGAGGTTGCCCAGGCTCGCCTGGCTGCTGGCCAGGTCCAGATGGGTGATATCGGCATTCAGGGCTTTCCAGGCCACGGGCGTGCGGTTCTTCTGCTGCAGAGAAAAGTCGTTCACCGCGAGCTTGCTCGCATCCAGTTGCAGGTTGAACGCGTTGCTCCAGTCGGCCACGAGCTGTCCACTCGCATCCAGGCTGCCGTGGCTGACCTGCGCATTCAACATCGATGGCGCCATCGCAACGAGTGGTGGCAGGCCAACGCCATTCAATGCCGCCTGGCCGATGAAACGGCTCTCGCTCAGGTGCAGGGCGCCGCCGAGATGCAGCGTGCCGCCAGCAAGCCCTGAACTCAAATCGATGTTGGCTGGCGCTGCGCCCAGGGTCGCGAGCCCGCGGATCGTGCCATGCAGATTATCCAGCGACAGCCGTGCCGGAGTGGGGCCGCTCAGGTCGGCATAGTCGATCTGGCTATTCTGCAGGGTCAACGTGGCAATCCGCGCATCGGCGGCAGGCGATGCCGGCTTGGTTGGCGTCTTGTCGGCACCAGTCAAAGCATCAAGGCTGCTATGACCGCCAGCCAGGCTGGTGTAATGCAAGGTAGTCTTGTCGAGTGCGATGGCATCGAAGTAGTAGCGCGACACCAGCGGCTCGACATCTGCCAGCGTGGCACTGGCATGACCCAGCTCGACGATCGGCGAGCCGTCATGATTGCTGATGGCGAAATTGTCCAGCTGCAGGTTGCCGCTCAGTTTCAGTTGCTGGGTCGCATTCCGATCGATGAAATCCAGCTTGAGCTGGCCGGACAGCTGGCCGCTGGGAATCGCTACCGGCAACGGTGTCGGCACATAGCTCAGGTAGCGGGGCAGATCCAGGTGATCGATCTTGAAGTCGATCGCTGACTCGCGGCTGTCGGCAAACGGCTTGGTTTGTCCGCCGATGTGCAGCGGGCTGCCGTCCACCTGCATTGCCAGCAAAGGCTGCACGAATACGTCCGTGTCATGCGGCAGGTTGGCGATAAACGGGATGCCGAGTTCAAGCTGGTCGATCCGGTGACTGGTGCTCAACACCTTGTCGTCGAAGCTGATGTCGCCGTTGTGCACGCTGATGTTGGACAGCGAGAAGCGTGCAGGCGGGGCATTCGGTTGCGCCGGTTTGCCGGCGAAGCGTTCGATCAGGTCGGAGAAATTGAACTGCTGTGCCGCCGTGCGCGTGATGTGCAACTGCGGATGCTGCACGGTCAGCTCATCGAGCACTGGCGCCATGCGGAACAGGGACGCCCATGAGGCGTTGACGACGACCTGGTCGATATCGACGAATGGCGTCTTGCCGTCGTGTTCGCCGATATGCAGTCGATCGAGTCCCAGCTTCAGGCTGAACGGGTTGAGGTGCACGTCACCCACCGTGACGGGGCGATCAAGCATGGCACCGAGACGACTCTGCAGCTGGCTCTTGATCAGCGGTGGCGCAGCGAAGAAACCGAGCAGGCCGAAGATCAGCAGCAAGATGCCGAAGATCAGCAGGCTCTTGCGCAGTCGATGGGAGCGGTAGAGGGCGCCAGCGCGCTCACGCCCCGCGGCAAGCAATTCACTGTGCGATGGACTGCGACCTGCCATGCCGTCGGCGCTCCTGTGGCAACAAGAACCGTCGGTGCCCGACTCGATCAGCTGGGCACTCCCAAAGCCAACAATAGCTTAGTCGGCCTGTCGGTACTTCAGTGTAGCGTGTGGACGGCCAGACGCACTGCGACTCAGTTCCAGGAACACACGACCTTGCCGCAGGTGCCGGCATCCATCAGGTCGAAGCCTTTCTGGAAATCGTCGATGTGGATCTGGTGGGTCAACACCTTCTGCAGCGGGAAGCCGGTCAGCACCATCTGGGTCATCTTGTACCAGGTCTCGTACATGCGACGGCCGTAGATGCCCTGCAGGGTGAGGCCCTTGAAGATTACCTTGTCCCAGTCGATGCCGGCGCCGCGCGGCATGATGCCGAGCATCGCGATCTTGCCGCCGTGGTACATGCAGTCGAGCATGTCGGCGAACGCACGCGGGTTGCCACTCATCTCCAGGCCCACGTCGAAGCCTTCGATGTGCAGGTCCTTCACGGTGTCCTTGAGCGACTGCTTGGACACGTTCACCACCCGCGTCGCGCCCATGTCGGCGGCGAGCTTCAGACGGTAGTCGTTGATGTCGGTGACCACCACATTGCGCGCGCCGATGTGCTTGCAGATACCGGCAGCGATGATGCCGATCGGACCGGCGCCGGTGATCAGCACGTCCTCGCCGATCAGGTCGAATTCCAGCGCGCAATGCGCGGCGTTGCCGTACGGGTCGAAGAACGCGGCCAGCTCGGATGGGATCTGATCCGGGATCGGCCACAGGTTCGAGGCCGGCATCGTCATGTATTCGGCGAACGCGCCATTGCGGTTCACGCCGATGCCGATTGTGTTCGGGCACAGGTGCTGGCGACCGGCGCGGCAGTTGCGGCAGTGGCCGCAGACGATATGGCCTTCGGCGGAGACGCGATCGCCGATCTTGTAGCCGGTCACGCCCGGGCCGATCTCGACGATGCGGCCGACGAACTCATGGCCAATGGTGAGGCCCGGCTTGATCGTGCGCTGGCTCCACTCGTCCCACTTGTAGATGTGCAGGTCGGTACCGCAGATAGCGGTCTTCTCCATCTTGATCAGCACCTCGTTCGGGCCGACCACGGGCATCGGTACCTCTTCCATCCAGATACCTTGTTCGGCGTGGCGCTTGACCAGGGCTTTCATCGTCTGCTGCATGGGGAATCCAGGGCGGGGAGGGGAATCAATCCGTAATTATAGATCGCCCGGTGCATAGCATGCTTTGTCGCACTGCGGCATCGCCCAGCCGCCCGTGCTGATATTCAGATATCAAGCCGGTCGTAACTGCGCTTGAACACGATCGGCTGTTGCACCGCTGGCGTGGTCCACGTCTCGGTGACAGTCAGATGATGACCATCCGGTGACTTCACCCAGGTCTGTTGCAGCCGGACATCGCCAGTGAATTGCATGGAGATCTGCATGCCTTCGGCGGTGATATGGGTCTGCACCATCGCGTTGCCGCTGAGTGACTGGCGGGTGTTTCCATCAAGCTGGCTGTCCAGTTGGTCCTTGTCGTCAAGCACCACCCGGATGCCCTTGGCATCCTGCTGCACATTCATCAAAGAATCGTTGTCGAGGAGCGGCGGTGGCTGGTCGGGGGGAGCTGTGCCGCTGTCAGTGGCCGAGGCCTTGTCTTGCCCTCGACCACCACCGTGGCCATGACCGCCGCCGCCCATTCCACCGCCGCCCGCACCGTGGCCACCGCCATGGCTGCCGGACGTCTTGCTTGCTGACGGTGTACCGGTCGAGGAGGCGCCGGCCGGCTGCTGTACGGGCTCCTCGCGCTTTCTTTCCGCGCGCAGACGTGCAGCGATATCGGCAGGACTGTCGCTCTGCTGATCGTTTAGCCGCCATATCCCACTGAAGTCCGCTGCCGACGAACTGGCTGCATGGGCAAGGTTGGCGACTGCCAGCGAAGACATGGCCAACACCAGCGCCAACGGCAGGCAAAGCGATTTCGTGAACGTCATGAGGATGGGCTTCTGTTGATCAATAGAGACCGCGTTTGCGGTTGGATGGATCTGGGGCGCAACGCCGCACCAGCTGGAAACGCACCGCTCGCCGCAGCGGTTGACGCCCGGCATCGAATGACGACGCGCCCGTTACAATGGCCGGATGCCTGCCGACCAGCGCCCCCTCGCCATTTTCCTGATGGGTCCGACTGCCTCGGGCAAGACGGCGCTGGCGTGCGAGCTGAGCGACCGCTTCCCGCTGGATCTGGTCAGCGTGGATTCGGCGCTGGTCTATCGCGGCATGGATATCGGTACGGCCAAGCCCGACGCGGCGATGCTGGCGCGCTATCCGCATGCCTTGATCGATATCCGCGACCCCGGCCAACCGTATTCGGCGGCGGATTTTCGTGCCGACGTGCTGCCGGTGATGCAGCAGATCAGCGCGCAGGACAGGGTGCCACTACTGGTCGGCGGCACTGGCCTGTATTTCCGAGCCCTGCAACAGGGGCTTTCCGATCTGCCCGAAGCCGATCCCGCGATTCGGGAGCAGCTTTCCAAGGAAGCGGAACAGCTTGGCTGGCCCGCGATGCACGCGCGGTTGGCGCAAGTCGATCCCACGGCGGCCAGCCGCATCGGCTGCAACGACGCTCAGCGCGTGCAGCGCGCGCTTGAAGTGATCGAGCTGACCGGTCGCCCGCTGTCCGAACTGCAGCGCGGCGGCAGCGATGCGCTGTTCCCGTGGCGTGTACTCAAGCTGGCCTTGCTGCCGGCGGAGCGCCATCTGCTGCACGAGCGCATCGCCCAGCGCTTCGACGCCATGCTGGCGGTCGGTTTCCTCGACGAAGTGCGTACCCTGCGCGCCCGTGGCGACCTGCATGCCGAGCTGCCGGCGATTCGCGCGGTCGGTTATCGGCAGGCATGGGAGCATCTGGATGGCGATTCGACGCCCGGCGAGTTCCGCGATCGCGGCATCTTTGCCACCCGCCAGCTGGCCAAACGGCAGATCACCTGGCTGCGCAGCGACGTCGGCGCGCGCCTGTTCGATCCGGATCGCCCCGATCTGCTGGCTCGTGCGGCCGATGCCGTACAGCTGTTTCTGGGTGCTTCCGGCGAATCGGCGCACAACATCGCGCCGGCAGCGTGATCCAGTGCGCCCACAACGCGTAAAAATCCCCTTTCATCAAGCGTTTGAAAACAGCTAACATCCCAGCTGAGTTGGGCCGGGGCGCCTTCGGCGTTTTTTCCCGGGCCTGTCCGTTGCAAGGGGAGAACAAGAAATGTCCAAGGGACAATCGTTGCAGGATCCGTTTTTGAATGCGCTTCGGCGCGAACGTGTGCCGGTCGCCATCTATCTGGTCAACGGCATCAAGCTGCAGGGTACGGTCGAGTCGTTCGACCAGTTTGTGGTGCTGCTGCGCAACCAGGTGAGCCAGATGGTCTACAAGCACGCCATCTCCACCGTGGTGCCCAGCCGCAATGTGCGTATCGGCAATGGCCATGACGGTCCCGAGGGCCATGACAGCCATGCCGGTGGTTCGGAAGCCTCGAACGACACGGACGCTTGATTGACGGGCAATCAGCCCGCATGAAGTGGGTCTGGCCCTGAAGGATCACACCCATCCGTGTTTGACAGAGAAAAGAAAGGCGATCGCGCCGTACTCGTCCTGCCGCATTCCCGCGGCGAAGGCGATACGGCGCGTCGTGGCGCGGAATTCGCCGAACTGGTGAAATCCGCCGGTGCCGAAGTGATCGGCACGATTGCTGCCCGTGTCGAGGGTGCCAACCCGCGTTTCTACATCGGCAGCGGCAAGGCCGACGAAGTCGCCGAGGCGGTACGGGCGCTGGAGGCCGACCTGGTCCTGGTCGACCACGTACTGACCCCGGTGCAAGAGCGCAACCTCGAGAAGCACTTGGGCGTGCGGGTGGTCGATCGCGCCGGCCTGATCCTGGACATCTTCGCTCTGCGTGCGCGTTCGCACGAAGGCAAGCTGGAAGTCGAACTGGCCCAGCTCAAGCACATTGCCACCCGGCTGGTGCGGGGCTGGACCCATCTGGACGCCCAGCGCGGCGGCATGATCGGCAACCGTGGCCCGGGTGAAACCCAGCTCGAGTTGGATCGCCGCCTGCTCGCCGAGCGCGTCAAGATGCTCACCAAGCGACTGGAAAAGGTGCAGACTCAGCGCGGTCAGCAGCGTCGCGCGCGGTTGCGCAATACGGTGCCGCGCGTGGCCCTGGTCGGCTACACCAATGCCGGCAAATCGACCCTGTTCAATGCATTGACCACCGGCGACGTCTACGCCGCCGATCTGCTGTTCGCCACACTCGATCCCACCGTGCGCAAGCTGGAGGACCTGAGCTGCGGACCGGCCGTGTTGGCCGATACCGTCGGCTTCATCCGCGAGCTGCCGCACGACCTGGTCGCCGCGTTCCGCGCCACCCTGGCCGAGGCACGCGATGCCGACCTGCTGCTGCATGTCAGCGATGCGGCTGACGAGGAGCGCGAGCACCTGCACCGCGTGGTCGACAACGTGCTGGAAGAGATCGACGCCGGCGACGTGCCGCAGCTGCACATCATGAACAAGATCGACCTGGCCGGCACCGAACCACGCATCGATCGCGATGGCGCCGGCAAGCCCGTGCGGGTCTGGCTGTCTGCCGCCACCGGCGTGGGCGTCGACCTGCTGCGCCAGGCGCTGGGTGAGTTGCTCGGCGGCGAACGGGTGCAATCTGCCCTGCAACTGCCGCTGTCGGCCGGCCGGCTGCATGCGCGGCTGAAGGCAGCCGGTGCGATCACCGGAGAAACGGTGGACGAACATGGCTGGCAGCTGCGCATCGACGCGCCGCGCAGCGTGATCGCGCCGCTGAGTGGCGGCAATGCGGCCGAAACCCTGCTGCTGCGCGAACTGCTGGCTCCGGCGGAGTAGTGCTGTTGCACAGCGGACGACGCCATCCGGCTCTGCTAGAATATCCAGTGTTTGTGCGGCTCATCCGTGGGCTGCGCACCGCCTCGACAGCTTTGGCTGAATCTCATGTGTAACCCGGTTCAACGCGTGTTCCGGCCGTGGTTGCCGGCCTCCCGACGGCCTCAAGGAGACTGACAGTGGCATGGAATGAACCCGGCAAGAACGGGCAGAACGATCCGTGGAACAGGAAGCGCCAGTCCGGCAAGTCGCCGCTGGACGATGCGCTCAACAGGCTGAAATCCCTCCTCGGCAAGCTCGGGCATGGCCCCGGCAGCATCCTCACCGGCGTGCTGGTGTTGCTGGCGGTTGGCCTGGTGCTCAGCTGCTACACCATCATCGGAGCGCGCCAGACCGGCGTGGTGCTGCGTTTCGGCGAGTACTCGCGCACGCTGGCGCCGGGCTTTCACCTGAAGCTGCCGCAGCCGATCGAGTCGGTCACCAAGGTCGAGGCCACGCGGATCCGCTCGGTCAGCGACAAGGTGTCGATGCTGACCAAGGATGAGAACATCATCACGATCGACTTCACCGTGCAGTACCAGGTGGACGATTCGCGCAAATACCTGTTCTCGCTGGACGATCCGGACGGCACCATCGGCGCCGCGGCCGAGGCCGCCGTGCGTTCGGTGATCGGCAGCAGCGACATGGACCAGATCCTGTCCGCCGCCGGCGCCAGCCTGGTCAGCGAGGCCCAGGTGGCCTTGCAGAAGACACTGGACGGCTACGACTCCGGCCTGCGCGTCACCGAGGTCAGCTTCCAGAACGTGTCCCCGCCGAACGAGGTGAAGGACGCCTTCGACGACGTCAACAACGCCCGCGAGGACAAACAGAGCATCGAGAACGGTGCCCTGGCCTATGCCAGCAAGGTGGTGCCGGTGGCCCGTGGCGACGCCGCGCGCATCGCGGCCGAGGCAGCTGGTTACAAGGCGGCGCGGATCGCCCGCGCGCAAGGCGACACGACCGGCTTCGACCTGATCCTGACCCAGTACAAGGCAGCCCCCGACGTGACCCGCAAGCGCCTGTGGCTGGAAACCGTGGAACAGGTGATGGCCGACAATCCCAAGGTGATCGACGGTTCCGACGGTCGCAACATCATCAACCTGCCGGCGCTGCAGGGCGCCGCGGCTGCGCCGGATACCAGCTCGGCCACGGTTGGCGCGATCGTGCCGGTGACGGCACCGGCACCTGCCAGCAGCAATGCGGCTGACAAGGGGACGCAGCCATGATGAAGCTCACCACCGCCATCGTCGCGGCCATCGTCATCCTGCTCGGCCTCAACAGCATGTTCGTGGTCAGCGAAGGGCACAGCGCGTTGCTGCTGCAGTTCGGCCGCATCGTGCATACCGATTACCAGCCGGGACTGCACTTCAAGCTGCCGGTGATCCAGCAGGTGATGGATTTCGACAAACGCATCCTCTCGCTGGATGCGCCGCCCGAGCGCTATTTCACCTCCGAGAAGAAGAGCGTCAACGTCGACTTCTACGTGAAGTGGCGCGTGGTCGACAACGCCGCGTATTACCGTGCCACCGGCGGCGACCAGCTGATGGCGGCGCAGCGGCTGACCCCGATCGTCAAGGACGCGCTGCGCTTCGAATTCAATGCACGCACCCTGCCTGACCTGATCTCCGGTGGCCGCAAGGACATCACCGAACGGGTTCGTGCGCAGACCGATGCCGCCGCACGCAAGAACCTCGGCATCGCCGTGGTCGACGTGCGCATCAAGCGCATCGACCTGCCCAACGAGGTCAGCGAATCGGTCTACAAGCGCATGCGTGCCGAGCGCCTGCAACTGGCCAACGAACTGCGGTACACCGGCCAGGAATCGGCTGAGACGATCCAGGCCGATGCCGATCGCCAGGGCCAGGTGCTGCGCGCCGATGCCCAGCGCGATGCGGCCAAGGTACGTGGTGATGGCGACGCGCAGGCGGCGGCGATCTACGCCCAGGCGTATAACCAGGATCCGGAGTTCTTCGCGTTCTACCGCAGCCTGCAGGCGTACAAGAAATCGTTCGAGGACGGCAAGGGTGTGTTGATCCTGAAACCCGATTCGGAGTTCATGCGCTACTTCAACCAGCCGGCTGCCCCGAAGCGCTAAGGCGCGCGAGGCGCTGAAACATCCGCCGCGTACCTTGCATGTGTACGGTGCCGGCGTGATGGTGGTCGGGCCGCGGCTGTTGCAACTGTTTCATTGATACGCGCAGCGGTCCGGTGCCGCCGTGCTTGATGTTTTCCCCGGCTCCCGCGCGGAGCCAACCCAAACGAGCGAGAAGATCATGGGTAAGTCAGTCGTAATTCTTGGTGCCCAGTGGGGCGACGAAGGCAAGGGCAAGATCGTCGACCTGCTGACCGAGCGGGTCAGCGCGGTGGCGCGTTTCCAGGGCGGCCACAACGCCGGCCACACGCTGGTGATCAAGGGCAAGAAGACCGTGCTGCACCTGATCCCCTCGGGCATCCTGCGCGACGACGCGCTGTGCCTGATCGGCAACGGCGTGGTGCTTTCGCCCGCCGCGCTGATGGAAGAGATCGCCGAGCTCGAGGCCAACGGCGTCGAAGTGCGTTCGCGCCTCAAGATCAGCCCGGCCACGCCGCTGATCATGCCGTACCACATCGCTGTCGATAAGGCGCGCGAGATCGCCGCCGGCGGCAAGGCCATCGGCACCACCGGCCGCGGCATCGGCCCGGCGTACGAGGACAAGGTCGCCCGCCGCAGCGTGCGCGTGGCCGACCTGATGTACCCGCATGAGCTGCCGGCGCTGATCAAGACCGCCGTCGACTACCACAACTTCATCCTCACCCAGTGGCTGAAGGTCGAGCCGGTCGATTACCAGAAAGTGCTGGACGACGCGCTGGCCTGGGGCGAGTACATCCGCCCGATGGTCGACGACGTCGCCACCATCCTGCACGACGTACGCAAGGAAGGCGGCAACATCCTGTTCGAGGGTGCGCAGGGCGCGCTGCTCGACATCGACCACGGCACCTATCCCTATGTCACATCCAGCAACACCACCATCGGTGGCGCGCTGGCCGGCACCGGCGTGGGCGCGCGCGACATCGACTACGTGCTGGGCATCTGCAAGGCCTACGCCACCCGCGTCGGCAGTGGCCCGTTCCCGACCGAGCTCAAGGACGAGATGGGCGAACGCCTGCGCAAGGTCGGCAACGAGTTCGGCGCCAGCACTGGCCGTCCGCGCCGTTGCGGCTGGATCGACCTGGTCGCGCTCAAGCGCGCCACCCAGATCAACGGCATCAACGGCCTGGCCATCACCAAGCTCGACGTGCTCGATGGCCTGGAAACCATCAAGGTCTGCATCGCCTACGAATACCGCGGCAAGCGCCGCGAACTGGCTCCGCTCGACGCCGACGGCTGGGACGAGTGCAAGCCGGTCTACCTGGAATTCCCCGGCTGGGAAGAATCCACCGCCGGCATCCGCGACTGGAACAAGCTGCCGCCTGCGGCCCGTGCCTACTTGCGCGCCGTGGAAGAACTCTCCGGCTGCCGTTTAGCGCTGGTCGCCACCGGTGCGGATCGTGACGACACGATTGTGCTGGATGATCCGTTTGCCTGATTGGCATGGCTAATAGATAGTGGCATGGCTGATAGCGATAGGTAGTAGAAGGAAGACGGCACATCCCCACAAGCCATCATCCCCATGAGCCGTCATTCCCGCGAAGGCGGGAATCGCACTTCTAACCACGAAGTCGGTCATCCAACGTCATCTTGCCGCTGCCACACAGAAGCCCCGCACCGCGGGGCTTTTTCACTTGAGTGAGCACAATCTTGCATTTACCCATATTGGGTATTACGATGCCCAATATGGGTATCAAGACAAATCCCCGCGAAGCAAAGCAAACCAAGGGCGTCAGCGATCAGGCGGCAACCTATGCCGTGGCCAAACCCTCAACCAGTCTGGCGGATGCCTTATTCACTCAGACGCAGCAGCGTGTGCTGGGCTTGCTGTTCGGGCAACCCGATGCAAGTTTCACAGTGAGCGAAATCATCGCCGCATCAGGCGGTGGATCAGGCGCGGTCCAGCGTGAGCTAGCCAGCCTCGCCAGCAGCGGTCTGGCAAACGTGCAGCAAGTCGGCAACCAAAAGCTTTACCAGGCCAACCCCGCTGCACCGATTCACGCCGAACTGGTCAGCATCATGCAAAAAACCACGGGTTTGGCCGAACCGCTGCGTGTGGCATTGGCACCCCTGGCAGACAGCATTACCGCTGCCTTCGTCTACGGCTCAGTCGCCAAGCGCAGTGACACTGCCAGCAGCGATATTGATCTGATGATCGTCTCCGACACGCTTGGCTACGCCGACATATTCGGTGCCGTCGAGACGGCGGCGCAGCAGTTGGGTCGTGCGGTGAATCCCACCGTCTATACCCGCGCAGAATTGGCCAAGCGCATCAAGAGCGGTAATGCCTTCGTCACGCGCGTACTCGAACAACCCCAACTCTGGCTGCTAGGAGACAAGGATGATCTCAGCACTTGAAAACCTGACCGGCTCCAACAAACCACTGGCTGTTGAGCCGTTCGATGCCAAGGAGTTCGAAGGACTCAAGCGTTCCGCGCTGGCGCGATTGAAGGATGCGAAGAACACCTCACTCTCGCTCGAAGGCCGCTTCGATCTCGCCTATAACGCGTCCCATGCATTGTGTCTGGCGGCTTTGCGTCGGCAGGGCTATCGCGCACATCACCGCTACATCGTGTTCCAGGTACTACCGCACACGCTGGGTCTCGGGCCGGAAGTATGGCGCGTACTGGCCAAGGGCCACGAGCTGCGCAATCTCGGCGAGTACGAAGGCGTGGTCGATGTGGACGAGCGCATCGTGGCTGATTTGATCACGGCTTGTGATGCAGTGGCGTCCAAGCTGGAGTACTTGATCGGGTCGAATAAATGATGGTCTGAAGTTGAACGGCCGGCATCGATCATGGTGTCAAGTCGCGCTCAAGCGCGCCACCCAGATCAACGGCATCAACGGCCTGGCCATCACCAAGCTCGACGTGTTCGACGGCCTGGAGACCATCAAGGTCTGCATCGTCTACGAATACCGCGGCAAGCGCCGCGAACTGGCCCCGCTCGACGCCGACGGCTGGGACGAGTGCAAGCCGGTCTACCTGGAATTCCCCGGCTGGGAAGAATCCACCGCCGGCATCCGCGACTGGAACAAACTGCCGCCCGCGGCGCGTGCGTATCTGCGTGCGGTGGAAGAACTGTCGGGCTGCCGTCTGGCGCTGGTGGCTACGGGTGCGGATCGGGATGACACGATCGTGCTGGATGATCCGTTTGCCTGAAAGCCGGAGGAGGGAGGTCTGTCCAGTCTCCCGGGCCGTCATTCCCGCGAAGGCGGGAGAAGTTTTTCAACAGCGAAGCTGGTCATCGCACTTCAACGGTGAAGTCGGTTATTCATCTTGACCTTGCTGCTCTAGCCGCAGCCACAAAAGCCCCGCATCGCGGGGCTTTTTCATGTAGCAATTTATGCTTCATTTGCAGCTAGTTTGCGAACAACGTGGCCGAACCATGCGATGACTGAGGCTGTGCTAACGGGTGCGCCTGAATTCACACATGTTGTGTAAATCGCATCGTTTTCTATACGCATTCCGCGTAACATGTATACATAAATGCATATTTCTATACATGTTACAGGCCACGTGAGCAGATTATGTCCGTGATCCAGCCACTTGATCGGCTTGCGCCCGAGCGCTTCGAGACGCCGTCGATCCTGAAGAAACTCGCCTTGGCCAGCCGCCAGTTGGCGGAGCTAAAGGGTGTGGCGGCATCCATTCCACGGCAGGGCATTCTCATCAATACCCTCGGTATGCAGGAAGCCAAGGACAGCTCGGCGATCGAGAACATCGTCACCACGCACGACGATCTTTTCCGGAACGCGGCATTCCCGGAAAGCCCAAGTTCACCGGCGACCAAGGAAGTACTGCGTTACCGGCAGGCACTCTGGACCGGCTTCGATGCTGTGCGCCGCAACGAGCTGCTTACCAACAACATGATCTTGGATATTCAGGCCGAGCTTGAGTGCAACGATGCCGGCTTCCGCAAGCTGCCGGGCACCGCGCTCAAGGATGGTACAGGCCAGACTATCTACATGCCGCCGCAGGAGCCTGACGCGATCGTTGCCCTGATGACCGAGTTGGAGAATTTCATCAACAACGACGAAGCGTTCGACGTTGATCCGCTTATCAAGATGGCGCTTATCCATCATCAGTTCGAGAGCATCCATCCGTTCTATGACGGTAATGGCCGCACCGGCCGCATCATCAACGTGTTGTATCTGGTCAAACAACGGCTACTCGATATTCCGGTGCTGTACCTGAGTCGCTACATCGTGCGCACCAAGCCGGATTACTATCGACTGCTCCAGGACGTGCGAGATAAAGATGCCTGGGAAGACTGGGTGCTGTACATGCTCACGGCGGTCGAGCAGACTGCCGGTGAAACCATCACCACCATCCACGCCATCAAGGCTGCCATGCTCGACGTCAAACATCGTTTGCGCGCGGGCTATAAGTTCTACAGCCAGGATCTGCTCAACAACCTTTTCAGTCACCCGTACACCAAGATCGAATTCATCCAGAACGATCTGAAAGTGTCTCGCCTCACTGCCACAAAATATCTCGATGCACTGACTGAGGGCGGCTTTCTGCACAAGCATAAGGTTGGTCGTTCCAACTACTACATCAATGTGGCGCTCGACCCTATTCTCACGGGTGATGCCATGCAGGGAGGGGAACCGTAACTGACCATCTCGCCTGCTGCGCCGCGAACTGGCCCCGCTCGACGCGGACGGCTGGGACGAATGCAAGCCGGTCTACCTGGAATTCCCCGGCTGGGAAGAATCCACCGCCGGCATCCGCGACTGGAACAAGTTGCCGCCTGTGGCTCGCGCCTATCTGCGTGCGGTGGAAGAGCTCTCTGGCTGCCGCCTGGCGCTGGTCGCCACCGGTGCGGATCGTGACGACACGATCGTGCTGGATGATCCGTTTGCTTGATCGTAGCTAGAGATAGCGATGCAAAGAAGGCCCCAAATTATGGGGCCTTTTCTTTTTGTCGATATCGAGGCGCATACCCAGTTCAGCTGTATTTGAGGGCTGGGAAAGCTAATCGCCTCGATAATCCATTTGCGTACGGCGATGTAATCCTGCACCCTCATATTTCATCAGCCAACGGAATCGCATGCGTAGGAAACGCGGCGCTGTTGCGGCAGATAGAACGGGACGGACGAAAGGGGTTGAAGTAATGCTCGGTTTGAAGTTACGCGAAGAGTTCCAGGGGCGGCGTCTTAAAGGAACAGCCATTGAGCTGTCGAACGACGCGAAAACGGGTGCAACCCAGCTTCCTGCCCAGGAATTTCTGGATATCACCTATCCCACTCACGACGTGCTCAAAGGCATCGAGGCAGTGGGCCCGGGGCAAGGGCGGCCCGTAGTGGTCATTGGTGAACGCGGCCTCGGTAAATCGCACTTGATGGCGGCGCTGTATCACGCTGTGCATGATCCTCTGTCTACGCGCGCTTGGCTCGAGTCTTGGGCAATCACGCTGGGGGACCCCGCTATCGGAAAGATTCCGCTGCGCGACGGGATGCTAGTGATTGGCGAAAGCCTGCATCGCCACCGATACAAGTTTCTATGGGATGTGCTTTTTGAGCGCCATCCCTATGGGGAGTACATCAAAGGCAAGTGGGAGGGCATGGGTGCCGCGAAGACTGATATTCCATCTGACCAGTTGATCCTCGAACTACTGCGCCATACCCCGACGATGCTGCTGATGGACGAATTCCAGACGTGGTACGACGGACTGACCAATACGAAGCAATATCCGTGGAAGAATTGGGCATTCAATTTCATCCAGATTCTGTCCGAGATCGCCAAAGAGCACCCGGACCTGCTGGTGTTAGTCATCTCCGTGCGCAATGGTGGCAGCGATGCCTATCAGCAAGTACACCGTGTCAATCCAATACCTATTGATTTCAAGGCTGGCGGTAGCCCAGAACGCATTCAACAGGATCGCCGTCGGATGCTGTTGCATCGCCTGTTCGAGAATCGGCTGCAGATTCCATCGGCGAGCATTGAAGCTCTGATCACCACGCATATCGCTGAAGATTTCCGTCTACTCGATGTTCCGTCATCCGAGCATGAGCGGAAACGCAAAGACTTCATCGAATCATGGCCCTATGGCTCGCACCTCCTCCAATTGTTGGAGGATCAGGTGCTAGTTGCCACAGATGCACAAGAAACCCGCGACATGATTCGCATCCTGGCCAGCGTATTCAAGAGTCATGGTGAGAAGTCGCCATTGCTCACGGCTGCGGATTTCCGTCTGGACGACGAAGCTGCGGGTATTGGTGCATTGCTGGACTCCGTATCCAACCAACATCATCGCACCTTGCGCGAAAAAGCGCAGCGCAATATCACCTCGGTGATTGAAGCGGTACCCGACCACGCTAAGTTGGCGCCCCACCTTCAGGAAATTGTCGCTGCGCTCTGGTTGCGATCTATTGCCGTTGGAAATCTTGCCGGCGCCGAGCCGAATACTTTGCAAGTGGATATCACGCGTGAACAGCCAGTTGACGACAATGCTTTTCAGGTTGAACTAGCAACCATCGAAGAAAATAGCTTCAACATCCACAAGGAGGGAGCGCGACTGGTTTTCCGTGAAGACGAAAACCCACAGGCCAAACTGATGGCGTGTGCACGCAACGACCGCCTGTTCACCGATGGATCGGACTTAGCCCAGCTCGCCAAAGAGGTTCGCTACGTTATTGGTGGAGGTGAAGAAGTAGCTAAAAATTTCCGAGTCATCGCACTGCCCAAATCTTGGATGTCCGATCCGTGGTCGTCACTGGATGAGAATGAACACCCTGATCGCTGGGATGACCGCCTGCCGATCCTGGTACTTCCCGAAGCTCTGGATAAACTCGGTGAACAGCTTGGTCGCTGGATCAAGGATCATCTGCAAAAACGCCGCAATACCGTGCGCTTCCTGCTACCTCGACATGACTCCAACAATGCCTTTCTCGATCGCGATTTGCTGATCCTTGCACGTGCCGAATTGAAGGCGCATGAGTGGAGCGGGCAGGGCCCCGAATATCGCAAACTGCACAGTAAGTATCAGGCGGAGCTTCGCGACATCCTTAAGAAGCGCTTCGACCGTTTTGCGATTTTGCATCGCTGGAATTTCAACGATCCCAGCCAATGTCAATTTCAGGTTGAGCGCTTGCAGCAACAGGGCAGCAAGATTCCTGAGGCTATCGAACGAGCGTTGGTCGAAGATCTGTTTGTTCCTGAAGACTTCGAAGCTCTGGTGTTGCAGGCTGCTGCTGATAACAGCTCATTAGGTAAATTGTTGCGTGAACTACAAGAGCCGCGACCCGCCGGTTCGGATTGCATTCCATGGTTAGGCGAGCCTGCCATGAAAGAGCGCGTACTGCGACTCTGCGCACGCGGCCTGATCGCTGTGGATCTGCGTGGCATGGAATACCTGCAAACGCAGCCTGGGGAAGACGAAGATACGGCGTGGCGTCGCTTGCGACCTAAGCTCTCACTTACCGGGCGGCATCTCGATGATGTGCGCTTGTTGCAGCCATCGGCCATTCCGACTTCGGGTGGCCATACGCCTTTAGCGACCATAGACACCCCAGGCAACGACGGTAGCAACGCAAATAATGCGCCTACATTCAATCCTGAAGGTGTCGAAGATGATGGCAGCCGGCCATCGGGTACTTCTGGGTCGGCCGATATCTTTGGCGCAAATGGTGGCTCGGCCATGCGTCCGCGTGTACGTCTGAGCAACCCGGCCACCTCATCATTGAATCTCATCGGCAAGTTGGAAGGTTGGAACATCGGTCCAGCCACGGCGGTACAAGAAGTCACCATCAAGCTCGCCAGCGCCACTGGTGCTCAAATCAAGGATCTGCTGAAGAAGTTACCGGACGGTATGACCTACGAGCTGAGTCTGGAGAAGGAGGACAGCCTGTGACTCTGGATGTCGAGGTCCTCCGGTATCTGACCACGGCGACGCCAGCTGACGCTTGGCAGACAATCATAGCCAAGACGTTGGACATCACCGCGCAGCCTCTGACCCCGGAAAATGCGCCGCGTGATGTTACCCGCCGTGATCGTGATGTCGGTGCGCTCGACCTGTTTCTGGCTGCCAGTGGCTGGGATCTATGGGGAGCTTTTGGCGACAGCGTCGAGCGAACCTCACAACGTCTGATGCGCTGGTGGGCCGAGCCGTACAGTGCCAAGGCAGTGTTGATCTTGGATGGCCTGTCACTGCGCGAATTGCCATGGTTACTGCAGGGTGCCAGCAAGCATGGCTTTAACGTGGAATCGGTTGCTGTCAGCGCATCGGAGCTGCCCGGGGAGACCAATGAGTTTGCGCGCGCTCTTGGCTTTGCCAGCCGTAGTCAGTTGCAAAGCAATCGTGCTGGTCTCGCCCACAATTTGCAGTCTGCTACCACTGAGTGCGTGGCATTGCCGTGGCACGACTGCGCGGGCCTGGTCGACGCGGTGCCAGGTACCAAAAACTGGGTGTTCTGGCACGAATGGCCAGATAACAAATTGCATGATGGCTCGGGGGCTGGGCAAGGATTGGAAGCACTGACGCGCGACGTAGTCGATCAGCTCGTTAGCGAAGATTTCTGGAACTTCGTCGCACGTCTCGCTGCGGGGCGCCATGTAGTCATCACGTCTGATCACGGTTATGCCGCGACAGGTCTGTTTCACGACGCAAACGATGAGGAGACGAAATTTCTCCGAGATGCTTTTCGCAGCGGTCGCAGCCATGTGGGTGAAGATAGTCCCAGTTACTTTGTGCCGCCGGTCGCGATGCAGATCAAAAACACCCATGGCGCACATTTGTTGGCCGTGGGTCGACGCAAGTGGCGCAGCCCAGGCGGTTATCCAACCTTGGCGCACGGCGGACTTTCATTGCTCGAAGTGCTTTCGCCCTTCGTCGAACTCACGAAATCAGGAATTGCTTGATGGCAAGCAAGAAAGAAATCCTTGCGCTAGAAGTGGCCAAGGCTGTCGGTGCAGGCAAAGCGGTAGCGCTCGAAACGGTGGATTTCGGCGATCCCAAACGCCCCAAAACTTGCTTGGAGGTGGACTTCCCGATTCTGCCAGTCAACCAGGTAGCAATTATCGAAGGCAATGCCGGCAAGCCGATCTACCAGATGTCGAAATGGTGGGCACGGCGACGCTCCAGCGTATTCCGTTCCATGTTGATTGCGGCAGCGACCAAGGCGCCGGACGACACCTCGCACGCGGCCAAGCTGGTTTGGGACAACTACTACGCCAACCATCAGAAGAAAGGTGCGTTCAAGCATCTCAAGGTCGCGGATATCTTCATGGGGGGTGGAACCACGCTTGTCGAGGGCTCACGCCTGGGCATGCAGATGTCCGGTAACGATCTGAACCCGGTGGCATGGTTCGTCGTTAAGCAGGAACTGGCGAATGTCGATCTCGATGAGGTGAAACGTTTGCTTGCGGACATTGAGTCCGAGGTTAAGCCACAAATCATGCCGTACTACTACTGCGACGGTCCGGTGGGTGAGAAGGGCATCTGGACAGATTTGCGCAGTGGCAAGGTAATGGGAAATGCGTTTGATCCGCTGGCTATTCCACAGGATGAGCGGAAGCATTATCGCTACGAAGGTCCGGAAATCATTTACACCTTCTGGGGCAAACACGGCCCGTGTCAGGTCACCGGCTGCGGTCATCGCACGCCAATTCTGACTAGTCCGGTAATGGCGGTGAAAGCACTTACCGTGAAGCGTTGGAAGCATACTTGTAGCAAGTGTGGCGAAGCTTTCGGTGTGGAAAACAAAGCCGCACGTATGGCACCAGATGTGCCGCTGTATGTGGCACCAGACGAACCGGTATATTCAGTGCTCGATCTTAAACGTGGCGTCGTCTGTCCGCACTGCGCACACGCAGAAATGGTGAAGCTAGGCAAGGGTAAGAACGAGAAAGTCGAGTTGTCACTCCTAGTGCACCCGCAGTGGCTGGCAGGTAGCGCGAAGGCTGATGCAGAGGGGCGTCCGTTCGGCGGTTCTGCCCAAGACTCGCCCGACGCGACGGCTCGTTGGGATGAGGAACGTGCGGGAAAAATTCGTTTGCTCGAAGTACGTGGCACCTTGCCCGATACCGTCACATGCCCGGAGACCAAAGTCACATTCCACACTGGAAAAGAAGGTGGCACCGTACCGAGAAAATCGCACTACGCTTGCGCAGCTTGCGGGACGGTGCAGGGAGTCTTAGCTACCGTGAAAGCTAGCGGTAAGACTGGACCGATGGCGGGCTACGTCATTCAGGGCTATGCACCGAAAGCATCAGATAGCAGTGAGAGTTACAACGGACGTTTTTTTGCTGCATTCGACAAAAAAAACGCTGGCCAGTACGACGCGGCGCAACGTGAATGGGACATGCGTAAGGAGGCTGATCTTGCACCTTACTGGCCTAGGAGTGAAGTGCCATATGGCTTTATGACCCATCTCAATAATGGAGGGATCCCGAATCATGGGTTCACCCATTGGTGGACCATGTTTAATCCACGCCAATTGTTGGTGCATACGCAGCTACTCAAGGCAATCGTAACGTGCGGCGCTTATTCGTGGAAAGCACGCGAATATGTGCTCGGAGGTTTCCAACAATACTTGCGGAATCAGAGCCTGTTCACGCTCTGGAATGTCGGTGCAGACAAACTCGAACCCATGTTCGCCAATAACAATTTCCATCCAAAGTCCACGGTGATCGAGAACTGTGTCTTTCCATCATTGGGTCGTGGAAATTGGGCTTCGTGCATTGAGGGCATCATAGAAGGGCGCGAGTGGGCTATCGCACCGTGGGACACGGTTAGCGTAGAAGCACTTCGTCGGACGAATCCGCAGCTTGGCGCGGAGTGCACAGGTAAGAGTGAAAAGGTATTGCCGGGTGATCCCTTGCTGACAGCTACTGCATGCAACGGATCGTCAACCGAACTGACCCAGTTCACCGATGCTAGTCTCGATCTGGTCATCACCGATCCGCCATTCGGGGGCTTGCTGCACTACTCAGAACTCTCCGATTTCTTTTACGTCTGGTTACGTTTAGTTCTCGCGGACAAATATCCGGAAGCTTTTGGCTCAGCCTTCACGCCTAAGGCGATGGAAGCAGTCGCGAATCGAGCGCGAGAACCGGAAGACCCTGATGGTTTCTACCAGCGGTTGCTGACCCAGTGCTGGGGCGAAGCCCATCGCATCTTGAAGCCGGGTGGCATCCTGGCATTTACCTTCCATCACAGCGAAGATAAGCCGTGGGTGGCTGTGCTTGAATCTTTGTTCGATGCTGGCTTCTACTTGGAAGCTACCTATCCGATTCGGTCGGACGAGACCAAGGGCGAGGGATCCAAACCAGGCACCTTCGGTTCACAAACTATCGAATACGACATCATCCACGTCTGTCGAAAACGTACTGAAGAGCCCACTTCCGTGAGCTGGAGTCGCATGCGCCGTGAAGTGCGCGCCGATGTGGAGCAGTTGAAGGCTACGCTAGAAAACCATGCCAAGCAGGGTTTGCCTGCCGCCGATCTGCAGGTGATTCGTCGAGGCAAGGCACTGGAGTACTTCTCTCGCCACTACGGCAAAGTCTATGTGGACGCGGATCGCAGCATCTCGGTGAAAGAGGCGCTGGTTGGTATCAACCAGCTTATTGATGAAGACAGCAGCCGTGGTCATGAGCCACCGCCGGTTAGCGCTGAGCCGATCAGCCGTCAGTTCCTGCGTATCTTCGAGGGTAAGACCGAGGTGGCGCGCGACCAGATGCAGAAGCATCTGCGCGGCTCTGGTATCGCGCCGGATGAGTTTGAATCGCGTGGATGGTGCAGCGAACAGCGCAAGGTGTTCCACTTAACCGAACCACTGGATTTTGCACAAGGCTGGTATGGGAGACATCGGCGAAGGCTGACCGCCGATCTCGATCAGGCGCTGGTACTGATTGGTGCCTGTTACGACGGCAGCGGCATCAATGCCGCCGATACTTTGCGCAACGACAACTTCAGGCCACATCCCGCGCTGAAGGGTTTGCTCGACTGGCTAAGCCGACATGCCGCCACCCAAACAGCGCGGCACGCCGCTTCACGCGCGCTGACCATCTATAACCAGTGGGCTGATAACAACAAGGAAGCGGTGCAGCAGATGTCGCTTTTCCTGGAGGATTGAGCGATGAGGCAATTGCAGGATTCAGTTTGGCAGCGCCGCGGCGTTAGTTGGCTATGGGATGGGGAGGCGCTGGGCAAGGTAGCCATGGCCAGCGAAGCATGGAGTTTGCGCGAGTTCCTGATCGCTGCCGAGGATTGGCCGGATGAGTTGCCTAGCAATAGCGGCAATACGCTGGTGGTCGGTGGTTTAGAGGGATGCCTTGACCTTCTTTCACCAGCGCAGGCTGAGGAATGGCTGGGTTCGACCATGAAGGATGCACTGCTATCTTTCCAATCTGCCTATGAGGGGGCTGCGGCATTGGTGTTCTGGCTGCCATCGGGCGCCGGTCGCATCACAATCAATTCCGCCACTGATGCAGTCGGTTGGCGTTGCGCTGCGCCGCATAGCCACGAACAAATCGATTTTGGGCGTGTGTTGTGGGGCGAAGCCCGTGAATACCCGCAGGAGATCGTGCTGCGAGAAGGTTCTAAAGCGGCCGGTCTTTTTCATCTGCGCATTACCTGAGGAAATTTGATGTCGGCACAGTTTGAGCTGACTCCCGGTGAGCGCATCACTCATCCGGAGCTCGGGCAGGGCGTGGTGCTGGATGCGCCACACGATGGCTATCTGCGTGCATTTTTTGGCGTGGGCGAGCGGCGTGTGCCGCTTTCATCCATTCGCCGCGAACATTCGCGCACCGAGCGTATCCTGCGCTCAGCGGTCGGCGGCGCTGAGCGTTCTCGCAAGGCTTGGCTGGCTTATGAAGCTCATGCCTTACCCTTGCTGGAGAGCGCTTCGGCGCTTACGTCGGCGCGCATCGACCTGCTGCCGCACCAAGTGGTGCTGACGCATCGCATTGCTACGGCATCGCCGCGCCGCTACCTAATTGCTGATGAGGTGGGGTTGGGAAAGACTATCGAGACTGCGCTGATCCTGCGCGAACTGGCCAGCCGCGGTGAGCTGCAGCGTGCCTTGATGGTGGTGCCAGCTGGACTCGTGAATAACTGGCATCGTGAGTTGAACGATGTGTTTAACCTCGGCTTTGAGATATTCGGTTCTGAGGGTGACATCACCGATCGCAAGACAAATGCTTTTGCGAAGCACGACCGTTTGATCGCCAGCATCGACACACTCAAGCGGCCAGCTCGCATCAAGCGTCTTCTAGAAGCACCGTCGTGGGACCTGGTGGTATTCGATGAGGCCCATCACCTCACTGCGCATCGCAACGGCGGAAAGATTCGCAAGACTGAAAATTACAAGCTGGCCGAAGCGCTGAAGGATCACTCCCGCGACCTGTTATTGCTATCAGCCACACCACATCAGGGTAGCCACTTCCAGTTTTGGATGTTGGCCCAGCTGCTCAATCCGACGTTATTTGGAAGTCCGGAAGATATGGTGGCCAACCGCCATCGTTTGAATACGGTGATGTTTCGTCGTACCAAGGCAGACGCCTGCCAACCGGATGGTTCGCCGTTGTTCGCACGACGTGGAGTGCATACCGAGTCGTTCGTAATGAACGCGCAGGAACGATTGTTCTACGAAAAGCTGCGTGAATATCTGGAAGATGGCTTCGACCTGGCACGTCGTTCTGGTGGACAGGGACGAGCTTTGGGTTTCTTGATGGTGGTCTTCCAGAAGATTGCCGCATCTAGCTTCGCTGCGGTTCGACGCACTTTGAAGCGCCGTCTTCTGATGCTGACCCTGCATGAGGCGCATCTGCGCGACAAAGAGTTAGACATTGAAGGTCGTGAACGTCTAACTGATGAAGCGCGCGAGCTGATCCATCTTGAATACGGATTTTCGCGCGATGCCATCGGTCGCAGCGAAGTGGATCGCGTCTTGGCCGATCTCAAGTATCGGCTGGTCAAGAAGCTGGATCAGGAGGCGTTGGAAATGATCGCCGATCCGTATGCCAGCGAGTTTTCTGCTGCTCATGCAGAAGAGGCCGCATCTGCGGTAGTAGAGCTGCATCTTCCGGAGGAGCGCCTTCGCATCGGAGACTTGCTCAAGGTCTTTCCGCAACAGCGCGAGACCAAGATGCAGAAACTACTCGATGGTCTGGGGGCATTGTGGCGGCAAAATCCGGACGAGAAGGTTGTGATATTCGCCACTTATTTGGGTACGGTGGAGTTGATTGCCCGCGAGATCGAGCAAACCTATCCGGGGCAAGGCGTGGCGGTGCTGCGGGGTGGCGATCACGGAGCTAAGGTCGCCGCCGAGCGTCGTTTTCGTCAGAAGGCGCGTGTCTTGGTGTGCACGGCAGCAGGTCGCGAAGGCATCAACCTGCAGTTCGCGCGTGTCCTGTTCAATTTCGACTTGCCGTGGAATCCCATGGACGTGGAGCAGCGCATTGGCCGCATTCATCGCTATGGGCAACACCATACAGCGCAGGTTTACAACCTCATCCTGTCCGACACCATAGAAGGTAGGATTTTTTTACTACTGGATGAGAAGCTGACCGAAATTGCACGCGCTGTGGGCAAGGTAGACGAGCATGGCAATGTCGCTGAAGATTTGCGCGCGCAGATTCTCGGTCAACTGTCAGAGCGCCTTAATTACGATCGCCTATATCAGGAGGCCTTGTCGGACCCGGAATTGAAACGCACGCAGGTGGAGCTGGAAGCTGCTCTCTCGAACTCACGTGAAGCCCGTCATGTGGTATTTGACCTCTTTCAAGACCTCGACGGTTTCACTCTCGACGATTATCAGCCGTTCTCTGATGTTTCATCGAGCATGGCGCGTCTAGTGACGTTCCTAACGACTGCCGTTGCAGATCGCGGGCAACGGCTGGTAAAGATTGATGACCAAACCTACGACCTGCTGTTTGCTGATAGCAGTCTGCAAGCACGGTTCACCTTGAATCGGGACACAGCTACCAGCGATGACAAGGTCGATCTGCTCGGCCTCGATCATCCACTCGTGCAAGAAGAGCTCGGGCGCTGGCGTAGCTTGCCACCCGAAGATATCGGTCTTGTCGTAACAGGTGACCTGCAAGAGTCAGTGCTGCTCTCGCTGTGGATCGTTGAAATGTCGACCGGGAAAGGAGATCGTCGCGTAGTCGTACAGCCCATTGCCGTGAAACCGGATGGCACACGGGTGCCAAATATCGAACGACACTGTGATCACTATATGCAGATGGGCCCATCGAACGCGGTGTTCTCGCTGGAAGAGCGCATTGAGCTATTTGCTCGCGTGGTCGAGCCGACTCTGCAGCGTGAGCTAAAACATAAAGGTGCTGCGAATGGCGACGGTAGCTACTCTTCTGAATTGATCGGTTACGTAGAAATTTCGCACGAGTAAAAGGGTAATCCGGCTTTGAAATTCCTCCTTTCAGAGGATATGCCGGTCAGAGGATGTGCCGGAGCACCATGAACAACGGCTCTGCCAGCAGTATGAAAACAGGCAGGGTCACCACCCACGCCATCATCACATTGACCTCGACTTCGCATCCTTGACGTTAGGATTCGAACGACGGCGACATTTCGCCAAGAGGAACCGCATATGTCCGACGAACATGCCAAGACCCCCGCCGACCATATCGGCGATACGGTGGCGCAGCTCAAGGAGATGCGGCACTACTCGAAGAACAACGTGGAAACGCTGACGGCGGAGTGGCTGCTGTTCGACGGTGAGTTGTCCAAGCTGAAGCTGGCCGACAAGATTGCCGACCTGATGGATCGCCAGGGGCAGCTGCATGAGGCGCTGGAAACGGCGATCACCGATCTGGAAGACGTGCTGGAAAAGATGAAGCCGGCGCCTGAGCCGGAGGCGTAGTTCTCTGCATCGTGGTTGCTGTCGAGGATACGGATTCGGCCAGAGTTTGATGTCCAGGCCACCATGACAAAGATGCCCGCATTGCGGGCCTCTTTGTCTCGATCATCCTGCCGCGATTACGCCAGCGTGCGCAGCTTCGCCTCGCGATCCCATTGCCGCGTCTTGGCCGCTTTGATGAAGGCCTTGGTGTCGGCAGCACCGACTACGCCCGCATCTTTGGCAACGCCACCGGCTTTCAGCACAGCTTGTGCGCCGGCATCGGCGGCGATGGCCTTGAGGTGGGCGTAGGCCTGGCCGGCGAAGTCGACGGCGGCGGCTTCCTTGGCCAGCTGCTTGCCGGCTTCGTCGGACAGCACGATGGCGATGGCATCGAATACCAGCGACGGCGTGCCCAGCAACTGACCGTCGGCGTCGATGGATTTGCCATCGCTGAGCTTGATGTTGCCCAGGCGGATGGCCACCAGCTTGGCGCTGGCACCGGCCGTTTCTACCGCCTTGCACAGCGACTTGATGGTGCCGGCGTCGGAGCCGTCGTGGATCAGGATGCCGACGCTGCGACCCTCCAGCGTGTCTTTCATCTTGCCGATGATCTGCAGTGCAGGGGAGTTGGGCATGTCCTTGGCCTTGACCGCGGTGGGTGCGGCAGGCGGCAGCTTGGCCATGCCCAGGCCGTTGGCCACACGCTGGGCCAGATCTTCGTCGATGTTGCGCAGGTGGCCGACGATGGCTTCACGCACGTGCGGGATTCCCACCTTGGAATTCTCGAACACGATGGACGAGGCGATATGCGCCTGCTCGTGTTTGGTCTGACTGCGATAAAACTGCCGCGCCTGGCTGTAGTGATCGGCGAAGCTTTCGGCGCGGATGCGGCCTTTGGCGCCATCCTCGTTGGGTACGGCGGCGCTATGGAATCCGGCGGCGGTTTCGCGCGCCGAGGTCGGGTCGAGCGAGCTCGGTTCGTAATTCACGCGGCCCTTGGGCACCTGCATCTGCATGTGGCCATCGCGCTGCTGGTTGGCGTACGGGCACTTGGGCGCGTTGATCGGTAGCTGGTGGAAGTTGGGCGAACCCAGCCGCGAGAGCTGCGTGTCGAGATAGGAGAACAGCCGGCCCTGCAGCAGCGGGTCGTTGGAGAAGTCGATGCCGGGCACGATATGCGACGGGCAGAACGCGACCTGCTCGGTTTCGGCGAAGAAATTATCGGGCCAGCGGTCCAGCACCATGCGGCCGATCACGGTGAGGGGCACCAGTTCCTCAGGAATGAGCTTGGTGGGATCGAGGTGGTCGAACGGGAATGTGTCGGCCTCTTTCTGCGTGAACAGCTGCACGGCCAGATCCCATTTCGGGTAGTCGCCCGCCTGGATCGCCTCGAACAGGTCGCGGCGATGAAAGTCCGGATCGGCGCCGCTGAGTTTCACCGCTTCATCCCATACGGTGGATTGCAGGCCGAGCTTCGGGCGCCAGTGGAACTTCACGAAGGTGGACGCGCCATCGGCATTGACCAGCCGGAAGCTGTGAATGCCGAAACCTTCCATCATGCGCAGCGAGCGCGGAATGGCCCGATCGGACATCGCCCACATGATCATGTGCATCGCTTCGGGCGTCAGCGAGATGAAATCCCAGAACGTGTCGTGCGCCGAACCGGCCTGCGGGAAGCCGCGATCCGGTTCCATCTTCACCGCGTGGACGAGGTCCGGGAATTTCATCGCATCCTGGATGAAGAACACCGGGATGTTGTTGCCAACCAGATCCCAGTTGCCTTCCTTGGTATAGAACTTCACCGCGAAGCCGCGTACGTCGCGCGGTGTGTCGATCGACCCGGCGCCGCCGGCCACGGTGGAGAAGCGTGTGAACAGCGGCGTCTGCACGCCGGTCTCGGTGAGGATCTTCGCGGTGGTGTACTTGTTCAGCGATTTGGTCAGCTCGAAGTAACCGTGTGCTGCCGAACCACGCGCATGCACGATGCGCTCGGGGATGCGCTCGTGGTCGAAGTGGGTGATCTTCTCGCGGAGGATGAAGTCCTCCAGCAACGTCGGCCCGCGCGGCGTGGCGCGCAACGAGTTCTGGTTGTCCGACAGCGGCAGGCCCTGGTTGGTGGTCAGCGGCGGGTGCTCGCCGCCGGCGCGCTGGTGCAGCTCGTCGCCTGTGCCGCGGCTGTCGCCGGCCTTGGCATGGGTGGATTTCGGGGACGACGGGCTGGGCTTGTTTTTCGCCATGGTCTTGCTCCGGGGAGGGGATGACGCGCTTTGTGCTCGCCCGAAGGTGCGCCCGACGAAGTGAATGCCCCGTCGACTGTTCCGTAAGAAAACCGAATGCCGGCCTGCCTCGTCACACCATCTTTCAGAAGATGTGCCGGAACACCACGAACAACGAGCCCGCCAGCAGGATCGAGGCGGGCAAGGTCAGTACCCATGCCATCAACAGGCTGCGCACGGTGTTCCATTGCAGGCCGGAGCCATTCGCGGCCATGGTGCCGGCGACGCCGGAGGTGAGTACGTGGGTGGTGCTGACGGGCAGGTGATACATGTCGGCGGCCTGGATCAGCACCATCGCCACCAGTTCGGCCGAGGCGCCCTGCGCGTAGGTCAGATGTTCCTTGCCGATGCGCTCGCCGACGGTGACCACGATGCGCTTCCAGCCGACCATCGTGCCCAGGCCGAGGGCCAGCGCCACCGCGACCTTCACCCACGGCGGAATGAACTGCGTCGCCTGCGTGCCGAGGCCGCGCCACGAGGTGAGCGTGGCGGTCTGCTGCGAGGTGAGGCCGGGCTGCTTCAGTACCAGCGGGATCGCGGCATCGGCGAGGTAGATATCGTTGCGCACGTTGCCCATCTGATCCTGCGGCACGGCCTTGAGCGAGGTGCGATCACCGAGCTGCTTGTCGATCGACGCCATCAGCGCGGCCAGCGCGGGCGCCGTGCCGGGCAGGAATGTCTGCTGCTGCACGGCGGCGGTGACGGTCTTGCGCGGATCGACGGTGACGCTCACGCCGTTGCCGAGGCTGACCAGCACCTGCTGCGCATCGGCCGATACCTGGTGGAAGGTTTTCACCTGGCTACCGGTCACGGCGCCGTTCAATGCATAAGCGGTCGGCACGGTGCCGATCAGGATCAGCATGATCAGGCCCATGCCTTTCTGGCCGTCGTTGGAGCCATGGCTGAAGCTCACGCCAGTGCAGGTCAGCACCAGCAGCGCGCGGATCGGCCACGGTGGCGGCTTGTTGCCTTCCGGTGCGCGGTACAGGGCAGGGATCTTCACTACCGCCTTCAGTATCACCATCAGCAAACCGGCCAGCAGGAAGCCGGCGATCGGCGAAAAGACCAGGCCCTTGAACACGCCCATCGCGGCATCCCAGTTCACGCCGCTGGTGCCGCTGGCGGTGGACATCAGCTGGTTCGCCAGGCCCACGCCAATGATCGAGCCGATCAGGGTATGCGAGGACGAATTCGGCAGCCCGAAATACCAGGTGCCCAGGTTCCACAGGATCGCCGCGATCAACAGCGCGAACACCATCGCGAAACCCGCTTGGCTGCCCACCTGCAGGATCAGCTCCACCGGCAGCAATGCGACGATGGTGAAGGCGACCGCGCCCGACGAAGTCAGCACGCCGAGGAAGTTGAATGCGCCCGACCAGATCACCGCCAGGTTGGGCTGCATCGAATGCGTATAGATCACCGTGGCCACCGCATTGGCGGTGTCGTGGAAGCCGTTGACGAATTCGAAGCCGAGCGCGATCAGCAAGGCCACGCCGAGCAGGATATACGGCGCTGCCGTACCGGATTTGACGACGGCCAGATCCTGCATGAGGTGAACGGCGGCGTAGCTGCCACCGATCAGCAGGATCAGCCCGAAAATGATCGCGAACAGGCGGCCGGAGCTTTTGCCCGGGCTCGCAATGGCTGTGGCAACGGCATCGGATGACATCGGCAACTCCCGTCGGTTGATCTGGCCGAAGCTAGACGAGAGGCGCGACAAATTCGTGACAGAAGCGGATGCGTTACAGCGTGCGATTAGTGCGGCGCATCAATTTTTTTCGCCAGATCGAGGCTGCGCGGTGCTGCCAGGCCGCCGTAGCGTGCGTCGATCTTGTTCAGCAAGGTGTGTGCGGCATCGGGCTTGCCGCTGGCCAGTAGGCTTTCCGCCTGTTGCAGCTGGGCGGTGAGTGCCTGGTCGATGTGTGCGCGGCAATCAGCCGGCATGGCCGGATCGGGCTGAACAGGCTTGTCCAGCACGTCCAGTGCGTGATTCAGCGGCGCTGGTGTGACCACCTCATGGCCTGACCAGGGCGCCCCCACGGTAGCTACATGGAAAACGCACCAGTCGCGCATCGACTGCTGGCTTTGCCTGTCCATGTCGAGATGGGCATCGTCCTGCTGGCCGGTGAGGTAAACCAGCCGCGTGGTGTCCTGAAACTGCTGGAACAACGCCGATGGTGGGAGCGTGAGTTGTGCTTTGCCGATCGGGTCGCTGCCGGCCATAAGCAGCGCGCCGTGAAACAGATCCGGATAGCCCAGCGCGATGCGCTCGGCCACGCGCGAACCGCCGGAAAAGCCACCGATATAGATGCGCTGCGGGTCGATGGGATAACGCTTGATGATGTTCTGCGCCGCGAGCAAAGCCAGCGGCACACGGCGGTCGAGTACGTCGGCATCGTTGCCGGAATTCGCGGCGCTGACATAGATCATGCCGTGACGATCCAGCGTCGATAGCCATGTCGGCGGCACGGTAGCCTCTTCCCATGGCGGTACGAATACCAGCAGGGCATAACCATGCGGCGGCGCAGCGGCGGGCACATAGACGACAAACTTTTCATGCGCGAGGTCGAGCGGTTGCTCGCGTATGGCGTGTCCTGGCTGTGTCGACATCTGGTTTACGCGTAGCGCATTCAGCGGACTCAGTAGTCGTCGTATCAGTTCGGCGCTGCGTGATAGCGGCGAGTAATCAGTAAACACCACGTCGCGTTGCAAGCCGGTGGCGACAGGCGCGTCGCCTGCCGCTGCCGCCAGCGGTATCAACAAGATAACGAGCAGCACGTAGCGCGAGATCATGCGCAAAAGCTAACACTTGTGATTGCCAGGCGACGTTTCCAGCATGTACGGATTCTGAACGCAGGAACATGCACTGATTAACGGAAAGAGCAGCGTCACATCGCCAAGCTCCAATCGCACACGGCTGTGGCGTTACGCGCCTGCTGCAGGGGAGCACTGGATCGGTTGGACAGCCGGCATCCGCCTAGGGAGGGCGGTGACTACGAACCGCATGGACACGCGTCTCAACTCTTATCCAATCAAAAGGACTTAAACATGAAAGATCGTTGCGGATTATCCGTTGCAGTCAAGGCTGCACTTTTCGCCGCCGTATTCAGCGTCGGCAGCTTTGGCGTCGCTGCACAGGCTTTCGCCGATGAAACCAGCCAAGCCAGCACCACCGTCACCCAGACCCTGGTCGTCGAACCGGACCAGGGCATGACTTCCATCTACAACTTGATCCAGTCGGCCAAGTCCACTATCGACATGACCATGTATGAGCTGGTCGATACGCAGGCTTCGGGCCTGCTTTGCACGGCCGCTGAAAACGGCATCGCCGTGCGCGTGATCCTTGATCAGAACCTCGAAATGAGCAACAACCAGGCGGCCTACACCCAACTGAAAGGCTGTGGCGTGAGTGTGGTCTGGGCATGGACCAAATACGCGGCCACGCATCAGAAGACCATCACCATCGACGACACCACCAGTGCGGTGATGACGCTCAACCTGACCAGCCGCTACTACAGCACCACCCGGGACTTCGCGGTGATCGAGAACGATCCCAGCGATGTCGCTGCGATCGAAAGCACGTTCAACGCCGATTTCAAGTCACAGACCATCACACCGCCGGTCGGTGACGACTTGGTGTGGAGTCCGACAGTGTCCAAGACCGATCTGGTCAACCTGATCAACGGGGCGAAGGACAGCCTGCTGATCGAGAACGAGGAGATGAGCTACAGCACCATCGTCGATGCACTGGAAAGTGCGGCCAAGCGTGGCGTCAAGGTGACGGTCTGCATGACCAACGACGACAATGACTACGAGAGTGAATTCGATGCCCTCACGAAAGCCGGTGTGAAAATCAGCACCTATCCGGATACCGCCACCGGGCTGTATATCCACGCCAAGGTGATTGTGGCCGACTATGGCACCTCGACCGCGAAGGCCTTTGTGGGCTCGGAGAATTTCTCCTCGGCCTCGCTGACGGAGAACCGGGAGCTCGGGCTGATCACCACCACGGCAGCCATCCTGACCCAGCTCAATACCACGCTCAGCAGTGACTATGCAGGTGGTACACCCTGGACCAAGTCGTAAACCTTCGCCGGAGCGCATGGTGCTTGGCATCATGCACTCCGGCGATTCCTTGGCGAGTGTCGATACGCCGGATTCGGCTCACAAGACCTCATCAAGCTGTCATCCCGGTACGGGGTGTCGGCGTTAATATGGGGGCTGGATGATCTGGCCCATCGAATCGACCAAGGGAGACATGCCATGAACGGGTTTTACTTGAAGTCCGGGCGGCGTCTGTTGCTTTCGGCGCTGCTGGTGGGTGCGATCGCGACACCCATGATGGTGAGAGCGGCTACCGATGGTACATCGGTGCCTAAAACCACGGATTCGGCGCCTAGCGATGCCGACCTTGCCGCCACCAAGTGTGCGATCGGCGAGGAACGTTTCCTGCCGGGCGACTACTTTTATTGTCTCGCCACGCAGACTTATGGCCAGCAGCACTACGCCTATGCGCAGAAATTCTTCACGGAAGCAGCCGGCTGGGCCAGCAAGCCGGCGCAGTATGTGCTCGGCATCATGGCGCTCGATGGCGATCATCAACCTGTGAATCGCCCCCTGGCGGTCGCGTGGCTGGCACTGGCCTCGGAGCGACCGCAATCGGTTTACGCCGTGGCCTATAAATCAGCGTATGCCAGTGCTACCGCGGCCGAACGGCAGGCTGCCGAAAAACTACTGGCCACGATGCGCCGGACCTATGCCGATGCGACCGCAGCGGTACGCGCCGAGAAGCGCTATACGGATAGCATGGCCACACTCGTCCGCTTGAACGCCGGTGGGAGGAGCTACTGCATGGAAGGTCTGGTGAATGCCAGTGATCCGCAGATCGACCCAATGCAGTGCCCATCGATGCAGACGGTGGTCAACGCGATCGACAAACAGGCGGCGGGCGTGTTCGATGGCTGGAGCGGCCATGTGAGCGTGGGTGCGCTGCAGCCAGTCAATGCGCCGGCTCCTATAAAGTCTGGTGGTTAGTAACAGGCCGAAACTCGGAAAGTTGTGTTTCACAAGGCCAGAAAGAGCCCCGTTCACCGGTGCTTTTTCTTTGGACCCTGGCGCGGATTGGGCGCACGCGTGATCTGGAATCCGCGCGCAGCAAGGCGGAAGCGGTATCGTTGCAGGCAGCGAGTGACGGCCTCGCGGACTTTGTGAAGCGGTGGCAGTGCGGCCACTTGTACGACGGTGTTTCCTGGGGTGAACGGCAGCGGCGGATGAACCTAAACCCAGGCTGAAAACGGTGCTGCGAAAGAAAGATTGACGAACGATTTCGGGCTTAGCCTGCCGGCGTTCGCCCATACCCCCCGTTCCGGCCATGCACGTCTTTTACGATTTCTGGACCGCGGCGGTGAGCTGGCTGGCTGGCCATGTGATCGTGCCGACCCTCGCTGCGCTGCACCTCGCCGCCTATGTCCTCCAGCCGCGCGAGATCGCGCAGTATTTCCTGCTCACGGCGGTGCAGGTGGCGATCATTGCCTTCGTGTTCCGCCCGCTGGAAAGCCTGTGGCCGGCGGAGCACTGGCCCGATCGCCAGATCACCGTGATCGACCGCAGCTATACGCTGATCAAGTTGTTTGGAGTGCTGCCGCTGTTCACCTATCTGGTGCTGACGCCGCTGTTCGGCGGCGGTAGTGACGACGATGCGGCCGGCTTGGTCAGCGTGCAGGGCATGGTGCCCTGGCTAGGCCATCATCAGGTGCTGCTGTTCCTGGTTTATTACGCGATCTACGACCTGGTCTACTACCTGATCCACCGCCTGCAGCACGGCATTCCGTGGTGGTGGGCACTGCACAGCCTGCATCACAGCCAGCGCCAGCTCAGCTGCTGGTCGAACGATCGCGACCATTACCTGGATGACCTGCTGGAAGCACTGATCGTGGCCGGGGTGTCCTTGCTGATCGGCGTCTCGCCGACCGACTTCGCGTTGCTGGTGCTGTCCGGCGAGCTGCTGCAGAACCTCGGGCACACCAATGTGCGGCTGCGCTTCGGATCGGTGCTGGAGAAGGTGCTGGTCGATCCGCGCTATCACCGACTGCACCACATGCGGGTGGATCCGGATCGGCCGCAGCTGCACGCCTGCAACTACGCCTTCATCTTCCCGCTGTGGGACATCTTGTTCGGCACCGCGCTGTTTGGCGAACCGGCGCATCCCACTGGCGTTGGTGATCCGATGGTGGATGCCGACAACCAGCGCGGCATCGTCGCCCAGCAACTGGTCACGCTGCGCCGTTTCTGGGGTGCATTCCGCCGCCGTGCCGGCTGGCGCTATGGCGAGGTGGCGTTCAACGTGAACTACGAACCGGTTTCGGTAAAGGATTTCGACCTGCACGAGCTGGAGTCGAGCCATATCCCGTTGGAAGCATCGTCACCATCCACTCGCGAGGTCGAACTCTGTCGTTGATGCCGGATGGATAATCTGGTGACCCACGCAAAGCGGAGGCTCCTGGTTTCCGGTCGTTGTAGGTGCGCGCGACTGCGATTGGCTCGCCATCTGGTAGCGTGGGCAGGATTCGAATCTGCGTAATGCGACTTGTATTGCGTATCATCATGTACATACAATGTGCGCACATTGGAGTTAAGCCATGACCGCGCCCACCGCCATCCGCGAAAAGACCATCAACCTGCGCGCCACGCCGGCGCAGAAGGTATTGATCGAGCGCGCGGCGGAGGCCACCGGCACCACACGCACGGCATTCGTGCTGGATGCGATCCTGCAGCGCGCCGAGGCCGTGTTGGCCGATCGCACTCGCTTCGCCCTGTCAGACACGCAGTTGAAACGTTTCGAGCAGGCGCTCGACGCTCCGCTGCCCACTCCGGATGCATTACGCCGACTGATGGCGCGGCAGCCGCGCTGGTCGCGCTGAGGCGTGGCGATTTTTGCACCTGCCCCGTTGAAGCCGGGACATGAAGTCGACGATTTCGCTTCGACCCATCCAGAGCTTGCCGACTGGTTGCGTCGTCGCGCACGCGACAATGAGGAAGATCGTGGATCGCGGTGTTTCGTCGTCTGCGAGGGCCAGCGCGTCATCGGTTACTACGTACTGGCGGCTGGCAGCATCGAGCGTGCGCAGGCACCGGGCCGATTGCGGCGAAACATGCCGGCCCCGATTCCCGCCATCGTGCTGGGTCGACTGGCGGTCGACAGCGCATGGCGCGGGCAGGGATTTGGCGCTGACCTGCTGCAGGATGCGGTGTTGCGTGCGCTGCGGGCTTCGAGCGAGATAGGTGCATGCTTGATGCTGTGCCACGCCATCGACACATCCGCCAAGGCTTTTTATCTACACCACGGTTTCATCGAGTCCACGTTCGACCCGATGATCGTGATGCTGGACCTGAAAAAGGTTGAGGCGGCTCTGGTGAACGATTTCAAGTAACAAGAGGTTGTCACGTTCTGAAGCAAGAGGCCCCGCAATGCGGGGCCTCTTGCTGTCTGCATTAGTGGAAAGGCTGCCTTACGCCTCCACTTCTTCCTTATACGCATCCACCGGGATGCATGCACACATGATGTTCTTGTCGCCGTAGACGTTGTCGACGCGCGCAACTGGCGACCAGTACTTCTGCAGCTTCAGGCTGGGCAGCGGGAAGGCGGCCAGTTCACGCGGGTAGGCGTGGGTCCACTCGGTGCCGCTGACCATGGTGGCGGTGTGCGGGGCGTTCTTCAGCGGGTTATCCTCGCGGTCGAGCTTGCCTTCCTCGATCGCGCGGATCTCGTCGCGGATCTGGATCATCGCGTCGATGAAGCGATCCAGTTCGTGCTGCGACTCGCTCTCGGTCGGCTCGACCATCAGCGTGCCGGCGACCGGGAAGCTCAAGGTCGGCGCGTGGAAGCCGAAGTCGATCAGGCGCTTCGCGACGTCCTCGGCACCGATGCCGGTGGCATCCTTGAGCGGGCGCAGGTCGAGGATGCACTCGTGTGCGACCAGACCGTTACGACCGGTGTACAGGGTGGGGTAGTGCGGTGCCAGCCGCTTGGCAATGTAGTTGGCGTTGAGCAGGGCGACCTGGGTGGCCTTGCGCAGGCCTTGCTGGCCCATCAGGGTGACGTACATCCAGCTGATCGGCAGGATCGAGGCCGAACCATAACTGGCTGCACTGACCATGCCGACCGTGCCTTCGCCGCCGAGCGTGCGTGGCAGGAACGGCGCGAGATGCGACTTCACCGCACACGGACCGACGCCCGGGCCACCGCCGCCGTGCGGAATGCAGAAGGTCTTGTGCAGGTTCAGATGCGACACGTCCGAGCCCCACTTGCCGGGCTTGGCCACGCCGACCAGCGCGTTCATGTTGGCGCCGTCTGTGTAGACCTGACCACCATGCGCATGCACGATCTCGCAGATAGCGACGATGTCTTCCTCGAACACGCCGTGCGTGGACGGGTAGGTGATCATCAGCGCGGCGAGACGATCGCTGTACTTCTCGGCGGCGCGACGGATGTCTTCTACGTCGACGTTGCCGTTGGCGTCGCACTTGGTCACCACCACCGTCATGCCGCACATCTGCGCGGAGGCCGGATTGGTGCCGTGGGCGGATTCGGGGATCAGGCAGATGTCGCGGTGATCTTCATTGCGCGAGCGGTGATACGCGCGGATCGCCAGCAGGCCGGCGTATTCGCCCTGCGCGCCGGAGTTCGGCTGCAGGCTGACCGCGTCGTAACCAGTGCACTCGACCAGCATCGCTTCCAGGCCGTCGATCAGTTCCTTATAACCCTGCGTCTGCGACACCGGCGCCAGCGGATGAATGTTGCCGAACTCGGGCCAGGTCACCGGGATCATCTCGGCGGTGGCGTTGAGCTTCATGGTGCAGCTGCCCAGCGGGATCATGGTGCGATCCATCGCCAGATCCTTGTCGGCCAGCGCGCGCATATAGCGCAGCAGTTCGTGCTCGCTGTGATGCGTGTTGAACACCGGATGCTGCAGGAAAGCGCTCTTGCGCACGAGAGCGGCCGGCAGTGCGTCCGGCGTCGCGGCATCCAGTTCGTCGATGTCGTCAATGCACGCGCCGAACAAGGCGGCGAGGGCACTCACTTCGGCACGCGTGGTGGTTTCGTCAAGGCTGATGCCGACACTCTCGCCATGGATCTGGCGCAGGTTGATGCCGGCGGCCTCGGCCTTGGCGAGCAGGGCATCGGCGTCGACGTTCAACACATGCAGCGTATCGAAGAAATCCGGACCAACGACGTGGCCAGCCTGACGCAACGACGCGGCCAGGATCGAGGCGAGGCGATGCGTGCGACGCGCAATGCGGGTTAGGCCTTCCGGGCCGTGGTAGACGGCATACATGCTGGCCATCACCGCCAGCAATACCTGTGCGGTACAGATGTTGGAGGTGGCCTTCTCACGGCGGATGTGCTGCTCGCGGGTCTGCAACGTGAGGCGGTAGGCGTGCTTGCCCTCCGCATCCACCGAGACGCCGATCAGGCGACCTGGCATCGAACGCTTGTACGCATCGCGGCAGGCCATGAAGGCGGCGTGCGGGCCACCGTTGCCGAACGGCACGCCGAAACGCTGCGAGTTGCCGACCACAATGTCAGCACCCCATTCGCCCGGTGCCACAATCAGGGTCAGCGCGAGCAGATCGGTGGCGACCGCGACCAGGCCGCCACGCGCATGTACAGCAGCGGCGATTGCCTCGTAGTCGTTGATGGTGCCAAAGGTATTCGGGTACTGCAGCATCACGCCGAAGGCATCGGTGTTCAGTGCATCGACGTCGTTGCCGATCACCAGTTCGATGCCCAGCGGTTCGGCGCGGGTGCGGATCACCTCCAGCGTCTGCGGATGCACACCGTTCGACACGAAGAACGTGTTGCTCTTGGACTTGCACGAGCGCTTGGCCAGCGTCATCGCCTCGGCGGCGGCGGTGGCTTCGTCCAGCAGCGAGGCGTTGGCGATCTCCATGCCGGTGAGGTCGGCGCACATCGTCTGGAAATTGATCAGCGCCTCCATGCGACCCTGCGAGATCTCCGCCTGATACGGCGTGTACGCCGTGTACCAGGCCGGGTTTTCCAGGATGTTGCGCAGGATGACGTTCGGCGTATGGGTGCCGTAATAGCCCTGGCCGATGAAACTCTTCAGTACCTGGTTCTTGTCCGCGATGGTGCGGATCTTGGCCAGTGCCTCGACCTCGGTGATCGCTTTCGGCAGTGCCAGCGGAGCGGGCGACTTGATCTTGCCTGGCACGATCGCGTCGGTCATCGATTCCAGAGAATCGTGGCCGATGACATGCAGCATCTGAGCGATCTCCGCATCGTTGGGGCCGATGTGGCGCTCGATGAAGGCGTGATGGTGCTCGAGGTCGCGCAGGGAAGGCGTGTTGGTCTGGCTCATGACGGGCGTCCGGAAATGGCCGATAAAGGCCGGACGTGCGTGCCGCACGTGGGGCGCCCCTCTGTCCTTTTGCCTGAGAGTTTGGAAACGCGGATGCGCTTCGTGCACCTTCGGCGGCGGATTCAACCGCTCTCTCCAGAGTGTTTACGCGTGATGGTGTGGGGCCTGAGCGATTACGGGCGTTGCGTCTTCGGCAGCGGTTGTGCCCGATGAAGGGCCATCCGCTTCTCCCACCAAGCGTTTACCCCACTGATTATACAGGCGTCACAGGCAAGTGACGATCAGCCGAAGCCATACGGTTTATGCTTATTAACCCATCCTGCAGCCCCGGGAGCGCACGATGATCCGTATCGCAGAGATTGACCACGTGGTGTTGCGCGCCATCGATACGGATGTCATGCAGCGCTTCTATTGCGACGTGCTGGGTTGCCGCGAGGAGCGCAGGCAGGACGAGATTGGCCTGGTACAGCTGCTTGCCGGTAGTTCGTTGATCGATCTGGTCAGCGTCGGCGGCAAGCTAGGTCGCCACGGCGGTGCTGCGCCAGGCGGCGAGGGCCACAACATGGACCATTTATGCCTGCGCGTGGAGGATTACGACGAGGCAGCCATCCTTGCACATCTGAAGGCACATGACGTGCGCATCGGCGAGCTCGGTTCGCGCTACGGCGCACAGGGCGAAGGCCCATCGATCTACCTGTACGACCCGCAGGGCAACATGATCGAGCTCAAGGGGCCGCCGGCGGCGTGATGTATTCACAAGGTCGCGAGTACGATATGGACGCCTTTGCTGAACCCAGAAAAGGCGAAAGCCGCCCTTTGGGGCGGCCTTTGTTTACGATCGGCGCCAAGGAAAGGAGCCGTAGCATCCTCGTAATTATTTAAACTAACTGAAGAATTTTAGTTCGGTGTGTCAACGCTACTCGTACTTATCGTGTGATGCCTTGCAGGCGGACATCGAGCTACACAGGCTGATCTTGCTGAAGTTCGGCGCGAGTCAGGTCAGCGGAGGCGGCTGGCAGTGCAAATGACGGCGCCCTTGCTTCCAGTTCGCACCGGAGCTTTTAGTAGTTGGCTATCTCCTGAAAGGCTAGCTCGCCACGCAGAATGGCATCGCAAATGCGCTGGTAGCGATGCCACTAGCGAAAACCAAAAATGAAGCAACGCCGCGCAGACCCGCGCGATTGCATGCGCCGCCAATGGCCAGATCCTGGTCAAGGACAGCCTGGATACATCCGCCCACCAATACGCTTATGCCGAAGAGCAGCGCCTGGTAGGTTTGAACAACCTCGGCAACATCAATCCGGCGAATACCTCCAGCGGTTTCAGCGACAGCGTGCTGTGTAGTCAGGACTATACGGTGCAGGCGGTCGACACCCTGGCGTCGCTGGTGCAGGCGATCTAAGGCGACGCCAACCACGCATACAACCTGACGCTGGCCAACAGCCTGTAGCCGGGGCCATGTCGTTTGCGGGAACGCTACCCAGCGAGCATTGGTTCTTGTCACTGACCGATGCACGAAGCAAAATCAAGGCGTGGTGGCATTTTTATATAACGAGGAGCGACCTCATACTTCGCTGGCATAGAAAACACCTGACGAATTCGTCTGAGAATAAGGGTCCCAAACGAATTCACGGGCGCCAAAGAAAGTCGGAATCTGTACCCATTGATGGCCCAGGAATCGGGGAGGGGGGGGAGGGGCAGGTGACCCCCGACTCTAAGCCATTCAGCTACTCAAAGCGGGGGACGTCGGAAATCGGCAATGAGTGAACCTGACGACGCTCAGGCAGCCAGCGCGATATTTGAAATATCGACCACGGTGAATGCCGCGTGCCCCACGCTGTGGCAGCAAGCGCGAGAGGCCTGCGCAAAGGCGCTGGACCAAGGTCATGCATTCGCCGTGGTACTGCGTGAGGCCGATGCGCTGGCGGATGAAGGTCTGCTTGCTGATGAAGACTGCCAGCGCGCCGCGCGCTACAGGCGCAGCCGTGATCGTAACAATTTCATACTGGGGCGCACACTGGTGCATCACCTCGTTCGCCCGCCCAATGCTTCGGCGCCCTGTGTGTTCTCGTTCGGTCGCAATGGCAAGCCATTCCTGCCTGGCTGCGCGGCCTTCAACTTGTCCCATTCGGATGACTGGATTGCCTGCGTCGTCAGTCACAGGATACTGGTCGGCATCGATGTGGAAACCTTCCAGCACCTGCGGAACTATCTTGACCTGCTAGCTATGACTACGCATCCGGCCGAACGTTGCATCATCGACCAGGCGACTGCCGCCCGGCGCCTAGCCTTGTTTAAGCGCTGCTGGACGCGGAAGGAAGCCGTGCTGAAGGCAACCGGCATGGGCTTGAGCGATGACCTGTGTTCCATCGATGTCCAATTGGATGAGAGTGAACCCGTGCTCGGCTCGCCGGCTTATTTGCGTATATTGGACTTGCCGGTGGACGACGACCGGATATCGATCTCGCTGGCACTAGACGCACGGGTGCTGGGTATCGCGGTCATGTTTGTCCATTAAGCGGCTGCGCATCCTGAGCTATCCCACGTCGCAGCGTGCTCAGACGTGTTGTGCGAAATCCAATCGATCGGCCATGGCCTCGCGGCGGTTCGGAGCGGGCCGCCTTGAGTGTCGCTGGCGTCCCGGGCGACGGTGAATCGGCTCATCAATATCCTCTTGATAGAGTTTCATGGCGAATTTTCATTTGGCCATGCATCGTATTTTTATGCGGCGCGTGGATCTTCGCGTTCGCTAATTTCATCGATTTAAACTGTGCGGCTACAGCGTGTAGCTATGAATTTGCCATGGATGAGATTCGATGCATTCCGTGCTTCATTTCGAAAATTCCATTCTGAAATCGCTGATGCTTGCGATTGATGCAGTGTTTTCTTTCGCTTCCGGATAAGGCTGATCGTTAGTGTGTTGTCACAGTTCCCACAGATTGCACCGCACTATGATAAGTTGAGTAGCCGGTTACATAGGATCATCTTGACTGGTCACGCTTGGAAGTAAACAGCAATGCATCTGGGTGATGCAGGCTTCGGTCGAAGCAGCGTTGTGAATAGGGACAAGCAATGGATACGCTCATTAATCACGAGGTGACGTCTATCGCTCGTGCAGCCGCCCGCTTTCGGCGGAGGCTGCCACGTTGTCCCGCAGTGCAGGCGTGGATGGTCGAGGCGTTTCCGGGCGCACACGCAATGATGAATGGTGCCTCGGGCGCACCCGTACCGACGTCCCGTGGCCGGATAGATCGCTGCTCAGGCGATCAGAGGGGACTCTTCTCGCATCCAGACCGCGCGGGTGGCATCGAGTGCGAGTCAAGCCTTTCACACGCAACCACACGCATCATGTCGTCCCGTCGCCGGTCGTCATCGTTCTTTTCAGCAGCGGCTTCGCGGTCTGGCTGCGGGTCTGTGGGTGATTTACCGAGTGCGGACCAACGTTGAATCAATAAAGTGCCAGGTCCTTTGAACGGTCCGCGCCCACTGTCCGTTCCAGTGACCTTGTCCATGTAGTTATACATCAATCGTTTAGCCAGGCGATTGCATCTGCAGAGGAGACATGTATGTCCACCAGTTCGAGTCAGTCAGAAGTGATGTACGAAGTGGTTGTCAGCGAAGAGGGGCAGTTTTCGATCTGGCCGATGAACAAGGCGTTGCCATCTGGATGGACCAAGGCGGCCAGCCAAGCTGGTACGAAGGAAACCTGCCTTGAGTTCATTCGCGGGACTTGGACCGATATGCGTCCGCTTTCGCTGTATGCACAGCCAAGGTCCCTGCCGACAAGCTAGCTGCACGGCTAGCAAAGATTGAAACAAGCGATGGCGTACCGATCGAATTGGAACATCGGCTGTTTCCTTGCGTGCCTGCTTCGCATACGCCTTCTTGCATGGCTTATTAGCTCGACCCTTGTGTAAATGACTTGTAGATGCTCCTACCTACGCGTGGATGGTGGCGCAATTTCATGGTGACACTATGGTTCGGATTGTGATGGTGCACGCGCACGACGGGATAACTCCGAGTGGGCGAAGATGAAAACCGTATTTCTCTTTTCAGGACAGGGTTCGCATCATTTTCAGATGGGCAGGGAGCTCTTCGAGCGGAATGCGACTTTCCGTTCCACGATGGAGTCCGCAGACAAGGTGGTGCGCGAACGTTGCGGGGGCGACTCGGTACTAGCTGTGCTTCATGCCGAGCACAACACGAGAAAGCTTCCCTTCGACCGCACCTTGCACAGCCATCCGGCCATCTTCATGGTGGAATATGCGCTGGCGAGGACCTTGATCGATGCCGGCGTGCAGCCCGATATGGTTCTGGGCGCGAGCCTGGGTGTCTTTGCAGCGGCGGCCATCGCAGGTTGCATCGATCCGGATCAAGCGCTGCTGGCGGTGATCGAGCAGGCGATCGCACTGGAGTCACATGCCGCGCGTGGCTGCATGATTGCGGTTGTGGGTGAGCGCGAGCGGTATCTCACATCCGAATTGCTTGCGTTGTGCGAATTCGGCGCGAGCAATTTCGCCACCCATTCGGTGATTTCGTTGCCTGCATCGAATGTGACGGCGGTCGAAGAACATCTTCGTCGGCGCGACGTGGCATTCCAGCGGCTGCCGGTCAGCTTTGCCTTCCATTCACGCTGGATCGACGCGGCGGAACAGCCTTACCAGACATTCCTGCGCACGCTTCAACTCCGGCGGGGCAGCGTCCCAGTCATTTGCTGTTCTTCTGGGCGGCCGCAGGAGTCCCTGCCTGCCGGGCATTTCTGGTCCGCCGTGCGCGACCCGATCCTTTTCTCACAGACAGTGAGTCTCGCCGAATCGCAGGGCAGCTATCGCTATATCGATATCGGCCCGGGCGGGACGATGGCGACTTTTCTTAAACATGGATTGCCGGTCGATTCGACATCGAGCATCCATCGAATCATGTCACCGTTCGGCGATGACACACGCCGATTGGCTGAACTGGTTGAGACCTCGCGGTCGCCGGCATGGCTAACAGGCTGGGAAACCGATGCAGCGACACCGGTCGATCAGTTGGCGGGCAATCGGATAGCAGGCAATCAGATACGGAACGTGCGCACCATGGAGTCACCCAAAATGAAGGCAGTCATCTTTCCTGGTCAGGGTTCCCAATTCAGGGGAATGGGCAAAGACCTCTTTCCACGCTTCCCGGAACTGGTCGAGACCGCGTCAAGCATCCTCGGTTATTCGCTGGAAGATTTGTGCATTAACGACGCACAAGGGCGTTTGGCGCAAACGCAGTACACCCAGCCGGCATTGTTTGTCGTCAATGCAATGTACTACTACCGGCATCGGGAATTGAATCCTGCCTCGGATACCAGTGAATGGCCGGATTATTTTGCCGGGCATAGCTTAGGTGAATACAACGCCTTGCTCGCGGCCGGCGCCTTTTCCTTCGAAACGGGATTGCGCTTGGTCAAGAAGCGGGGAGAGGTGATGGGAGCGGCCAGCGGTGGTGGCGTGGCTGCCGTGCTGGGCATATCGGCCGCAGAAATCAGGGCGATGCTCGACGAGCATGGGCTTGGTCAGATCGATATCGCCAACCTCAATACACCGACCCAAACGGTTATTGCTGGCGAGAAGGCCGCCCTTGTCACGGCCGCTGAATTGTTTGCGAAGAACAATCTGCGCTGCGTGACCCTGAATGTCAGTGCCGCATTTCATTCCCGTCACATGCAGCCAGCACAGGCTGAATTTGCTGAGTTCGTGCAGCAATTTTCTTTCGAGGCACCCCGGGCCACGGTCATCGCCAATGCGACGGCCCGTCCTTACGATGCGACACGCATCGCGGAGACACTGGCCGCGCAGATTGCGGCGCCGGTGCAGTGGGTGGACACGATCCGCTACATGATGGGCAAGGGCGTTGTCGAGTTCCAGGAGATGGGAGCCAACGTACTTTCGAAAATGGTGCTTGAGATAAGGGCCAAGGAAACGCCGATTATCGACGAGGCGCTAGTCGTGCACAGCTTGGACGTGCCGCATGAAGGCAAGCTCGTCCGCGACGAGGTTGCCACGGTGCTTGCGGCTGTCGGGCATGACGCGGACACCAGCAAGGCGACTTTCGAAACGAACCGCACGATAGCTCGCGATCGACCATTTCGCATCGAAGCGACCTCACTGGGCAACGAGGTATTCCGGCGCCGTTTCGGCCTGAAGTACGCCTACATGGCGGGCGCGATGTATCGCGGGATTGCTTCGGCCGAACTGGTGATCAAGATGGGCAAGGCAGGCTTGCTGAGCTTCTTCGGTGCAGGCGGACTTTCGCTGGAAAAGATCGAGACGAATATCATCCGCATAAAGGGTGAGTTGAATGGCGGCCAGCCGTACGGCATGAATCTGCTGGCGAACTATGAATACCCTGCCCAGGAGCAAGCCGTCGTCGATCTTTATCTCAGGCATGGGATCAGGATCATCGAGGCGGCGGCCTTCATGCAAATGACACCCGCCCTGGTCAGGTTCCGCCTGCAAGGTCTGCGTACCAATGAACGCGGCGAGGTGGTTTGTGACCATCGCATCGTGGCGAAGGTGTCGCGTCCCGAAGTGGCCCGGGTGTTCATGAGTCCACCACCCGCTGCCATCGTGGAAAAGCTGCTCGAGCGACGGCTGGTGACGCCACAACAGTCAGCGTTGTCGCAGAAAATACCGGTCAGCCACGATATCTGCGTCGAAGCCGACTCCGGTGGCCATACTGACGGTGGTATTGCGGCCGTGATGCTGCCGCCCCTGCTGCGCCTTCGCGACGAAATGCAGCGGACGCATGGTTATGTGGAACCCATGTGCATGGGACTGGCTGGCGGTATTGGCGGGCCAGAGGCCGCAGCAGCAGCTTTCTTGCTGGGTGCGGATTTCATCCTGACCGGCTCGATCAACCAATGCTCGGTGGAAGCAGGCATGAGCCCGGATGGCAAGTCGATGCTGCAGCAGATCGACATCCAGGATACGGAACACGCGCCGGCGGGCGACATGTTCGAAATCGGTGCACAGGTTCAGGTGATGAAGAAGTCAGTGTTCTTTCCGGCGCGGGCGAATAAATTGCTTTCGCTTTATCGCCACTACGACAGCCTGGATGACATTCCGGCGCGCACGCGGCAACAGCTGGAGAGCACCTTCTTCAAGAAGACTTTCGACGAAATTTGGTGCGAGACGGCCAACTATTTCAAGTCGACAGGCATGGAGCATGAGATTGCCAAGGCCGAGGCAAACGCAAAGCACAAGATGGCGCTGGTGTTCCGCTGGTACTTTGCCTACTGCACGCGCATTGCTGTGGAAGGCAAGGGCGATGATCGCGTGAATTACCAGATCCAGACGGGTCCCGCCCTAGGGTCGTTCAACCAGTGGGTAAAGGGGACCGAACTCGAGCATTGGGCCAACCGGCATGTGGATCACATCGCCATAAAGATCATGGATGCCACCGCCGAGCATCTGACGAAATCACTCGCCGGCTTCCTTGCTGGAACGGGAAACGATGACGAGTCTGCCATGCCGGTAAGTGATGTTCCGCGCTCGCAGGCCGCGTGACCCGACAGATCGAGAGGTTGCCGGTTTATATGGCGCGCTCATGCTGGTCAGATGGGGCGGCTTTCCCTGGCGAGATGGTCCGCCGCTTTCGTCGACACGCCGGCCTCGGAGTATGCGACGTCGGTTCCATCAGCAAATGTCAGCTTGTCCCACCCGGCAATGTTGCGGCTTTGGATCAGCGGCTTTTCCATCGGGGCGTGGCGCCAGTCAGATTGACCGAAGCCGTAGCCTGAAGAATGCAACATAAGGATATGCACGACTATGAAAGTCCGTCAGAACCCGTCCCAGGAAGCCCCGTCGCCAACCACCGGCGAAAACGGGGATGGTCATACCACCGATCATCGTGATGGCGGCGACATCGCCATCATCGGAATGGCCTGCCGGTTTCCCGGCGCTAACGACTACGGGCAATTCTGGGAGAACCTGTGTAACGGTTTGTCCAGCGTGGGCGAGATACCGGAAAACAGGTGGGACAAGGAGGCTTTCTACTCGACGGATGTGCGCGACAAGAACAAGTCCATCAGCAAGTGGGGGGGGTTTGTCGATGGCGTCGAGTTTTTCGACGCGGATTTCTTCGGCATATCGGCGCGCGAAGCGGAAGTCATGGATCCGCAGCAGCGGATCATGCTCGAACAGGCATGGGCATGCATGGAGGACGCAGGCTATGACCCCAAAGTATTCAGCGGCAGCAACACCGGGGTCTATGTCGGGGTTTTCAACTTCGACTACGAAGACCATTTGAGGAACGCCCTGGATGCCATCGAAGGGCACGTTTCCACCGGCACGCATACCGCGCTCATCCCGAACCGTATTTCCTATTTCCTGAATCTGCACGGCCCCAGCATGCCCATCGATACCGCATGCTCGAGTTCGCTGGTCGCATTGCACAAGGCGGCACATGCCATCCGCCGCGGCGAGTGCGACCACGCCCTGGTCGGTGGTGTGAGCGTGTTGTGCAGCCCTACTCATTTCATTTCATTCTCCAAGACCGGCATGCTGTCGCCGGACGGCAGCTGCAAGAGTTTCGACGAGCGCGCCAATGGCTATGTCCGCGGCGAGGGCGCAGCCATGGTCCTGATCAAGCCGCTGCACAAGGCTGTCCGCGACAAGGACCGGATCGTCGCCGTATTGCGCGGCTCCGCCGTGAATCACGGTGGTCACGCGCGTACGGTCACTTATCCGGGATCGACTGCCCAATCCAATGTGATCGCCGAGGCCTTGCGCGAGGCACGCGTGCCGGTTGCCACCGTCGGCTATGTCGAAGCACATGGAACAGGCACGCCCAAGGGTGATCCGATCGAGGTGGAAGGCCTGAAAATGGCGTTCTCCCGGGTTGCAGCCGATCGCGGGGAAGCACTGGGCGAGCATTCCTGCGGCATCGGCAGCGTCAAGACCAACATCGGCCACCTGGAGTCGGTCGCCGGCCTGGCTGGCCTGATCAAGACGGTGCTGTGCATGAAGCACAAGACCTTTCCGCCACTGGTGCATTACCGGAAGCTCAATCCGCGCATCACGTTCGCCGACAGTCCGTTCTATCTGGTCGACACGGCACAACCGTGGAATGCCCTGGTCGACGACAGCGGACAAGCCCTTCCGCGTCGCGCCGGCATCAGTTCCTTTGGTTTCGGCGGCGTGAACTCGCACGTGGTCATCGAGGAATACCTCACGTCCGGCCACTCTGCATCCGGCGACGACAGCAGGACGGTTGCTGCATCTTCATCGGCACCGTCGCCGGTGCTGATCGTGCTCTCGGCCAAGACCGCGCCGGCGCTGCGCGAACGCGTGAAGCAACTGCTTTCTGCCATCGATACGCCCGAGGTTCGTCATGCCGGCCTCGCTGACATGGCCTATACGCTGCAGGTCGGAAGGCAGGCCATGGCGTCGCGTCTGGCACTCGTGGTCGACTCGTTCGAGACCCTGCAGGTCCGGCTCGAGAACTGGCTGGCGCAGTCATTCGCGCCAGGCGAACTCCTCACCGGAGAAATTGGCGCCGACATGCCGGCACAGGACAAAGACGCGGCGCAGCGCGACGATTCGTTGGCCGCGTTGCTTGCCGGTGGAGAGCTGCAGCAGCTTGCGCAGAAATGGGTCGAAGGGCATGTGCTCGACTGGCTGCTCCTGCACGAGCCCGGCGCACGCCGCCGAGTGGCGCTTCCGACCTATCCCTTCGTCAAAGACAAATACTGGGTGGAGGCAAAGCCATCGTCGTCGGTCGACCCGGCGGCATCACAGCCACCCATCCATCCACTGCTCCAGCGCAATACGTCGAACGCCGCCGGCCTGCGTTTCAGCAGCCGCTTCAGCGGCAGGGAGTTCTTCCTGGCCGATCATGTCGTGCAGGGCGAGCGCACCTTGCCAGCCGCGGCACAGCTGGAGATGGCACGTTGCGCAACGGCTCAGGCAATGGTTGCCGGCGAGCGCTACCGCTTGCGTGACGTGGTGTGGCTGCGGCCGGTCCTGGTCGGCGACGAGCCCAAGGACCTGAATGTTGCGCTGTTCCCGGAAGGAAACTGCGAGTTCAGTTTCGAGCTTTACGCCGACGCCGATGGCGACGAGGGCGTTGTGTATAGCCAGGGCTCGGTGATCGCCGTGGCGGATGCGCCGCCACCCGCAGCGACGCACGATCTCGCTGCGATGCGTCAGCAATACGCGTCGTCGCGGATCGATGCGGAGGCATGCTATACCGCGTTCGATCGCATCGGCTTGAGCTATGGGCCAGGCCATCGTGGCCTGAGCGAGCTCCTGACAGGCGCTGGACAGGCGCTGGCGCGGATCACGCTGCCGGAACCGCTGAAGCAGCTGCAGGAAGGTTATGTCCTTCATCCCAGCGTACTCGATGCCGCGTTGCAGGCAGCGATCGCCTTCCAGGCCCATGCGACCGGCGGCCTGGACGAGGCGGTGCTGATGCTGCCCTTCGCACTGAAGTCGCTGGACTTGCTGGCCCCCTGTACCGACAACATGTGGGCTGTCATACGCCACAGCGCCGGCAATGACGCAGGCGATGCACTGCAGAAATTCGATATCGACCTGTGCGATGAAAGCGGCAGGGTCTGTGTCCGCCTCGGCGAATTTTGCGCCCGGGCGCCAAGCCACGCCGGAGCCGTCGAGCAGGTGCGTACGGCCTTGCTGCATCTTGATTGGGTGCCGCAGGCGGCTGGCGCAAACGATGCGTTGCAAGCGGCCACGCATCTCGTGCTGCTGTGCGGCGGTGCGGAAAACCCCGATGCGCTTGCGCGCGACATCGGCGTGGCCTTGCCAGGCGTCACATGCATCGACATCGATCGCGATGTCGACCATGCGGCAGCGCAACGCTACGAAACCGCTGCGGGAAACCTGCTGGCGCAAATCCAGGCGCTGGGCAGCCAGGCGGGTCAACATCTGATCCAGCTGGTGGTACCGAGTGTAGGGCTCGGCCAGACCATGGCTGGATTGGGCGGCATGTTGCGCACGGCGCAACGGGAGAACCCGCGACTCGTCGGCCAGGTCATCAGTGTCGAGCCCGGGCAGGATGTGCTGCAGGCACTGCTCGAGAATCGCGACGATCTTTCGGCGCAGATCCGTTATGCCGGCGGCAGGCGCGAGGTGGGTGGATGGGCCGAACGGCGAGCATTGCCCGCTGCCGCGGCACCCTGGAAAGCGCAGGGCGTGTATCTGATCACGGGTGGCGCAGGCGGACTGGGCCTGATCTTCGCTCGTGACATGGCGCGTCAAGCCCGTGGCATCACCTTGATCCTGAGCGGGCGTTCGCCGCAAACGGGCGCGATAAAGGCAAGTCTGGCCGAACTCAAGGCGCTGGGTGCCCGAGTGCAGTACCGCCAACTCGACGTGGGTGATCGCGATGCCGTCGAGCAATGCGTGCATGAATCCGTCGAGACCTTTGGCAGCCTGCACGGCATCATCCACTGCGCGGGCGTGCTGCGCGACAGCCTCATCGTCAACAAGACCCGCGAGCAATTGCACGATGTGCTGCACGCCAAGGTGGCCGGTACCCTCCATCTCGACGAGGCAAGCCGCGGGCTGGCGCTCGACTGCTTCATCTGTTTCTCGTCCACTTCGGGCGCGCTCGGCAATGTCGGGCAGGCCGACTATGCAGCGGCCAACGCTTTCATGGATGCCTTTGCGCAATATCGCACCGAGCAGGTGGCGCTGGGACTGCGTCACGGCCGCACGCTGTCGGTGGACTGGCCGCTGTGGGACGAAGGCGGCATGCAGGTGGATGCGTCGACACGCCAGCGCCTGACGCACGAGACTGGCGCGATTCCGTTGCGCAGTGCCAGTGGGTGCATGGCCCTGTCGCAGGCCTGGTTGAGCGGGTCGCCGCAGATGCTGGTGATCGAAGGCGACATACGCCGCTTCAAGGCAAGCCTGTCTGTTGCGGCGAAGGCTGCCGTCGTGGCGGTCGCGCCTGGATCGGCGGCAATCGATGCGCCATCCGACGAACTGCAGGAAAAAGCCATACGCTATTTCGTACGGCTGCTGTCGAGCACGCTCAAGCGTCCGGTTGACAGCATCGATGCGCGGGTACAGATGGAAGCCTACGGCATCGACTCCATCCTCGTGATGGATCTTACCCGGGCGCTCGAACAGGTCTTCGGCACGCTCTCCAAGACACTGCTTTTCGAATACCAGACCCTTGCTGCGCTGGCCGACTATTTCCTGCAACAGCATCGCGGCCGTCTGAATGAAGTACTGGGCGAGACATCGCGCGATGCCATGGAAAGCTCATCACCGCGCGAGGACGCGGTGCCGGTTGCCATCGCCACCACGACGAGCCGACGTCCGCGCTTTGGCAGGCAACAAGAAGCCCTCAGCGGATTCACACGTGTCGACGCGGCGACTGGGGATGCTGGCGAGATCGCGATCATCGGGTTGTCCGGCCGTTATCCGCAGGCAGGCAATCTGGAGGAGTTCTGGAGCAACCTGAGCCAGGGCCGGGACAGCATCACCGAGATCCCGCTGGAGCGCTGGGACCATACGGCCTACTACGACCCGGACCGCAGCAAGCCGGGCAAGACCTACAGCAAATGGGGCGGCTTCATCGACGGCGTCGACCTGTTCGACCCGCTGTTCTTCAATATCTCGCCACGCGAAGCGGAGCTGATGGATCCGCAGGAACGGCTGTTCCTGGAGTGCGTGCACGCCACGCTGGAAGACGCCGGCTACACCCGCGACAACGTGGCGCCGGAGCGCAGTGTCGGCGTCTTCGTCGGGGTGATGTACGAGGAGTACCAGCTGTACGGCGCGCAGGAACAGGCCCGCGGAAACAACCTGGCGATGCTCAACAGCGCCGCCTCGGTGGCGAACCGGATCTCGTACTTCTGCAATTTCAACGGTCCGAGCCTGGCGCTGGACACGATGTGCTCGTCGTCGCTGACGGCGATCCACCTGGCGTGCCAGAGTCTGCAGCGCGGCGGCTGCGCGGTGGCGGTGGCCGGCGGGGTGAACGTGTCGGTGCACCCGAACAAGTACCTGATGCTGGCGCAAGGCAAGTTCATTTCGGGCAAGGGGCGCTGCGAGAGTTTCGGCGAAGGCGGCGAAGGCTATGTGCCGGGCGAGGGCGTGGGTGCGGTGCTGCTCAAGCCGCTGGCCCAGGCGCAGGCCGATGGCGATCACATCTACGGCGTGATCAAGGCGAGCGCGATCAACCACGGCGGCAAGACGAACGGCTATACGGTGCCCAATCCCAACGCGCAGGCGAAGGTGATCGAGCAGGCGCTGCGCGAGGGCGGCATCGACGCGCGCGCGGTGAGCTATGTGGAAGCGCACGGTACCGGCACCAGCCTGGGTGATCCGATCGAGATTGCCGGGCTGTCGAAGGCGTTCCGGCAGTGGACGGCGGACACGCAGTTCTGCGCGATCGGTTCGGCCAAGTCGAATATCGGCCACTGCGAGAGTGCGGCGGGCATTGCGGGGGTGACCAAGGTCTTGCTGCAGCTGAAGCACCGGCAGCTGGTGCCGAGCCTGCATTCGGGGGTGCTCAATCCGAACATCGACTTCGACGACACGCCGTTCGTGGTGCAGCAGGCGCTGGCGCCGTGGCCGCGGCCGCTGCTGGAGCGGGGCGGGGTGAAGCGGGAAGGTCGGCGGATCGCGGGGATCTCCTCGTTCGGCGCGGGCGGTGCGAATGCGCATGTGGTGATCGAGGAGTACGAGGCGCCCGTCGTCCCGACGGTGGCGGGCGGCCCGGCCCTGGTCGTGCTGTCGGCGCGCGATGACGAGCGGCTGCACGCGCAGGTGCAAGCGCTGCTGGCGTTCCTCGACGCGCCGCGGACCGAGCCGGAGGTCGCCCTGGCCGACTTGGCCTATACCCTGCAGGTCGGGCGCGAGGCGATGGAGGAGCGGCTCGCCCTGGTGGTCGATTCGCTTGCCGAATTGCGCGCGAAGCTCGTTGCTTATGCCGCCGGCGAGACCGTAATGGACGAGGTGTATCGCGGCCAGGCCAAACGCAACAGGGAAGCATTCGCTGCGCTGACCGATGACGACGACATGGCGGCCATCGCCGAGGCATGGGTCGCCAAGGGCAAGTTCGGCAAGCTGCTGGACCTGTGGGTGAAGGGCCTGGCCTTCGACTGGCAACGCATGTACGGCGAAAACCGGCCACGCCGGATCAGCCTGCCCACCTATCCGTTTGCGCGCCAGCGTCATTGGATAAAAACGACCGCGGTGTCGACAAGTGCCCCGGGCACCGCAGCGGTCCTGCATCCGCTACTGCATCGCAACACCTCGGATGTCGCAGGCCTGCGCTTCAGCACGCGCCTGAGCGGTGAGGAATTCTTCCTGGCCGATCGTGTATTGCCAGCCATGGCGCAGCTGGAAATGGCGCATGGCGCGATCGGCGAGGTACTGGGTGGACCGGTGCGCATGGCATTGAACGACGTGGCATGGCTGAGGCCCGTCATCGTGGCTGCTGATGGGCTCACGCTGCATGTCAGGTTGTATCTCGGCGAAGCCGATGACATCGGTTTTGAAATCTATAGCGAAGATGGCGTCGGCGAAAATCTGCTGCATAGCCAGGGCATCGCGTTCGTTGATGGCACGGAAACCGCGGATGCTTCCTCGACGCAGGATCTGGCGATGCTGCGCGAGCAATGCATGCTGGCGCATTGGGATGCCCAGGCCTGTCGCGCGCAGATCGAACAGGCGGGTGGCCCGCATGAGCAGGCAGGTCAGGCGCTGAACGAACTGTTCGTCGGCCCGCAGCAGGTGCTGGCGCGGATCGCGTTGCCCGCCGGGCTGCCAAATGACGGCTATGTGCTGCATCCGAGTCTGCTCAACGCCGCCTTGCAGGCAACGCTTGGCCTGCCGGGCGGCGACACGCCGGATGCGCGCATGAAGATGCCTGTCGCGCCGGTTGCGCTGGGCGCCCTGAAAGTGTTTGCCCCGTGCACGACAGCCATGTGGGCCCTCGTTCGTTACAACATCGGCTGCAAAGCGGGCGACGCGGTAGAGCGGCTAGACATGGATCTGTGCGATGAGCACGGCACCGTCCGCATGCGCTTCGAGCAGCTCAGCTGGGCGACATCGACGACGGGCGGCACGCCGGACAACGCCGGTGAATTCGTGCCGGCGCCACCGCAATCCGAGCCCCTGCCATCAACTGAAACCACGTGGCAGAACGAACCCATGCTGCCCGCTGAAACCATGCAAGAGGCGAAACCCATGTCACAGGCAGCCATGCCGGATGCATCGATTCAGACCCTGCTGCTGCATCCGACATGGAGCGTGCGGCCCGTCGCCGCGGACCGTGCCGCCGGGCGCGAATTTGCGCAACATCGCGTGATCGCATGCGGCTTCGACACGGCAGATGCCGATCGCTTGCAGGCACGCATCCCGGACGCAATCTGCATGGTGCTGGCCGATGCCGAGGATCTGGCGTCATGCTACGAATCGATCGCCGGAACCTTGCTCGAACAGCTGCAGGCGCTGAGCATCAAGCGTGGCAAGCATCTGATCCAGCTGGTGGTACCTAACCAGGGTATCGGCCACACCTTCGTGGGCTTGGGCGGCATGTTGCGCACGGCGCAACAGGAGAATCCGCGTCTCGTTGCCCAGGTGATCAGTATTGAACCTGGCCAGGATATCGTGCAGGTGTTGCATGAAAATCGCGACTGCGAGGCGCAGCGCGTGCGTTACGTCGGTGGCGAACGCCAGATCGGCGGCTGGGGCGAATGGCGGCCCGCGCCCGACGTGGTGCCGCCATGGAAGGCACGGGGCGTGTATTTGATCACTGGTGGGGCGGGCGGGCTTGGCCTGATCTTCGCCCGCGAAATCGCGAACCATGCCAGCAACCCGGTGTTGATCCTGACCGGCCGCTCGCCGTTGAATGAAGGCATCCAGGCGAATATCCGCCAGCTCGAAACACTCGGTGCGATCGTGCGATATCACGCGGTCGATGTCACCGATGCCGCCGCAGTGACGCAATTGGTGCATGGCATTCCGGAAGAGTTCGAAAGCCTGGACGGCATCATCCATAGCGCTGGCGTTCTGCGCGACGCCTTCATCGTCAAAAAGACGCGCCAGCAACTGCATGAGGTACTGAGTTCCAAGGTGAGCGGCACGCTGCACCTCGATCAGGCGAGCCGCGATATCCCGCTCGACTTCTTCGTCTGCTTCTCGTCCGTGGCCGGTGCGATGGGAAATGCAGGCCAGGCGGACTATGCGGCGGCCAATGCCTTCATGGATGCGTTTGCGCACCATCGCGCGGAACTGGCGACGCGTGGATCGCGCCACGGGCGCACCTTGTCGATCAATTGGCCGCTGTGGGATGAAGGCGGCATGCAGCTGGATGCCGCGATGCGCGCCATGCTCATCCGGCAATTCGGCATTCATGCCCTGGCCAGCGCCAGCGGCGTGCTGGCCTTGCGGCATGCGCTGGCCAGCGGGCTGAGCCAGTTGCTGGTGGTGGCCGGCGAGGCCGTGCGCATCCGTCACATGCTGCTCGGCGGGTCGCAAGAAGCACCAGCCGCCGCACCGGCGCAGGCCCCCTCCCGCGTTGCTGCCGACGCCAGCCGTCCGAATCCGGGCCCGGCTGACCGCGCCTTGCCGCAGCATGCCCCGGAAGAACGCGGCCTGAAAGAGCAGGCTTTGAAAGAACAGGCCTTGAAGGAGCAGGCGCCGCCCGAAACGGTAAGGCAAACGCTCGCAGACCTGGCGTCCTCCTTGATCATGGTGAAGCCGGAGGACATCGATGGCGAGACCGTGCTGAGCGAATACGGTTTCGATTCGGTCACGCTCACCGAACTCTGCAACGCCATAAACCTGCGCTATCGGCTCGAATTGAAGCCGACGGTATTCTTCGAATTTCCGACAATCGACGGCCTGGCCGACTATCTAGTGCGCGAACACCGCGCAGCGACGGCACCGCCTCTCGCGCAGACGATCAGCGCACCGGCGGCACCCGCGGCGCCGGTCGTTCCCTCAGCGCCGTCATTCGAACGTGTCAGCTCGCGCAGCCATCGTCGCTTCGGCACGTCGCTGAAGGCCTCTGCAGCGAGTCGAAGCCAGGCGATCAACGAGCCCATCGCGATCATCGGCATGAGCGGTCAGTTTCCGCAGGCGCGAGATCTCGACGCGTTCTGGCACAACCTGCGTGAGGGCAGGGACTGCATCAGCGAGATTCCATCCGACCGCTGGGATTGGCGCGCATGGCATGGCGATCCGGTACGCGAGGAAAACAAGACGAACATCAAGTGGGGCGGCTTCATCGATGGCGTCGATGAATTCGATCCGATGTTCTTCAGCATCTCGCCCAAAGAGGCCGAGATGATGGATCCGCAACAACGCCTGGCCATGATCCATGTCTGGAAGGCGCTGGAGGACGCTGGCTATGCCGGTTCGGCGCTGGCGGGCAGTGATACGGCCATCTACATCGGCACCGGCGCACCCGGTTATGGCGCGCTGCTCAATCGCGCCAATCTGTGGTGGAAGGCCTATTCATCGACGGGCGCGGTACCTTCGGTCGGCCCGAACCGGATCAGTTACCTGCTTGATTTCCATGGTCCGAGCGAACCCATCGAGACCGCTTGCTCCAGCTCGCTGGTGGCGTTGCGGCGTGGCGTGGCGGCCATTCACAACGGCGAGTCGTCGATCGCGATCGTCGGCGCCGTGAATACCATCCTGACGCCCGAAGCCCATATCAGTCTCAACAAGTCGGGCATGCTGAGCGAGGACGGTCGCTGCAAGACTTTCTCCAGCGAGGCCAATGGCTATGTGCGCGGCGAAGGCGTCGCGATGCTGGTGCTGAAAAAGCTGTCGGAAGCCGAACGCGATGGCGATCATGTTCACGGCTTGGTGCTCGGGAGTGCCGAGAACCATGGTGGTCATGCCAATTCGCTGACCGCGCCCAACCCGAAGGCGCAGACGGCGGTGGTCAGGATGGCCCACCTGCAGGCGGGCATCGATCCGCGCAGCGTGACCTATATCGAGACCCACGGTACCGGCACGCCTCTCGGCGATCCGGTGGAAATCGATGGCCTGAAGGCGGCGTTCAAAGACCTGTACACGGCTACCGGTGGGGGCGACGTGGACGTGCCCCACTGTGGCCTGGGTTCGGTCAAGACCAATATCGGCCATCTGGAGCTGGCCGCCGGCATAGCGGGCGTGGTCAAGGTCTTGCTGCAGATGAAGCACAAGACCCTGGTGAAGAGCCTGCATAGCGAAAGCCTCAATCCGTATATCGACTTGAGCGGCAGTCCCTTCTACATCATGCAGGAAGCGCGTGAATGGACGGCCTTGCGCGATGCCAGTGGCCGGCAGCTGCCGCGCCGTGCTGGCGTAAGCTCGTTCGGCTTCGGCGGCGTGAATGCGCATGTGGTGCTGGAAGAATATATTCCCTCGACAGCGAAGCCGCGGATCGCTACGACGCCCGTCGCCGTGCCCGTGTCGGCGCGTAACGAAGAGCAGCTGCGGACGCAGGTGCAGGCACTGTTGTCATACATTTCTTCGCAGCCAGATGCTGCGGCGATTGATTTGACCGATCTGGCTTATACATTGCAGGTCGGGCGCGAGGGGATGGAGGAACGACTGGGCTTTCGGGTCGGATCGATCGCCGAACTGCGCGAGAAACTGAGCGCCCACATCGCGGGCCATGTAGACCTCGGGGGCGTGTACCGGGGGCAAGTCAGGCGCAACAAGGATGCGATGGCCGCCCTGTCGGCCGATGGAAGCATGGGACACACTGTGCGCAGCTGGTTGGAGCAGGGCAACCTGGACAAGCTGCTCGAGGTCTGGGTCAAGGGATACGCTCTCGACTGGAGCAGCCTCTACGGCACGCAGAAACCACGTCGCATCAGCTTGCCGACGTATGCGTTTGCGCGCGAGCGGTATGGCATGTCCGCTGCCACGGTGCGCTCGGGCGCGTCATCGAACGGCGAGCTGCAGCAGGCCCTGCATCCCCTGCTGCACCGAAATACATCGGACCTGTCGATCCAGCGATACAGCAGCCATTTCCATGGCGGGGAATTCTTCCTGGCCGATCACCGCGTGGCCGGTGTACCCACCTTGCCCGGTGTGGCACAGCTTGAAATGGTGCTTGCCGCTGCACGCGAAGCGACGCATCGGGACAAGGGCCTGTCGCTGGGCAAGGTGATGTGGGCACGTTCCGTGGCGGTGGGGACAGAAGGACTCACCCTGCATCTGGCCCTGCATCCGGAAAAGAACGGCACGATCCGTTACGACATCTACAGCGGCGCCGGGGGCGAGGTCACGTTGTATGGCCGAGGCACCGTCTCGGTGGCATCGGCCGGCGAGGAACCCAGCCCCGCGGCCATCCGGCACGATCTTGCCGGATTGCGTGCGCAATGCAGCGTGGCACATTTCAGCGCCGCGCAATGTTATGCCGTCTTCGACCGGATGGGCATGCATTACGGGCCCGGCTTCCGCGCCCTGAACGACGTATTCGTGGGCCGGGGGCAAGTCCTGGCGCAGATAGCGCTACCTGCCCCGGTAGCGTCGTCGCTGTATCACTATGCGTTGCATCCGAGCCTGCTCGACGCCGCCCTACAGGCGCCTCTGGGGCTGCGCATGGCGGTCGCCGGAACGGGTGAGGTTGCGCTGGCGCTGCCGTTTGCGCTCGAAGCACTGGAGGTGCTGGCGCCTTGCACTAGCCCGATGTGGGCATTCGTGCGTCATGGCGCGGGGAGTGCCGCCGGCGATGCGGTCGAGAAATTCGATATCGACTTGTGCGATCCGACAGGCCTCGTTTGCGTGCGCATCAAACAATTCAGTTATCGCGTATTCGATGCCGAACCCGTGCGCGGAATGAACATGGATCGGAGCATCCCGGACAGGGCCGATTCGACAGGCATGCGCGTGTCCGGCACGCGGGAGACCGAAGCCGTCATGGCACGAGCCGAACTGCCGCCAAGCGAACTGTTGCGCGAAAAGAGCACCGCACAGTTCAAGAAGCTGATAGGCAAGGCCATCAACCTGTCCGCCGACGCCATCGAGGCGAATGTCGGTTTCGACCAGTACGGCATCGATTCGTTTCTCGTCATGGAGCTGACCAACGCGCTGGGCGAGGTGTTCGGTGCCGGCAGCATCAGCACGACCCTGCTCTTCGAATACCAGAGCATCGAAAGGCTGGTCGAGTATTTCATGCGGAACGAGGCCGATGCCCTGATGCGCTGGACGGGCCTCGATGCCGTTTCCGTCGCAGCGCGTGCCTCGCACGCCACGCCGCCGCAAGCCATGACGGCGTACCGGCCGGACCTCGTGCCGATGGCCCCTCGTGGCGCTGGTTCAAACCGCTTTGCCGCGGGCGAGGGCGAGCCGTTCGCGGTGAAGCCCGCCCCGGTGAGCGTACCCGTCACGGAGTCATTCGACGTGGCGATCATCGGTCTTTCGGGGCGTTATCCGGGGGCCGCGGATGTCAACCAGTTCTGGGACAACCTTGCCGCCGGACGCAACTGCATTACCGAAGTGCCGCCAGAGCGCTGGGATCACAGCCAGTTCTTTGACGAGCGCAAGCAGCAGCCCGGCAAGACCTACAGCAAATGGGCGGGCCTGCTCGATGACATGGAGTGCTTCGACCGCCTGTTTTTCAATATCACGCCGCGCGAAGCGTTGTTGATGGGCCCGCAGGAACGGCTGTTTGTGCAAGAGGCCTATGCGAGCATCGAAGACGCCGGTTACACGCCGGAGAGCTTGTGCCCGAGCAGGAAGGTCGGTTCGTTCGTGGGTGTCTCGAACGAGCATTACGCGACGGGCGTGCGTTACTGGTCGATCGCCAATCGTGTGTCCTATCTGTTCGACTTCCAGGGCCCGAGCATGGCGGTCGATACTGCCTGCTCGTCGTCGCTTACGGCTCTGCATCTTGCAATCGAAAGCCTGCGCAGCGGCGACAGTGAAGTCGCCATTGCCGGCGGGGTGAACCTGATCCTCGCGCCTGCCCATCTGATCGATCTGTCGACCTTGATGATGTTGTCCAGCGGCGACCAGTGCAAAGCCTTCGGCGCCGGCAGCGACGGGTTCGTCGATGGCGAGGCCGTGGGTGCCATCGTACTCAAACCATTGCATCGCGCGGTTGCCGACGGCGACCATATCTATGGTGTGGTCAAGGGCAGCGCGGTGAATTCGGCGGGCAAGACGCGCGGCTACATGGTGCCCAACCCGAATCTGCAGGCGCAGGTGGTGACCGATGCGCTGCAGCGCGCCGGTGTCGACGCGCGCAGTATCAGTTACCTGGAGGCACATGGCACCGGTACCAGCCTGGGTGATCCGATCGAGATCGCCGGATTATCGAAGGCGTTCGGCCGCTGGACGCAGGACACGCAGTTCTGCGCCATCGGCTCGGCCAAGTCGAACGTCGGCCACAGCGAGAGTGCGGCGGGCATTGCCGGCTTGACCAAGGTGCTCATGCAGCTGAAGCACGGGCAGCTGGCGCCAAGCCTGCATTCGAGCGTGCTGAATCCGAATATCGACTTCGACGCCACACCCTTCGTGGTGCAGCAGAAACTCGCGCCCTGGCCAAGGCCGGTGCAGATCGCGGATGGCGTGAAACGGGAAGGCCCGCGAATCGCGGGAGTTTCTTCGTTCGGTGCCGGCGGCGCCAATGCGCATGTCGTGGTGGAGGAGTACATCGCCCCGGTCGAGTCGCCCGCGCTGCCGGGTCCGGCCATGGTCGTGCTGTCGGCTCGCAATTCGGAGCGCCTGCAAGAGCAGGTTCATCGGTTGCTGGCAGCGATCACGTCCCCCCCTGCCGCCACCGACCTGACTCTGGCCAACCTGGCGTATACCCTGCAGGTTGGCCGCGAGGCGATGGAAGAAAGACTGGCCATGCGGGTGGAGTCGCTAGACGACTTGCGGGCCAAGTTGGCGGCACTGGCCGCCGGTCACGCCGACGTCGATGGCGTGTACCGCGGCCAGGCCAAGCGCGGCGCCTTGTCACTGCTTTCCGGTGACGAGGACTTGAACGTGATGGTTCGGGCATGGGTCGCGAAAGACAAGTTCGGCAAGCTGCTCGACCTTTGGGTCAAGGGTCTCACCTTCGACTGGATGACCTTGTACGGGAAAACGGGCGGCATGGGAGCGGGGCAGCCCAGGCGCATCAGTCTTCCTACCTATCCATTTGCGCGAGAGCGCTACTGGACCGATGTCGCTTATCCGGACCTTCAAGGCGCCTTCCTGGCCGAACAATCGCAGCATCCCGACGCTCACCGCGCCTCCATGGCAACGTCCACGCCACCGGCAAAGGCGGCAACGGGTACGTTGGCAGGAATGCCGGGCATCAGCCATGCGCAGGTGAAAACAGCCCGCGTCGCGGATATTCCGGATGCCTTCGCAGCCACGGATTCATTGCAACGGCCTTCCGTCGACGATGCCGTCGTGGCCGTGCCCGCGGCATCCTCGCCCGAGTCATTTTCCTCGGCCGCATCGAACGAAGCCGTAGTGGAGCCTGCGATCAGCCATGCGCATGTAAGCGAGCCCGGTTCGCCACATCATCGCGACGCGTTCGCAAGCGTCGATCTGTCGCGTCCGCTTGCCGAAGAGGCCGACGCAATCCCCTCCCTACAGCCTGCCGCGGTATCGACCAGCGTCGGCCCGGAGGCGGCGATCGACCATCAGGCGGTGATGATCGCGATCTGGCAGGAATTGTTCGGACGCCCGTCGGTGGAAATCGACGACAACTTCTATGAACTGGGTGGCGACTCCTTGCTGGGGATGCAGCTCGTGTCGCGGATTCGTGCCGAGTTCGGCGTCGAATTGGAGGTGAGCACCATTTTCGAAGCGACGACGATCAGAGCGCTCGTCGAACGCATCAAGTTGCTCGATCGCGAGGTCGGCCTGGAGCCGGCAAGCAGCCATGAGCAGGCGGACGCCATTGTCCCCGCAGATCATTCCACGATTTTCGTCGCCGAAGCTCCGTCGCAGGCCCTGGCTCAAGAGGCGGTCGCATCCGCGCAGCCGACCGCCGCCGTGTCGAACAAGAGGGATGGGACGCCGGCGATCGACCATCAAGCCGTGATGATCGCGATCTGGCAGGAATTGTTCGGGCGGCCGTCGGTGGAAATCGACGACGACTTCTACGAACTGGGTGGCGACTCTCTGCTGGGGATGCAACTGGTGTCGCGGATTCGCGCCGAGTTCGGCGTCGAGTTGGAAATGAGCGTCATTTTCGAAGCACCGACCGTGAGAGCGCTCGTCGCCAGCGTCCAGATGCTCGATCGTGCCGACGATGCGCCGCCGCCGATTCTCGACGAGCCGGCGAACGATGATCTCGCCGCCAGCCATGCCGAGATGCCGGTGGCCGCGACTCCGGCGCAGTCACTTGCACGCGATGCGGTCGAAGTTGTTGCCGCTGCATCAACCGCCATCGTATCGGACGCCGATTGGCAGCCAGGGCTCGGCGAAAGGTCGCTGGCGCCGCAGCTGAGCTACTGGAAACAGCGTTTGGCGGGTTGTCCGAGCCTGTTGACGCTGCCGACCGATCGGCCACGACCTGCACGGCTGAGCCATCGTGGTGCGATGCTGTCGTTCATGCTGCCGGCCACGCTGGTGTCGTCGCTGCAGGCGCTGGGCAACGAGACGCAAAGCACGCTGTTCATGACGCTGTGTGCGGCCTTCGACGTGCTGCTGGCGCGCTACTCGGGCCAGAGCGACATCTGCATCGGCACGCCGATCGCCAACCGCAATCGCAGCGAAGTCGAAGAGCTGGTGGGTTTCTTCGTCAACACGCTGGTGCTGCGCACACAGGTGGACCTGACACAGGACTTCAGGACCCTGCAGCAGCAGGTGCGCCAGCACACGCTGGATGCGTATGCGCATCAGGATGTGCCGTTCGAGCAACTGGTGGAAGCGGTGCAGCCGGAACGCCATGCCAGTTACACGCCGCTGTTCCAGGTGATGCTGGTGCTGCAGAACACGCCAATGGACCAGCTGGCGCTGCCCGGGCTGGCGATAAAGGCGCTGGACAGCGAAAGCGTCACCGCCAAGTTCGACCTCACGCTGAGCCTGACCGAGAGCCGGGACGGTCTGCACGGCTGTTTCGAATACAGCACGGACCTGTTCGATGCCATCAGCGTGGCGCGGCTGGTGGATCATTTCACGCACCTGCTGCAGGCGATCGTGACCGATCCGAGCGGTCCGGTCGGCAAGTTGCCGATGCTGGGCAACGCCGAACGTCACCAGTTGCTCCACACCTTCAACCGCACCACGGGCGGCCACCCTTGCCAGGTGCCTCGCCCGGTCACACTGTGCATCCATCAACGCTTTGAACAACGGGTGCAACAAGCGCCCGCTGCCCTGGCCATCATCGACGGCGAGACCTCCCTCAGCTACGAACAGCTCAACCGGCGCGCCAATCGGTTGGCGCATCTGCTGGGTGCACGTGGTGTCCGGGCGGGCGATACCGTGGCGATCGCGTTGCCGCGAAGCGCAGACCTCGTCGTGGCCGAGCTTGCCATTGTCAAGGCAGGTGCAGCCTACGTACCGCTCGATGCAGTTCTGCCCATCGACCGCCAGGCGCACATGCTCGAAGACTGCGGCGCACGATGCATGGTCACGCACGCCGGCATTGCCTCGCCCGATAATATTCGCAGAGTCGAGCTTGATCTGGCCGGCACCCAGGCTGAGCTGAATCAGCAGCCCGACCACAACCTGGCGACCCAGGTCGATGGCGCGACGTGTGCGTACATCATGTACACCTCGGGTTCGACCGGGCAATCCAAGGGCGTGCAGGTGCCGCATCGCGCGATCGAACGCCTCGCGATCGACAACGGCTACCTCGATGTGCAGGCCGGAGATCGATTTGCATGTGCGGCCAACCCGGCGTTCGATGCCAGCACGCTGGAAATCTGGGTTCCCTTGCAAACCGGTGCGGCCATCGTCATCGTCAGCCAGGACGAGCTGATGGCGCCGGCCGAACTGGCGACGCTCATTCATGAGAAGCACGTCACGTGCATGTGGATGACGGTGGGGTTGTTCAACCAGTACGCCCAGCCTTTGGGCAGCGCGATTGCGCGATTGCGCGCCTTGATCGTCGGTGGCGATGTGCTTGATCCGCACATCATCGGGCAAGTCCTGCAGAACAATCCGCCGAAGCGGCTGATCAATGGCTATGGGCCGACCGAAACCACGACGTTCGCGGCCACGCACGATATTGCAGAGGTCGTTCCGGGTCGCAGCATTCCCATTGGCCGACCGATCGGCGACACCTGTATCTACCTGCTGGATCGTTACCTGCAGCCGGTGCCGATCGGCGTCACCGGCGAGCTCTACATCGGCGGTGCCGGTGTCGCTCTGGGCTATATCAATCTTCCCGAATTGACGCGGGAACGATTTATCGTCGACCCGTTCGTACCGACAGATCATCTCGATGCCCGCCTGTACAAGACCGGCGACCTTGGCCGTTATTTGCCGGACGGCACGATCGAGTATCTGGGCCGCAACGATTTCCAGGTAAAGGTTCGCGGCTTCCGCATCGAGCTGGGCGAGATTGAAGCGAACTTGAAAGCGATGGCGCAGATTCGCGAAACCGTGGTGCTGGCGCGGGAAGACAGCGTGGGCGACAAACGGCTGGTGGCGTACCTGGTGGCGCATGCCGGGCAGGGCGTGCCGGAGGGTCGCAGCTGCGCACGATCCTGTTGCAGACCTTGCCGGAGTACATGGTGCCGAGTTACTTCGTCGTGCTCGATCAGCTGCCGCTGACGGCGAACGGCAAGGTCGACCGCAAGGCGCTCCCGGCCCCGGACATGACACGCAGCGACACGGGTTATGTCGCGCCACGCACACCTACCGAAGAAATCATGGCCAGTCTGTGGGCGGAAG
>NZ_LMUE01000009.1:4481-4801 GCF_009766065.1 Dyella sp. S184 | reverse complement strand
CATCGACCTGGGGCATTTGCCGGCGGCCGAACGCGAGGCGCAACTGCGCGCGCGCCTGCAGGAGGAACTGGCGCGACCGTTCGATCTGCAGATCGGTCCCTTGCTCCGTTTCGGTTTGCTGCGGCTTGCCGAGGACGAGCATATCCTGTTCCTGACCATGCACCATATCGTTTCCGATGGCTGGTCCGTGGGCGTCGTGATGCGCGAACTGGCCGCGTTGTACCGCGCCTTCATGCAAGGCCTGCCGTCACCATTGACCGATTTGCCGATCCAGTACGCGGATTTCGCGCAATGGCAGCGGCAGTGGTTGAGTGCCGACA
>NZ_LMUE01000009.1:3184-4471 GCF_009766065.1 Dyella sp. S184 | reverse complement strand
CGGCGCAGCGAGTTGCAGGTGGAGTTGCCGCTACGCGCCCTGTTCGAGGCGCCGACGATTGCCGCGTTGATGCTGAAAGTCGCAGGAGCTGAAACCGATGTCGGCACCTTGCCGCTTCTGCCGGCAAATCGCGATGCGCCGTTGCCGCTGTCGTTTGCCCAGTCGCGCCTGTGGTTCCTCGATCAGCTGGAGCGTCATACGGCGACTTACAACATCCCATCGGCTGTTCGCCTGACCGGCCCTCTTGAGGTCGACGCGCTGACGCGTGCGCTGAACGAGATCGTGCGTCGCCATGAAGCCTTGCGCACCACCTTCGTCATAGTGGATGACGCGCCGGTGCAGGTGATCGCGCCGACGTTGACGCTGCCGCTGGACATCATCGACCTGGGGCATTTGCCGGCGGCCGAACGCGAGGCGCAACTGCGCGCGCGCCTGCAGGAGGAGGTGGCCAAACCGTTCGACCTGGCGGTCGGTCCGCTGATCCGCTTCGACCTGCTGCGGCTTGCCGAGGACGAGCATGTCCTGCTCATGACCATGCACCACATCGTCTCCGACGGCTGGTCCATGGGGATCGTGGCACGCGAGATGGCGATCCTGTATCGCGCCTTCATGCAGGGCCTGCCGTCGCCGCTGCCCGATTTGCCGATCCAGTACGCGGATTTCGCGCAATGGCAGCGGCAATGGCTCAGTGGAAAGGTACTGGAGCAGCAATTGAGCTACTGGAAGCATCAACTGGGTAACAGCCCGAGCCTGTTGACGCTGCCCACCGACCGGCCGCGGCCGCCTGTGCAAACGCAATCCGGCACGGCATTGCAATACAGCCTTCCCGCATCACTGGTATCGGAGCTGCATGCGCTGGGGCGTCGCACCCAGAGCACGCTGTTCATGACGTTGTATGCGGCGTTCAGCGTGCTGCTGGCGCGCTACTCGGGCCAGAGCGACATATGCATCGGCACGCCGATCGCCAACCGCAACCGCAGCGAAATCGAGGGCCTGGTCGGCATCTTCATCAACACCCTGGTGCTGCGCACGCAAGTGGACCTGACACAGGACTTCAGGACCCTGCTGCAGCAGGTGCGCCAGCACACGCTGGATGCGTATGCGCATCAGGATGTGCCGTTCGAGCAACTCGTGGAAGTCCTGCAACCCGAGCGCCATACCAGTTACACGCCGCTGTTCCAGGTACTGCTGGTACTGCAGAACACGCCAGTGAACAACCTGACGTTGCCAGGCCTGCAGCTGGAACTTGTCCCGGCTGAAAGCGTGACGACGCATTTCGATCTTGGA
>NZ_LMUE01000009.1:857-3174 GCF_009766065.1 Dyella sp. S184 | reverse complement strand
GCAGCCGGAACGCCATGCCAGTTACACGCCGCTGTTCCAGGTGATGCTGGTGCTGCAGAACACGCCGATGGATGCCCTGGACCTGCCGGGCCTGTCGATCCAGGCCGTCGACAGCGACAACGTCACCGCCAAGTTCGACCTCACGCTGAGCCTGACCGAGAGCCGGGACGGTCTGCACGGCTGTTTCGAATACAGCACGGACCTGTTCGATGCCAGCACGGTGGCACGTCTGGCACAGCACCTCACGCACCTGCTGCAGGCGATCGTGACCGATCCGAGCGGTCCGGTCGGCGAGTTGCCGATGCTGGCCGCCGCCGAACGGGACCAGCTGATTCACGCGTTCAATGCGACCGCCACGGTGTATCCGGCGATCCAGGCGGACACGCAGACCCTGCATCAACTGTTCGAGGCACAGGTGGCGCGCACGCCGGAGCAGACGGCGGTGATCTTCGAGGGCGTGTCGCTGAGCTACGCGCAACTGAACGCGCAAGCCAATCGCCTGGCGCGGCACCTGCGCCACCTGGGCGTGGGTCCGGACACCCTGGTGGGCCTGTGCGCGGAACGTTCGCTGGCGATGATCGTGGCGCTGTACGGCATCCTGAAAGCGGGCGGTGCGTACGTGCCGCTGGATCCGAGCTACCCGTCGGAGCGGCTGGCGATGATCCTGGAGGATGCCAAGCCGGTTGTTGTCCTGACCGAACAGCATCTGCAAGACCGCATGCCGACGTTGACGGGCATGCCGGTGTTCTGCCTGGACCGCGATGCGTCGGTACTGGCCACGTATGCCGCCGGCAACCTGGCAAACCAGACGCAGCCGGCCCATCTGGCGTATGTGATCTACACCTCCGGCTCGACCGGCAAGCCCAAGGGCGTCGGCATCGAGCATCGTGGCATCGTCAACCGGCTGCAGTGGATGCAGGAAGCGTATCGGCTGACCGCGGCCGACCGGGTCCTGCAGAAGACGCCCTACAGCTTCGACGTCTCGGTGTGGGAATTCTTCTGGCCGCTGCTCGAAGGGGCGACGCTGGTGGTGGCCCGGCCCGGCGGCCATCAGGACGTGGCGTACCTGGCCGACGTGATCGATGCCCAGGGCATCACCACGCTGCATTTCGTGCCGCCGATGCTGGAGGTGTTCCTCAACGAAGCGAAGGCCGAGGTGGGCGCTTCGCTGCGGCAGGTGGTATGCAGTGGTCAGGCGCTGCCGCTGGAGTTGCAGGAGCGCTTCTTTGCGCAGTGGGATCACGTGGCCCTGCATAACCTGTACGGTCCGACCGAAGCCTCGGTCGACGTGACGGCATGGACGTGCCGCCGGGACAGCGGACTGGGCAGCGTGCCGATTGGCCATCCGATTGCGAACATCCAGATCCATATCCTGGACGATGCATTCAACCCGGTGCCGGTGGGTGTGGTGGGCCATCTGTATATCGCCGGCATCGGCCTGGCGCGCGGCTACATCAACCGGCCCGAGCTGACCGCGCAGACCTTCGTCCCGAACCCGTTCAGTGGCACGCCGGGTGCGCGGATGTACCGGTCGGGCGATCTGGCGCGTTACCTGCCGGACGGCACGATCGAGTATCTGGGGCGCAGCGACCATCAGGTGAAGATCCGCGGCCTGCGCATCGAGCTGGGCGAAATCGAATCGACGCTGGCGGCACAGGAGGCGGTGCGCGACGTGGTGGTGCTGGCGCGGGAAGACAGCGTGGGCGACCAGCGGCTGGTGGCGTACCTGGTGGCGCATGCCGGGCAGGGCGTGCCGGAGGCGTCGCAGCTGCGCACGATCCTGTTGCAGACCTTGCCGGAGTACATGGTGCCGAGTTACTTCGTCGAGCTCGATCAGCTGCCGCTGACGGCGAACGGCAAGGTCGACCGCAAGGCGTTGCCGGCCCCGGACATGGCGCCCAGCGAGGCGGCGTATGTCGCGCCGCGCACACCCACCGAACAGATCATGGCCAGCCTCTGGATGGAGTTGCTGAAGCTGGACAGGGTCGGCATCCATGACGACTTCTTCGCGCTGGGCGGCCACTCGTTGCTGGCGACGCAGCTGGTCTCGCGCCTGCGGCGCAGCGAGTTGCAGGTGGAGTTGCCGCTACGCGCCCTGTTCGAGGCGCCGACGATTGCCGCGCTGATGCTGAAGATCGCAGGGGCCGAGGCCGCTACTCACGCTGCTACTGCGCGAATCGTGCCGGTAAACCGCCATGGACGGTTGCCGCTGTCGTTTGCCCAGTCGCGCCTGTGGTTCCTCGATCAGCTGGAGCTCAACGAAACCTTCTACAACATGCCGTCGGCCACTCGCCTGACCGGCCGGCTCGATGTGGCG
>NZ_LMUE01000009.1:0-847 GCF_009766065.1 Dyella sp. S184 | reverse complement strand
ACCGCCATGGACGGTTGCCGCTGTCGTTTGCCCAGTCGCGCCTGTGGTTCCTCGATCAGCTGGAGCGCCATGCCGCGATCTACAACATCCCGTCGGCCATTCGCCTGACCGGTCATCTTGAGGTCGACGCGCTGACGCGTGCGCTGAACGAGATCGTGCGTCGCCATGAAGCCTTGCGCACCACCTTCGTCATGGTGGATGACGCGCCGGTGCAGGTGATCGCGCCGACGTTGACGCTGCCGCTGGACATCGTCGACCTGGGGCATTTGCCGGCGGCCGAACGCGAGGCGCAACTGCGCGTGTATCTGCGGGAAGATCTGGCCAGACCGTTCGATCTGGCAGTGGATCCGCTGATCCGCTTCGACCTGCTGCGGCTTGCCGAGGACGAGCATGTCCTGTTCCTGACCATGCACCATATCGTCTCCGACGGCTGGTCCGTGGGCGTCGTGATGCGCGAACTGGCCGCGTTCTACCGCGCCTTCATGCAGGGCCTGCCGTCGCCGCTGCCCGATTTGCCGATTCAGTACGCGGATTTCGCGCAATGGCAGCGGCAGTGGTTGAATGAGGATGTGCTGGCGCCGCAGCTGAGCTACTGGAAACAGCGTTTGGCGGGTTGTCCGAGCCTGTTGACGCTGCCGACCGATCGGCCACGGCCTGCACGGCTGAGCCATCGTGGTGCGATGCTGTCGTTCATGCTGCCGGCCACACAGATATCAGACCTGCAGGCGCTCGGTCGCCAGACGCAAAGTACGTTGTTCATGACGTTGTACGCGGCGTTCAGCGTGCTGCTGGCGCGCTACTCGGGCCAGAGCGACATCTGCATCGGCACGCCGATCGCCAACCGCAA
>NZ_LMUE01000008.1 GCF_009766065.1 Dyella sp. S184 | reverse complement strand
GGCAGCCACATGGCTAACAATTCATTCGAGGCGGACGGCTACGCCGCCGCTCAATTCCAGCGTTAGCGCTTACAGGGATGGTCGTGAAATCTAGACGCTTACTTGCGCCGTTGATAGGAGTCGCATTGCTGCTTGTGAGCATGGGCGCGCTGGCCATCAAGCCGCCGCCACCTCGAACAAAAGTGCAATTGGCCGGTGTTTGGGTTGGCCCGGACGCGTGGGGTGCAGTGCTTCGCCTAGAGCTGAATAGTGTTGGGCAAGGGCGCTTGGTTGTCCGCGACCATGATTCAAAAGGCAACCTCGCCGTCTACAAAGTTGTGCTAACAAAGATCAACGTAAACGAGCTTTCCTTTGTGGTTTCACCAATCACTAAAGGAGCTGCCAACATCGCTTTGTATGGCATTAACGATTCGAACGCCATCGACCTGGTGCGCTACCTGAAAGATTTCGGTGACGGCTATGGTGTTCGTGCGTTACTCATTCGCCAAAGCGATCTACAGTCGGGCTTACAAGATCTCAAAGCTGCTGGCTCCGAGGCACCTGCTCAGCCAGCGCGCTAACAACTCGTTCAAGGCGGACGGCTTCGCCGCCGCTTAACTCCAGCGTTAGCCGTCAGGAACCATGACCCATGGACCTCGTTGCTACCTTCCGCAAGTCACTTGCTACAGAGCTTGCGCTTCGCGACTTGGGCGTTTCGATGTGGCGCGGCGGCACGCGCACATCCAATCATTTGCTCGAGATCTCAACTGCACCCCAAGCCACGGTCCTTTACGTCAAAGGCAGCTCCAACACACCAGGTTTTTGGGGGCTCACCAAGAATCAGCTAGATCGCCTTAGCAGCTCCAACAGCAGATGGCTCTGTGTCTTTCTTCATAAGAGCTCATCCACTGGGTATCTACTTACCGGCGGTCAAATCTTGTCGCGAGTCCGTGATGGAGAACTGACACTTTCAGGAGATGGGGATTACAAGGTCAACGAGCGCTCTGAGTTCGTTCGGCCACAGTACTTCGAAGGCATTCAAGCATTAGTTTCCCGTGCGCTGTAGCACGGCTAACAACTCGTTCAAGGCGGACGCCTCCGGCGCCGCTTAACTCCAGCGTTAGCCATCAAGAGCATGAACATT
>NZ_LMUE01000007.1 GCF_009766065.1 Dyella sp. S184 | reverse complement strand
TCCACGTGACCAATCGTGCCGACGTTGACGTGCGGCTTGGTGCGTTCGAATTTACCCTTTGCCATGACTCTGAACCTCTATAAAAAGAACTTGTTAATTAGTGCGGCCATGGAAGGCCGCCTTTTGATCTTCGCGATCAGGGACGATCGCACTAATTAAGCATGGGAAAGTCGGCCTTATCAGGCCTTCTTCATGACCTGCTCGGCGATGTTGTTCGGCGCTTCGGCGTAATGGTCGAATTCCATCGTGAAAGTGGCACGACCCTGGGTCAGCGAACGAATCGTCGTCGCGTAGCCGAACATTTCACCCAGCGGAACCATTGCATCGATCGTCTTGCCCGACGGCGTGTCGTCCTGACCCTGAAGCAGGCCACGACGGCGACTCATGTCGCCCATGACGTCACCGACGTACTCTTCCGGCGTCACCACTTCGATCTTCATGATCGGCTCGAGCAACACCGGCGACGCCTTCGCGAAGCCCTGCTTGAACGCCATCGATGCGGCGAGCTTGAACGCCATTTCGGACGAGTCGACGTCGTGATAGGAGCCGAATACGAGCTTCACCTTCACGCCCACGACCGGGAAGCCGGCCAGCGGACCGCTGGTGATGGTCTCGCGCAGACCCTTTTCGACCGACGGGATGAATTCCTTCGGAATCACGCCACCGGTGATGTCGTTGATGAACAGGAAATCATTCTTGACGTTCGGATCGGCACGGTCGGCCTCGGTCATCGGGGACAGCTCGATCACGACGTGACCGTACTGACCCTTACCACCGGATTGCTTGGCGTGCTTGTAATCCGACTTGACGTCCGACGAACGGATCGTCTCGCGGTAAGCCACCTGCGGCTTGCCGACATTGGCCTCGACGTTGAACTCGCGGCGCATGCGGTCCACCAGGATGTCCAGGTGAAGCTCGCCCATGCCCGAGATGATCGTCTGGCCCGACTCTTCGTCCGTGCGCACGCGGAACGACGGATCTTCCGAGGCCAGACGGCCCAGGGCAACACCCATCTTTTCCTGGTCGGACTTGGTCTTCGGCTCGACCGCCATCGAGATCACCGGCTCCGGGAACGTCATGCGCTCCAGGGTGATGATGTGATCCTGCGCGCACAGCGTGTCGCCGGTCGTCACGTCCTTCAGGCCGACCGCAGCAGCGATGTCGCCTGCGCAGACTTCCTTCAGTTCCTGACGCTCGTTCGCGTGCATCTGCAGGATGCGGCCGATGCGCTCTTTCTTGCTCTTGACCGGGTTGTACACGGCGTCGCCGGACTTCAGCGTGCCAGAGTAGACGCGAAAGAAGGTCAGCGAACCGACGAACGGATCGGTCATGATCTTGAACGCGAGCGCGGAGAACGGCGCCGAATCCTCAGCCTTGCGCGTGGCTTCGTTGTCGTCTTCGTCGATACCCGCGACCGGCGGACGATCGGACGGCGACGGCAGCAACTGCACCACCGCGTCGAGCATCGCCTGGACGCCCTTGTTCTTGAACGCGGTACCGCAGTAGACCGGAATAATCTCGTTGGCCAGCGTGCGCTGACGAAGGCCCGCAATGATCTCGCCCTCGCTGAGGTCACCCTCTTCGAGGTACTTGTTCATGAAGTCTTCGGTGGCCTCGGCAGCGGACTCCACCATGAAGGCGTGCGCTTCGGCGGCTTGCCCGGCCAGGTTCGCCGGAATGTCCCGGTATTCGAACTTCATGCCCTGGGATTCCATGTCCCAGACAATCGCCTTCATCTTGAGCAGGTCGACCACGCCCTCGAAGCCGTCTTCGGCGCCGATCGGCACCTGCATCGGCACCGGATGCGCACCGAGGCGCGCCTTCAGCTGGGCTACGACCTTGTCAAAATTGGCACCGGTGCGGTCCATCTTGTTGACGAACGCAAGACGCGGCACCTTGTACTTGTTGGCCTGGCGCCACACCGTCTCGGACTGCGGCTGCACGCCACCGACCGCGCACAGCACGAACACCGCACCATCGAGCACGCGCAGCGAACGCTCGACTTCGATCGTGAAGTCGACGTGTCCCGGGGTATCGATGATGTTGAAACGATGCTGCTCCAGCGAGCCATCCATGCCTTTCCAGAACGCCGTCGTTGCCGCCGACGTAATGGTGATGCCACGCTCCTGTTCCTGCTCCATCCAGTCCATCGTTGCGGCACCGTCGTGCACCTCGCCAATCTTGTGACTGACGCCGGTGTAGAACAGGATGCGCTCCGTGGTCGTGGTCTTGCCGGCATCGATGTGGGCCATGATGCCGAAGTTACGGTAGCGGTCGATGGGAGTGGTGCGTGCCACGTGGATAACCTCTAAAGTTTGTTGCTCGCAGCAGGCAGGCGGAGAACTCAGCCCACCCGCTGCGGACGTTGCTTACCAGCGATAGTGCGAGAAAGCCTTGTTGGCTTCAGCCATGCGATGCGTTTCTTCACGCTTCTTGGCGGCACCACCACGGCTTTCCGAAGCTTCGAGCAACTCGGCAGCCAGCTTGCGCGGCATCGACGTCTCGCCACGCTTGCGCGCAGCATCGATGACCCAGCGCATCGCCAACGCCATGCGGCGACCCGGACGCACTTCGACCGGCACCTGATAGGTGGCGCCACCGACACGACGCGACTTGACCTCGACCGCCGGAGCGATGTTGTTCAGCGCCTTCTCGACCAGAGCCACCGGCTCGGCGTTCTTTTCACCGATATGCTGCAACGCACCGTAGACAATGCTTTCAGCAACGGACTTCTTGCCACTCTTCATCACCATGTTGATGAAGCGGGCAATCAACTGGCTGCCGTGCTTGGGATCCGGGAGGATCAGACGGGCGGGATGTGAACCTTTACGCGACATGTTTCGAGTCCTTTACTTCTTCGGGCGCTTGGCGCCGTACTTCGAGCGCGATTGACGACGCTTGGTGACACCAGCGCAGTCGAGACTGCCGCGCACTGTGTGGTAACGCACGCCGGGCAGATCCTTGACGCGACCGCCGCGGATCAGCACCACCGAGTGCTCCTGCAGATTGTGACCTTCACCACCGATGTAGCTGATGATCTCGAAACCGTTGGTCAGGCGCACCTTGGCAACCTTGCGCAACGCCGAGTTCGGCTTTTTCGGGGTGGTCGTGTAAACGCGCGTGCAAACGCCGCGACGCTGCGGGCTGCTCTGCAAGGCCGGCGACCCACTCTTGTAGGTCTTGGGGCTGCGGGATTTGCGCACCAATTGGTTGACTGTCGTCATGCGAAGCTGTTCCTGAAAACATAAAGGCAGCCCGAATAAGCTCGGTCTGCCAAGAAGCGGGAATTTAACATGAGCAGGCCGCCATAGGCAACCAGCGCTCTGCCATCCTGGGCCCGAACACGAGGTGCATCCATGCACCTCATTTCGTATGTCAGCGAGTGAAGCCCTGGTCGGGCTTACTCGACACCGTTATCACTACCGGCCGGAGCCTCGGCAAACGAGGCTGCAGGCGCAGAGCTGGAGAGAGTCTCCAGATCCGAGGCGGACAAACCGCCCTGGCGACGACGCGCTGCGTGGTACGCCAGACCCGTGCCTGCCGGAATAAGACGGCCGACAATAACATTTTCCTTCAGGCCACGCAAGGTATCGCGCGTACCACGAACCGCCGCTTCGGTAAGGACGCGGGTGGTTTCCTGGAACGAGGCCGCCGAAATGAACGACTCGGTGGCCAGCGACGCCTTGGTGATGCCCAGCAGGATCGACTGATATTCGGCCGGACGCTCGCCCTTGGCGATCGCGCGAGCATTCTCGCGATTGATGCGCACGCGCTCGATCTGCTCACCACGCAGATAATGGCTTTCACCCGGCTCGACGATCTCGACCTTGCGCAGCATCTGGCGAATGATCGCTTCGATGTGCTTGTCGTTGATCTTCACGCCCTGCAGGCGATACACGTCCTGGATTTCCTTGACCAGGTACGAGGCCAGCGGCTCCACGCCCAGCAGGCGCAGGATGTCATGCGGGCTCGGCTCGCCGTCGACGACGGTTTCGCCCTTCTCCACATGCTCACCTTCAAACACGATGACCTGGCGCCACTTCGGAATCAGCTCTTCGTGCTCGTTGCCGTCGACGTCCTTGATGATCAGGCGCTGCTTGCCCTTGGTGTCCTTGCCGAAGCTGATGATGCCGGAGCGCTCGGCGAGGATCGCCGGCTCCTTCGGCTTGCGTGCTTCGAACAAGTCGGCCACGCGCGGCAGACCACCGGTGATGTCGCGGGTCTTCGAGGTTTCCTGCGGGATACGGGCAACCACGTCGCCCACGCCCACTTCGGCACCGTTCTGGATCGACACGATCGCACCGGCCGGCAGGAAGTACTGCGCAGCGATGTCGGTGCCCGGCAACTTGAGCTCGCGGCCCTTGCTGTCTTCCAGGCGCACGATCGGGCGCAGGTCCTTCGCCTGCGTACCGCGACGCTTCGGATCGGTGACCACCGCCGACTCCAGGCCGGTCAGGTCATCGGTCTGGCTCTGCACGGTGACGCCATCGAGGAAGTCGATGAAACGCACCACACCGGCCACTTCAGTGACGATCGGGTGGGTATGCGGATCCCAGCTGGCAACCGTCTGGCCCGGCTTGACCGGCGCGCCATCCTTGACCGAGATGTTGGCGCCGTACGGCACCTTGTAGCGCTCACGCTCGCGACCGTTGGTATCGATCACGCTGACTTCGCCCGAACGCGACACCGCAACCAGGTGACCCTGCTTGTGCTGTACCGACTTCAGGTTGTTGAACTTCAGCGAGCCAGTGGTCTTCACCGTCACGTTGTCCACGGCTGCCGCACGCGAAGCCGCACCACCGATGTGGAACGTACGCATGGTCAGCTGGGTACCCGGCTCACCGATCGACTGCGCGGCGACCACACCCACGGCCTCGCCCATGTTGACCAGGTGGCCACGGGCCAGATCGCGGCCATAGCAGAGCTTGCACACGCCGTGTTCGGCGACGCAGGTGATCGGCGAACGTACCTTGAGGATCTGCACGCCGGCCTTGTCGAGCTTCTCGACGAGTGCCTCATTGAGCAATGTGTCGCGGGTGACGATCGGCTGGTCGTCGTCGCCAGGAGCGTAGACGTCCTCGACCACCACGCGGCCCAGCACGCGCTCGCGCAACGGCTCGACCACATCGCCGCCTTCGACGATCGGCTGCATGATGACGCCTTCCTCGGTGCCGCAGTCATCCATGGTGATGACCACGTCCTGCGCCACGTCGACCAGACGACGGGTCAGGTAACCGGAGTTAGCCGTCTTCAACGCCGTATCCGCCAGGCCCTTGCGAGCACCGTGGGTGGAGTTGAAGTACTGCAGCACGTTCAGGCCTTCGCGGAAGTTGGCCTTGATCGGGGTCTCGATGATCGAGCCATCCGGACGCGCCATCAGGCCGCGCATACCGGCCAGCTGACGAATCTGCGCCACCGAACCACGGGCACCGGAGTCGGCCATGATGTACAGCGAGTTCATCGACTTCTGGTTGACCATCTTGCCGTCGGCATTCATCACCTTCTCGGTGCCGATGCCGTCGATCATGGCTTTCGCCACCAGTTCGCTGGTACGCGACCAGATGTCGACCACCTTGTTGTAGCGCTCGCCGGCGGTGACCAGACCCGACTGGTACTGCTGCTGGATCTCGACGACTTCCTTCTCGGACTCTTCGAGAATGGGTTTTTTCTCGGCCGGGATCAGCATGTCATCGATGCCGATCGAGATACCGGCACGCGTCGCAAAACGGAAGCCGGTGTACATCAGCTTGTCGGCGAACACCACGGTCTCTTTCAAGCCCAGCAAACGGTAGCTGGAGTTGATCAGGCGCGAGATATTCTTCTTGGTCAGCTCGGTGTTGGCCAGCTCGAACGGCAGGCCTTCCGGCAGGATTTCCGCCAGCAGCGCACGACCCACGGTGGTATCGACGATCTTGGTTTCGTGCGTACGGGTCCCGTCCTCGGCAACGTGCACCAGCTTCAGACGCACCTTGACCTGGGCGTGCAGTTCGACCGCACGGTTGTCGTAGGCGCGACGAACTTCGGCGATGCCGGAGAACACCATGCCGGTGCCCTTGACGTTGATCAGCTCGCGGGTCATGTAATACAGACCCAGCACCACGTCCTGGGTCGGCACGATGATCGGCTCGCCGTTGGCCGGGCTGAGGATGTTGTTGGACGACATCATCAGCGTGCGCGCTTCGAGCTGCGCCTCGATCGACAGCGGCACATGGACGGCCATCTGATCGCCGTCGAAGTCGGCGTTGAATGCCGTACAGACGAGCGGATGCAGCTGGATCGCCTTGCCTTCAATCAGCTTCGGCTCGAACGCCTGGATGCCGAGACGATGCAGGGTCGGCGCACGGTTAAGCAGCACCGGATGCTCGCGGATCACCTCTTCGAGGATGTCCCACACCTGGGCCTCTTCGCGCTCGACCAGCTTCTTCGCCGCCTTGATGGTGGTGGCTTCGCCACGCGCCTGCAGCTTGGCGAAGATGAACGGCTTGAACAGCTCAAGCGCCATCTTCTTCGGCAAACCGCACTGGTGCAGACGCAGGGTCGGGCCGACCACGATCACCGAACGACCGGAGTAATCCACGCGCTTGCCGAGCAGGTTCTGGCGGAAGCGGCCCTGCTTGCCCTTGATCATGTCCGCGAGCGACTTCAGCGCGCGCTTGTTGGTACCGGTGATGGCACGGCCGCGACGGCCGTTGTCGAGCAGCGCATCGACCGATTCCTGCAGCATGCGCTTCTCGTTGCGCACGATGATGTCGGGCGCATTGAGCTCGAGCAGACGCTTCAGACGGTTGTTGCGGTTGATCACGCGACGGTACAGATCATTCAGATCGGAGGTGGCGAAACGGCCACCGTCCAGCGGCACCAGCGGACGCAGGTCCGGCGGCAGCACGGGAAGAACGGTCAACACCATCCACTCCGGCTTGTTGCCGGATTCCAGGAACGCCTCGATCAGCTTCACGCGCTTGGTGAGGCGCTTCAGCTTGGTCTCGGAGTTGGTCGAGGTGATCTCTTCCTTCAGGCGAATGACTTCGCCCGGCAGGTCGAGCGACTTCAGCAGGTGGAAGACGGCCTCGGCACCCATGCGGGCATCGAACTCGTCGCCGTGCTCTTCGGTCGCTTCCAGATACTGGTCTTCGCTGAGCAGCTGGCCACGCTCGAGCGCGGTCATGCCCGGATCGATCACCACGAAGGCTTCGAAGTACAGGATGCGCTCGATGTCACGCAGCGTCATGTCCAGCATCAGGCCGATGCGCGACGGCAACGACTTGAGGAACCAGATGTGCGCGGTCGGGCTGGCCAGCTCGATGTGGCCCATGCGCTCACGACGCACCTTGGCCAGCGTCACTTCCGTGCCGCACTTCTCGCAGACCACGCCACGATGCTTCATGCGCTTGTACTTGCCGCACAGGCACTCGTAGTCCTTCACTGGTCCGAAGATAGCGGCGCAGAACAGGCCGTCACGCTCCGGCTTGAAGGTACGGTAGTTGATGGTTTCCGGCTTCTTCACTTCGCCGTACGACCACGAACGGATCAGCTCCGGCGAGGCCAGCGCGATCTTGATCGCGTCGAAATCCGGCGTCGCGCGTTGCTGGTTGAACAGATTGAGCAAGTCTTTCATGCGAAATCTCCTGGAACCGGGCGGGTCACTTGATCTCTTCCAGATCGATGTCGATGGCGAGCGAACGGATTTCCTTCACCAACACGTTGAAGGATTCCGGCATACCGGCCGACATCTCGTGGTTACCGTCGACAATGTTCTTGTACATCTGGTTGCGGCCCTGCACGTCATCGGACTTCACCGTCAGCATTTCCTGCAAGGTGTAAGCCGCGCCGTAGGCTTCCAGCGCCCACACTTCCATCTCACCGAAGCGCTGGCCACCGAACTGCGCCTTGCCGCCCAACGGCTGCTGGGTGACCAGCGAGTACGGACCGGTGGAACGCGCATGCATCTTGTCGTCGACCAGATGGTTGAGCTTGAGGTAGTGCATGTAGCCCACGGTGACCGGGCGATCAAACGCCTCGCCGGTGCGACCGTCATACAGCATGGTCTGACCCGACTCGGGCAGATCCGCCAGCTTCAGCATCGCCTTGATCTCGGTCTCTTCCGCACCGTCGAACACCGGCGTCGCCATCGGCACGCCTTCCTGCAGATTGGTCGCGAGCGTGAAGATTTCCTTGTCGGTAAGCGACTTCAGGTCGACGTACTGCACGGCACCAGCCACATGGCTGTTGTAGATCTGGTCGAGGAACTCGCGGATCTTGGCGACCTTCTCCTGCGCCTCGAGCATCTTCTGGATCTTCTTGCCCAGGCCCTTGGCGGCCCAGCCCAGATGGACTTCCAGAATCTGGCCGATGTTCATACGCGAAGGCACGCCCAGCGGGTTCAGCACGATGTCGACCGGCACGCCGTCAGCGGAGTACGGCATGTCTTCCACCGGCACCACGTTCGAGACCACGCCCTTGTTGCCGTGACGACCAGCCATCTTGTCGCCCGGCTGGATGCGGCGCTTCACGGCCAGGAACACCTTGACCATCTTCAGCACGCCCGGTGCCAGATCGTCGCCCTGGGTGATCTTGCCCTGCTTCTCCTTGAAGCGCTTGTCGAACTCCTCCTTGTGACGCTTGACCTGATCGGCCGCGCGCTCGAGGAACTCGGTGACTTCCTCGTCCTTGACGTTGATCTTGAACCAGTCGTCCTTCTTCAGGCCGTCGAGGTAGGCATCGGTGATCTCGGTGCCACGCTTCAGGCCGCCCGGACCGCTCATCGCGGACTTGCCGAGCAGCTGGGTGCGCATGCGGCTGTAGATCGCGCCTTCGAGGATGCGGAACTGGTCGTCCAGATCCTTGCGGATCCGCTTGACCTCGGTTTCCTCGATCTGCTTGGCGCGCTTGTCCTTCTCGATGCCGTCGCGGGTGAACACCTGCACGTCGATGACGGTGCCGTCCATACCCGGCGGCACGCGCAGCGAGCTGTCCTTAACATCGGACGCCTTCTCACCGAAGATCGCGCGCAGCAGCTTTTCTTCCGGCGTGAGCTGGCTCTCGCCCTTCGGCGTGACCTTGCCGACCATGATGTCGCCGGCCTTCACTTCCGCACCGATGTACACGATGCCGGACTCGTCCAGACGCGCCAGCGCCTGCTCGCCCACGTTCGGGATGTCGGCGGTGATTTCCTCGGCGCCCAGCTTGGTGTCGCGCGCGATGCAGGACAGCTCCTCGATGTGGATCGAGGTGTAGCGGTCTTCTTGCACGACGCGCTCGGAGAGCAGGATCGAGTCTTCGAAGTTGTAGCCGTTCCACGGCATGAACGCGATCAGCATGTTCTGGCCGAGCGCGAGCTCGCCCAGATCGGTCGACGAACCGTCGGCCAGCGTGTCGCCCTTCGCCACCACGTCACCGACGTTCACCAGCGGACGCTGGTTGAGGTTGGTGTTCTGGTTGGAGCGGGTGTACTTGGTCAGCGTGTAGATATCGACGCCGGCATCGTTGTCGCCGACTTCCACTTCATTGACGCGCACCACGATACGCGCCGCATCGACCTGGTCGATCACGCCGCCACGCTTGGCGGAGACGATGACGCCGGAGTCACGCGCCACCGCGCGCTCGATACCGGTACCCACCAGCGGAGTCTGCGAACGCAGGGTCGGCACGGCCTGACGCTGCATGTTCGCACCCATCAGGGCGCGGTTCGCATCGTCGTGCTCGAGGAATGGCACCAGCGCCGCAGCGACCGACACGGTCTGCATCGGCGAGACGTCCATGTAGTCGACTTCGGCCGCCGGACGCAGCTCGGACTCACCACGGAAACGGCAGGACACGAAGTCCTCGACGAAACCGCCGTGCTTGTCCAGCGGCGAGTTCGCCTGCGCGATCACGTGATCGCCTTCCTCGATCGCCGACAGGTAATCGACCTTGTCGGTCACCTTGCTGTGCGCGACCTTGCGGTACGGCGTCTCGAGGAAGCCGTACGAGTTGGTGCGGGCATACACGGCCAGCGAGTTGATCAGGCCGATGTTCGGGCCTTCCGGCGTTTCGATGGTGCAGACGCGACCGTAATGGGTCGGATGCACGTCGCGCACTTCGAAGCCGGCGCGTTCGCGAGTCAGGCCGCCTGGCCCAAGCGCGGAGACGCGGCGCTTGTGCGTCACTTCGGACAGCGGGTTGTTCTGATCCATGAACTGGGACAGCTGCGAGGAGCCAAAGAACTCCTTCACCGCCGCCGCGACCGGCTTGGCGTTGATCAGGTCCTGCGGGGTCAGGCCATCGGCCTCGGCCAGCGACAGGCGCTCACGCACCGCACGCTCGACGCGCACCAGACCGATGCGGAACGTGTTCTCGGCCATTTCGCCGACCGAACGCACGCGGCGGTTGCCCAGGTGATCGATGTCGTCGACGGTGCCATGACCGTTCTTGATGTCGATCAGTACCTTCAGCACGTCGAGGATGTCGGACGTTACGCCCTGCTCCTTGACCAGCCGCTGGGATTCCTCTTCCTTGCGCTCGCTGAAGTACTTGTGGTCATACAGCACGCCCGGACCAAGGATTTCCTTGCGGCCCACGCGGCGATTGAACTTCATCCGGCCCACGCCCGAAAGGTCGTAGCGGTCGAAGGTGAAGAACAGGTTGAAGAACAGGTTCTGCGCGGCATCCTTGGTCGGCGGCTCGCCCGGACGCATCATGCGATAGATTTCCACCAGCGCCTCGAGCGGCGTCTTGGTGTTGTCGATGCGCAGGGTGTGCGAGATGTAGGCGCCGCGATCCAGGTCGTTGACGTACAGCGTCGGCACCGTCTCGATACCGGCCTTGCGGAAGTTCTCCAGCTGCTCGGCGGTGATCTCGTCATTCGCCGAAGCCAGCAGCTCGCCGGTCTTCGCATCGACGATGTCGGTGGCCACGATACGGCCGACCGGATAGTCGTCCGGTACTTCCAGCGCGGTGATGTTCTCGGCCGCCAGCTGGCGCACGTGACGCGCGGTGATGCGCTTGCCGGCTTCCACCAGCACCGTGCCACCAATCGCCAGGTCGAAGCTCAGCGTCTCGCCGCGCAGACGCTCGGCAACCAGCTCCAGCGTGGTGCCACCCTTCTTGCCGAGGTGGAACACGTTGTGCTCGAAGAAGATGCCCAGCATCTCCTCGTTGTTGTAACCGAGCGCGCGCAGCAGCACCGTCACCGGCAACTTGCGGCGACGGTCGATACGGGTGAACAACGCGTCCTTCGGGTCGAACTCGAAGTCGAGCCACGAGCCACGGTAAGGAATCACACGGGCGGAGAACAGCAGTTTGCCCGAGCTGTGCGTCTTGCCGCGGTCGTGATCGAAGAACACGCCCGGCGAACGATGCAGCTGCGAGACGATCACGCGTTCGGTGCCATTGATGATGAAGGTGCCGGTGTCGGTCATGAGCGGAATTTCGCCCATGTAGACCTCCTGCTCCTTGATGTACTTGACCACCTTCTTCGAGGCCGGGCTGTCCTTGTCATAAATGACCAGGCGCACCGTGGTACGCAGCGGCGCACCGTAGGTCATGCCGCGGTTGCGGCATTCGCGCTCGTCGAACGCCGGCTCACCGAGACGGTAGTCGACATATTCCAGTGCGGCATTGCCCGAATAGCTGGTGATCGGGAATACCGACTTCAGTGCCGCATGCAAACCCTTTTCGCCGCGCTGTTTGGGCGCGACATGCTCCTGCAGAAACTCCCGGTAGGAATCAGTCTGGATGGTCAGCAGGTTCGGCACGCCCAGTACGGGCGGACGCTTGCCAAAATCCTTGCGGATGCGTTTCTTCTCGGTAAACGAGTAGGCCATGATCGGTAGCGCCTCGGTTCGCAGTGACGCCGGTGGTGCACACACCGGCTGAATGAAAAAAATCGGAGATTTGGGAATCGAGAATCGGGAATCGTTCAGAGCGGCAGGCACGTGCTTTCTGACGATTCCCGATTCTCCATTCCCCATTCCCGCTTAAAGCAGGCAAAGCCCGGGGGCTCACGCCCCCAGGCTCGCTTGACGCTAGATCAAACTGACGACGCGCAAGGCGCCAATTACTTCAGTTCGACCGTAGCGCCGGCAGCTTCGAGGTCCTTCTTGAACTTCTCGGCGTCTTCCTTCGAAACGGCTTCCTTCAGGACGCCGCCGGCCTCGGTGAGGTCCTTGGCTTCCTTCAGGCCCAGGCCGGTGATCGCGCGGACAGCCTTGATCACGTCGACCTTCTTGGCGCCGGCGTTCTTCAGGATGACGTCGAACTCGGTCTGCGCTTCGGCAACCGGGGCAGCAGCAGCCGGGCCAGCAGCGGCAACCGGGGCAGCGGCGGACACGCCAAACTTCTCTTCGATGGCCTTGACCAGGTCCATCACTTCCATCAGTGACTTGGCGGCTACGGCTTCAACGATTTGTTCGTTGGACAGGGACATTTGATTTACCTCTGGAAATGGATTCAGTTTAGATAGACGACGAACTTAGGCGGGCTCGACTTCGGCCGGGGCTTCGGCGGCGACTTCGCCACCACCCTGCTTGTCGGCCACAGCCTTGACGGCGCGGGCAAACATCGAAGCCGGTTCGGCCAGCAAACGGGCCAGCATGGCCAGCGCCTGTTGGCGGGTCGGCAGCGAGGCCAGCACTTCGACGTGCTCAGCCGGCAGCAACTTGCCTTCCACCGAGACGATGCGCGCCTTCAGCTTGTCGTTGCCCTTGGCGAATTCCTTGATCAGACGCCCGGCAGCACCGGGTTCTTCCATCGAGAATGCGTACAGCAGCGGACCGACCAGGGCGTCTTTGACGACCTCGAATTCGGTACCGACTACAGCGCGCGAAGCGAGCGTGTTCTTGACAACTTTCAAGTACACACTGGATTCACGAGCCTTCTTGCGCATCGCGGTCATCTGTTCGACCGTGGTGCCCGCATACTCGACAGCAATCAAGGAGTGAGCCTTCGCGGCGATTTCTGCCAGTTCGGCGACTACTTCATGCTTCTGAGACAGATTTAGAGCCATTGCACTCCTCCAAATGAACTCCGCTCACGGCTCCTGCCGCTTGCGGTCCTGGGCGACGCCATCCTTGACGTCGGGGACACTGGGTGTCCCGGGTGTTGGCCTTTCCAGAACAATCGAACAATTCCAGATCGGGCAGCACCATCTGCGCAGGCCGGATTTGCAAGAAACCCGATTAAGCGGTCCCGCTGGCGACGACGGCGATTCCATGCCAGTGCGAGCTTCCTGCCCGTCGTCATCGCGCGCTGATCGCGCCTGCGGTCTTTGACGGCTGCTCCGGCCTGACGGGCCGGGGCTGCCTTCAAAAACTTGCCTGCATCGACGAAATCGCCGATGCAGGACTTGATTCTTACTTGGCCGCGATGTTCAGCGACGAGGTATCGACGGCGACGCCGACGCCCATCGTGCTGGACAGGGCAACCTTCTGCAGAAACTGACCCTTCGCCGTGGACGGCTTGGCCTTCAGCAGGTCGGCGATCAGCGTATTGAGGTTGTCCGCGAGCTGGGACGCCTCGAAGCTGGCCTTGCCGATGGTGGCGTGGATGATGCCCGCCTTGTCGTTGCGGAACTTCACCTGGCCAGCCTTGGCGTTCTTGACCGCGTTGGCGACGTCGGCGGTGACCGAGCCATCCTTCGGGTTCGGCATCAGGCCGCGTGGGCCGAGCAGCTGGCCCAGCTTACCGACCACGCGCATGGCATCCGGCGTGGCGATCACGCGACCGAAGTCGAGATCACCGGCCTGCATGCGCTCGGCCAGGTCGTCCATGCCGACGGCGTCAGCACCGGCGGCCTTGGCAGCCTCGGCCTTCTCGCCCGGCGGGCAGAACACGGCGACCTTGATGGTCTTGCCGGTGCCGTGCGGCAGCAGCGATGAGCCACGCACACCCTGGTCGGACTTCTTCGCATCGATGCCCAGACGCACGGACACGTCCACCGACTCGGCGAACTTCGCCGTGGCGTTGTCCTTGACGATCTTCAGGGCCTCTTCCAGGCCATAGAACTTGCCCGGCTGCACTGCGGCCGTAGCCGACTTCATACGCTTCGTGAGCTTTGCCATGTCTTAACCCTCCACTACCAGGCCCATGCTGCGCGCGCTACCAGCAATGGTGCGCACCGCCGCGTCCAGATCCGCCGCCGTCAGATCCGGCTCTTTCTGCTTGGCAACATTCTCAAGCTGAGCACGGGTGACCTTGCCGACCTTGTCGGTATTCGGCTTGGGCGAACCCTTGGCCACACCGGTGATCTTCTTCAGCAGGATCGTGGCGGGCGGGGTCTTGGTGATGAAAGTGAAGCTGCGATCGGAGTACGCGGTGATGATGCACGGAATCGGCAGGCCCGGCTCCAGCTTCTGCGTGGCGGCATTGAACGCCTTGCAGAACTCCATGATGTTCAGACCGCGCTGACCGAGGGCAGGGCCCACCGGCGGGGACGGATTGGCCTGACCGGCCTTGACCTGCAGCTTGATGTAACCGACAACTTTCTTTGCCATTGGATTTTTCCTTGCGAGTCCAGGCGCCTTGCGGCTCCTCGCTGTTCACCGATCCGTGGATGGAAGGAAGGAGCTGCCTCATGCAGAACCTGAAACGCAGGCACGCCGGATCAGAAAAGATCCAGCGTGAACCGCGCAGTATAGAGATTGGTCAGGCTTTCAGCAAGCCCCGTGCCAAGATGACAGAAACTGACCGGATCAGGCTTTCTCGACCTGGCCAAACTCCAGCTCGACCGGGGTCGAACGACCGAAGATCAGCACCGCGACGCGCAGGCGACTCTTCTCGTAGTTGACTTCCTCGACCACACCATTGAAATCGTTGAACGGGCCTTCGGTGACCCGAACCATCTCGCCCGGCTCGAACAGCACCTTCGGCTTCGGCTTCTCGACACCCTCGCGCACGCGGCTGAGTATGGCCTCGGCTTCGCTGTCCTTGATCGGCAGAGGGCGATCGGCGGTACCACCGATGAAACCCATCACCTTCGGGGTTTCCTTGATCAGATGCCAGCACTCGTCATCGATCCGCGGCGCCTTGCCCTCGGTGTTCGTCTCGATCTGCACCAGCACGTAACCGGGGAAGAACTTGCGATCGCTGCGACGCTTCTGGCCGCCGCGCATCTCGATCACTTCCTCGGTCGGCACCAGCACTTCGCCGAACCTTTCCTCCATCTCGGCGCGCTTGATGCGCTCCTCGAGGGAACGTTTCACCTGGTTCTCGAAACCCGAATAGGCGTGCACCACATACCAACGCTTGCTCATGCTCACCACCTCAGGTACCCAACTTCAGCAGCCAGTCGAGAATGACCGACTTCAGGATCAGGTCGATCAGACCCAGCAGCAGCGACAGGATGATCACCACCACGATGATGATGCCGGTCGTCTTGATCGTCTCGTCACGCGTCGGCCAGACCACCTTGCGCATTTCGAACTGCGACTCGGCGATGAAGTTCCGCACCCGGCGCCCCAACGCGGTGAACGCGGCGATCGCCAATGCGATCACCAGCGCAGCCAGCACGCCCAGCAGGCGCACCGACGCGGAAATGCTGCCGTCCCGCCCGAACCAGGAATAGGCGACAATACCGGCAACCAGCACCAGCAGAGCCAGTACCAGCTTGGCGATGTCGGCGGCGCTCGTGCCCTTGGGCTGTTCTACCTTGGTATTCATGCACAGTGATCAGGTGTCAGCAGCATGCCGGACCCTGGGGTCGGCGTTGCCATCGTCACCCGTCATCGATCCTCGGGAGTGGCACGCCAGGAGGGACTTGAACCCCCAACCTGCGGTTTTGGAGACCGCTGCTCTGCCAATTGAGCTACTGGCGTACATGGCTTGAACTTGAAACACGACGGCGAGCGGCTTTAATCCGCTCGCCCCGTGACGATTATTTCAGCCATCCTCCCTGATGGCAAAGATCAGACCGGCATCCTGCCGGACTTCTCACAAAGTTGCTTACTTGATGACCTTGGCCACGACGCCGGCGCCGACGGTGCGGCCGCCTTCGCGAATGGCGAAAC